>JAAXKQ010000014.1 GCA_025612245.1 Ignavibacteria bacterium
AGAACCACCTCCCGCTAAACAGATAGGTCAGATAGTCTTTCTTCGTCATAAGTTTAACAAACCCCGCGACAAGAAGGACATTTACTACAAGATATACGGCCATGGTCATAAAAGTGTACCTGAAATAACTTATTTATGGAATGAACTAACCGGGTAAATCTATTTTACTTAAAGCCAAATAAATGCCAGAGATCATTACTCCTTTATTATCTGTTTTAGCACCAAAATCCGGCTTTAGCTGATGCAGTTTTTGTAAATGGTTTTCAAAATGGAAATGGATATTTTCAAAATGGAAAATCACTTAGGCCAGAACCCGCGCAGGTAATTATATATCCCTTGTAATTTTTCCGATTTATTTAAAAATTGGCTGTGCAACCGGTTTTAACATTTAGCCGGTTTATTACCAATAGATTCCAATAATTTCCTTTTGAAAGGAGGATTAGCATGAAAGCAGGTAAAGTTGTAGAGGAATTTTTAACCGCAATAGAAAACAATAACTTTACGAAAGCTGATAATTTTCTCTCGAAGGATTTCAAAGCAGTTGGCCTCGGCCCCGATCCGCTCAATAGTGATGAATTCCTTGGAGCACACCTGGCTTTGAATAAGGGACTGCCGGACTTCCGCTTTAATTTTAAGATTACCGAGGACAGGGCTGATCGCGTATACCTGAAGGTAAAGATTACAGGGACTCATAAAAATACCATCCCTTCTCCTGCACCCGGAATTAAAGCCATTCCGGCAACAAATAAGTCGGTAGTAATGCCCGAGGAGCCGGTTGAAATTACGGTAAAAGACAACAAGATTACTAAACTGAAACTGGTTCATGTAGATGGCGGCGGTTTAATGGGCTTAATGAAACAACTGGGTGTAGAACTGCCCGCAGAGGTGACACATTAAATATTAAAAACAGACCTTAATAAATCATACTGATCAAAAACAATTCGACATTCAACTCCCTGCCTATGCCTTTCCGGTATCTTTTCTGGCAGGGAGTTTTTTCTTTCCGGGAATCTACATGTTTCACTTTCAGGCAATGGAATTAACAATTACTTAACACATACTTTCCGCATAATTTATTATTTTTTATTGGTAGTAAAAACTATTTTAAGCCTGAACTGCAGTACCGTGCTTATAGATTAAATATGGAATTTTATTTACCTTTGTATCAACAGCCCGCTTCTTAGCCATTGTTTCAGGCAAATTTCTAATAGCTGTTTACCGACAATTAATTTTTATAAATATTATTCGAGAGAAGGATCATGCAGGAAAACTTCGTAAAAGAAACCGAGAGCTTAAAGGAAAACCTCATTAAAATGGCCTCACTCGTTGATGAACAGGTAGGCAGGGCAACAAAGGCTCTTGAAACCGGAGACATTGAGCTTTGTAAAGGCATGAAAGCCAAGGATAACGAAATAGATGCCTACGATAACCTGATAAATACACAGTGCGAAAATATACTGGCACTTTTTCAGCCGGTTGCAACCGACCTAAGGTTCATCATGTCGGCCCTTATGATCAATAACCAGCTGGAGCGCTGTGGCGACATAGCAGTTAATATTGCCCAGCGAGTAAAGAAGACAAAGGGCTTTCACGACCTGCTGAAAGAATCTAAAATTGTGGAAATGGGCACTCAGGCAAGAATGATGGTGCGCGACGCAATTGATTCGTTCATAAACAGGAGTACTGAACGCGCAAGAAAAGTACTGGATTCCGATGACACCGTCGACAAGCTCAACAAGGAAACATTCAAATTCCTCGTTTCAAAAATGCAGGCCGATTCCTCGCTTATTGAACCGGCAAGCCACCTGATAGTTCTTTCAAGGCACATCGAGCGCCTTGCCGACCATGCCACAAATATTGCCGAGGACCTGGTATTCTATATCGATGCCGAGTTTATTACACATAAAAAGAAGCTGGATAAAGGCGGCGAAGCGGTAGAGTAAGCTGCCCGAAAGAGGGAAGTTTTTAGTCAGCCGGATACAAAAAATGTCTTTTTGTACCCGGCTTTTTTGGTCAGATGGATCTGATCACTAATACTTTTTCAGCCATACTTTCCCGAAATGTATTCCTCGGTCAGTTTTTCTTTCGGCTTCGTAAAAATCACTCTTGTATCGTTAAATTCTATCATTTTTCCCAGGAGCATATACCCTGTATAATCCGAAACACGCGAAGCCTGCTGCATGTTGTGCGTTACAATTACAATTGTATAGTTCTTTGCGAGCTCAAGCATCAGTTCTTCAACCTTCATCGTTGCAATCGGATCCAGCGCCGAACAGGGCTCATCCATTAAAATCACCTCCGGCTCAATTGCAAGAAGCCTTGCAATACAAAGCCTCTGCTGCTGATCCAGCGGCAGCTCCAGCGCGGACTGATCGAGCTTGTCCTTTACATAGTCCCACATCCAGGCGCCTTTAAGGCTTCTTTCAGCAACCTCATCCATCATCTTCCTGTTACGGAAGCCGGCAACCTTTAATCCGTAGACAACGTTTTCATATATCGAAAGCGGGAAAGGGTTCGGCCTTTGAAAGACCATGCCGACACGCTTCCTGAGGTCGGTTACTTCCATGGCCTGGCCGTATATATCCTGGTCATCCAGCATCACCTGACCGGTTACCTTTGTTCCCGGTATCAGGTCATTCATTCGGTTAAGACACCTGAGAAGTGTGGACTTTCCGCAGCCTGAAGGCCCTATAAGTGCAGTAATCTTATTTTCCTGGACAGGCATTGAAACCGAAGTCAATGCATGAAATTTCCCGTAATAAAGGTCCAGGCCTTCGACCCTCATTTTATTTTTTATTTCAGCCATTGTATTTGCCATCAGCCGAATCTTCCTGTAATGTAATCATGAGTTTCCTTTTTTGCAGGAGCCGTGAATATCTGCCTGGTTAATCCCACTTCTATCATCTCTCCCATAAGGAAAAAAGCTGTTTTGTCGGCTACACGGGCTGCCTGTTTGGTGTTGTTTGTTACAAGTATTATTGTGTACTCTTTTTTCAGCACCGTAAGTGCGTCTTCAATCTTTGCCGTGGAAATCGGATCCAATCCCGAACACGGCTCGTCAAGAAGAATGACTTCGGGCTTCATCGCCAGAACTCTTGCAAGGCAAAGCCTCTGCTGCTGCCCGCCGGAAAGCCTCAGTCCTGAGAGCTTAAGACGGTCCCTGACCTCATCCCAGATGAATGCCTCCTTGAGGCTTTTTTCCACCAGTTCGTCGAGCCGCGACTTGCTGCTGATGCCTGAGAGCCTGGGACCGTAGACCACGTTCTCATAGATGCTCATTGGCAGGGGAACAGGCATGGCAAAAACCATCCCCACCCTTTTCCTTAAGCCCGCTACGTCAACTTCAGGATCGTATATGTTCTGCCCATCCATCAGGATTTCTCCTTCAGTCCTGATCCCTGCCTCAAGCTCATTCATCCTGTTTAATGAACGAAGGAATGTTGTCTTTCCGGAGCCAGCCGGACCAATGACGCCAAGTATTTCATTTGACGTCACATCCAGGTTGAGGTCCTTTAGAACGGGAGAACCATTAAAGTAAAAGTTAAAATTGTGTATGTTGAATTTTGTGCTCATTCAGATTTTACTCTCTTCCTAACTATCCTCTCCTGGCGATGAAACGGTTCATTAGCCAGTAAGCTGTAAGGTTAATAATCAAGACCGCGATGATTAAGGTTGCCGCAGTGCCGTATGCGTTTTCCTGCGAAATGCCTTCACGCGCAAGAATGTAAAAATGTACTGCCATTGTGCGCACAGAGTCGAATGCCGTAGTCGGAATTCTTAAGGATGATCCCGCGGTAAAAATTACAGCCGCGGTCTCACCTATTGAGCGCCCTATTGAAAGCATGACTCCTGTAACAATGCCCGGAAGGGCATTTGGCAGAATTACTTTTTTTACGGTCTGCCAGCCCGATGCCCCGAGCGAGAAACTGACTTCCCTGTAAACCTTTGGCACCGCGCGGATTGCTTCTTCTGAAGTGCGTATAATTGTCGGAAGCACCATCACGGCAAGCGTCAGGCTTCCGGCAAGAATTGACCATCCCATCTGAAGCGTGATAACGAAAAATATGTAGCCGAAAAGCCCGAATATAATTGAAGGTATCCCGGCAAGGCAGTCGGTGCCGAACCTGATAACCTTTGTCAGTGTTGTCTCCTTTGTATATTCGCTTAGGTATACAGAAGTAAAAACACCCAGGGGAGTTGCAATAAGAAGCGCCACAACGGGAAGAATAATTGTTCCTATAATTGTGGGGAATATACCGCCCGCACGCCCCAGGTCCCGTGGCTTGCTGCTGAGGAACTGCAGGTTAACTACGGGCAGGCCTTTTTCAAGTATGAATATTATTATGAATGCCAGTATGAGCAGTACTAAGATAGTAGCTCCGCCAAGAATTATTACCGCGCCTTTCTGTGTGTGCCTTGGATTTATTCTCATCTTTTCGACGTCCTTTTCCTGAGTGCAACGCTTGCTATTGAGTTAAGTATTATAATGCCAACAAAAAGAACCACACCGGTTGCAAAGAGTGCCTGCCGGTGCATTCCCGTAGCATAACTCATTTCGAGAGCAATGTTAGCCGTAAGTGTCCTTACGGAGTCAAGCGCCGAATGAGGAATGTTTACCGAGTTTCCTGCAACCATTATTACAGCCATCGTTTCTCCTACGGCACGCCCAAGCCCAAGTATTATGCTTGCAATTATGCCCGACTTTGAAGCCTTAATGGTTATCATGTGTATTGTCTGCCACGTAGTGGCACCGAGTGCAAGTGAGCCTTCGCGGTAGCTCCTGGGTACAGCCATAATGGAATCGATGCTGATACTGATCACCGTAGGCAGGATCATGATTCCGAGAATTATGGAACCCGCAAGGAGTGAAAGGCCGGGACCTCCGAAGTAACTCCTTATAAAAGGAGCCAGAACCATTACTCCAATAAATCCGTAAACAACGGAAGGAATTGCAGCAAGGAGTTCTATTGTGGGCTTTACTACCTTCATCATGGGACGTGGAGCATACTCGCTTAAGAAAATGGCCACCGCAACGCCAAGCGGTGCACCTGTTATCATTGCACCGAATGTTACCCAGAGTGATGCGGTTATCATCGGGAATATGCCGAACTTGCCTGCTGCCGGGTTCCAGTCGGATGATAAAAGAAAATCCTTTAAGCCATACCGGAATATAAACGGAAGGCCTTCGTTTATTATAAAAAGTGTGATCAACAAGAGTGCTGAAATAGCGGAAAAAGCTACCGTCATTAAAATTCGCCTGACACCTTTTTCACCAACAAGTTTCATTAAATTTCCTGAAATGTATTAAGCATAATATAAATTCTTCTCTACCCTATCCTTTCACCAGCTTGTGAAACTTTTCTGATATTACGACTTGGCAGGCAATAGCCCGTTGTCTTTTATTGTCTTCTGGCCTTCGGGAGAAAGTACATAATCGATAAAGTTTTTTATTTCGCCCTGAATGTTTCCTTTGACAAGGAGAAATATCGGCCTAGAGAGTTTATACGTTCCGTTTACAATGTTTTCCACGGAGCTTTGTATTCCGTCGAGTGTAAGCGGCTTTACCTTTTCATTGATCATTCCGTGCGAAAGGTAGCTCACTGCGTTTGGATCGTTGGAAACAGTTTCTCGTATTGTGCCGTTGGAATCCTGAATGAGGGCGTCTTTCTTCAGCTGTATGCTGCCGATAATCTTCTCAAAAGATGACCTTGTTCCTGAACCGGCTTCCCTTGAGACGACGGTAATCGGGGCGTCGTTTCCGCCAAGCTGTTTCCAGTTGGTTATCTTGCCGTTAAATATGTCCCGCACCTGTTCGGTTGTAAGGTTTGTTATAGGGTTCTTCGGGTTAACAACTATCGCAACACCATCCCTTGCTACAATTACAGGGGTCAATCCTTTAGCCTCATCCGGCAGCTGGACCATGTCGGCCATCCCGATCTGTGCTGCTCCAGAGTTAGCGGACTGGATCCCAACGGCTGACCCCCCGCCCTGTACTGTTATGTTTACGCCGTTATGCGACTCCATATACTGTTCTGCAAGCCTTTCAGCAAAAGGCTGAAACGCTGTCGACCCGGCAAGTGTAACTGAAGTAGCCGACTTACCGCACCCAAAAGCTGCAATGGATGCCACGAACACAATAGAAGCAATGACTGCTTTTTTTAACATTTATTTCTCCAATAAGATTGACGAGTATTTTAACTTCATGAGCGCTTTATGCTTTTTCCATGTACCCGATTTTTTTATTTCATCGGGAATAAACTCCGGATGGCAGACTTAACATTCACGTAATTTACATTAATAAAATTAAGCAAATGGAAATTCGTTTAATATAGGGGAAACAAAACTTAACAATTTGTTAACATTGACTTAAAAAGGGCAAAAAGTGCCTTTATGGCCGGTTTTGTGGGCCATAGTGCACTCTTAGAAGGGAAGACTTTTGAAGTATTCTTCTCTGGCCGGCTCATGCATTTTAACTGTGTACTCCCGGGGCATTCTCAGTATCTCTTATACGGTAGCCAACACCTTTAATCGTCTCTATCAAATCCGAGTGTTTCCCAAGTTTCTCTCGTATTTTTCTAATATGCACGTCAATGGCCCTTTCGGTTATATAGGAATCCTCACCCCAGATTTCATTTAATATTGACTCACGGTTCATTACTCTGCCCGGCTTCAATGCAATATAGGTTAATATTTCAAATTCTTTTTTCAAAAAATGTATATTCACCCCGTCAACCTTAGCCTCAAATTTCTCCCTGTCAATTTCCAGGGGGCCCAGTATTATTGTGGTTTTGCCCTTATTTTCATCATCCTGCGCGTTGTCCTTGCGCCTGAGATTTGCCCTGATACGTGCAATTAGTTTCTTTGGCGAGATCGGTTTGGTAATGAAATCGTCTGCCCCTAGTTCAAGTCCTTTAACCTCATCTGACTCGGCAGACTTTGCGGTAAGCAATATTACTGGAATATGAAGCGTGAGCTTGCTCTGGCGAATCTTCCTACATACCTCGTAGCCATCCATAACCGGCATCATTACGTCCAGTATTATCAGGTCCGGCATCTCCAGGATCTTCTCCATCGCCTCCAGGCCGTTATTGGCACTGATAACTTCATAGCCTACCTGTTCAATATTATACTGCAGTAATTCAATGATATCTTTTTCATCATCCACAAGCAATATCTTACTTTTCATTCTTCATGCCTTTCTTCTTTTATTTCATGATGTTCGCGTTAAAATCCTGCGGCCTCATGAAAATCATTTCTTCTGGAATTTGTTGCTAAAATTTCAGAAAAACCATACGGAGACTTCAAGGTTTTTCTATCGGGCAGTTTTATGTTCTTCGTGATGATTGAATTTGCACGTTCAATTCTTACTTCATTATAGCTTATTTTTCCTGGACGGCTTGTGCTGAAAGTCTCGCCTGCATTCATACACATAATCCCCTTCTTAAGGTAACCTGCTGATTCATGAACGTGCCCGTGAAGTATGAGCTTTACATCGTATCTTGACAGGAAATTCAGGAGCCTTTTTCTTCCGCGCAGTTTCATTGCCTCATTCTCAATCTTTGCCCATAGCCTGCTTTCGCCTGAAAGAGCATAGAACGGAGTTTTGTAGAGGTGATGATGTATGAGAACGACTGCTGGTTTTTCGGAATATTTACCGGAATTGAAAATCCTGAACAGGCCGGAGGCTTGCTCTTCTGAAATTCTCCCCTTTGAGGCAAAGAAGTTCTTCAGCCTGGAATATTCGCTGATTGAGTTGATTCCGATTAGAACAACCTCCCCAAGGTCTTTTGCATAAGGGAAAAGATCCGGACCGGGCGAGTAAACGCCATCAAAGGTCTCGCGGAAATATTCCCCAAACTCCATCACCTTTCTCTTGTAATTAGTTTTGATGCACTTTCCCGGAAAACCCGCTATATCCTCCACAAATTGTATCCCGCCATAAACATCATGGTTGCCTATTACTACGGAGAGTTTATCCGGTCTTAACAGGTCAAATTCTTCCAGAAGGTTCCTTATTAGCATGAACTCCTTTTCCAATCCGTTCTCGGTTATATCGCCTGTAATTACAACGTGATCGAAGTTGTTTTCTGATATATGCTTTAGTAGCCTGCGCATCTTTTTTATATTCCTGAAGTTACGCCTTGTACAGATATGGAGATCCGATATATGAGCTATTTTCATTGATTCCTGTTTTATTTGTTTTTTAGTAAAATAGAAATCCAATGTTAAGTTATTGTGAATTTAATGTTACCTCTGTGTTAAATCTTAACTCAGCCGAACCTGCCCGTAATGTATTCCTCGGTTTTCTTTATTGACGGCTTTGTAAACATTTTTTTTGTTTCTCCGTATTCAATTAGCTCGCCCATGTAAAAGAACGCCGTATAGTCGCTTACGCGCGAAGCCTGCTGCATGTTGTGTGTAACTATTACAATTGTGTAGTTATGCTTCAGTTCACTGAGGAGCTCTTCAATCTTTGCCGTTGAAATTGGGTCCAGTGCGCTAGCCGGTTCATCCAGCAAGATTATCTCCGGCTCCACGGCAAGAGCCCTTGCAATACAGAGCCTCTGCTGCTGTCCTCCAGAAAGGCTGAGTGCATTTTCATTTAGCCTGTCCTTTACTTCGTCCCATATTGCAGCCTGCCTTAACGTTCTTTCAACAATTTCGTTTAACGACTTCCTGTCCCTTATGCCGTTCAGCTTTGGGCCGAAGACAAGGTTATCGAATATTGATTTCGGGAAAAGGTTCGACTTCTGGAAAACCATTCCGACTTTTCTTCTGAGTTCAACAACATCCACGTTCCGAGCGTAAATATTAGTGCCGTTAATTATTACTTCCCCATGAATGGTTACGTTTCCTATCAGGTCGTTCATCCTGTTGAGCGTCCTAAGAAATGTTGATTTCCCGCACCCGGAGGGACCTATAAATGCAGTAATATGGTTTGAATATATATCAAGCGATATATTCTTAAGCGCCTGCTTCTGCCCGTAGAACAGATCCAGACTGCTGGTTTGGACCTCAATTTTTTTTTCTTTCATAAAGTTCTTATCATCCCGGAATTTTATTTTGGTATTATTGCTCCTATTAAATTAAGATAATTTTAGTTCTCCGTGTGTTAAGTTATTGTTAATTAGACAAATCCCAACGTTCATTTCACCCCCGTAAATAAAGGTCATTTATATTTATCCCTCATTTAACAATTTCTTAACACTAAGTTAATATACCCTTAACACGTCTTTTCTAGTATTACTATATCTTGAATGCGTCAATAATTTTTGACTGTCAAAGGCTTAGGTGCCTTTAACACATTCTAAAACTTAAAATGGGATAATCATGAAAAAAATATTTCTGTTTGCAATACTCGTTCTTGCTATAATGGACCCTGCATTCGCACAGGAAAAAAGCGCTCCCAGATTGAGCGGACTTATGTTCGGCGATTACTTTTATAATATTGACCAGAAAGATTCTTCAAAGAAGGACCTTAACGGCTTTCAGTTCAGGAGGATCTATATAACTACGGATTACACTGTTTCGGAATCCTTCGATGCAAGGTTCCGCCTTGAGGCCGACCAGTCGGCCTCTTCACTTACCTCCGGCGGCAAACTCGGAGTGATGGTTAAGGATGCATATCTGAAATGGAAAAACATTTTCAGCGGAAGTGACCTTTATTTTGGCATTTCACCCAACCCCGAAATCGAAACATCTGAATCCTTCTGGGGCTACAGGGCGCTTGAAAAAACCATTACAGACTTAAACGGAGCCGTCTCTTCAAGAGACTTTGGCGTGGATCTAAGAGGAAAATTTGATGAGGCGGGAGTAGTAAGATACTGGGTTAAGATAGGTAATAATTCCGGTAATGCCCCCGAAGCAAATAAATACAAGCGCTTCTACGGCTTTCTGCAGTTTGTGCCCTTAAGCTTCTTCCAGTTCTCAGTCTATGGCGACTACGCTTCATACGCTCCTAAAACTGACGCTTTAAGTAAAGAGCTGAAGAAAAACAATGCCCTTACCGCAGCCCTTATGATGAACTTCTTCCAAAAGGATGTATATTCAACCGGAATTGAAGCTTTTTATAAAACTCAGCAAAACAATTTTGCTCCCACAGTATCAAGTCCGCTTGAATCACAAAATGGCTACGGTATTTCCGCATACGCTTGGATGAAGCTTGCCGGGAAGATCCGCCTTGTAGCACGGTACGACAGGTACGTCCCCAATAAGGATCTGGACAGAAGCGACAGGACGGACCTTATACTTGGCGCCATTGACTTCCAGGTCGACAAAAATGTCAGCCTGATGCCTAACATGGAATCTGTTTCTTACTCTGGCCTTAAAGCAAAAGATCTTGTCGGAAGAGTGACGTTCTCTTACCAGTTCTAATTCACTTAAGTACAATTAAAAAAGGAAAACACAATGAAATTTAAATTTTTCGTAATACTAGGCATAATAATGGTCTCATCTGTTCTCAATGCCCAGATGAAGCTCAATGGCGCAGGGGCTACATTCCCCTACGTGATATATTCCAAATGGTTCGACGTTTATCATCAGAAAACGGGCATTCAGTTCAACTATCAGTCAATTGGAAGCGGCGGCGGAATAAAGCAGGTGATTGAAGGCACCGTAGATTTCGGAGCCTCCGACGCACCGATGACCGACCAACAGCTAAAGGAAGCCCAGTCTAAACGCGGCACCGAAATCCTTCACATTCCTACCGTAATGGGCGCTGTTGTAGTTACCTATAACCTGCCGCAGACAGGCAAGGGATTAAAACTTACGCCTGAGGTGCTGACTGACATCTTCCTTGGGAAAGTCAAAAAGTGGAACGACCCCAGGATCACCTCACTTAACAAGGGGAAAAACCTCCCGGATAAAGCCATCTTCGTCGCCCACCGCTCAGACGGCAGCGGAACTACCAACATCTTTACCGGTTACCTTTCAAAAGTAAGTAATGAATGGAAAAACAAGGTAGGTCAGGGTACTTCTGTCAACTGGCCCGTAGGCCTTGGCGGCAAGGGGAATGAGGGAGTTGCGGGACTTGTAAAGCAGACCCAGGGTGCAATCGGTTACGTGGAGCTGGCCTATGCCGTACAAAACGGGCTCCCGTATGCTGCACTTAAAAATAAGGCTGGAAACTTCGTGGAGCCTACTTTTGCCTCCGTTTCACAGGCTGCTGCAGGTTTTATTAAAAATATGCCGGCAGACCTTAGAGTTGAAATTACAAACGCCGGCGGAAAGGATTCCTACCCTATCTCGGCATTTACATGGCTCCTGGTTTATAAAAATATGAAAGATAAAGGTAAAGCAAAGGCAATTTCAGACTTCCTCAGGTGGGCTGTTACAGAGGGACAGAAGTTTGCTCCCGGCCTTTATTACGCACCACTTCCAAAGGAAGTTGTAAAGCTTGATGAAAAGAAAATTTCAAACATTACGGTAAAGTAAATATGGACATAAAAAACAGGGACCGGGATTTGGCCTTAGGGCAAAGCAGGACCAGTCTCTTTTCCATTAAAAGTATGTACAATACCCTGAGGCGAATGGCAGGCAGCTTTTTCTCGGGCAAAAACTTTGGTGACCTGGTCTTTGAGAATTTGACCAGGTCTTTTGCCTTCTTTCTGCTTGTGCTTGTCGTAATAATGGGCTACCAGATGCTCACGCAGTCAATGCCCTCGATTGAAAGGTTCGGCTGGGGATTCATTACTTCCGATACTTGGGACCCCGTGCAGGAAAAGTTCGGGGCCCTGCCTTTCATATTCGGAACACTTTTCTCCTCGTTACTTGCCCTCTTAATCTCCGTTACGTTGAGTATCGGCACTGCAATTTTCCTCTCTGAGTTTGCTCCGCCATGGCTGGAGAAAATCATATCTATGATGGTCGAACTCCTTGCAGCCATTCCAAGCATCGTCTATGGCCTTTTCGGAATTTTTGTCCTGGCCCCATTCCTGAGAGATTCCGCTGAACCCTGGCTCTCCGGGCATTTTGCATTCATTCCTATTTTTGACGGTGCCCCTTACGGTTTTGGAATGATTGCGGCAGTACTGATTCTTACAATAATGATACTCCCCATCATAACTTCCATTTCCAGAGATATCATGAAATCGATTCCACAGGCTCAAAGAGAAGCCGCCTTTGCACTCGGGGCTACAAAGTGGGAGGTCGTAACAATTGTCCTTTCGGGAGAAAGGTCCGGCATTCTTGGTGCCGCGCTTTTGGGACTCGGGCGAGCCGTGGGGGAAACAATGGCAGTAACAATGGTAATTGGAAACCGCCCCGAAATTTCCTTCGCACTCTTCGACCCGGGTTACACAATGGCCAGCGTGCTGGCAAACGAGTTCAGCGAGGCCACCTCGCAGCTTTATACAAGTGCCCTTATTGAAATTGCCCTGCTGTTATTCATAATGACATTTCTTCTGAATGCAGTTGCACGGCTTGTAGTCTGGAGCGTAACAAGAAAATACTCAAAGGTATAGACATGACTGGAAAACTTAACTCAAACCTACGGAAGTTCAAAAGCTTAATTATGACTTTATTCAGCATTGTATGCGCCCTGGTGGTCATAGTTCCGCTTTTTATAATTCTCTTTTATACCTTAAAACAGGGCGTAAGTTCTATCAGCTGGTCCTTTTTTACAGAAATGCCGAAGCCTGCCGGTGAGCTGGGAGGCGGCATGGCAAATGCTCTCATGGGGACGGCCATTTTAATCGGACTTGGGAGCCTCATCGGAATTCCTGTCGGCTTATTCTCAGGCATTTATCTTTCGGAAGGGAATTCCTCATTATTTGCAAGAAGTGTCAGGTTTTTAACCGAGGTCCTAAACGGAATTCCATCCATCGTAATTGGTGTTGTGGCATACATTTTAATTGTAATTCCTATGAGGAGGTTTTCAGCCCTGGCCGGTGGCTTCGCATTGGGCATTCTGATGATTCCTCTTATTACAAGAACTACAGAGGAGATGCTGAGGCTTGTGCCTGAAAGTTACCGCGAAGGTGCCCTGGCGCTCGGTGCCCCGCGCTGGAAGGCTACACTTTTTGTCGTTTTACCCGCCGCATTTAAGGGCATATTTACGGGTATACTGCTCTCAATTGCAAGAGCCGCCGGAGAAACGGCTCCATTACTCTTCACGGCCCTCGGCAATAGATTCTGGTCGACAAGGCTTGATGAACCGATTGCCTCGCTTACGGTTTTTATTTACGACTACTCCAGGGCTCCCTTTGAGGACTGGAACCGCCAGGCCTGGGCGGCTGCCCTGGTTCTGATACTCCTTGTCACACTGATTAATGTAACCTTTAGAATCTTCACCAGGGAAAAGACCCCGTAGGTGCAGGACTTGATTCCACTCAATCAATGGCTCCATGGCGTCTTTTCCGTGTTGGCGCAAAAAAAAAGCCGTGATCATTTCCAATCACGGCTTTTTTATGTCAACTCATTTCAAGATAAATCATCTTGCGTAGAACTGCCTTCTGTTATCAACTATCTTGGCATTCTTCTTTAACTGGCTGATCCACTGGCTGAAGAAATATGCTTTCTTCTGCTGAAGGATGTTATCCCTGAAAGAATTCCTCTGCATTGCATAGGTGGACTTTTCAAACGGAGTCCTGCTTGTAACCTGAATCAGGTAAACACCTCTGTGGCCTCTTACTGGAGCAGTAATGCTGTTGATATTTGCATTCTCTGCCTTCAGTATAAATCCAAACTCACGACCCAAACCGGGGATTGCCTGTGCTGGCGTGAAAGTACCCGTCGTATCGAATCTTGCCTGGGAGAAATTACTTGCGGCCATCTGTAAAGAAGAACCGGAAGCCTGTTTCCTGATCTGTTCAGCAATCTGAGTTGCCTTCTGGAGCTTTTTCTCGCGAACGACCATCGGCCTTATTGAATTCCTGACTTCTTCAAATTTCTTTACACCTGCCTTAATTTCCTCTGAAACCTGGACAACGACGTATCCGTTCTGTGCTTTGTAAACTTCACTCAAATCACCCTTGTCGCTGTCGAATGCCCAGTCTACCATTGCCTTGTTGGCTCCGATACCCGGTACATAGCTTGCATCCTGGTTGAACAACGGGGTTGAGATTATCTTGTAGTTCATTGTTTTAGCTTCCTGGTCGAAGTTGCTCTTCTTTACAAGATAAACAAAATCGTTGGCTGCCTGATATGCATTGTCTGATGTTGAAGCAGAAGCCTTTATCTTATTGACTATTCTTTCAACAACGTACCTGCTTGAAGTCTTTCCTGTAACCTTTATTATATGGTATCCGAAAGATGACTTGATCGGCTTCTGGACGACACCAATAGGACCGTTGAAGCTTGCATCTTCAAACTCTTTTACCATCTGCCCTTTTCCGAACCATCCCAGGTCGCCGCCCCTTCTTGCGCTGGCTACGTCATCAGATTTCTCTTTTGCCACCTTTGAAAAATCGGCACCTGCTTTAAGCTGGTTGTATATGTTCATTGCTTCCTGCTGAGCCTTTGCCTCATCTCCCTTGAAAGGAATGAGTATGTGTGAGGCTCTTACATAACTGTCGCTGGAAGGAACTTTTGAGAGAATCTTATAAGCCACATAACCTTCGTATGTGGTATATGGACCAACGATGCTTCCCGGGGCAGCGTTGGCAAATACGTCAACAGCATCGGGGGCAAGCATGTTCGGACTTAAAGTATCCTTTGTTGCGGGAGCTTCTGAATAGATCTGAGCATAACTCTTGAAGTCGGCTGTGTCATTCTTTGCTTTGTTGATAAGAGAAATCAGATTGTTTTTAATTGAAGCAGAATCCTCTCTCGAGGCAGCCTTTGAGAACACTACGTATCTCAGTTTTCTCTGGGCCTCAACCTTAAACCTGTCCTGATTTTCATTGTAGAATTTCTTCAGGTCTTCTTCATTTACAGAAATAGAGTTGTCGGGTATGTTATTTATGTCAACGAGCACATAATTAGCATTGATCTTTGTTGTCTGGTCAATATACCTGCGCTTAATCTCACCTTCGCTGACAGGAAGAGTTGCAAAAAGATAATTCTGAAGTTTTTCCTGCAGCCTCATCTGTCTTATACTCTCTTCGATGTTAAGGAGGACTTCCTTTTTCTGAGCGCGCAGCGTCGATTCATACAGTTGCCTGTTGAATCTGCCAGTCGAATCTGTGAACTGTCTTCTGAGCGCTTCGGGAGGGTTGGGCCCGAGCAAAATGTCCTTTACTTCCTGGTCAGAAACTTTAATACCCAGCTTGTCGTACTGTTCTTTTACCAGTTCCTGAGTAACCATAGCGTCCCAGACCTGGTCATTGAAGGCATCCATCTGATCTTCGTCAATGTCCTTGCCTGTCTGTTCTTTTTGCCTTTGTCTGGCCTGATCTAAAAATGCAGAAAACTGCTGATAAGAAATATCCTGACCGTTGACTGACCCCACGTTATTCTTTCGCTGACCGAAGATTTCGATCACTCTGGAATCTGAAAGGACCATAAAAAGGACAAATATTCCACCAATCGTAATAATAAATGCCGGAGCAAGACTCCTCATTTTGGCCATCATAGCCATATTTTACACTGCCTCCCGTAAAAAATTTGGATTTTTACACTAAGAAATGCAAATTTACCCACACTTACTATCAAAAGCAATTACTTTTATTTTGGGATTTGTGTATTTTTCTTTCCACATTTCCCTTGAGAATGGTGCTAAATGAAAAATAACCAAAAAAAATTTAACATTGTCAAGGCCGCGCAAAAAAGATTTGCAAGGCACGGCCTGGCAAAGACCACAATTGAGGAAATCGCACGCGACCTCAGGATCGGTAAAGCCTCTATTTATCACTACTATGCCTCAAAAGAGGACATCTATTATGACGTGATAAGCTTTGAAATCGACCGCTTCATTTCGGAAATTGGAGAAATTCTCTCCAATTCCCAGCTTAATGAGCCTGAGAAAAAACTTTCAGCTTACCTGGATTTCAAGTCAAAAACCCCGGGGAAATATTCTTTAATATTCGACCTGGTAAAACTGGCCTTCAGGGAGTTCCCTCTAGAACGCGACACGGAAAACCTCAAGAACCTCCTGAAAAACGAGGAATCGATCATAATGGAATTTCTGAAGGATACAATGGGGAAAAAGAAACCTGCTCCCGCACTGGCGGGAATGATTGTAAGACAGACCTGGACGTTTGTACTTTCGGAATCCTTCAATAGGACGATCACCAATGAGGAATTATTGACCGGTGGACTTCCCCCTTTGCCCACTACAGAAGAGGAAGCCATGTTCTGGGAAACCTATTTCAGACAGCTAATTCTCTAAAGCTCCTTAAGCCTAGTAAATCGCCTCCCTTACCCTGGCACTTATATAGTCCATCACCCAGACTACAAAGGCAATCATTAGGACAATTAGGCCCACCTCATTCCACCTGGCAAGCCCCTGATACTGCATTAGCATCGTGCCTATACCGCCGCCGCCAACAAGGCCAATGACCGTTGCCATCCTTACGTTTATATCCCACCTGTATATTGTAAAGGAAAGAAACGGTAGCACAATCTGCGGCACAACTGCATACCAGACAACCTGTATCCTGTTCGCACCCGTTGCAACCATGGCCTCGACAGGCCCTTCCTCAATTCCTTCTATTGCCTCGGAATAAAGCTTTGCGTTTGACGCTACCGAGTGCACAAGAAGGGCTATCATGCCCGCATAAGGACCAATACCCACCCAGACCGAGAAGATGATAGCCCAGATCAATGGCTCTATTGAACGCACAAAATTAAATACAATTCTTAATATATAGTAAATGGCAAAGGTAATCTTATTCTCCCTCATCAGGTTACGCGCTGTAAAAAAGCTTACCAGGAACGTAGGAGGAATGGATAGAAGCGTCGCAATTAAGGCCAGATAAATTGTTTCAATTATTGCAGAAAGTGCGTCATCAAAAATCCCCATATTCGGATGAAACATGGCGCTGAAGATCCTGTTAGCCCCGTGGATACCCTCGGCACTGAAAAGATCTACAATTGATATCTTTGTCACCACCCAGCCGGCAATAAATGTCAGGTCAAAAAGAAGCCACGCAAAAATCTCCACGTTCCACTTTGTAATGTTATTATCCCTGTGGAGCTTAAAAAGCCTTGTCGCCAGAGAAGTCCTTGTAAATGCCCAGGAGGCTCCCAGCACTACACTTACAATAAAAACCGCACCAAGCTGAGGCCAGCCGAAGGGCACCTCACGCAGGTCAAGTATGAGTTTATAATAAATAACCCTCTGCAGCAGTATCAGCGCATAGAAGACCAGGAATACATCCAGAAGGACTGCCTTTACAAAATTATTCCTGTTTTGCCATTCCTTTCCTCTCATAAATAGTTCCCTGGGCTCAATATTTTCAGCTTCAGTTGTCTTCATTTAATTTCCGGCATCCTATTTCCCTTTTTGGGGCTTCTAGATTTACTGACTTTTTAGATGTTTTCATGGGGCTTATCTTTGCTTACCTGATTTCCACTTCCTCGGCCTCTTCGCCATAAATGGTCTTAAACCATTCCTTATTTATATCCTTCGGATCGCCCTGATAGATAATGCCGCCCTGCCTTAAGGCAATGACACGCGTGGCATATCGTCTTACAAGGCTCAGGAAATGAAGGCTGCAGATTATGGTTGTTCCAAGTTCATTGTTTATCTTCTCAAAATACTGCATAAGACTGCGTGCAATTGCAACCCTCTGCTGCTGCCCACCACTTAAGGCATCAGCCCTTTCTTTTGCTTTCTCTTCAATGCCAACGGTCCTGAGCGCCTGAAAGGCTTCCTCATATACCTCAGGAGAAAACCTTTCCAGAACCGAATCTACAGTGCTTAAAGATGCCAGTCGGCCCGTTATTACGTTTGTCAAAACAGATCTTCTTTTTACAAGATTAAAGTTCTGGAATACCATGGCTATCTGCTGGTGCACATGCCTGAGCTCCTCGCCCTTGACGTGAGTAATATCCTGCCCCATAAATTCAATTGTACCGGATGTAGGCTCAAGAAGACGGTTAATGCACCTTAGAAGCGTGCTCTTGCCTGAACCGCTGAGACCTATTACAACCAGGAACTCCCCTTCCCGTACTTCAAAACTGACCCCCTTTAACGCGTGAGTGCCCGACTTATAAACTTTATGTAAATTCTGGAGCTTCAATAGCATTTATTAAACCTCTTTTCCTTCCGCTTTATGCGGCACAGGAAGCATATATACTGCTTTCCTGGCATATCATTCTTCAATAAGCTCAACATTGGCCAAATCAAAATTATTTTATCACCCCGCTTAATGAAAT
Source organism: Ignavibacteria bacterium (assembly GCA_025612245.1). Classification (GTDB taxonomy): domain Bacteria; phylum Bacteroidota; class Ignavibacteria; order Ignavibacteriales; family SURF-24; genus JAAXKN01. The sequence goes on from JAAXKQ010000014.1 coordinate 18,259, forward strand.
ATTCTCTTCCTTCAGCATTTTTCTGAGTCCGTCATAATCACTGTCGCTGGTCTTCATCAGACCTGTAATGTCTGCAATTTCAAACATGGCCTTCCGCCCCTTTTCTGTAGATACAAATTTCAGGAATGCATTTACAATTTTCCTTTTCATCTCCTCGGGCATATCCTTCCTGAAGACATACGGATCGTTCGGAATTGCTTCTGTAAAACCAATGATCTTAACCTTCTTGACTACATCCGGGAATTGCTGAAGAACCCTCATCCTGGCATCCATTACAAGTCCGGTCTTCGGGTTTGGAGCAGAATAGTACGTCGCCCCGGCATCCACCTGCTTCTGATAGATCATTGTTACAACGTTATCATGCTTCATTGCAAAAACTTCCTCTGAAGGCTTTATCCCACGGCGAGAAAGCATTGCCTTGGGAAGAATGTAGCCTGAGGTTGATGATGGGTCGACATAAGCAATGCTTCTTCCATTTAAGTCGGCAAGGCTGTCGATTCCGGAATCGACGCGCGTGAGGAAGCACCCTTTGTAGGTGGTATCACCTCCTTCACGCACTATCCTTAGCCTGGCCTCGGCGCCATACTTTTCGTGTGCCATCAGGTAAGAAAAAGTGTTGATTCCCGCAATATCGGCTTTCTTTGTGCCGAAAGCTTCCACAACAGCTATATAGCTCGTAGGAACTGCAGTTTCAAAGTAATAACCCGTTTCTTTTTCAAGAAACTCGACCAGCTCCTTTGCACTGGAGGTAATCCTGTTGGCATCAAGGGCCGGGGTAAAATACAGCTTGACGGGGTTATTCTTAGTCCCAAGATCCCTCTTGTGGAGGTCATGATAGGATGAAATTGCCATAAAAACCAGGATCGGGGAAATATAAATTATATATTTAAATAGCTTCATTTTATCATAAATTTATCAGTCCAAGATACTAAACTTCCGGCTTTAAGCGCCAGGCTTTCCTGCAGTTTTCCCCAGGACCACACCGGTTTTGCTCATTTGTGGGTTCTTTCACCCATTATTGTTGCAACAAGATGCCTTCTGCCCCCGCGATTCCTGTGCTCGCAAAGGTAAATTCCCTGCCACGTACCCAGATTAAGCCTCCCGTTTGTAACAGGGATCGAAATGCTGCTGCCCAGAAGGGAGCTTTTTATGTGAGACGGCATGTCGTCGCTCCCTTCGGTCATGTGCTCAAAATAAGGAGCGTTCTCAGGAACGCTCCTGTTAAAGTACGATTCCATGTCGTGCCTTACGTCAGGATCGGCATTTTCATTTATTGAAAGTGAAGCCGATGTGTGCTGGATAAACAGAAAAAAAATGCCGGCCGAAAAATTCCTTAATTCGGGAATCTGACGTAAGACTTCCTCTGTTACCAGATGAAACCCGCGCGTCTTCTCTGAGATAACAATTTCTTTCTGAAAACAATTCATTTTGAGCTCTTTTAATTTAAGTTGAAAGCTTCTTATCCAGTATTTTTTCTACCTTCTGAATTTTGCTTTCCAGACGGCTTTCCTCTCCGGCACGGTAATCCACCTTTAAGTTTACGCTTATCCTCCTTGAATCCTGCTGCATCAGCTTAAAGCAGCCCGTTACAACGTTAATTACCTTATCCCACTCCCCTTCTAGTATTGTACCCATTGGAGTGAGCCTGTACGTAACGCCGCTTTCATCTATATAGTCCAGAATCTTTGCCACATAACTGCTGAGGCTTTCACCCTTGTCTGTCGGGCTCATGCTGAATTCCAGTAAAACCATAATACCTCCTAAAGTCAAAAACAAAATAAATTCACACACAATAAAAAATAAAATTTTGCGGGTAATTTTCCGAAAAAAATATTATCTATAATATAACTTCGTTCTGCCCAGAGTGAGCCGGGGACGGGAAAAATAAGAGAAATTTATGAGGGAAAGAATAAATCCTGAATCCATTTTTAGCCTATTGCATCTAATTTTATAAAAAATAAGGAAGAAGGGAAATTATGTTAGAACATTTGACCAAAGAGACCTTTCTTAAGAAGGTCTTCGATTACGAAAACAACAGGGAGTGGAACTATTTGGGCGAACTCCCCTGCCTGATTGATTTTTATGCCGACTGGTGCGGTCCCTGTAAGATGGTTGCCCCGATACTGGAGGAACTGGCAAAGGAATACGACGGAAAGATAAACATTTACAAGATAGATACGGAAGCCGAGCAGGAACTGGCAGCGGTTTTTGGAATCAGGAGCATTCCCTCGCTGCTTTTCTGCCCTAAAGGCGAGAAGCCACAGATGGCTCAGGGGGCGCTTCCCAAGGATGTGTTAAAGGATGCTATTGAAAAGATCCTTCTGGCCTCCCCGGTAGATAAACAGTAATGCCTTAGTTTAGCAACATTTAGTTAAGCAGACAGAATTTACCCGAAATTCCTTCGTTTTCTGTCTGCTTATTTGTTTTTCTTTTCAAAACCAGGCTTTATTTCTCTCACGCTACGTTAATTTTGCTTTCACAGAGCCACCGAAAGCTTTAAGAACCTGCCCGGATAACCCGTAATAATTTAACTACTTACCAATATTTACTTTTATTCTGTCTCCTTTTTTTTATATTTTAGCATACTTTTATCCAATTAACAATTTTGCTGTATTTTATTTCGGGATTTTAATGAAATATTTAGTAGGAATGGATGGCGGCGGAACAAAAACTGCCTGCGTCGTTACAGATACGGAAGGCAACAAGCTCTATGAATGCACCGGTGGGCCTTCAAACTTTTTAATTATAGGAACCGATAAGGTCGCTGAAACACTCTTCAGCCTCATTGCTGAAAGTAAAGACAAGCTTAAAGCCGATTACTCGGATTTTATCTCCATCGTGCTCGGCACCACGGGAGCAGGAAGACGCCCCGACGCAGAGAAAATGGAGCAGGCTTTCTGCCAGTACGCCGGCGAAAAAGGAGTGAAATTTAATTCTTTTTATGTGGACAGTGATGCACGCATAGCCCTGGAAGGTGCTTTTTCAGGTAAACCCGGGAGCATACTCATCGCAGGAACAGGATCAATCATGTTCGGCAAGGATGCACAAGGAACAATCCACCGCGTAGGCGGCTTCGGAAGGTTCATTGGCGATCAGGGCAGCGGATTCGTCATTGGCCGCAGAGGTCTTACTCTGGTCGGAAAGGCTTTTGACGGAAGAGGCGAAAAAACACTTCTCACCTCCCTGGTTGCAGAAAGCTTCGGCATCAGTACGCCTGAGATGCTCATTAGCGAGGTTTATAAGAATAATTTTGATATTGCAAGGGTTGCCCCGCTAGTAATAAAGGCCGCTGAACAGGGAGATGAAGCCTGCCAGAACATTGTTGAAGAAGAAAGCTATGAGCTCGTGCTGCATATACATGCCATGCTGAAAAAAATGGACCAGGAGAAACTCGATTTGAGCCTTATTGGCGGCGTTGCAAGTTCGGATAATTACCTATCCAAACGTTTCCGCAGCCAGGTTGCACAGAAATTCCCCGGGGTTAATATAAAAGCTCCCGATTTCCCGCCCGCAATGGGCGCGGTAATTATGGCCCGTGAGAAAGCCGGAATTTAATGACCCGTGCGCAGAAAAAGCAGAGGCTTATGCCCTGAAAAGTTTTATACAATAGTGCTGAAGTAAATTTTTATTACAGGAGATTTTAATGTCACAAGAAAAAACAGATATGGTGGTTGAAAAAGGAGTCCCCGGGGCTCAATCAGCTGCTGCCCCGAAAGGAAAACCCGGCTTCAGAAATCCGTGGTCATGGGTGCCTTCTCTTTATTTCGCCGAAGGTATCCCTTATGCCATGGTAATGATAGTTTCCGTCCTTATGTATAAGGACATGGGTATTTCCAATACAGACATAACTTTTTTCACAGCATGGCTGAACCTGCCCTGGGTAATTAAACCGCTCTGGAGCCCGTTCCTTGATATGTTCAGAAAAAAAAGGTCATGGATTATTTCCATGCAGTTCTTAATAGGAGTAGGCCTTTCAGGAATTGCTCTTACCATTCCTGCAAACTCATTTTTCCAGTACACCTTAATGTTCTTTTTCCTCCTTGCATTCAGCTCGGCCACACATGACATTGCAGCCGACGGATTCTACATGCTGGGACTCGATAAGCACAATCAGGCTCTCTATACAGGTATAAGAAGCACTTTCTACAGAATCGCTATGATTACTGCACAGGGACTACTGGTCATGTTAGCCGGCGCACTGACTAAAAGCATGGGTCTTGTAGGTGCATGGACAATGGTATTTTACATAATAACCGGACTTTTCCTTGCTTTTGCAATTTACCATTACTTCATTCTGCCCTATCCTGCCAGTGATAAGCCTGCAGTTGCTGATGCCTCCGGAAGTGTCATGAAAAACTTCAGAAGAACATTTGTCCTTTTCTTTAAGAAGAAACATATTGTTATCATTATGGCTTTCCTCCTTGTCTACAGACTAGGCGAAGCACAGCTCATAAGCCTTGTTGGCCTGTTCTTTAAGGATGCACGCGAAGTCGGAGGCCTAGCTCTTTCTAACAGTCAGGTCGGCTTTATTTCCGGAACCGTGGGCGTTATAGGACTCCTTGTTGGCGGAATTATGGGCGGCATTTTTGCTGCACGTGTGGGACTTGGAAAAGCACTCTGGTGGATGTTTGCCGCAATTAACCTTCCTGCCTGGGTTTACGCATTTCTGGCCTTTACACAGCCCGAAAATATCTTTGTTATCAGCGCTGCGGTCTGCTTTGAGCAGTTCTGCTACGGCTTCGGTTTTACGGCCTACATGCTCTTTATGATGTATGTCTGCGATGGCGAGCTCAAAACGTCGCACTATTCAATTGCAACCGGCTTTATGGCATTGAGCATGATGATACCAAGAATGTATTCAGGCTGGCTGGAAGACATGGTAGGTTACCATACATTCTTCATCATTGTGGCTCTCTCTATTATTCCGGCATTCCTGATTACCAGAATGCTGCCCTTTGATCCTGAATTCGGGAAAAAATCCGAATAATGAATTTATACAGGCCTTCTTGAAGGCCTGACTTTAAGTAGATCAGACCACCTTTTTTCAGGGGAACGCAGAGTTCTGATTTATTTGTTCCTTAATTTGTTTCGATGATTGTGGGGGCCTTTTATGTTCCTCTCCTTTTCAGGAGTGGGAACATAAGAGGCTTTTTTTTAGTTGTTAATGTAAATAGCTTGTTTAAATGTGAGTACGTTGTTGTAATTATGAGTCATAAGAGAGGACCAATTGAAGAAAGTAACTTTGCTTTTGTTAATTTCAGGACTGATTCTGTCTTCATCCGTTAAAACAATATCTTCTGAAAATTCCGCTAAATATTTTTTTCATAAAACTGAATCCGGACTGATGAAAAAAACTTCAGAAGCTTTAAGTCCTTATTCCGCATTCGACCTGAATAATGCAGACGTTCGCTGGGTCGAAAATACGCTTAACCATATGACACTTTATGAAAAATGCGCTCAAATGGTTATGCCCTGGGTCGAGGCGGAATTCATGAACGAGGACGACCCGAAATATAAAAGACTTGTCCACCTGGTAAGGGACCTGAAGGTAGGGGGACTCATATTTTTTGAAGGCGACGTGATAAACCAGGTAATGCTGACAAATAAACTTCAGCGCCTTTCAGGGCTGCCGCTGCTTATATCAGCCGATTATGAACGCGGCGTAGGAATGCGCCTTAAAGACGCGGTTGAGTTTCCCTATAACATGGCCGTAGCAGCTGCCGACGATACGGCGCTTACCTATATGATGGGTAAGATCATCGGCCAGGAAACTCGCGCCATTGGTGTCCAGCAGAACTACGCCCCTATGGTAGACATAAATAACCACGCCCGTAACCCTATCATTAATATCAGGTCTTATTCCGAGGATAAGGACATAATTGACCGCCACATGCTGGCATTTATGAAGGGCATGGAGGAAGAAAACGTCCTTACAACTGCTAAACACTTCCCGGGACACGGGGCAACAGACCTGGATTCGCACAGGGATCTGCCCCTTTTAAGCCAGAGCAGAAAATCGTTTGAAACCAACGACCTCGTGCCTTTTGAAAAAGCCATTTCTGCCGGAGTTAAATCCGTCATGGTCGGCCACCTGGAGGTCCCGGCTTATGAACCCAAACGCGGACTCCCGGCCACACTATCCAGGAATATTATCACAAAACTCCTCAAGGATCAGCTCGGTTTCAACGGACTCATTGTAACAGACGCCATGAATATGCACGGCCTGACAAAACACTTTAAGAGCGGGCCTGCCGCACTTAAGGCTGTACAGGCGGGAAACGACATCATACTCTTCCCTCCCGACGAATCCAAGGCAATTTCAGCCATCTATAACGCCGTTGAATCCGGAAAGCTCAAAGAAAGCAGGATCGACTATAGCGTAAGAAAAATTCTGGCGGCAAAGAAATGGCTTCACCTCGATAACAACAGGTACGTCGATATAGACAGCGTCAGCCGCTCCTTAAACAGTAAGTCGCACATCCGCCTTGCACAGGATATTGCCGATAAATCCATTACATTGGTTAAGAACACGGCTTCACTGGTACCCGTTAACCCGGCAAATTATTCAAGCGTAGCCTGCATTACATTAAGCGACCTGAGCGCTCCGGCACCTTACTACTTTGAAAAGCTTGTAAAAGAAAGGTTCAATAACGTACGGCATGTCTCACTTGGAAAGACAAGCACCGGAAGGGAATTTAATGAGGCCATGGAAGCCGTCCGAAGTAGTGACCTGGTACTGGTTCCGATATTTGTAAAGGTTAAGGCTTTTACGGGCTCAATCGGCATGCCTGAAGAGGAAATTAAACTGGTAAAGGCTCTTTCGGAACTGAAAAAGCCGGTAATTTTCATGAGCATGGGAAACCCTTACATTTTATCCAATTTCCCCGAAGCACCAAATTATCTCTGCAGCTATGGCGACCCGAAGGTCTCCCAGATTGCAATGATGAAAGCTATTACCGGTGAAGTTGACATTACAGGCAAGCTCCCGATCTCAATACCCGATACCCCTTACAAAGTAGGCGACGGAATTCGTATGGAAAGTCAGACTCTTAAAGATATTCAGGCCGAAAGCGACTCGTCGTTTGACTTTTCAAAGGTGGATGAGGTAATGAACTCCGGACTATCGGATTCTGTATTCCCGGGCGCTGTTGCATATGTGGGCTATAAAGGAAAAGTAATCTATAAAAAAGCATTCGGCCATTATACCTACGGCCCGGGAGTACAGCCGATGGAAACGGATGCAATGTTCGACCTGGCATCTGTTTCGAAGGTAATAGGCACCACAACTGCAGCAATGCTCCTTTATGACGAGGGGAAACTTATACTCGATAAAAAAGTCTCAGACTATCTGCCAGACTTTGCAAACCACGGCAAGGAAAATATTACCATCAGGAACCTCCTCCTCCATAATGCCGGATTCCCGGCCGACAAGCCTTTTTACAAAATGTACAAGAATCACGACCAGGTTGCACAGGATATCATGAATACCAGCCTGGAATATCCGACGGGAACGAAATTTCTTTATAGCGACCTCAGCATGATAACGCTACAGCTTGTAATTGAAAAGATTGCGGGAATGCCTCTGGACCGGTTCCTGAAGAAACGTGTCTTTGAACCACTTGGCATGTCGCACACTATGTATAATCCACCAAAGAGCCTTTGGAATAAATGTGTTCCTACGGAGGTTGACAACTATTGGAGGATGGATACCGTCAGAGGCACCGTCCACGACGAGAATGCCGCAGCCATGGGAGGCGTTGCCGGACATGCAGGGCTGTTTTCTACGGCGGGCGACCTTTCGACATTTATGCAAATGATGCTTAACAAGGGGCGCTACGATGGAAAACAGCTAATCAAGCCTTCAACCGTGGAACTCTTTACCTCCAAAGTCTCTGAACAGAGCTCACGTGGACTCGGCTGGGATACTAAGGCTCCTACGGGCTCTTCAGCAGGAAGTCTTTTCAGCACAGAATCATTCGGACACACGGGCTTTACAGGCACGTCAGTCTGGGCAGATAAAACAAGGAATCTTTTTGTTGTACTCCTTACAAACAGGGTTTTCCCAACGAGAAAAAACAATAAGATAATTAAGTTCCGCCCCCTTTTTCACGATGCAGTAATAAGGGCAATTTCCTATTAATAAATTTAATTAAATATGGGCGGCTCAGGAGCCTTATCCGGAACCGCCTTTTCACCACCCCATACACCTCCCGGAACTTTAGTCACAGATGCGCATGCCCAGAATGCTAAAACCCACATTGCATCACTTTTCAGTCGCCCCCCAAAAAAAGCGAACTTTCCCCTGCCCCGGGGAGTCTAAACAGGTAGCTGCGATTTAATTTCCGTAATGGTTCAATTAAATCAGAAAATTATTAACTTAGTTTAAATTTTTATCTTTCTTTCAAAGATGCGGAGTAATGCTTGAATTCTGAACAGGTTATAGAAGTAAAGGGCCTTACAAAACAGTTTAAGGATGTTAAAGCCGTAAACAATCTCGACCTTAATGTCTTTAAAGGCGACGTTTTCGGCTTTTTGGGCCCAAACGGAGCGGGCAAGAGCACCACTATCAGGATGCTACTTTCACTCATTAAACCCACTTCCGGCTCAATTAAAATTTTCGGGATGCCGCTCGAAAAAAAACGCAGGGATATACTCAGGAAGATCGGTGCAATTGTAGAAAAACCCGACTTTTACCTGTACCTTTCGGCTTATAAAAACCTTGAACTGCTGGGGAAAATTTCCGAAACCGACACCTCAAGGAACAGAATTATGGAAATGCTGGAGCTGGTTGGACTTGAAAAAAGGTACAACAGCAAGGTTAAGACTTTCTCTCACGGCATGAAGCAGCGGCTTGGCCTTGCACAGGCTCTCCTGCACGACCCGGACCTTATTATTCTGGATGAGCCTACAACGGGGCTGGATCCACAAGGGATGAAGGAAATACGCGACCTCATACTTCACCTCAGCCGTGAAAAAGGAAAGACCGTGTTTCTCTCTTCACATATTCTTTCCGAAGTTGAAATTATTGCTACAAGAATGATCATTATCAACAAGGGAACAGCCAGGGTGGAAGGAACGGTCAATGGGCTCCTGAATTCAGGTATACTTAAGGTTACAGTAAGGGTAGAAGACCCGGCCCGGACCTTAAGCCTGCTAAATGCCTCCCGGTGGGCAGATAGCCTTGAAAGCCATGCCAACAGCGACCTGTTCTTTAACCTCAAAAAAGAAGAAATACCTGCGCTGAACAAATTCCTTGTTGAAAGCAACGTTCCTGTAAATGCGTTAATACCTATGCGCTCACTTGAAGACTATTTTCTGGCTATTACGGAGGGAAAAGAATAATGCTGAGTCTGATATCAATAGAATTGTACAAAATATTCAAGAAATGGAGAACCTATATCGGGTTTATCGCAATCGGATTGCTGGCTCCCCTGATACACCTGTCGTTTTATCTTGCCGGCGAACGGAGTGCAACCTTTGCATTCAGGAATCTGTCAGATTCATTTATATTTGCGGGCAACCTCCTAAACGGCTACTTCATCTCTAACCTTATACTCCAGAGCCTTTTTGTGCATATTCCTTTCCTCGTGGTTCTTGTTGGCGGGGACCTCCTGGCAGGTGAGGCTACAGGAGGAACATACCGAATGCTGGTAACAAGACCGGTCTCACGCTTCGAGATCATTACAGCTAAGTTCATTGCAGCAGTAATCTATACCGCACTGCTCATTTTGTGGCTTGCAATCATGAGCCTCGGCCTGGGTCTGCTCATCTTTGGCTCAGGGCCCCTTGTCGCCTTTAAGACCAAAATTATAATATTTGCGGCTAATGACGTCTTGTGGCGCTTTATGGCAGCTTACGCCTTTGCAATTCTCAGCATGACGGTTGTAATTACACTGGCATTTCTTTTTTCCTCACTTGTTGAGAATGCCATTGGACCTATTGTCTCGACAATGGCGGTTATAATCATATTCTTCATTATTTCCGTAATTGACATAGACTTCTTCAATACCATCAGACCTTACCTTTTTACAAATCATATCGCGGGCTGGTCGTACTTTTTTGAAGACCCCGTGGATTATAGTAAAGTACTGAAAGATGCAGGCGTCCTGGCCATTCATATCGCGGTCTTTTATGGCGCGGCATTATACATTTTTTCAAAGAAAGACATTTTAAGTTAGGGATACAACATGAAAAAGATTATTCTTCTGATTTTTATTCTTGCATCTGCCCTTTTTGCACAGAAGCAGGATCCGAATAAACTGCTCGACCGTGTAAAACAAAAATTTTCCAGCGTTAACGACTACGAGGTAAACGCCCACATTAAAGTGGATGTAAGCTTCCTTAAGGCTCCGGAAATGGAGGCTAAAGTTTATTTCAAGAAACCGGACAAAATGAAGATGGACAGCGAAGGCTTCGCAATGCTGCCCAAGCAGGCCTTTAACTTTTCTCCCGAACGCCTCTTTAAGGGTAACTACAATGCAATTTATGTAAAGGAAGATAAAATTGACGGCAGCCCGGTTCACGTAATTAAAATAATACCGAACGATGAAAACAGCGAGATAGTCTTATCCACTCTGTGGATAGATGCCAGTAAGGACTTGATAAGGAAAGTCGAATCCACGGCTAGGAAAGGCGGCTCCTTTGAGATCAACTTCACTTATAACGGCAAAATGAGCTACCCTTTGCCATCCTCAATTCAGTTCTATTTTGACTTGCCTAACATGGGACGGGGGATGAATGGCTCTAATCAGCCAAAAGCAAAAGACCCACAGCGCGGGAGCGTAAGCATTACGTATTCAAACTACAAAGTAAATAAGGGCCTTCCGGACAGCATATTTGCAGAGAAGAAAAAGAAGTAGTTTTTCCAATGTGAGAGATAAAAGCGTTCAAAAACGCCTCTATCTCTCACACTCTTACAAGATATTCATTATTCTTTCCTGCCCTGAGCAATTCTGGAGAACCATATTACAAGAAGGAAAACGGACAGGGCGTAGACTGAACGAAACTCTTGTTGTTGTTTGCATTATCCAGTGCATTTTTCAATGATTCCTGGTAAGTGCGGTATGGGCTGCCTGAGAGCGTCAAGCCGTGCAAACCCAATTCGGTATTTGCTTCAGTCATTAAATCGCCGATTGATGCAAATCCAAGGCTGCTTGCGCTGTTTGTTCCCGGGGCATAGACTATAGCGTTACTGCTTACAAAACCGTTAAAAACATTTAATTCCATTGCCGTAAGCTGAGCAGAGAGCATGTATGCCATGTTTGTTGAATTTGCACTCAGCAGCCAGCTGCGGAAGTCACTGTAACCAGCGGGGTCAAATGGTGTCCCGTCTGCCTTGCGCAGATTTAAGGCAACCAGCATAGCAAGATCAGTGCTTCCAATCAAAGCCTGGCCGTTCCTGTTGGACCAGAAGCCCAGCGTCAGGCCTCCTCCAGCACCAAGGCAAACATTTCCGAATTCCACTGTCTTATTGTCCCCTGCTGCCAGCGATACGCTTTGAGTAACAGGTGTAGTATGAATCCAGTTGGTTTCCACCGGGTCAAACTCAAAGACCGTATAATCATCAGGCGCCAGGATGATGTCAATCGGAGTATAGCGGATAAGGTCGACATTATCATAAATCCTGAATTTCCAGCCGCTGATAAGCTGCCCGTCATCATTTAAGCCGTTAACATTTGCGTCATAGAACTTTAGCACATTCAGCCGGGCTGTAGTTGGCGGGGTAGTTCCCCCGGTTACCTTGAAATTATCAGTTTTGCTGAGGCTTTCCTCAAAGCTGCTGGATGTGCTTACCCATACTTTATACTCTCCTCCCAGGTTTGGAGTGTCATCATAACCCGTTGAACCGTCACTTGCTTTTTGCAGAATATTCCAAAGCTGATAGCAGTTATCGAATTCCCCGTTTGTCACGTGTATCGGTGTTGGATTCGCCAAGCCGACGCTGGTGCCAAGTAGTGTGTTTCCGCTTGGGTCTGTAATCTTGCAATAGTAATTTCCATCGGGTAAACCCGCTGCTCCCGGGTGGTCCGGACCTCCATCAAGATATACATCGGTCTTATTCTGGTAAATGTTGAGGTTTACTCCTGTGCAGTTTCCATCCGTAGTAAATATTGCCCCATAGACAGGGGTTACTGAAAGCGCGAGCTTTTGGGAAGTGTTTTTTTGAGGTGTCTGCTCGACCGGTTGAGGTTCTTTGCAGGAATACTGGAAAAGAACCGTCAGCAAAAGAAGTATCCCAACCGTAAGTTTACGTGTCAAGAGTCTCATAGTTTCCTCCTTCTGATTTTTAGACATATGTTACTTATGCCAAACTAAATAGCCTTCCTGTTCATGTAGTCATAAAGTAGAATAGATAGAAATAAGAAGGCTTTTACTTAAAAAAGAAATTATTTTTTCTATGAGATTTAATGTTGTACCACAACCATGAGAGCCTAAAGTAGTTTTATGATTCCTCTGTGGATCATGTGTTACGGAAAATATCTTTCCGCAACCGATAGCATGATAGAATATATAGAAAAACAGTGGGCTTACTACAAGCCCCAAAAATATTGCATGCGAAAAGACTTCATTGAAGGAACTTTTTTCTTGGCTACTTTCGGGATATTTTTTTAGAAAGGTAGTGCCACTTTTACGAAGGGATGAAATGTCGATAGATTTGTGAGAGATCTCGGTAGTATACTGAAAAAAAAAAACGCCTCCATGGGAGGCGTCGGAATAAAAACGTTATTTACTTCTCTGCCTCAGGACCTCAAAAAGAAGCACACCCGTTGCAACGGAAACATTCAAAGACTGTATGTGCCCCTTCATGGGGATCTTGATCAGGAAGTCGCAGCTCTCAGCCGTAAGGCGCCTCAGCCCTTTTTCTTCGTTGCCTACCACAAGTGCAAGCGGAAGTTTGTAATCAGTCTCCGAATAATCCTTTGCGCCTTCGAGGTAAGAGCCCATAATCCAGAAGCCTTCCTCTTTCAGGGTCTTCAGCGCCTGGCTCAGGTTATTAACCTTGCACAGTTTTACGTGCTCTGTTGCACCGGCAGAGGTTTTAACGACTGTTTCAGTAACCGTGGCGCTATTGTGCTTTGTAATTATAATTCCGTCAACGCCGGCGCATTCGGCCGAACGTATAATTGCACCAAGGTTGTGAGGGTCCTGTATGGAATCCAGGACAAGGAGAAACGGCAGAGCTGATTTTTTCGCCTCGCCAATCAGTTCATCCAGCTCATAATATTTTTGTGTGCTTTTTACTGCAATGACGCCTTGAGTGTGAGGGTCCTGTGAAATGGCGCTGAACTTGCCCTGTGGCAGTTCAGTCAGCTTTATTCCCTTCTGGCGCGCCAGTTTCTGAATGTCGTAAATGGCTGGACTCTTCTGTCCAAACAGGACATATATCTGCTCAATTGCCTCCCCTGAAGAAAGGGCTTCGAGGACGGGTTTTCTTCCTATAATTAAATTCATTTTATTCTGGTATTGGAGCTTCTGTTGAAAAATTTTCCACTTCTTATTTTACGCTGCTTTTCTTCAGCTTCGGTTCAGCTTCCTTCTGAGGTGGCACCCATTTTTTCAAAGCCGGATGTTTATAGAAGAAAACGAGGCCGGAAATGCCGCCTAAAACAAGGGCAATTGCAATCAGCTGTGCTTCGGTAAGTCCGAAGAGAAGCCTGGGGTTGAGCCTGATGAATTCCACGGCAAGGCGTGCCGTACCGGTAAATATGAGGTAGAACATAAAAAGTTTGCCGTCGGGCCAGTTGGATTTTTTTCTAAGCTGCCAGAGTATGCTGAAAATTACCATGGCCATCAAAAACTCATATATCGGTGCAGGGTGCAGCGGGGTGTTATCAGGCACAATTCCGCCCGGGAAGTGCTTTTCAATTTCAGTTCCCCTGAATGCATAGGAAGGAGGCACTGTGCCGTGTTCATAATTTGTACCCCAGGGCAGGCTTGTAGGCACGCCGTAATCTCCATCGCCTGCCAGATGGCATCCTATCCTTCCTATTCCATAGGCAAGCGAAAGCGAGGGCGCGGTGGCATCAGCTATTACCAAGAAAGGGATTTTCTTCCGCCTGATTGTAATAAATATTGCAGTCAGGGCCAGGAGGAACCCCCCATAGAACGTCAGGCCCCCGGGCGAGAAAAACTCACCCAGCGGGTTTGCCACAAAGGCATCCCAGTTTTCCAATACATAAAATAACTTACTTCCGATGAGCCCGAAAATTATTGCGTAAAGTGTAACTTCCGTGGCAATGTTCGGATCCATCTTTCTTCTTTCAAGTTCCTTTGTAAGAACATAGCTGGCAATAATAAAAGCGATACCCAGCATTAAACCATAACTATAAACTGTAAAGGGACCTATCTGGAAAAGTCTTGGCATCATAAAAAAAAGTCACTCCTGCGGGAAAGAAAATTCACTTTCATCCACCTCAAAATCACAGAAGAGCCTGTTATTCTTCTTTGGAGGCATGAATTTCTCCACCAGTTTAATCTCTTTCTTGTAAATATTAAAATTGAAAACCGCACTGTTAATGGCGCCGTCCTGCTTAATTACATGCACGGTATATTCGCCTATGAGGTCCTCAAAAAGGCAGTCAGCCTTTGCGCGCGCGATATTCGGCAGATAACTCATATTTGTCTGAAGGCCGAGAATTGTAATTTCAATTTCCCTTTCCTTCCTGTCAATATGGGAATCCACACTAATTTCATATGCAAAGCTTGTAAACTCTGCAATTGTTTCGAGCCTTACCAGGTAGAACAGCTTTCTTAAGGTCTCGTCGTACTTAAAAGCCGGTTTGCAAACGTACTCAATTTTATCTTCTTTTTTCTGCGGAATTGCTGCCTTTGCAGCTTCCGGTCTTTTCTTTCTTGTCTTAGGAATCTTCGGAATATCTTCAGGTTTTTTAAGAGGCATTCTTTACCCCGCAAATTTATTGGCAATATACTCCATATTATCCAATGAAACATTTTCCTGTGTACCATCAAGCATATTCTTCAGTACGAGCTCGCCTTTCTGGTATTCCTCACCGCCGAGTATGATAACGTAGCGGGCGTTTAATTTGTTTGCTTCCCTCATCTGTGCCTTAACGCTGCGCTCCAGGTAATCGAACTCTGAGGTAATACCCTTGCGCCTGAAATGAAGGCCCAGGTCAAAAACATTCGGCTGGAGGCCGTTATCAAGCCGGACAATATATAAATCTATACTTTCTACGGGAATATTCAAACTGTTTTCATTTTCGCAGGCAAGAAGAATTCTTTCAATTCCCGCAGCAAAGCCCACGCCCGGAGTCGGTTTTCCCCCAAGCTGTTCTACCAAAAGGTCGTATCTTCCGCCACCGCAAAGAGCGCTCTGAGAGCCTACGGAACCTGAAACGATCTCAAAGGTGGTTTTAGTATAATAATCCAGTCCTCTAACCAGTTTAGGATCAATTTCAAAAGGCACACCGGCCTGTTTTAATAAAGCCTTTACGCTTTCAAAGTGCTTCAAGCTTTCCTCATCAAGGTAATCAATCAAAAGAGGAGCATCCTGCATGATCTTCTGGTCGCATTCCTCTTTGCTGTCAAAAATCCTGAGTATGTTTGTCTCAAACCTCTTGCGGCTGTCTTCAGAAAGACCTGCAACCTTGCCCTGAAGGTATTCTCTCAGCTTTGCCTTGTAGTTTTCCCTCGATTCGGGAACACCCAGTGAATTTATCTTTACCAGAATATTCTTCAGTCCGAACGACTTTAAGATGTCGTAGGCCATTATAATTATTTCGGAGTCAAGAGCGGGCGAAGTGCTTCCGATTGCTTCGGCCCCGAACTGGTGAAACTGCCTGAGCCTTCCTGCCTGCGGACGTTCCTGGCGGAACATGGGTGCAATGTAGTAAAGCTTGTTGAGATTTTGTTTTGCTGCAAGTGAGTGCTCAATAAAGGCCCTTACAACCGAAGCCGTCATTTCAGGCCTCAGCGTCAGGCTCGTTCCCCCTTTGTCCAGAAAGGTATACATTTCCTTACTTACTATGTCAGTAGCCTCTCCAATTCCCCTGCTGAAAAGGGCTGTCTCCTCAAATACTGGAGTCCTTACCTCCTTATAGTTGAAGCCCTGCATCGTCTTGTCGATTATGCTTTCTACAAATTTCCACTTTGAAATGTCCGAGGGGAGGATGTCTTTTGTACCGGTAATTGCTTTAATCATATGTGAGTTGTCATTCCTTCATATAAAAAAAGTTAAATCCTCACAGGCAAGATTGCAATAGCTGTCTTCCACGAGAATTTAACGATGTAAACGTGCTTTTTGTTCAAAAATATTTTTCAGAAAGTTCAGGAAATCTCGAAATACTTTGTTTCCTCTTCCTGGAAAATCGAATAAATTTCATCTGCGTTCTTAGCATTCATAAGGCTTTCCCTGAATTCATCCTTATTCATCATTCTTGATATGCGGCTAAGAAGCTTGATGTGAGGCCCTACCAGGTTATCTTTTCCAACCAGAAGGAAAACAAGATGCACGGGCTGTTCGTCAAGAGCGGCAAAATCTATAGGTTTCTTGGACTTTCCGAATGCGGCAATAATTTCTGTGATTGAATCAGTCTTTGCGTGCGGTATGGCAAAACCTTTTCCCACACCGGTAGACATTATCTTCTCTCTTTCGAGAACTGCGGTGCGGACCTTCTCCAAATTACTTACACGAGGATCATCTTTGAAAAGATCTATCAGTTCATTTATAACGTCTTCCTTGGAGCCACCTTTTAACTCTGCAACTATTTTATCTGGTTTAATGATATCACAAATTTTCATATTTTTTAAGAATAACCTTATTTTTTTATAAATTATACACCTAATTTAATAAAGAAGTAATTGTTTATCAATTTCCTTGTCATTTTTCCTGCCCGCCTGGGCAATACCTCTCTTTGCACCTCTAAGCCTCTGGTAAAAGCATATTATTTCCGGAGACTTCAATTCTGTAGGTTTTGTCCGTTTTTTGCCCCCTCCTAATTTGCTTGCCAAATGATGTAATAAACAGTAACTTTAATGCATAATTCTTCATCAATTAAGTAAAATGAGGATTTTATGGACATTCAGAACAAAACCGTGCTCGTCCTTGGAGCATGGGGATTGGTTGGTAATGCTGTTACCCGAAAGTTAGTTCCGCAAAAGCCCCGCCAGATAATTCTTACTTCACTCAAACAGTCCGAGGCAGAAGATGAAGTTAATAAGCTGCGAGAGGAGTTCCCAGGCCTTCCACAGGATTACTTTGTACCATGGTGGGGAAATATCTTTGTCAGGAATGAATTTAAGGACGCCGACAGGTATGCACTGCTTTCCGAACAGGATAAGCGCAGGATTCTCATGAGAGATGTCATGGAAGAGTTGGATGAAGAGATCTTGAAGAGTTCTTCCATTTACCAGCTGGTCTGCAGCTATAAGCCTGATGTCATAATCGACTGCATTAACTCGGCTACGGGAATAGCTTACCAGGACGTTTATACAACATACAGGAATATCAAGAAGACCATTGCCGGAAAACCTACGGTTGAAGAACTGGCCGGGGAAACCGAAAAGCTCCTCTGTACGCTTTATGTCCCTCAGCTCATCCGCCACGTACAGATCCTCTACGCCTCAATGCGTGAGGCCGACACAAAAATTTACATAAAAATCGGTACCAGCGGCACCGGAGGCATGGGTCTGAATATCCCCTATACACACAGCGAAGAAAAGCCTTCACGTGTTCTTTTGAGTAAATCCTCGGTTGCAGGTGCACACACGCTTCTGCTTTTTCTGATGGGAAGAACGCCCGAGGGCCCAATTACAAAGGAAATTAAACCTACGGCTGCAATAGCATGGAAAAAGATCGTCTTCGACGAAGTTAAAAAACGCGGTCAACCCATAGACATTCTGGATGTCCCCCTCAGCGCAGCACAGAAACTAAACGGCACTCTGAAGCTGAAACTCGATAAGCCCTTTAATAAAACGGGCGAAACGCTTAAATCCGTTTTCATCGATACCGGCGAAAACGGCACCTTCTCAAGAGGCGAATTCGAAGCCATTACTGCACAGGGACAGATGGAGTACGTTACGCCTGAAGAAATTGCCGAGGACGTAATCTATGAAATCAGAGGCGGTAACACAGGGCACGATATCATAAATGCGCTCGACAATGCAACACTGGCTCCGACCTATAGGGCCGGCTTCCTGCAGCACGCGGCAGTTGACAAACTTGCCGAACTGGAAGAGGAAAATAACGTAAGCAGCGTGGCTTTTGAGCTTTTAGGGCCCCCCAGACTTTCCAAACTCCTTTATGAAATCCATCTTTTGCGCCAGGTCTCCGGCGCAATGAAAAATATCATCATGGAAACTCCGGAGGCACTTTCGTCAAAGTGCTGCGAACTGATCTCGGACAATGCAAAGCTCAGAAATGAAATCCTTTCAATCGGAATTGCAATTCTTATGCCCGACGGCAGCTCGCTTTTGCGCGGAAATGAAATGAAAATTCCGACTTACAAGGGAGAAGACGAACTGAAGATAGATGAAAATTCCATTAACATATGGGCAAAGGACGGCTGGGTGGACCTCAGGGTAGCGAACATGGCCGTTTGGCAGTCGAGACTTAAGGCCATAGTTGCCGAGGCAGAAAGTATTCCATCCTACGACACGAGTTCGATGAACGTAAGGACAAAGGCTTACTGGAATAATTTCGGGAAAATTGACATCGGGAAAGTAGTAAGCTGGATCTTCATTTATGAAGAAAAAGGCATGAGAATGAAAGACTAGGTGCTTTGTAAAAGGCGGGTGAAAGCCCGCCTTCTTGATCTAAAAATTAGGCGTAAACCTTTTGCCTTTGTGGAAATCCGTGATCGTTTCGGCGGCCTCTTCTGGATCGTCTGTTACTGTAAACAGATTCATGTCCTTCTCAGCAATGAGCTGTTTCTTAAGAATTGTACCCGTAATCCACTCCAGCCCCGGTTTCCAGAACTCCTTTCCCATAAATACCACAGGAACGCGCTGTGTCTTACCAGTCTGAATTAGCGTAAGCACCTCAAAGGATTCATCCAGTGTACCGAACCCGCCAGGCATCATAATATATCCCTGCGAATACTTGAAGAACATCAGCTTTCTGATAAAAAAGTAACGGAAAGTAAGAAGCTTGTCGCGGTCTATATAAGGATTCGCACTCTGTTCAAATGGAAGTTCAATATTAACTCCCGTGGAACTGCCGCCTGCTTCCTTGGCCCCCCTGTTGGCGGCTTCCATTATACCGGGTCCCCCGCCGGTAATAACTCCCATTCCTTTTTCAACCAGCTTGCGGGAAACTTCCCTGGCCATCTGGTAATAACAGTCATCTTCCTTAATTCTTGCCGAGCCGAATATGGTCACACTCGGCTTAATTGATGCCATTTTTTCAAAGCCTTCAACGAACTCAGCCATTATTCTGAACAGACGCCAGAGGTCCTCCTGCGAGTTAATTAACCGTGCTTCAACCATACTGGCGGGATCAATATCCTGAAAATGCATAATCTTAATTTCCTGAATCAATATTTACTGAAATTTTTGCTCTTAAGGGGACAAATATACGCCTCCCCGAAATAACATGCATAATAATTATCGGCCGGAGAAAATTAAATTTGAGGGGAAAAGAAGTGTAAAACAACGTGCACTTTCAATTTTAAGCGGGCATATGCAAAAAAAAACGGCCTCAGGAATAAATTCCTGAAGCCGGTTTTAATTTTCCGGAGAAAATATCATTTAACCATTCTAATTGAGCAGGGTTGTCACCCTGATGATAGCCTTTTTAGCCGGGTCAAAATCGGGATTAAGGTTTGCAGCATCTTTATAATAACTTAGAGCCTTAAACCATTCCCCCTTCTTTTCATAGATTCTGCCCAGGTTGTAATAAGGGAAATGCCTCAATGAATAGCGCGGGGCATTTATGGCCTTTTCCAGCCAAATTATAGCCTCTTCGTACCTCTTCAGGTTGATGAGATATTCGCCTATGTCGTTATACGGATTTCCGTAGTTCTCATCGATCTCAATGGCAATATAGCACTCGTCAATAGCATCCTCATATTTGCCCTTAACGCTATAAGCCCAGCCCAGGAACGTGTGAGCCTCGGCCGTTGGGAACAGATCTATTGAGATTTTATAATAATCTATTGCCTCATCAAGCCTGCCTTCCATCTGGGACTTATAAGCCTTATTAAAGTATTCCTGGGCAATATCCAGTCTGTTGCTATTATTAATCATCCTTCTGCCTCTTTCTCAAAATGAAAGGATAAAAGTCAAATATTTATAATTCAAACATCCTTTCCGAAGAATAAATACTTATTTTCCGCCAAAAAGTCAATGGATGATTGGGTATAGTATTTCTCCCGTGCCTGCCTCCGGAGGGAAAGCTCCCCAAGGCAGGCAATTTTCTGAATTCAGGAAGGATTATCGCCTGTCTGCACTCTGGCGCTCCAGCATCCAGCCCGGATATTCCGGAGCAGGGCGGCTTATTTCATTGAGACTCCTGAGCTCATCTTCTGAAAGCTTTACATTAACCGAGTTCAGGTTGTCCGTAAGCTGATCCTGCTTCTTAGCTCCTATAATTACAGAGGTTACGGCATTCTGGTGCAATAGCCACGAAAGTGCAATCTGGGATACGGATACCTTTTTATCTTTCCCGATTTTCTGCATCAGATCAATTATATCGAATGCCTTTTCCTTATTTACCGGCGGAAAATCGAAACTGGCACGCCTGCCTTCGCCTTTTTCCACGTTGTTGCGCGTGTACTTGCCGCTAAGTAAGCCACCTGCAAGCGGGCTCCAGACCATGAGCCCCATCCCCTGGTCGAGAAGCATCGGGACAATTTCCCGCTCCAGGTCGCGCCCGACAATTGTATAGTATGCCTGCAGGGAAATGAACCTGCTTAAGTGCTCGCGCTCTGAAATTCCCAAAGCTTTCATGACCTGCCAGGCGGCCAGGTTACTGCACCCGATGTAGCGCACCTTGCCGCTTTTGACCAGTAAGTCCAATGCCTCCAGCGTTTCCTCAAACGGAGTCAGAGGGTCGAAGCCATGTATCTGGTAGAGATCTATATAATCCATATTAAGTCGCGTCAGGCTTTCATCGGCCTGCTGAAGAATGTGCTTGCGGCTTAAGCCCGAATTATTCGGCCCCTCGCCCATTTTCGCCCTGACTTTTGTGGCAATTACAAGGTCGTCACGCTTTAAGCCGAGGTCACGTATTGCCTGCCCGGTCATCTTTTCACTCAAACCCTCACTGTAAACGTTTGCCGTATCGATAAAGTTGATTCCTGCATCAACTGACTCTTTTACAAGATCGTTCACCTCGTCCTGCGGAAGCGCCCCGATTGCGGTCCAGGTTCCGCGTCCCCCGAAGGTCATTGTCCCCAGGCAAAGTTCTGAAACCTTTAAGCCTGTTTTACCCAACAATTTGTATTTCATAAGTCCCCTGTTTATTGGTTTTAACTGCTTCCGTTCTTTCCTGAAAATATTTCAAGATATTAATTATTCGTGTAAATTAAAACACTCCCTTACTTTCTTTCCTTAAGGAGTATGTAAAGAATCACCAGGCTGAAGGTGAGCATCTGTATGGTCACACCGGTCCACGCACCGTGTTGCCAGCTTATAACTCCGGCCAGGGTCCCAATGGCGCCCCCGGCAAACACTGAAGTCATAAATACAGTATTTATCCTGCTATGGGACTTTTCATCAAGCGTATAAATGAGAGCAACGTTTGTAACCTGCATGGCCTGCACGCCCATGTCTAGAAGCAGCACCCCGGCAACGAGAGCAATAACGGAGGTCCTGATTAGCATCATCAGAACAATGCTGAATATCATTAAGGCAATTGCAATAAAGCGCACCATTCTGCTCCTGCCCCTGTCGGCATAGCGTCCAAGAACGGGTGCCATCAAGGCTCCTGCAATTGCAACGAGCCCGAAAAGCCCTATCGTATCGCTGTGAAAATAAAATGGCTCTCCGCTTAAATGAAAGGTCAGTGTTGTCCAGAAAGAGCTGAAAACCCCGAACTGCAGCGCCCCGATTGCAGAGACCGAGCGCAGAAGAGAAAACCTTTTTACCTGCTCCAGAGCCGAGCCAAGTAGTTTTATATAGCTTCCTTCGAAATGATTCTTAACTCTTGGAAGTGATATCTGCAGAAGTATAATCATCAGAAGTATTGCAGCGGCAGAAATGGCATAAACGTAGCGCCAGCCGAACCACTCGGCAACAGAACCGCTGAAGACCCGGGCAGCAAGAATACCAATTAAGATGCCCGTCATAATTGTTCCTACCGTCTGCCCCCGGTTCTCCGGGTCAAGCCCTGCCGCCATTGGCATTATCACCTGTACCGAGACCGAAAAGACGGCAATTAAAAGGCTAAGCGCCCAGAGCTGATAAATGTTGCCCGCAACTGTAATAAGCAGCAGACAGAAAAACAAAAATGCCTGAAGGACAATAATGAGCTTCTTCTTATTTATTTTATCTCCCAGTGGAGTTATAAAGAAGAGTCCCAGCCCGTATCCCACCTGCGAGAGTATGGATATAAACCCGGCACTCGTTTCATTTATATTAAGAGAGGCACTGATCTCCTTGAGGATCGGCTGATTAAAGTAAATATTTGCAACCGACACACCCGCCGAAACAGACATCAGCATTACCTGAAAGCGTGAAAGCTTTTTTTGTGAAAGCTCTTTCCTAGATTCTTTTTCTATCTTTTCCTTATACACACTCTTCCGTATTAAATTAACCTGTAAATTAAATATTTAAGAATTTTTCCTGTGACATTTCATGCATAATTATGTGCACAGATTGAGGACTGCAAATGTAAGAAGAATTACCTAATTCATGAAACAAAAAAGCCCGCAGGGAAGAGCCTAAAAAAGCTTTCCCTACGGGCTCTTACACGTTAAAAAATTAAACTTCCTTTATATTTTCCTCTAGAACCTGTAGCCGAACTTTAGTGTAAAGGCAAGCTGGTTTTCACCACCGAGCCTTGGGGCCGACGAGGCATCTGATAAGGGCACCAGCATTAACTGATAGTTAAGCTCCGGACTGACTACTATACTGCTGCCGGGTACATCCAGGTTGGCACCTGTCGCCACGTTAAGAGAAGTCTGATAAAAGTATTTTGGGTTTGTCTCTAATACCGGGTTAATCCTTTCTATACCGGGGCCACCCTGAACATACAACATTGGCAGAACCTCAAGCGGGTGATACCTGTAAGCAGAATATATTCCAACTGTTTCTAGCTTTGTATCAATAAGGCGCCACGTTCTGTAGTTGACATTATAAGGAATTGATGTATAATAAAATGCAGCAACAAGGGCATTATTCCGGTTCATGTAGAAAGCGCTTTCCAGCGAAAAAGAAAAGCTATTCTCTGCATCCGCATTTAAGTCCGGACTGTGTGTTGAAAGATGCCCGCCTCTTAAGTTGTAGCCGCTGCCCAATGAAACCAGTATATTCTGCAGGGCTGCTGGCGCCTTGTTTTCGGTGGAGCGGTTAAGGAATTTATGTAAGTCATATTCAAGCCTGAACTGAAAAGATTCATACGGGAATTCACGGAAATAACCCCAGTCCGAGTCAACATTATGCCATATCCCGGAATACCCTGCAAATAGTGAGATTTCTTTATATCCCAATCCTATTTCAGCACCGTGCGTAAAGACGCTGTTGCCGCCTTCTTTTGAGCCAAAGGAAACGCTCCCCAGGTAATATTTCTGCAGGAATGAAAAACTGTTTCCAAGATCCAGCGGCTTCCATTCAAAGGACAGACCCATACTGAGTCTTGCATCGCGGGGAAAATCCTTCCAGTCCTTAAATAATGCCGAAAAGGAGGATTTAGAATCATCCCTGCCCTCATTCATGAGGTATTTCGAAAAACCAATCTGCATTGTTGTGGACAGATAATCATTTTCAAACGGTGTTGCGCTTAGGGCAAGATGCATCATTGAAGAAACAGGAAAATCTTCATTACCCCACGTAATATAATTCCCGTTTGTAGGGTCTATGTACTCCACATTTTCTTCTATCGGACCGCCCATGTTCATGAGTGAAAATCCCAGGTTGACCCTTTTATTCAGTACTGCGGGCTGATAGTTTAATCCACCGCTAAAGAGAAAAGCATCCGTTGATACGGCTCCAACAACCTGGCTAGCATATTTTAACGACAGCCCCATTGTTAATTCATTAGTAACTTCTCCCGCATAACCAAGCGCCCATGCATAATTATATATTTCTTCAACCTCACCGATGCCGTCAGGATTATTCTGCGAAGTTAACCTGCCCTTTCCCAAATCATGTTTAAGGTACTGAAAACCGAACGTGCCAATTCCTTTTACCTTATAAGCAGCAGTAAAACTGTTAAGGGGGTAACTATATCCCATTATCTGAAACGGGTAGTGAAACATCGACAGGCTGACATTATTTGAAAAAGCCAGATTTGCCGGATTATAAGGAAAGGCATCCTGGCTATTCCTGAGGGCGACTCCCTCTTCCCCCATTCCAAAGGTTGAAGTGCTGCCCGGATAGTTCGTAAAATCCATGTATCCCTGGGCCTTAAGCCCGGAAGCAGCAGTGAAAAGGAGTAATAAAGAAAGAATAAAGGACCTGTTAAAACGCATATGATCTCCGTAAATAGTGAAATATGCAACAATAATTTTATTCGTAGCCCAAATTAGAATTTTTTTAATTAAAAGTGAAGAAATATTAGGGGACTTATACGCTGGAGATTTCAGCCATTAAAAATAAAACGGGATAAAAATAACCTGGAAGGCTCCTTCTTAGTCTCTCTGAGATCGGAATTATGACGTTTTTTATGGGATTGCTGTCTATTGGCAGCAGAATTTGAAATCTGCTGCCAATAAATGCAGTCAAGAATTTATTTCATTTTCGACTGGCGCTCTTCGGCTTTCTGATTCCAGCCGGGAACTACCGTCCTTAGGAACTTTTCCTTTTCTCCTGTCATTTCTTCAATCTTCAGGCCCACGTAGTTCTGCGCTTTAAGCTTGTTTGAAAGATCCGGCATCGGAACGGGATCCGTGTAGCCGTGCTTTGCAAGCACCTGTGCTATCTGAAGTCTTGCATCCTGGATCCTTTTCATGCAGGTGTTCAATATTCTCTGCGATTCCACTGGAGAATGAAAGCTATAACCGTTGGAAGCTGACACATAATCCCATCTCCACTGCGCATGGCGCAGAGACTGCATGACCGGCTTCATTTCCTGTTCCGTTGCCCCCTTATCCCAGGCAAACTTGGCTTCTATGTGCGCCCGTGCCAGATCCCTTAGCGTGGTCCTTTTGCCTTCCTCAAATTTATCCTGCCTTTCATAAACGTTATTCCTTAACTGCTCTTCGCTTTCCCTGTGGCAGACCTGGCAGGCATTGGCAATGTCGTTCAACGGGCTCTGTATCTTGTGGTTTGTAAACTTCACGCCGCCTTCGCTGCGGTAGGGCATGTGACAGTCGGCACAGGCAAGTCCCCTGTTGGCGTGGATTCCGGTCTTGAACATTTCATAATCCGGGTGTTGTGCTTTCAGCATTGGAGCCCGGCTCAGGCTGTGTGTCCAGTCGGAGAAGTTCGCCCTGTCGTAATACCCTTCTATTGAATCCACTATCATTCCCCTGTCCCATGGAAAAGTAAGGTAGTGTTCTTCCTTGCCCTTAAAGTAATATTCAACGTGGCACTGAGCGCATACCAGTGAGCGCATTTCCTGGTGTGTAGCTTTGGTTATGTCTTTTCCCTGGCGGGCAAAGGCCTCAATGAGCGCCGGACGTGTAATCCTGAGATTCATGGTTTTGGGGTCGTGACAGTCCTGGCAGCCGATGGGGTTATAAATTTCTGGTCCCATATCGAGCCAGGTACCTTTATAAAAATTGGCCACTCCCAACTGGTTCATTACCCTGGGTACGTCCGTACTCTTACAAGTCCAGCAGGTTGCCGGCTGAGGGGCCGTAGTTCTGAGTATATTCCTGATATCCTGAATTGCGTGGTAATGCCCCCGCCCCTGGTTATAGCCCTTTGAGAAGGAATATCCGGCCCAGATGACCACCAATTCAGGATCCTGGTCCAGGTAGTCAATCATTACTGAACCGCAGTATTTGCTCCTGAAGGTGGTGTCCATTGTGCCCAGGTAGCTCTGGTACTCCCGGGGATAATTCTCCCCCCATTTTTCATTTCTAGGCTCCCAGTCGGCTATAGGCTTAACCATCTGAAGCGCCGCGGATTCCTGCCTGCGTTCAACGATTGAAGAGGCCAGCATGCCGATAAGAAATACAATAACAACAGTACCCAGGAAAATCAGCCATGCAAGCCATGGCCTTCCTTTTATAATTTCCTGAATTGGTCGCATAAGTTATTCCCTGAAATTTGTTAGGTATATTTATTTAGCTTGTTAGAATTGCTCCTTTCCTGCTTTCTTTGCTTTTATTTACCGGAAGCGTTTTCTCCCCGTACAATTTTCCGCAGCCATTCGGGTACAATGGGTGAAAGGTTTGGCACTCTTGCATAAGGCGCCGAAGCCAGCCCGCGCACGCGTCCGTGCGGGGTTTCCCTGTGGCAGCTCCAGCATACCGGGCCTTCGCCTTTCTGGTAGTCCTTGAACGTGACATTTCTTGCATAAACATTCTGCACACGGAAATAATGGCAGCGGATGCAGTTTTCCTGAACTACTCCGGCTCCGGCTTCCTTGATCTCAATTACCTGGGGCTCGAGCCTTAAGGTAAAAATAGTTGCGTGCCTCAGGCCGTCGCTTGCCTTGAAGAAGTATTTTCGTAAAAAGTTATCATGCGGAACGTGACAGTCGTTGCATGTAGCAACACGTCCGTGACTGCTGGTCTGCCAGGTGGCATACTGAGGGTTCATTACGTGACAGTTGACGCAGGCCTGCGGGTCATCGGAAAGATATGAAACCGCATTTGATATGAAAAGCACATAAACTCCGAGCCCGGCAAAGATGCCAAGCAGTACAATTACCGGCACTTTCCACGCCTCCGGGGGAACAAATACATTAACTATCCATTTGAGAACCGGGACTTTTTTCTGGGAATTATCCTGCATAAAGCCGCTCCATTAAGTTCTTTTACGTAGTTAAATCTTTGTGTATGGGTATATTAAGATAAGACTTTTAATTGAAAAGTAAATGCCCTGCAGTTAATTATTTAACTACAGCGATTGCTAGGGAAAAACATTTCCGAACGGTTAAGACGAAAGGCTTTATTGGGCATAAGGAGGTAAAAAGCCGGAAAGATTCCAAGCTCCCTCCGGCCTTAGAAACTACTTGTGCGGCAGGTTACTTGAACGGCGCAAAAGCATTTGTATTTTTTGTAGGAGCAAATCTATACTTATATTCTTCACTACGTTCCGGGTAGTAGGCCGTTTTCTCACCGGTGCCTTCATTATAAACTACAGTATACCTGTTCTGCCTGCTGGAAGAATTTTCACGCCTTGAGGCAGGACTTGCCTGTGGCTGCTGAAATTCCTGGCTCTCCTGTCCACTGTAGTAGGGGCTGAAGGCGTTATAGGCACTTGCCATCTGGGAATACTCCTGTTCCTGTCTCATATCGGGAAAATAATCGTTATTCATCTGCCTGCCATATTCCTGATTGGTCTGGGCTGCCTGAGAGTTCTTGTTTACCTTAAAGACAATATAAGAGATAAGCAACACAAGCAACAGGAGTCCCGAAAAAAGTGCTAAACTGATCTGGATAATTGGTACTAGTTCCATACTTCTCCTGATAAATTACATTCATGTAAATTGCTCAATTATTGTGCCACCTGGTAAACCGCGTTAAATCCTGAGGGATTAACCGTTCGGGAGTGTCTTAAAATGAGTCACAGGCAAGTAGCGTCTTAAAATGAATCACTTCAGTCACCTGATCTATTGTACATAAAAACGCTTTCAGGTAATATGATCTGAATCAATAATTTTGGAAAGGCTGTCATTATCGGGAGTTAATTTCACAAATGTATCTTTATAGCCGTTATTTGAGAGAATTCCGGAACACTCCGGGCAGTAGAAATTCCCTTTTATGTCAATTTCTTCGACACCCTGCGATGAGTGCATTACACAATTCCAGTTCCGGCAGTGAATGAGTCCCATATTGTGCCCCAGCTCATGGAGAATTTCCTTTAGTGATCTTTCATGCAGAAGTTTATCATTTGTTTTTCCGGAATAAAACTCCTCATGAAGACGGCACAAGGAGACAATGGAATGCTTGCCGTTGAGCTGCGCCTCACCGAAGACATAGGTAAATACAGGAACAAACAGGTCGAATTCCACCAGCATGAGCACTTTCCCGTCGTACGCCGGGGTAAGCTTCATTGCATCGGCAATCAGCTGTGTCGAGAAATACTGCCCCCTGTCCCGTGAATATGCCGCCGCCGTATTGAGGGGCAGACTGATGAGCGAAACGTTATCCTTAAAGATGACGGAAATATCTTTTGTTATGCTATTTAATACCGAGACATTTGAAAATTCAATGGGGGCAATAAAAAACTTCATCAGGATTTACGAAATCCATATTTATTAATTTTATTATAAAGTGTAACTCTGTCTATCTGCAGAGCCTCGGCGCTCTTGGAAATGTTCCAGTTATTCAGTTCCAACACGTTCATTATGTGCCTTTTCTCCACGCTTTCCAGGCTCTTGTCACCCTCGTCATCAAGCCTGTTATTGGGAGTTACATGGAACGGGAGGTCCTCAATTTTAATTGAGTCGCCCCTTCCGACTACAAGAGCGCGCTCTATGGCATTTTCCAGCTCACGCACGTTTCCGGGCCAGCTGTAGTTGACAAGAAAATCCATCGCCTCGTTTGAAATGTTCTTTATGTTCCTGTTCATGGCTGCATTGAACTTGTTCATGAAGTAGTAAGCCAGGATCGGGATGTCATCCCTTCTTTCCCTTAAAGGCGGAATAAAGATTGTAAATACATTAAGGCGGTAGTACAGATCCTCCCTGAACTTACCCTCTTTAAGGAGGTTTTCCAAAGGTTCGTTTGTCGCCGCAATGACCCTGAAATCGCTTTTAATGTTTTCATTGCCGCCGACGCGCATAAACTGCTTCGATTCAATCACCCTTAAAAGCTCTATCTGCATTTTTGGTGACACCGTGCCGATCTCATCCAGGAAAATTGTTCCGCCGTCTGCCATTTCAAACTTGCCCTTGCGTTTATAGTGAGCACCCGTAAAGGCGCCTTTCTCGTGTCCGAAGAGCTCGCTTTCAAGGAGCGATTCTGCCAGAGCGCCGCAGTTTACCGTTACAATCGGGAAATATTTCCTCTTGCTGTTGATGTGGATTGCCTTTGCAACCAGTTCCTTTCCTGTTCCGCTTTCCCCGCGGATCATAACGGTCGTGTCGGTCTGTGCCACGGTATTAATAAGGTCAAATATTTTCAGCATCTGGCGGCTCTCGCCTATGAGGTTATCGGGCTTGATAATCTCGTTTATATTATCCTTCAGCTGTTCGTTTTCCTGCCTGAGCTCCTTCTGGTGAATTGCTTTTTCCACTATGTGTGCCAGTTCATCGGGGTCAATTGGCTTTGTAATGTAATCGTAGGCCCCGTTCTTTAGTGCCTTAATGGCGGTAGGCACTGAGGCAAAAGCAGTAATTAGAATGAAGATAGTATCCTTGTCGATCTCTTTTACTTTATCCAGCAGCTCAAGCCCGCTCATGCCGGGCATTTTCATGTCAACCAGCATCAGCTCATACTTGCCCTTTTCAATTATCTTTAAGGCTGCCTCGGCATCCTCGGCCGTATCAACATTGTATCCTTCCTCAATGAACCAGTGATAAAGGGATTCCCTTACGATTTTTTCGTCATCTACAATTAAAATACTTTGTTTACTCTTCATTCTTTTCTCAATTTTTTAATTTTTCTTTAACGGCAGTGTAATTTTGAAGGTCGTTCCTTTGGGTGAAGTTGACTCAACTTCAATTCTGCCCTTATGATGATCTATAATTCCGTAGGCCACGGCAAGCCCCAGACCCGTGCCTTTGGATTTCTGTTTTGTTGAATAGAAGGGTTCGAATATGTGCGGAAGATCCTTTTCGGAAATTCCGTAGCCTTCGTCAACAATTCTAATTACGGCATCCTTTTCGTTGCAATCCAGCTTTACCTTAAGCGTTCCGCCGCTGGGCATGGCTTCAATTGCATTTATGAGAAGTGAGATCAAAGCCTGCTGTATCTTCTGCGAATCGCCTTCCATGATCACAGGCTGATCCTTGCACTCTTTCTCCATTTTGATCTTGTTGATCTCAAGGTGATGATTTATAAGAAGTATGCACTTGTCAACGATGGCGTTAAGGTCCTCTGCCGCAAATTCATCTGTGCCCCTGTGCGAGAAAAGCAGCAGGTCCTTTACAATCCTTCCGCAGCGCGCGGATTCCTCGGATATCAGGCACAGGTACTCAAGTATATTTTTGTACTCGTTATCCTGCTGCATTTTACCGAGCTTTCTTGAGACCAGCTTGCTGTAGGTTAAAATGCCTTCCAGCGGATTATTAAGCTCGTGTGCAACTGTAGCCGAAAGCTTTCCTAGTGAGGCCAGTTTTTCAATCTGTATGATCTGGTCGTATATCTTCTTAAGCTCCTCGGTTTTCTCCTTTACCTTCTCATTGAGCGTTTCCGACCATTCCTTGATTTCCTTATACGCAAGGTCGAGCTTGCCGCCCATGTTGTTAAACTGCCCGGCCATTATGCCAAGTTCGTTTTTGGACTCTACGTCGATCTTGTATCGAAGGTTCCCCTTTCCCAGCTCCTCTATTCCGCGGTTGATCTTCTTTACTGGACGGTTAACTACAATCGAGATAAAGAGCCAGATAACCACCGCAATTACAAAAGTAACAAGAATTGAGGTGGTAACAACGCTTGAAATGTTGCCCGCTATGATCTCATCGGCATGTTTCATTGAAACCACAACGTCCAGAACGCCCAAAATCTTTACGTTTTTGTCGTGCGCGTGGCAGCCCGAACTGGAGCAGTCCTCCTCATTATAAATTGGATTAATGAGCCCCAGGACTCTTGAGCCGTCCTCCTTCTTAAAAAGCCTGATCTTATCCTTTACAGGCAGCGTTGCAACGAGCTTTCCCTGGCTGTGGCAGGCAATGCAAGCCTCGGCCTTTTTATCCATATTTCTCCCGATTTCAGTGCTGTCGGTTGAAAATATAACGCGGCCCTGCTTGTTGTATATCCTGATCTTCTCCACGCCGCTTTCTGTCCCGATGGTCTTAATGATCTGGTGCACGTCGTAACTGCGGTTGAGCATCATGCTGTAGCGCGTGGACTTTTTTATAATATCGCTGATATTATATGCGTTTTGAGAGTAGGAATTTGTAAGATCCCTTTCAAGTGTTGTAAGGGTATAGATTGTCTGAAAGCCAAGATTAACCAGGAGAATCAGCGCTATGACTAATATCAGCTTAAAACTTAACTTATTATAAAATTTGATCTTCATGGAAATTAGGCTTTTTAAAAATCTCACCAAAAACTATCTAATTATGCCGTGAATTGCAAGGAATTTTATAGGACAAAAGGGTTCTTTTAACCCGGCGGCAATCCTGCATTACCATTTCCCTGCAATGACCTTTAAAAAGAGCAAAGCCGGACCCTGCTCCAAAGGCACGGACCGGCTTCAAAAAACTCTCTGGGAAATACTGAAGCCTTACGGCTTCAAAAAAAATCAGGCATTGGAATTATGAATGTTTAACCATGTTCCATTTCTTGTTGTAATCGAACGGCTTGTACGTCGGGCTGTTCGGGTTATGGCACTTTTTGCACAGTGAAGCGTCACCCTTACCCATAATGAGGCCGTTCTTCTTGGCAAGATTGGGATCTTTCATTACGTTCATAGCCTTATAGTCCGAACCCGGTCCGTGGCAGCTTTCGCATGAAACGCCTTCGTCTTTCTTGGCTGAATTTGTAACGTGGCAGTTCAGGCACTTTTCGGAGGAGACAGGATCTGAAATCTTCAGTTTTGCAGCTACGTCTTTAGCCTTCTGGCTTTTGAGTGTCTCAAAGGCTTTTGCGTGGTCTGTTGACTGCCATTTTTCGTGAACGTTATTGCCTTTAGCACCTTTATGGCAAGCCGAGCACATCTTTTCACCCACATATTTGTGCTGAGCCTGAACATTAGAGTTAAGTACCATCAGCGAAACAAACATAACCGGTAATATATAAAGAATAATTCTTTTCATCGTTTTTAACCCTTACTTAAATAATGTTTTTAATATACTTAGATATTTTTCCCTGCCAATAACTTCATAAAGGTACTGAACGTCCGTACCGCCGTCCATCATTGTAAGTCCCACTTCCGGATAGTCGATTTCAAAGCGGGTCAGTTCCCTGGTCACAGAAATGATATCCCTGTGATAGTCGGAAACAGGAATTGTATTGGCACCGAGTTCCTCCCTGGAAGTCTCGATCAGGCTTACCCACCTCTCATGCGGAATCTGCGTCTCGGGATTTGTGATATTTCCCAGACAGGAAAAGTTGATCGGCGAAGAAATTGTAACACTTCCCCAGGTCCCGTTCAGCTTAAGAAACGGATCCCCTTTCTGAACCTTATCCGATGCGTTGCAGTACTCTATGCCTGTAAGGCTGTTATCCAGCAGGTCTATTGCAACAGGACTGAAGCCCATATAATAGGTATTTGCAAAGAGGTTCTTTACGACCAGATGGTTCTTGAAATAGAGCATCTGATTCTTAAATTCCGCATGTTCGATTTCATTTATTATAGCCTGAATGATATTCTGGCCTTTCGACCTTTCTTTCAACTCCTCTTCCCTTTTCCCAAAGTGCTGTATATTGCGCATCGACTTGTCAAAAAGGCAATTATCGCAGTCAAAATTCCTGTCGCAAAGCTTATAATCCACAATCTTCGAAGCCATCCAGATACATTGCAGATTGCTATAATTATTTTTTTTATTCATGTTAATCACTAAAATGTAATTAAACACTATTCACTTAAAATTGCTTCTCTGCCATGAACAGCTTCGCTTTCCTCACTCTCACCTTCATGAAGCTCTTCGAAAACAGGGAAGTTCTGAGTTATTAGTTTAAAGGCAACCATACCAACTGTAACCAGCATCATGGTAATGCTGATTTCGTAAACTGACGGAAAGTAATTGTAGTTAGCCGACCCGGTAAGGGATGTAATGCTAACGTTGACTCTGTTCAGGAGGAACCCGCCAATTACAAATAAAGCAGAAATGTAGAGCCATTTTCTGCTTTCTCTGAACTTTTTCTGCGAGAGCAGATAAACCGGGATAACGGTACCGATGAAAAGTTCAAGATAAAACATGTATGTTTCGCTCGAGGAAATTAACAAATAATTTAGTTTATTCAAAATCGCCAGATCGATAAATCTTACCGCAGCCGTAAGAATAAGCATAACGAAAGTGATTTTTGCTATGCTCGAAAGCAAATTGAGCTTGATGCCGTGATTAAAGGCACGAGCGCTTGTATAGGATTCGAAAATGACCATTGCAAAACCCGTTGCTATGGCACTCATGTAAAAGTAAACAGGTAGTATGGGCGAATACCATAACGGGTGCATCTTTGTAGGGACGATGAGGAAAAGCGAGCCCAAAGACGACTGGTGGAGCGTTGAAAGAAGAATGCCAAGCATCATAATTGGAATAGATACTTTTCTCATGATCATAAGAAGCTTGTT
Source organism: Ignavibacteria bacterium (assembly GCA_025612245.1). Taxonomy (GTDB): domain Bacteria; phylum Bacteroidota; class Ignavibacteria; order Ignavibacteriales; family SURF-24; genus JAAXKN01. Next base: position 51,895 of record JAAXKQ010000014.1, read on the forward strand.
TAGTTTGAACCTTTCCAGAATGACCGGGGCAAATTCCAGGAACAGTACGGTAGTATAGAGCATAACACACCATGCGACTTCAAACATTACCGAATGAGTATTCCACATGATTATTGCGTGCCAGATGTTCCAGGGTTTTCCAAGGTCGGCCAGAAGCCCGAAAATGACGAGCAGGTATCCCAGGAATGCAGTTAGTATTGAAGGCCTGGTTAAGGGCTCAAATTTCTTGATGTTGAATATATGTGTAACGGCACATATTGTAAAACCGCCTGCGGCAAGACCCACACCACAAAGTATATCGAAGCCTATCCACAGCCCCCATGGAAAGACGTCGTTCAGGTTTGTTGCTGCCCCTAATCCCCGGGAAAATCTGAAAACAACCGAATACAAACCTGCGGCAATAATGATAACAGCAACGGCTTTCCAAAACGTTAACTTAAAGATTGATCCTGTCTTCATGATTATTTATTCCCTTCCTGTTGTTTTTCTTTTGCAATTTTGTTCTTTCTGTTCGTAAGCCAGTACATGCCTGTCAGAAAAGCGCCTCCAACTCCTACAACGCCCGGTATCTTTTCCAGTGCGCGGGCTGTGTAATTCGGCAATGCTTCCTTTGGCAGGTTAGCTGCAAAGCCGAGCTTTTCAAAGGGTACGGATGACAAAATAAGTACATTGCTTCCGCCTGCTTCTTCAAGTCCGTAAATGTGCTGATAGTAAGTATCGGGATTTTCTTTCAGCCTCTTTTTGGCCTCGGCCTTCAGATCCTCCAGGTCCCCGAACAGCGTTGCACCCGTAGGGCAGGCTTCCGAACAGGCAGTACCCTCGCCTTTTTTGATCTTGTCGTAGCACATAATGCACTTTCTGACGCGCGGGTTGGTTTTGCTCCATTCGTAGCGCGGAACTCTGTGCGGGCAGGCCTGCATGCAGTAGCGGCAGCCAATGCACTTGTCGGCATCGTAAAGAACCGGTCCCAGTTCTGTTTTTGTGAATGCACCTACCGGACATACAGAAACGCAGGTGGGTTTCTGGCAGTGCATGCACATTCTTCTCGTATATTTATCGTCGTGCTGTTCAACAACTGTATAGGTCTCTGCTGAAAGGTGATCTCTCAGGGGATCGGAATTCGTCTTGGCAAGTTTATTCTGAGCTTTGCATGCATTATAGCACTCACCGCATCCTACGCATAAAGTCGAATCATACAAAATGCCTTTTTGTTTTACCATCGTGGTGATCCTCAATTAAAAAGTTAAAAATTCATTCTCAAAGTTCTTCAGGCCTTCAGGACTTACATTGGAAACTGCGCCTTCAACGATGTTACCGCCATCGTGCATTGTAACACCGGCAAGCTCGGGCTTGATGCTGCTGAGTTCAATAAAATCTCTTAGCCTTCTGAATTCCTCTTTCAGCCAGGCAGAAAGCGATTCACCGGTTTTAAGAACCTTGCTGTTCATCTCCCAGTTGGAAGGATCTATTACGAGAGCCCAGCCGTTTGTAAAAGGTTCGGTAAGTGGTTTGTTAAGAATTGCACTGTTAACAAGCTTTACAGTTCCGTCAACAGGACTTCTGAAGCTAAAGGGATTGTTGCTGCAGGCGCCTTCAATTATCACCTCACCCTGTTTAACCTTAGTCTCTCCGGAAGCGATTTTGGTTATGGATAACCTGCCTAAAGCCTTTAATGCAAAATCATCAACCCCTATCTTGAGCGTCCCGTCCTGCAGCTTTTCTGCCCAGGTATGGCCTTTTGAAACGTAGACCTCCTTTGGAATGGCTATGCTCCCCTTATTGAAAACAGCACCAGGAGTTTTTTCGAATGCGGGATGACTTTTCTTCTGAGCCTTCAGAACGAAAATGTCTATCACCACAAACAAAGCAAAAGTAAGTAATACAAATAATGCTACCATGATATTCCTCATTATGTTTTATTGTATATCTATTGTACAACAAAATGCATACCACTTCACAACAAAGCCATAATTATCACCATAAATCTTTATTTTTTAAGCATTTACGGGACTTTTCATCTTTGTCCATTATTTCCTTTTTCCGGTCCTCTTTGTTGAAATATTCAACAGCATTTTTTAGAAATTCCGGCTAATTGCGAATTTGCACCATGCCGGGCATATTCGATGTGTTTAATTTCTCCACAGTTGTTTGTTGAAATTAATTACACTTTTAATATCTGGTTGCCGATTTTTCAACACTATCTGCGCCCCGGTTCTATAATATTTTAACACATCCTCTATTAAGGTGTTGAAAAATATAATGCCAGGAGGAAATGTTTTTACTTTGGGGTATGTAGACCTAAGAATGTAGAAAGCATAAGAACGGGGTTTTCTGCGCAAACGGAACCTAGCGGAATAAATTGATTTGAAAGGGCTAATTTTTGTAATTTACAGGATAAGGATTTTCCAAGGCAATGAAATAAAGGTTTTACAGATTATGACAGAGAAAATAACCGTTGAAGAAGGCGATATTACCCGTCAAAATGTAGATGCAATTGTAAATGCCGCCAACACAACACTCCTTGGCGGCGGCGGTGTAGATGGGGCAATTCACCGCGCGGCCGGACCAATGCTTAAGGAGGAATGCCGTAAGCTGGGAGGATGTATTACGGGTGATGCCAAAATTACAAAAGGCTACAAGCTTCCGGCAAAATATGTTATACATACCGTAGGACCTGTCTGGCGCGGCGGGGATTTTAACGAAGACAACCTTCTTGCCTCGTGCTACTTTAAGTCGCTTAAGCTCGCCGTGGAAAACGGGATTAAAACTATAGCTTTTCCGTCCATCAGCACCGGCATTTACGGCTTTCCATTTGAACGTGCCGCAAAAATTGCAATTAAGACAGTAAGGGAGTTCCTGAAGAGTGCTCCTTTAATTGAGAAGGTAATTTTCGTCTGTTTCAGTAACGGTGATTACACTACCTACAGAAAGCTGCTCGATATGGAGTAAAGCTCTTGGATGATAATTAAGGGAATTGTATTTTTTCATGTCAGTTTTTTATTCATTAATTACCAACTAAAACCATGAAAAAATACTTTTCCCTTACTTTTGCATTCTTGTTTGTCTTACTTTTTTCAAATGCAGTGTTCCCGCAGAATAAAAGCACAAACCTTCTGGACAGTCTGATAAGGGCAAACAGCAGCCTCTTCCCCGAGGTTGCGGCCAATCCTTCGAAATATCAGGTACAGATACTTTACACGCAGATTAACCGCGATAAGCATAATAAGCCGCACTTTACGACTTATAAATATAACGTGGACAAGAACAGCTACTTTTACCCGGCAAGCTCGGTTAAAATTGCCGGAGCCGTGCTTTCACTTCAGAAGCTAAACGAGCTCAAAGTTAAGGGCCTCGATAAATTTACTCCTCTTAAAATCGGCAGCACTCATTCCGGGCAAACAACCGTCGAGAAGGACAAAAGCTCCAAAGACAGCCTTCCTTCCATTGCCCATTATGTGAAGAAAATTTTTCTTGCAAGCGATAACGACGCTTTTAACAGGACTTATGAATTTGTAGGTCAAAAGTACCTGAACGAAGAGCTCTGGAAAAGAGGACTTAAGGACCTGAAGCTAATGCACAGAGTTTCCGTTGCACTTTCACCTGAAGAGAACAGGTATACAAACCCCTTTACTTTCTACAATGACGGTAAAATTATCTACCGGCAGGATGAGCAGTTTAACCCCGTTCAGTACAAAAATGACCTGCCTACCGTCTATAGAGGTAACGGCTACATGCTTGGCGACAGCCTTGTAAATGAACCTAAGGATTTTTCATTCAGCAATTATATCTCGGTTGAAAGCCTGCAGGGAATCTTAAGAAGAATAATTTTCCCGGAAAGCTTCCCTAAAGACGAGAGATTTAACCTTACAGAGGACGACTATAAGTTTTTATACAAATACATGTCGATGCTGGGCAGGGAAAGTGATTACCCCAAATACGACACGAAGGAATATCCCGATGCGAACGTGAAATTCCTCATGTTTGGCGGAACTAAGGACACAATTCCCTCGAATATACGCATATTTAATAAGATAGGCCTTGCTTACGGATACTTAACCGACAACGCCTATATAGTGGATTTTGACAAGAAAACGGAATTCTTTTTAACGGCCATAATTTATGTAAATAAAGACGAGATATTCAATGACGATAAATATGAGTATGACCAGACGGGGCTTCCGTTCTTAAAGAACCTGGGGAAGGTAATTTATAACTATGAACTTTCAAGACCGCGCAAATACAAACCCGATCTGAGTAAATTCAGGAATTAGTTTTTGAGTTAAAAATATTTTAACATGGTACCCCGGCTTCCGCCTGGAGGGGTACCATGTTAAAATTCACTCTCCTCGTTGGGTTTCTGCCCCAGAGTTATATGGAAACCAATCATAAATGCAAAGCCCGCAAAAGCGGTTTTCAGAACCTTGAACCTTCTTTAGCGCAGAAACAGGATAGCCACGCCTCCAACCGCAATAAATGCTCCGACTATGGATTTCCAGGAAAGCTTTTCCTTGTAAAAATACTTAATCATCGGAAGCATTATTATTGGTGAAGTAGACATTATGGTTGAAGCTATTCCGGCATTTGTCCTGGCAACGGCAATAAGGCTGAATGTAATGCCAAGGTAAGGGCCTAATATAGACCCTGCTGTTGTATAGAGAAGTGCCTTCCTGTCGGCCGAAAATACCCTGAACGGGTTTTTATAGCGCTTAAAGACAATGCCTGCCGGGAGTATAACCAGGACAGAGGCAAAAATTCTGATAAAAGTGGCAACAAACCCGTTTATATCGCCTTCCTGGAAGGCGAGCTTTGCAAAGATAATTCCTGCGGCCTGCCCCAAAGCTCCCATAATGCCGTAGAAAATTCCGACCTTGCTGATCTTGTATTTTGCCGAAGGCTGCTCATTTTTTTCCATTACAACCATTGCAATACCGCTCAGCGTAACGACAATACCTATTATTCCCCAGGCTGAGAAGCTTTCGCCTAAAAAGAAGTACGCCATAACTGCCGTCATTGCGGGAGAAGAGGCCATAAGAAGCTGGCTTAAGCGCGCGCCGATGTGCTGGTATGCCTTAAACAGGTATGTATCGCCGAATATAAGCCCAATGAGTCCGCTTATTGCAAGATAAAAAACCTGTGAGGCTGAAAGCATGAGCGAAAACCCTGAAAGTAAAATTGTAATAATCAGGAAGATGGCGGCCAGTACGAGCCGGGTTATATTAACCTGGAAAGATCCGGCGCGAATGGAAGCCTCGGAAAAAAATATTGAGGTAAACGACCAGAGTATGGCAGTTATAAGGGCACTTAGTTCGCCTGTATATGACATCTAAAAAAAATGTTTAATGTTGAATGCATAATGCTTATTGTTGAAAGACAAAGATACGAAATTCCGGAGCCGGAAAAAATTCCTTCCGGCCCCAAAGCTTTACCTCCTTTGCCGGCTAAAGATTGAAGTACATTTTATACTCGAAGGGATGCGGCATTGTGCCAATGGATTTAATTTCCTCCTGCTTCAGCTTTACCCACTGGTGAAGGAGCTCATCCGTAAAAATGTCTCCGCGCCTTAAGAAATCATTATCTGCATCGAGAGCGTCCAGGGCTTCCGAAAGGTTTCTCGGGAGGAAATGAATGCTGTCCCTGCTATTTTCATCTATATTCTTATCGAATGGGCCATAGCCTTCCTTAACGGGATCGATCTTATTTACAACGCCGTCCAGTCCGGCAAGCAGCATTGCCGTAATGCACAGGTAAGGATTTGCAGTTGCATCCGGGGGACGGTATTCAAAACGTGTTTCTTCCGGGTTGGTGACGTATTTGGGGATTCTGATTGCACCGGCGCGGTTTCCCTGCCCGTAGGTCAATGCTACAGGGGCCTCAAAGCCCGGCACAAGCCTTTTATAAGAGTTTGTGCTGGGATTTGTAAAGGCCGAAAGTGCGGGGCCGTGCTTCAGCATTCCGCCGATAAAGAAGCGGCCCAGTTCGTTAATGTTTCCATACTCCCCTTTTTTATAGAAAGCGTTCTTTCCGTTTTTGGTCAAAAACATGTGAAGGTGCATGCCATTCCCAGCCTGCTGGTACATCGGTTTTGGCATAAATGTAACAAACAGGTCCTTCTGGCGCGCAAAATTAAAAAGAACATATTTGCTCGTAACGATATTGTCGGCAGTTGCAAGCAGATCGGTAAAGTAGGTTTCAATTTCCTGCTGGCCGCGTTCCCCGGCCTCATGGTGGTGGTACTTTACCTTGATTCCGAACCTCTGCAGGAGCTTTGAAGCCTCGTCGCGGAAGTCGTCGTAAACGTCGAAAGGATTGGCTGCATGGTAAGCCTTCTTGTAAAACTCCTCTGCGTGTTCCACCCTGTAGTAGGAAGAAGCCGTACGGGTATCGTATTCGACCTTGGAGAATATGTAAAACTCAAATTCCGGCCCCCAGAGCGACTTATCTGCTCCCGTAATTTCTTTAAGAAGGCTTTCTGTTTTCTTTGCCAGGTAGCGCCCGTCCTGTGAAAATGGAGTGCGCTTGCCGTCGGTTAAGATTATATGAGAGTAGAAGCTTAAAGTTGGGGCCTCCCGGAAAGGATCTATCACAGCACTCTGAAGGTCGGGTACCATAATCATATCGCTGTTTTCCACCCTGCTGAAGCCGAAGCTGGAGCCGTCGAAGCCTACTCCTTCATTAATTAGTTTAGTTAAAAGTCCTGGATAAAAAGGAAGTGAGATGTGGTGAAGGCGTCCCGAGAGGTCAATACACTTAAGGTCGATGATCTCAATGTTGTTTTTTTTGATCAGATTATTGCAGCTTTGAAGAATGTTCTCTGGCATAACAACCCCTGATTATTAAAAAATAATTTTGGTGGGACAAAGGAGTGTGTAAATGTTGCCGTATGGACTCTTTTGTCCAGAGACAAAAAAGCGCCTGATTGCTCAGGCGCCCTAAAAGAACATATAATTGTGTCAATTATTCAACTACGCAATTGATAGCCGAAAGGCCGAGATAGATGGAAGTAGTATCCAGGTCCTCTTCAATTCTTAAGAGCTGGTTGTACTTGGCAATTCTATCTGTACGGCTGGCTGAACCGGTCTTAATCTGTCCTGCGTTAGTAGCAACTGCTATATCGGCGATAGTAGTATCTTCAGTTTCGCCTGAGCGGTGGCTGATAACGGTTGTATATCCGGCTCTCTTAGCCATTTCGATAGCGTCCAGGGTTTCAGTAAGAGTACCGATCTGGTTAACCTTAATAAGGATTGAGTTAGCGATACCCTTTTCGATACCGGTTTCAAGGCGTTCTGTATTTGTAACAAACAGATCGTCGCCAACGAGCTGGATCTTATTGCCGAGTGCTTCTGTAAGCATCTGCCATCCTTCCCAGTCGTTTTCATCCAGACCGTCTTCAATTGAAACGATAGGATACTGGCGGATCCAGTTTGTATAATAGTCAACCATCTGAGAAGCAGTTCTTTCAGACTTGTCTGATTTGAAGAACTGGTACTTGTTGCTTTCTTTCTGGAACATTTCGCTGGAAGCCACGTCGAGGGCCAGGAATATATCGGCACCCGGTTTGTAGCCTGCTTTTGTAATAGCTTCAAGAATTACTTCAAGAGCTTCGTCGTTAGATTTAAGGTTAGGAGCAAATCCGCCCTCATCGCCAACGGCTGTGTTATAGCCTTTCTTATTCAGTACAGACTTCAGAGAATGGAAAGTTTCAGTACCCATTCTGAGTGCTTCTGCAAAATTCGGAGCACCGGCAGGCATGATCATGAATTCCTGGAAGTCGACGTTGTTATCTGCGTGCTTTCCGCCATTGAGTATGTTCATCATAGGAACAGGCAGAGTGCGGGCATTAACGCCGCCTAAGTATCTGTACAAAGGAAGTCCCAGTGCGGCAGCGGCAGCTTTAGCGCAAGCCATTGAAACACCAAGGATTGCATTTGCACCCAGGACAGATTTGTTAGGGGTTCCGTCGAGTTCGATCAGGAACTGATCTATACCGACCTGGTCGAGAGCGTCGAATTCTATAATTTCATCAGCGATCTTATCATTAACATTCTCAACGGCCTTAAGTACACCTTTACCCATGTAACGTGATTTATCACCGTCTCTTAATTCAACTGCTTCGTGTTCGCCTGTAGAAGCGCCGCTTGGAACAGCAGCACGGCCTACAACGCCTGATTCAAGTTCAACTTCAACTTCCAGAGTAGGGTTGCCCCTGGAATCCAATATCTCCCTTCCGATCACATCTACTATTGTAGTCATTATTCCTCCTCTCGTTAAAAAAAATACATGCTCAAAATTATAAAGAAGCTTGGGTAAAAGCAATTTAAATCGCCGATATTTTCGCCTCTTTTGACAAGAAAGTTTGACCCGCAATAAGGCTCAAAATCCGGATTTTTGGGCTCCTTCGCGAGTCATAAATGCTGAAGTTATATCTTTTTATATGGACTGGTTCATGCCCGCATTTTTGAGCCTGATTCCCGCGCCCCTCATGCTATGCGGCCATCCCGGTTGATTCTCAAAAGCTGTTTCGGTAATTTGGCTTTTACAAATTGTACCCTATGGGTGCTACACTTCTACAAACAAAGGGGATAATAATGAAAGTCGTCACATTCAAAATTCTGTTGGTTTTCAGTACAGTTCTATTTGTTTTTTCCGGATGTTCTAAAGATGAACCTACAAAGCCCAAAGAAGATCCTGTTATTGCCGGAGAGTACTTTCCAATTGACACCACCACAATCTGGTGTTATTCATCGAACGCCCTGAGCGAAGGCGGCGTAAACCCCGTTGCTTTTGAGACGAAATTCGGGACCTACACTTACGAAAACGGACGCTTTGATGCACTTTTAGGAAGGCTTACCGGCACGACTGACTGGCATCCGATAATATCCATAAAGGACAGCGCAGGAATCGTTTTCTCTCTGGGCGATAATCCGCCGGAAAGTCCTTTCCCGCTATTCAAGCACCAGTACACCGAAAGTGAAGTCACCTGGGAGGATATAACCATAAACGGGAAGAAATACGAGACACTGAAAAGAGTCATGGTAATGGAACACGATACGCTGACCCTATGGTTTGCCGACCAGATAGGTCTTGTAAAAGAATTCAGCCGTCAGGGTATGTCATTATTCAGTGATGCTAACATAGGCAGGAAAGTTACAATTACGACAGAGCTTACAGATCGCGGCAGAATTATTCCGATACATACGTATCCGAAGCCCGAATAGCAGAGGAGATCAGAAGCTACCGGGAGTCATTTCCCGGTAGAATGCCATAGATTTCGCCGTATGGATCCATTTTTTATTTTATTAATGGCGAAAATTAGTTATATTAATAACCTGAAATGCAGAAAATCTGCCAAATGCCCGCATTGCCAATAAAAGCGGTAGTTTATTGAATCCCGAAAGCCTTTGGGACCGATATTCGAAGGGTATAAAGCAAAGTTCACTATATCTGCCCCCGTAGCTCAGCAGGATAGAGCGTCGGTTTCCTAAACCGCAGGTCGGAGGTTCGAATCCTCTCGGGGGTACAAATGAAAGTCGAAAATTAAATGTTTTCGGCTTTTCTCGTTTCTTATAGTTGATGAATTTACTATCCGCCTCCTATAATCACCTACAAATGTAAAATATGGGAATTATGAATCATTTTACCCCGTTTTCACTCTTCCAGTTTATACTCCCAGAGTAAACGATAATTAAACGGAGCATCATAAAACGGCTGAATATACTGCCCCTTTATTCTTACCAGGCCCTCATTCAATTTAAAGAAGCCTGAGGAAAACGCATCAATCTCTATCTCTTTATCTTTAGGAGCAGTAAATTTATAATATCTCGGCATCCTCTCCCAATTCAGATATTCAGAGAAACTAATGAAATGCAATTTATCCTCATAAATCTCAAAGGCCGTATGGACCGTATCGACATGCGATTTGATAATTCCATTAGAGGATTCAAAGGTAGTATCAATTCTGGTTTCATTTACTTTTAATACCAGAGTATCATTTCTTGTGACTAATTTATACATATCCCATATTAGTCTTCCATTCCTTTCTATTTTATCAATTGACCCACTGCTTTTATAATTGAATTTAAATATTTTCATCCCAGTCTTCATTGGAAAATAATCGCAATATTGTGGACGAAGTTCTATTTCCATCGTAGTATCGACTGAGACATAAATACTCTTTACCAGGGTATCATATTGCGGGCAGGTAAATTGAAAGGAATAATTTCCATCCGAAGGTACAGAAAACTTAAAAGTCCCATCAGAGCTTGTAGTGTATTCCTTATTATCAATTTTAATTTTCACATTACCGAGTTTTACAGACGGATAAGTTTCATAATCGACAACGGTCCCGTAAATGGTATAACATTTTTGCAGTGACTGCGCTTGGCTATTATTCGGGTAAAACAAAAGTACGAATATGAAACCAGTTATGTAGACTAAAAAATGCATTTATCTGTTTTCCTCCCAAACAGGATCAAAAAGCCGGAAATGAAGTTGTTATTCATAGAAAGATGCTGTTTTTTTGAGCAGCACAATTCATTCAAATGCAAATTAAGCTGCATACTGTACATAGTCAAATTACCAATAAATAATAATATTATGCTCAGGAGAATATTTCCTGAAAGTTGTACACCCCCATACAGGATAAACTGTTTTAATATATCAATGATCATATCTTGGCTTCAGTCTACTGATGATGGATTGATTGAGTTAAATGTAGATTGGGATGCCTAGATTATAAGGAAAACAAAGAGGGGGAAATGGTGAGATTCCCCTAAGAATTTGGCAAAAGAAGTTCTTTCTAGTCAGAATTTGAAGCAAAATGAAATGTTTGCAGTTTGACTGTCTGATTCAATTTGTACGTACAGGTTATCCTGTTTGACTATTATGGCATCCATCAGGCTTAAGGCATAGAAGACCCCTGCTGATATGAAACTTATAGTACTGTAAGTGCTGAAGTTCTTAGATTCATTATTGTAAAAGTCTCTCCTGGCTTGTGTGTGTGAGCTGAATGCTTTATTTATTGCATCCATTTCCAGTTGCCTGAAGGCAAGTCCGCCTGCAACGCCTCCAAGAGCCAAAACCATAAAAGAAACTCCTTTGAAAGTCTCTTCCTTATAAAGCTGCCCCCAGCCGGGCAGAAGCAGTGACCGCCATATGGGAGAAATTGCCGACGGTGGCGTAACAGGACTCTTCTTTGGAAGGGATAACAGGACCCATGCTTCAGTGCGTGCCCCATTTTCCTCATAATAACTTTCAACTTCTTTCAGGTTTTTAATTGTTCTGGATTCACCTTCCGATTTCAATTCCTGTGCTGATTTTCTGACTATTTCCAGCTGACTCTTATCATCAAATACATTCTGGGTGGAAGTAATTTTATCCTCTTCAGCGTATTTTATTGTCAAAATGCCATATCGCATGATGGAAATAATGGCGTTTTCAAAAGCGACCTGCTTTGCATCGGCTTTGGATTTATTGCTTACTCCACTACCTACAAAGTAGTCATTAAGATAACCCGGAGGTACTTTTTTTATCCATTCAGGCTGGGAGAATATATCATGGCTACTAATAAATATAAGCACCCATAAGAAAACTAGTTTCTGCAACTGGTAATTCCTTAATTATTGGCTTTGACGCTCTCAAGCAGTCTTGTAGCTGTTTCTTCTGCCTTTTTATTGTTTTCCTCTACAGCCTTTCTTTTCATCTCATTAAAAGCTCCTGCCAGTGCTTTTTTATAGTCTGTAGTGGAAATCCTCAGTTTGCTGTAGCAGTTATAGTAATATTTTACGCCTGTTTCCGTTTTGACCTCAACCTTCTCCCAGTACGATTCGGGATTCTGTACCCCGGCTATTCTGTCAGTAGTGGATATCCAGGAAACCGCAAACTCAGAGAACCTGCCCAAATCCTCTTCGCTCACATTGGAACCCCTTAATGCAGATGTTGACTGTGACTTTATGGCATTCTGCATCATGTTCATTAGTTTTCTCATACCATCGGCATAAGCCTGGCTCATTCCAAAGGAGCGGTCTATTCCTTTGGTAAGTTCGCCTGTTACGTAAATATATTGGCCTTCCTCAATCGTTGGTTTTAATACCCAGTCAGGAGTCGATCCGCTTTTTTCGACCGTCTTTTCAGAGCCAATCTCAGCTGTAGTTGAACAGGCTGAAAATGTAACTACAGTAAGAAAAGATAATAACAGGACTAAGTTTTTCATAATAATCCCCTCTAAAGTTAGTTAATTGTTGGAATTCTTCATCCCGCAGAGATCCCCAGAATGCAATGAATGTAACAGGCAAAATCACCAATGACAATTCTGTCGTTTCCCAGAAGATTTCTCCATGCTCCATTCTCTCCGCTTTTTTGCATATTCCGGCTAAGAATGTTGCAACTATCAATAAATGCATCATGAGCAATTGTTCTTGTTCTGCTCATTTCTGCCCGTTCTTCGCGTGGAATTACTGCCCATTGCGCCCTTATATTTGCATATTTTATTGCAGCCTCAAGAAGATCCTGTTTTAATCTTTTATGCTGCGTCTCTTTCAGTAGTGCAAATATCTTTTCAGCCGTTTCCAGACTCATTTTTCTTTCCCTTCTATTTGAAGAATGTAATTTCAATCCACCTGATATAGTCGCTGGGCTGCCCGTTATAATCCGCAGCACTTATTTCAATCCAGTCTGCCCGACTGATGTCAACATCTTTACATATAATAGGGTCCTTAAGCGGCATAGGTTCAACTTCAAGTATTGTATTACCCTTATCATCATGAATCCTGCATTTTTTATTTCCTTTCAAGCCGCCGGTATCATCTACGCCAACTTTTAAGTTTACATACCTGTATTCTTTAAGCAACTTTACAGTGATAGATTCATCGTCAAAATATACCGCATCCGGGTACGCAATTGATTTAATGATTGTATTTGATTTTTTTGTATATTTTCCTTTGATGATCTCCATATCCCACAAAGGAATACCCGGCGGAGGCACAATATTCATTTTAACTTCCACAAGTTCATTGCCACCATTTGAATTTACCCTTATTATCCCCGAACAGCTGCCATATGATAAATTTGTTCTGTCGACAGTTACATTTACTGTCCCGTTATTTGTTCCATTCATGGGCTCAGCTTTCAGCCAGTCCTGGTCTGTGCTTATGTTCCAGTTGAGATAGCCACTTCCGGCATTAGTTACATTAAATGACCTCTGAGTCTGGGCGCTGCCGAAATCAATTACCTTTGTAGAAATATTCAGCCGGGGTATGAATTCAACATGCATCTCCACAGGGACTTCTGTGTTCCCTCCGTTTGATGTAATCGTCAGAGTGCCATTATATTTTCCTTCCGGCAGACTGCTCCTGTCAACAGATACACTTGCAGCAGAAGTGCTAGAGCCGCTTTGAGGGTTTACCTTAAGCCAGCTTTTATCTGAAAAAATATTCCATTGCAGTATTCCTGTTCCGAAATTGCCGATCTGAAGTGCCTTCATTTCATCTTCGGCTCCGAATATCATTGAGGTCGGATTAACCTTAATCAGCGGAGCACCCGATATCTGCATTTTTACAGATGCTGTCTGGTTGCCTCCGTTTGAGGAAAATATTGCATTGCCGTTATAACTGCCGGGTGCAAGGCCGTTTCTGTTTACTTTGATTTTTACCGCGGTTGAATTTGCAGTAATGCTTCCGGAAGAGGGTTCAATGTTGATCCACCCATCATTTGTAGCCGCGGTCCATTCTAATGTTCCTGTACCAGAATTTGTAAGTATAACGCCAAGTTCATTTTGTGATGATGCGAAATCAATAATATTGGGAGTAATCGTAATCTGTGGTGCATTCGGATTTCTTTTTACCATCTGCACATTTACTGATTTTTTCCCAACATTGGATGAAATTGAAACTACATCATTGAATGTCCCGAAACCGACCAGACTGCGGTCAGCAGTTAGAATTATTTTCTTAACGTTATCTGTAACAGAGCCGGACGTCTCGCTTAATGAAAGCCACCCGGAATTCTCTGAGATTGAATAATCTATTGTACCGATACCGGAACTATTGTTTATAGATATTTCTATCTCAGTCTTATCAGTCCCAAAATCAATAAATGAAGGTGTTACAGCAAGCTCTGCGGTCTGCTCATCCATCAGGATATCGGCATTGGCAGTATTTCCTTCATTCACGTGAACATTTATCTGCGAATCCTTAAAGCCGCTTTTTGCAGCCATTACCACATAAGTGCCAGGCGATAATTTCGGAATCTCGAATTTGCCGGTGGCATCGGTGGAAACACTGGATGTAATAGGTAAAGTCGATATCTGTACGCCGGAGAGTGCTGCGCCTGAAGCTTTATTGATCACACTGCCTGTAATTTTGGTTACGATTTCCGGGGCATCATTTGGTGCCTGTTTGCAGGTAAACGAAATTATAGATAGAAATATTGAAATATAAAAGACATTATAGAAACGGGTTTCAACACGATCTTTCATAGTGTTTGTTCCATCAAAAAGATGATTTTATTTTATAAGCATTAACTTTTTCTCATCTTTGAAACTGCCGGATTCAAGCCGATATATATATGTCCCGCTTGGCAAATGGCCGGCGTTGAATTTGGCAGTATAGTTGCCCGCGGGCCTGAATTCATCGATTAGCACCGCTACCTTACTGCCAAGCATATTAAATACAATCAGCTTTACCCTTCCTCCTTTTGTAATGGAAAAATTGATTTCAGTCGTCGGATTGAAAGGATTTGGGTAATTCTGTTTGAGGCAATAACCGATGGGGATATTCTCATTATTATTATTATTTTCCAAACCTGAAGAAAGGCATTTCGGGTCGAATGAACCATTTAGTATATTTGCCAGTGTATCAATCAGCACCCTGTTACAAAAATAATCGTATCCGTTCAGGTGTTCGGATGTGACCCCGGTATTAATTCCGTTTATTATGCTGCAAACAGATGCAGTGGGTGTCTTATCCCTGCCCGAAAACAGACCGAAGCTGATTAAGTTAGGGCCGTAATTTTCATTATTTTCATGAGGTTCCCTGTAAGAGAAAAATGCCCAGCTAAAGCCGTATTTTTCTATATTATTCATAATATCCCTGAAGTATGTATATGCATGAGGTTCTTTCTCGGCAAGGGGAATTCCGAATTCACCAAGAAAGACAGGGACATTATATTTGTCAGAAAACTCTTTCATTATATTGAATGCAGCATCAATACGGTCGGTGTGGGAAGAAAGTATCATCTCAATTTTATTAGTATCAGTATCATCCCAGGTGAGGTTTTGTACACATCTTTTAATTGGTATAGTAGTCGGATTACCATCCTTTTTCATTTCAATAATGAATCCTCCATTATCATCTAACGAATCCCCGTCGATAACTGCCCTGAAAATATAGGACCGGGTCTCATCCAGTGAAAATGGTCTGTTCCATGATGCATTATCATAACTTATGATCGCACAATTATTGCTTGAGGTCCTAACATCAGAATCGCTTTTTACTGAATTGCTTATTGAGATAAAATTATCTCCCAAATATGTATAACTATTGACAGAACTGCCCCAGTTTCCGCCGACACCGATTCCGAATCTTCTGCCACTGTTATTATCAAGGATATATTTTCCATTGGTATCTTCCATGATTTGCTGATTCTGCAAATCAAGTTTAATAACAATTGAACCATTCGAATTATCGGTTATATCAAAATATTTGAGTTTATATCTTCCCCTTTGGTTAAATGAAGTAAAAACTAGGTCCGGACTTTTTTCGTAATTCAGATCTCCTGCTGTAAAGTTGAACCGGACAGTATCGAAGCCGGTATTGCTGGTGATATAGCCTTTATAACCCTTATATTTATCCCCCGTTTTCCAGTTGCAGCCCCTGAAGGCAAAATCATCCATGTAATAATGGAAACCATAAACAACATTTTTAAATTCTTTCAGTCCTTCATAAAGATAATTAAACCCTCGGTAATCGGGTTTTGCATAGTTTAAGCCATCGACAATAACTACCCTGCTGCCGTCCTTAAGTGAATCTTTTAAGGATATTAACAGGTTATTCATTAACCCTCTGTAAATATCCCTGGTGCTGTATGACCTGGATTTATAAGGTTTGTTTTGATCATCGTAGTTTATCTGTGGTTCATTCAGAAATTCATATAAGACATGGGAAAAACCAGACTCGCTGCACAATTTCATTATACTTTTCCAGTGCTGTCTGAATTTTTCTTTATTGTTTTCATTATAATAAAATTCCCATTCGCTGTAATAGCCTTCATAAGGAAAGCTGCCAGGGGGGGCGAAATAGGCAATTATGAGGTAAAGGCCATTATCTTTTGCCCATTTGATGAGCTGTTTAATTCTCTGCAGATCCGGGATACTTTCAAAATGAGAAGGACAGATATTTACCCGGACGGCATTAAACCCCATTTTCCTAATTCGTGTATAATCATCTTCCGTGTGCAGCCAGCTTAACACATCAGAAAAGCTCTGGTTGAAATATTTACTACCCCATGGGTCATAACTGTCTTCAATATAGTCGTTAAGATTTATGGCTTTTATGATGAATGGATGATCATCTGAATCAAAGAGCTGATTACCTGAGACATGCAGAGGACTGCCTGGGATCTGCGGAAAAGCATAGGATGCCGGGATGATTACAATCAGAAATATTGTAAATACAAGTTTAATATGAAAGGAATCATTCAGATTCATAATCCGGACTTCGCATTGTTAGTAATACTATTGCCAGATCTTTTTTATGAGGTAAGTTAAAATATTTTATTTAAAGTTTAAAGTATAATCTTTAAATGCAAGATGCTCATAAATAATGTAAGCCTGAGGGCATGAAAAATGATTCGTTGCCCCCAAAATAAATGTAGCCCAAAAATCAGCTCAAATATTCCGCTTTAAGGCCGATTTTTCAAGTAAAATTCTTGAGATTCTGAACCTGGTTCGGAGATAAAATTTACTTGCAATAAAAGTGATTAAAGATTACTTTTCGCCACTGGGGAAAAGTCTTTTTATTGACCACCATAGTTATTTTTTATTATGAGTCAACTATTTTTATCCAATGTTACATTTCATTATGAGTCAATGCGCATCTGAACATTCAACCGGCCCGCAACTATACTCCCGGCCCGGAATAAAACTTCCGAGCTATCCCGGGAAAGCCACGTCCTTCAAGGTAAGGCGGGCTTTCTCGTTGAACTTCAATGAGTGGTAATAAAAGATTTTTACGTGCTACTAAAATTTGAAATCCGTCGTGGCCAGACTGGTCAGTGTTGTGACTTCGGACACATAACACTACTTAAATTGGCAAAAGATACTGGTTGCATCAGATAATTTCATTTATTAATTTTACTAAAATTTAATTACATACTAAATCAGTCTTTTTCAGTTTTGTTGTGTTCACAAGCTGGATAGTGTCATGGCCGCATTTAATTTCCTATGCTTCTATGATTTCAACCATGACATGAAAACCCTGGATGTTCAGATCCTTTGCTGATTTATGCCTTTACAATATACTCCAGCATTTCATGACCTTTTCCTTAAGTTGACAATAAAATTATTCTTATATACCCTGCACTTTCTGTTTACTTGGCCTACACGCCTCAATAAATGAAGGGTACAAGTTTTTCTTTATTTTATTTAACTACTATTTAGGGAGGTCCTATGAAACTCTGCTACATTAAAGCGGTATTGCTTATTGCATTATTTGCTGCTTTCAGCCAGCCTTATTATGCCCAGTTCAGTAATTTCCCGATAAAAATAGGATTTAGCTTCTCCGCCCTGGATCCAAATACGGAGTTTCACGGTGGCAGTGGACTCAAATGGTCCACATATTCAAGAGGCTTTTTAAGGATCGGGCTTTCAGAGAAAATTGAAGGTGAAATAGGAGGCGGTTATATGAAGTATGCGGGCCTGGACCGCCTGCATAAATATTACACTACCAACATGTACCCTATAGATCTCAGGGTTGTATATAACCCATTTGATTTTGAATCATGGAATCCTTACCTCTCGGCAGGAATTGGACTGGTCTACTGGACAAACAAGCAGGCCGCATCCGAGCATTCACCACTGCGTGTGGATTATGACGGCTTTACACGCATAATTCCCCTGACAGCTGGAGCAGAGCTAAAACTCACAAAAGAGCTGCGGCTCGACCTCAGCATCGGATATACTCACTCATTTACTAACGACCTGAATGGTTATAAAGCCGAAAAAAATTTCCTCAAGAATGATGGGGCCTTCAACCTCGGCGCCGGACTGTCTTTTGCCTTTAACGTGAGAGAAAAAGACAGCGATATGGATGGGATTACTAACAGCGATGAAAAAAGGATCGGAACAGATCCTGAGAATCCGGATACCGATGCCGATAACCTGAAGGACGGTGAGGAAGTTACAACCTACAAAACCAACCCGCTGAAAGCTGATACCGACGGCGACGGCTTAATGGATAACGAAGAAGTGATAATCCATAAAACGAATCCTAACCTGGCTGATACCGATAACGATAAACTTTCAGACGGCGAAGAACTGTTGAAATACAAAACCAATCCCTTGATGACTGATACCGACGGCGACAAGCTCTCCGACGGAGAAGAGGTGCTGACCTATAAAACCAACCCGCTTGAAGTTGACACCGATAAAGATGGATTAACTGACTTTGATGAAGTTCAGAAGTATAAGACCAATCCCCTTTTAGCTGATACAGACGAAGGAGGGAAAAATGACGGCATTGAAGTAAATGCAGGCACTAACCCGCTCCTTAAGGATGATGACGTTGCAAAGGTAGAAATACCCCAGGAACCCGTTAAGGAAGAAGTTTTTGACCTGGAGGGGATTTTATTCGCTTCAAACAGTTCAGCCATTTCTCCGCAGGCAGAGCTGATACTCCGGAAGGACCTTGAGTATCTCTTGAAACACACCGACCTTAAAATTCAGGTAAACGGGCATACGGACAGCATTGGCAAGCTTTCATATAACACCATGCTGTCTGAAAAAAGGGCTGCCTCGGTCAAAAACTGGCTCGTAAAGAATGGCATCCAGCCTGAAAGAATTGCAACAAAAGGCTTTGGCCCGAAAGAGCCTTTGGCTCCCAATAATGTAGCCGACGGAAGAAAGAAAAACAGAAGAGCTGAACTTAAGCAAGCCGACTTGTAATTTCTGCTAACTGGGATATTTATCCGGGAGAAAATGCTTTCAGGTTTCTGGGGCATTTTCTCCCGGAATTCCTTTTTGTGCATCCATTCTCCTGGCAAATCCGGAGGAAACGCCTTGAACTTTCTCCTTCCATTAACACTTCTTTTAGACAAAAATATATTTGTCAAGAAAAATTATAGAAAATTATTTCCCTGTAAACTCGGCGTAGAAATCATTAGAATGCTAAAAACTATTTCTGAAAACCGGCAGCTGGCATGCTTCAACTTCCGGGAAATATTCAATTTATTCAGGAGCCCTATGAAAAACCAGTTATACAAGGTATTTTTCTGTGCAGTATTTCTATTAACTTTTGACTGTACAGTCTCTTTTGCTTTTGAACCCACGGATTCCACGTATAAAGTTGCCGGCTTCCGTGGCTCTCACATTCATAATTACAAGTCCGAATACTGGATGGCAGCAGGCAATGCAATGAGCAAAAACTTCAGTGGTTATTCCACGGCTGCCGTCTGGATCGTAAGCTTCTTTCAGGATGATGGCTCTTCGCAAATGGTATTCCCCTCAGATGGTAAGCAGTACGCGGGAATTAGCTTTTCATCCGTAGATTATGCCGAAGCCTACCTTTCGAAATTCGACAATTCCGGAATCAAGGTCTGGCTTCAGGTTGAACCCGGCAATGCGGACATGATTACACTTATCAACATGGTCCTAAACAGGTATAAACAGCATAAATGCGTCGTTGGGTTTGGGGTAGATGCCGAGTGGTACCGCAATAACGGGCAGTACCCCAATAACAATTACGGAATTCAGATATCTGATGCTGAGGCACAGGCATGGGAGGCTGCCGTAAAATCGGTTAATCCAAACTATTCCCTCTTCCTAAAGCATTTTACTGAAAGCCACATGCCTCCTAAATACAGGGGAAATATAATTTTTGTCGACGACAGCCAGCAGTTTTCAAATCTAAACGATATGCTCTACTACTTCAAAAAGTGGGGCAGCACATTCGCTTCAAATAAAGTTGTCTATCAGTTCGGCTATCAGGCCGACAAAGTGTGGTGGAGCAAATACTCAAATCCTCCTAAAGCACTGGGCGACGCGATCAGAAATGCAATACCTAATACGGCCGGCTTGTTCTGGGTGGATTTTACAATTACAGACGTATTTCCACTTTCAATTACCGGTATAGAAAGTGACCCCGCCGGCGCCCCCGGAGCATATGAACTAAAGCAGAATTACCCCAATCCTTTTAATCCTTCGACAACGATAGAATTTACAATTAAAGAAAGCGGTTTCGTTACACTGAAGATATATGATTTACTGGGAAAAGAAGTTGCAACTCTGGTAAATGAATTTACTGCGGCCGGAAAACATTCAGCCATATTTAACAGCGCGGCGCTGCCTTCGGGAATTTACATCTACAGAATTGAAGCAGGCGGATTTACAGCGGTCAAAAAGCTGGTATTGCTAAAATAAGATGTTGAATCATAAGCAGGCCTGGGCGGTATATTAAAAGACTATGTGGCATTCTATGCCCATACGCCTGGCATTATCCGCTATGGCCTGGCTTACTGCTTCGAAATATTCATCATCCAGATATTTCTCCAATTTATTATTCCTGTATACGCTTTTCGCATAGTCATAATTCATGCGGTCCACATAAATGTAATCAACTTTCCCTTCAAGCATTTCCATTAAGTTTTCCGCCCCGGGCAAGATCGGAGCTATCATGGCATAGGTCCTTATGCCGGAATCGTGCAATGCTTTTAACGAGTTAACCCGGTCCATAATAAAAGACGCCCGGGGTTCGAATATTTTCCTGATTCTGTCATCGGCCGTCGTAACAGACATTCCGGCATCACAATTTTTAATACCTTGTAATATGTCTATATCCCTCACAACCAGTTTTGAACGTGTTTGTATTACAACAGGCCAATCGTTATCCGACAGTATTTTAAGGCATTCCCGGGTCAGTTTATACCTGGCTTCCAAAGGCTGATATGGGTCGCATACGCCGCTAATCCAAACCCGGTCCCTTTTCTTTTTCCTGATTTCTTTCCGCAGTAATTCGGCAGCATTAACCTTTACATCAACAAATTCGCCCCATGCTTCTCTGTGCCCCGTAAATTTTTTCATGTAACGCGCATAACAGTAACTGCACCCAAACTGACAGCCTACATAAGGATTTATTACATAAGTATAGATCTTCGAAGCAGAAAGTATCGATTTTGCACTGATTTCATTTACAACCATTTAGTCCTCACATATTCCCAACTTCCTTTGCTGAACCGGTCCTTATTTAATCCCGGTTCAGGAAGAAAGGCAGCATGTTTTTTTACAGCCTATTGCAAGATAAAAATCCATTGTAATATTTACAAATTACTCCTGCCTTATTATCATTCCTGCTTACGGCCGGGCGGGTCGTTAAAATCCGTCAGATACGAATTTCGGCTGACATTTTTTCCACGAAATTGTTATTTTTAAGGTGCTGTTTAATTTATTCCGCATCAACTTCCGGAAATTCCGGACTTTAGTTCTACGGGATCTTGTTAAGAATGATATTCCCATTTTAAGATAAAAGTCGGAGTTTTTATGAATTCTGTCGTACTCATTATAATTGGCGCCCTTGTTCTCATTTTGGGCTACAGGTTTTACGGTGCCTTCATAGCCGCAAAAGTGCTTGTAACAGACCCGTCAAGAAAAGTCCCGTCTGTTATACACAACGACGGGAGGGATTATGTCCCTACCAACCGCCTGGTTTTACTCGGGCATCATTTTGCAGCCATTGCAGGTGCAGGACCTCTGATCGGGCCTGTTCTTGCCGCGCAGTTCGGTTATCTTCCAGGTACACTTTGGATCCTTATTGGGGCTGTCTTTGCCGGAGCCGTGCACGACATGGTAATACTGTTCGCTTCTGTAAGGCACGACGGGCAGTCAATTGCAGAAATTGCCAAGTCATTACTGAACGGAAGGATCGGCCTGCTTACTTCATTTGCGGTTATTTTTATTCTCATCATTTCAATGGCAGGACTTGGGATTCCGGTAGTAAACGCTTTAAAGAATTCCCCATGGGGCACATTTACCGTTGGCTTTACTATTCCGGTTGCACTATTGATCGGAATCTATTTAAAGTACCTGAGGCCAGGAAAGATTGCCGAGGCAACAGTAATTGGCATGGCGTTAGTACTCTTTGGAGTTTTTGCCGGCCCGTTTGTTCAGCAAATGGAATGGGCAAAGATCATTACTTTCAACGATAAAGAGCTTTCAGTTATTCTTGCCATTTATGGCTTTAGCGCGGCTGCACTTCCTGTATGGCTGCTGCTTCTGCCAAGGGACTATCTGAGCACATACATGAAACTTGGCGTAATTTTCATTCTAGCCGTTGGTTTAATCATAATTCATCCGAACCTCCGGATGCCGGCTATAACACAGTTTGTCAATGGCGGAGGTCCTGTAATTCCGGGTAAGGTATTCCCGTTCTTGTTTATTACCATTGCCTGCGGCGCATTGTCCGGCTTCCACTCTCTGGTCAGCTCGGGCACCACACCAAAGCTTATCAGCAGCGAGAAAGATATTCTTCCGATTGGATTTGGAGCCATGTTAATTGAAGGTTTCATCGGCCTGGTAGCTTTAATTGCCGCAACTGTCCTTCCCACTTCCGATTACTTTGCAATAAATTCATTGCCCGCAGTCTTCGATAAACTGCATATGAACCCGGTGGAACTACCTATGCTATCTTCACTGGTAGGGGAGAACCTTGCCGGCAGACCTGGCGGGTCGGTTTCGCTTGCCGTCGGAATGACCTATGTATTTTATAAGATCCCCGGCCTTAGCTTCGTTATGAAATACTGGTACCACTTCTGTATAATGTTTGAGGCCCTTTTTATACTTACAACTATTGATGCCGGAACGAGAATCGGAAGATATCTGCTTCAGGATCTCTTCGGTCATGCTTGGGGCCCCCTTGCCAAAAGAAATAAATGGAGCAACATTCTTTTCTTTTCGGCCGCTATTTCAGCCTCATGGGGCTATTTGCTTTATACCGGAAACGTATCTACAATCTGGCCGTTGTTCGGAACCGCAAATCAGATGCTTGCAATTATCGCCTTTGCAATTGGAACAACATTTTTAATCAGGACGGAAAAGCAGAAGTACATTCTTATTACGTTGATCCCGATGATAATGGTAACAATAGTAACCTTGTCCGCCGCTTTTATTAATATTTTTTCAAACTATCTGCCCAAACAGCTATATCTGCTTGTAGCTCTTTCTGCACTATTGATTTTAATGGTTGTATGGCTGCTTATAGAAAGCATTATTCAGTGGCGTAAAATGCTGTCAAAAAAGCCTCTTGTTGAAGAGGAAGAGGAAGTTAAGCAAATGGCTGAAACCGGGAAATAGTTTTCCGGCATCTATGTTATTCATTCAGAACCGGGCATCCCGTGGAATTCTTAAGGTATTCCGGGATGCCCGGTTCATATCCGATCCTTTTTAATCCGAAATTCTAATGACACCCCCGACCTGCATTTTTCTAGCTTTTCGTGCAGTAATAAATAAATTCATCTTTAAGCAGTCCCATCTTCAGTATCTCTTCTTCCGGGCAGAGGCTTTCGGCGGAAACCTCTGAGACTCTAAACCCCGCATCCTTTAATCTGAAGATAAAATCCTTGCCATAGCACCTCACGTGATCCTCCTGCCCAAAGAGCCTTAAACGTTCTGCCGGATCGGTTACAGCGGGATCTTCAAATGTCTCTTCCATATCATTAACCGGAACCATGAAGATTGCCCAGCCGTCATTCTTTAAAATGCGGTGGATTTCAGACAATGCCTTTCTATCGTCCTGCACGTGCTCTAAAACATGACTGCAATAAACCGCATCAATGCTTCCTTCTTCAAACTGAATATTGGTTATATCCATGTTGAACTTTACATGCTTATCGTATAAATCTGCCGTAAGGTAATTCTCAGCTCCAAGAAGCCGTTCCAGGCGCGGCAAAAAACATCTCTCCGGGGCAAAGTGCAGAAATAATTTTTTCTTACCGTCAAAAAGGTTCGTCTTCCTCTTTAGAAAAAGCCATATAAGCCTGTGCCGCTCCAGAGAATTGCAGTGGACACAAACAGATCCTTCTCGCCCGGTTTCACCATAGGTTCTGAACTTACGGGAATACTTCCCGCAGACCGGGCAGTATTTATTCTTACCCGTGTAGAGTAGCAAGTAAATAAAATCCCTTGCTACTCTTAAGAATTCCTTTAGCCAGTCCGGCATTATTTTAATCAATAGGTGCATTTTAATAATAAATTTATGGCAAGATTCGTCAAAAATAATGAATTTTGATCAAATAAAATAGAAGCTATGGGATTTGTAGGTAAGGCTCATAATCAAAACAGCAGGTCATAAAAATGTTCAATATTATCGGCTCAATATCATCTTTAATGGATTTTACCCGTTTTTCAAGAAAAAAGAGGTTGGAACGCCTAAGACAAGCCTGGGGGTTGCCACTTGACAGGATCCCTAATTTTGACCTCATAAAAAATTACCACGACCTGGTATCCAAAAATTCCAATGAAGAATTCGTTGACGAAAAGACATGGGCTGACCTGGATATGAATAATCTGTATTCATTGCTTGACCGAAATATAAGCGGTCCTGGAAGACAGTATCTCTATCACCTGCTTCATAAGTACGAATCAAATGACGAATTGTTACATAAAAGAATTAAACAGGCCGAGTTCTTTAAGGCTAACCCGGAGATAAGAGAAAAAATACAACTGGCCCTGCAGAGGATGAGCAGCGACGATACCTATTTCATTATCAGCATCCTCTTAGGTGAAAAGCCGGTTATACCTAAATACCCCTGGCTAATCTACTCGTCTTCCGCTCTTTCCCTAATTTCAATACTAGCAGCATTTTACAACAGCGCTTTCTTCTTTGCAGTCTTGTTCATGTCTTTACTTAACCTTGTCATAACAAAAGTTTATTCATCCAGGATTTATGAGTCTTTCATCGGGTTTTTCAACCTGAATAAATTGATTGCTGCGGCCTATAAGCTTTCACGTTTTGAAGCCCAAGTATCTGTAGAGCAGTTTTCAGTGCTTAAAAGGCATTGGAAAATTCTCAGTGGCCTCAACAATAAAATTCACCATCTGGTAATTGATAAAACACGGCTGGATCCCGTTGCTCAAATGGTCATAGAATATCTGAATATGTTCTGCCTATTCGACCTGGTGGCATATACCAAATCCGTCATTGAAATTTTCAGGTATAAAGCAGAGCTTAAGGAGGTTTTTGATGCAGTAGCAAGCCTAGACGCATCTATTTCCATTTCTTCATACCTTAGCAGCATTCCTTTCTATTCTAAAGCTGAATTCAGGCCGGAAATTCAATTATCCTTTGATGAGCTTTATCACCCGCTGCTTGATAACCCGGTGCCGAATTCTCTTGATAAGCTAAGCCGCTCGGCTCTGATTACAGGATCAAACATGGCAGGCAAAACTACATTTATTAAGTGCATCGGAATGAACGTTATTCTTTCGCAGGCGCTTGGCTTTACACTTTCTAGAAGAGCCATATTTCCCAAACTTATTGTTAAATCTTCCATAAAAATTGAAGACAGCATTGAAGGCTCACGGAGCTACTATTTTACTGAAGTCGAGGAGATCCGAAAGCTTCTTGAGCTTGGACAAACGGGGAAGCGCTACGTTTTTATTATCGATGAAATATTCAGAGGGACCAATACAGTTGAAAGGCTTGGCATTTCTGCATCTGTGCTCCGTCGGCTAAACCATAATAATCTTGTCCTTGTGACAACGCATGACATTGAACTCCAGGAACTGCTGGATAACAGCTTTTCAATGTACCACTTTAACGAGCAGGTTGAAGATGACAGGTATTATTTTGATTTCAAAATAAAAGAAGGTCCCTGCTCTTCCGGCAATGCAATTAGGCTCCTGGAACTTACAGGTTATCCCTCTATTGTTACCGAAGAAGCAAGAAAGATCAGCAGCCGGATAATGAATAAAAAACGTATATAGCGAATAAAGTCAGTAATATATTCGCTTTAACAAGAGCTTAAAAGATGTTTCATTTTTTAGCCCGGAATTCAGCCTAAAATAAATCCCGGCAAATGCCGGGATTACCTTAACATTATGCTGCAGTATTGCAGTTGTTCGTCATTTATATGAAACGGTTACTAAACCGGCCTTTTCACTACTACATAAGACATTTCGCGCGGGAAGTACATATAGTATGTGCCGCCATAAATATAATAGGTTTCTTTTCTTATCTTTACCATTTCATATCCATGAGGAAGGTAAGTCACTCTGGCGCCAACAGGAGCGTCTATCCTTATGTATCCCTTGGGACTCTTGCTGAAAAAAAGTCCTTCCCTGTAAAAATAATGCCTGTCCCTTATTATAATCTCCCTGTAGCCGTGGTGATTTTGCTTTATTACTACTCTCCGGTGCTGAGCGTTGATGTCCTGGTTCAAGGCAAACATAATTATAACCGTAAAGAAAACCAGTGCACTTAGCTTAAAGAATTTAGCTTTCATAGTTTTACCTCATATTTAATAGTACGCCTGAATTTTTGCGTCGGCCATCGGCCTGCATATCTGATGAAGAATCCTCATGTTTTAATAGAACTTTGTGTCATTGTTCTCACCTATTGGACAACCCGGTGGCAGAAAAAAGTTTAATTGTATGTATGAATAAAATTACTTCCGGTCCTGCGCCCGGAATGCCTCTCCGGTTTTCACACCTTTGATTTCTTTTTACAGTTTCCAGCTCCGGACTAATAGGACTTTAATCGGAAATTATCTATTTTTCGCAACAGGAATGTCTTAATAGCTTTAGAACCCGGCAACATGAATAATTACAGTATACATGAGTTCCCCAAATCCAGAATTGCTACAATTGATGTTGGGGCAGTCGGAAAACAAAAGCACCACATGTGCGCCTTACTGGAATGTGACGTTACTGAGAGCCGGCTTAAAATTAAAGCTCTGAAGTCTCGCGGCAATGTCATTTCTTTTACCGGCTGGCTGCTTAAAACCATTTGCTCCACGCTTAAAGATCACAGTCAGGCCGCGGCATTTTTGTCGGGCCGGAAAAGAATCATCATTTTCAACGACGTCAACGTATCGATACTGGTTGAAAAAAGCCTGGAGGGATCCAGGGTACCCATTCCACTGGTAATTGAGCAGGCCGATAAGAAAAGCATGCAGGAAATCACAAAAGAAATTGAAAGCGCAAAGGATGAAGAGCTCAACAGCCGGTCAATTGTGCTCAAAAAGAAAACCAGCCTTTCGGAAAGCCTTTATTATTATCTCCCGGGATTCATCAGGAGGTATGTTTGGCGATTCATGCTACGGCATCCCCGGATTGTGTACAAGAAAATGGGAAACGTCGCCTTTACTTCTGTTGGAATGTTCGGACAGGTAAGGGGCTGGTTTATTCATACTTCCGTACATCCTCTTTCTTTCGGGGTTGGATCTGTAGTCAAGAAGCCCGAAGTAATAAATAATGAAATAAAGATCCGCGAAATGCTTCAGCTGACGGTTTTAATTGACCACGACGTAATTGATGGCGCCCCAATGTTCAGGTTCATTGGCGAGCTCGTAAAGTCAATTGAAAACGGACGCGAACTGCAGATGGATTCATGAAAAAAGAATTCTGGTTTTTCCGGCTTTCCTCTTTACTTTTGTACCCGGAAATAGTTTTCTTTCCTTCTTCCCTCTCATGGTATGGATACTGCCTTTACTTTTTTATTATATTAGCACACCAAATCTTAACTCATTTGTGCAATTCCGGAGGCAGTATTTTATGGAAAGGCCGTTGTACCCGGCAGCAATTCATCTTTTCTTCAGGAAAAACGGAGAGATTCTTTTACTCAGGCGCTTTAACACCGGCTATGAGGATGGGAACTACAGTGTAGTTGCAGGACATATAGAGCCCGGTGAATCCGCAACACAGGCAGGGATTCGTGAGGCGAAAGAGGAAGTAGGAGTAAGGATTGACCCCAGGAACCTAAAAATTCACGGAATCATGCATAGATACTCCAACGGCGAAAGAATTGATTTCTTTGCCTTTGTAGACACTTGGGAAGGAGAGGTTTCGAACATGGAGCCAAATAAATGCGACCGGCTTCTGTGGGCTCATAAAGAATGCCTGCCCCAAAATACCATTCCTTATATCAGAAGAGCCCTCCGGCTTTCAGATGGCCAAATCTGGTATGATGAATCCGGATGGGAAGAAATTTCTTAACTACTAAAGCGAGGGATCTCCAAACCTTTCATAATGCATACCCCGGTATTTTAGCAATACTACGCCCGAGGTGAATGTATGAGTCTCTTGGAGACGCAATTTAATTTTGTTTTTCAACTCGCCAAACATAGGCTTTCCTGAACCAACTATTATGGGATGGACATAAAGCCAGTACTCATCTATTAAATTATGGTTCATTAACGCCCGGGCTAATGCGGCGCCTGAGACACTCATGGTTCCTTCCTTCTGCTCTTTAAGCTTCTTCACCTCTTTTTCAATTTCGCCGCTGCAAAGCCTTGAATTCCAGCTCACCTCTTTAAGAGTCTTCGAAAACACTATCTTCGGTTTCTCTTTCCATATCCTGGCATATTCAATTTCCACCATTGGCGCCTTTGGGTTCTTATCGGCCACGGGCCAGTAAGCCGCCATGTTCTCGTACATGTTGCGGCCATAAAGATATACATCTATTCTGGCTTCCTGGCTGTTAAAGAACCTGTGCAATTCCTCGTCGGGATAAAGCCAGCTGAAATCCCCGTCTGCGGCTTCAATAAAGCCGTCGAGCGATACAGACATTGCATAAATTATTTTTCGCATTCTTTTACTATTGAAATCTTTTTAGATGCTACTGCTTGAAAATTGCCATCCACAGTTTTCTTTTGGCGACTTAATTATAAATTGAAAATTCCCGGAATAAATTACAAGCAACTTCCATGAATACAAAAAGTAAGACGGGCCTATCCCACATTCAGGACCATTACCTTTTCTCCTTGTTTGATAGTTCTTAAATTAGTATTCTTTCTGTAAATGCAATAAAAGGCATTACGCGCAAAATCTGATTCCGGAGATCCGGGAGTAAGATCCGGAAAAAGCAGGAGGATGGAGTATGGAAGGCAGCCTAAAGGGAAAAACAATTATTATTACCGGGGGCAGTTCCGGCATCGGCGCTGCCGCGGCAAAGGCACTGAGCGGCAAAGGTGCTGAGGTTATAATTACAGGGCGTTCCCAACAGACAAAAGTAATAGCAGAAGAGATTGGCAGCAGCTATTTCATTGTAGATTATTCAAGGTTTTCCGAAATCAGGAATTTTGCACAAAGCCTTCTGGATAAGTATCCGCACATTGACGTCCTTGTAAACAACGTTGGCGGAATTATTCCCGAAAGACGCATCACTCCCGACGGGCACGAAATGACTTTCCAGGTAAATCACCTTTCGGGCTTCCTCCTTACCAGCCTTTTGCGCAAAAGACTCGAAGAATCTAAAGCCGTTGTTATTAATACTTCAAGCGGCGCACATCTGTATGGCCGCATGGATTTTGACGACCTGGAATCGGAGAAAGACTATAACGCCATGCGTGTCTATGCGAATTCCAAGATGATGAATATTCTTCATGCGATGGAAATAACAAAGCGTTTCAGAAATGTAAGTGCCGTGTCGTTTCACCCTGGGGGTGTTGCGACCTCGTTTGCACGCGAGTTCAGCGGCTTCATGAAGTTTATTTATAGTTCACCTTTTAAGGGTGCCTATCTTATCTCCCCGTTAAAAGGAGCCAATACACTCCTTTGGCTAATTGACGGAAGACCCGTGCAGGACTGGATGCCGGGCGGATATTATTACAAAAGAAAGCCCGGGCGCAAAAACCGTCAGGTTACACCGGCTGCAGCACTGAGGCTCTGGGAAGTTTCCGCAAAGCTTACCGGTAGCGAAACTCAGCAATTGTAATAAACATAAAATGTGCTTATATTTTGCACTGTCTTTTCATCATTAATTTTATAAAATAGAATTCATATGTATTCAGTTCGGTTAAAATAACAACGAATAACAAAGCTTGTTTACTGCACCCTTTCTGCATTGGAAGCTGGAAAGGTGTGTTATTTTGTTTTATTTAAATCGAATTAAGGAGATATATGAATTTTAATACATCCAAAGAATCCCACGAAACTCACTGGAAAAGAATCTTTTATCCCATTTGGACCGGACAGGCATTCTCACTCATCAGCAGTGCGGCGGTACAGTTTGCACTCATCTGGTGGCTTACTACAGAAACCAAATCTGCAATGGTACTTTCAGTTGCTTCAATTGCAGCGCTTTTTCCGCAGGCAATTCTGGGTCCCATAATCGGCACACTGGTCGACCGTCATAACCGCAAAATGATAATGATTAGCTCCGACCTCTCGATTGCCTTTGCCACTCTTATACTTGGCGCCGTGTTCGCATTTGGTTCTGTTCAGGTATGGATGATCTTTACACTGCTTGTGGTGCGCTCAATCGGCTCTGCATTTCATACCACGTCCTTCCAGTCATCTGTGCCCCTGTTTGTTCCCGAAGATCAGCTCATGCGCGTCTCGGGGCTGAATAATACAATTTATTCGGCATCTAACATTGCAGGGCCCGCACTTGCAGGAATTATGATAGCCGCCATGCCCATGCAATATATTGTTCTGGTGGATGTTGCCGGTGCATGCATAGCAACTTCAACACTTGCATTCGTAAAGCTCCCGCAGCCGGTAAGAAATGAAAGCGAAAAGAAAGGGATGATTTACGAAATGAAATTCGGCTTCAGCGAACTTGCAAAATCCAGGGGACTCATGATGGTTTCCCTGGTAATTGGAGTAGTTACCCTGGTAATTGTTCCGGTCGGAGCCCTTTTCCCCCTTATGGTAAATGGCTATTTCAAGGGGAGTGCAACCCAGGCCAGTATCGTTGAAGTGGCATTCGGTTCCGGAATGCTTTTAGGTTCTCTGCTTTTGAGCCTCTGGGGAGGTTTTAGAAAGAAAGTAAATACAATTAATACTGCAATAATACTACTCGGGGCAACACTAATTGGATCTGGGTTATTGCCCTCAAGCGGATACATTGGATTTGTGGCAATCACATTACTGATGGGGCTATCGGGCCCGCTCTTCGGAGGGCCTTATACCGTGTTGTTTCAGACATTAATCGCTCCTTCGGTAATGGGACGCGTGCTTTCTATAGTCAACAGCATGATGCTTATCCTAACCCCTATCGGTCTCTTTATTGCAGGACCAATATCGGATTTATTGGGACTTCCATTCTGGTTCCTGATGTCCGGTATTCTCATTACGCTTACAGGAATAGCGGGCTTTTTTATAAAATCAATTAAGGATCTTGAAAATACCGGTAAGCATAGTCACCAAGAAACATCACTGGAAGCACAAGCTGACCGGGATCAGATCATCTAGCTTTCTTTTGTTGAAGGAGAGAGGCTACTTTCCTCTCTCCATTTATAATTTGCAAGTGTCTAGTCTTTTCCATCCACATACTTGCCATGCTCGGGAATGGCAATTTTGTCGAATTCACGAGCAAGCCTTCCTAAGCCTTCCGAGAGCTCTTCACCCTGCATTGCCTGTCCATGGCCTGTAACGGCAACACGCGGCTGCAGACTTTCAAGCTTCCTCACGGAATCCCACGCCGCCTGCCAGTCGGTTGTAAGATAATT
The DNA here is from genome assembly GCA_025612245.1 of Ignavibacteria bacterium. Taxonomy (GTDB): domain Bacteria; phylum Bacteroidota; class Ignavibacteria; order Ignavibacteriales; family SURF-24; genus JAAXKN01. Next base: position 83,764 of record JAAXKQ010000014.1, read on the forward strand.
CGGTGGCCCATTTATTTCCGCCTTCTGCATTAGAACTTTATAAAGGGAATCCTGCCTTACGGTTACAAAAGCATCTCCTGCAATCATCGTCCGGTCGCTTTTTCGGAAGAAAGATACGTGTCCCGGGGAATGCCCGGGCGTATGAACCCACTCCCAGCCCGGCATGTAAGGAACCGTGTGATCTTCAGGAAGCGGAAGCAGCACTTCCTTAATGTTGACCGGTTCAATTGGATAGACGGAGGATAATTTTGCCAGTATGCCTCCGCCCTGCACTTTAGGATCCGGCTCCGGATAAGCCATTTGCCCGGTTAAATAAGGGAACTCCAGAGGATGCGCATAAACCGGCACCTGGTAGTCCTTTATTAGGTTGACTATGCTGCCAACGTGGTCAAAGTGCCCGTGTGTAAGAACAATTGCCGAGGGCCGGCTGTTTCTTCCAAACCTTTCTGCTGCAGAGGAAAGTATTTCTTTTGCCGATTTAGGCATTCCGGCATCAATCAGAACCCAGTTATTCTGACCGGGAAAGCCCACCATCTCAATATTTACTATCTGGTTTGTATAATAATAAACATCAGGCCTCACTTCCCTTCCCTTGCCGCTTGAAACCGATGTCATGGGTATAGCTTTATTGTCTTCGCTCTGATGCATTTCTTCATTCATAAATCAAACACTCCTATCTCCAGGTCTAAATTCAAAAGTATAACCAGCATAATAATATCAATTAGCCTCCCGGTTCACCAAGTCATATCGCGCATAGCCGTGGGCTTTTCGCTACTATTAGCGTATCTTTTTATTCTAAGTATTGGGTTCTATATATTCAAGGCTTTTGTTTATGGGGGCAGAGCAGGCACAGCTTATAGCACCACCATGTAAAGCATTAGTTTACTTAATGCGGCAATTGCCATCAGGCAGATGGCATTTAGATCTGAGTTATTTAATGACACATCACTTTTTTGTTACGACCGGTGCAAACCAGTCCAGTATGTCATAGCTGCGTTCAACTTTTTTTTCTATCCTGTTGGGCAGACCGGGGAAGAAGTCAACTCCGGTTATTTTTTCAACCGAATCAACCGCCACCGCAAAATGCGCCAAAGAATCGTTGCTGCCGGCATTGGGAAGAATAAAACCAATAGCCTTTGGCTTCTGCCCTTTTCTGTAATCGAGTATCACTTTATAAAATCCCCACGGAACGGCAACATGGTTTTTCTTTCCGATATACTTCATGCTGTCCTTAAATACCGGTCCGGTTACTACGTATATCAGGCTGTCTTGCCCGGCCCAGGTTCTTACGGACTCTTCCAGCTTCGACCACACTCCCCGGTTAAACGACGGCTCCTGAGGAGACATGTTGGACATAAGAAAGCATTCCTTCATCAGTACCGGAGATGACTTCATATCGGCTGCGGGGCAAAGGTGGCCCTTGTCGTAGCCCGATTTTTCATAATCCTTTGCCGTAGCTGAACCGGTTGGAACAAGTGTATCGGCAACAAACTTATTTGTACGTTTCATCGGACCTGTGAGCATATCGCGTGAAAGCTTATATGCAACCCATTCGGGCTGCTCATAATTTTCTATATAAGAGAGCGTATAAGCCGTGTGTCTTATGATTTCAGTATTGCATGAATGCGGGAGGTAATCAAATTCCTGCGCAAGTGATATGGCTGAAAATAAAAATAAAAGCATTAAAGAGGTGAACAGATTCCTCATATGACTCTCCGGTTTTACAAGTAACTTTTCAAATAACGTAAAAACAACTTAAAATCTGAATGGTTAATTGTCAAGAAATAACCAGGCCTTTTTACCCATGCTCCTTAAAATTCTCGGATGAACTCCTGCTGCCTAAATTTGCAAAATAAATCGTCTCTAGTCACTATTTTAATTCATATGCTCCTAAAGAATTACCAAATTCAGGATTGCACATGTTTGATCCCGGGTGTATATTCAGGTGCAAAGTTTATTTCTCATTTCGTATTATTTTGGGAGAATTTAATGTGAAAAAAAGTTTATTCATCTTAATTCCTTGCCTCATTGCACTTTTCATTACAGGGTGCACATCCACCTATATGAAAAAAGATTATGCTTCAAAATCAATATTCTATAACGAGATTAATGAAAAATCCGCCCCAGCCGATCTTATTATGAAGGATGGTTCCGTCATTTCCGCAGATAATGTGAAAATTGCGGGAGACTCTCTGAAATTGGATGCTTCTGATGTTGCCGGAAAGGCAGCTCTCCCGCTTAAGGAGGTAAAGGCAATTTCTTATTCGCATCACTGGGGAAGCAACGTCTTAATGGGCGCATTAGGCGGAATGTTTGTAGGTGCGGCAGTCTCAAGCGTGCTTTTAGATGACGAGGTTAATAACACAAGACATAGCGAGTATATGTCTGGCAATTGGGATGAGCCAGTATCTCCGGTCGTCCCGGGCGCTCTTGCAGGAATTTTGGCCGGCGGCATTGTTGGATTTGTTGCCGGTAACCTCGATTATTTTGTCCTTGACGATTCCTTTTCCGGGAATGACCTGAGAAGCCTAAATGCACCGCACAATTTTGGTATTAAAATTGGCGGGCATGCAAATCTTACTAAACGGTCTGATGATTATTATTACAAGACAAGACTCACCATAAAGGGTACCCCGTCCATGGCGGTTTCTTTCTTTTATAATTATCCTTTTAACCCACTCTTCTCCGTTACCAGTGAGCTTTCGTATCTTTATTCAAGCTCAAAGACAGATTTTACGGTGATTATCCCGGGTGAAATCGAGAGTTTCGTGGCAAGCGGAAAAACTAAAGAGACCTTAAGCATACTTGAAATTGCCCCAACAGCAAGAATTAACCTGATGAAGTCGCCTCTGACTCCCTACCTGCTGCTAGGCCCCAAAATTGATTTTCTATTTCCCGGGAATAAAGGCTTGAGCAATTCCCTGGATGATATAAAATCCCGGTATTATGCTTCCAGCACCACTCTTTCAGCCGAATACAGTAATGTTGTCTGGGGGGCAGTGTTAGCTGCAGGCTTCTCTACAGGAAATATTTTCCCGGTGGAACTTCTCATTGAAGGTAGGTTTAATCTGGATTTTAACAAGCGTATTACGGTGCACAATGGTCTGGATAATGTCGAACTAAAATATAGTGAGTTTCAGCTGAATCTAGGTGCTGCAATTTTCTAGAAGACTTTGCAAAAGCATTAAGCTATTTTCTGCTGTCTTCAGTGCATTAGTCACACACACTTTTACTGAAAATTATATGCTGCATGCGGGCCGGCTCCTCTGCCCAGGCCCGCATGGAAAATTTATAGTCTTTTTTACTTTAACAACAATGCCTTCAGGGTCCTACTTTTACTTCCATTTATTACGTGTATAAAATAATTACCCGTAGGCAATGAACCGGCGTTCCACCTGAAGGTGTGGCTCCCCCGTTGAATTATACCATCATATAGCTTTTCAACTTCACGACCCACAATGTCATAAACTGCAATTCTGGTATAGGCCGCCTCTGAAGTCTCAAAAGTAAGGGTTGTCTGCCCGTTAAAGGGATTCGGGTAATTCCTGACTATCATTTCCCCGGGCACTGACTTGATATTAGACAAGTCTTTCTCAACTGAATTCGTCATGCTGCCGGGATAAAAGGTGTAGCCGACGCCCCCTTTTTCGAACCACGACCTCGAAAGATCCGTCTTATCAAATTTATACGCATAACCGTCGCTTCTTGCCGGATCATGAACAATAGGGTTTCCGCTCTCGTCAAATCCGGCCAGCATGATCAGGTGCCCGGAATATAAAGGCTTTCCTACAGACATTACCACGCGTCCTCCTGCCTCAAGAACCTTCTCTGCCTGGCTCCACGTGCGGTAGCGGGTTACTGCGCCATCAAGGCCGTATCCTGCCGCATTCTGAACTGTTCTTGGCCAGACTCCGAACATTTCCCAGTACGGGTCGTAATTATCCCTTGCAAACTGCAGGGGATCAACTTTTATATTGTAGCTCCTGAGAACCATTGAGGTGGAAGTTGGCGAACAGATGCTGCCGCCAATATCCGGATCGAGAGCAAACTGATAAAAATGCTGTGTATCGATAAAAATTGCCGGTGGCTTGTCCTTTACGATTGCAGCAATGTTTACCTTTGACGTAGTGAGCTGATCGCTTAAAAAGAAACTCAGCTTGTGCAGGCTTGCCGAAGGCTGACTGGTGGAAGTTCTTCTCATTTGAACCTGGAACTGCCACTTTTTACAGTATGAATTTAATTTTACTTCATCAACCTCCACGCTTCCATTTGCGAATTCTACTTCACCATAGGAAGGGAATATATTGGCTTTCCAGTAGCCGACCGTCACCCACTGAGTCCAGCCGCCATAAAAAAATCGCATGAGCACCTTAAAGCTGCTGTTGTCATTTGGGACTTTTCCATTCCAGGAAGGGAGCCCGTCGTTGAAAGGATATTCCGAGGAATCAGGGTAAAAGACCGTCGAACCAGTTAAACTGCCTTCCTTGAGTACGATGCTCTTTCCATCGCCGCCGACTTGCATTCCATCCATGCTGTATATTTTTTTTACAAGGCTGTCTTTTTCATAAAAGTAATGCTGGTCGGCATAAGGCTGGCAAAAAGCTATGCCGGAGATCAGGAAGAGAAACAGTGTTAGTCTGCAGGCCATTTGGAATTCCTTATTTTATTGTCAAATGAATAAAATGAAAGAACCTCTTTAGCAGACGGCAATATAATCAAAATTTTCAATGTTAAAAACTTTTATTTCCTGCCTTTTAAGCCCTCAGAGTCTTTCGAAATAAGAAACCATTTCATACCTCGCCTTTGCATCGGGAAGATTTCCTGTGCCGGCTGCCATATTGTCAATTAAATGTTCCGGATCAGAAGTACCCGGGATAACACACGTAACTGCCGGGTGTGAAATAATAAATTTAAGGAAAAACTGGCCCCAGCTTTTTATCTCATAATCACCTGCCCAATCCGGCAGCTTCTTACCCTTTACTTTCCTGAAAAGACCGTCCTGGTCAAATGGCACGTTTACAATTACTGCTACCCCTTTCTCCCTTGCCGTATTTAGAAGGCTGCCCTCGGCATTACGGTCACCTATGGAATAGTTTAGCTGCACAAAGTCAATCTTTTCGGATTTTATTATGCTTTCAAGCTTTTCATGCGCCGATGAGGTATAGTGGGTAAGACCGATGTAGCGGACTCTTCCCTCTTTTTTCCATTTGTTTAGCGTGCGCATGTGCGTCTTCCAGTCGAGGAGGTTATGCACCTCTATTAGGTCCATCGTGCTTCTTCTCATTTTGCGAAGTGAGCTTTCCATCTGTTCAATGCCCGGTTTCTCGCCGCTGGTCCAGACTTTTGTAGCATAAAAAAAACTGTCGGCAATTCCGAGCTCATTTGTCAGGTCGCCTATTACCTTTTCCGATTTCCCATACATCGGGGAGGAATCTATCATTTTGCCCCCCAGCTCTGCCATTTTTCTTAGGACTTCTCTTAAAGGCTCCCGTTCAGCCGGGGAAGAGCCGACGTCAAACTGCAGCCATGATCCAAGCCCGATTACAGGCATCATTTCACCCGTTGAGGGTATTTTACGTTCGATCATAAAAATGCTCTAAAATTTACAAATATCTTCCAAAAGTACTTTAGCCATGCCTAAATATAATCTTAGCGAATTGATAAATAAAAAGATATGTAAATAAAGTCTGGTGCCTCCGGCCCTAAAGCCCTCATTATGCTGCTTCAGAAGGGCTCTTTAGTTTGAAATTTTGAACTTATTGAAATTGAACTTATTCGTTTCAGACTAATGTTAGTTAAGCAGAGGATACTTGCTGGATTGGTTATTTATTTGATTTCTCAGTATTTTTGTCCAGGAACTTTTAACAAGGATTATGAAAAAAAGAATTAAAAGTAAGTATAAAATTGTACAGTTCGGGCAACCCGTACTGCGCGAAATTGCAAAGCCAGTAACCGTATTCCATCACAAGCTCCACGAGCTGGTAGATTCACTTGCCGAAACACTTTACAGGAGTGAGGACGGGGCGGCCATTGCGGCACCACAGATTGGTGTTTCAAAAAGAATTGTCGTAATCGATTATGAAGATGAATATTTGGAATTGCTGAACCCTGAAATCATCTCGTCATCAGGAACACAGACAGGCTATGAAGGCTGCCTTTCGCTTCCCGGATTCATCGGAAACGTCACGCGCGCCCAGACGGTTAAGGTCAAATACCAGGACCGGGATGGGAATGAAATTACAATCGAGAAAAACGGCAACCTTGCCCGCTGCCTTCAGCACGAAATCGACCATCTGGACGGAATCCTTTTTATTGACAAGGTAATTGACAAGTTCCTGGTGCACCAGGATACTGATGAAAAACTAAAACTGCAGGACGTGCTGGACCTTTCAAACGGGAAAAACTTCGAGGCCACGACCTGAAAAGAAGAGTCGTAAAAAATAATTTCTGAGGCTGTAAGCACTTACAGCCTCATATTTTATTTCTTCTGCGCATTCATCACATTCTGAAGCCCTTTCTGCAGTTCCTCCTGGTTCATGACAGGGGTAAAAGTTACCTCCGCATTCAGTTCCAGAAACAGTGGCTCCGTTATCTGCGGCATTAAAGAGGAGTCCTGCATGTCAAAGAAAAAGTATGCCGTGCGCTTTCCATCCTCTGGGGCAAAATAAACAGCTTCGGGCTTTATCAGACTGGCAACAGACATTATGGTCTTCTGCAGTGTGCCGTCTCTCATTGCCCTGTTTCCTGCATCTATATTCAGATGAACCTTCATTAAAGTTCTCATAAAATATTCCTCCTTCATATTATGTTTGTTTAATGCCTTTGCCGCTTAAACCAGCATTATTAACGAAACATGCCCGGCCGTACAGAGGATAATTTTTCTAAAATATCGGATTAGTAAAGATGAATTCAGCAAAGGATTTTATTAATGAAAGCTGAATTGCAATTAAAGTCAATGCCTAATAAAGCGTCCGGTTCATTTTATTCCGGCTCAATTTCATATTATTTACTTCCCCACTTTATCTGCCGGTCTTCCCCTCAGGGCGCTCCAGGTCTCATCAATGGCTATCTGTGAGACCGGCCTGAGCCCAATTAGCCCCAGAGCATTCCAGAGAGTTTCCCTCTTGATGTCGCTTTTAATTTTCCCTGTTCCTTTTGGGTAACATGCCCAGAATATGCAGTCGTTAACGCCTGCTTTTTCCACTTCCTTCAGGAGCTTTTCCATTTCAGTCTGTGAGGTGGCAAAGACTTGCACAAAACCGTAGCGGCCTACCTTTGGGGTTGCAGGTTTACTGTCGTAATTTATGTCTTCCAGAATCTGCGTATACCCATCAGGTGCATTTACAATCAATAAATTTTCAGCCTTATCCAGGCGCAGCTTTTTAAATACTTCAGCAGCCTTCATCCTTTTTACCCACAATTGTTTTCTATTGACGGATAAATATACAAAGCTGCCGCATGGAAAAGCAACTATCGCTTGCCCTTAAAAATACATGGTCAGGTTTCAGAAAAAAATTTAAGATTTTATTGGCTTAATATCCATTTTTATTTATATTTGGTCTAAATAAAAATAACGCTTTGCAACCCTATTCCTGAAACGATACCTGCAAATTACGATTTGATAACAAAGTGGAAGAAACGATGAAAATAATTTTCCGGATTAACTATATTTTTTTCCTTTTATTGGTTACCATTTTGAAGACCGAAGCCTCACCGGAAAGAACTGGCATTTCCGATTCCTCCAGCCTCAGCTTCCGGTCGGCAGCTTTTAACTCCAATGGCATGAAATTTCCCTTTTCCGCTTCTAAAATGGATGTTGACAGCCTTGAGATGCTTCATACTGGCACGCCTGAAATAAAAAATGAACCAATGGATGTGAAAAAGGAATTTCTGCCTCCCCACGAGCTGAAGCTTGGCCTTACGGGCATATATCAGGTTAGTCCGGCAGGAAAGGAGCAGATAAATCACGGGGGAAAAATCTCTGCCGCCTCAGGGTCGGTGGATATTGAAATGTCTTTCTTCCCTTTGAAAACCTCCAGGACTTTTCTCCACCTGGAGTCGGGAAAAGGAAGCGGCCTGGATGCAATTGCAGAGTCTTTCTCGGGCTTTAATTTTGATGCCGATGACAACCCGGAGCTAAGAGTAACCGAGCTCTGGTATGAGCAGGATCTGCTCGAAGGCAGACTACGCTCCCAGTTGGGTAAAATTGACCTTAGCACCACATTTGACCGGAACATTGCGGCCAATAGCGAAACCCTGCAGTTCCTTTCTCCGGGATTCAGAAATAACCCCGCGCTTGAATTCCCCGTCAGGAACAGCCCCGGACTTAGTCTCTGGCTTTCAACCGGGGAATTATTCGATCTTGGTTTTGCAATAGCAGAGGCCGACGCGGATTGGAACAGGATATTTGACGATCTGTTCTCAATCCTTGAAATCGACTTAAAACCGCAGTTTAACCAAATGCAGGGAAACTACAGGCTCTACTTCTGGAAGAACAATCTGCAACATCAACTGCTTCTGAAAGAAGGGAATTCACAAAAAGGCAACTACGGATTTGGGATTTCAGCCGACCAGGAGCTTTCCAGGAGTCTCATAGTTTTCAGCCGAATCGGCATTCAGAGGGGCGACCTCTCTCGCATGCATTATGCATTTAGTGCAGGCCTGCAGTTTTCGTCAGATAACACGGAGACAGAAGAAAATGTATTTGGAGCGGCATACGGGATCAATTTTATCGGCAGATATGGCAGAATGCTGGACAGTATGAGTTTCATTACTTCAGCTCATGAGCACCACATTGAGCTTTACTACAATTTCAGGCTAAACAGTTTTATCCGCATTTCACCGGATATTCAATGGATTAAAAACCTTGAGGCCAATGCCCGGGCCGGCAGCCTCTGGGCGTTCGGCCTGAGAACTCAGTTTTCAATTTGATATATTTTAACTGCCCCTTGCTGTTACATGTATCTGCATTGTTAATCACGCCAAATCTGCTATTTTATTTTATATCCAAAATAAAATACCGGAGGCAGTTAAAATGAAAGTAGCACTCATTGGAGCAAGCGGTTTCGTGGGTTCGGCTGTTCTAAAAGAAGCACTCATGCGCGGGCATAACGTAACAGCAATTCTAAGGCATCCTGAAGAAATTAAAATCCAGGATCCAAAGCTCACAGTAAAAGAAGGGGACGTATTTAATGAAAATGAGTTCGCTGAATTACTCCGCGGACAGGATGCCGTGATCAGCACATATAACCCGGGATGGACTAACCCCGAAATTGCTGAGCTCACCAGAAAAGGTCATCAGGCAATTATCAATGGGGTAAAAAGAGCACACGTAAAACGCCTTATTACTGCCGGCGGAGCCGGAAGCCTTGAAATTGCTCCCGGCAAACAGCTCGTCGACCAGCCGGAATTCCCTGCCGAATGGAAAACAGGGGCAATGGCATTGCGTGACGCACTTAATACATACAGGAATGAAAAGGATATCGATTGGACATTCTTCAGCCCTGCCATTAATATCTTCCCAGGCGAAAGAACAGGCAAATTTCGTCTTGGAAGTGAGCAGCCAATTCTGGATGAAAAAGGACAGGGCAGAATTTCTGTGCAGGACTATGCTGTTGCCATGATAGATGAGCTCGAAAACCCAAAGCACCTAAAACAGCGTTTTACAATTGGCTACTAGAAAAAATGGATTATGCACATTTATACAATTGGCAGCCCGGTTTAATTTGAGGCAGTTTAACTCTGGCAAGTAAAATATGTAAAATAAAATCTATAAAAATGCGGCAGATCTTTTACAGGTCTGCCGCAGGTATCACAATTCCGTTGGACTAGAATTTTGGCTCAACAAGATCGAACCTGTTTCCATATAGATCCTCAAAAACTACCTCCGTACCCCATGGGCTTTCGGACGGGAAGCCGTGAAAGTTAACTCCCCTGGCTTTCATCCTCTCATAATCTCTCATGCAGTTATCGGTTATAAAAGTCATAAAGACGTGATCCGAGGCCTGTATGCCTATTTTGCTGCGCTTGTCCTCTGTATCGGCCTCTACAAACACGATTGCCGTTTCACTCTGCTTCTGAGGGGCAACCGTAACCCATCTGAACCCTTCACCTGTTTTGTCATCTGATATCAGCTGGAACCCGATTATATCTGTATAAAACTGGATAGCTTCATCATAGTTCCTTACAAAAATTGTGATGTGACCTATTTTCTTCATAGTCAGAGATAACCTCCTTTCGCAATATTTATGCGCTGCAAATTCTGCTGGCGAATTACCCAAGTCATTACTTGAACTATATAAACTATCGTAAATATTTGCAAATAATTTATCCGGAAGCTTCTTCAAATGAGGGGTTTAATTCCTTTAATTCCGTAGTGGTAAGGGGGCAGGTCCAGAACACTTCCTGAAATCTTAAAACCCGCCTCAAGCATCCACTTCTGAATGTCCTGAGGCTTCGGCCTTATGAATAAAGAAGGGCCTCTTGGAGTAAGAGGATCGTAATTCCAGTGGATTGCGGCAACTTTAGCTCCCGGGGACATTATCCTGAATGCCTCCTTAAGAAGCCTTAAAGGATCCTGCCCGTGGAGAATGTTAAAAAGTGCAACTGCCTCAACAAAGGCACCAGGAAGCCCGGTGCCTTCACGTTCAAGGTCCCTCCTCAAGACCTCCAAATTTTTCAGCTCTTTTAGCCTTTTATTGGTTCTTTCAACCATGCTTTCTTCAATGTCAAATGCATAGATAAGTCCTTTAGTCCTGCGTGCAATGGCGCCGGTAAAAGTGCCATAGCCGCAGCCGAATTCAGCGGCATTGCCAAGTATCACTTTGCCGAAAAGCTTTTCAACTATCAGTTCAGGATTAAAAAAACTTTCCCACTGGGTTTCATCCGGCATCCCACTATCTCGTACTTTCATTTAGTGCTCTCTGCTACTTTAGTCTCTTAACATCCTCTTCTGTAGCAGGACGGAAGCGTATAGCCTCTCCGCCTCCTGCAGCAAGCCTCAGGCTTAAGGTCATAGAATTATCTACAAGCATTTCTGTGATCTCAATGTCGTAGGGATTGGTCCTCCAGTCGGCATTCTGCCCGTCGCAGTATATCTCGGCAACGTATTTTTCTCCCGCCTCAAGAAATCCAAGCGGAGCCTCCAGAATCCGCCCCTGCTCGTCTGTAATGCTTCCCAGGTACCAGTCGCGGCTGTTCCTGTCCTGACGGACAATTGTAAGGTAATTACCAATGCTTGCATTAAGAACCCTTGTATCCTGCCAGTCTGTCGGCACGTCCTGTATGAACTTGAACGGCTTAGGATTGGCCTCATAATTTTCAATCATATCGGCAGCCATATGAAGCGGGCTATATATGGTTACATAGTGTGCAAGCTGTCTGGCCAGAGTGGTATTTACCCTGTTTGCCGGACGGTCCTTAAAGGTAAGAGCAAAAATGCCGGGAGTAAAATCCATGGGTCCCGAAAGTAGCCTTGTAAAAGGCAGTATTGTAGTATGTTCCGGCGGGTTGCCTCCCTCAGAACCCCAGGCGTCGTATTCCTCGCCCCGGGCACCTTCCCTGGACATCATGTTTGGGAATGTACGCCTTAGTCCGGTATCCTTGATAGGTTCGTGAACGTCTACCATTATGTGGTGCTTTGCTGCCTCTTCCACTACTTTCTGGTAATGCCTGACTGTATACTGTCCGTGGTGCCACTCAAGCTGAGCGTTACCTTCTTCGTCGATTCTCTTGATGCTGCGCCCCCAGTTGACGTACCCCGTCTTAATTGCCTTAATGCCGAGTTTTTCATAGAGACTGAAGGCATCGGTCAATTGGCGCTCATAATTCATAATTGCGCCTCCTGTTTCATTGTGTCCTATTAAATACACCCCCTTTTGCTTTGCATAGTCCGCCAGCCCCTTGAAGTCATAATCGGGATAAGGAGTGCTGAAGTTAAACTGGTCACCATTTTTCACCCAGTCGCCATCCCATCCAAGATTCCAGCCTTCAACAAGCACTCCCCTGAAGCCGTACTTAGAAGCGAAGTCAATGTAGCGCCTGGTGTTTTCAGTTGTAGCGCCATGTTTTGGCCCCGGGTTCCAGGTATAATAGCCCAGGTGCATTGCCCACCAGATGCCAACGTACTTGCCCGGTTGTACCCACGAAACGTCCCCCAGCTTATTCGGTTCATTCAGGTTAAGAATGAGGTAGGAAGTAATAAGCCCTCCTGCATCGTCCGAGAGCTGCATTGTCCTCCACGGAGTTTTAAGTGACACTTCTGCCTTTACCCTCGTGCCGTCGGACCAGGGGTAAAGTTCGGCCTTATAGGTAAAGCTCTCAGTGCGCTTCAGGGCCATACTGGGATAGTCCATCAGAGCAGCCTCATGCATACTGATAAAAAGCCCATCGGAAGTTTCCATGGTAAAAGGGGTCTGCACTGTATCCGCCTTTGAAAGAGGAGTATGCCTGTAGAGGTACTCATAGCGGTTTGGCCAGAAGGCACCTATCCACCAGGCCATGTGATCATCAGTAAAGGCAAACTCCGTGAGCTCATCCATTACCTCGAACTTCTTCAGACCCTCCTGCTCTGGGATCTCATAGCGGAATCCCAGGCCGTCATCGTAAAGACGGAAGGTAATGTTCATTTTCGAAGGGGTTCCGGAGGGCCTTTCAAGTTTTACAGTAAGCTCGTTATAATTATTGCGTATATCCTTTTTCTCCCCCCAGGGCTGAGTCCAGGTTTCATCAAAATGATTTCTGGCGCTCGAGGTTATCCTGAAATCCTTATCCAGCGATTGCATATCTTTGAGTATAAATCCCATTCTTGAGGGTTTAATTACCTCGCGTCCAAATCGCTTTATGCTGTAGTAAGGCACGCCATCACGTATGTAGAAGGATAGCTGCACAATGTTCCCGGGTGAGGCCACTTCCAGGGTCTGTGCTGAAAGGCTAAAAGAAAAGCTAACAAACATCAGCAGTAATATTGTTTTTCGCACGGGATTGGGTCTCCTCTTAATTCTTAAATTTTCTAAAGCCGCAGTAGTTGTTATTTTTTCAAAAGAATGGCTGCAAGACAAAATAAATATCCTCAGGACAGGTAAATATCCAACGAAATAAAGAGAAATTCAATCGGATTTTTCACCTGGCTAGCGGCCCCGGGACATGAATGTTGGAATATCTGGCCAATTATAATTAAATTAAATGCGCTCATTGATAATATTTCATTTAACGGCAAAGGTAGCATGAAATCAAAACTTATCCGTGCAGAACTCAAGGACCTGGAAACTATTCTTGGACTGATGCAGGAATTCTATGAAATTGAGCACCTCAATTTCGATCCTCATTTTGCACGCAAGTCCCTTAAAGAATTGCTTTCTTTTGAAAGCTTTGGAATGACGCATATTATTTATGCCTGCAACGAGATTTCCGGCTACGTCGTAACTACAAACTGCTATAGCCTGGAGTTCCACGGGCGCTTTGCCTTAATTGATGAGCTTTACCTGAGGCAGGACTACCGCGGACGCGGAATTGCGAGAAGTGCCCTGGAGGAGCTTGAAGAAATTTGCCGTAAAAATGGAATTCATGCAGTTAGACTGGAAGTTGCCAGAACTAACATACACGCGCGCAATGTATACCTTAAGGCAGGCTTCAAAGCCGAGGAGCGCGACCTGATGACTAAGTGGATAAAGGAGTAACTAATGGTTTTTGATTCCTTAATAAATTTTAAGAACTACATAAATCTGCATCCCCAGTTCAGGGATGTTTATAATTTCCTCTTGAACAATAACACTAAAGACATACCTTTTGGAAAACACAAGGTTAACACACTTGGATGTTTTGCCGGAGTGGATGAATACATAACAAAAGTCCCTTCCGAAGGATTTATTGAGTTTCACAGAAAATATATAGACGTGCAGATTATTCTGCAGGGAGCCGAGAAAATTGGTATCTGCCACAAAGATAGCACATCAGAGCTTGAGTTTGATGAGGAAAAAGACTTCGGGAAACTTAAAGGCAAAACCGATTTTATTACGCTAAGGGAAAATTACTTTGTCATATTTTTCCCTCACGACGGCCATATGCCGCAGTTAAACGAGGGCTCCATTCCCGCCCGTGTAAAGAAAATGGTAATAAAGGTACCCGTCGAAGAGAAATATTCGGATTGATTAGGTCTTGGCTTCTTCTTAAAATAATGCTGGAGAATTACTATCTTTTAAGGAGAACAAATGAATCCGTCCATGACCAGGAAAGTCGGTGTATGGGTTGACCGCAGCAGGTCTTTTATCGTCACCTTAAGCAGCAGCCATATTGAAACAACAGTTATAGCTTCCGACATGCAGAAGAATGTCCGCTTTATGGGCGGGGCATTCAAGGAAACCGAAGAGGATATCAGGGATAGAAAAATAAGGAATCAGTTTAATATTTATCTCGACAAAGTCACACTCAAACTTCAGGATGTAACTCACCTTTTTATTATGGGTCCAGGTAATGCAAAACTTGAACTTCAGAAGCATCTTCTAAAAGCCCGTTACCGCGGCAGGATAATTGCCATTGAGACCGCAGGGAAAATGACAGAGCGCCAGATTATAGCCAAAGTATCGGGGCGCTTTTCTTTACTGGAAAGGCCTTTGAGAGCAAAGCCTGCTGCCGTCTGAATGAAGGTTATACCTGTGTAAAACGGGCCTTTACTTTAACTGAAAACCTCTGGCTTGTAATAAAGCTTTCATTGCTGTGCTGCATTACGATCCTTAAAGATCGCGAGCTGCACTTTTCAAGATCCTTTATGTAGTTTATGTTAATAATGGCAGAGCGCCGTATCTTCATGAATTCCTCATACGGCAGTATGCTCTCCCATTCCTTCAAAAGTTTCCTTACCAGAATCCGCCCCTTGTCGAGCAGATAGACTGTCGAATAAGGCCCCAGAGCCTTTATATATTCTATGTCGCTTTTTTTTACCAGTTTCTTTTTCCTGTTTATGTTAAGAAGGATCGTTTCCCCTGCCTTATTCTGATCCGGTGAAGAGGGATTACCAACATATTCAGTTACTGCACGCCTTTCAGCCAGGCGGAGCTTATTGATTTTAATCCTTACCACGTTCAACAGCTCTTCGACGCTGAAAGGCTTGAATATGATTGAATCCACTCCCAGCTCCATTCCCCTTTTAAGTGCTTCAATATTATAATCGGCTGTAAAGAAAACGAATGGAATTGCACCTGTTGAAGCGTCTGCCGTTACTTTTTCGAGGACTTCAAATCCGGTCATCCCATATAAAACCATGTTGCAAAGGATCAAACATGGCAGCTCCGAGGCTGCAAGCCTCAGTCCGTCGTTGCCGTTATCTGCAGTAAATACTTCATATCCCGCATCTTCCAAAACTTTTGAGACAACATTCAGGAACTTTAAATTAGACTCAATAACCAAGATACTTTCCAAGAACCCTCCCTGAACTGAAACAACAAAAAAGAACCAATCTTTAAGTATTTTATCAGATTTTTTCCTTTTAAGCCAGTCAATTCCTTAGAGCCTTTGTTCATTCATTGCCCAAAATGCTGCGCTCATTTGTTTCTATTTTCTTTTCTCAGCCGGGCTTCCCCGCCTCAAAAATTTAAATGATACGTACGCAGCCAAAGGCAGAATGAATGCACAGGCTGACTTGATTGAAAGCATTAAAGGGTATAGTATATTGATGAACTCTAAACATTAAGAAGGAAATAACATCGTAAAAATAATACAAGGAGTAATATATGAGGAAAATTTCAGGACTTATTGCAGCAGTTTTACTTCTGCTCATTTCGGCAGCAAATGCCTACTCACAGACATATTTTGCAGCAAAGCTCTCCCAGGCACAGCAATACCAGAGCGGAAGCAAAGCCGACAGCATCGACAGGGGCTACACCGGCTCCGCCGTTCTTATTCTTTCATCTGACAGTTCCAACAATGCCACACTTAATTTTATGATCACCGTAGGCAGGGGAACTCCCGGGAATGACACTTCACAAATTATCACACCAGGCGGCATAACACAGGGTGATTCATCAAAGCTCAGGGCCATCTATTTCCGAATGGGCTCTATCGGCGACACAGGCACAACAGTCATATCAATTACGAGCGGCTTTACTGGAAACTCATATACCGGCACGTGGAACTCAGGAGGCAACCAGGGGCTGACAACAGCATTGGTGGATGCACTCCTTTCGGGCAAAGTCTTTATCGTTGCTGTGCTCGATTCAGGACAGATCAGAGGACACATTCATCCTGTCAACGGTGCCGGATTTGTTGCGCATCTTACAGGTCCACAGGAAGCCGACAGCGTTGTTACTAAAGCCAGCGGCGTCGGGTCTTTCCTGCTGACCGATTTCGGACTCATATACCAGATTTCAGTTCAGGGCATTGATATCCAGGCTTC
Source organism: Ignavibacteria bacterium (assembly GCA_025612245.1). GTDB lineage: Bacteria > Bacteroidota > Ignavibacteria > Ignavibacteriales > SURF-24 > JAAXKN01. The sequence continues at coordinate 100,151 of JAAXKQ010000014.1, forward strand.
TCATTTCCACATGGGTATGCCCGGCATTAGCGGCAATATCGTAAAGCCGATTACTTTCAACGGACATACTGCAATCGGCCTGTGGAAAATGAACGACCAGTCGAATCCCCTTACCCGGGATCTGATGACCATGCTGTTGACCGAAGGTTTGTACGTAAACGTGCATTCACCTTCACACCCCGGTGGTGAAATAAGAGGACAGGTACTGCATGCAGCAGGCTTTGGATTCTCATCGCAACTCAATAGCAGCAAAGCTTCACAGGGCGGAAACACAGGCAATATGAGTGACTCCACAAGGATCGTTGGAAGCGGGACCTATACATTGACCGATTTCGGCCTCGTTTACCACATCAACTTAAGAGGCAAGAAGTCTGCAACTAACATCCATTTTGCAAATAACTCTACAAATCAGAAACTTAAAGATATACCGGTTTTCAGCGACACCACGGTCTCCGGCGTATGGTACTCAAAGACCGGCTACGAAACAAGTGCTCTTTCCGGCGCAAATGTTGCAGACCTGCTGCAGGGAAGAATTTCACTTGTTGTTGAAACTGCTAATGATACAATGAAGGGAGTGGTAATGCTGCACAAGCAGACAAACTTCTCGGCACTGCTCTCCGGCCCGCAGGAACGACCGCGTCACATGATTCACCCAACCGGCGGCGGACATTTTATTCTTACTCCTACAGGGCTTCAGTATTATATTACACTGGCAGGAATTGATTCCATTACCGGCGCTCATTTCCATATGGCCCCCGTGGGTGTAAATGGACCGATTGTTCATTCAATTACGTTTGATTCCACATTTACGGCACAGGGCACATGGAATATGACACCGGATTCAACTGGCATGGGCTCCATGGACAATATGATTGACGCTCTGCTTAAGGGCGAAATCTACGTTAACGTCCACACACGTACTTACCCCGAAGGTGCCATCAGGGGCCAGCTTGTTCCGGCCTCGGGCACGGACTTTACTCTCAATCTTACAGGCAGCCAGGTTATGCCGGCTACAATGGAAAAAGCCGTGGGTACGGGTAACTTCATTCTTACAAACGAAGGCCTCACTTACAAAATTACCTTGGACAGCCTGAACGTTACAGGGATCCGCATCGAACAGGGACCCTTTGGCGTAAACGGCAAAGTTGTCAATGATTTGAATACGGCAGGATTTGATACCAGCAAAACCATTGTAGGCGTATGGCGCAGAACCGGGGGGACTTCACCCCTTAGCGACCAGCTTATTACTGCCTTGCTCAGGGGCAACCTTTATGTAAACATTCTAACCTCGGCAAATCCCAATGGCGCTTTGCGCGGACAGATACTGCCCAACGGCGGATCTGGATTCGTTGCAATGTTTGATTCTGCTACAGCCGGACAGGGCCAGATGGCTGGTAGCGGTAAAGGTACTGCAATATTCGTCCTCACCGATGCCGGACTGCTCTACGACATAGCTGTTGCAGGGTACACGGGAAATGCCGGATCCATTACGATGGGCCAGGGAGGCACCTCCGTCTTCCAGCTTGAGCCTACTTTCAACGGAGGAGCTACAAACGGAGTATGGTTAATGCTGAATGATACGACTAACGCCGCAAACAACCTTGCCGCACTTTTCAATAACCAGCTCTTTGTAAATCTTACCGGAGGTCCAAGTGCACCAATCGGGAGAACCTTCACTCCCAATCCTACTTCGGTTTCTCTCATTAAGGCATCCCCGGAAAGCTTCGACTTGGGGCAGAACTATCCTAACCCGTTCAACCCAACTACGACCATCCGCTTCAGCATACCGTCAGCCGGCAACGTAAGCCTGCACATATACAATGTTATCGGTCAGAAGGTAGCAACATTAGTTGACGGGCAGTTAAGGGCAGGACAATATGAAGTAAGCTTTGATGGATCCAGGATAGCAAGCGGTGTTTACTTCTACAGGATCAGCTTCCAGAACAACATTGTAACAAAAAAGATGATGCTCGTTAAATAAATCTAATTTTCTGCCGCATAAAAAAAGCCCTGAAATCTTTATGGTTTCAGGGCTTTTTAGTGTGGGCGCTATAGGATTTGAACCTATGACCTTTCGGATGGAAATATTATTGCTTCAACGGGGTTCAGCATATCCGGACAGGGTGAATCTATAAAGATAACCTTGAAATATTCAGTAAAGGGACAGGCTGTAAATGAAGCAATTAACATTTGTTCAACTGTTCATAATGGAAACGGTTTAAGATTTTGGTTCTTGTGTCCTCTGGTTGCTCATAAAGGAATCTGCAATAAAAGAGTAAGCAAGCTTTATTTACCAAATGGCGCAAAATATTTCGGATGCCGGGTATGTTATAATTTACTTACACCAGTTGTCAGGAAAGCAATAAACTTGACGGGCTGTATAAACTACTTGCCAAACAAATCGGATGTAGTTCAAGTGATATAAAAGAAGTACTACAAAGGATAATTTAGATTTTATATAAATGGAATAATTCCTTATTATTGCAGAAGCCAAAAATATTATAGGGAATATAGCAATGATTCAATTTACCAGTAACTTGTACAAGACATTACTCATAGTTCTCATTTCATTTTTATGTGCGTTAAATCTTTATCAGCTTATCTTTGTACAAAATATTATCAGTATCATTCCCCTTTTACTTCAAATACCAATACTTTTCTTTTTGTACAAAAAACAAAAGCATCTTATTCTATTTATCAAGATATGGGCAATATTACTTCTTATTAGTGGTATCACAGGTTGGCTAGCAATTTTGAGCGGGAAACTTGTTACTAATTTAGGCGGCAGTGTTGATCCGGCAGAATCGGGTATTTTCAACCTTTTAGATAAAACTATAGCTCTTATGGCTGGGTTATACTTTTTAATGTTCTTAAAAGACAGTATAGAGGTTAAGAAAGCAGAACCTGAATTAATAGAAAATAATAATTAGCCTTTCAAAATTGACAGTAAGGTTTAATAGTCTTAAATTACTCTTGAAACAAAAAAGCCATAAACAAATAAGATTTTGATACTGAATAAACCCGATTGAGTTTATAGGGAAATGGCTTTCCTTGTTTCGCTCGATTGGGTTTTTCAGTTTTAAAATGTTCTTGCGGTATTGTATGAAGCTAAAAAGTGCATACAAAAGTGCATACAAAACTGTATGTAAATATGTATGTAATGGCTGAACCGGGCAACCCTTTTAAAAAGAAAAACCCCAAAATTAACTAAATTTTGAGGTTTTTTTGTGGGCGCTATAGGATTTGAACCTATGACCTTTCGCGTGTGAGGCGAACGCTCTAAACCGCTGAGCTAAGCACCCTTTTTCCTAAAGAAGCTTAAATGCTAAACTTCCGTGCTGCTAATTTACAAATTATTTTTGAAAAAGTCAGTCATTAAGTTATATAATTGTATTCTTGTCATTCCACCATATATACTGTGATCCCGCCCTGGATAATACATCACTCTGAACTGCTTGTTGGCATCAATAAGACGGTTTACGAGTTCAACCGAATTCTGGAAGTGAACGTTGTCGTCTGCCATGCCATGAATTAACAAAAACTTCCCTTTCAGGTTTTCTGCATAATTTAACACTGCACTTTCCTCGTAGCCTTTCTCATTAAGCTCCGGAAGCGACATGTAACGCTCTGTGTAAATGTCGTCATAAAACCTCCAGCTTGTTACAGGAGCAACTGCAATTGCCGCCTTGTAGTATTCCGGAGCCCTTAAGATGGCTGAGGCCGATGAATAGCCTCCGTAGCTCCAGCCCCAGATTCCTATTCTTTCGCCATCCACGTAAGGGAGGCTTCTTAAATACTTTGCCGTTTCCTTCAGGTCGTTTACTTCCCAGTAGCCAAGATTTTTATATGCAAGTTTTTTGTACTCTGAGTTTCTGCCGCCTGTAATACGGCAATCCATGGTCACTATGATGTATCCTATTTCAGCCAGAAGCTGATGCCACAGGCCGTCACGGCTCCATGCATCACTAACGGACTTGGAGCCCGGACCGTTATAGTTTACGACAATTACGGGATACTTTTTCTCCTGATCAAAGTCGCGGGGCCTAATCATTGACGCATCCAGAGTAGTACCGTCTGAAGCCTTAAAGGTAAAAAATTCCACGGGTGAGATATTATAGTCATTTAAGGAGCTCATGTCGCTTTGAAGCAGCGTGGAAACTTTTTCTCCTGCGGCACCACAAAGGTAAGTAGTATATAATGTATTTGCATTTGAGTACCTGTCTATAAAATGCTTTGCATCAGGCGAAAAGTTCACCGAATGATCCCCTTCCTGCTGCGTCAGGAGTTTTCCTCTGCCTCCATTTAAGGACACTGAATAAAGATCCATAAACCGGCGGCCCCTTTCATTGGAGGTATAATAAACTGACTGGTTATCCTCGTCAACTGCAAGTACGTCCTCAACAACAAAACTGCCCTTTGTTATCTGGTTAATCTGGTGTCCCGAATAGTCATAAAGATACAGGTGATTAAACCCGTCCCTGTCTGAAGCCCAGATAAATCTCTTCTTATCCTTAAGGAATGTCAGTGCGTCCTGAACGTCTATCCATGAATCCGGGCTTTTTTCTTCAAGAACCAGTCTTGAAGCCCCAGTGTTGACGTTGCAGAAAAGAAGCTCCAGGTGGTTCTGCAGGCGGTTTAATCTCTGAACCGATAGCACGTTGGGATCAGCCGTAAAACGGATGCGAGGGATGTAAATGTCTGCTTCCCGCCCCAGGTCCATCCATGTGGTCTTTCCGCTTTCTGCATTTACGACACCGATCTTTACAATTGCGTTTTTGGCTCCCGGCTTCGGATAACGATATTTGTGCACATTGAAATAGAGTGAATCGTAGTCTACCAGCTCCACTTCGGGCTCCGGCGACTGGTCCAGCCTCCAAAAGGCAATGCTTTTGCTGTCGGGTGACCATTCCCAGCCGTCAATTATGCTGAACTCTTCTTCGTAAACCCAGTCGAAGTGGCCGTTGAGTATAGTCTCACTTCCGTCATACGTAAGCTGCTTTTCTCTTCCGGTTGCAATGTCCACGATAAACATGTTGTTTCCGCGAACGAACCCGACCTTGCGACTGTCGGGTGAAAACCTGGCATTCGACTGCTCAAGGTCCGACTCTGCAAGTATGGAAAACTTTTTATTCTTTACGTCATAAATATAGAAGGTGCCGCCCGACTTGGTTCTGCGTGCCGGAAGTACACCCGTAAAAAGAATATAGCGACTGTCGGGTGACCATGTGTAGTTCTGCAATTGCAAGGGCTTTTCATCCTTGTTAAGCCTGAGATCATTGACGGGTAAAACAGGCTTTTCTTCACCACTCAGTACGTCATGCTCATATATGGTAATACCCATGCTTCCTGAGTTAACGACATAGGAAAACTTCTTCCCGTTATCGAACCACTTCAGGCCTTTTAGGCTGTTACCGGAAAAAGCATGGTTTGAATACAGGTCCTCCACGGTTAGGGATTTCGGCTGGGCGGAGAGATAAGAGAAAAATGTAACAAAATATATCAGCGTTAGAAATGAAAACAGTTTTTTCATTGCCGGAGCTCCAGAGTCAATAGTTATTTATAATTTGTGCAAAAAATATATAGCCACTTTTGCTATAACTGATGCTAATAGGAAAGGTCATAAAGCAAGCTCTTTTTTCATTTTGACAAGCGTATCCTGAATGCTATGAGGCATGTAGCCCAAGGAAGTCTCAGCCTTAAGTATTACAAGTCCCGACTTCAGCGGCCGGGGTGCAAGCTGGTGAAGGTCACAGGTCTTAATCGGCTTAATGAGACTTTTATCCAGCCTGAAGAAATCCGCAATTTTCAGCGTAAAATCGTATCTTGAGAGAAATTCCTTTCCCCCGACATTGAAAATCCCCTGCTTGCGGAATTCAATTATGCGGCTGATAGCCTGTACCAGGTCGTCCAGATAAGTAGGGTTATTGATCTGGTCGGTTACAATACGGATCTCTTTGCCGTCTTTCAGGGAATTTACAACCCATCGTACAAAATCCGGACGGCCGTTTTTGACCGGACCGTAAAGAACGTTTGTCCTTATAATAGTATTTGTAGCCCCAATGAGTCTTAATGCATTTTCACTTGCAAGCTTTGTCCTTCCGTAGTATCCCAGTGGGTTAGGCTTTGCATTTTCGGCATAGGGACCGTTTTTGCCGTCAAAAACATAATCTGTCGATATGTGTATAAGGTGAGTGTCAATTATGCGCGAAGTCTCGGCCAGGTACTCCACCCCCTTTACGTTGACCTTCCAGGCGGTCTCACGCTCCTTTTCACACAGGTCCACGTTCGTAAAGGCCGCAGCATTAATGATGTAATCCGGGTAAAAATCGTAAACGACGTTCTTGACCGACTCCCTTTTACTCATGTCTATCTGCATATAAGGCACGGAAGGATCGTTATAGGAAATTTCCTCAACCGAGCTGGCAAGGAGCTCCACATTTTTTTCTGCCTGGAAATACCCAATGAGGCGCTGGCCGAGCATTCCGTTTGCGCCTACAATGAGAATTCTATTTTTAATTAAATCGTGCGAATGTATCATTTTTCAACTTTATAAAATCTTTAATTTCACGGTAACCCGCAGTTACTCCTGCAGCGGCATTGGCAAAGCGGGCGGATTCACTAAGACTGCGTTTTTTCAGATATGAAATAAAAAATGCGGCCCCGAAAATGTCGCCGCAGCCAACTTTATTTACACAGTCAATTTTAATTGCGGACTGAAAATAAGATTTTAATTCTCCATTCTCAATAGTATATATTTTACTTCCAAGTTCACCTTTTGTAACAACAAGGCATTTAAGCCCATTTTTAAGAGCTTCACGTGCAATTTCAGCTTCACCTTCCTTTACACTCAGCGTATGGAGCTCACTTTCATTTACCTGAACTATATCCGCCTGACTTATCCATTCCATTGCGTCGGGAATCAGTCGGAATAACCTCTGATTGTTCTCATCCAGCCCCCTTGAAAGCGTGTGCACGTCCAGGTAAATTATCCCGCTGTAACTTTTCCGCAGGGTTTTCAGGTCCTCCAGACTGAGGTCAAATCCGGTAATCATGTTAACCAGAATACCGTCAAATGAGTTCAATTCCTTGAGTGCCCCAATGCCCAGGTTTTCAGCCAGATTCTCGTAATTTTCGCACCTTTCGGCGTTATCCGGTATGTAAAGGTTTACCCTTGGAATCCTTCCCCTGTACTGGAAAAAGTCTTTCCTCAGGCCGTCATAAAGAAATGAAAAAAGACCTTCTGCCTCATGCTCCATAGAGGTTAATAAGAACAGCTCGTCTTTTTCCTCAAGGAAACTCTTAAGACCGATTACAGAATAAAAAATTCCTCCCGGCTTAACCTCCTCCATACCTTTAATGTGGATGTGATCCTCAACAGAGTGACCGATAGCCAATAACTTCATAATATCTCAAATACTGTGAAGAAAACATATGAAATATTTATTGCCTGTAAAAAGAATACTGCCTGGTGCAACTAATATTTGACGGGGTAAATATATGCAAATAGCTCGAAACTTGCATAAATCAGGAACATGGCTAAATATTTGAATGTTATATATGTACAAATACATTATATTAAATAGTTAATACAAAAACTTTCGGGAAAATGGCTTAAATGAAAATCGGTATTACCTGTTATCCTACCTATGGCGGCAGCGGGGTTGTTGCAACAGAGCTTGGAAAAGCACTTGCTGCAAAAGGCCACCAGATCCATTTTATCAGTTATGCATTGCCCCACCGTCTTACTAACTTCGTGGAGAATATTTATTTCCATGAAGTGGAAATGAGCAATTATCCTCTCTTTGAGTTTCAGCTGTATTCACTAGCACTTACTAGCAAGATCGTTGAAGTGGTAAGATACGAAAAGCTGGACCTGCTCCACGTGCACTACGCTATACCGCACGCAGTAAGCGGTTACCTGGCAAAACAGATACTCAGGAAAGGAAATTCCGACCTGAAAGTAGTCACTACACTGCACGGAACGGATATTACGCTCGTTGGACTTGAGCCCTCGTTTTTGCCCCTCGTAAAGTTCAGCATCGAAGAAAGCTGCGGCGTTACGGCCGTATCGCGCTTCCTGAAAGAAAAAACGCTTACAAACTACCACATCGAAAAAGACATAAGCGTTATTTACAATTTTATTGACACAAACTTCTTCAAAAGAGTCGAAAGCGAAAATCTTAGAAGACACATTGCACCAAATGGCGAAAAGGTCCTAGTGCACACCTCAAACTTCCGTCCCGTTAAAAGGGTGCAGGATACAATAAGAATTTTTGAAAAAGTACATAAAGAGGTCCCAAGTAAACTCATTCTTGTCGGCGACGGCCCCGACAGGTACGAATGCGAAAGGCTTACCAGGGATCTCGGACTCCAGAACGACACTTATTTCCTGGGCAAGCAGGACGGACTCGTGGAAATCCTAAGCGCCTCGGATCTCTTCTTGCTGCCCTCTCAGTCTGAAAGCTTCGGGCTTTCGGCTCTTGAGGCAATGGCCTGCGGTCTGCCGGTCGTGAGCACCAGCGTGGGAGGAATTCCGGAATTAGTGACTCACAATGAAACGGGCTACATTGCAGAAATTGGCGACATAGATAGAATGTCAAAGTATGCAATTGACCTCTTTACAAACGACAGGAAGTATGAGGAATTTTCACAAAACTCGCGCAGGCGTGCAGTGAATGATTTCGAGAAAAGCAAGATCGTTCCGGAGTATGAGAAGTATTATATGGATATATTAAACCATTAAGCCCCGCATAATTCCAGCTTCCGGAAAAAGGGACTAACCCTTTCAATTTTAATGAATTCTGCAGGCGGGCTTTGTGACCGCCTGCAACAATTCAGCCTTAAAACTTCAAACGTTTGCGGGCTTGCGGCCTATTGAGTAATAGGTAAAGCCCAGCTCCTGCATCTTCTCCGGCGTAAAGATATTCCTTCCGTCAAATATTACCGGCTGCTTTAGAGTACTCTTGAGAATTGAAAAATCCGGATTGCGGAACTCATTCCACTCGGTTACTATTATCAGGGCCTCGGCATTCCTGAGCGCGTCATATTCGTTCTCAGCATAGGTAACCGAATTATTCAGGTAGAATTTAGCCGTCTCAATTGCCGCCGGATCATATGCCGAAACAGAGGCCCCGAGTTCCAGGAGTTTCTTTATCAAAACCACCGACGGCGCCTCACGCATGTCGTCAGTATTGGGCTTGAAGGCAAGCCCCCAGACGGCAAAGTGCTTTTCTTTTATGTCGTTATTGAAGTAGCTCAGGACCTTTTCTACCAGGACCAGCTTCTGCGCGTGATTGACCTTATCTACAACCGTCAGAATTTTCATTTCAGAATCGTAGTCGCAGGAGGTTTTAATGAGCGCGTTCACGTCTTTCGGAAAGCAGCTTCCGCCATAGCCAATGCCGGCAAAGAGGAACCTTTTGCCAATGCGGCTATCGGTACCCATGCCTTTGCGCACCATGTCAACGTTAGCGCCCACCTTCTCGCAGAAGTTGGCAAGCTCGTTCATGTATGTAATGCGCATTGCAAGGTAAGAATTTGCAGCGTACTTTGTCACCTCGGCGCTGGATGTATCCATTTCAAGTATCGGATTACCCTGCCTTACGAAAGGCTCATAGAGCAGCTTCATCTTCTCGAGCGCGGCTACGGAATCCGAACCAATTACAATGCGGTCGGGCTTCATAAAGTCCTCAACTGCAAAACCTTCCCTGAGGAATTCCGGGTTTGAAACGATGTCGAAATTCTTAAGCCCGAAGTTTTTCAGTATGCCGGCAACCTGCACCGCGGTACCCACAGGCACCGTGCTCTTGTTCACAATAACCTTGTAATCCCTGTCGCCCGACTCTTTAAGTATTTTTCCTATTTCCCCTGCAATGCCAAAGACGTATTTCAGGTCGGCCGAGCCATCCTCACCCTGAGGAGTGGGCAGGCAGAGGAAAATGATCTCAGAACTGTTGACGGCATACTTAAGGTCGTCAGTAAAAGAGAGCCTTTTTTTTGCGATATTCCGGTAGAATATAAAATCCAGCCCGGGCTCATATATTGTCACTTCAGCACTCTGAAGCTTACTGAGTTTTTCCTGATTATTATCCACACAAATGACCTGGTTTCCCATTTCAGCGAAGCACGTTCCGGAAACCAGCCCGACGTAGCCGGTGCCAATTACAGCCAGATTCATTTTACCTCCAAGCATAAAGTGTTTTTCTTTTCCTGCGTTTCATTTTTACAAACAATCAAAACTTTCAAATCTTTAGCCACCTATTTTGCATGAGTTCTAAAATACAAAATCCCTTTCAATCTCACGGAAAGGCTTTGCTTTTTTGTCCTTTTCCGAAATTACAGGGTTTTCAATTTTCCAGTCGATATTAAGGTCCTTGTCACAATAAATTATAGACCTTTCGTCGGGCTTGCTGTAGAAAGCCGTGCACTTATAGTGGAAAAGAGCCTTCTCAGACTGAACTGAAAACCCGTGAGCAAAGCCCGGAGGAATCCAGAGCTGTTTATTGTTCTCCCCGGAAAGCTCCACGGCAACGTACTGGCCGAAAGTTGGAGAATTAAACCTGATATCAACTGCAATGTCGAGCACACTTCCCATAATGCACTGACACAACTTCCCCTGCGCATTTTCTCCCACCTGATAGTGGAGCCCCCTCAGGGTACCAAATGTGGATTTTGAAATATTGTCCTGGACAAACTCTAAGTCTATTCCTATGTCCTTATATTTTCTGGTGCTGAATGATTCAAAAAAATAGCCGCGTTCATCACGAAAAACCTCTGGTTCAACTACTAGAACGCCCTTAAGTCTGGTTTCTGTTACTTTCATAATATTAAATTAAGCTCTCAGCTCTCCTTCAGTATTTTTTCAAGATAAGTTCTGTAATAACATTTAGGGATGTTGTTGATCAGATCTTCAAATCCCTTCCTGTCTATAAATTTCATTGTATACGCAATTTCCTCAACACAGGCAACCTTAAGCCCCTGTCTGTCCTCAATTACGCCAAAGAAGTTCGAAGCCTGCAAGAGTGCCTCGGGCGTACCGGTATCGAGCCAGGCAACACCGCGGCCGATTTTTTCGACCTTCAGTTTTCCCATTTCCATGTATCTGCGGTTTACGTCCGTTATTTCCAGCTCTCCGCGTGCAGAAGGCTTGAGGCTCTTTGCAATGTCTATGACGCAGTTGTCGTAGACATAAAGGCCCGGAACGGCAAAATTGGATTTCGGTTCTGCCGGTTTTTCTTCAATGGAAATGGCCCTCCCCTCTTTGTCAAATTCCACTACACCGTATCTTTCCGGATCACTTACCGGGTAGCCGAATACGGTAGCACCGCTCTGCTGCTTGAGCGCGTTATAAAGGAAATTCATCTTCCCGTAAAATATATTGTCACCAAGGACAAGCGTTACGCTGTCTTTGCCGATAAACTTTTCTCCTATTATAAATGCCTCGGCAATTCCGTTCGGGGCATCCTGAACGGCATACTCAATGTTTAGGCCCAGATGCTTACCGCTGTTAAAAAGCTGATGAAACAAAGGAATAGTTTCCTTGTTGGAAATAATCAGTACATCCTTGATCCCCCCAAGCATAAGTATTGAAAGCGGATAATAAATGAGAGGCTTGTCGTAAATAAGTGTCAGCTGCTTACTGTAGACCCTTGTAATAGGATAAAGGCGCGAGCCTGCTCCGCCTGCCAGAATAATTCCCTTCATAAATTTAACCTGTTTATTTGTTAAAACCTGTTTTTAGATCCACCACGTGAGAAAGGTCGGGACTTAAAGTTCAGTCAATATTTTGGTTCCTGGTGCCACTTCCATGCACTCTTTATTATATCATCCAGCCCGTACTTTGGGATCCAGCCCAGGACTTCCCTTGCCTTCTTGTTATCGGCAATAAGTACTGCCGGGTCGCCTGCCCTTCTTTGAGAAACGGAAGCTTTAATTTCCTTACCCGTAACTCTTCTTGCGCTTTCAATAATTTCCTTTACCGAATACCCGGTGCCGGTCCCAAGGTTTATAACCGTGGACACGTTGCCGCTGTTAAGATATTCCAGAGCCCTTATGTGGGCATCGGCAAGGTCATAAACGTGTATGTAATCCCTTATGCACGTGCCGTCTTTTGTCGGATAATCATCCCCAAATATCATAACCTTTTCCCTTTTGCCAAGGGCCGCCTGAAGAACAATCGGAATCAGGTGAGGCTCAGGCTCGTGGCTTTCGCCAATAAGACCGTCAAAGTCTGCTCCGGCAGCATTAAAATACCTGAGAGCCGTATATTTCATTCCGAATGAGGCGTCAAAGTCGCTTAAAACCTGCTCAATAAAGTACTTTGTCTTGGCGTATGGATTAATGGGCTTCAGGCTCTCCTTTTCAGAAATCGGTACATTTTCAGGGTTTCCGTAAAGCGAGCACGTTGAGGAGAATACCACTTTCTTTATGTTGTTTTCATTCAGCGCCCTTATGAGGTTAACGCTTCCGGAAACGTTGTTGAGGTAATAAAGCCCCGGATCTTCAACTGATTCGCCTACATATGCAAACGCCGCAAAATGAATTACCGCATCTGCCGGATGCCTGCTGATTGCGCTTCTAAGGCCTTCATAATCCAGAAGACTCACTTTCTCAAACTCTACTCCTTCGGGCACAGATTCAAGGTGCCCCCTTGAAAGATTGTCTATTACTACCACGGAATGCCCTTTTTTCAACAGCATTCTGACAACGTGTGAACCGATATAACCCGCGCCCCCGGTAACTAATACGTTCATCCTCTATACTCCGATTTCTGATTTATATATATTAACTTTCGTGGCCTACAATACAATAGACTTTTGAGAAATTTAGCCAGATTATTTTGTAATATATTTTTCTGATTTTGTGCATCAATTTAGTTTTTTACGCGAAATTTTCCAAAGGTATTATTTAACTACCCCGTAATAAGAGCTTCTACTTTCCCTTATTTTAAGGTGCCCATTTCAGGCCTGAATTTCAAATTTTTCTTTCCTGCATCAGAGGGCTAACGCCTTTATTCCTTTCATTTTTGCGATAAAATTAGTAAAATTGCAGGAAACGAGAACAGGGCTAAAGTGACAGAAAAAGAATTTACCAGCGAATGGGTTTCCAGGCTTCAGGGCGGCCTGCTTAAGAACTTCCCGGACGATTTCCTTAACAACGATTTGCAATTTGAAGAACGCACATTACCTTCTATTAATCTTGTAATGGGCGAGGAACTCTTCGGCCGGTATGAAATCCTGGATTCGCGAGGCAACTCCATCTTAATGGCTGAAAGCCTGCCCGAGGCCAAATATATCCTCTACAGCAACAGGCTCAAACCCCAGGCATTAAAAATCCCAAGGGATGAAACCCAAATTAGGGAAACGGTTAAGTCCTACGAAAAACATCTGGATAATATCATACGGCAGATGGAAGCTGGTTTTAAGAAAGACGTACCCCAGTCGAAAAATTTTATCACCGTTTCCAACGGAATATTTAATTTACTGAACCTGAAAAGATACTAACATATATATATACTTGATCGAATTAAGCCAGAACATAACAGAATACATCGCTTCACTTTACGGAGATGAAATTGCCCGTAAGTACTTTGATTTTATAAAAACCGGACATACTACGTATTTAAGGCTCAGTGAGCCTTACCCTTCTTCGGATTCCATTTTAAGAAAACTCCAGGGCTATGGGGCCGTGCTGGAAAAAATTGAAGCCGTACCAGCGGCATACAAGGTTTTGCAGGGAGAAGAAATTCTGGGCAAAACACTGGAATACAACCTGGGGAAGTATTACATTCAGAGCCTTTCTTCAATGATTCCGCCACTGGTGCTTTCGCCCCGGAGCAATGAAGTTGTACTGGACCTCTGCTCGGCTCCGGGCAGCAAGGCTACAGAAATAGCCTCACTCATGAAGAATCAGGGGACCCTGATTACAAATGAGCCTGCAACTGACAGAATAAAAATGCTCGCACACAACATAGACAAGCTTAACATAGTCAATGCAGGTGTAATACAGTACAAGGGCGAATGGTTAAGCCGACTTTACGACCACTATTTCGACAAAATTCTTGTCGATGCCCCGTGCAGCGCACTCGGCGTCCTGCAGAAAAAGGAAGAGGTAAATAACTGGTGGTCCAAAGAAAGGATGGAGAAGATTGCCTACCTGCAGAATATGATACTTGCAGCGGCAGTCAAGATGGCAAAGGTTGGCGCCGAAATAGTTTATTCTACCTGCACCCTTACACCCGAAGAAAATGAGCTCATAATCAATCACGCACTGAACAAGTATCCGCTTGAAGTGCTCGATATTGAGCTTCCAATTAAGGCAAATGAAGGCTTTACGTCATATAACGGTGAAAAGCTAAGGAGCGAACTCTCAAAGGCAAGAAGAATACTCCCCTGGGAGGTGGATTCAGAAGGATTCTTTATCATCAAAATGAGAAAAACCGGCAAAACCGAACCCGCCAAACCGCTGGAAGTTAAAAATAACCTCAAACTCTTAAGCTACAGCGATAAGCTTATCAGGTCTTACCTTAAAGACATAAGCCGTGACTTTGATATTGATGAAAATGTCTGGAAAGATTACAGGTTCCTGATAAATAAAAACGACATTTACTTCGTGCACAGCAACTGGCACGATGAAAACCTCTCTTTTTTCAACAGGATCGGAACCAGGTTCGGCCTTATTGATAAAAATAACCGGGCGCACCTGCACTCCTATGCTGCACAGTATTTCCACAATCACATAAGTAAAAACATTTTTGAGCTCACCAGCGGGAGCCAGCTGAAGGACTATTTGAATGGCGGCATTATAAAGGCCGAAGTAAACTCGAAAGACCAGCAGATTGTAAAATATGGCGGATACATACTTGGGACTGCTGCCGTAGTAAATAACGGCATTAAGAGCCAGTATCCCAAAGCCCTCAGAATACACGAAATTAGCTACTATTGAGTTTGGCTGCTTAAAAGAAATCGGGCACAAAATAAAGAAGGGCGGATAGTTTTTATCCGCCCGCTAAAAACCCGGTTCATCACTCCGAGTATGTTAACTATTCACATTAGCTTACTAAAATTTATACGTCATAGTACATCGTAAATTCGAAAGGATGCGGCTGAAGAGCCATAGGCCTGATTTCCTTTTCGATCTTGTACTGAATCCATGCCTGAATTACGTCTTCTGTAAAGACGTCGCCTTTGACGAGATATTCATGATCCTCTGCGAGGGCCTTCAATGCGTCTTCCAGGCTTCCCGGAGTTGAAGGCACACCCTTTAACTCTTCAGGAGACATGTCATAAATATCCTTGTCAAGCGGATCACCAGGATCAATTCTGTTTACAATTCCATCAAGACCTGCAAGCAGGATTGCCGAAAAAGCCAGGTATGGATTTGCCGCAGGATCAGGGCACCTGAATTCAACTCTCTTTGCCTTGGGGCTGGTTGAATACATCGGAATTCTTATCGAAGCGCTTCTGTTGCGCTGTGAGTATGCCAGGTTTACCGGAGCCTCAAAACCAGGAACAAGTCTCTTGTATGAGTTTGTAATCGGGTTTGTAAATGCAAGCAGTGAAGCCGCATGTTTCAGGAGCCCGCCTATAAAATAAAGTCCCATTTCGCTTAAGCCTGCATAGCCTGTTCCGGCAAAAAGAGGCTTGCCGTTCTTCCAGAAGCTGGTGTGAACGTGCATACCGCTTCCGTTATCGCCAACGATCGGCTTTGGCATGTAGGTAACCGTTCTGTTATTAAGCCTTGCAGTATTCTTGACGATATACTTGAACATTAAAAGCTGGTCGGCAGCCTTTACCAGGGGCTGATAGCGCAGATCAATCTCGCACTGACCGCCGGAGGCGACTTCATGGTGCTGGGCTTCAACCTCAACGCCGCAGTTAATGAGGTTCATTACCATTTCATTTCTTAAATCCATTAGCTGGTCTGTAGGCGGAACCGGAAAATAACCTTCCTTGTATCTCGGCTTATAGCCAAGATTAGGGTTCTCTTCCCTGCCGCTATTCCACTTGCCTTCAATTGAATCCACCTGATAAAAGCACCCGTTAGGCTGTGAATCGTATCTCACGTCGTCGAAGACGAAAAATTCAGCCTCGGGACCAAAATAAGCCGTATCGGCAATGCCGGTTGACTGCAGGTACGCAATTGCCTTCTGTGCAATGTTGCGAGGACAGCGGGTGTATTTTTCCTTTGTAGAAGGCTCATAAACGTCGCAAGTGAGGCTTATGGTCGGAATTTCTATAAAAGGATCAAAAAACATTGTCTCCGGATCTGGAATAATGAGCATATCGCTCTCATTGATTGCTTTCCAGCCGCGCATCGAGGAAGCATCGAAACCAAATCCGTTCTCGAAGCTGGAGTCCTCAAGCTGTGTAGCAGGAACGGTTAAATGCTGCCACTGACCCGGGAAGTCCATAAATTTTAAGTCGACAAATTTTATATCATTTTCCTTTATAAAATCAAACACCCTTTCTCTGGATGTCTTAGCTTTGGGTTTTGCTTTCGCCATTTTCTTGTTTCCTATAATTATTTATCAATCTTATCACATATAGATTTATATATCAAGAACCGAAGTTTCCTTGATTGTTGAGAGAATGAAACTCGTAACCGTGCGCGTCACACCTGGCCAGGACTGAATCTGCGTAAGCAGCTTTTCAAGTGAGTCGGAATCTCTGACTACGACCTTGAGAATGTGGGAGCCTTCGCCTAGGGCCGAATAGCACTCTAGTATCTGAGGTATTTTTTCGACGTTTGACCTGAGCTCTTTGTAGTGTTTGGAGGATTCCATTACAACTACAATAAAAGCCATAATGTCGAATCCGAAAGCTTTCCTGTTAAGCCTGGCATAGTATCCCTCAATTACGCCGTTTTCCTCAAGCTTATTAAGCCTTTCGCTTACTGAAGGAATTGAAAGCCCTATGTGCTCGGCAAGGGCGCTTCTTTTCATGCGTCCGTTTTTCTGAAGCGCTCTTAATATTCTGAGATCCAGATCGTCCAATATACCGCCTAAATTATTTAAGTATTTGTATTATTTCTCCTTCAAATATAAGGTTTTCGCATTTTTATTTCAAGTTTAGGCCCACAAAAATGCAAAAAATATTTATTTTTTTAGAACAATGACAGTTCCTGCCATATTTTTAAAGGAAATTTTGGGAATAACTTAATGGTTTTAAACTATCTGATGATTCCAAAGGGAGTAAATGCAAGCTTCGATTCTTTGATTTTTCTGAAGAGTTCCAGGTTTTCCTCCGGACGAACCTGAAGCACGTGATAGAGGTGGTATTGAACTGCCATGTGATTTACGGATTTAATTTCAACACCCTCTAGCTCAAGACGGAACTGTACGTCGCTGTCTTCGCCTATTGAAGGCTTCTCGTATCTTTCATCAAATCCGTTTATTGAAATAAAGTCTTTCTTATGGAGTGAAAAGTTGCAGCCGACGATGCCTCTTTTTTTACTGTTGAAAAAATTCCTCAGTGCGGGAGATTCAAAATAAAAACCCTTCTCCACGTCAAAGGATTTTCCAAAGAGCCCATCCCATATAAGCAGCATCGTCCTGCGCTCAAGAAAGCCGTCCTTGACTTTCCCGTAATCGAGCATCTTTGTAATTTTTTCAGAGAGGTTTACCCTGCGGCCGGCAAGGCAGGTTTTCTCCTTCCTGTTCATAAAGTGCTCTTCAACAAACCTGCTGTGCGGCACACA
The DNA here is from genome assembly GCA_025612245.1 of Ignavibacteria bacterium. Lineage (GTDB taxonomy): Bacteria > Bacteroidota > Ignavibacteria > Ignavibacteriales > SURF-24 > JAAXKN01. The sequence continues at coordinate 117,848 of JAAXKQ010000014.1, forward strand.
GTCGCCGTCAACAAATATCAGGTAATCCGAGGCTGAAACGGAAATTGCCCGGTTTAGAATTTTATTTTTCCTGAAGCCTTTATCCTCGTGCCACAGGTGAACTACGGGAAAAGAAGCCACCCTGGAGAGCTTCTCAAGCTCACGCGATACTTCCTCGCCTGAGCCGTCATCGGCAACAATAACCTCAAAATCCTTAAAGCTCTGCCTTTCAAAGCCTGCAAAGAGGAGCCTCAGATAGTCGATCCGGGCATAAAAAGAAATAATTACTGAGACCTTGGGCATTTTTCTTCAGTGCCCCTTCGTTTCAATCATATTTTTAGTATCCAGCTTTACCTTACGCCTGTTATATTTCTTTTTCCCCTCTTCAACCTTGGGCGGCTTCTGTGGAACGGGAACCCTGCTTTTAGTCTTTTCTATTTTAATTTTAATTTTCTTTTCCATTTCACTACTGTAGAATTGTACTTGAGTTTTTTTTATACTTGTCTTAGTTTATGTCCTCTTACTATAAAATATAGACAAAAACAGGTTCAGTTTTTGGAACACATTTTTTGGTTAATTTTCTAAACTGTCAGGAGTCATTTTGAAAAATTCCCCCAAACCTCAAAAACACAGTACTGAAAATAAGTATAATCAGGCAAATAATAAAACCAAAGCAGCATCCGTTAAAAAAAATGAACTCCCTGCCTCGAAAGTTCAGAGAAAAGAAGACTTAAAGGACGGTTCAAAAAGGAAGTATCCCAGGTGGTTTTATTTGGTGCCGGTGCTTATACCGGTAATATTCTTCATTCTGCTTGAAGGGGGACTGAGATTTTTCCATTACGGGAAAGATATAGAGACATTTATCAAGATTTCCGAGGATTACCCAGATTTACTCTTCATGAATCCCCAAGTCCCGTTCAGGTATTTCAGCAACTTAAAAACCGCCCCATCCGTAATTCCTGACGGCTTTCAGGAGGTAAAAAAAAGCAATACCTTCAGGGTATTTATTCTTGGCGAAAGCAGCACGGCCGGATGGCCGTATGTCCCGAACGCCTCTTTCTCGCGCCACCTGAGGAGGAAGCTTTCGCTTCTTTATCCAAAGAACAACATTGAAATTATAAACCTCGGTATAACGGCAGTCAATACGTACACAATGCGCGACCTTTTGCCCGACGTCCTTAAGCAGAAGCCGGACCTGATAATCTTCTATAACGGACACAATGAATACTACGGGGCTCTTGGCGCGGGCTCCTCCGAATCCTTCGGGAAATCCAGAGCCCTAATCAATCTAATGCTTAAGCTTCAGCGCTTCAAGACTTTTGAACTCGTAAAGAACACCATACGATACTTTGCAGCTATATTTCACGGGGCAGAAGATAGTGCCGCTGAAAATTCTAGCGAAACCCTCATGTCCAGAATGGTTGGCGAAAGCCTCATTCCATTTAATTCAAGCACTTACACCTCAGGCTTAAAACAGTTTGAAGGCAACATGCGCGATATGCTTGAAATGACTAAAAATGCCGGCGTCCCCGTAATTTTGGGCACACTGGCTAGCAACCTTAAAGACCAGCACCCATTTATTTCCGTTAACGCTTCCGGCCGCGAAAGAGCGGACATGGTCTATAAAAAGGCTCAGGATTGTCTATCCCAAGGAGATTACACGGGGGCCAAAAAGCTTTTTATCATGGCAAAAGAGCTAGACGCCTTAAGGTTCCGGGCACCCGAGGAAGTAAATAATATTATAAGAAGGCTCGGACATGAGTTTAACTACCCCGTTGCCCCAGTGGAAGAGGATTTTGAGGCCGCAAGCCCCTACGGAATAACGGGCAATAACCTCATGGTTGACCACCTTCACCCGAACCTCAAGGGCTATCAGCTCATGGGAGAGTCTTACTACAAAATAATGAAAAAGTACTCACTGCTCCCCAAAGGAAGTCAGGCCTTGAGTGAAAAATCGGCAGACAGCACGCTAAAGGCAAATTTCCCCTTTACAAGACTCGACTCCATGGCTGCAGACATCAGGCTCCGGGTTCTTTTGGGTTCTTATCCCTTTGTCCCCAAAGGAAGCCCCAATCACCTGCTTGAAAACCTCAGGCTTAATGATTTTGTAGACACTTTGGCCGGCATGATCATCGACAGGAAAACCTACTGGGAACCCGCACACATCAAGGCCGCCGAATATTTTTACAGGAAAAAGCAGTTCACGGCTTTTAAGAAAGAAATGAATGCGGTTATTGAAGAACGCCCGTTTAATGAAACGGCCTATGGCTTTACGGCCGACATGCTCATTAAGGCGAACCTTTTCCAGGATGCAATGCCATATCTCTTGAAGCTCCAGACAATGAAGCCGGGGGCTTTCTCAACAAAATGGCTGGGACTTATTGCCCTGAATGGAAAAAATTATAAAGAAGCATTATATTATCTTGAAAGTAGCCTGCAATTTTCACAGGATGACCCGCAGGTCTGGTATAACCTGGCAGGAACGTATTTTAACTTGAAAAGGATTGACAAGGCTTTTGATGCCATAAAAAAATGCCTTAGCATCAGCCCCGGCTATAAGCCGGCCAGAATCTTTTATGCGCAGCTCATGCTTGCAGCAAAGCAGCAGAAATAAGAAAGGAAGTAAAAGAAAACAGAGAATAGATTAGAGAATGAAGACTTTATTTTTAGGTTCAGGATATCTGGGAGATTACTACAGAAGGCTGTATCCGTATTCGATACACACATCCCGTTCTAAAGAAAAACTCCGGCACCTGGGAAGAGGCATGGTATTCAATTCCGAGTTGCCCGAGACCTGGCGTAATATCGCCATGCTTAAGCCCGAAGGGATTATTATTTCTTTTCCATTAGACTCATGCTCGAATCCAATTGAACTGGACTCTTTTTTAAGAACCCTAACCGACAAGATAGTCATTATCGGCAGCACGAGCGCCTTCAGGAGTGATCTGAAGCTTATTACGGACGAATCCCCAATTGACTCTTCAAATAAGAGGGCCGCCGTAGAGGAAAGGTTCAGGCTGCGTGGCGCCGTAGTACTCCACAGTGCCGGAATATATGGAGAAGGCAGAAACCCACTTGACTGGATCAGAAAAGGGATGATCAAAGATACTGCAGGAAGTGTAAACCTCATCCATGCCGAGGACCTTGCAAGGGCGTGCAATTTCCTGCTTGAGGATTTCAGGCCTTCTGAAAGGTATGTCTTAAGCGACAGCCAGAGCTACAGATGGCAGGATATAATGAACTACGCACTCGAAAGAAAGTTGCTCCTTGAAAGTCAGCTGCCGGTGTTTGGGAAAAGCAGTTCCCCCGCTCCGGTAAAAAGAGTAATCAGGCCCTGCAGGCTTCGTGAAGAAGGCTTCAGATTAAAGCACCCGGAACTTTTTGAGGAATTAAGAAAGCTTGAGGAGCTGGCATAAAATACCGGCTTTATTTTACCGCATTTCAGAATAGTGCATATATAAAGGGTGCCAGGGCTGAACCCTGCGTAAGCACAATAAGACCTCCTAAAAGAATGAGAAAAATTACTATCGGGGCTAGCCACCATTTTTTCCTTTCCTTCAGAAACAGCCATAATTCGCCAAGAATGGATATTTTACTCACTTTCCTCTCCCTGAAATTAATGTCAAAACTGTTTTTCCGAATCGGCAGGGTTGTAGGCCTTCTTCGTCCTGTAGTTCCAGTAACTCTGCCTTTTCCTGTCGATCTTTCTATTCAGGAAATCTTTTCCTGCAATTTTCGTTATAAGACCTATTGGGGTAATTACAATATAGTAAAGTAAAGACAGAATTACCCTTGTCGAGATCCACCCCATTAAAAGAGCCAGACTCATCCAGACAATCTGGAAAGGCTTGAGAACAATGGGATACATATAGGCAAAGACTATAAGAGCCAGCCCTGCAATTGCAAAATACGGATAATAATAGGATTTTGCGGCGATAAGAAGCATGGCAATGAAAAGAAGAATAATGCCCATCGTGTTACCGAAATTCTTCAGGTCATTGTCTGTACTTTTAATATTTTTTATTTCTTCCAATAGCATAATTAGTCCAGTTCAAATTCCTTCTTCCAGTCCTGGTCGTTTTCAATGGGTTTCTGATCCTGCTTCTTAAGAAGGAATCTCCCCAATAAAAGATAGTCCATCCCGGTACGCATAAAGCACCTGTATGCATCCATTGGAGTGCAGACAATCGGTTCACCCCTGACGTTAAAGGAAGTGTTTACAATAACAGGGCAGCCGTATTTTTCATTAAACCTGCTTATAATGCCGTAATAAACAGGGTTTGTTTCTTTATGCACTGTCTGTATGCGTGCCGAATAATCGACGTGCGTGACTGCCGGTATATCGGAGCGCACGACGTTCAGCTTGCTGATGCCAAAAAGCTTCCTTTCCTCTTCCGTCATCTCCCTGCGGCGTTCTTCCTTTATACTTGCAGTCAGCAGCATATAAGGACTCGGACGGTCAATTTCAAAATAGTAGCACGCCTTGTCCATCAAAACCGAAGGGGCAAATGGCCTGAAGCTTTCCCTGAATTTAATCTTAAGGTTCATCAGGGACTGCATTTTTCCCGAACGCGCATCCCCAATTATCGACCTTGCACCCAGTGCCCTGGGGCCGAATTCCATTCTGCCTTCAAAAAGCCCCAGCACCTTTTCATCATTAATGATATCTGAAACCCTCTCCGGGATCTCGCTTTCCGGGACCTCTTCAAAAGCAATGGAATTTTTATTTAAGAATTCCAGTATCTCGCCGTCTGAATACTCGGGGCCCAGATATGAGCCCGACTGCATATCGTTAATTCCGTCCGCCTTTCTTTCATTTCCAAGGTAATGGTGCCATACATACAATGCCGCCCCAAGTGCCCCGCCTGCATCACCCGAGGCCGGCTGTATCCAGATGTCCTCAAACGGCCCTTCCCTGAGGAGCCTTCCATTGCCCACGCAGTTAAGTGCAACACCCCCGGCAAGACAGAGTTTCTTGAGCCCCGTTTCCTTGTGGATGTGTCGAGCCATTCTAAGCATTACTTCCTCGGTAACTTCCTGCACTGAGCGCGCAAGATCCATTTCAAACTGCGTAAGCTGGCTTTCAGGTTTTCTGGGCTTGCGGCCGAAGAGCCTGTCAAAACTACTATTTGTCATCGTAAGGCCCGAGGCGTAGTTAAAGTACTTCATGTTCATCTTAAAGGAGCCGTCTTCCTTCAGGTCCATAAGTTCACGTAAAATGAGGTCCTTATACTTCGGTTCCCCGTAGGGTGCAAGCCCCATAACCTTGTATTCGCCGGAATTGACCTTAAACCCTGTATAGTATGTAAAGGCCGAATAAAGCAGTCCAATTGAATGAGGGAATTTTATGTCTGCAATAATATCAATTTTGTCGTTTTTCCCGATTCCATAGCTTGTAGTAGTCCACTCTCCCACACCATCGATTGTCAGGAAAGCTGCCTCGTTAAACGGAGAGGGGTAAAAAGCCGATGCGGCGTGCGACTCGTGGTGTTCGGGAAAGATCACCTTCAGCTCATTGCCAAGTTTTTTCCTCAGGAGGTCCTTAATCCAGAGCTTCTGGTTTATCCACAGCGGCATTGCCTTAATGAAAGACCGAATGCCTTTGGGAGCGCAGGCAAGATATGACTCCAGGAGCCTTTCAAACTTAAGAAAAGGCTTGTCGTAAAAAGCCACATAGTCCAGTTGGCTGCCGGAAATCTTCGCATAATTCAGGCAGTATTCCACGGCTTTCTCGGGAAAAGAATAATCGTGTTTCTTGCGCGAAAAACGCTCCTCCTGTGCAGCAGCAATTATCTTTCCATCACTGATCAAACATGCTGCACTGTCATGATAAAAGGCTGAAATTCCCAGTATATACATCATCAACTTCTATTCAAATATGAGTACGTAAAAATAGTAGATTATGAAACAATTTCAATAATAAAATTTTCCTATTAGTACCCGGGCCGCTCTTTTTAAGCAGCGTTTTTTGAAACTCTAAAACTAAAAAAACTGGAAGCAGAGATCAATTCTTTATATAATTAAATATTGATGGTTACATAATAGAGCCGATATTTTAACAATTTGAATCCGGTGAAGTATGTCTTTCCCGAGAAATTTGTTTGGGATAAAAAGGACACCTAATGAGGCTTCCTTTAGGACCGTGGATAAACAATCCTCTGCTGAAGCCGTCCACAAAGGGCAGAATACCCGCAGAAGGCCGCCCCGTTTCTTTTATATGATCCTCATTTTGCTCCCCTTTCTTTTCTTTTTCTTTTGCGAGGTTTTTCTTAGACTCGTTGGATACGGCTGCCTGGATCAACAGTGGATTGAAGTGGTACCGGGTAAGCTGATGCTTAATCCTGAAATTGCAAGGAGATATTTCTATAGTAACACAACTTTCCCCTTGCCCGCACAGGATCTTTTCTTTAAGGAGAAGCCCTCCGGCTCCTTCCGCATATTTATTCTCGGTGAAAACTCGGCATCCGGTTTTCCTTACCTTCCTTCGGCTTCATTCTCCTGTTACCTGGAAAAGCGCCTGAAAAAAGAGTACCCGGCTTCTAAAATTGAAGTTGTAAACCTGAGCCTGATGGCAGTAAACAGTTTTGCTTTAAGGGACCTGCTTCCGGGGGTACTTCGCCAGAAACCTGACCTTATAATTATCTACTCGGGGCATAATGAGTATTATGGCGCCCTGGGTGCGGCATCCACGCTTGCAGCTGGAAGAAATCGTTGGCTTATAAATCTGCGCCTTTACCTTGAAAGGTTTAAGACCGTGCAGCTGATAAGTGAGGCTGTCAGGGTTTGTTTCCGCATTTTCAGGACAGAAAGAAAATTTAAGGCAGTTTCAGAAAAGATCACGAGCGATCAGCAGATTCCCTATAACTCGTCTTTATTCCGAGCGGGAATTATACAGTTCGAAGAAAACCTTAAGGATATGCTCCATATGGCCCGTTCTGCCGGGGTGCCCGTAATTCTGGGCACGCTTGTATGCAACCTGAAAGACCAGCCCCCTTTCCTGTCTTCAAAAGAGGTAGTAGTTGGCCTGCCCAAGGCAATAGATGTATTCAAAGAGGCAGTCAGCAGCCTTAAGGCAGATAGCATTACCCTGGCCGATTCCCTTTTCCGCTATGCACGCGACCTGGATCTGTTGAGGTTCAGGGCACCCGGACAGATGAATTACGTCATTAAATCCCTCGCCCAAGGGTTCAATTGTACGCTTGTCAGCTTCGACTCTGCCTTTGATTCCTTGAGCCCCGGCGGCATTACGGGTAACGACCTCATGGCCGATCATCTGCATCCGAACATTTATGGATACATGATGATGGGAGAGCTGATTTTTAAGAAGATGAAAGAAAAAGGAATACTTCCGGCTTTGAAAACCGAAATTGCGGAATTGAAGGAAAAAGAGCACAACTAGACACAAAAAAGCCGGTTTTTCGTGGCAACCGGCTTTCTTGTACAATTATATTTTCAGTACCCTTTTTAGAAGCTTACACTGAGCGAATATTTTGAGATCTGCTTAAACACTCCATAGTCCATATAGCTATAGTCTACCCTTGCTGAGAGCGGCCCGAAATTATAATTGAGTCCCAGTCCTGCCGTAAGTCCTTCTTCGGCAGCTTCTTTCATGAGTGAGTTATAGCCGACTCTGAGTGAAACAAGATTCGACCACGTAACTTCCGTTCCTACGTTCAGGTAAGAGGACTGGTTGTTCGGATAGATTGCATCTGTAGCCAGTGTAACCTTCCAGTCCTGAGTCTGTATTGCATCCATGCCAAGCCCCACCGTAAAGATAAGCGGTAAGGTCCAGCTGTCCGTTCCCAGGTCCGAAACCACGTTATCGTTATTGCCCGTATGAGCAGGATCTATATCCACAGGCTGCAGGAGGTCCTTTCCGCCCATCTGCATTTCGGTACCGAAATTGGCAATGTTCATACCGATACGCAAGCCCTGGAGCTGGGTTGTAAAGAGAAGACCGATGTCGAGGGCAAATGCGCTGGCGGTTTCATTGTATATTCTCTGCTGAATGTACTTAACGCTGCCGCCAATGGAGAACCTGTCCGTAAGGTTTCTTGCGTACGAGAGGCTGAAAGCGATATCCTGTGCATCCCAGGTCTGCCCAGTCCCATTCGGCTGCTCAACCGTTGTAATAGCCTCTGAACCGTAGGCGAGCTGGTTGACGCTCAGGCCGATTGTATTGTCGCCATCGAGCTTTATAGCCAAACCGAGCCAGTTAAGGTTTGAGCCAACGAGCCATTCCGAATGCACTACGCTGAATTCATTTGTCTGCAAGCGTGAGAGTCCTCCCGGGTTCCAGTAAGCAGTTGTCGCATCATTAGCAACGGCCACAAAAGCTCCGCCCATTCCGCTGGCCCTTGGGCCAACGGGAATGGTAAGAAAATTTGCGGCGGTGGTACCAACCTTGGACTGAGCCATAAGCATGTTGGCACCTAAGATAAAGAGTAGAATTACTTTTATTATGTTTTTATTCATTTTTAAACTCCAGTAGAATTTCATGGAAATTCATTTACTTAATAATAGCTATTTTGCCGAACTTCTTTTCACTGATGCCCGGTGCCTCAACTACGTAGAAGTAGACGCCAAAGGCAACATCCAGCCCTTCTTTGGTTCTTAAATTCCAGGACAGGCTGCCGCTCTGGTAATTGCCATCCTGCTGGAGAGTCTGTATATGACTGCCGTTAGATGCATAGATACTAACCTTTGCATTAGGCGGCAGATTTATGAAATTAATGACTCTTTCGCCTCTTCCTCTTATCTGAGCAGGCAGCGGCTGCTCTAATGTATTAGTAACTATGTATGGGTTCGGAACGGCCCTTACCTCGTTTAACTGTGTCTTTGCCAGTGCTGCATCATAAGAAGCAGCCTGGGTTGTAAAAGTAAACTTGTCTTTGGCCGAAAAAGGCTTGGTGAATCTGACATACAATGTATCGCCGGAGCGAGGCACGTATGTACTGTCTTTTCCAAATGTAACCCACCATGAAATCGTCTTTCCATCCTTGTCAGAAAGATAAACCCTGTCCAGTATCGACAACGTATCGCGAGCTGCACTAGTGCCATCTACAAAACCAAACTGTACTCTGACCGGCGCTTTAGGATTAGTTACGTCATAGATCTTAAAGTTCAGCTTTGTGCGTGCAGGCAAAGCCTTCGATCCGTAAGAAATGAGTTTATTTGATGAATCCTTGTACTCGTCCGAAAATACGAACATATAATCGTACGGGTAACCTATACTCGTAATGCCGGGGACATTGGACCTTGTAACACTAAAGCTCAGGTTATTGGGCCTGTAGTTATTCCAGCCGCTTCTTGCAACGTCCAGTTTTATGCTATCTAGTGTCTGGTAGCGTGTATCGAATGAGAGCTGCAAGCCCTGGAATATATCGCCGTTTGATGCCAGCATTTTCTTGTCGTGAGAGATGACTGTATCGTTATTTGTCAGGTTTACGACATTGTACGCATAGGCAAAGTTGACTCCCTTTATTGCCGAATCGATGAATGAAACTTCGTAAGTAGCATTCATTATTTTTGTGGGATCAATTGTCGAGAAATATGGGATAGCCGTAGAGCTTCCGTTTGCGCGTTCCAGCTTTGCGCCGTTCGAAGGAGGTACGTAGCCTGCAACAGGTGCGTTAGGCACAACTGAAAGTGTATTTGAAGTATAGGTTAGTATGCCTTCAACGTTCTTTGAAATCGGCTTATTGTTTTCCGACGGGAAAATATCGGCCACCGCCTTGCCCCTGTCGTAAGCGCAAACTGCGTAGTAATATCTTCTTCCATTCTGAACATCCGTATCAACAAAAGTATTCTGTATGCCAGTATCGTCTCCAAGGTAGAAAGGCATACCGTTATTTAGCTCAAAGAGCTGAGGTGAAGCAACAAAGTAGCCCGTAATGTTATTCTTTAAGTCAAACTGTACAAGAGGAACATAACCCTTCTTCTGCCCTGTACCATCAGATATCTGCTTTGCATCTGTAAAATCAGGATCAGTTCCCTTATAGATCTTATAGCCTTCAAAATCCCTTTCTTTTGTAGTAGGATCAATTGAGTTCTCGGCTACCTTATCCCAGTAAAGAGTAACCTTGTGGTCGCCTGCAACAGCACTCAGAGTAGGTCTGTCCGGAGGAGTCGGGAAATTATAGTTCGCATTGTAAATAATCTGTGCAACCTGTTTTGTCTTTAAGACTCCCTTAAAGTCGTCGCCGTAGCAAAGTGCAAGAGAGAAGTCCTGTGTATTTCCAGGCAGAAGCGGGAAGTAACCCGATCCGTAAACAAAGTCACCGTCTTCGCCGCGCGTAGCCTGGCCATTGACAAATATGTCGGGAACGTCAAAGAAGCCGGGACGCAGCCTGCCCCACATTTCCTCGTTATTGTTCATATGGATGCCACTTGCAGGTGCAAAGTACTGGAAATTGGTAAGACCAATCTGGTCCGACTCATGAACGTCTGTGACGTCAAAATTCGGTTCACCCGGAGTAGGAACTCCGTCGCCTTCGCCAGGGTCGTGTGTATTGGCTTTTCCATCCGCCCCAACGTCATCAATGAGCTTTCCGTTGCCATAGATCCATTCACCCGTAACAGGATCACGGCTCCAGTCGCCATCGTTGTCAACACCGTCATTTCTCGATTCGTCGATCATTAGGTCACCCGTTCCCGTAGAAGCCAGGAAATCTTTATGCTGTACAGGAGCGATCTGATCGATAAGTACTACATCTTTATTTTTAGCGCTTACCTTGTACTGCCTGTAGTGAACCTGGTAATTTTCATCAATGATACCATCGAGGTCATTGTCAAAGCCGTCGGTTGCATTTGGGTTGAGTGTTCCGGTTGAAGGGTCAACATTGCCTTCAACAAGTCTTGTTTTACCCGGCTCAATTATGAACCTTTTGCCCATTGAGTATACGGTATCTTTAGTAGACGGTACCGCAAAAGGCTCCCTTAGATAGCTGCCCGAAGGAGTAAGTGTAATCTTAATGAGCTTATCGCCGGGGTTAACCGTCTTGGCATCAAAGTCACTTGGCCCGAATAAGGCTGCAGCCGGCGTAAAGTTCCAATATTTTTTAATTGCAGGGTTGTCATCGCCGTCGTTATCTATTCCGTCGTACTGATTACCCGGAGATTCCAGGAATGCATAACCTACGTAACCGACTGCACTGGGGTTTGGCTTCCACCTTGGGTTGTCAATCGGGTTTATATAATTGCCATAGTCCCAGGTATACGTCATGGACTCCCTGACGTCAAAGTAAGAAACGTCATCTGAGTATTCATTGCCTTCAATTCCAACATATGTACCAACCAGAAATCCAAAAACCGTCTGGTCGTATAGCGTAGTTCCGGCATTCTTTACCGAATAAACCCAGAAAAGTGTATTCTCAGCCAGAGGGTTTGCCCACTGAAGGCCCCTGACCTTAACCTGGAGTGCCTGCCCCTTTCTTGTCGGGTCTGTGCTGTCGGGAAGGAATCCGTAAAGCGAGAACATATTTTCGTCCAGGTTGTCATCCATCATAAAGAAGCTTTCCTGGTCGGCATGGATCTGCCCGCGCCCGAAGTAACCGTTCCATTCTGCCTTGCCTGAAGTATCCTTCCAGTCAGGATGATCCGGCCAGTAAGCAGGCCAGGATTCTGGGTTATCACTAAAAGCAATACCTCTGCCTACGACGTTATATGACTGATTTAAGAATCCCGGAAGAGGTTCAAATGTCCAGCTTGCCCCGCCTGTACCTTTACCGCCGCCTGGTCTGTCGACAGGAGTAATAACCACTGAATGAATTGTGTCGGGAATGCCATCTTTAACCCCGTTCCTTGGATAATCCTTAATAGGCAGGCGAACACCAATCAGAGGGGAAACGTCGCCTATGTATCCGTTGTCGTCGAACTTCCAGGCTCCCCTTGGGCCGTCCGAAGCTGGCTGTGCAATGACGCCTGAGTTTCTGAAAACCGTTCTAACCTGGTTTCCATTATGCACACCTGTTCTGCTCCAGATAGGGTCGCCCCTGCCGATCTGCTGGGCGAAAGAATCCAATTGCAGCATAAGGGCAACCAATGCAACTAATGGAAAGAATTTCATTATTTTCATGTCTATCCCTAATTTTTTTAATTTCATTGATAATTAAAAGAAGAATGAAGCTCCGAATTCAACCCGGCGCGGCTCACTGTACATGCCCGGGTTATTGTAATATTCATCCAGTGTATTGACAATAGCAGGCTTATTCTGCAGACGGTAATTATACTCATCAATGGTGAAATCGGCCGTACCGCTATCGTCATAAACGCCCACCTGATTTTTAACATCAAACAGGTTATAAATGCGCGCAAAGAAACTCAGTCTGTAGTCGTTAAAGAGAATGAAGTCCTTATATGCTCTCAAATCGACATTATATGTGGCAGGCTTCATTTCGCTGTTTATAAGGAGCGATGACACGTTTATCGAACGCCTTGGAGTATAAGGGAATCCGCTGCCGTATTGCCCAATAAGGCTGAAGCCCCAGTTATCAGGTGATGAATAACTGAATGTGGCATTTACTGTGTGTGTCTGGTCCCATGCAAGCGGTAATATCTGCATTTCCGGCCGCTGTCCGCTCGTAATCATGTTACGTGTGGCGGCAGGATCGGAAGCATTGCCCTTGGCAGTCATTAAAGTGTAGTCGACCGTAGCCGACCAGTTGCTTGAGAACCTCTTGCTTAACGTTACAGTAATTCCTTTTACGAAACCAAAGTCGCTGTTTACATACTGGCTGTATGTACCAGCTCCGCCAAACATCCTGATCTCATCGGCTCTTGTTCCGGCAAGATCCCTGATGTCCCTGAAGAAACCCGTCAGGTCAACCGAGAGGTCTTCTGTAAATGCCTGCTGTAGTCCGACTTCTCCTGAGATAGTCTGCTCCGGTTTCAAATTTGCGTTACCCGCAATACCGAAGTTTCCGGTACCCGCTGCAGGAAACTTAAATTCCGGATTCGTATAAAGAAGGTCAAAATTAGGAATCTGGAAGAAGTGACCGTATGAAAAATGTATTACGCCTCGGTCCGTAATCGGGAAGGCGACACCAAGACGCGGGCTCAATTGAACTTTTGAAGATGCATCTTTGTACCAGTATGCCCTGCGCTCCTCGAGTGTTTTAGCCACATTTACCGGGTTCCTTGGCCTGTATATGTCAGGATCGGTCGGATCGGAAAGAATTTTGCCATCAGGATCAAAGTAATCCAAGCGCAGGCCAATGTTGATGATCAGCTCCGAGAGCTCGATCTTATCCTGTATGTAAGAAGAAAATTCAATTGGCTTTCTTGTGTAAAGGTCAATATTAATATTCTCAGCAGGATTGTTTATATCCGGAATGCGCATCCTCGTAAAAGGATTCCCGCTTGTTGCCGGGTTCTGAAGGCCCACTTCCTCAAGTAAATAGATGTTGTCGAAAGTAAGCCTGTGACTGTTGAATTCGGCACCCAGTTTAACCTGGTGTGCCTTCGTGATCTGGGAAGTCAGGTCGAACTTCAGACCGAGAGTCCCGGTCGTCCTCTTAAAGTGCTGCGACTGTGTACCGCCGGTATTGAAAGTAGGTATGTCATTCGGCTGCTGGCTTAAAAGTACAGAGTTCGTATAGCGCGGATCATATGGGTCTTCATATACATACTGCCTGAATTCCTTGAAGAAGTAGGAACCGTTAACCGTATAGAATGTATTAGATCCGAGCGTATGTGTTAATGATAAAATATTTGTATTTCCCCAGCGGAATTTTTTATATCTTCCATCAGGGTTAAACGTAAATGCCTGGTCGTAATCCTGGTAGCTTACGCGATCATATATATAGTTATATGTAAGCTTAATTTCGGGGATCGGCTTATAGGTAAGTTTTCCCTGACCGTAGGTCTTTTCATTCCAGTTCATTGAAACCAGCGCTCCGTCTCCGGCTGAGGAATAGACCTTTCCGTCAATCGGGTTGACAATCGTCGGATACCCGACAACGGCCCATTTCTGGCTGGGATCTGAAGCTGTAGAATTATTAATTGTTATATTCCAGGGGTTGAAACGTCTCTCGCCGTTAAGCCATCCGCCGAAATAGATATAGCGCAGATTGCCGTAAAAGAACAACGTATTCTTTATAATCGGTCCGCTGAAGCTTCCTTCATAGTTATGGATGGCATTCGCGTTAAACTTGTTGATTCCTCTGAAAATATTGGTGTGCGAGCTTGCATAATCGCCAAAGTACGCATTTACCATTCCGGTAAATTTGTTGTCGCCGTCTTTGGTGGCAATATTGACGTATCCCGAAAGCGCCCTTCCGTATTCAGCATTGAAGGCGCCGGATACGAACTGCATTTCCTGGATGGAATTGGCGTTAACGTCTACTACAGTACCGCCATCATAAACGTCCGTTACAGGAACACCGTCGATTGCATATACGACCTCTCCGCTACGGCCGCCCCTGACGTTTCCGCCAACGACACCGGCCTGGAGCTGAAGTACTTCCTGAAATTCTGTAACAGGAAGCGACTGGATCTCGTTTGAGCCGATAACTGAGGTTGAAGCTGTAAGGTCCTTTGTAACCAGGGGGCGCTGCGCAACGACAACTACATCCTGGTTCAGCTGAACGCTGGTTTCCGTCAAATCAAAATCTATTTTTGTAGTAAGATCGATTGAAACCCTGACGTTCTGTACAATCGTGCTGTTATAGCCAATGGCCGAAGCCTTAAGGCTGTAGGTTCCGGGAGCCACGTTTAATATGGAATAGTATCCGTCCATATCCGTAGCTGCACCCATACTGGTACCGACAACAACGATGTTGACGAAAGGCAATGGTTCATGCGTTGCTGCATCCAGTACCCTGCCGGCAATTTTACCAGTAGTTCCTAAAGCGCCGCCATATGTAATAGAATTGAGTGAGAATGCAAGTAGAAGTGAAAAAAACAGTAACAATTTTTTCATAGAAACCTCCATAGAAGGAAGATATTTGTTCTTACTGGATTCATGGTTTTTATATTTTAAAGAATTGAAGAAAACTAAGAAAAACTTTTGAAAATTTAAAACAATTTAGAGTAGAAATATACAAAACTGCCAGCATACTGCTTAGCCTGTCTTTAGCTCCCGCGGTGCCGGATTGAGAGCAGATTTTTTGAACTGAAAGGATTTTTCAGACGGCTATTCCCCAAATAGTCAATTTTCCAGAAAGTAATCAGGATTTGGCATTGTTTTCCTCTTAAGATGCAATTGAAGGCGAAATCCTTTACAAACATAAAAAGATTTTATTGGTAAAAGCAATAGATATGCGGGCATAAATGAAAAAATATTTTTCAAAATGAGCTGGTTTTGGGGCAGGGCATAAAAATAGCCGGTCTGTTATAAAGGCCGGCTACAAATAATTCACAGCTTTTTACTACTCGCGAACAACCCATGTTTTAACAACAGCGGTTACACTCGGGTGTAATTTGATGTTAACGCTGTAGATACCAAGCGATTTAATAGGTTCAGCGATGTCGATCTTACGCCTGTCGATGTCGTAACCTTTTTCCTTTAATGAATCACTTATCATCTGAGTTGTTACGGTACCGAATATTTTATCTTCCTCGCCAACCTTAACGGGGATAGTAACAGATACTTTTTCAAGTTCGGCTGCCAGGGCTTCAGCTGCCTGCAGCTCTTTAACTTTTTTCCTGGCCAGCTGTTTCTTTTCTTCTTCCAGCGCTCTAACGTTGCCCTTCTGGGCAGCGAAAGCGATATTGCGGGGAATCAAAAAGTTACGTGCAAAACCATCTTTTACGTCAACCACATCACCTATTTGACCGAGTTGTTCAAAGTTTTTTCTTAATATAACTTTCATTATTCCTCCGTATTACTTTAAGGCTTCAG
>JAAXKQ010000015.1 GCA_025612245.1 Ignavibacteria bacterium
CCTCTGCCGCCCTTGCAATCTGCTCGGTCCCGGCTGCACTCTGCTGTGTAACCGAGGTGATGCCTTCAATGTTCTTACTGATCTGCTCGGCTGCACTCGACTGCTCTTCACTGGCAACAGCCACCTGTGTAACCATGTCCGAAACCTTCTGGTTCATTTCCAGTATCTGAGTAAGCACCAGTGCCACATTTTCCGTCAGCATCATTCCTTCTTCAACTGCCCTGGAGGCACCATCCATGGATGCATCAGCTTCCTTGGCCTCCGACTGTATCTGCTTTATTGTGTCTGCTATCTCTTTTGTCGCCTTGGTGGTCCGTTCTGCAAGCTTTCTTACCTCGTCTGCTACTACTGCAAAGCCACGCCCCTGCTCACCGGCACGGGCAGCCTCAATTGCTGCATTTAAGGCTAAGAGGTTCGTCTGGTCTGCTATGTCGTCAATTACCTGCGTGATCTCTCCGATCTGGTCGGTTTTCCTGGCAAGAGAGGTTATTTTCTCTCCGGTTAGCTTTGTCGCATCAACTATCCTCAGCATTCCTTTTTTCGTGTCTTCTACTTTCTTTGTACCTTCCTTTGCACTGTCGCTTGCAAGGCGCGAGTTCTCGGCTGCCTTGGCTGCAGACTGGCTGCTTTCCAGAATGGTCTTTGTCATCTCTTCCACTGCACTTGCAACCTCGGTCGTCTGCTGGCTTTGTTCGCTGCTTCCGGCAGCCATCTGCTCGGCAGAGCTCGATATTTCGTTTGCTGAACTTGCGGTTGCCTGCACTGCTTCTGTAAATTGGCTTATGGTACAATCCAGGTCATCAACCATTTTATTTATTTTTTTGCCAAGTACAAAAAGATCACTCTTTTCTTCCAGGTGGGCCTGTTTTGTAAGGTCTCCGCTGGATACGGCGTTTATTACCTCTTCAATTGGTCCGATCTGTTCTTTTAAGTATTCCCTCTGTTTTGCTTCCAGCTCTCTTAAATCGTTAAAAAGCACAAAGACGGCAACCACTTCTTTTTTGCTGTTATATATTGGTCCCGATTGTATCAGTGCGGGAAAAGCTTCACCTGTATGCGCCTTTAAGGTAAATTTATCTCCCTTCAGCAGAAAGTCGCCCTTAAGGGCTCTGAGTGTCAATGAATCCTGAAGGAATACATCCTTAACCTTTAGCCTGCCCACAATTTCATCGGGCCTTCGGTTAAAACGCATAAAGTCGCAGGCCGCCTGGTTAATATATGTAAGAGTTGTATTTTTATCTGCAATGTAAAAGGCTAAATTCATTCCGGCCCTGAAGCTTTCAAACATTGCTATCTCATCCTGAATATGTTCTACAAGACCGCTAACGGACTTGCCCAGCAGGCCGATTTCGTCGTTCCTTTCAGTATTTATTTGAATGGCATAGTCGCCCGAAGAGGCCTTGGAGGCAATTTTGCTGATGAGTTCAACCGGCTTGATTATCCTTAAATTAACTATGATCCCAAAGATCACTGCAAGCACTACGTTGCAGATTAAAGTAACTGAAACAACTTTTACCGACATGGACATATCATTAAGTAGCGTCGTGCTCAGTATGTTTACTAAAGTCGAAATTACAAATAACATTAATAATAGCTTTGTATGAAGCTTAATGAACATTTTGACTCCCATAAATTAAATGTACGTTAAACATATAAACGGATATGAATGAGCAGCATATGAGTTAATCGAAGAAGGATATAGGCAGCAGTTTTCATCAATTTTAACCCCGAGATATCCGTACATTCTGCGGTTTCCATATTATTATCGGAATTACACACGTACAGTTTATAGCAGAATTTTTAAGTTTAACCAATTGTCACTCCTGCCTCCATTAAATGGCATGTGCAAAAAAAAGGACCTGATTGAATATTAGCACAAATGTATTTACGTTATAAAATCCCCTGAAAACAGGGGGTATATGCCATTTTTTTGCCTATTAAAGGATTAATGAAAGAAGGAAGAAAGAAATTATGAGGAAATATATTTCGATGACTTTTGTCTTATCGGCTGCTGTTCTCTTTGTTTTTTCCCAGATGCAGTGTTCTTCTGAAAAAAAGGAGAATAGTAAAATGTCACATGAGGAATTGGTTGCTCGCGGTAAATACCTGGTTAATTACGGCGGATGCAACGACTGCCATACACCCAAGGTAATGACTAGCCAGGGCCCCTTACCCGACTCCACGAAACTGCTTTCCGGGCACCCTGCAAGTATGACCATTGGACCTATCGATACGGCTGTTACAGCCACCACGTGGCTTTATGCAAATATGGGCCTGACCGCCTGGGCCGGACCCTGGGGCGTCTCTTATGCCGCTAATATTACACCGGATGATCAGACAGGAATTGGCACCTGGACCGAGGAAATATTCTTTAAGGCCATGAGGGAAGGAAAGTATTTCGGCACCGGAAGGCCGCTTCTGCCTCCAATGCCCTGGCAAAGCCTTGCCGGACTGAAAGATGAGGACCTCAGGGCAATTTTTGCATACTTAAAATCGATTAAGCCGATAAATAACAAGGTGCCGGACCCGGTCCCCCGCAATATGGTTGAAAGGACGATAAAGGCCAGAGGCTAATAAAACTATTCAAAACTTAAAGCCGGCAGGAGTGACCGGCAAAAAAAATGGGGCACTCTAAAAATGAGTGCCCCTAAATTTTTGGCTGCCCGGTAAAGGTCAGCTCCTTAGCATCTTTCTGTTATTTTTTGCGGAAAACTGCTCTTCATGTAACGTCCTGAGTGAATCACCTTCCAGCTTAAATCTCGAAACAAGATCCTGCAGGTTGACAGTCAGGCGGTTCAAGTCCTCTGCCGCCCTTGCAATCTGCTCGGTCCCGGCTGCACTCTGCTGTGTAACCGAGGTGATGCCTTCAATGTTCTTACTGATCTGCTCGGCTGCACTCGACTGCTCTTCACTGGCAACAGCCACCTGTGTAACCATGTCCGAAACCTTCTGGTTCATTTCCAGTATCTGAGTAAGCACCAGTGCCACATTTTCCGTCAGCATCATTCCTTCTTCAACTGCCCTGGAGGCACCATCCATGGATGCATCAGCTTCCTTGGCCTCCGACTGTATCTGCTTTATTGTGTCTGCTATCTCTTTTGTCGCCTTGGTGGTCCGTTCTGCAAGCTTTCTTACCTCGTCTGCTACTACTGCAAAGCCACGCCCCTGCTCACCGGCACGGGCAGCCTCAATTGCTGCATTTAAGGCTAAGAGGTTCGTCTGGTCTGCTATGTCGTCAATTACCTGCGTGATCTCTCCGATCTGGTCGGTTTTCCTGGCAAGAGAGGTTATTTTCTCTCCGGTTAGCTTTGTCGCATCAACTATCCTCAGCATTCCTTTTTTCGTGTCTTCTACTTTCTTTGTACCTTCCTTTGCACTGTCGCTTGCAAGGCGCGAGTTCTCGGCTGCCTTGGAGCTATTCTGTGTGCTTTCAAATATTGTTTTTGTCATCTGTTCAATTGCGCTGGCTACTTCTGTTGCCTGCTGTGCCTGCTCATGGCTTCCGGCAGCCATTTGCTCGGAAGAAGAGGATATCTCGCTGGCCGAACTGGCCGTAGCTTCAGTAGCTTCATGTACCTGCAGAAGAAGTGAGTTCAGCGATTCGGCAAGGTTATTTGCATTTTGCTGCATCTGGCGGTAGTCTCCTTTATATTCTCCCGTCATCCTTGCCGTTAGGTCGCCAAGGGCAACTTTTTCTACCACTACTTCATAAGAACGTATATTGTCCATTATTGTATCCAGGGTGTTATTTATTCCTGAAACAATCTTTTTGTAGCCTCCGCTGAATTTATCTGCATTTCCGCGCTTCGAAAGCTGCCCTTCTACTGCAGCCTTTGTCAGTTCATTTGTTTCTTCAACCAGTTCCCTCAGGTTCTTCGTAATTGCATTCAGTGCCGGGGCCAGCCTGTCCTTGCTGTCGTAAAGCGGCAGCTCAATGGAAACGTCTCCCTGTGAAATTGCATGCATCCCTTCGGCAAATTTTTCCAGCTGAAACGCATATTCATCGAGCACCTTTGCCATTATGCCAATCTCATCATTCGAATCGACATTCGCTCTTGCCTCAACGTGCCCTTTCTGCAGTTCCTGCGCCATATTGAGTACTTTGCCTATGGGGCGCTTGATCATCCTGGAAATATAGATTCCAAAACCTATTGAAATTGCTACACCTATAAACATGAAAACATACATGGCCGAAACTGCCGAACTGGCTTCTTCCGAATTATTCGCCGAGATCTTTTCACCCTCGGCAAGGTTAAACTTAACCCAGTCTTCTATTGCATCCTGGTAGGCTATGGCCGACTTGGTCATATCGCCAAGCAGTACAGCCCTTGCCTCATCGTCCTTATTTGCAAGAGCCAGATCCTGAACCACTTTCAGGTACGTCCTGTAATCGGCCCTTTTTTCTTCTGCAGTCCTTGCAAGCGCCTTTTCCTCTTCTGTCTGTGCAACTTTCTTGCAGAATTCAACTTCTTCAGTAATTACCCTGGAATCCTGCGCCATATCGTCAATGTATTCACGGATCTTGCCGCTTTCATTTTCCATGACTGCCTTTAGCGTGGAAAGCCTTACGTGCTGATAGCGCTGAAGAACATCTCCAAGCTTGGAAATTGGAACTGCATTATCCTGCCACATTTCTGAGCTGGATTTGGCAACATTATTAAGATTGTACGTACCAACCAGCCCTATTACAGCGGCAATTAATGCCACAATACAAAAGCTTACAACTAGTCTCGCACCGATTTTTAGGTTAACGAACCACTTCATAAATCCTCTCCGGGTTGAATAATTCATTCAGTTGATATTAAATATAGTTATCCCAATGCGCAAAGGAATCCGGCAAAACCGGGCGCCTTAAAGTCTTAGTTTTTTTATCATCGGTCAAATAGGGAATATTCAGGAATGAGTCGAATTTTAAGCTATCTCAATTATATCCATTCCTTTTTTGCATTGAATGACATCTTCATTATCGGATGCTGCCGGGAAATATTTACCATTGTCAACAAATTTTTTTTATAAAATTTTCATATTAGGATTTAGGGGCTTAAAATCTCTTTTCCGGGAGAACATTTTGTAAAAATTGCCCTTCATTCCAAATAAAGGGAGATCAAAATACGGATTGCGGTTCCATCTGAAATCTTTAGATTATGAATTACCACATTCCCGAAGGCTTAAAATATGTTCAGAGAAAGAATTACAATGGTGGAAGAGATTTTCCGCTCATGCTCGGAGGTTGTCTATAAGGCAATAGACGGAGCAACAACGGAGGAGCTCAACTGGAAGCCGGCCCCTGAATCGCGCCCCATTGCCGAAATTACCGCGCACATAATAAGAGTTGATCTCCATTTCCTGAAGAAAATGGGCTATCTGCCCGATTTTGAAGCCCCGAAGACCGATAACGAGAATGACCTGAAATCGGGAATAAGAAAAACGGAAGAGTATGTCCTGGATATTTTAAAAGGATTGAGTGAGGATTCAGAACTTATGAAGCCGCGGCCTTCGGAAATTGCACTGGAGCACGAAAGCCTGGACCATATACTGCCGCACTTAAGCCAGCACCACCTTTATCACCTTGCACAGATAATCTATCTCAGGAGGGCCCGGAACAGAAAGTGGAAATCTCCCGTGGAAGACTGGGAAAAAACAACTTTCACTATCGGCAGCTATCTAAATCCCAAAGCTACCGCTTCATTAAGAAACATTCCATGAAATGAGGACCTTCCTTACTTCAGGCTGAAACAGCATATTTTCAGGCCGGAGACACGATTTTTTTTACTGCTTTTTGCTTTCCAGGGACGCATCCGGAGACTTTTCCGGCTCCTTACTCATAGTAAACTGCAGACTTCCGCCTCGCAATAAATCCTTATGACTGATCTCAAAGCTATGGTATGGCTTCCCGTTTAGCAATACCGACTTCACATAAACATTTTCCACGGAAAGGTTGTCCGCCTCTATAACAAATTCGTTACCTCCCGCGCTCCTGATTTTTGCTTTCTTTAATGCAGGCGAACCCAAAACGTACATTCCGCTTGCGGGATTTACGGCATAGAACCCGAGAGCGCTCATTACGTACCAGGCCGACATCTGCCCGCAGTCCTCGTTTCCACATAGCCCGTCTGGCTTATCCGTATAAAAAAGCGCCATAATTTCCCTTACCTTTTCCTGCGTCTTCCAGGGGTAGCCCGCATAACTATATAGATATGCGGTGTGGTGCCCCGGCTCATTCCCATGGGCGTACTGCCCGATAGTCCCCGAAACATCCGGCGGCGTACCCTCGCTCCTGCCGGTTATCCTGAATAACGAATCCAGCTTATTTACAAAGGCTTCGTTGCCTCCAATGAGCCCGATCAGACCGGGAACATCCTGCGGCACAAACCATGTATACTGCCATGAGTTGCCTTCCGTAAAATCATTCCCGGAGGCGGCGCTTAAAGGGTTGAAATCCTTCCTCCACGTGCCGTCGGAATTTCGCCCCCTTGCAAAGCCAACAGCCCTGTCAAACACATTCCTGTAATTATCTGAACGTTTAAGAAAAGCGCCATATTCATCCTTAAGCCCCATCTCCTTTGCCGCCCGGGCAATGCACCAGTCGTCAAAGGCGTATTCAAGTGTCTTGGAAGCCGACTGCTCCCAATGGTCTGCCGGCACGTAGCCCAGCTTCATGTATTCTTCCAGGCCTTCGTAAATCCTGCACGTGGCGCTCATTTTCATTGCCTCAAAAGCCAGTTTCATATCATAGCCCCTTATACCCTTAATATATGCCTCAGCTATAACAGAAACCGAATGATATCCTATCATAGCCCAGGTTTCAATATTTGCCAGGGGCCATATTGGCAGCATCTTAAATGTATTCTCTTTGTAATCTGCCAGAAGGGAGTTAACAAAATCACTTACCTTTTCAGGCACAAGTAGTGTATAAAGCGGATGAGCCGCGCGGAAAGTATCCCACAGCGAAAAAGTTGAATACTTCAGAAACCCCTCAGCCTTGTGTATCAAACCGTCATAGCCCCGGTAGCTCCCGCTTGCATCCATGCAAAGATTTGGAGTTAAGAAACTGTGGTAAAGAGCCGTATAGAAAATCGTCTTGTCCTTATCCGTACCTTCAACTTCCGCTTTTGAAAGTTCCCTGTTCCACGCCTCTTTTGCTTCCAGTCTTACTTTTTCAAAATCCCAGCCTGGAATCTCTGCATCCACATTTTTAAGAGCCTCTTCAGTAGAGACATATGAGATGCCGACTTTAATATAAATTACCTCATCCTTCCTGGTCCTAAAGTTAACGTAAGCCAGAAGGCTGTCCGAAGATTCCTCAGGCCAGTTCTCAATGACCTCTCCTTTAAGCTTGAGCCCGTATGAGTCAAATGGCTTTGAGAAACGCGCGGCAAAATAAATAAACCTGTTTTTTGCCATCCCCATTACCTGGTGATAGCCCGTAATAAGATCATTCGACTTTATTGACACTTTCGACATAATAACCTTCTGGTTATAAATTGTATGCCTGAGGTCAATTATAAAATGTGCGCTCTCACTTTCAGGAAATGTATACTTGTGGAATCCTGCACGCAAAGTTGCGGTAAGCTCGGCCTTAACTTTTGGATCATCCAGGAATACGGAATAGTAGCCGGGACTTGCAATCTCATTTCCGTGCGAAAACCTGGACCTGTAACCGCTTTTGGGCCTGTGCTTATCTCCGGGCTCGGTCATAAGCACCCCCACTTCCGGCATTATAAGAAAATCCCCCATGTCACCAACACCCGTCCCGCTCAGGTGCGTATGGCTGAATCCCATAATGCTGCTGTCCGAATAGTTATAGCCCGAACACCAGTCCCAGCCCTGCGTATCCGTATCAGGACTCGGTTGCACCATTGAAAAAGGCAGCGCAGCACCGGGGAAAGTATGCCCGTGAGCCGCCGTACCTATAAAAGTATTAACATACCTTGTAAAATCCTCTTTTTGCTGCGCGTAAGTAACGGAAGCCATAAGTAGAACCCCAAAAGTAATAAGACAAAACTTTTTCATGACGGCCCTGGTAATTTATAAATGTTCCGGAGTTTCCTCGTTAATTTCAGTAGATGAAATATACCTTAGCTTTGGCGGCGGATATTTGACAGCATTTAAGATTGCACTGGCGACCTTTTCAGCCGGGTTCGCCCTGAACTTGCCCGGAAGGAAGAAAGCAAAGCTTTTTGCTATTTCCTCTCCAAGCCTGAATTCTTTTCTTTTTCCAAGAATGAGCGAAGGCCTGAGTATGGTAAGCTGTTTGTATCCAAGCTCTTTAAGTGCCTCTTCAATCTCCCCTTTTGTCCTCGTATAAAATGTCCGCGAGCGCGGATCGGCACCAAGAGATGATACCAGTATATAATGCAAGGCCCCGTGTGCAAGCCCCATCTTTGCAATGCGCAGAGGATAGTGGAAATCCACTTTTCTGAAATTTTCCTTTGTCCCTGCCTTTTTAATCGTAGTGCCCAGCGTACAGATAATGGTCCTGACGTTAAAGATTTCGGGAAAGTTTTCCATTTCATCGAAATCGAACACAAATTCATTCAGCTTCGGGTCTTTTACCCCAAGCGGTTTTCTGAGCATAGCGTTAACCTGGACGATAAAAGGATCGTGCAGAAGCGTCCTAAGACACTCAGAGCCTACCAGTCCGCTGGCTCCTGCCAGGAGAACCTTAACGTTTGTTTCCATACCGGCATCTTCAGTTTGTTAATAAATTCAATATATATTATTCGCCATTGCCATTAACTTTAAAGGTAAGTTTATAAAATTGCGGCCCATTGTCAAGGACAACCGCCCACGGCAGCATGCCCAAAACCGCCTCTGGCTGACTAGCCACGACCTTTCTGGTCGTGGAATAATGCGCTCCCTCACACTCCACGGGGGACTTTAGTCCCGGATTCTCAGAGACAGGGAATCTAAAGCTAAAACCCACTCGCAAGCTGGGAAATCTCCTACACAAACTGAAGCCTGTTTCAATTAAACATCCCCCAAACCGCATATACATGCCATCCCCCCCCTTAAAAATTCCCGCAAAAACCGCATGCACATGCCGTTGCCCGGGGCACAATATATTCTTATTAATGTATTGAGAATTTGATCCTCCCGTACGAAATACAAGGTTCTATAGAATAGATTTTTTCCGGCAGACGGATTTATTAAATCAGCATTCTAATTCACTTAAAAACCAGGCGGAGGCAGACCATGACATCAGCACTCAAGAACCGCTTCACTAATACTCCCAGTATGGAAGAACTTGTATTTGCAAACCGGAATAAGGCTTACGGAGCCTATCTCTTAAGAAGAACGTATCCCCGGAATCTCATGATCGCCTTCTGGCTCGCCGTAACGCTCTTTGCCGGAGGCGTAACTACCCCGCTCTTATTAAGAAACCATTCGGGAGATTCGGGCCTTGCAACTATAACTAAAGGAAGCGTTGTACTGGATGCCATAGCATTGACTTCAGTTGCAAAGCAGATGGACCTCAATGAAATTGCAAAGCTGATCCCAAAGGTCAGCACTTTCAAGTACATGGCTCCACTTGTAAGACCTGATGCCGAGGTTATTGAGGATTATTCACCGGACGTAACCATGCTTAAGGATGCCATTCCCGGAATTGTAACAAGAAAGGGTAACGACGCCGGAGTTGATATAAGCCTTATAGATGTTAGGGAGCCCGTCAGTACGGATATAGTAAAGGACAACAAAACCGAGGAGAACACTGTATTTAACTGGGCTGAGGAAATGCCCCGCTTCAGTGAAGGCGAAGATGCCCTGCTGTCCTTCCTCATGGAAAACATTCACTACCCGGAACTTGCCCGTAAGGTCGGCGTGGAAGGCAAGGTATTGGTCAGCTTTACGGTTGAAAAAAGCGGAAGCTTAAGCAACATGAGGGTTATTAAAAGCATCGGCGGCGGCTGCGACGAAGAGGCGCTGAGAGTCGTTGCCCTTACAGCCGGCAAATGGATAGCTGGTAAACAGAACGGAAAGGCTGTTAAAGTAAATATCAGCATTCCCATTGTATTTAGTCTTCACTGAAAGCAGAGTATCTTTTATATTTTCCATCGGTACTTCTGACAACGCTAGACTCCTCCTGAAAGCCTCAGCCGAAGCTGAGGCTTTTCTTTTTACCAGAGGCGCTCATTTGAGCAGCATAAGCTTCCTGCTGGCACTGTACTCACCGGCCTGAATAGTATAAATGTAAATGCCGGAAGACAGCAAGGATCCGTCGAACTGAACCTTATATCTGCCTGAAGCCTGATACTTGCTTACCAGAGTCGATACTTCACGGCCGAGCAAGTCATAAACCTTAAGTTCTACATGCGAGTATTTCGGAATCGAATAACTTATTGTAGTCGTTGGATTAAATGGATTTGGGAAATTCTGAAATACCATAAAATCCTTCGGCCGATCCGTTTCTTCTCTTTCAACACCACCTGAAACAGGCCGGAACTTTCCTGGTGTAAAAAGCAATGATGTACTGTCCGCTATCAGGTTCTCTTTGGGAATGCCTTGGTTTACATAGGTAAGATTATTAAGATAATCCTTTCTTAAGCCTACACGAATTACCTGGCGTGTTGGCTCGGTGCCAATCTTTTTATAGTTTAACCGTATGGTGTTATCTTCACCATTAAGAACCATCTGGAATGAATTCAGAGTGTCATGAGGAGTTGCAACGGAAGCTCCGATATTTTCAAAACTTAAAATAAATTTTTTACCGGTCGTCTTATATAGTATTCTGCCGTTTCCGTAGGGTGATTCCTTGTACATGCTCCACAGGCCATATGCAATTGATATTGCATTCGGAAAATCAAAAACCCCAAGCTGTGGTCCCCCGGCTCTGCCATCTATATCGAGCTCTGGATATGTATAATTCAGATGCTTATGCGTAAAACTGGCTAATCCGAGTATTCCTACATAAATTGAATCGAACTGCTGGCCATAATAACTAAAACTGAATCCTAATGGTATTTTGTTCGGCGTATATCCCGATTCCATATTCCATCCGTTAATTCCTCCCCCGTTTTCCCATTCTGTAATTTCCGTACCGGTAGAGGAAATATCCTCCCATGAGTAATCAACTTTCTTAATTTTATAATTCCCGTTTACCAGTAATGGATCCGGCCTGAAATAAATGGATGTATTGCTTGCCGGTGGCTCATTATTAAGCAATACCGGGTCATAGTAACAAACACCTTTTACGGCATCCCTTTCAATTCCCACTTTAACCGATTTTGCTGTCTCATCGTTGCTGAAATTCTTATAGTTTATGGTAATTGAGCTGTCTGATGGATTGAGCACCATCTGAAAGCTTGAATTCAAACCGGCCGAAGTCCCTTTCATACCCACATTTTCATAGGACAATATAAACTTGTTATCAACTGTAGCATAGTAAATCTCACCACCTGAAAATCCGTCGAAAGGTGATATGCTAAAATCGTTATATGCCAGGGCTATTGAATTCGGGAATTTCTGACTTCCCGGCCATGAAACCCCTTTCAGATATTTCCCGGCGTCAACATCTTCATAACAATAAGTTAAATTGCTCCCGCATAAATGCTGATGCGTAAAACTCACCAGACCATTAATCCCGGCAAAGAGACTGTTATATTCCTGCCCGTAGAAATAAAAATCAAATCCGAGGGGTATGCTCGTACCGCTGTAGCCATCATCCTTGGCGTTGTCGTCTTTTAACGGTCCATTCACCCAATTTGTTATTTTTGTCCCGGTGCTTTTTATGTCAATCCAGTTATAACCTTTTTTCCCCACCAGGTAATCTTTATCTTGAGTAATCTGCGCGTCATTTTTTATATTTACATCAAAGCTGACATAATCATCATGCACTTTAATGTTCTTTATATCCAGCCCTCCTGCGTATCCATCAGATAAGAAGCTGGAAGGATTTGTGAAATCGTTGATTTCCGTCCGCCCCGCTTCATCCGTAAAGGCAGACCTGCTTATCAGGCCATCATTGGCAAGATTTCCATCCGGACGGTATATATATAAATGATCCGGCGGACCGTAGTAATTACCCCAGTCATTTATGAACGACACATCTTCGTTGACCCTGTAAACAATCAGTCCGGTGCCTGGAATGTGACTCTCAAAGTTTCCACCCCTTTTTCTGAATTCAACCAGGAAGTATTCGCTCTTCTTTCTCGGGGAATTTATCCTGTAAACACTCCCTTCCTTAAACAGGTTTAATTTAACGCTGTAGCTCCCGCTCGTCGAGATGACAGGAATATCATCTATCCAGCCCAGCATTTTCTTGCAGTACATCAGCATATGACCCATTCCGTTAGCCATTATATCCCATCCGCCTAATGGGTGCTGGCTGTTATCTGCGGACCTGTATAGATCCGGCAGGCCAAAAGAATGAAGCATTTCATGTATGGGTTCGCTTATTACTCCCCCGCGTTCCTCAAATGCATCCTTTAACACAATATTATATTGGCTGCTTTTATAACCGTTGATTGAAAAAGAATTGTTAATGGACATGTGCGGCCACATAATACCCTGCCAGGGGCCATTGTCCATTGCAATAATGAGATTAATATTGTCAATTACTCCGTCGCTGTTCCCGTCAAATCTTGCATCGGATGGTATATATTTTTTTATGTAACTCATTGCACTGTCAAAAAGGGCATTCTCTCTAGTCCCTCTTTCATCCTGCTTGTAGCCTTCTGGATTTAGAAATGCGTCATAAGGCCTGTAGTAATTCGTTGTATGCGGATCCTCATAATAAAGAAGCGTATCCCCGTTGCGGGCATAAATTTTACTGTCAATTTCCAATTGCCCATACGATGCTTCCTTAAAGTAATCATTAATTGAAGATGACCCGGTATTATAGATCCGGTCATAAAAAGCAGCATCTTTGGTAAATGCCCCGTCTTTCAACTTTACAAATACCATAAGCTGGTAATAGGTACCCGTCGCACTCTTTATGGAACTTGTTTTGGATAGCTTTTGGGATCTGTTTCCATTGATCTTTCCCGTTGGAAATACGTTGACCCCTTTTTGTAATGGCACTTTTGCCGGATCAGTCTCGCCTACGATATAATTTGAAGGAGCAAGCCGATTATTGGAAATAACTGCATAAACATAGTATCCCGTTAAGGGATCATTTACTATGGTATAGTTATCTTTATCATGCATCCAGTTGTAGAATTCATCACCGCTCTGGAAAATAGACAATACTTTTCCATCGGGCTGCTTTACCTGTATAGGCCTGAAGGAGATTGGTGCTGAATAATTAAATGATTGAAAAAAGAAAACCGCGACTAGTAAAAAAAGAAATTTCCTGAACATAACAATATTCTCCCCAATAAAATCAACTTTAAGAAATTTGCAAAAGAACAGTTAAAAGAGTTGAAAATTACACAAATTCGCCTTATTCCAAAAGAAAAATCACCCTGCCAATGAAACAAACTCTTTTGGAAATAATAAAAGTGATTTTTGGGGTCAACATGAGGGAATATTAAACGGTTTCAGATTTTCAATCCCCTCCAAATAGACTTTTATAAAACTTCCCTTTTGCTTATTTCTATGTAATAGACATAATGAGGAAGAACCATGAAAATTGGAATTGCGGCCGACCACGGCGGATATGATATCAAAGAAAAAATTGCCGCTTTCCTGCGCTCTGAAGGCCATAGCATAACCGACTATGGCGCCTACAGGCTTTCACCTGAGGACGACTACCCCGACTTTGTCGTCCCCCTTGCACGCGCTGTAGCTTCAAACGAAGTCGAACGCGGCATTGCAATCTGTGGAAGCGGCGTCGGCGCCTCTGTAGTGGCTAACAAAATCCCCGGCGTTAGGGCAGCCCTCATAAACGACTGCTTCTCGGCACACCAGGGCGTTGAAGACGATAACATTAATGTCATCTGCTTCGGCGGAAGAATTACCGGCTACTCACTTATGAAAGAGCTTACCGTAAGCTTTCTTAAAGCCTCTTTCTCCGGAGCCGAAAGACACAAAAGACGGCTTGATAAAGTAGCACGTTTAGAAATGAAAGGAGATAGTAATATGGAGACCGGCAGAATGAACCCCTTGCTTAAAATAAGGGAATATCTGCAAAGTATATGGCTCGATAACCTGAGCAGACAGATAATTAAAAACGGGAAACTTAAAAAACTAATCGATGAAGACGGCCTTAGCGGAATCACCTCCAACCCCGCCATATTTGAAAAGGCTATCAACGAGGGCGAAGAATATTTAAGCGATATACGCACTCTTGCAATGCAGGGAAAATCAAAAGAAAAAATCTACGAGGAGCTTACTATACGCGACATTCAGGATGCCGCCGATTTGCTGCTCCCGGTCTTCGAAAAAGCACAGGGCCAGGATGGCTTCGTAAGCCTTGAGGTTTCGCCTTACCTGGCGCATAAAACCGAAGATACCATTAAAGAGGCTCACCACCTCTACGAAAGGGTTAACCGCCCGAACATAATGATTAAAGTCCCCGCAATAACCGAAAGCATCCCCTCTATTAAACAGCTTATTAGCGACGGAATTAATATAAATATTACGCTCCTCTTCGGACTCGACCGCTACCGCGAGGTAATTGAAGCATACCTTTCTGCCCTCGAGGAACGCCTTGAGGCAGGCAGGCCAATTGATAACATCGCTTCTGTTGCAAGCTTTTTCTTGAGCCGCATTGATGTCCTTATAGACCCGATGCTCGAGAAGATCGCTGCTGAAGGCGGACCGAAGTCTGAGCTCGCAAGGTCACTTATCGGGCAGGTTGCAATTTCAAGCGCAAAGGTGGCTTACAGGATTTTCCAGGAAAACTTCGAAAGCGACCGCTACCGGGAGCTCTTAAACCACGGCGCCCACGTGCAGCGCTTACTCTGGGCTAGCACGGGTACGAAAAACCCGGCTTACAGCGATATTAAATATATTGAGCCCCTCATTGGACCCGATACAATAAATACAATGCCCAAGAAAACTCTGGACGCATACCGCGACCACGGTAACCCCGAAGTCCGCCTCGAAAAAGGAATTGACAGCGCTTTTAAGGCTTTGCATAACCTCAAAGAATTGGGAATCGACCTGGACAGGCTTACCCAACAGCTTGAAGTTGAAGCAATAGACAAGTTCATCAAGCCCTACGATAAGCTCATGCAGACCCTCGAAAGCAAGATCAGGAATATGCAGGAGAAGAACCTCGCGAAATAGGCTTTTGTTCTAAACCGGATGCCGGTCTATTAAGTCGCTTTTAACCGGATGAAAGGAAGTGTGCGGAAATGGAATCAGCTAGACAGCCCGATCCCTGCATCCTCATTGTCTTTGGGGCAGGAGGAGACCTTACCTGGAGAAAAATAGTGCCCGCTTTGTTTAACCTTTTTGCCGGCGGCTGGCTTCCGGAGAACTTCATGATGCTTGGGCTGGATATAAAGGAAATGAGCAACGAAAAATACCGCAGCCACCTCAAAGATGGAGTGGACAGCTTCTCTATCAAACATGAATCGGGAAACCTGTGGAATGAGTTTGCCGAAAAAATTTCCTACCTTAAGGCCGACTTCACCAGCATACAGGTATTTAACAAATTAGGCCGGCAGCTCGAATCTGTAAACAAACAGTGGAAAGTAAAAGCCAATCACATTTTTTACCTTGCCGTGCCACCCCGCTTCATAGAACCGATTGCAGAAAGAATCGGACAGTCCGGCCTCGCAAAAGATGAAACCCAATGCCGGATCGTTGCGGAAAAACCTTTTGGGCGCGACCTTGAAAGCGCCCGGAAGCTTAACAGTATTCTACTTAAA
Source organism: Ignavibacteria bacterium (assembly GCA_025612245.1). Classification (GTDB taxonomy): domain Bacteria; phylum Bacteroidota; class Ignavibacteria; order Ignavibacteriales; family SURF-24; genus JAAXKN01. The sequence goes on from JAAXKQ010000015.1 coordinate 15,759, forward strand.
ATATTCCGCGAATCGCAAATCTACAGGATCGACCACTTCCTAGGCAAGGAAACCGTACAAAATATACTGGCCTTCCGCTTCGCCAACGCACTCTTTGAACCGGTCTGGAACCGCAATTATATAGATAACGTACAGATAACCGTTGCCGAACAGCTTGGCGTAGAACACAGGGGATCCTATTACGACAACGCCGGTGCCTTCCGCGATATGATACAAAACCACCTGCTCCAGATTCTCTGCCTTATTGCCATGGAACCTCCTGTCTCTTTCGGCGCCGATGAACTGCGCAATAGAAAAGTCGACGTGCTGCATTCCATTCAGTGCTACCGCGAGTCCGACGTCCACCGCTACGCTGTGCGCGGACAGTATGGCCCGGGCTGGATCGAAGGCGAACACGCCAAAGGCTACCGCGAGGAACCCGGCGTAAATCCCGCCTCTAATACGGAAACATTTGCAGCCGTAAAGTTCTTCATCAATAACTGGCGCTGGCACGGAATACCCTTCTACCTGCGCACGGGAAAACACATGGCCGAAACCATATCAATCGTTACAGTGGAGTTTAACCCCGTCCCTTTCGACGCCTTCCCGCCTGAAGCAACCGTAAACTGGCACCCTAACCGGCTCATTCTCGGCATACAGCCGGAAAAAGGAATTAGACTTAACATACAGGGTAAACGCCCGGGACTTAAAATGGCTTTTAACCCGGTCGATATGGTATTTAACTATAGCGATGCTTACACTGAAGAACCACCCGAGGCATATGAAACTCTCCTGCTGGATATAATGCTCGGCGACCAGACACTCTTTATGAGGGAAGACCAAGTGGATGCTGCATGGAGCCTTATTATGCCAATACTAAACGTGTGGGAATCCACTCCCCCGCTCGATTTCCCTAATTATCCGGCAGGAACCTGGGGACCTGAGGACGCAGAGGCCCTCATTGCAAGGGACGGAAACCACTGGATGTACTTGCCACTAAAGCTTAATGAAAAAAAGAGGGGCAAAAGCGGCAAAGGAAAGATAAATGAATAGTACGCTATTTTAATAAGCAATACCTGGGGTGCCCCGGGCATTTTCATCTTCCGGGACAAAAATTTTTTCAGCGGTTTTTCACATAAACAAATAAATCAATGATCTCACCATTCTTAATAATGCTTTTCTTCTGCCTTACCTCAAGCTCAAAACCCGCTTTCTCGAGCACCCTTAGAGATGCTTTATTCCATTCGAAGACGTCGGCATAAATGCGGTGTATGTCGAAATTGTGAAAAGCATACTCGCTTACCGCCTTCAGTGCCGCAGAGGCAATCCCGTGCCCCCAGAATTCTTCTGCCAGCCAGTAGCCTATCTCTGCCTGTATCCTCTGCACGTCTTCCTTAATGATGAATCCTATTGCACCTACCGCCTTTTCATCAACCTCAATTGCAAACTGCGTGACAGGCTTTTTATTTACTACCATATTGAGCCACACCTCGGCATCATCAACCGTATATGGATGAGGAAATGCATCCCTAAGGTTGATCCATATATTCCAGTTATTCGCATAATGTGCAAGCGACTCTTTGTCCGTAAACTTCCACGGCCTTATCCTGCAGATTCCCAGGTCAATTACCATATAGTAAAAGTTTTATTATTTAATGGTGAAATATTACAATAAAGTAAAATAAAACAATATACAGTCAAACAAAACCGTACTTGCAATATTGGGAGAAAAAAATAAATTAAAAATAGATAAACCCTGCCGGATAAAGAGGGAAACTAATTAATAGATAAAGACTGGAGAAATAATGAAAGCCATGGTTATTACCGGCTTCGGAGATGCCGGGGTCTTTGAGCAAAGAGAGCTCCCAAAGCCGGAGCCCGGAATTGGTGAACTGCTTGTAAAGGTATATGCCGCATCGGTTAATCCCGTCGACTATAAGATCAGGACGAACGGCTCCTGGGCCGTTACCCCGCCCGTAATAATAGGCTATGATGCCTCCGGCGTCGTAGAAAAATGCGGACCCGGCGTTAAGGATTTTAAGCCGGGCGACGAAATTTTCTATACACCAATTATAGAACAGGGACACGGTACCTACGCCGAATATGCCGTCGTGCATGAAGACATTGTTGCACTTAAACCTAAAAATATTTCGTTCCTCGAGGCTGCCGGTTTACCACTTGCAGGCTGTACCGCCCTGGATGCAATTGTAAACCTTGCCAGGGTCAAACCCGGCGAAAACGTTCTCATTCATGCCGGCGCCGGCGGGGTCGGCTCATTTGCCCTTCAACTGGCCAAAATTTCGGGCGCACGCGTTGCTACTACCTGCAGCCCCAAAAACATCGACCTCGTTAGAAGCCTGGGCGCTGATATTGCAATTGATTACAGAAAAGAGGATTTTGCAAAGGCGTTCTTCAGGGAAACCGGCGGCGAACTCGCAGACGTCGTCTTCGACACTGTCGGCGGCGATACGACCGCAAGAAGCATGGAAATAACGAAAAAATTCGGCAGAATCGTCAGCATCGTCAACATTTCCGGCAACATTAACGCCGGACACAGAAAAAATATTGTGCTTTACCTCCTCTTCCTCGAAAGGGCAAAGCACAAAATCGAAATGATGAGAACTCTCGTTGAGGAAGGGAAAATCCGCACTGCCGTCGATTCGGTTTTCCCGCTGAACCGGGTCGCAGATGCTCACAGGAAAATTGAACAAGGAGGAGTCCGGGGCAAAATCATTCTTCAGGTTTCCGGCGAATGAATCTTTTGCCGGAATAACCGCATCTAACATTTATTAACTTAATAAACAGGGGTATCTATGTCCACGAAAAAGGCTTATGTAAAACAGATAAAAGGGATCTCTTTTGTAGGTAAAACCGACTCAAACCACTGGATCACAATGGACGGACCCGAGGAATCGGGCGGAAGCAACGCTGGCATTAGACCTAAAGAGCTGCTGCTTTTGGGACTTGCCGGATGCACGGGAAGCGACGTCGCCTCAATATTAAAAAAGAAACGCGTCAATACGGACGACTTTGAAATCAACATTACCGCCGATGTCTCAGACGAGCATCCGCAGGTATTTACAAAAATCCACATCGAGTATGTTTTCTACGGCGATAACATCCCGCAGAAGGATGTTGAAAGGGCAATTGAACTTTCACAGACAAAATACTGCTCTGTTACAAAAATGCTTGAAAAGGCAATGCCCATTACGCATTCATACAGAATTGAAATAAAAAAAGAAACGCCCGCCGAGATCTGATCCGCTGGCATTCCGATTATTCACGACTTAATTGCCGCGGCTGTCAAGGCCTGGCCTTAACAGCCGCGGCCTTCCAGGTCGTGTTTTAAAGAATCGAAACAAACCCCGAAGACTTTAGTCTCCCGGATACCCAGATGGAAAATCTTCAATCAGCTAAAATTTAATATCTTAGGAGTTATTCAAATGTTATGCAGAAAATACTCTTCCGGTATCAGCTTCCGGCCGCTGTACCCTGCATCCGCTTCGTGGTAATACCTGATTTCCTCCTCATCACTCCTCCAGCAGAGCATTACCTCTTTGCCATGAATGATGGACGGGAAATCCACCAGCCCCACCGTAAAATTCCAGTCCTTATAGTAACAGCCTATTTCTTCAAGCTCGTTCAAATAATCGTTTATTGCCGTAGCAATGTTCTGGATTTCAGTATCTTCAATTACATTGCCTTCAATTGACGCTGCCCTCCTGCGCATCGTCTCTCCGGCACTGATGATATCCCTTAAAATCCTTTTAACAAGCGGCAACGTCTTTCTTGCTTCTTCCGGCGTAAAGTATTTTACTTTTTTCATCTGCAGTCTCGTGTTTTCATCCTTGTCTTTTCTTTATCATCTTTTCTTATTTTTTGACATCTCCCCTTAAAATTAAATCTATCTTTATAAATTACATATTCAACAAATTGTTACCCCGGTTTCCTGCCTTATTGATGCTTAGCACACACACAGGACGCACGCACTCACCTGAATTTCACTTCCACTTTGTTGTTCAGCTCTATTTTAATGCCGGGAATGGTGCTTAAGAACTTCTTGACTTCCGGGAAAGGCTTATTTTTCATCGAAATAAAGCGCCTGTAGTTTTCCGGGTTTTCAATGAGCTTCCCAAAATCAATTTCAGCCAGCGTAATTTTTGAACCCTCCCGGTAAGTGGCGTTGCTTTCGCTTATCAGTCCCGGCACGTTAACAACAAAGGCCATTTTCATATCGCTCATCATATTTTTAATTTTCTGCTCCATCTGCGTATCTATCTGCATCGTATCTACGGCAGATTCAAGCTGTTCTTTCTTCGATTCCTGAAATTCCTCCGAAGGAAGGTTTATCCTTAGCGTGGAGGGATCGTTCTTATCAAGGTCGAATGAAATATATTCCTCGCCATTGCTGCTTGTGTCGCTAAGTTCAGGCGTCTCAGGCGGCCTGACGATGCGTGAGGGGTTCTGCCCTATCTTTACCTTGTCTATATCGCTAAACGAGTAGGTAACTATATAACCTTCCTTACCTTTAGCCGACTGCCTTTTGCCCGATATATACGTTACGTGATCACCCATGTCCAGGGCATCCTTGCGGAACTTATCCTCGTCAAAAAGGTCAAATTCCTTTGCGCCTGAAGAATCGCTTCCGGGAAAGAAGTTCGATATAACCAGTAGGGCTTCCTTGCTCATCATGAGATTTTTTCGATTGTCCCGGTTCCGTCGGACTTCAGGTTAATCGTCGTATAAATTTCGATGCAGCCGGAGAACACTGTCATTGACACTAACAGTAAAGCAGAAATATACAGCCTTTTCATCTTCTCACCCCGTTTTAACATATAAGCTTGTATTGACATTTTTACTTAAGTTAAAATGCTGCCTCTTTTAATAATATATCAAATCCGCGTGAGATAATTAGGATAAATTTGCTTCTCTAAGGGTGTTTTGGCGTGAAATATTGACTGGCGTTACAATTCATCAGCAATGCAGGAGATGGCAGCGGCCTGCCAAAGGCAGGCCGCTGCCGATAAATCCGGGCTCTTGTGCCCCTGTTAAAGGCGTTCCTTTACCTGACTATAATTATCTCCTGTTGTGGTGATGACAAAAATTCACATCCGTTTTCGGTAACTACCACTTCCTCTTCAATGGTAGCAATGCCGAAGTCTTTGATCGGAAGGCGGGGCTCGATGGTATAAACCTCTCCCTGCTCAATTTTCTTGAACGGCAGATCACCATAGCGTTCCCACTTCGGAGCCAAAAGTCCGCCTCCATCGTGGGCCATGCGGCCTACCTGGTGCCCCAGCGCATGCGGATATTCTTCATACCCGTTATCTGTAATGTATTTGCGCGCAATGTCGTCAATTTCATAGCCCTGGCGACCGGGCTTTATATTCTCTGCCGAAAGCTTTATGGAATCCTTTATTACATTAAAGCCCCTTAGAACTTCTTCGGGAGCTTTGTCTTCCCCATCCTTCAGTACATACCACGTCCTCTGAAGGTCGGAACAGTAACCCTGGTACGAAATCCCAAAATCTATGTTCAAAACGTGCCCGGGCTCAACTTTCCTGTCAGTCGGACCAGCGTGCGCGCCTGCGGTATCGGGACCCGAAAATACGCTCGGGCAGTAGTCGGCTTCCCAGGCTAGCCCGAAACCCCTTTGCTTAACAAGACTCTTCATATATGCTGCAACTTCCTTTTCACTTACGCCAGGACGTATAAAATGAGTGGTCTCATCAATTATCTTCAGGGTTTCTTCTATTGCATGCTTCATTATATCGAGTTCAGAAGTGGTTTTCCTTCCCCTCAGTGCCGAAATTATCTCCTCCGAGGAGATGAGCCTCTCCAGGTAAGGAGTATCCTTCAAATAATCCACCAGCTCCAGGTACATTCCGTGTGTAAGGCCGTCGGCCAGGCTGGAATCTCTCGAGAAGTTAATGGCTATCTTGTTCGGACGGTACTTGTTTATTGTGCCTACAAGCGTGTCCTTGATATACCTGAGATATCCCACCACGTTTTTATATGTACCCTGCATCCTCATGTTGGCCACGTCAAGTGACCCCAGTATTGCCGTGGTGTCTCCGTCTTTTGTAATAATATAAGCCGATTGCCAGGTACAGCTTGTACCAACGACCATATCCATTGAAGGATCTTTGATATTGGAGCTCTCACGCACAAAGATCAGCCACATGTCGATGTTCTTTTCCCGCAGAATTTTAACGGCCTGCGCTATTTTTTCTTTAATCATTTCTTTCGACATATCAACTCCATTAAATTGGAAAATTGAGAAATTCTTTTCTATAACCTTACGGGTTCAATTACAAAGAATACTAATTTTTGAGTATATTAAACTTACCTATTTAAGATTTGTAAGGCAAGTAAAGCGGCAGTTTTTTATGCAGCAGATTCCTATTATAAAAGTATTGGTTGTTATATTTTTGGCTTCACTGCCCATTATATTTATTTTCAGAAAACTCAACCTCCCGAGCATCGCAGGATTCCTTGTTGCAGGCATTATTATCGGCCCTTACGGCTTCAGACTTATAACCGAAGCCGGCGCCATCAGGGTCATGGCGGAAATAGGCATCATTCTGCTCCTCTTTACAATCGGACTCGAAGTCTCGGTCGATAAGCTAATCCAAATGAAACGCTTTCTTCTTCTGGCCGGCGGCTCCCAACTCATCGGTACAATTGCAGCCTCGACAGCTATTTCAAGCCTCATGGGAATTAAGCTAAACCAGAGCATCTTCTTCGGAATGCTTATCAGCCTTTCCAGTACCGCAATCGTACTTAAACTCCTTTCCGACAGAAATGAGCTCGATACGCCGCAGGGCAAAATTTCCCTTGGCATACTGATATTTCAGGACCTTGCCGTCGTTCCGATGATTATTCTCCTGCCGGTGCTTGGCAACCGCTCGGGACTGTCCTTTCCTGATATTACACTAAAGCTCCTGCTTGCCTTTGGTGTGCTTGCTGCGGTCATTTTTGTCGCCCGCTTTGTAATGCCCGCTCTCCTCTTTCAGGTAGCAAAGCTAAGAATGAGGGAGGCTTTTACAATCGGCGTAATACTGCTCATTCTCGGGGCAGCCTACCTCACAGAAATTCTCGGCCTCTCGCTCGCCCTGGGAGCCTTTATTGCCGGAGTAATCCTTTCCGATACCGAATTCAGCCATCAGGTGGCAGCCGACATTGTCCCGCTCAAAGACGCCTTTAACAGCCTGTTCTTCGTTTCTATAGGACTTCTTCTCGACTACGGGCTTATTGCCGACTTCCCCCTTCAGATGCTCGCGCTTACGGCAGGCATTATTGCTATAAAATTCGTCATCATCTTCCTCGTAACACGCCTTCTTAAGTACCCTTCACGTGTGGCTGTGCTTACGGGACTTAGTCTTTCACAGATCGGGGAGTTCTCGTTCGTGCTCCTGCAGTCGGGCCTTCAGATGAAGATCATAGACGCGGCGTTTTATAACGCTTTTCTTGCTTCCTCTATTTTTACGATGCTCATTACTCCGCTTTTCCTGCAGGTTGCACCAAGGCTTTCCCTTAAGATGAAAGGCGGAAGCATTGCAAAAAACCTCCCCGAAGAGTCCGCCCCGCGCCTTAATAACCACGTGATTATTGCCGGCTTCGGCCTGAATGGGCGCAATATTGCAAGGGTGCTCAAGGAAACCGGAATTGGCTATGTGGTGCTGGAGCTCAACCCCGTAACTGTAAGGGAGATTAAGAAAGAGGGCGAAAGGATCATCTATGGCGACGTAACAAGCCGCGAGGTACTCGAATACGCCAACTGCCGGGAGGCCAGTGTGCTGGTCTTTGCCATTTCGGACCTTACTTCCACGAGAGCGGGCATAAGGCTTGCTAAAGAAATGAACCCTTCAATCTATTGTATCGTAAGAACACGCTTTATTAGCGAAGTGGATAACCTTCTTAAACTCGGGGCCGACGAAGTCATCCCGGAAGAGTTCGAAACCTCGCTTCAAATATTCTCCAAAGTCCTGCAGAAATACCACATCCCCATTAATGTCGTCATGAAGCAGGCAAATATCATTAGGAGCGAGTCTTACGGCTTCTTCCGCAAAAAGGAAACTCCCGAGACCATGCTTTCACACATAGACCGCATTCTTGCCGAAGGCGTCACCGAGATCTATTTCGTGGAGGATTCGAACCCGAATAAGAATAAGAAACTCTCCGAACTGAACATACGTGCCATCACAGGAGCTACCGTAATTGCATTCCAGAGGGAGGACAGAACAATTGCAAATCCATCGGGCGAAGAGATAATCAAAAGCGGCGACTCGCTGATCCTCTACGGCACACACATGTCTGTCGATAAGGCAATTAACCTCCTGAACTCCGGGGAAAATTCGTGAAAATAAATTAGCTATTTTTGGAAACAGGCATTACTATTTTTAAGAAATTTCCCCGCTAAAGAAATCCCATTCCCTTAAGCATCTGGCTTTTTGCTCATCCTTAAATCTGCCTCTATAATAAAACCCGGGGAAATCTGCAAGAATACATTTTTATGAAATTTTTTTCTTGCCCCAAATTCTTTGTTTATAAGCATTAGGAGGCATATAGGGACAAATAAGGTTGATTTTCGGCAATTATTGTTGCATTTTTAGGCATGCTATTTCAGTTTCTTTTTACGGATTTCTTTTATGGATCATCTTCTCCCCTTTTGCTGAAACTTGGGCATAAAAGTTGTGCGTAGGAAGTAACTGTGATATTTAGCAGAACAGTGTAAAACTGCAGTCAGATAGCTGGAGTTTTCATTACAAATTCATTTAAATTATCATCTTTAGGGGTTTTTATGTCCGAGTATGTTAACAAACTTATGGCTGAAGTAAAAGCCAAGAATCCGGCTGAACCTGAATTCCATCAGGCAGTCCTGGAAGTAGCAGAATCTCTGGAATTAGTTTTTGAAAGGCATCCTGAATACCGTTCAGCCAAAATTTTAGAAAGAATGATCGAGCCGGAACGTGCCATCACTTTCCGCGTACCATGGCAGGACGATCAGGGCGAAATCCACGTAAACCGCGGATACCGCATTGAGTTCAACAGCGCAATCGGCCCTTACAAAGGCGGTTTAAGATTCCACCCTTCAGTAAACATGGGTATACTGAAATTCTTAGGTTTCGAACAGGTATTCAAAAACAGCTTAACTACTCTGCCTATGGGCGGCGGTAAGGGCGGCAGCGACTTCGATCCTAAAGGAAAGAGCGACAATGAAGTTATGCGCTTCTGCCAGAGCTTCATGACTGAGCTCTTCCGTCACATCGGCCCTGATACTGACGTTCCAGCCGGTGACATTGGCGTCGGCGGAAGAGAAATCGGTTTCTTATTCGGCCAGTATAAGAGATTAAAAAATGAATTTTCAGGCGTTCTGACGGGTAAAGGCATCAACTGGGGCGGCTCACTGGTTCGTCCTGAAGCTACCGGCTTCGGTGCTACTTATTTCGCCCAGGAAATGCTCAAAACCAGATGCCACGAAGTTGAAGGCCTCAGATTTGCAGTTTCCGGCTTCGGCAACGTTGCCTGGGGCGCAGTTACAAAAATCAACCAGTTAGGCGGTAAGGTCGTTACTATCTCCGGACCTGACGGATTTGTCTATGACGAAAACGGTATCTCCGGCGAAAAGATCGACTATATGCTCAAACTCAGAGCAAGCAACAGGGATCAGGTTGAAGATTACGCAAAAGAATTCAAGGTTCCTTTCTACGCCGGTAAGAAACCATGGAGCGTAAAGGTAGACGTTGCTATGCCGTGCGCTACTCAGAATGAACTCAATGAAAACGACGCAAAAGAACTCGTTAAGAACGGTGTCCTCTGCGTTACAGAAGGCGCTAACATGCCTACCACTATCGAAGGCTTTAAGGTCTTCAGAGACAACAACATTCTCTTCTCACCTGGCAAGGCTTCCAATGCCGGCGGCGTTGCTACATCTGGACTCGAAATGTCTCAGAACAGCATGAGACTCCCATGGTCAAGAGAAGAAGTCGATAACCGTCTGCATGAGATCATGAAGAGAATCCACCAGACCTGCCTTGAAACAGCAGAAAGATTCGGAACACCGGGTAACTACGTTAACGGTGCCAACATTGCAGGCTTCCTTAAGGTCGCCGATGCTATGATGGATCAGGGTCTCGTTTAATCCTCCCCTTAAAAGGTAGGGTAAGTTTCTTTGGGAGAGGCTGATATTTTTTCGGCCTCTCCTTTTTTTATTTTAACTCCACCCTTTTGTTTCAAACATCAGGCTTTACAAAAACCATCGCCCTGGTTTTAAGCCGCGGCTGGCCTCGCCTTGTTTCTTTGGAGTGCGTGAAGCTTTTGGTGCAAAAAGCGTTGCCCCATCCCTTTGTACAAAAATATTTTTTGACGCGAATACCTTTTTCTTTTAGCTTGGAAATAATACAACTCATCTTATTATCAATTCGTTACAATGATCCGTCTCTGATTACAATTCTCTAAAGAAAGGATACCGGGGAAACATTTAATAAATAAAACTTTTCACGAAAGAGGTGGACTATGAGGCTTATATTTCTTTGGTGTTCGGGACTTTTAATTCTTCTCACCGGCATTTTGCCTGCACAGACGCAGTGGAAAAACTACACCAACGGCAGGCAGGTTAAGGCAATTGCCGAGGAAAATAATTACCTGTGGGTCGGAACCATGGGGGGACTTGTAAAGCTTGATAAGACTACTGGAGAAACTACGTTCTACAATAAATCCAACTCCGGCATTCCCGGAAATTTCACCCTCGGCCTGGCCGTGGATACACAGGGCGTTAAATGGCAGGCAACACGCAACGCCGGACTTGGAAGGTTCGACGGCACTAACTGGAAAATTTTTAACCTCGCAAACTCTGGTATCCCCTTTAACTGGGTCACTTCCGTTACGGTGGATAAAAACCAGGATAAATGGGTCACTACAAACGGCGGAGGCGTGGGAAAACTTACCGATACCACCTGGACCAGGTATACCCCCGATAATTCGGGCTTCAGCTCAAAACTAGCTTCCTGCTTTGCAATCGATTCTGCTGGAATAAAGTGGGCCGGATCAACCGACAAGGGACTGGGTATGTTTAAGGACTCCGCCTGGACCATGTTCAATAAATCCGGCTCCCAGATCCCCGATAACACTGTCCTGTCCATTACCGTGGATAAGAATAACAATAAATGGATTGGCACCAAGTCAGGCGGACTTGCAAAGTTCGATGGCCAGAACTGGTCCGTCTTCAGTACCTCAAACTCTCGGATCCCCTCTAACACTGTTAACTCCATTGCAATCGATACAAACGGCACCCTCTGGATTGGAACACAGGCTGGACTCGCCTCTTTCGACGGCAATTCCGGCTGGGTGATTTATAACCCGGAAAACTCGGAACTGAAGGATAACCTGGTTAACGTCGTTTTTGTAGATAAGCAAGGCAACAAGTGGATCGGGACAAACGACTTCGGCCTCTTTAAGTTTGATGGCACAAAATGGACACAGGTAAATACCTCAAACTCTGGACTCCCGGATAACTGGATCGGCACAATCGCCATCGATAAAGAAGACATTAAATGGATAGGCACTCTGCAGGGTATGGCCAGGTTCGACGGCAATTCGTGGACCGTCTTTAACTCCTCAAACGGGCTTCCCGTTAATGACGTCTACTCAATAGCAATTGACCGGGACAACGTAAAGTGGATAGGAACTAACGGCGGAGGCCTTGCAAAGTTCGACGGCACTGCTTTTACAGTCTTTAATTCCGCCCTGCCTAGCCTGGTGGTTCATTCCGTTAAAGTCGACAATAACGGCATTAAATGGCTCGGAACCGACGAAGGAGTGGTTAAATTTGACGGCAATACCTGGACAGTCTATAATACTTCCAGCGGACTTCCGGTAAACCCGGTCCTCTGGGTTGAACCGGATAATTCCGGCAGCCTCTGGGCCGGGACACGAGGAGGCGGACTTGCTGAATTTAACGTCGCCTCGGGCTGGACCGTCTACGACAGCCTTAATTCCCCTCTTCCCAGCAATACCGTGAACTCCATCGGAATCGATAAAAACGGCACAAAATGGATTCAGACTACTAGTGGCGAGGCTGTCTTTGACGGCACAAGCTGGACCATCATTAAACCTGAAAAAAACGGACTCCCCGATTCCTACGTCCGGTCCATTGCATTCGACTCAAGCGGCAACAAATGGATAGGCACATTCCTTGGACTTGTAAAGTATAACGACACCACATTTACACTCTTTAACAGACCCAACACGGGACTCCCCGGTCAGGACGTGGTCTGCATTGCAATTGACAGATACGATAACAAATGGATCGGGACAAACCGCGGTCTGGCAGTCTTTAATGAAAAAGGAATTCCCGGCAGCAATACCTCAGCCCTCAGCAACAGGACTGAATTGCCTAAAGGCTACAGCCTTATGCAGAATTACCCAAATCCCTTCAACCCGGCTACCACCATTAAATACAATCTTCCCGGAAACAGTTTCGTGAAGTTAAGGATATTTGACATATTAGGGCGCGAAGTAACGCTTCTTGTAAATGAGTTTCAGACGTCAGGAATCCACCAGGCTGTCTTTAACGCACAAAGCCTCCCAAGCGGCACATATTTCTATAGATTGGAAGCCGGAGCATTTACAGATACAAAAAAACTCATGCTCTTGAAATAAATTTTCCCAATTTAATTGCGCTGCCCTGAATAACTGGCCCGGGCCTGACCAGCCCGGGCCAAAATCGTCCAGGCCCCAAATTTAATTCGCTCGGCTATCTCCTGCCTGAATAGCCAGTCCCTGAATTGCCACGGCCTTCAGATCCATGGTGCAAACACAATTGATACCGCTCCATTACTCGTAGCCGGTAATTCAGAAAACGTAAAAAGCAGAACACCATGCATAACACATTTCCCAAGCCCCTTTTGAGGGGCGCTCAGTCTATAGCCCAAGAAAACAAATCCCCCCACATTCCTCAGGCGCCATAAAATCTCTGACCATCTGTAATCACGCAATAACTAAGCCCGCACAGCGCGGGCGTAACATCAGTAGCCGGGGGTGACCACATCCCGATAGGGATGTGGTCACCCCCGGGAAATATGTATTTCCCCATAAGGGTAAACATATCATTAAACCACGACCCCACACACATAAAAACCATCCCATCAAAACAACCGAGAATTATCTTAAATATTCATTACACACAAAACATTCACCGCAATCAGGGAAATGAAAAAGAACATGCAACCGCTATGGGCGGTAGGGAAAATATCTTTTGTAACCATTTCTACAAACATACTACCGCTAAAGCGGTAGAAATCCCAACACATTTACACCTGCCCACATTGCTTCCATTCATCATTCCTCTGTGCCGCTCCTGACCGGAGCTTTGTGTATTGTGGTGGGATAATCCTTTTCCCCCGGGGTTCAGTCGCCCCCATCCGGGGGCTTCCTCACCCCGGGCTACTGATGTTACGCCCGCGCTGCGGGCTTAGTCATTGCACAATTCCAAACTCCCAGCTTTCATGGTTGTTTCCTTCCCCCTCCACCTTATCCTTGTTCTCATTAAACTTCGAACCTTGAACCTTGAACCTCTTTCCCTTGAACCTTGAACCTCTTTCCCAACTTAAAACTCAAAACTCAACACTTCTTCTCCCCCCTCGAACTTTGAACCTTTTTCCTCCATCTTTGCCTTTATCTTTGAGCGGGCAATTCTTATCTTATATATTCGTAATAATGTAAAACAGAATTAAAGCCTATGCACAATACACAGCACTTCCGCCTTGAGGACATGATAGGGCAGCGCTACAGAAAATTCCAGAAGCTGATGCCTTTTAAGATTCGGGAAATTCTTCTCGTCTCAAGCCTTTATGACGCCTATTTATTTGAAGAGGACGGCCGCCTTTATGAACTGATCAGAAAAGAATACCAGGCCCTAAATCTCAGCCATGCCCCTGAAATAACACACGTCTCCAGCGGCATCGAAGCTGTTCAGCTGGCAAAGGAAACCCACTTCGACCTTATTATTACTACCATGCATATTGAAGATATGCACGTCGTTAAATTTGCAAAAGCCGTACGCGGCGCAGGACTTAATATCCCCATCATTCTCCTGGCATACGACAACAGGGAAAGAAAGGAACTGACCACAAACTACGATACTTCCGTCTTTGAACAGGTTTTTATCTGGCAGGGCGACTTCCGTCTTTTAATCGGCATCGTAAAAAGCGTGGAGGATAAGCTGAACGTAGATAACGATACCAGGTTTATTGGCGTGCAATCCATAATTCTAATTGAAGACAACGTTAAATTCTATTCCTCGTACCTGCCGATCATTTATACGGAAGTCCTCAAACAGTCGCAGCGCCTTATCTCCGAAGGCGTGAACCTGTCGCATAAATTTCTAAGGATGAGGGCACGCCCGAAAATCCTTTTATGCACCACTTATGAGGAAGCCTGGAATTACATAGAAAAGTATTCCGAATACATACTCGGCGTTATATCCGACATCAGTTTTACCCACTACGGCATAAGGGATTATGAGGCTGGAATAAAGTTTGCCCGGAACGTTAAGGCCATTCATGAGGATATTCCCGTTTTGCTCCAGTCCAGCAACGCCCAGCACGCCGAGGCTGCAAGAAACGCCGGGGCTTCTTTCCTCTTAAAAAACTCGCCCAGACTTTTACACGAGCTTCAGGAGTTTATTATCCACCGCTTCGGCTTCGGCGACTTCATTTTTTATACACCCGACGGCCGCGAAGTGGGCATTGCCACAAACCTCAAGGAGCTCGAAGAACAGCTTAAGAAAGTCCCCGATGAAACTATTCAGTACCACGCCGAAAGAAACCATTTCTCCAACTGGCTTAAGGCAAGAACCGAGTTCTGGCTTGCTCATAAACTCCGCCCTCATAAGGTGAGTGACTTTTCCAGCATCAATGACCTCAGACAGGAACTGATAAGCTCCCTGCACCTGTACCTGGAGCTTCGTACTAGGGGAATTATTACCGACTTCTCCAAAGGCTCATTCGACCCGCAAAACAGTTTTGCAAGAATAGGAGGAGGCTCAATCGGTGGTAAGGCACGCGGCCTGGGATTCCTGAATAACCTGATTTATAATTACAACCTGCGCGACCGCTTCCCCGGCATCAAAATGTTCGTCCCGGCAGCCATCGTAATTGCTACGGACGTATTTGACAGCTTTATCGAAGGCAATGAGCTTGTCAATTTCTCTCTGAATGCTACTGATGACGAAGAAATCGCCAGGAAATTCGTCGAGGCTAAGTTTTTCCCAAGGGATATTAAACGCAAACTTTCTGAGTTCCTGGAACTGGTTCATGAACCCCTCGCCGTACGCTCATCAAGCCTCCTGGAGGATTCCCAGTACCAGCCCTTTGCCGGGGTCTATGAAACTTACATGCTCCCGAACAACGACACGGATCCCAACGTCAGGCTTAAGGAACTGCTTAATACAATTAAAAGAGTTTATGCTTCAACTTTCTTCAAGGCCGCCAAGGATTATATGAAGGTCACCAGCTACCGCCTTGAAGAGGAAAAAATGGCCGTAATTGTCCAGCGCATGGCCGGCGCACAGCACGAGAACCGCTTTTACCCGGATTTCGCAGGAGTGGCCAGGTCATATAACTTCTACCCAGTGGCCCCCCAGAAATCTACTGACGGAATTGCAATGGTTGCCCTCGGACTCGGCAAAACGGTTGTTGACGGCGGTAACTCGGTGCGCTTCTGCCCTAAATACCCCAGACACCTAATGCAGTTCTTCTCGACAAAAGAAACCGTCAGAAATGCACAACAGGAATTCTTTGCACTGAACCTGCACAGCAATATTAGAAACAAAACCGCCCAGTGCCACGACGTCCTCGTACAGAAATACAGCCTCAACGTTGCAGAAAAGGATAGTACCCTTTATGCCGCAGGATCTACTTATTCACCGGAAAACGATTCAGTCTACGACGGCATCTCAAGATCCGGCCAGCGCGTCGTTACTTTCGCTCCCGTACTAAAACACAAGGTTTTCCCACTGGCTGAAATTCTGGACCTCATACTGGACCTCGGTAGCTGGGGCATGGGTACTCCGGTCGAAATTGAATACGCCGTTAACCTCAGCGTGCAACGGGAGGCTCCAAAAGAATTTGCCCTCTTACAGATGCGCCCGCTCGTGCTTTCAAACGAGGCCGAAGAACTGAACGTGGAAGAGTTTAACGAAAACGACCTCCTGGTCCAGAGCGGACAGGTGCTGGGTAATGGCGTTATCAGCGGCATATATGACATTGTTGTAGTAGACAGGGATAAATTTGAGAGAAATAAAAGCCGCGAGGCCGCGTTTGAGGTCGGAAGATTTAATTCAAAGCTCGTCGAAGAAAAACGCCCTTACCTTTTAATCGGCGTCGGACGCTGGGGCTCCCTCGACCAGTGGCTTGGAATACCTGTAACATGGGACCAGATCTCTGGCGCTCATGCAATCGTTGAATCGGGCTTCAAGGACTTCAGCGTAACGCCTTCGCAGGGCTCCCACTTCTTCCAGAATATTACATCCTTCAGGGTGGGCTACTTTACCGTTAACAGCTTTGAACACAACGGATTTATCGACTGGGATTGGCTTGCAGAACAGGAAGTCTATGAGGCAGCACATTATACAAAACACCTGCACTTCGATAAACCGGTCTGCATTAAAATTAACGGACACCAGAATAAGGGAATTATTCTTAAACCGGGTTCTGACGGCAAGAAAGACTAGCTCTTACGGCCCTGTCTTCCAGAGAATGAGCATTAAGCGCAGAAAAATGACGTTTTTAGTTGCTCTTCCTGTGTATTGTAAATGACATGTCTTTTACAACATTGTTGACGTCTGTTACAGCAACCATTACGGTGTTGTAC
The DNA here is from genome assembly GCA_025612245.1 of Ignavibacteria bacterium. Classification (GTDB taxonomy): domain Bacteria; phylum Bacteroidota; class Ignavibacteria; order Ignavibacteriales; family SURF-24; genus JAAXKN01. The sequence goes on from JAAXKQ010000015.1 coordinate 32,613, forward strand.
TCATCCTCAAGATGTATCCTGCACTGGAAAGTGTACCTGTTCCCCTCAGGCATGAACCTGGCTTTCCTGCCGTTGACTCTTACCGCCTGAAGTTTGCTGGACGTTTTTACCGTTCCGAAGATTGTAACGTCAGATTTCCTTGTAAATAAAAGACCCCCGTCTTCCACAAAACCAAGCTCCAGTTCAATTGTATGGGCTTCGGGAACATTGACCTCAATGGTCATATTGTTGCTTTTTTCACTGCTGGAATCTTTTTCTACGGCTTCGGACAGGCAATTCAGCCTGCCATTTGCCAGGACTGCAGCAGAAAATAAAATAGTAAGTAACAGACTCTTGGCTAAATTGCGCATCATATCTCCGGCAACAATTATTTGTATTTGACGGTAATTGGAAAAGACTTCAGGTAACGACAGCAATATTATGGATTTATTTTTCAAATAACAATGGGCCTGATTCTCACTGCGAGACAATATTTTCTGTCTCTACTTTCGTATCTTTGCTATTTAACAATTCCTGTATTCAGCAGGAAACAGTAATTAAGTATTCCCGTTTTATTAGCATGCATTCATTAAGTTTATCGAAAATATTCAGGTTCTGGCTCCCCCTTGCAGCCACCTGGCTGATGATGTCCGTTGAAGGGCCATATCTTTCGGCTATCATTGCCAGAATGCCAAACGCAAAATACAACCTGGCGGCTTATGGCGTGGCTTTTTCATTTGCCATGATCGTTGAGGCCCCGATCATAATGATGCTGAGCGCTTCGGTTGCAATTGTAAAAAACAGGTACACTTTCTTCAAGCTTAGAAACTTTGTTTACACGCTTAACCTGATTATTACGGCTCTGATTGTGCTTTTTGTTGCACCCCCGGTCTTCTATTACGTGGCCGAAAACCTGGTCATGTTGCCCCCGGAAGTAGCCAGACTTACACACATTGCCACAATTATCCTAATCCCATGGCCTGCCGCAATTGGCTACAGGAGGTTTTACCAGGGAATTCTGATCAGGAACAATATGACGCGCAGGGTTGCATACGGCACCATTGTGCGCTTAAGCTCAATGTCTCTTACCGCACTCTTAATGTTTCTTTTTACCGGCCTCAACGGGGCTATAGTGGGAGCTTCGGCTCTTTCGGCTGGCGTCGTAAGCGAGGCAATTGCAAGCAGGATAATGGCATTAAAAGCCGTTAATAATCTACTCCACGAGGAAACAAATGGGCAGAAAGAGCATCTTTCCTATAAAGAGATAATTAACTTTTACTACCCGCTTGCTCTTACTTCCATCCTTACTCTGGCCGTAAACCCGATGATTACTTTTTTCATGGGACAGAGCCTAATGCCTCTCGAATCGCTTGCAGTCTTGCCCGTGATAAACTCTTTTATTTTTATCTTTAAGAGCTTCGGCGTCTCATACCAGGAGACCGCAATTGCCTTAATAGGTGAAAATAAAAAGGAGTATCACCCGCTGCGCAACTTTGCAATTATCCTTGCCGTAGCCTCTGCCGGAGCCCTCCTTCTCATTGCCTTTCTTCCCCTGGCAGACGTCTGGTTTATCGGCATCTCCGGCCTGTCAAACGACCTGGCCTCAATTGCAAGGCTTCCACTCATGATATTGGCCTTAATTCCGGCCCTGGAGGTCTTAATCAGCTTCCAGAGAGCCATGTTGGTCGATTCCAGAGAAACCGGCTTCATAACGACTGCTACTGCAATTGAGGTTGGCGGAATTATTCTGACACTCTTCATTACAATTAAATATCTTGCTTTTGTTGGCGTAGTTGCGGCTGCCCTGGCTATGATGTTAGGAAGAATTGGCGCAAACATTTACCTATTCCCCCCTTTCCTGAAATTCAGGAACCCCAAAAAGGAACAATAAACTGATTGCTTTTGCCTGAAAGAGATATAAAAAAAAGTGCAGCTACAAGCCTCTGCCCGCAGCTGCACTCTAAAAGAATTTTCTAAAAGAGTTACTTTACAAGAATCATCTTTTTTGTTGAGAGATAATTATTTGTTTTTAGTGTATAGAAATACAAACCGCTTGTAAGGTGATACTTCTCTGCATTGAATTCTATGCTGTGCGTTCCAGCACTCTGATACCTGTCAACAAGCACCGCAACCTCGTTGCCCAGAACGTCAAATACACTCACCTTGACGTTGCCGTCTTTGGCTAATGAATACTTTATGACTGTCGAAGGGTTAAACGGGTTTGGATAATTCTGACTGAGAGAGTATTCTCTTGCCTGCTGTAATTTGTCTTCCTTATCATCCTTTACACCTGAAACAGACACTGTCCTGAATGGCCACATAACAGACCAGCCACTTTGCTTATTAACCGAATTTTTAGCCCTTAGGTGCCAGTAGTAAATTGTATACAGCTTAAGCGACTTCGGAACGGTAAGCGCCGTATCGGTCAGAGTTGAATCTAAAACCATGTTTGAGGTAAAGTACTGGTTCGTGCTTAACTGAATCTGGTAGGAAACCGCATTACCCAATTTCATCCATTTAAATGTCGGCTTTATCGAAACATCTGACTCGGTTTTTTTAGGTTCTACCGTAGTAGGCACTAAAATTGTATCCGTTTCAAACTCAAAAGCTGCCGAATAATCACTGCTCCCGCCTGAGCCTGCAGCCTTGACCCTCCAGAAATACTGTGAGCCTGGTTCCGGAAGGTTGAACTGGTATGTCAATTTCCTGTGTTCGGGAGCATAAGCAATAATTCTTTTGAACAGGCTGTCCTTTGCCACCTGCAGGACATAGCTTTCTGCCAATGGAACACTCCGCCAGGTCAGTATTGTCTGGTATACCTTTGCACTGTTCTTTAATATTAAGGCATGGTTTACAGGAGTTGTCATAGTCGGCGGCTGAGGAACCTGATCCGGCATGCTGTAATGCAGAACGTTGCTCATTGGGCTTTCATTCGAATAACGGTCAATTGCCGTAACCACGTAATAGTCGCCGCTTGTAGCTGAATACTTCGCAAAGCCTGATGGCAAAGTTGTTTCGCCCCATGTTCCCAGGATTTTCGAAGGATCATTAAGCATTTCTGCAGTTGGCGCAGTTTCAAACCTGTAAACCACATAAAACGATGCATGATTTTTTCCGTCTCCAGCTGCTGCGGGAGCATCCCATTTAAGCTCATATTTTCCCGTGGAAGCATTTTTCTCCATCCTGAGGTTTGAAGGCGCATTTGGAGTGCTTGTGCTTCCGGGCAGCCAGGCCATCTTTGGGGTAATTGCCGAATTCAGGTAGAAGTGATGAATGAGTGAATCCGTACAGCCTGCATAATTCGATACTGTAAGACTGTTTGAATTGTAGAAAACTTCTCCCTGGATGGTCGAAGTGGTACGGTTTGTTTTCATCTCCCAGCCCAGTTCACCCGGCGTAAAGCCGCTGGCTGTGTACCTGTAGGAAGGAAGCCCGATATATAAATGCCTCCCGTTCAGGTAAGAGGTCCCCGACCAGTTCGGAAGCTGTCCGTTATAGCTAACCCAGTAGAGCTGGGGCATAATGTAATCGATGTATGACGTACCGCTGTGTGCAACACCCGTCTGGTCGGTATACTTGCCCTGAAGCCACCCCGGGGTATCGCAGTAGATGCCCGTATTGACCGAAGGATTGCCCGACGGGCTTATGCCGAACTTGACCCACGGTTTTACCGCCTTAATGCTGTCGTTTATTGCTGCTAGCAGCATATTGACATTGTTCATACGCCATGCTGCTTTGGTTGTAAATGTACCCTTGTATACATTGTATGTGGCATCATCGTTAAATGTGCCATAATCTGTATAAGGATAAAAATAATCATCAAAGTGAATTCCGTCTATGTCATAACGGCGGACAATATCCATAATTACCTTTAGCAGGTATGTCCTTACTTCCGGAAGCCCCGGGTTAAGAAACTGATACGGATTTGAAGTACTCGAATTTACGCATTTGATCACCCATTCCGGATGTAAATTCAGCACATTGTTTGGGGCTAGCCCGTTTGGGCTTTCACCCGTTGCTAAAATCCTGTACGGATTGAGCCATGCATGAAGCTCCATGCCCCTTTTGTGTGCTTCCTTAACTGCAAACTCAAGCGGGTCATAATTGGGATCTGAAGGTGCAACACCCTGCGTTCCTGTCACGTATTGCGACCATGGCTCAATAGCACTCTTATAAACTGCGTCGCACTTGGGCCTCACATGAAAAAATATCGCATTTATGCCGTAGCTTTTATGCTGATCGAAAATCATAGTTAACTGATCTTTCTGCGCAGAAATTACACTGCTGCTGGTTCCCCGGTCCTTAGGCCAGTCGATCCCAAGCGAGGCCATCCACACACCACGAAGTTCTTGTTTTGGGGAAGTCTGAGGGTAAGACAATACCGACAAAAAAATAACGAAAAGGAAACAGTAAATAGATTTTTTCATAAGCACTTCCATTAATCTAGATGATAAATTTTTTTGGTTCCATGAAAATAGTAAAATAATTTGGAATTCCGAATAATAATATTGCATAACCTTAAAAACCGGCTTAAGTATCTTAATGGAAATAACTTGACGGGTCTTTAAAAAAAAAAGCGGCAGACCTCAAATCTGCCGCTTCATCATTAAGATAGTTTATCCGTAGTAAACTTACTTCACCAGTAACATTTTTTTCGTGGAGACAAATCCCTCGGTTTTCAAAGTGTACAGGTAAATGCCGCTTGCAAGGTTCAGCTTGCCGGCATTGAGCTCCGCCGTATAGCTGCCAGCCTTCTGAAATCCGTTTACTAGAACGGCAACTTCCCTGCCCAGTACGTCAAAAATACTTAATTTTACCATGCCGTCTTTGGCAGTGGAATATTTAACCTGCGTGGAAGGGTTAAAGGGATTCGGATAGTTCTGCACGAGCGAGTATTCCTTTATCTGCGCCTGGCCTCCTTCTTCAACTGCATCTTTAATTTGAGTTTTAAATCCCCACAGATCCGACCATGGCCCTGTTCCCAGTGAATTCTTCCCCCTGGCGCGCCAGTAGTAAATCTTATTTACCTGTAATTTCCTTGCCATTGTAAGCGCTGTATCGGTCATAACTGTATCCAGAAGAATCCCGCTGGTCATGGCGGCACTTGTGCCTATCTGCAGCTGGTAGGATATGGCCTTTGAATCTTTTACCCATTGCAGTGTCGGCCAAAGCGGATTTTCCGTTGAAGTATGTGCAGGCGCAATGAGAACCGGCTTACCCGGAATACCCGACTCAAAGCTGTAGAAATTCGAATACGCACTGTTCCCGCCTGCTCCTGCTGCACTTATTCTCCAGAAGTATCTTGTTCCCGGCTGAATACCGGAAAAAAGAAAAGTCAGGCTTCTATGTTCAGGTGCAATTGTAACCATAGAATTAAAAAGGCTGTCTTTTGCAATCTGCAGTATGTAGCTTTCTGCCAGTGGTGCACTCTTCCAGGAAAGCCTTACCGAAGTAGTCAGGTTGGCAGTCCTGTTTGCAGGCGCCTGCAGCTCTGGAGCCGCGGGAACCTGGTCGGGCATGCTCTGGTGAAGCACACTGCTCATTGGGCTTTCATTCGAATATCGGTCAATTGCCGTAACCACGTAATAGTCACCATTTGTAGCTGAATACTTTGCAAAGCCTGAAGGCAAAGTTGTTTCGCCCCATGTTCCCAGGATTTTCGACGGATCGCTTAAAATTGTTTCAGTGGGTTCGGTAGCACTCCTGTATACAATGTATGAAAATGCGCTGTCGCCATCCTGCGCCTTCTCAGGTGCGTCCCAATGGAGCTCATACTTCCCGGAAACCGTATTTTTCTCAAAACGGAGGTTCTTTGGGGCATTGGGCTTTTTACTGTTTCCCGGAATCCAGGCCATCTTTGGCGTAATTGCCGAATAAAGGTTGAAGTGATGAATGAGTGAATCCGTACAGCCTGCATAATTGGAGATAAGGCTGCCCGAATTATAGAAAACTCCACCCTGTACGGTTGGCGTTGTACGGTTGACTCTCATTTCCCAGCCCAGTTCATTAGGCGTAAAATCGTCGTTCACATACTTGTAGGACGGAATGCCAATGTAAAGATGCCTGCCGTTCAATACAGACACCCCGGACCAGTTGGGAAGATACCCGCCATAGCTGGCCCAGTAAAGCTGCGGCATGATGTAGTCTATGTATGCCGTGCCCGAATGCTTAACACCTGCCTGATCGGTATATTTCCCCTGCAGCCATCCGAAGGCATCGCAGAATATTCCAGTATTGACTGATGGGTTTCCCGATGGACTTATTCCGAACTTTATCCACGGCTTTACCGATTTAATGCTGTCGTTTAACTCTGCCAGCATCATATTGACGTTATTGTTGCGCCATGAAGCTTTGTCTGTAAATGTGCCCTTATATATGCTGTAGGTTGCATCGTCATCGTACGTACCATACTCGGAATAAGGATAGAAATAATCGTCAAAGTGAACTCCGTCTATGTCGTATCGCCTGACGATGTCCATGATTACTTTAATCAGATACGCCCGCACTTCAGGCAGCCCGGGGTTAAGAAAACGGTATTCTGTAGTCTTGCATTTAATTATCCAATCGGGATGCTTTCTCATGACGTTACTCGTATCTACTGAGTTCGGGTCATCCCCTGTAAGAAGTACCCGGTAAGGGTTAAGCCATGCATGAAGCTCCATGCCTCTTTTATGCGCTTCCTGAACCGCAAACTCAAGCGGGTCATAGTTTTTATCCTCCGGCGCCGCCCCCTGCTTTCCAGTAAGATATTGCGACCAAGGTTCAAGCTTGCTTTTATATACGGCATCACACTTGGGCCTTACGTGAAAAAATAGCGCATTGATGCCGTAAGTTTTATGCTTATCAAATAATGAAACCAGCTGGCTTTTCTGCGCGGAAATTACACTGCTGCTGGTTCCTGCATACTGGGGCCAGTCAATTCCAAGCGAGGCAATCCAGACGCCGCGCAGTTCCTGCTTTGGAGAGCTCTGCGCGTAAGAAACTATAGACATGCAAAGAGCCAGCAGTATACAATATATGTTCTTTTTCATGATCAATTCTTTAAGGTTAGTTTGATAAAAATAATTAGGCTATGGCTGATCCGGAAATCTAAGCCGGGAGCGCTGATGCCGCAATGCCTCTATAATTTCCGGCGGTATTTTCTTCTCCTGGAGCCCGGGAAATTCCCCCATTAAAACAAAAGCCGCCATCGGCGGCTTTTGCCAAAAAAATGGGAATCCGGAGGTTCTGTTACTTCATCAGAGTCATCTTTTTGCTCAAAACAACTCCGTTTGCATTCAGCTGATAAATATAGATACCTGAAGTCAGGTTCTTTCCGTCAAGTGTCGCTGAATATGTACCCTTTGTCATCTGGCTGTTAACCAGAGTGGCAGCTTCTTTACCCAGTATATCATAAACCTTCAATGAAACAAACCCGTCTTTTGCAACAGAGAATTTGATCTGGGTTGTGGGGTTGAACGGGTTGGGATAGTTCTGTGAAAGCGAATAGTTCTCAACTACCGCGTTCTTTTCCTTATTAACGCTGCTTACCAGGTCGTTTGTAACATAGCGCTGGAGTACCGGAACACTGCTGGCATTGAACTGAATCAGGTATGCGGTCTTTCCGTCGTTGCTGAAAGCAATTCCTCTGTTCCTTTCTGAATTAGCATCCATGGTGTTTGGTTCGGCGTATTTCCATGCAAGACTGTCAACAACCTCAAATGTCCTCGGGTTTACACCATAATATGTACCGATTGTAACGAACTTATCCTGCTGACTTGGACTGTAGGGCGCGCCAATCGGCTTATCCTGGTACGAGCCTGCACTGACGTATAAAAGACGGTTTACTGGGTTGACTACAATGCCTTCAACTTTCCAGCCTGCGAAAACAGTATCGGTCAATTCATAGGAATAATATTCACTCGGCCTTGTAACCAAAAAGCAGCCGGGACCTGTGTGCCTGACCAAATAGATCGTATTTCCATCAGGGCTTACTTCCAGGTTCCTGCCTACGGAAGGTACTTTTTCCATGATTACATCAGGATTGGCAAGGTCCGCATCCAGCTTTATAAGCGGATGATCATTAACAGTAGGAGCTATGAAGACGTTTCCTAGCGTATCGCAGGCTGCTCTTGTAATTCCGTTGCCATCCGGATACTGATACTTGGCCATTCCTTCGCCTGTCTTATAGTTAATCTTGTACAATGAGAAGTCGACTGATGCAATCATGTTGCCGTCTTTATCTCTTGCTAAGCCTGTTCCGCCTCTGCCGGCTGTACCTAAATCCAGCGGCTTTACTTTGCCTTCAATTGTCACAGATTTGATCGGTGAAAACGAGGCCTGTGTTCCGTCTGGATTAAATACATAAATATGTGTCACCTTTACATATTTGTTGGTCTCAGGATAAAGAACTGTGTCTGTAGATGCAGGCTTGTAGAGTTCGACCCAGATTTTACCATCGGGATCTACAGCAACACCGTGAGCGCCTGAGTTGCCCATCAGTGAATCAGCCTTCGTGCCGAATGGAGTAAGTGTCCACTGCGAAAAAGCTGTGGCCGAAAGGACCAGTACCAACGTAACAACGAACAATAGACGTTTCATCATAACGAACTCCTTTTTTGATTAAGGTTAACGATAAACAACTATTCTGGAAAGTTCCATAAAACTGTATCTTAAAAGAGATCACAACTCTTACGTCCCGTCCCCTTTATTGTAACTCTAAACCATAATAAGGCGCACCCTGCTTAAACATGACAATTGAGAACATTTTTGGCGAATACTGCTTGTCGGTTTCATCTGACGTTAAGTCTCTCGAAAAAATGAGATGCTGCGCGTTTGTATTGGTCGGGTAAGAATCCCATACAAATGAAAAGAACTTCGCCATTACTACACCAGGCAGAAATGCCTGTGCTTTTTTCGAAGGACTAACGGATATTATTGTTTCATCCGCGGTAGTCCCTATATACATGTATCCGTCAACACTGAAAGCAAGACTCAGGACACTCTTGCCCGGATAGGCGGCGCCAAAGTCGAAATAAAGCTCCTCGCTTCCCGAAACAATTGCATCACCCTGTATCTTATATCTCCAGACGCCTTCCTGCCCATCCTTTGTCCCGCCTATGTAAAGATAGAGTGTGTTGCTGGGATCCTTAAACACCCTGACTGCATTGATCTTTGACGAAGAAGTGGCAAAAGGATATTTAACGACTGATTTATCGGCTTTCACCCTGAAAATGTTTTTGCCTGCACCGGCAGCCCATATGTTACCTGCCGGGTCAAAATCAAAGTCATTTACATTCTGGTCAATAGTCGTGGATCCTCCTACCCAGGGCATTGCTCCCGGTGCAACACCAGGATCAATTTTCCAGATCCCTTTAAGCTTTCTTACTCCAAAGAGCTGACCCTGGCCATTGTTTGCATATGGCCCGTATGCCATCTTCAGTGAGCTCCATGTAGTCTCCTGGCCTTTCGGTGCGTAGTCTGAAATATTTTTCCCCAGGTCAATCTTTTTAACCCCGATACCCGCACCCTTATCGGTCTGCGACACATAAAGGTTGCCTTCCCTGTCAAATGTTATCGCTACGGCTGCATCGGTATATTTATACTTATCGTAGTAAACCTCCTGAACCGCCTTTAGCGAATACTTTAAGGGAACCGCAAAAACATCTGCCGTATTGACAGACACCCTGACGTCAAGATTATCCCCCGGAAGATTCGGGGCCTTTACTTTTATCTCAGTTGACGTAACACTTATTACAGTGGCTTTCACATTGTTGAAATAAACATTTGTATGTGCGCTGTCTGTAAAATTGGTGCCCGTAATTGTCAGTGTATCCATCCCTGCGTATGCAAAATTTGCCGGACTGATTGAGGCTGCCGTTGGCCCCGGAGTTCCTTTGTCTTTATATTCGTTATACAAAACAGGAGAGGCATCTTCGGCGCATCCGTAAAATATGGTAAAAGCCAGAAAGAACAGCATGAGGTACTTTATTCTGTTATTCACGTAAATATTTTTTTTCATTTTCTTACCACTTATTTACTTGTTTATATTTGGCTTATAAGGAAAAGTTTAAGGTTATTCTGTGAACTGAATCGAATATGCCGAAGGGGGTATATGCATAATCCACACCCAGGCCGTAGTTCTCATATGAACGTTTTACACCCACGCCAACCGTGTAGCTCCTTTCATCGGCGGGATAGTTGTATCCGGCTCTTAAAGAGAAGGTATTCATGAATGTGTATTCACCACCCAGACTGAGCTGCTCCGGATAATCCCTGTAGTGAACCGCGTCAACCGAAAGGATGAATGAATGCATGTCCTTGTCCAGATTTTCCATGAGGTCTACCGCATTAAACGCCAGGCCGATTCTGAATGTAAGCGGAAGCTGGAAATTCTCCTTCTCGAACTTTATTTCCTGCGAGAAGTTCTTTACAGACATTGCAAAGTTCAGGCTTTTGTATCCGGTCCTGTAAAGAAGCCCAAAGTCAAAAGCCATCACGCCCCTTACATTGTCCTGCCTTGTGTAGCTGTTATTCTTGTCAACTGCAACTACTGACGCACCAAGCGACATCCTTGCATATTTGACGCTGCCGCCAAGTGAGAGCTTGTCGTTGAGCGCCTTTGCATAACTGAGTCCAAAGGAAAATGCATAAGGACGGAAAGTACCGAGTTCATAAAATCCGTCTGCATTGTCGCCTTTAATTGTCTCAATAAAATCGCCGTAATTAACGCTTAATGCCGTAACACCAATTACACCGTAATCGCCGCCAAAAGGAGCAATCGTTGCTGCACCGTAAAGATACTTTATGTCGGCTATCCAGGTCATTGAACCGGCTGCCCCGTTAAACAGGTTCTCCTGGCGGGCAACACTGGCCGGGTTTGAAAACAGAAAGGCAGAGTTGCCATCAAGTGCCGTTACCGCCTCACCCATCGAGGCAGTCCTTGCATCCAGAATTGCATTCATAAACTTCATGCCCGACTGGGCCAGCTTCTGGTTGTCCTGCGCATGTGCCGCGCCTGTGAAAAGCAGGACCGCACAGATAAAACTCATTGTTATAATAAATGTTTTTTTCATTTTATTACCTGCCTGATAATTATCGGATTACGGAAAATTTAGCAATGTGCTTTTCACCGGTTTCATTGTTTGTAACTACGGCAATGTAGATTCCGCTTACCAGCATCTGGTTCGAGCTCGTAACCGATCTCCAGTACTCATCACCGCTGCCATTTGTATGTTCGATCGTCTTTATCAGTTCTCCCAGCTCGGTAAATATCTTTATTGTACATTTCCCGGGAATATTATAAAAGTGAAGTTCATTCTGATACTGATCACCAAATCTGAACTTATTGGCATCCGCACCGATGAAGAACGGGTTTGGAACAATCCTGATGCGGTTCATATTTGTCCCGGCAGGCCTGAGAAGGTTTGCTCCGTCATATGTCTGAGTATAGTACCGGCTGCTTTTAAGCGTATAGGCCGGAATATTCAGCGTTGGATTCGCCGGCTGATCATCGCCTACTGAAACAATGTAGTAAAAGTAGTAAAGACCGCGCACTGGAGTCTTGTCCGCATAGCTCCTTTCATCGGGACCGGCCGTATAAAGAAGATGATATGTGCTGTCGTACTGTCCAAGCGCCCTATAGATCTCGAAACCTTTTACCGACGGATCGTCACTGTCCCATTTAAGCGCAATCTGGTCACCTGCTGAAGTTATAGAAAACATTTTAGGAGGCTTCGGAGCCTGGACCATATTCCAGTTGTTATTATAATTCTCAGTTACCCTTTTCCACGTCTGCATGAGTGAGTCCTTGCCGGTCAAAACAAGTTCATTTTTCTCTTTTTCTACTGCGGCAAAATTCGGGGTCTTTTCAGCATCTTTATACTTCCGTCCCATCTCAACTGCAGCCTCACGGCTTATGCCCGAAGCGCCCTCAACCATTATGATTTTCACGCTCTGCCCGGGCGCAAGCGTGTAAGGACCGTAAGAGTTGTTTGCCGAAAATCCGCCCGAGGTCCCTTTTGCAGGATCACCAGTCTGATTGGCAAATTCCATAAAATTAAGCGTCCCGCCTGCCATTGCCGCTGGATGAACACTGCAACCATGACGCGGATTGGCAGTAGGCCTGGTAATATAGTTCAGGTATTCATCCTGCATTTTACCTATGTCAAAAGCCGAATTTCCGGAATAGACACCTGCATCGGAATTTTCATAGGTGGTAATCGGAAGCTTCTGATTGTCTGAATTGTCTGTAGCAGAATAATCAGCGTGCAGCGTCAGTACTCCCATAAACTGTGTTGCGGCAAGCCTTCCTATTGTATCCGACGGCGGGGCATACCCTTCGGATTTCGACGCATCCCAGATCGGCCCGCCTATGTTGTTGTACGTTACCTGCTTTGTCGGGCAGTACCCGTGCCATGCAAATTGTGTACGGAATTTCTCTCCGGCTGGATCAGGCAGTACACCGTCTCCCCTGGTGTCAATCATGGTATTCATTCCCCAGCCGGTCTGGTTTCCTATCACATACCTGCTCTGCTTGTTTATGGCCCAGCGGTAGTTAAAGTAGAAATAAACGTCCTTTAACGTCTGGTCGAGCACCTTAACGTTTTTCTCGCTCGTATAACCCGTGTTGGTAAAAGTATATTCCATTACTATGTAGTTATCGTGATATGGATTGCTGAACTGGAATATCTTTCTTTCCATCGTTATTCCAAGCAGCGTGTTTACCTTGTTGACAATAAGCCTGTCGTAGGGCAAATCGGGGTTGACTTCATCAATTTCCACTGTCTTTTCGAATGAAGGATTGTTGTCAACCGTTACGGCGGGCTGCTCGAACTTGCTGTACATCTTAAGTTCAACCGGGAAAAACTCGCCCGTTCCCGGAACCCTTGGACCCACGTGCACCACCCTGTAGGGATAATTACCCGTTGCATCCTTAAAATCCTTTGTCCCTATCCATACCGCAGTTGCGCACTGCATATCCTGGTTTTTATATATGGCAGGCCACTGAAATCCGTCCTGCTCACTCTTCGGGGTTCGCCCTTCCTCAATTTCAGCCCCAATTGCCGAATAAAAATTGTGAAGCGATCCGACACTCATATTCTTGAATGTGTACTGCGCATGCATGAATCCGGGGCTCAGAAAAAGTATCACGGCGAGCAGTGAGGCTGCAAAAGCATATTTATTGAAACTTTTTATCATTTTTTTCCTCGTCTAAATTAGAATATTTCTAATGAAAACCTTAAACCCCAGTATATATCCCTCGGGTTCAGGAAAGTAAAGTAATCCTGGTTCGGCATGTCGATATAGGATTTATTCTTTCTCCATTCGGCTTTCTGGGCTTCACTTGCACTTTCATCCCATGCATGGTATTCCCCCGTCCTGTAGTCACCAGGTTTATCGTCGCCGAAGATATAGACTCCGGGAACATTGATGTTCGAGTAAGGCACCTTAATGTTGCCCTGGCCGTCCTTCGGGAAGTTGGAAAATACATCCCTCGACAAATGCAGCGATTTCATGTATGCTTCGTAATCCGTCGTCTCGGAAAAGCCCGCATTGGAACCAAGATAATCCATGTATTTCAGGTTAAGGGCATTCTTGACGTCCATGAAGATCTGGAGATCCAGGGGACCGAACTTCAGGTTTTTTGAAAGCTTCAGGTCCACGTTGTAAAAGTCTCTCCACTGTACGTTGTTCTTGACGCTCGGAATTGCGCCTCCTCCGGTCCATGTGTCATAACCGCCGGAGCTCCAGTTTGCAAGGACCGTCAAACGCCAGTCTTCCAGTATGTAGATGCCGCCAAATTTTGGGCCGAATTCCAGTGGCGTAAAAAAGTCCACGTTGGCCCTTGCATATGGCTGCGGCACCGGCTTTGTAATAAGGTTGTAGTTATTAAGCGCCTCTCTTTCCACGTCCCTTTGTACGGCGGCATTCTGGTTGTATGAGGCAAAACCAAACCTTCCGCTCGTTGAAACCATGTATGTATAGTTAATAAAACCCTGAATCCAGTTGCCGCGGTTTTTTGAAATCGTGGCCTCAAAGCCCCTGATATCCGCATATGAGTTCGGCTCAGGAGTGTTATACGTTGTTGAGCCGTTGCGGCTCGTATATGTAACCGACAGAGGCTGAAGCGAGACATCCTTGTAATAACCTGAAAGGCGTACAAGATACTCGTCAAATAAACTCTGCTCGTAGCCCAGCTCGTACATGATTGTTCTGGGCAAAGGATTGTTTGGATTTGCCACATAATTAACCGTGTTTACCTGCAGCTCCCTTCTGAGAAGGTAAAGATTCGATGGCGTCGGTAGCTGACGGAAGTGCCCGTAATTAAAGAACAGCTTGCTCGACTCGCTTAAAGGAAATGCAATTGCAACACGCGGACTTAATGTAACGTTTGCCTTTGTCGGCGTCTTTGTAAGAAGTGTGTCTATGCCCAGCGACTGTGCACCCGACAGTGAGCTTGAATACGGATCATCAATGACATACCACTTTGTGTTGGCAGCCGAATAATCAAGCCTTAAACCCACGTCTGCAATCATGCCTTCAAATTCCAGCTTGTCCTTCACATAAACGGCGCCGCGAAGCGGATATGCATTCCACGTGGTCCTGTATTTCCCGCTCGGAAGATACTTGTCGTAGTAGGCATAATTTGCCAGGTTTTCCGTGTATCCGAATTCAAAGCCTGCCTTCAGATTATTATATTTGTTGAGCTGTGAAGTAAGATCGAACTTCATGTTGTAGGCAGTAACACGGCTTGTGTCTCTGGAGTCGCTGAATCCAACGCTCATTCTGAAGTCCGCAATTCCTGTGCTTGGACCTTCCCAAAAACCAAAGGGACCTTCGTCTACGTACGTGTTGTTACCGAACTTGTAGACCCTGCTTGTATCCCTGAGCCTTCCGGGACCTGTATCATACTTGGATTCGAAGCGGCTGACAGTCAGTTCATAAAAAGTATTCGGCGATAAAACGTGTGTCAGTTTTGCGCCTATGTTGTTTACGTCAACCGTCGAGGGTGAAAAGTAATCGTATGTAAAAAGTCTGTTTTCAATTTGCTTTACCGGTGAAAAGTTGCTCAACTGCTCGGCAATTCCCGTCGGGGAACGGAAAAGCCCAATGTCACCGGTACTGTTGTTGGAGGTTCCCTGCTGCTGTCCAATGAGCCCCTCAATATTAAGTTTCATTCCCTGGGCCAGGTCGGCAGTCAGTTTCAACTGAAAGTTATTATCCGTATAAGCATCACGCGAAAGAGGCACCACGTACATTTCGCGGGTTCCTCTGTATGCAGCCAGAAATCTCAGGTTGCCCAGATACTGGCTTACCCCAGGGATGTATCCGGTTACCGAAGCATCAATGTCATAGTCCGGCTTTGTAATGTCTGTATTTTTTCTGTGCTGAAAGAGGTATAATTTCTGAAGTTCTTGTGGAGTAAGTGCTGTTGCCGGGTTATCCCTGAACATCTGTTCGGATAAGGCATTCCAGCCTCCAAATTCAGGATACTGTGCCTGTGTGTACTGATCCCAGGCACCGTTCTTTGTTCCTGTCCATGCCACCGCATCATCAATATATGGCCTCATCCAGAATGCATTTCTGTCCTGCGGTGAATTTCCGAAATGCTTCGGGCCTGCCGGCCTGTAACGGCCGTAGAAGGCTACGCCAAAGCGGTCGGTCTTACCTTCCTTTGTAACAACGTTCACGAGGCCTGAACGGATGTTTCCGTATTCGGCGCTGAAACCGCCCGTCTGAACCTGAACTTCCTCAATAGCCGTGGTGCTAAGACCCGTATAAGGCTGGTTCGAACGCTCGTCGCGCAGGCTTATGCCGTTCAAAAGCCATGTCGTCTGGTCGGCTGCACCGCCACGGAATGCGCCGTCCTTAATGCCCGCCTGAAGACCGATTATGTTGGAAACCTGGGCTACAGGTAGGTTTTCCATTTCCTTGCCGCTCAGGTTTAACCTGCTGGCAGCCACGTCTTTCTGCACCACCGGGGTCTCTGCAATAACTACAACTTCTGCCGTCTGAAGTGAAGTTTCTACGAGTGAGAGATTCTGTGTTGTGGTCTGGTCAATATTTACTCTGACATCTTTGACTGTCGTAGCATTGTAACCGATGAGTGTGGCTCTGAGGTCATATGCTCCGGGAGGTACGTTGAGTATTGTGTAAAAGCCTTCCACATTAGAGGCGGCTCCCATTTTTGTCCCTTCTATAACTATGTTTGCACCAACCAGGGCTTCGCCTGTCTTGGAATCTTTGACTACGCCGGCAATCTTGCCGCCGGACTGGGCAAATAACGGAATATTAGTTAGAAGCAACGCGAGCAGAAACAATCGTAACACTAATCTCATTTTACTTTCTCCTTTCCGGCAGGTGAGAGGGCCGGGAAAAAATAAAAATTTTAATAATTAGGCTAACATTATTTGAAGTTGAAAGAAAACCTAGTGAAAAAATTTTCCTTTGTCAAACGGCATCGCAAAAAAGGATATTGCTATCCTGTCTGTTCCTGCCCCCAATTTCTGCAATTTTCCCGCAAATTATTGCATTTTTTCGCATTTTTGCGCAAAAGTTGCGCACTTTGGCGGCTTCATAATTTTTTTTCTGCTGCTTCATTTTTTTTGCTTTGATATTCAGCTCTCACCTGAGTATTATTTTTTATGTCCTGCTTGGAGCGTCATTTCTCCCCCGGGGGAAATTTCATAAGTTCCCTATTAAAAACGATCAAAAGGAGTTTCTGCCATGAAAAAGATATTGTCTGCGGTTTGCCTTTTTATTGCCCTTCTTTATACGCAAGGCCTTGCACAGGAAGAAAGAATTGAATGGAAAAGAACCGTATCTACTGAAGTGCCGGAGCTTCATTTATTCCATTCCACAGAGTCACTCAGCCTTCCTACCGCCGATATGCTGCAGAAAGGCGACGTTCAGTTTGAAATCTCGCACCGCTTCTACCCGCTTGTAAAAACAGGCATTAAAACTTTATTTGGAATCGACGGCCCCGTAAACATGCGCCTTGCCCTGGGCTATGCCCTTACTAACAGCATGACGCTCACACTGGGAAGAAGCAACCTCAACGGAAATGTCGACCTGCGCTTAAAGTACAAAATCCTCCAGATACCAAACGGCTTCCTTCCCGCAGTTGCGGCCCTGAGGCTCGGCACGGCCTGGAACACTGAGGTCGGGAATAGGAAATCCTCCGACAACAGAAATTTCCAGTACTACGCACAGCTTATAATCAACACACTCTACGGAAAAACCATCGGACTCGGAATTGTACCTTCATTCCTTTATAACAGTAGCATATTCTCTCGCGAACGCGAGCATTCAGTCACACTGGGCACTTATGCCGAAGTATACCTGACACACGCCCTGGGATTGATATTCGAGTGGAACCCGACCGTCTCGGGCTACAGACTGAACGCAAACCCCATGGCATTCGCTTTCGAAATCAATACGGGAGGCCACTTCTTCAAAATATTGCTTACAAACAGCACGTTCTTAAATCCATCTCAGTACCTTGCAGGTGCCGAAGACCCGGTGAAAAATAACAACTGGAGACTCGGCTTTAACATCACACGGCTCCTCAAGTTCTGAAGGCTGCATGCTTGCTGAATGCCTCCTCTTGTGGAGCGGAAGGCTGCACCTGCCCGCATAAATATGCAGGCTGAGGCGGTTTTTCCTACAATTTTGCGCAAAAACTGCATTTCCATGCGATTGTTAAAGTTTTTTTTTAATGGTATTTAGTACTTAGAAAAACTTTCGATGCATTTTTTTGTGGCATCCGGTTATTTTAGCTTCCCCTTAGTTATACACCGGCTAGAATTTTCTGGAAATCGGAATTTTAACTTTAGAATACTTTACAACAGGAGAATTATCATGGATGCAGCAAATCAGAAGCTGATCAACCCTTTGGCTGACCTTATCAGCGACGAGGTTTACTCATTGCTGAGCAGTCACTATCTGATCGACGAGGTATCGGTGAGGGATTACCTGATAAGAAAAAAATTCAAACAGATGAAAGAAAAGAATATCAGGACTAATGACGCCGTGGAAAGTCTCATGGACGAGTTTCCCCATCTGCAGTTCGACACTATTAAAAAGATCATCTACCACCCGCAGAGAAACAGGAAACCCCTTTTCTAGCACCTGAATATATTCGGTGAACTTACGGCAATTTTCAAATTTTGGCTATTCCGGAAATAAATTCCTTAACCTTATGAGCTATAAGGATGGCAGTTAAAAGTAAAAGGCAGAAAGAATCCTGCAGATTCTCCGGTAAAAGACGCAGTATTCCTCTTCAGGCAAATGTGCTTCTTTTATTTTTTATCACTAAATTCATATTGAAGTTAATATTTTTGTATCACTTTAAGCCAGAGTACAATGCGCCCGGGGATTCAAAATATGAAGAAGTTCCTTCCTTCAGCAGTGATTTGCCTTTTGCTTTTTCTGCTGCCCTCCGCTCCCGATAACCTGCTGCTCGCACAGGGAAACCTCACCACGTTCGAACACATTTCAATCGAACAGGGCCTCTCTCAAAGCTCAATTAACGCAATTATACAGGACTTTAAGGGCTTCATCTGGATTGCTACGGCAGACGGGCTCGACCGCTACGACGGCTATTCATTTAAGATTTTCAGAAACATCCCCCAGTTGACGGGCTCACTTTCCGATAACAGCGTTTCAGCAGTTTATGAGGACCGCAACGGAAATCTTTGGGCCGGAACACTTCTTGGCAACCTCAATAAATACGACAGGAGAAATGAACGTTTTATAAAATATAGCTTCGGTTCCGATTCGGGCTACACGAGCCCGGTAATGAATGCTATCCCCGAATACCCCCTTACTTTCTCCCGCTTTAACGACAGGACAATCACCGCCATTTCAGGCGACAGCAAAGGCAACCTCTGGATCGCAACGTGGGGGCAGGGACTCTTCAGCTTTGAGGTAAAAACGGGAAAAGTAAAACATTTTACGTTCAACCCAAAGGACCCGCATTCGATCAGCAGCAACAGAATTGTTACTTTGATGGAAGATAAAAACGGAATCCTCTGGGCCGGAACTTTCGGCGGAGGCCTGAACCGCATTGAAAGAAAAACCGGCAGCCATCCGGGTGAAATTACGCTGTACGTTACGCGCTTCCAGAACATTCCCATGCTTCAATCCACACTGAGCGATAACCGCGTAACTACAATTTTTCAGGACGGCAACGGAAGCCTCTGGGCTGGAACCTTCGGAGGCGGCCTTAATAAAATACCTTTCCAGTTCGTGAACGAAACCAACCCGGCCAGGGTAAAATTCATCCATTATAGAAATATTCCACAAAATAAATCCTCCCTGAGCAGCAACTGGGTCATGAATTTAATCCAGGACCGCACCGGAGTAATCTGGATTGCAACTTTTGGCGGGGGCTTAAACAGAATGGACCCCAACTCGGAAACTTTTACCGTATTTAAAAACGACCCCGTAAACCCCGGAAGCCTTAGCGATAACGACGTCATCTCGCTCTTCGAGGACCGCTCGGGCATAATCTGGATCGGCACGCACCTTGGCAAGGGTATCAACCGATACGACAGAAGCAGAAATAAGTTCCCCCACTATAGCCATATTCCCGGCGACCCCACCAGCCTTAGCGACAACGTCGTCTGGGCGTTTTCCGAGGATAAGCAAGGCGCCGTATGGATCGGCACTTACAGGGGAGGACTTAACAGGTTCGACAGACAGACACACAAATTCAGGAGTTACAGGAACATCCCTTCTAACCCTAACTCCATCAGCAGCAATCACGTCAGAGCCGTTTTTATAGACAAAGATGACAATATCTGGGCCGGAACATACAACGCGGGACTCAATTTTTTTGACAGGAAAACGGGCAAGTTCACCGCATACAAACATAACCCTTCCGACCCCGCCAGCATTAGCGATAACCAGGTCATCTCAATCCTCGAGGACAGCCATGGCAACCTCTGGGCCGGAACCTTTGGAGGCGGCCTTAACAAGGTTGTAAGAAATAAGGGAAAATTTTCTTTCATACACTTTAAGAATAATCCTTCCGACCCACACAGCCTCGCAGACAACAGGGTTTATAAGATCTACGAGGACAGGCACGGGAACCTATGGATCGGAACCTTCGGCGGCGGCTTAAGCAAGCTCGATCCCTCAACAGGCACTTTCACCAACTTCAGGCACGACCCCAATAACCCCAACAGCCTTAGCGATAACAGGGTGATTTGCGTATACGAGGACTTCCAAGGTACAATCTGGCTTGGAACTTATGGCGGAGGCCTTAACAGGTTCGATCCATCTACGGGCAAATTCTACAAATACATGCAGGGCAGAAGCCTCAGCGGCGTGGTTTATGGTATCCTTGAGGATAACGAACACAATTTCTGGATCAGCTCAGATAACGGACTTTCCAGATTCACCCCTTCAACTTCAGCTTTTATTAATTACGACCTGCACGACGGCCTGCAGAGCATGGAGTTCAGCGGAGGCGCTTACTATAAAACCCGCTCAGGCGAAATGTACTTCGGAGGCATAAATGGCTTTAATTCATTCTACCCCGACAGCATCAGGGTAAACACACACGTGCCCCCGGTGGTTATCAGCGCCTTTAGAATTTTTAACAAGGAAGTCGACGGCGAAAGCGATGAAATCATCCTCTCCAGCAAGGAAAACTTCTTTTCCTTCGAATTCGCAGCACTCGACTATACGAATCCCGAACAAAATCGCTATGCTTATAAACTCGAAGGCTTCGACGACGACTGGCACTATGTCGATGCTTCCAGAAGACTTGCAAACTATACGAATCTCGATCCGGGCAACTATGTCTTCCGCGTCAGGGGCTCTAATAACGACGGCATCTGGAACAACACGGGCGCCGAAGTAAGAATTACAATTCTTCCTCCCTTCTATCGCACATGGTGGTTTATTCTGCTTTCTGTAGTGCTTATTGGAGGAACCCTTTCTTATTTCATTGTAAGCAGAATCAGACAGCTCCTTGCAATTGAAAGACTGAAGACTAAGCTTGCAGCCGACCTTCACGATAACATCGGCTCGGGACTGACGGAAATCTCCATCTTAAGCCAGGTCATTGTAACACAGCTTAATAAAAATACAGACGACGTAAAGCAGAAGCTCCTTAATATAAGTGAAACATCGGGACAGCTCATAGACAACATGAGCGACATCGTGTGGGTGGTAAATCCCAAACGCGATACTTTGTACGACCTGATCCTCCGCCTTAAGGATTCATATTCCGAGATATTTTCCTCACTCGGCGTCTCCTTTAAGATTCACAACCTCGAGTCGCTCATTAATGTCAAACTTCCTATGGAGTACAGACAGAATTTGTTCCTTATATTTAAGGAAGCCATCAACAACAGCCTTAAACACAGCGAGTGTAAAAAACTGGACCTTGCTACTTCCATTGAAGGAAGAAAACTTAAAATGGAACTGGCTGATGACGGAAAAGGCTTCGACATGAAACAGAATACCCCGGGCAACGGACTGAATAACATCAGGCGAAGGGCAAAGGCAATCGGGGGAAGCCTGATGGTGGAATCCGCTCCCGGCAAGGGAACAAGAATCAGTTTTTTCGGTAAAATCCCGCGTTCAAATACAATTTTTATGAAACATAAAGAACAATAGGACGTCTTAATATGTAAAGACATTTACTTTTTTTCTGAATACCGGGCCATATGAAAAAGTATTAATAATTAAATGATACGGAAGAAATTATGATATCAGTTATTATTGTTGAAGACAACAAGACGATACGCGAAGGACTATCGGCTCTCATTAACGGTACCGAAGGTTTTTCCTGCATCGCCTCTTATGGCGATTGCGAAAGCTTTTTGAATAACCTGGAATGCTCTAAGGTCGACGTCGTGCTAATGGACATCGGACTTCCGGGCATGTCGGGTATTGACGGAGTCATAAAGGCAAAAAAAATCTGCCCCGACCTTAACATTCTTATCTTGACGGTTTATGAAGAAAGCAAACTCATCTTTGAAGCGCTCTGCGCAGGAGCGTGCGGCTACCTCGTAAAAAAGACGCCTCCCTTGAGGCTCCTTGAAGCCATAAAGGATGCTTACGAAGGAGGCTCACCCATGAGCTCACACATAGCGCGCAAAGTTGTAACGGTTTTCCAGCAGCATACAAACCCGCTCTTTCCAGATTCACAATTCGACCTTACATCCAGGGAAAAAGAAGTCCTTACGGGACTTGCCGAAGGAAGCAGTTACCTGGACATTGCACAGTCACTTTTTATCAGCATAGACACAGTAAGGCATCATATAAGGAATATTTATAGAAAGCTGCACGTGCATTCGCAGTCCGAAGCCGTTGCCAAAGCATTAAGAAAAGGATTAATATAGAGCCATAATTTTACAATTTCACAAAACCAGCCAGGAACAATTCCCGGCTGGTATGGGGCGGCAAAGAGCCGCCTCTTAATACTCAATTCTCTCTTCTCCGAATCCTTGCGCTGAGGAATAACTTATCTGTAGAAAGGGATTCATTATCCCCCAAAACAGTCCTCCGCGAAGGACTATATATATAGAAAGAGAAAGCCGCCCCGACCTTCCCCAGAGCTCCGGAGGATCTACACGTCTATGTCAGAAAATTCACCACCATCCCTTTCCCGAGCCCTGTAAGAGGCAACCTGCCCGTAGAAAATACCGCACGAAAAAATTTCAGAGCCTCAAAGAGGCGATTTACATATAGATAATAAAAGCTATATTCCCCCTCCCCCAGAGCCCAAGATAGGCGACTTTTCTATAGAAAGAGAGACAATCCAACTCCACCCAGAGCCCTGGAAGGGCAATTTGTCTGTAGAAAATGATTCCTCCTCCCTCCAAGAGCCTCGGAGAGGCGATTTGTCTGTAGAAAAAAAAGAGGCAACTATCCCCCTTCCCCAGAGCGCTGGAAGGGCGACTTGCCTGAAGAAATCGATTTGTCTTACAACCTTCTTTTGAGCTTCGGAGGAACGATTGTTTGTAGAAAATGATACCTCCCCTCCTTCAGAGCCTCGGAGAGGCGACTTGTTTGTAGAAAAAAGGAGGCACCTCCCCCTCCCCCAGAGCTCCGGCAGGAGCGACTTGTAAAATCTTTGTGCTATAATTCACCCCATTAAATCCCAATTCATTTTACCTTCACCTAAATACATAAAACCAAAACATTCACAAAAGGAAACAACTATATGGCCGACACATTCAGCCAAATATACCTGCACATTGTGTTTGCTGTCAGATCCAGGGAACACCTTATCAAACCCTCATTTTCCGAAGAGCTGCAGAAATATATCACGGGAATTGTTAAAAGCCATAACTGCAAGATTCTCGCCATAAAAGCCATGACTGACCATGTGCATATGTTCATCTCCTACGTCCCGGGCTCTTCTGTTGCGGATATGGTAAGAGACGTAAAGGCTTATTCATCGGAGTTCATTAAAAAAAACTGGTCCAATGGTTTTTCATGGCAGCAAGGCTACGGCGTATTCTCACACTCCAGGAGCCAGATAAACCAGGTGATACAGTACATTCAGAACCAGGAAGAGCACCACAGACATAAATCATTCAGGGAGGAATACATGAAGATACTGAGGGATTTTGCAGTCGAAATGGGAAATAAGGAAGCGTTTGAGTGGATAAAGGACGGGGAGAATAAATAATTGTAAAGGAATAACATAATTTATTTTTATTCACCTCCAAAGATGCCTCTACAAGTCGCCTCTCCGAGGCTCTATGATGGGGGTGGGAAAACAATTTTTCTACAGACAAGTCGTTCCTCCGGAACTCTATATGGGATATAGTCGTCTTGCTTTTCCCCCGATTCTCGAAGAGATCGGATGGAATCAATAATGGAATTAACGCGTATAATTCATACACAAGTTGCCCATTACCGCCAGCCCGCCTCAAGCCTTACGAGTCCATCAATTCAAAACCCTATAAGGGCAACTTACCTGTAGCAGAAGATTCACCCCCTGCCCTCTCCCGGGCCTCAAAGAGGCGACTTGTATGTAGAAAGAGAGCCACCTCCTTCAGAGCCTCGGAGAGGCGACTTGTTTGTAGAAAAAAGAGCCACCTCCCCCTCCCCCAGAGCCTCGGAGAGGCGACTTGTTTGTAGAAAAAAGAGCCACCTCCCCCTCCCCCAGAGCCTCGGAGAGGCGACTTGTCCATATCGGACCTTCACATCAATATCTTCATCTACCCAAACATCCGACATGGTGTCCTTCCGAATTCCCAACCACGTCACTCAGACACCAACTCCTAACATTGGCTCACTTTTTAATTTCTAACTTTTTTCCCCCGGGGAGCTTCATTTCATCCCCCGATTCTTACGCTTCAGACAGCTTATTCGGCACCCCGGTCCCATTGATCTTTTTCCAATTAATGCCAAGCCTTAATTTTCGTATGTCAGTTAATTACCAGCACATTAAAAGATGGGGCGCCATATGAAAAAGATAAAAGTTACTTTAAGCCTTGCAGTTATGGGTGCAATTATCGTTGCAGTACTCTTCATGAATAAGGCTTCAAGAGAATCACAGGTCGAAAAATCTGTAACCACCGATAAAATTACCGTCTCGGTCGAGCAGGCTCAGGAAGAAACCATCTCCGATGAGCTCTCAATCATAGGAACCGTACAGTCAAATAACGACGTTGTGGTAGTCTCCGAAACTCAGGGAAGAACATTAAAAGTCTTCTTTAAGACGGGCGACTACGTGCGCGAAGGAACACCTTTGGCACAGGTTGACGATGAGCTGAAAAAAGCAGCCTATATGACCGCTAAGGTCAACTACGAGAAGGCTAAAAAGGACCTCCAGAGAATGGAAGCACTTTTTAAGGAGAAAAACATCTCGGATTCTGACCTCGAAAATGCACGCCTTGGCGCTACTGCTGCGGAAGCGCAGTTTATAGCTGCCCAAAGGACTCTTAACGACACCAAAATTAAGGCTCCAATTTCGGGCATCATAGCCGATAAGTTCATTAATCCCGGCACTATGGTCGCTCCCGGAACACAGATTGCCAACATAATTGATATCTCAAGACTGAAAGTAAAGGTCAACGTGCCTGAACGCGACGTCTTCAGGCTTAAGACCGGGGAGACAGCCATCCTTACTACCGACGTTTATCCGGGCACTGAACTAAAGGGAAAAATTGAAACCATCAGCTCCAAGTCCGATAACGCACATACATATCCGGTCGAAGTAGTTCTTCCGAATAATTCACGCACACCGCTTAAGGCCGGTATGTTCGCTCAGGTCAGGTTTACAAGCATTACTAACAGACAGGCCCTTACAATTCAAAGAGGCGCCATTGTTACCAGCATAAAGAACCCTAAGATCTATGTCGTTGAAAACGGTGTTGCAAAACTAAGAGACATAATTGCTGGAAAAGAAACAAACAGAAGGGTTGAGGTTTTAGGCGGACTCAGGCAGGGCGAAAGTGTCGTTGTAAGCGGGCAGAATAACCTGAGTGATAACGCCAGGGTAACCATAAATTAAACCCGCCGTAAGCATATTAAGATAAGGAACTATTAAAATGACGATTACAGAATTATCTATAAAGAGGCCGCCGCTTGTAATAGTAATTTTTACCGTGCTGGCTGTCCTTGGATATTTCAGCTACAACCAGCTCCGCTACGAGCTGATTCCAGACGTTACGCCACCGTACGTAACAGTGATGACTAATTATCCCGGCGGGTCACCCAATGAAGTTGAAACTTCAATTACAAAAGTCGTTGAAGACGCCGTTTCAAGCGTGGATAAAATTAAGAATATTCAGAGCAGTTCTTTTGAGGGCGTATCCTTCGTTTTTATTGAATTCACTCAGTCGGCAGACGTTAACATCGCACTCCAGAACGTGCAGCGCAAGGTTGGCGAAATTGTAAACCAGCTGCCCTCCGACGCCAAGAGCCCCGTGATTTCCAAATTCTCTCTCACCGAGCTCCCGATTCTGAGAATGGGCGTAACGGCCGACATGGAGCCCAATGAATTCTACCAGTTCATGAAGGATAAGGTTAAACCCCAGATATCTAAACTCGCCGGCGTGGGACAGGTGACTTTTGCCGGAGGCGAGGAAAGGGAAATTAAGATTAACCTGGATCTTGAAAAACTGAACTCATATAACATTCCCGTCCTGCAGGTCCTTCAGGCAATAAAAACTTCAAACATGGACTTCCCCGTCGGCAAGATCAAGGATGCCGACGGACAGTACATCGTCAGGGTTTCGGGCAAATTTTCTTCGCTTGAAGAACTGAAGAACCTCATTGTAAGCCGTTCAAATGAAGGCGGCAACATAAAGCTTCAGGATGTTGCCGAGATCGAAGACGGTACAAAAGAAGCCGAGAGCTACGCCAGGCTCAATGGCAAAAGCGCCCTTGGCGTCCTGGTACAGAAACAGACCGATGCCAACGCGGTTGAAGTAAGCAGGCTTGTTCACCAGGAACTCAAAAAGATTGAAGCCGCAAACGCGGATAAGAGACTCAAGTTCGACGTCGCACAGGACCTCTCAAGCTTTACACTTGATGCCGCCCGCGCTGTAAACAAGGACCTTATGATTGCAGTTGTTCTGGTGGCAATCGTAATGCTGGTATTCCTGCACAGCCTCAGGAACTCCGTTATCGTAATGGTCGCCATACCGGCTTCACTCGTTTCAACTTTCATAGGAATGTATGCATTCGGCTTCTCTCTTAACCTGATGACGCTGCTTGCACTCTCACTTGTAATTGGAATCCTGGTCGACGACTCGATTGTGGTGCTCGAGAATATTTACCGCCACATGGAACTGGGTAAACCAAAAAAACAGGCGGCGCTTGAAGGCAGAAATGAAATCGGCTTTGCCGCTTTGTCAATTACGCTAGTGGACGTCGTGGTGTTCCTCCCGCTTGCACTCATTCAGGGACTCATCGGCGACATTGTGCGGCAGTTTGCCCTCGTTGTAGTTGTATCCACGCTGCTCAGCCTTTTTGTTTCCTTTACAATTACTCCTATGCTCGCCTCCCGTTTTACTAAACTGCAGCATCTTACAAAAGATACCAACATGGGACGCTTCGGCCTCTGGGTTGAGAAAGCCTTCGATAAGCTTACGGCTAAATATACCTCAATCCTTAAGCTCGGAATGAATAACGGCTGGAAGGTAATTGCATTTGCAGGCATCCTCCTTGTATTATCAATTGCTCTTATACCGGCAGGATTTATCGGCTCGGAATTCATGCCTCCTTCCGACCGCGGTGAGCTTTCGGTTATTCTGGAACTCCCGGAAAGAATTAACCTCGAGGAGACAAACCTGATTACGCTTGAAGCCGAAAGGATGATTTCAAAGATGCCTGAAGTGAAAAAAGTTTTTGCCAATGCCGGCGCTTCCTCAGAAGGCTTTATAGGCTATACCTCAAACAGCGTGGCAGAACTGAACGTGTCGCTCGTTCCAAAGACTCAAAGGTCAAAAAGCGACATCCAGGTGAGCCGCGAAATAAAGGAAAAGCTCCTTCAGATCCCGAGCGTTAAACCCAGGGTCAGCCCGATAGGCATTTTCGGCAGCTCCGACATGGCCCCAATTGCACTGCTCATTAGCGGCCCCGACTTTAATGAGGTCGAAACTACAGGCAAAATGATCAAGGAAGCCGTCCGGAAAATCCCCGGCACCGCAGACGTCCGCGTCAGCAGCGGCGAGGGGAAACCCGAGACACGCGTCGAAATCAACCGCGAAAAAATGGCCGCCTTCGGTATCGGTCTCGACCAGGTTGCTGCTACGCTGAGGGTTGCCTTTACAGGCGACGACGAATCCAAGTTCCGCCAGGGAAACGATGAATACGACATTAGAGTCGTTTTTGACAGGTTCGACAGAAACAATACTTCCGACCTCGGCAAAATTACTTTCATGAACAGCCGCGGCGAAAGAATTGAGCTTTCTCAGTTTGCAAATATCTATCAGACTGTGGGACCGACAGAGCTTTCAAGAAAAAACAGGACTGCGGCAATTTCACTCCTTTCCCAGGCCGTCGGCCGCCCGAGCGGAGATATAGCTGAGGATATAAAAAAGGAACTCAAAAGGCTGAAGATTCCATCTAATATAGAGGTCACTTTCGAAGGTGACGTACAGATGCAGGAGGAATCCTTCGGAAGCCTGTTCATTGCACTCATGGTAGGAATCCTTTTTGTTTACCTCATCATGGTAGCACTGTATAACTCGTTTGTCTATCCCTTCATCGTCCTATTCTCCATACCCGTGGCAATCGTTGGGGCACTGCTGGCAATGGGACTCTTCGTGAAATCGCTCAACATATTCTCAATCCTCGGCATTATTATGCTGGTTGGACTTGTAGGTAAAAACGCCATTCTGCTCGTGGACAGGACGAACCAGATGCGTAGCGAGGGAATGCCCATGTTTGAAGCTCTTATTGATGCAGGACAGACGAGACTAAGACCGATTTTAATGACCACCTTTGCAATGGTATTCGGCATGCTGCCTATCGCAATCTCTATGGGCGCCAGCTCCGAATTAAAGTCGGGCCTTGCTACGGCACTCATTGGAGGCCTTATCAGTTCGCTCCTCCTTACGCTGGTTCTTGTGCCTGTAGTTTATATAAAAGTCGAACACCTTAAAGTAAAGCTTACAGACATTATAAACCGCTTTAAGGGAAAAGCTAGTCCAAAAGAAAAGGCTCCCGAGCCTGAATTTGCAGCACCCGTGGCTGAAGAGGAGCCCGGAGGAAGGTTCAGCTTCAGGAAAATGATCAAGGGCTTCAGCATTTTCATGACCCTCATATTTATTGCTGATTCTTCTTCCTCCGCCCAGGAGCAGGTAAGAAAGCTGACACTTAAAGAGGCGGTGGCAATTGCCATGGAGCAAAACCGCGAGCTCAAGGTGGCCTACTTCGACAAGGAGAAAAATGAGAAGAAGGTCAAGGAAGCATACGGAAACGCAATGCCTACAATAACCGGAAGCGGGCAGTACGCTAGAAACCTCAAGCTTCCTGTGTTCTATATGCCCAGCTTTTCTTTCGACCCGGACGCGGGAATTACCATGGGACCCAGCCAGGCCATGGAAATGGGACTTAAAAATAACTTTACCGGTACAATAAGCGCCGAATGGCCCTTGTACCAGGGAGCTATTTATGCGGGCATCAGGGCGGCTAAAATTGTTGACAACATCAGCTCCGAGAATATAGTCAACACGCGTGCTGCTACAATTACGGAGGTTAAAAAAGCCTACTTTAATGTCCTTATCGTAAAAGAACAGTATAACCTCATTTCCCAGAGCATTAAAAGGGGCTCCCAGGCCCTTAAGGACGCGCGGCTTTTATTCGGCCAGGGGCTTGCAAGCGAGCTCGATACGCTAAGGGCATTTGTGGCAGTTGAAAACCTGAAGCCCGCACTCATTAAAACCGGCAACGGAATTTCAATTGCAAAGTCGTACCTCGTAAACCTTTTGGGGCTTCCTGCAAATGAAATAATTGAGCCCGCGGATTCACTTACCTCCGGTGACTTTTTGAAGGAGTTTAATCTCTCCGGGGCTTCAATTGAAGAAGCCCTGAATAAAAGGCCTGAACTGAGCCTGCTGGATTTGCAGATTAAGGCAAACGATGAACTCATCAATGCCGAAGTAGCAGGTCACATGCCTACTCTTGCAGCCTTCGGACAGCTGCAGACGGTGCTTCAGGCGGATAATTACAGGTTGAACCAGCGCTGGCCTGCTAGCGCCGTAATTGGACTTAACCTCTCGGTCCCGATTTTTTCGGGCTTTAAGACCGAAGCAAGAATTGAACAGGCAAGAATTGAAAAAATGAAACTCGAGACCCAGTTTGACAACCTTAAGGCTCTTATTGCAACAGACGTTAAGGTAAACACCTCCAACGTTGCCGAGGCTTTCAGGAGAATTGAAGCACAGACACAAACCGTGAAATCGGCCGAGAGAAGCTATGAACTGACAAGAAGCCGCTGGCTTAAGGGCCTCAGCCGCCAGAACGAGCTTTTTGACGCTGAGCTTGCTCTTACACAGGCAAAAACAAATTACCTGCAGGCCATCTACGATTACCTCGTCGCTGGTGCGGAACTTGAAAAGGCACTGGGCCGCGCGGGTAGATAAAGATAATTATAGATACATGGTGAATGGCTGAATAGATAGTCTTTAATGTTGAATGTTTTGATATGAATGTTAAATTTGAAATGGGAAATAGGAAACTTTTGCCGGATGATCTCCCGGCTGAAACTAATCCGGCTATAACTAATATGAAAAGCTACAGGAATTTTATCAGGGATAACAAATCCTTCTTATACGACAGGAGCTTCCGCTTCGTTGGGATTCCTATAATCGGAATATTCGTCTACCTGGTAATTCTTGTTACCATCCCGGTCAAGTTCGATACAATGTATTCTTTCTGGCCGCACGTCCTGGGCGATATTCTCATTGCAGTCAGCATTTCCATCCTTGTCTGGGAAGGCAACCTTGTTATAAACAAGGAAATAGATAAACATCTGGACTGGTATACTCAGCCTAAAAAAAGGCTGGTATACCAGATTGTGTTTAATACCGTATATACGGTAACCGTAATACTGGGTACAATCCTCATCTACATGAGAATCATTAACTACCCGCTTGAAGCCGCAATACCGTTTATTAAGATTACAATACTCATCGGCGTGGTGATATTCCTCCTTATTGACGCAATTTATATCGGCTACCACTTCTTCAGACAGTGGGAAAAATCGCGCTTTGAATCCGAAGAGCTTAAAAGACAGCACCTGCAGTCGCAGTTTGACGCACTCAAAAACCAGGTAAATCCTCACTTCCTCTTTAACAGCCTGAACGCCCTTACAACTCTCATCTCCGAAGACCAGAAGCTGGCCGAGGAATTCGTTCAGCGCATTGCCAGCGTTTACCGTTATGTATTGCAGAATAAGGACAAGGAATTAGTTGAGCTCGAAGAGGAAATTAATTTCATTAAAGCATTCCTCTTCCTGCAGAGTATCCGCTTTGCAGAAAACCTTACCGTCGTGCTCGAGGTCCCGCAGCGCTTTAACAGGTACTTTATTGCCCCTTTAACGCTTCAGATGCTCGTTGAAAATGCAATTAAGCACAACGTAATCTCAAGAGAAAAACCCCTGAAAATCGATATCTGCATCGATGGAAACGACATGCTTATTGTAAGGAATAACCTTCAGAAGAAAAAAAACACGGGCGTTTCAACCGGCATCGGACTTACAAATATTCAGCAAAGGTACGATCTCCTGGTAAAAAAGAATATAGAGATACTTAACGACAACTTAAACTTTACAGTCAAAATTCCTTTAATCAAAGAGAAGCCGTCTTATGCGAATACTGATTATTGAAGATGAAGCCCCCGCCTCTAGAAGGCTAAAGAAACTCCTCTCTGAACTGGAGCCTGCGGCCGAAATTGAAGGAAGCCTGGAGAGCATTGAAGCCTCGGTCGATTGGCTCAGGAAAAACCCTCCGCCTGATATAATTTTCATGGAC
The DNA here is from genome assembly GCA_025612245.1 of Ignavibacteria bacterium. Taxonomy (GTDB): domain Bacteria; phylum Bacteroidota; class Ignavibacteria; order Ignavibacteriales; family SURF-24; genus JAAXKN01. The sequence continues at coordinate 64,031 of JAAXKQ010000015.1, forward strand.
ATTCAGCTTTCCGACGGCCTCAGCTTCGAGATATTCAATAACGTAAACGTCGACAGCCCGGTTGTCTTTACAACCGCTTACGACGAATACGCCATACAGGCCTTCAGGGTAAACAGCATCGATTACCTCTTAAAGCCCATTGATACTTCAAGCCTTTCGGCCAGCATTGAAAAGTATAAAAAAATCAGAAACGTGTACTCCGTTCAGTACAGGGCCAACGAAATTGCAGATCTCTTGAAGTCTATCTCCCCTTCACACCCGGTCTATAAATCTCGCTTCCTAATAAAGTCCGGCTCAAGCATGCTTGTAATTCCGGCCTCCGAGATTGCATTTTTTTACGTGGATAATAAAATAACCTACATCGTATGCCGCAACGGAAAAAGGCACCTGACAGGCCATTCATTGGATGAGCTCGAAGAGCTCCTCAACCCGCAGTACTTTTTCCGCGCAAACAGACGGTTCATTATACATATAGATATAATAGAAAGCGTAAGCCCCATTTTTGGCGGAAAGCTCAAGCTGAGACTCCTGCAAAAAACGGACGAGGAAATTGTAATAAGCCGTGAAAGGGCATCTGCCTTCAGGGAATGGCTGGATCAGTAACTTTATCGGGCTAAGAACTTCATTTCGGAATCGTAAAGTAAAACGCCGCTCCTTCACCCGGCTTCGACTCCACCCAGATCCTGCCCCCGAAATTTTCCACAATCTTCTTGCTCAGCGCAAGACCTATGCCTGTCCCAGGGTATTCGCTCCTGTCGTGCAGGCGCTGAAAGATGCTGAATATCCTCTGACTGAACTGATGGTCTATCCCGATGCCGTTATCCTTAACCATAAAACGCCATTCACCCTGCTCCGGACTGCAGGCTATGTCGATCTCGGGAGTCTTTTTGCCGCGGAATTTCATCGCATTGGACAGAAGGTTCTCAAAGAGCTGTACGATCTGCCTTTCTTTGGCCTTAATTACGGGAAGATCTTCCTTTCTTATTATTGCACAGCTCTCTTTTACCTCCGGCTCCAGCTCCTTAAGGGCCTTATCCAAAGCAGCATTGCAGTTTACGGTTTCAAGTTTATTGTCGCTTGAGGCACGCGAGAATTCCAGCAGGTCGTGAATAATATCCTGCATTCTTTTAGCTCCTTCAACTGCAAAGTTGATATACTCATCTGCGTTGGAATCCAGCTTATTGTGGTACTTTTTGGATAACAGCTGCGTAAAGCTCGCCACCATTCTAAGCGGCTCCTGCAGGTCGTGACTTGCAACGTAGGCAAACTGCTCCAGCTCACGGTTCGAACGCTCGAGCTCTGTAAGGGTTTTCCTCAAACGCTCTTCGTCCTGCATCAGTTTCGTGATATCCTGGTTAACAATAATTACGCTTGAGACCTTCTTGTCTTCACCAAAAATCGGTATGGCCGAATTCATCACGGTCCTGCGCGTCCCGTCGGCTGAAATGATGTCGATGAGTTTGTCCATTATCACCTCGCCGTCTCTTAAAGTCTTGAGAACCAGCCATTCATCCGGCTGAATCTGCTCCCCGGTGTCCGTCCACCATCCCGTGTAAGAAGAAAGTTCTGCCGGCTGCATGCGCTTGAGGTCTCCCCAGATTTTCTTAAATGCCTGGTTTGCCAAAATGACCTCGCCGTCTTTATTTATCACACCAAGGCTTACGGGTATGATCTCCACTACGCTCCTGAAGAGCACTTCCTGCTGATGCAGCATCAATTCCGACTCTCGGCGCCTGCGGCGTATTTCAGACTCCCGGATCTCCCTGTCGAGTGCCGGAATGAGCCTCGTCAGGTTACCCTTCATCACGTAATCATGCGCCCCGGCTTTCATTGCCGCAACCGCTGTCTCTTCTCCAATTGTACCCGATACAATGATAAAAGGCAGATCGAGATTCCTTCTCTTTACAATTTCGAGAGCGGCAAGGGCGTTAAATGACGGAAGCTGAAAGTCCGAAATTATTGCATCCCAGGAGGTGGCACTATCGAGAGCCGCATTCATTGCCTCGCCATCCATTACGGTTTCGGTATATATGTCCAGGCCGCTTTTCTTCAGTTTTAATCGCAAAAGCTCTGCATCATCTTCATTGTCTTCTATCAGCAAAATACGGATCTGGCGCTCCAAGCTATTTCCCTCCTATTGCAAAAGGCAGTTCATTTATTACGAGCCAATAAGGACCGAGACAGCTGAGAAGATCTACGAACTGATTAAAATCAATCGGTTTTATTACATAACTGTTCGCACCCACGCTGTAGCTGTTTATTATGTCATTGCTGTTGTTTGAAGTAGTCAGTACCACAACCGGAATTAGCTTTGTTTCGGGGTTTCCGCGCAGCTCTCTCAATACTTCAATTCCATTTATTCCGGGCAGATTAAGATCCAGCAGTACCACGGCAGGCAGTCTCTTACTGTCCCTGCCGGAATAACTTCCTCTTGCCAGAAGATAATCCAGGGCTTCAATTCCATCATGAACAACAACCACTTCATTTGTAATGTTATTTTTTTTCAGCGCAAGAAGCGTCAGCTCCTCGTCGTCCTGATTATCTTCTACAAGCATTATGATCTTATTTTCCAAGTCTTTTTCTCAAAGCAAGTTGCATTTTTAACAATGTATGTTATTGATAGTTAAAATTCACGATAAAAATAAGGGCTTTGATTTTTCACTATTTGTGTTTTTAGAAGTAAAAATAGAACACCGCGCCCTCGCCTACTTTCCCTTCGGCTCTTATGCTCCCCCCGTGCCGGTGCACTATTCTCTGAACTATGGCCAGCCCTATTCCGGTGCCTTCAAATTCACTTGGCATATGCAGCCTCTGAAAAGGCATGAACATCCTGTCGGCAAATGCCTCGTTAAAGCCCGCACCGTTATCCCGTATAAAGAATTGACTCTTCCCTTCAATACTCGCCTTTCCGATCTCAATTACGGCTTCTTCGCGCCTGGAAGTGAACTTCCAGGCATTGCCAATCAGGTTCTGCAGCATTATCCTTAGCAGATTTTCATCGGCTTTAATGATTAACTCCGGGTGGATGATAAATTTAACGTTTCTTGCGGGCTCGTTTCTTCTCAGATCCTCTGCAATCTCTTCTGCCATTAAGGCAATATCGGTATCCTGAAGCTTCATCTCTGCCCTGGATAGCCTCGAGAGATTGAGCATATCGTCAATGAGTGTCCCCATGCGCTGACTTGCCTTGCGTATACGGTTAAGATAGTTCTTCCCCTGCTCATCAAGTCTGTCCGAATAGTCTTCTAATAAGGCAAGACTGAAGCCGTCAATGCTTCTTAAGGGTGCCCTCAGATCGTGCGAAACCGAATAGCTGAAGGCTTCCAGCTCCCTGTTTGTCTCATTAAGCTGCTCCGTGCGCTCAAGTACCCTCTGCTCCAGTGTTTCGTTAAGCCTTAGTATCTCTGTCTCGGCTTTCTTTTTTTCCGTTATATCCGTATTTACCGCTACAGCTCCAATTACCGTTTCATCCATCTTTATCGGTGCCGCTGCAGTCCTTATTACCAGTTCATTGCCCGTCTTAAGGTTGATCAGTTCAATTTCAGATGATACCTTTTCACCCCTTAGCGCTACCGAAAAGGGCATATTTCTTGTAGTCACCTTTTCCCCCGAACCCGAAAAGCGTGCACTGATTTTATCATAAAAATTTGAAGCCACGTCGTTAAACTCTTCCAGCGATTCGATTCCAAGAAGCTCATAGGCCACCGTGTTGGCTTTCTTAATTCCCGTCTCATCCCCTACCAGTACTGCATCCGGCAGGCTTTCAAATATTGCATTAAGTTCGGCAGCCCTTCTGCGCTCAGAATTTAACAGGTCCTCCTTTTCCTCCTCTGCTTTCTTGCGCTGCGCTATTTCGGCCCTGAGCTGCCGGTTTGCCTCTTCGAGCTGCGAAGTCCTCTCGTGCACCCTCTTTTCAAGACTCGCATTAAGTCGCGTTATTTCTTCCTGTGCTTTCTTCCGTTCAAGAATTTCCCTCTGCAGGTCCTCGTTTGCACTCTGCAGCCTTAATCTTCTTTCCTCTGAAAGCTTTGCATCCTTAATAATTAAAATTATGTTTGGAACTACAGGCGGAAGCGCTACGGCTGTTGCAACTGATGCTATGGCTGTAAATAGCTTAATGCCCCCTGAAAGCCAGTAGTAGGCATCCCACAGCGTCAAGACTTCCATCAGGTGCGTTGTACCACAGGTCACAATAAAAATGGCAAATGCAATAAACATCCTTGCAAAGGGAATATCCTTCCTCGTCCTGTAGACGAGTACACCCAGCGTAAAGGTAATTGCCCAGTAGGAAAGGCCAATTAGTGAATCTGAAATAACGTGAAGCCAGACCAGATCCGGGGTCCAGAAGTAACAGTTCCCGTGCGGCATATAATCCGAACTCAAAAGGTTTGCCATAAGCTGCGGCCAGAAATAAACTAATGCCACAGAGGCAATAATAAGACCTGTTTCGTAGCGCATTAAAAATATACGTGCATATTTAATCATAGACTACCTTCAGTTTAATTACCCGGTTAATTCAATTTAAATCGGAGACTGAGGTCCATTCAAGGTTAAAATGAGGGATAGAATATCCCATTTTACGGGCCTAAAGGAGGTGTTTTTTAAGAAGAAGGCGTATTTACAATTGCAGTATTATTTTCTAAATTGTGTCAACACTGGTCATTAAAATATAAACCGTTTTAAATTATGAAAAATAACTGGATAGTTATTGCTGCTTTAATGGGATTTCTTGGCGTAGCCCTGGGCGCCTTCGGGGCGCACGGCCTCCAGAATTATCTCGGTCCGCAGGATATCGAGACCTATAAAACAGGAGTCTTTTATCACCTCATTCACAGCGCTGTACTGCTCGCAATTGGCCTTTCCGGAGCTGAGAGGTTCACTAAAGCCGCTGCTTTTATTTTTGCCGGGATAATTCTTTTTTCCTTTTCACTTTACCTTTACTCCCTTACGGGAATAAAATTTCTGGCATTCATTACACCTCTTGGCGGTGTTAGCTTTCTCGTCGGGTGGGCACTTATTGCATATTACGGAATTAGGGGAAATAGTAAATCCTGAAGGAAGTATCTTACCCCGGACGCTGTTACTTTACTTCATTTCTTTTACAACCCTCAGCCTGAAGAAGACTTCTTCGGGAGAGAAAATGCCTGCAAAGAACCTTTCATACAGCACAGGCTCTATGTTCAGTATCGGATCCATCCATTTTAACGGCGCAAAATGCGAGGTTATGAACTTCTTTTCCAGTATCTCAAAGCGGGCCTGGCTTCCGTAATTTGTACGGTGAACGAGCTTCCATTTTTCATAAAACTTCAGCTTCCTGTTGCCTAAAAATTCATAATTATCGAACGTCCTGATCGAAAATGGTATCCTGTGATCCGGCTCCCCGAAAAACTTCGTATTCAGGAAAAAAGGTCCGTAGACGATTACCGTCGCGTCCGGCTTTGCAATCCTGTAAAGCTCGCTTATCGACTTGTTGAAATTGTACAAATGCTCCAAAACGTGTGAGGCAAAAATCTCGTCAAATGTATTATCCTCAAAAGGATATGGGAACGTATTGATGTCGTGGATCATGTTGCCGCCGTAATCCACTATGTCCAGGTTAAGATACCCCTCTTTAATATCCTTTCCGCATCCCAGGTTCAGTTTCATGTTAGCCTGATCTTCTATAGTTATTTGCATATAGTCCCCTTTATTAAAACATAGCCCGAAATCAAGGGAAAGTCAAAGCCACGGGGTAACCGGGCTCACAATCCGGCATGGGAAAATGAGTTTAATTAAACTCTTTTCCTGCATAAGTTGTCTAAATATTAGATTCGATGAGATATGAAGTAAGTTTAAGATTAAGATAAGAGATGAAAAGAGTATGGCAAACAATAATAAAATTTCACGCAGGATAATTGTAGTCTCTGCGGTCTCACTCCTCATCATTGCCGCAGTTTCCTATTACCTGTTTGCTTCCGGAAAAAACGACAAAAACAGCTACAAATTCGTTAAAATTGAAAAAGGTAGCATTGAGTCGCTGGTTTCCAGTACCGGCGTCCTTAACCCCGTGGTAACCGTCCAGGTGGGCAGCCAGGTCTCTGGCACAATTGCCAGGATCTTTACCGATTTTAACCATAAGGTAAAAAAAGGGGAGCTCATTGCCCTCATAGACACTACCTTCCTTTCGGCTTCTGTTCGCGACGCACAGAGCAGCCTCGATAAAGCACAGGCACAGTTTACTCAGGCCGGAAAGGATCTTGAACGCATTAAGGTCATGGTCCAAAAAAATCTAGCCGCACAGACCGACCTTGAAACGGCAGAATATAATTACGCCGTAGCCAAAGCCGGGGTTAAATCCGCACAGGCAAGCCTCGACAGGGCAAAGATTAACCTCCGCTACGCCAAGATTACGGCCCCGATCAGCGGAACCGTAATCGCCAGGAATGTTGACGTAGGACAAACCGTGGCAGCAAGCCTCCAGGCGCCTACGCTCTTCCTCATTGCAAACGACCTCTCGCAAATGCAGATAATTGCAAACGTGGATGAAAGCGACATAGGACAGATTAAAGTAGGCCAGAATGTAACCTTTACCGTGCAGGCCTACCCCGATAAAACCTTTGAAGGCCTGGTTCAGCAAATCCGCCTGCAGCCTACAACAATACAGAACGTTGTAAATTATTCCGTCGTCATTAATGTCAGCAACAACGAGGGATACCTGATGCCCGGCATGACGGCTACAATCAATTTCCAGATCGCTCATGCCGATAACGTCCTCAAAGTCCCCAACGCTGCACTCCGCATGAGGCCTACGCCTGAAATGATAGCCCAGGCAAAGTCCTCACCTGGCCGCAACGCCGAGTCTAACAGGCGCGACTCTTCGGCTCAGGCTGGCAGCCAGAACCTTGCGACACAAAATACGGGCCCCCAGAACAAAAGCGGTCAGGCACTTTTCCAGGGACAAAGGAAGAATTCGGCACTCCTCTGGTTCATCGATGAACGGGGAAAGCTTCAGGCTCTCAGGGTCAGAACGGGGTTATCCGACGGACAGTTTACCGAAGTCTCCTCGGATAAAATTCACGAGGGAATGGATGTGGTCTCAGGCATTGTTTCTTCCACAACGCAGACTTCACAACAGGGCACCCCATTCCAGCAAAACAGGTCCATGACCGGCGCAGGCAGAAGAGGAGGATTCTAAAAAATGAAATGGAATGATTTTATACTGGTGGCAATTGGCTCTATTCTTAAGAACAAAATGCGCAGCCTTTTAACTATCCTTGGCATCATCATCGGCGTTGCAGCCGTCATAGTTATGGTTGCAATTGGCCAGGGCGCTCAGGCAAGGGTGGAAGACCAGATTGCCGGACTTGGCACTAACCTTATAATTGTTTTCCCTGGCTCTGTCCGCCAGGGCGGAGTCAGTATGGGCGGCGGTTCCAATACACGCCTTACTCTCGATGACGTCGATAAGCTTAAGGCAAACACTACTCTACTTGCCGGCGTCTCCCCTATCATAAGGGCCGCGGGACAGGTAATCGGCGGCATTGGAAACTGGAATACTGTCACCATGGGCGTTTCGGCCGATTACCCGGATATCAGGCAGTGGAACGTCTCCTCGGGCGACTTCTTTACCATAAATGATGTGAAAACAAACGCCAAGGTTTGCCTTATCGGCCAGACTATTGCACAAAACCTGTTCCCCGACCAGGATCCTATTGGACAGGAGATCAGGGTGCGCGAGGTCCCTTTTAAGATCATCGGCCTTATGGCGCAAAAAGGACAAAACGCCATGGGGCAGGATCAGGACGACATCATTCTGGCTCCTTATACCACGGTGCAGAACCGCCTGAGCGGATTTAAGAACATCCAGCAGATCCTCTGCAGCGCCGTTTCACCCGACGCTATGAATGAAGCCCAGCAGGAAATTACCTCCACCTTGAGAGAGGCTCACAGAATCCAGCCGGGCGAGGATGATGACTTTACGGTCCGGAACCAGACAGATATTGCCAGTACGGCACAGGAGACTACACGCGTCCTTACAATCCTTTTGGCCTCAATTGCCAGCGTCTCAATGATCGTCGGAGGCATTGGAATTATGAATATTATGCTCGTCTCTGTCACCGAAAGAACGCGCGAAATCGGAATCAGGCGCGCTATTGGCGCCAGGGGAAACGACATCCTAACACAATTCCTCTTTGAAGCCGTGGTGCTGAGCCTTGCAGGCGGAATCCTTGGCGTACTCTTCGGCTTTATTGCCACCCGGATTGTAAGCTTCTTCAGCGGATGGGCTACCGTAATTTCTCCCTTTACCGTCTTTATGTCCTTCGGCTTTGCAGGACTCGTTGGCATCTTCTTCGGCTTCTATCCTGCTCGCAAGGCTTCGGGCCTCGTTATTATTGACGCCCTCAGATACGACTAGCTTTCACCGCCTTTTTCCTGAGGCATTTTTTTGTCTGCCCCATGTGGTTTTTATGTTATTTTCTGACTATGTTTTATGTCAAAATTAAGCATAAAATTCACCGGGGCAGATAATGAAAAGGCTTTCTTATTACCTACTATTCATTCCCATGGTTTTCTTTGGCTGCGGTTCTTCTGGCTCCTCGGGGAAAAATGGCATTGACCTTATTACCTCCGAACTGATGAAAAAACATATTTCCTTCCTTGCTTCCGATTCGCTGAAGGGAAGGAAAACTCCAGGTGAGGACCTTGATAAAGCCGCCCGCTATATCGCTGAGGAGTTTAAGAGCCTGGGACTAAGCCCCGTCAATGGAAGCTATTTTCAGACTGTACGCCTGGGGACAATTGACCTCGGGAAGGATAACCGGCTTATAATAAAAAGAAATGGGGCGGATCATGCCTTCAGCATAAAAACTGAATTTACCCCGCTTGAGATGACCGGCAGTATGGAAGTCACCTCAGCCATAGTTTTCGCCGGCTACGGCATTACTGCGCCGGAACTTAAGTACGACGACTATAACGGCCTCGACGTCCAGGGAAAGGTTGTCTTCATCTTACGCCATTGCCCTCGCGAGAACGACCCCGCCTCCGGATTTTCTTCCGAAAGCGCACTCAAGTATAGCCGGGTAAATACAAAGGTCGATAACGCAATCAAACACGGCGCCAAAGGGATCATTCTTGCAACCGACCCCCTGAACCATTCCCTTTTAAGCCCGAGGGGCTTCCCTTGGCCCTCGCTTTCATCTTTTATTCCCAGGGACGCACTTCCTACAACTCTCCTTACCGATGAAAAGGATAAGATCCCTGTCGTGCAGGCGGGAAGCGAAGTGGTAACGGAACTCTTCGGCTCCGTGGAAAACCTGAAAAGCCTGGAAAGTAAAATTGATTCGGAATTAAAGCCGGTTTCTTTTGAACTCGAAGGACTTTCAGTCCTGCTCAAAACAACGACCGAGGTAACCGAGACCCCCGCTTTTAACGTTGTTGGCTATCTCCAAGGCTCCGATCCCGCCTTAAAGGATGAACTGGTAATAGTTGGCGCCCATTACGACCACGTCGGCTTCAGGAAAGAACACTCTCCGGGCGAAGATTATATCTATAATGGCGCCGACGATAATGCTTCCGGCACCAGCGGCGTACTGGCCCTTGCCAGGGCATTTGCCTCACTGGAGGCCAGACCCAAAAGAAGCCTCCTTTTTATTACCTTTGCCGGCGAGGAGCTCGGACTTCTGGGCTCAAGGGCTTACACAGACTCTCCACTTTTCCCCCTTGAGAAAACTGAGGCCATGCTGAACATGGATATGATCGGGCGCAACAACCCGGACTCGCTTTATATTATTGGAGCTTCAGTCTGCCCCGAGCTAAATGAGCTGAATAAGGAGGAAAACAGGAAAATCGGCTTTAAGCTCGGCTACAGCCTCGATAAATTCCTCGAGGCTAGCGACCATGCTTCCTTTATGCATAAGGGTGTCCCCGTTTTGTTTTATAATACGGGCGAGACTAAGGACTACCACCACGTTAGCGACGAAACTTCTACAATTGACATGGAAAAGGCAGCCAGGGTATCTCGACTTGTCTTTCTGACAACCCTCAGGATTGCCGGGGACAGTAAATTCGACAGATCTTTTTATAAACCAATTTCACATAAATAACAGGAGAGACCATTATGAAGAAGGCCCTGCCTCTGATTTTATCCGCGCTTTTTGTTTTTTCTCTGCTCTCGGTAAACCTGAACGCCCAGGAGAGCTACAAACTTAAATATAACTTCCAAAAGGGTAAAACCTATAGTTTCCTGAGCACAATGGACGGCAACTTTACTCAGGAGGCCATGGGCACTGAAATGAAAATGAGCGTCAACGGCAACTTTAGCGTAAGCATGAAAGTAGATGACGTTAAAGACGGCAAAGCCGAACTGATTACCGCTCTCGATTCCGGGAGGATTTCCACCAAAAACCCGATGAAAGACACTACCTTGTCACTTGCCCCTTTTGCAGGCAAAAGGATCAAACTCACCATGCTCGAAGACGGGACAATTGAACAAACCAGCATCATAGATTCAATAAAGTTTTTCAATGTTACGGGACTTTCACAGAATAACCTGATCCGCTTCATTAAGCTCCCTAAAGGGGAGGTAAAACCTGGCGTTCCATGGAACATGGTATCAAACGATACAGTTGAAATGATGGGCGCCGGAAAAATGACCAATACCATCAACTCTACCTATACCATCGTTGGAAAAGAAAAGGTCCGGGGACACGAATGCCTTAAGGTTACCTATACGGGCGACGTAAAGAACAGCGGACAGACTCAGGTGATGGGTATGAACCTGGTAATCGAGGGAACAGGCAAGATATCGGGCAGCCTGTACTTCGATCCTGTAATGGGTATGGCAATTAAAAACGACGGCAGCATGGATAACGAAATGACCATGGCCGCTACGGGCCAGCAGAACATGATTATGCCTATTACACAATCTGTAAAGACTTCCATCTCCCTGGTCGAGTAAACCTGGGAAACTTTTTTCACCCGGAAAGGACCTATTTAAAAAGCGAAAAACCTGCTTTTATAGCAGGTTTTCTTTTTTTTCTTTAAGTTTCAGCTTTAGTTCAGAGCCAGCAGGGGTTTATTTTCATCGGCTAAAGCAATTTCTTCTACTTTCAGCTTTAAGACCCCGGGCTTTATGATTCCCAGAGCTAGTGCAGCACCCCTGGATAGGTCGAGCTGCCTGCCGCTGATATAAGGACCTCTGTCGTTGATCCTTACTATGACAGATTTCGCGTTCTTTGGATTTGTAAGTTTTAAAAGCGTCCCGAACTTGAAGTACTTGTGGGCGGCAGTAAAAGCCATCTGGTTATACACTTCGCCATTGGCTGTCATTTTGCCATGAAATCTTGGTCCGTACCAGGAGGCGGTCATTCTGCCTTTGTCTAAGAACTGAATAAAAGAACTCTCTTGCTTTACAGCATTTTCGCTTTGCGTATTGTTACTTAATTCTTTTATTCCAGCACTTTGACCGGTCTTGTTGTCGCCTAGCTCCTTGTGTATAATGGTAAATCCGACCAGTAGCAACATGGCAAACATTACTAGTGCTTTTGTTATTGATGTCAAATATACCTCTCATTTCTGTTAATTAAATATCATCTACTATAAATTAACGGCATTTGCATTCTTATTACAATAATTTAGTACCCACCGAAGGGGGCGTAAAAGGCTATTCGAATCCTCGACTATATGCCTATAGATATTCGGGTTTCATGAAATTTTTCAAAATTTTTAATTTTTTTGTACTTCTTTTTAGATTTATTTTTCATATTATTAAATTAAGCACATTTATAAATCTCTCCGCTCCCCGGGGCTAAGGCAAAACTTTGTGGCCTGCCCTGTCTGACCCTCCTTCTTTTTCTTTCCCGGTCAGTTATCACTTTATCCTATCTATATTATATATGAAGTTAAATTGAGCAATTAGAGTAATGTATCTTTGCTTTATTTTCCTTAAATTGTCACGCAGTAAAAAACATTTTATTCACGGAGAATTGATGGATAGGAAAATCACAGCCTTCATCCCATACAGCGGTAATGACTATACCAGGAAGACAGTCAGTGAACTGGTAAACTCAGGACTGGTGGACAAGTGCTATTTAATTGCAACCTCAGAAGTTGGAAATAACATTGAGGGATGCGAAATCATCAAAGTTGAGTCCCTTTTCAGCAGCGAGACCATCTCACAGCTCAAAGAGAAATCAAATGCCGATTATACTTTATTTATAACACAGGATAACCTGATAGAATTCGGACAGTTCGGAATTGAAAGATTCCTTCACGTTGCCGAAGACACCGGGGCAGGACTTGTCTATTCAGATTATTATGAAGTTAAGGAAGGAAAAAGGTCAGCTCTTCCTGTAATAGATTACCAGGTTGGCAGCATCAGAGACGATTTTAATTTCGGTTATGTCTATTTCTTCAGCACAAAGGCCCTTAAAGAAGTAGCCGGCGAAGAAAAATACAAGTTTGCCGGACTTTATGACCTCAGGCTTAAAATTTCGCAGAAATATGCATTTCTACGCGTACCGGAATTCCTTTATGCAACCATTGAAACTGACGTCCGCAAAACCGGCGAAAAACAGTTCGACTACGTTAACCCTAGAAACCGCAGCGTCCAGATTGAAATGGAAATTGCAGCTACTGAACACCTTAAGAAAGTAAAGGCTTACCTTAAGCCGGAATTCAAGGAAATCGACCTTACGGCCGGCAATTTCGAGTTTGAAGCCTCGGTTATCATCCCCGTCAGAAACAGGGTCAAAACCATTGGCGACGCCGTAGAGTCCGTTCTGAAACAGAAAACCGACTTCCCGTTCAACCTTATCGTGGTCGATAACCATTCGACCGACGGCACATCCGATGTCCTTCAAAAAGCCGCCGCCAAAAACAGCAAGCTCATCCACGTTGTCCCTGAAAGAGACGACCTCGGTATTGGCGGATGCTGGAACCTGGGCGTCCATCACGAAAAATGCGGCCGCTTTGCCATTCAGCTCGATAGCGACGACATGTACAAGGATGAAACTACGGTCCAGAAAGTCGTCGATAAGTTCAGGGAAGAAAAGTGCGCCATGGTTATCGGTAGCTACCAGATGACAAACTTTAAGCTCGAAGAGATCCCTCCTGGAATTATTGACCATAAGGAGTGGACACCCGATAACGGACGCAACAATGCACTCAGAATTAACGGCCTCGGCGCCCCGCGCGCTTTCTATACCCCGCTTCTCAGGGAAATTAAACTCCCTAACGTAAGCTACGGCGAGGATTACGCCCTCGGACTTGCAATTTCCAGGGAATACCAGATCGGCAGGATCTACGAGCCGATTTACCTCTGCCGCAGATGGGAAGGCAACTCAGATGCCGCTCTGGACATCAATAAGGCTAATACTTATAACGTATATAAAGACAGAATCAGAACCATTGAACTTTTAGCACGTCAGAGAAAAAATTCCTTATGAGAGATACTACTATAATTAAAGATATAGAATTACAACCATATATTTCATCAGATGATCTGGCAGGCAAAGCGAAAGCTTTGCTTGCCCAGCAAAAAGGCAGCTGGGAACTGCTCAGCAAGGGCTACAAAAGCCTGGAGAGCATTGAGGTTAAAAATTTTGAGTTCGAACATTTCAAAATAAAGGTCCAGTTCAACCCCGGAAGAATCGTTTCTTCTTCTGCAAAAGTCGACCCTAAGTCGATTAAGGAGAGAAAATGCTTCCTTTGCCCCGATAACCTCCCGGGCGACCAGAAAGGAATCCTTTATAAGGATGACTACATCTTGCTCTGCAACCCGTTCCCTATTTTCAACGAGCATTTTACAATTCCCAAAACAGGCCATGTGCCCCAGGAAATAAAAAGCTCGCTGCCAGCCATGCTGGAGCTGAGCAGGGATTTAAGCCGTTACTACACCGTTTTCTATAACGGCCCTAAGTGCGGCGCTTCGGCACCCGACCACCTTCACTTCCAGGCTGGCGACAAGGGCTTCATGCCAATCGACAGCGAATACTGCGGAATAAGGGAAAGTCTTGGCCGTAAGATCATTAGCTGCAACGACTTACAGGTCTTTGCAATTGACAGATACCTTGGTAAATTCTTCTCATTTGAGTCTTCAGACAGCGAAGCCATCGTAAAAGCCTTCAACAGCTTTTATAACATCTTCAGCGCCACTTCCCCCAACACAGGCGAAGAGCCGATGATGAACATCCTTTCGTTTTATGAAGACGCAAAGTGGCATGTGCTCGTATTCCCAAGGGCAAAACACCGCCCGAGCTACTTCTTCATGGAAGGAGACGACAATATTCTCTTAAGCCCGGCTTCAGTGGATATGGGAGGCGTGCTCATTACCCCGCTTGAAAAGGATTTTAACAAGATCACAAGAGAAAATATAGTTGATATATTCAGACAGGTAACACTTCAGGATGAAACCTTCGGCACTATTGCTGAAAAGCTTGCCAGGCTCTATTCCTAGTTAATACAATTTAGAGAGGCTTTGTGAACCCAAAGCCTCTCTTTAGCTCAAAATTCCACCTTAGCCGGGTCCACGGCATAACTCCCTTTACTGCTCCTCATAGGAGATGTTATACTTTTCCATAAACCTGTAGACCGTGGCCCTCCCGATCTCAAGTTTTTTTGCCGCCTCTACAATGTTTCCGTTTGTAACCTTGAGCGCGTGCCTTATGGCCTCTTCCTTCAGCTTGTCAAAAGAAATGATCTGACTCTCGTCACCAAAAAGAGGTCCTGCAAAAGAAAGTGGCGAACTGTTCTCCGTAGCCCTGACGTTCTGCGGCAGGTCGTTTAAGTCCATGAGATCGGTTTCAGAAAGGATAATGCACCTTTCAATTGTATTTTCCAGCTCCCTGACGTTCCCGGGCCAGCTGTAGTCGTAGAGAAGCCTGAGCGCGCGCCTGGTAAAGCCTTTGCTGCTTCTTCCGAGCTTTTCATTGAAGGTTTTGACAAAGTGGTCAATTAAAGTGAGTATGTCACTCCTTCTTTCCCTTAAAGGTGGAATGATTATGGGGAAAGAATTCAGCCTGTAGAAAAGGTCTTCCCTGAACTCCCTTTTTTCAACCGCTGCCTTAAGGTCTACGTTTGTAGCCGATATGATCCTAACGTCGGTCTTTATTACCTCCGTACCCCCTACGCGTTCAAGTTCCTTCTGCTGAATAACCCTCAGTATCTTTGCCTGAAGCGACATCTGCATTTCGCCTATCTCATCCAGAAATATCGTGCCTTCACTTGCCATTTCAAACTTTCCGATCTTCCTCTGATAGGCACCCGTAAAAGAGCCCTTTTCGTGCCCGAAAAGCTCGCTTTCCAAAAGTTCGCGCGGAATTGAGGCGCAATTAACCACAACAAAAGGCTTGTCCTTTCTTATGCCGTTATAATGAATTGCCCTTGCAATGAGCTCCTTTCCTGTACCGCTTTCGCCGTGTATGAGTACTGTAATGTCGTTATCCAGCACTTTGGAGACCATCTTAAAGACGTCCTGCATCTTGCTGTCGGAAGAGATGATATTGTCGAAACTGTACTGCTTCTTTACATCTTCCTTCAAAATCGTGAGCTCTTTTTGCAGGTCGTGGTTCCGGATTGCATTTTTGACTGCCGGCTCAAGGCGCTGTGTATCTATCGGTTTCGGGAAATAGTCGAACGCCCCTAGGCGCAGTGCCTCAACGGCAACCTCAATGCTTCCCTGGGCCGAAAGCATTATAATGGGTATGTCTTCATTGAACTGCTTTACCCTTTTAAGAATCTCAATGCCGTCGATATCCGGCAGCATAATGTCCAGCAGAATGAGATCCGGACATACTGCAGAAAGCCTCCTGAACATTTCCTGCCCATTTTCAAAGACTTCAACCTTGTATTTCCATTTATCCCTGACCCAGTATGTCAGCAGCTTGGAGATTGCCTTTTCGTCGTCAACAATAAAAACCAGTTTTTCCAATTTTTCCTCGGTTAATTACCCAATCGTTTAATTGCTTTTTGGTAGCTTTATAATAAAAGTAGTACCCTTGTTTACTTCACTCTGCACGGAAATTAGCCCCTTGTGCATGTCAATGATCTGTTTAACAAGCCCGAGCCCAATTCCGGATCCCGGTATCTGCGAAATGCCGGGGCGTGCCGCTTTGTAGAATTTCTGGAATATGTTGGGCAGATCCCTTGAAGGAATGCCTATACCCGTATCGCTTACTATAATTTCAAACTCCCTCCTGAAATCCTGCGCAATTAAAGTAACTCGCCCATCCCTGCCCGTAAATTTAATTGCATTGCTTACCAGATGCTGAATTACCTGCGAAATCCTCTCCTTGTCGGCCGTAATTAGCACCGGATGTTCCGGTATCTCTGAGGTAAGTGCTATGGCCTTCTGCCTGGCTTCATCGTTCAGGCCGGCCATTACCGACTGAAGGGTTTCCACAATGTCGAATTCCGTTTTGAAGACGTCCAGCTTCCCTGCTTCCATTTTGGCAAAGTCAAGCACGTCATTGATCAGTTTTGCCAGACGCTTACCCTCGCTTAAGATTATATTGCTGAATTCCAAGATCATCTCCCTCGGCATGTTGGGATCCGAGGTTATGGTTTCAGCAAAACCTACAACCGAGGCCAGTGGAGTCCTGAGCTCATGTGAAATGTTTGAAATAAAATCGCTTTTAAGTTTATTCAGCTCCTCAAGGACGGAGACCTGCTGCTTTGCGCGGTCGCGCTCTATGGAAATAAGCCTGTTTGCCTCAATGAATCTGGAGTTCAGTTCCCTCAATTTCCCCTCGTCTTTGCGACGCTGCGTAATGTCTCGCCCAATGCCGAGCATGCCCGTAATCTCGCCGTTATTCAACGTGGGACGGCACTGCACCTCAAAAAATATTTCCTTGCCGAACTTGTCTAAAAATGCGGCGTCGAAGGATACCAGCTTGTCTGACTTCAGTATCTGCTGGAACGCTATGGCTATTTCGGCCTTGTAGTCGTCGCTTATAAACTCCAGGAAATGACGCTGCAGCATCTCCTCCGGCTTATAGCCCAGTGCAAGCGCCCCGTAGTTGTTTACCATCAAAAAGTAACCCGAGCTGTCGAGGTTAAAAATGAGGTCATTTGCCGTCTCAATGAGCAGACGGAAGCGTTCCTCCGACTTTTCAAGCCTGAGCTGCGTTTCCTTTTCTTTTGTGATGTCGCTCACCACTCCGTCTATTCTTACAATCTCGTGGTTCTTTTCAACGGGAAATCCTGAATTCCTGAGGAAATGCATGCTGCCCGAGGTGTCTTTTACCTGGTACTCCACTGTGGCACTTGAGCCGCCTCTGAGCTGGTTAATAAACTCCCTGTATTTTGCCAGGTGCTTTGGTTCTATACGCCTTAAAAACCGGCCCGGATTTTCCATCAGCTCTGAAGGCGAATAGCCCAGTATCTTCTTTACGGCATCCGTAATGAAAAGGTATTTCTCCCCTTTCACATCGGTAGAATAAATTATGGCTTCTATGTTGCCTGCAGCCTCAACCAGCGTCTGCTTTATATTTTTTAATCCGGCAACTTCCATATATTCGCAAAGGAAGTCCTCAAGGAGCCTCACATTTTCCAGGCGGAATGGGCTGAAATGCCTGTTTTTTTCTGAGAACAGGACAAGAAACAAAGCCCCCTCGTCTTCGGCATTATTATCCAGTTTTTTTATGTAAACGGACCTGAGTCCGGTTTTTACGGAAAGCTCCCTGAAAGAAGCCCAGTTTACGGCACCTCCAAGTTCCGCCTCCGCCGCCCCGTTTATATCCTGGTTCAGCTCGCTAAAGAGGCTTTCCGTTCCTGCCCCTGAAAATGCTTCAATGCGCGCTCCTTTTAGCAGATAAGCCGTTCTGCTGTGGCTTAAATTTGCTATGAGCTGTATTATATTTGATATCTTAGTCTGCATTAAAATTGGAAAAGTTCTCCTGAAAATATCGCGTTTTTATGTGAAATTCAATGGCGTAAGAAAAACTGCAAAATATTTTATTCCGGGGCGCATAGATGGGTTCTCAGGCCCTGCTCTTTTCCTTTTTTATGAAGGAAAAGTAAGCCCAGAAGAGAAAACACAAAAGAGCCGATGCTATCCAGAAAGCGTACTGCCTGTTTAATTCCACAAGCATTGAACCCGCAACGGGACCCGCAAGCGTGCCCAGGCCGTATGCCATTGCAAAGTGGCCATTTGCCTGCGCAACATATGCCTTCTCCACCCTTTCAACCGTGTATGTCAGTCCTATTGTATATAAGGCGGGTACAAATCCCCCGATGACAAAAAATATCACAGTCAGAATAGCCGTATCTGAAAAGAAAGCCGGCAAGAGGAAAAGAACACTCAGTACGGCAGATACAACGAGGAGAAGCTTAAACTTGGAAGCTTTATCCGACGCCCTGCCTATCAGGTAAAGCAGTATAATACCTCCAATGACGTAGGAGGCAAGGAAAAGTGAAACCTCATCTTCCGTAAAGCTGCTCCTGAGGCCGAACAAGGGAATTACTATGGTAATCGAGGACTCAAAGACGCCGTAAACGGCGGAAGAGAAAACCGCAACTACGGGCATCATCCTGAATGGAAAGTTCTCATGCTTTTTCTCTAAATCCCTTACCGGCTCAAGATCCACCAGCAGGAATTCCACAAAAACATATACTATAAGGATAGTTATTGCGCCAATTACAAAAGGAAGCCATTCATAGATCCTGACCGTCCAGATGAGCATTGTGCCTGCGGCAATTCCTGTGGAAAGAAACATTACATAAAGCCCTATATTCCGCCCGCGGTTTGTCTCGTCACTGATTGTATTTATTAGGACTTCTGTAGCAATAAAAAGGAACGTTACACCTATTCCCTGAAGAAACCTTAAGGGAAAAAGTATGAAGTAATTCCGCCAGAACATGAGCCCCAGCGAGCAGACCGAGACGATTAAAAGCCCCCACGAAAGCACCCTTTTTATGTTGTAGCGCTCAATGAGTTTTCCCGTCATGCTGGAGGAAAGCACAATGCTGATGTAAAGCATGGTCGTAACCAGCCCGGTTATCCAGCTTGGCGTGTGGTTCGTTTCCAGGAGAATTACCGTTACGGGCGAAACCAGCCCAAAGGTAATTCCGGCAACAGAAATTCCGAATATTGCAATTAGAAGAGGGCTTTTCATGTTAGACCTGGAAGCTTGGTTTTTGAATAAACTGAAACTTGAAACCGGCTGAAAATTGGACATACAAAGCTAAGAATTTTTTCCGTTAATAGTCCTTAAAAAGCTGAAAATTGTGTAAAAACAGCCTTTTCTATAATAATTTTCCCCTCAAAAGACATTTTATCTTTTATTTACGCCCTTTAATATTGACATTTCGTGAAATTTCGATTAATATTTCATCAAACCACAAGCTCTTCATAAACGACGTAACATCCTGTTCAGTTAAATAAATTATCAACATTTCAGAGGGTAGGAAAATGGATAATGCGAAATTAGTTCTCAATGGGAAGGAGTACCAGCTCCCAGTGACTGTCGGAACAGAGGGTGAGGTTGGAATTGACATTACGGCATTAAGGTCTAAGACCGGTGCAATTACGCTGGATTCAGGTTATGGCAACACGGGTTCTTGTGAGAGTTCAATTACTTTTATTGATGGTGAGAGAGGAATACTGCAGTACCGCGGTTACCCCATCGAGGAATTAGCCGCAAAAAGCAGTTTTCTTGAGGTTTCTTTTCTTTTAATATTCGGCCACCTGCCCACCAGGGAAGAGCTTGACAAGTTTACTTTTGACCTTACACACCACAGTCTGCTTAGAGAGGATATGAAAAAATTCTACGAGGGCTATCCTCCCACGGCACATCCTATGGGTGTACTTTGCTCTATGGTTGTTTCCTTATCTGCCTATTATCCCGATACACAGGAAGAACGCTACAATAACATAATTCGTCTTCTGGCAAAGCTGAAAACAATTGCGGCTTTCTCGTACAAAAAATCTATCGGACAGCCCTACGTTTATCCGCGCAACAACATGAGCTTCGCGGCTGACCTGCTTCATATGATGTTTGCAGTCCCGGCCGAGGACTATGAGGTCCACCAGGAAGTTGCAGACGCCCTGGATCTGCTCTTAATCCTGCACGCCGACCACGAGCAGAACTGCAGCACCTCGACCGTCAGAATGGTCGGAAGCAGCGAGGCCAACATGTTTGCCACCATTGCCTCCGGCATTTGCGCCCTCTGGGGCAAACTGCACGGCGGAGCTAACCAGCACGTAATTGAAATGCTGCAGAGAATTCAAAACGAAGGCGGCGATTACAGGAAGTTTATTGATATGGCAAAGGACAAGAATTCCAGCTTCAAGCTGATGGGTTTCGGGCACAGGGTTTACAAAAATTTCGACCCCCGCGCTAAAATTCTCAAAGAAGCCGCCGATAAGGTATTAAATAAACTCGGGATCAAGGACCCGCTGCTCGAAATTGCAAAAAACCTCGAACGGGTGGCTCTTGAGGACAGCTACTTCATCGAACGCAAACTCTATCCGAACGTGGATTTCTACAGCGGCATCATTTACCGCGCCATGGGAATCCCCACGGAAATGTTCACCGTAATGTTTGCGCTTGGAAGGCTCCCCGGCTGGATAGCACAGTGGAAGGAAATGAGGGAGGATCCGGCTATGAGGATCTACCGCCCGCGCCAGATCTATACCGGCTGCACCGAACGATCCTACATCCCGATTGACGAACGCAGAACAGTTGAAGTAAAGTAATATATATGTAACTTTTCCCCAAAAAAAGCCCGGACACGCACAAACTCCGGGCTTTCACTTTTTCCGGTACCCTTTAAGTGTGTTGACATTCTGGGCGCGGGAATCTATAATTTAGTATGATTATGCGAGAGACTCTGATTTCTCCGGAAGAAATATAATTCCCGCGGAAATTTCTCTTTTGGGCTTTTGAACTATTAAGCGGTATGCAGCAAAGGAAAAAAGGATAAAAAATAATCATTCCTTATATAATTGATCGTGATAGCGGGGATAATGTCTGTGGAAAAGAAAGTCTGCTTACCGCTTAAAGCTCGGCATTATCCCCGCTATTTATTTTAAGACATAGCTCTCTACTCGAACTCCAGCAGAAGTTCTCCTTTTGCCACCCTCTCGCCTTTCGACTTCTTAACCGACTTTATCGTCCCGTCGAATGGCGCCTTGATGGTGTTTCTCATTTTCATCGCTTCAAACACAAGTATGCTCTGATCCTGCTTTACTCGCTGCCCTTTGTTTACTGTTATATCCAGTATCACTCCGGGTATTACAGCGTATATCTTTTTCGGATCCCTGGGCGCATAGGCTTTCCTCTCGGCAAACTTGGGCGTCAGCTTTGTCATGTAAACCGTATCGTCTACAACTATTTTTTCTAGATCTTTATTGTTGTCGTTCATGTTAAAATGGAGGTATCCCGTGTTTTTTGTTGGGTCTGGTTTCTAATTTGTTAGCTGAAGCCTTCAGCGCATATATCAGCGCATCCCTGGTTTCATAAGGATTAATTACTGAATCAACGTGACCGTTTGAAGCTGCTACATATGGATTGGCAAACTTCTCCGTGTACTCCTGAACTTTCTGCTTTCTTACCGTATCGGGATCTTTTGCAGCCGCAATTTCACCCCTGAAGATGATGTTTGCTGCGCCTTCAGGACCCATAACTGCAATTTCTGCCGTCGGCCATGCAAAGACGAAATCTGCTCCCAGGTGGCGTGAGCACATTGCAATGTAACCGCCGCCGTAGGCCTTGCGCAGTATGACGGTCAGTTTTGGAACCGTGGCTTCGCTGTAAGCATAAAGTATTTTTGCCCCATGACGGATAACACCTGCATGCTCCTGATCCACACCAGGCAGATAACCCGGCAGGTCAACTAGCGTAACAAGCGGAATGTTAAAGGCGTCGCAGTAACGTATGAAACGTGCCGCCTTGTCCGAAGAATCCACGTCCAGTACGCCTGCTAAGACGAGCGGCTGATTGCCGATGATGCCAACAGTCTCACCGTTAAGCCTTGCAAACCCGATTACTATGTTTGCCGCCCACTTTTCCTGGATTTCCAGGAAGTCCGAATCGTCGCATATCGACTTTATGACGTCGCGTATGTCGTATGGCTTGGTGGTCTCTGCAGGAATGATGCGCTCAACGTCAAACTGCGCGCGCGGCATCTTTGGAGTAACCAGTGGAGCTTTCTCTCTGTTGCTCCATGGAATAAACGACAGAAGACGCTTTATCTGCTCAAAGCATTCCATTTCGCTTTCTGCATAAAAGTGCGCGTTACCGGTAATTTCTGTCTGTACGCGTGCCCCGCCGAGGTCTTCCATGGAGATCTCTTCACCCAGCACGGTTTTAATTACTTCGGGACCCGTAATAAACATTTTGGAAATCTTATCCACAACAAAAACAAAATCTGTGAGCGCGGGCGAATAAACGGCACCTCCTGCGCACGGGCCTAAAATAACCGAAATCTGGGGTACTATGCCGGAAGCCATCGTATTCCTGTAGAATATCTCTCCGTAACCTGCAAGTGAATTGACGCCTTCCTGAATGCGTGCCCCGCCTGAATCGTTGATTCCTATTAGAGGAATCCCCATGCGCACGGCATGATCCATAACTTTTGTGATCTTTCTTGCATGCATAAGTCCAAGCGATCCGCCTGCAACCGTAAAATCCTGTGCAAATACGCTTACCGGACGGTTGTGAACCGAGCCTATGCCGGTAATGACACCGTCTGCTGGGAGCTGCTTTTTGTCCATGCCGAATTCTTCGCACTTATGCTCTACAAAGAGATCAGTTTCATGGAAGCTGTTTGGATCGAGGAGGACTTTTAGTCTTTCACGGGCCGGCAATTTCCCCATCGCTACCTGCTTTTGGATAGCCTTGTCACCGCCGCCGGTACTTATCTTTTCTTTTCTTGTGAAGAGTTCAATAATCTTACTTTTTAACGACACTATATATTTCCTTTATAGATGAGTAATTACTTAATAATAGGTTGCGCCAAAGAGGTCCGCAAAAACCAACAACAAAGATAATAAAATTCCTGATAAATAATAAATATGCTTCTTTAGAATTAATGAACGCTCCCCATGGAATGTTCAATAAACGAGTCAAAAAAAAAGGCGGAAGTTTTCCTCCGCCCTTCAAAAGAAAAGTCAGCCTCTCTTGGGCCTGTAGAGGTGTGTGCTCTGCCCGAAGAATACTTCTGCAGATTCCATTACAGTTTCCGACAAAGTCGGATGCGGATGAATGCTTAATGCAACGTCTTTTGCAACGGCAGCCATTTCAACTGCCAGAACGCCTTCGGCAATCATTTCACCTGCACCGGGCCCCACAATCCCAACGCCAAGTATCCTTTCTGTCTTTGGATCCATGATCAGTTTTGTCGAGCCGTCGCTCCTGTCAAGCGTCGTCGCCCTCCCAGAGGCAGCCCACGGGAATCGGGCAACTTTAATTTCAATTCCCTTCTCCCTGGCTTCGGTTTCCGTAAGCCCGCACCATGCAACTTCAGGATCCGTAAATATTACGGCCGGAATTGCAGCCGGGTGAAATTCCACGTTGTGGCCTGCAATTACTTCAGCTGCCACCCTGCCTTCGGCCGAAGCCTTGTGGGCAAGCATCGGGTTTCCTACTACGTCACCAATTGCATAAATCGTTGGCTCCGCGGTCTGCATCTGCGCATTTACCTTTATGAACCCTCTTTCAACTTCAACCTTTGTATTTTCAAGCCCGAACCCCTTCGAGTTCGGCGTGCGCCCGATTGAGACGAGCACTTTTTCAAAAACCTGCTCTTTTTCCTGCACGCCTTCGCCTTCAAATGTAACCTTAACACCGTTACCAACGTCCTCCATCTTCACTACTTTTGTACTGAGCATTATGGATTTCATGACCGGCTGAAGCGAGCGCGCAAGAATGTTCACCATGTCCCGGTCCGCTCCGGGTAATAGTCCCGGCGTCATTTCAACTACCGACACTTCAGTTCCCAGAGAAGCATAGACCGACCCAAGCTCAAGCCCTATATATCCGCCTCCAACTACGAGCATATTCTTTGGGATGTCCTTCAGTGCAAGCGCACCCGTTGAATCTATTACGCGCGGTGAATCCAGCATTAAGGAAGGTATCTGTGCCGGACGCGAACCCGTGCAGACAATGAGGTGCTCAAACGTTAATTCTTCTTTGCCGCCTTCCATTTTTTCTATTTCAAGCGTCGTGGGATTCAGAATCGTCGCCCTTCCCTGCAAGTAAGTAATTTTCCTCTGCTTCGAAAGAACCCCGAGACCCCCGGTAAGCTTTCCTACAACACTTTCTTTCCAGCTCCTGAGCTTATCGAGATTGATTCTCGGAGAGTCGAATTCTATTCCCCAGTTAGCCGAATGCTTTGTCTCATTTATCAGCTTTGCTACGTGCAGAAGCGCCTTCGATGGGATGCACCCGCGGTAAAGACATACCCCGCCGGGATTTTTTTCCATGTCAATCAATGTCACCTGCATCCCTAAATCGGCCGCAAGAAATGCCGCGGCATAGCCGCCGGGACCGCCTCCTAGAACTGCAAGCTGGGTCTTATTTGCCATACTGCTTTAACTCCGTAAATATTTAAATTTTAATGAATTTTCACGCCAAATTTATCACATAAATTCCTAAGAGCAAAAGAAAATATCATTTTCCCTAATGCCCCATCGATAATTTTTCAGCCCTCAAGCGCCATTAAGAACGGCTGCTCTACGGCACCTGCTACCCATCTTAAGAACCGCGCGCCGTCGGCTCCGTCAATTATCCTGTGGTCGTAGGATAAAGACAGGGGCAGCATCAAACGCGTTTCGAACTTACCATCCCGGTAAACCTGCTCGTAAGAGCTCCTCGAAAGCCCCAGTATGGCAACTTCAGGCGAATTTATGATCGGAGAGAAATACGTTCCTCCTATCCCCCCGAGGTTTGTAATTGTAAAACATCCGCCCTGCATATCCTCCAGTGAAAGCTTCCTGTTCCTGGCCTTCTCGGCTACCTGGTTAAGCTCTACGGCAAGTTCCACAATGTTCTTTTTGTCTACGTCCCTTATTACCGGAACCAACAGGCCCCGGTCTGTATCTACGGCAACGCCAACGTGATAGTATTTTTTATAGATTACCGCACTGTGCGCCATATCCACGCTTGAATTAAACTGCGGGAAAGCCTTCAGTGCCGAGGCAATAACCTTAAGAAGTATTGCCGTTACGGTAAGCTTGCCTCCCTGCTTCTCCGCGTGCGCGCCGTACATTTTCCTCAGTCGCTCCAGCTCCGTTATGTCGGCTTTGTCGAACTGCGTTACGTGCGGCACTGTGGCCCATGCGTAGCTTAAGTGCTCGGCCGTCTTGCGCCTTATATTGCTCATGTCCTTACTTTCAACCTGGCCCCACTTGCTGAAATCAGGAAGCGGTTCCGTTGCAATGCCCGCCATAACACCGCCTGCCGCCGGAGCTTCCGCCCTCTGCGGCCTGGAGGCCGTCTCACGCGCATAAGTTTTTACGTCGTTTATGGATATACGCCCGCCGGGACCTGTACCCGGCACCTCGTTTATGTTTACCCCAATCTCGCGCGCAAAGCGCCTTACCGTGGGAGCTGCCGGTGCAATTTTACCCGGATCTACTGGCGGCCTTTCCTCGGCCATAATGTATGTTTTTCGCGGGGGCTGGCCTCCAATTACAGTTGTCCCTGCTTCTTCGGGAGCTTTCTTTTCAGGCTTTCCTGAAGGCTTTACCTGCTCAGGTGTAACCTTTGCGCCCCCCTTTTCAGCTTCTTCCTGCTTTTTATTCATTTCAAGCTGCTGCTGCCGCTCCTGCCCGGGGCCTTCGCTCGACCTTAGCCTGAAGATTACCTGCCCCACGCTGGCTTTTTCTCCCGCCTTTACGAGAACTTCTTCTACTACGCCTTCAATGTCCGAAGGAACCTCAATTGTTGCCTTATCGGTTTCAATTTCAAGAATGATCTGGTCTTTTTTAACCTTATCTCCGGGAGAGACTTTAACCTGCAGTATGTCGGCAGAACCGATGTTTTCACCCAGCTCAGGAAGTTTGAACTCCACGCTGCCGCCCTTGGCTTCTACACCTGGCTGAATTGTAGCCTGTGCCTTAACTTCATCTTCCTTTACTGCCTCTTCCTCCTGCCTGACCTCAGGCACTCTTGCCTTTTCCTGCGGCTTTGCTGCTTCATTCGGTGCCTGCTTTTCATCGGCGGCGGCATCCGACGATTCTTCAACCGTAAAAATCACCTGCCCTACCTTGGCCTTGTCGCCCGGCTTTACATTTACCTCTTTTACTATACCCGTTATGGTTGAAGGCACTTCAATTGTGGCTTTGTCTGTCTCAATTTCAAGCACGGTCTGATCTGCTTTTACCTGATCCCCGACCTTAATGAGCACCTGCAGGACGTCTGCAGAGGCTATATTTTCCCCCAATTCGGGAAGTGTAAATTCTTTTGCCATAGTTAAATCCGTTTTTATTTCGTCAATATTTGGAGTTTTCTTCGCTATAGAAGGGTGGGCTCTGCCTGGGAGCCCGCCCGCCCTTTTAGTACTTTTTACTGGTGCAGGGGATTCTTCTTATCGGGATTGATCCCCAGCTCCTTTATTGCCTTTGCGACCACACCAGGCTTAATTTTCTTTTCGTTCGACAGAGCCATTAGGGTTGCCAGCACTATATATCTTGCATCCACTTCAAAGAAGTTGCGCAGCCCTTCCCTGTCCTCGCTTCTTCCAAAGCCGAAGGTGCCGAGTGTGTTCAAAGGCCGCGGCAGATATTTCGAGATTGAGTCGCCAAGTATCTGGACGTAATCCGAGGCCGCAATAAAAACACCTTCTTCTTTCTGCAGCATTTCGGTAACATAAGGCACTTTCTTCGGCTGATCCGGGTGCAGCAGGTTCCACCTTGTTGCATCCATGGCGTCTATGTGCAGAAGCTTATAACTCGTAACACTCCATGCGTCGGCCGATACGTTGTATTTGTCCTCCAGTATTTCCCGGGCTTTCAGAACCTCATTCATTATTGCGCCGCTTCCGAAAAGGTGTGCCCTGGCTTTTGAATCTTTCTTGTCCGAAGCCTTGAAGCGGTACATGCCTTTAAGTATGCCTTCCTTAACCCCTTCCGGCATTGGCGGCTGTGCGTAATTCTCGTTCATTACGGTTATATAATAGTATAGACTTTCGCCTTCTTCATACATTCTTCTTATTCCATCGCGTATAATAACCGCAATCTCATAGGCAAATGCCGGATCATAAGACATGCAGTTCGGTATCGTGTAGGAAAGCAGGTGGCTGTTGCCGTCCTGGTGCTGCAGGCCTTCACCGGCAAGCGTCGTACGCCCTGCGGTTCCTCCTATCATAAAGCCCTTGCACCTCATGTCCCCTGCCGCCCAGGTAAGGTCGCCTACTCTCTGGAAACCGAACATTGAATAATAAACAAAGAAGGGAATCATGTTTATTCCGTGCGTTGCATAGGCGGTAGCAGCGGTGATAAAGGAGGCCATAGAGCCTGCCTCTGTTATTCCTTCCTCAAGGATCTGCCCGTCGACGGCTTCCTTATAATAAAGAAGGCTTGCCTTGTCAACCGGCTCATAAAGCTGTCCTGCATGTGAATAAATGCCTATCTGCCTGAAAAGCGCCTCCATGCCGAAGGTACGCGCTTCATCGGGAACAATAGGAACTATAAATTTGCCGAGGTCCTTATCTTTTAATAGCTTGGCCAGTATCCTCACGAATACCATCGTAGTTGACGCCTCACGCCCTTCGGTGCCCGCATAGAATTCCTCGAAAAGCTCTTCCGGGGGAGTCTTAAGCGGTTTTGCCCTTACAACCCTCTTGGGCAGAAAGCCTCCCAGCTCCTTACGCCTTTCCTGTATGTACTTCATTTCAGGGCTGTCCTCGGGCGGCCTGTAGAACGGAGCCTCGGCTACCTGGTCATCCGATATCGGTATTCCAAAACGGGTGCGGAATATCCTGAGCTCATCCTCGTTTAATTTTTTCTGCTGATGCGTAATATTTTTTCCCTCTCCGGCCTCGCCAAGCCCGTAGCCCTTAATTGTTCTGGCAAGTATTACAGTCGGACAGCCCTTGTTTTCAACTGCGGCCTTGAAAGCGGCATAAACCTTTTCCGGATCGTGCCCGCCCAGGCGCATCTTTGCCACCTGCTCGTCGGAGAGATTCCTGACCATTTCCTTCAGTTCAGGGTACTTGCCCCAGAAATGATCGCGTATATAGTCGCCGCCTTCAACAGAGTACTTTTGGCTTTCGCCGTCAATCATTTCATTCATGCGCTTGATCAATAGCCCGCTTCTGTCCTTTTCCAGGAACGGATCCCAGTCGTCGCCCCATATTACTTTGATCACGTTCCAGCCCACACCCCTGAAGCTTGCTTCAAGTTCCTGCACAATGTTGCCGTTACCCCTTACCGGGCCATCGAGCCTCTGAAGGTTGCAGTTGATGACGAAAATCAGGTTATCCAGCTTCTCCCTCGCCGCAAGCGATATGGCTCCGAGCGTCTCGGGCTCATCGGTCTCGCCGTCGCCCAGGAAAGCCCATACCTTTGTGCCGTTCATCTTCTTGAGCCCGCGGTCTTCCAGGTACCGGTTAAACCTCGCCTGGTAGATTGCCATTATGGGCCCAAGGCCCATGGACACGGTCGGGAACTCCCAGAAGTCGGGCATCAGCCAGGGATGAGGATACGAGGAAAGTCCTCCTCCCGGCCTCGTCTCGCGCCTGAAATTTTTCATTTTTTCTTCGGAAATTCTTCCTTCCAGAAACGCCCTGGCATAGATGCCTGGAGAGGCGTGCCCCTGGAAGAAAACCTGGTCGCCGTCTGTGTCACCGTCTTTACCCTTGAAGAAATGGTTAAAACCTATCTCGTAAAGCGTTGCGGCCGAAGCGTAGGTCGATATGTGTCCCCCTATGCCGCTGGATTCCCTGTTCGCCTTTACAACCATGGCCATGGCATTCCAGCGTATGAGACTTTTAATTCTTCTTTCAATTTCCCTGCTCCCCGGGAAAGGCGGCTGCTTGTCGTGAGGTATGGTGTTTATGTAAGGAGTGTTAGCCGTAAAAGGTATTTTTACATCGTGTTTTCTTGCGTACAGCTGAAGGTCTGTCAGCAGTTCACGGACCCTCTCAGGCCCGCTATGATATAATACATAGTCCAAGGATTCCAGCCATTCCCTGGTTTCAATGGCGGCCAGATCCTTTTGCTGAGTATTGTTTCCGTCCATTACTCATAATCCTTTAGTCGTTTGTTAAATGAAGTATATTTTATAACACAGATAAAGGATTTACTCTTGCCCTCTTTATCTGATATTTTCTTATTATAAGGTATTTAACTTGTAAATGCAAAAAACAAAGCCAAAAAACCTGATATTAAGCCGATATCAGCCGCTATTTCTTCAACTGCAGACGGTCGAAATAAGTCTCGGACGGATTAACTATCTTCTCAACTTTTCTGCAGAAGCTTATAAGGAATTCAAAGACTTTCTCTGGACTCTCAAACAGGTTCGGGATTAAAAGCCTTAGAACATCCTTCTGCTGGCTGAACTTAATCTCATTCTGGTAGTTATCCATTATAAAGCGCATGAGCTCTGTAAACTTTGTCTTATAATATTCCTCATTCTCACCCTTGGGCAGAATCAAAATAATGTTTTTCTGCTGTATGATTATTCTTTCAAATAGTGCATACGACGCATAGTACTTGAGAACGGACATCGCAATGAGCCTCTTTACAAGCACGGGCAGCTTGCCGAATCGGTCCTCAATCTCCTCCTTAATTTCCTCAATCTCCTCAAGTTTTTTTATGGAGAAGAGTGCCGTATAGAAGCTTAACCTGTCTGCCTGGTCGGGCATGTATGCTCTTGGAATTCCCACTTCAAAATACGTGTCGATCGTCGTATCTGTTTTCATCCTCTGCTTCGGCAGATCCTTAAAGACTTCCTGGAATTCCTGGCGCTTTAATTCCTCTACCGCCTCGTCGAGCAGCTTGACGTACATATCGAAACCGACCGTGTCGATAAAGCCCGTCTGCTCGGTTCCAAGCAGGTTACCCGCCCCGCGTATCTCAAGGTCGCGCATGGAAAGATTAAAGCCCGCACCAACATCCGTAAACTCTTCAATTGCCTGAAGGCGCCTAATGGCGTTTTTATTGATGGACTTCATCGACGGCACGAGGAAATAAGCATATGCCTGGCGGTCCGAACGCCCCACCCTCCCGCGCAGCTGGTGAAGTTCTGCAAGGCCAAAACGGTCGGCACGGTTTATAATTATTGTATTAACATTCGGAATGTCTATGCCCGATTCAATAATTTTTGTAGCCAGAAGGACGTCGTATTTTTTATTCAGGAAGTCGTAAATGACATTTTCAAGCTGCAGGGGCTTCATCTGCCCGTGCGCAATTGCAATCCTGATTTCAGGAATATACTTCCTCAGATAGTCCGCAATCTTTTCAATCGACTGTACCCTGTCGTGCACAAAGTAAACCTGCCCGTTTCTCTTCAGCTCATTTAACACCCACTCCCTGATCTTCATGATGTCGAAGGTCTGTACGTGTGTGTAAATCGGCTGACGGTTTGGCGGCGGCGTTGTAATAATTGAAAGATCCCTTGCCCCGAGCAATGAAAAGTTAAGCGTCCTTGGAATAGGCGTTGCTGTAAGCGTAAGCGTATCCACGTTAAGCTTGAAGTTCTTCAGCCTTTCCTTTGCCATAACTCCAAAGCGGTGTTCCTCATCTATAATTAGAAGCCCCAGATCGCGGAATTTTACGTCCTGCGACAAAAGCCTGTGCGTCCCGATAATAATGTCAACCTTTCCGGCCTCAACGTTCTTAAGAATCTCTTTCTGCTTCTGTTTTGTCTGAAACCTCGAAAGCCCTTCAACCTTAACCGGGAACTGCGAAAGCCTGTCCTTGAAAGTATTCATGTGCTGCTCGGCCAGGATTGTCGTAGGCACAAGTAGCGCCGTCTGCTTGCCGTCATTTGCTGCCTTGAAGGCGGCTCTTATTGCAATTTCGGTTTTTCCAAAGCCCACGTCGCCGCATACCAGGCGGTCCATCGGGCTTTCAGATTCCATGTCGCCCTTTACCTCTTCGGTAACTCTGGCCTGGTCGGGCGTATCCTCGTAGAAAAATGAAGCTTCAAGCTCCCTTTGCCATATAGTATCGGAATTAAATGAATGCCCCCTGGAAGCTTTCCTTTTTGCATAAAGTATAATGAGCTCCCTTGCAGCTTCCTTAATCCTTTTCTTGACCTTCTTCTTTGCCGATTCCCATTCGCCGCTTCCAAGCGCGGAGAGTTTGGGCTCTTCGTTATCTTTCGAAGAAAACTTCTTTACAAGGTGAAAGTAGTTAAGATTAACATAAACCTTTCCCCCTTCGGCGTAAAGTATCTTAATGCTCTCCTGGCTCACGTCGCCTATCTTAATTACCTCGAGGCCGTCATACTTTCCAATGCCGTAGGTTTCGTGCACCACATAGTCGCCCCTCTTAATTGCGGCAAATTCCTTTGCGCGCGATTTTCTCACCTTCTGCTTAGAGGATATTTTCGTCCTGTAAGGCTTATTAAATATCTGGTAATCGGTAAGTATCAGGATTTTTGTATTCCTGAGAATAAAGCCCCTTCTTATTGCAAGCGTCTCAATTTTAACCTTACCCGACTCAATCAGTCCGGCAAGTTCCTGCCTGAAGTCGCTCAGCAGGTCAACAAGTCTTTTATGCTGGAATTCATTTTCCGAGGTGATAACAATCTTATAATCCCGGTTCGAGTAATCCTGTATGGTATTGTAAAGGAGCTCAAAGTTGGCGTTTACTGCCGGGGCCTCCGTAATGTCCAGCCGTATTTTGCCGGGTGCATCGTCAAACGGATCCTCAATTATCCAGCGCGCCTTTTTCCTGAACAGCTCCTCACCCGTAAGGTCCGATTCAAGCGTAATGGTGGTTTTCTTTTCTGCCTCGGCTCCGGCATATTCTCCGCTCTCCTCAAGCAAGAGTTCCTTTGCCAGTTCCTCGTCGTCAATTGCAACGGGCTTTTCATCCACTTCCTGCTTTGCCTTCAGGTCGAATATCTTGTTCAGTTCGAAACCGGAAGCAACCACGAGCGGATTATCCAGGAAGTCGAATATGTCGGATGACAACCCGGTATTATCTTCAGCCAGGTTGCCCGCAACCGTAACACTGTCTACAAGATCCGACGACCTCTGGCTCTCAGGTTCAAAGTGCCTGATAGATTCCAGGAAATC
The DNA here is from genome assembly GCA_025612245.1 of Ignavibacteria bacterium. Classification (GTDB taxonomy): domain Bacteria; phylum Bacteroidota; class Ignavibacteria; order Ignavibacteriales; family SURF-24; genus JAAXKN01. The sequence goes on from JAAXKQ010000015.1 coordinate 96,200, forward strand.
CCCGTCAAATTCAAGCCGTGCCGGGTTGCCTTCGCTGTACGACCAGAAGTCTATTATGGAACCCCTTACGGAATAATCCCCCGCATTTTCTACAAACTTGACCTTTGTATAATTAAGAAGATTAAGATACTCGATCAGTTCATCGTAGCTGATTTCACCGCCGGGACGGACCGTAGTGGTATTTTTTGAGAACTGATTCTTCGCCGGGAGTTTCACCCTGAGAAGCTCGTAAGTGGAAAGAAGAATAAAATTGCCGCGGTTCTGAAGCTGCGTCAGCTTTTCCTGTAGGCTTTCAAAATTGATCTCGTCAATAACAACCGTAGAATCGCCAAGACCCAGAATGCTGAGTTCAACCTTAATTTCATTTACGGTTTGTATATCGGGCAGAAGAAGGAAAATCTGCCGGAATTCAGGCTCAATAAGTTTTACAAATAAAGTCCGTGCCGATCCGGATAACGGAGAAGAATAAACGGGTACAGTGCTTTTTTCAAGGGCCGCTTTTTTCAGCTGTTTTATAGATTCAGAACGGTTAAATAGTTCAATTAGAGACACACTCATACGCTTGAGGTATTATGGTTAAAATTACCTTGTAAAAATAACGAAAAAAACTTTCCCCTCTCAACTTCTTTATTTAATAAATGAAAATCGAGGGAAAAATCAATATAATTACCTCAGGCCCCCGAAAGGGTTTATTGCACTTAAACCGAAACCCGCGGGACATAATTGCCCCACCCGAACCTTTAGCATGCCTTTGCCCCGGTTGCAGGGCGCGCGCGCCTTTAGAAACTGCGTTTTTGGCTCAGACTGAAGCAGCACAATTAGAGCCTCGCCTAATATTAAGAAGAAGGGACTATGTTATATTTCAATTTTCTGTTATTTTCGATATTTAAATTTTAAGGCTCCTGTAATCTTTACCCGTCCTTTGCACGGGGCTATACGTACAGGTCCCAGCCGCCAATATTACTCATTTTAAGCTACAATTTCAGAAGGAAATAGTAATGAAGGTAAAACCAATATCCATTTTAAAGTCTATTTGGTTTTTTGTGATTAGTTCGGCAATTATCTATTCGGGTCTTTATTATGGAATACCGTTTTTACAATCAAATGGAATTCCTGTCTTTTTCGCTTATTTGATTGTGTTTCATATCCCCCTGTTTTTGCTAATAATTACTGCCCTCATCTTCTACCGGATTGAAGGCCATCCGATGAATTTGCAGGCATTCAAAGAACGGATCTGGCTGAGTAAAATGGATAAAAAGGACTGGCTCTGGACTGCGGGGTTATTTACGCTCGGAATTTCGGCCTATCTGCTTTTAGCCCCCGCCGGAAAGTCATTGGCGCAAATTGGCTTTCTTGCTCCGCCCGATTTCTTCCCGGCTGAAATTAATCCGACTAAAATTCCCCGCGATGGATATATCATGGATTATAAACTATCTGGACAGTATTGGATCGCAATTATTTATTTTATTGCAGTTGTTACAAATGTACTGGGAGAGGAGTTTTTATTCAGGGGCATGATTCTCAGGAGGCAAATTGTAAAATATGGCAACCGTGCATGGCTGTACCATGGTGTAATTTGGACCTTATGGCATTTTTTCTGGAAATGGAATTTAATCTCCATTCTGCCCTTCGGGTTAGCTCTTTCATACACAGTATACAAAAAACAAAATGTTCTAACCGGCATCATTGTCCATGGCTTGATGAACATGCTGCCGTTGGTTTTAATTATTATTGAAATTTTGAAATAATTTTCCGGGAAATTCCAAGCAGCCGCAAAAAGGAATCTGGGGCTAAATCCCCAAAGAAAGGAGAGAAATCCCTGTGCCCCGGCCTAAAAGGCCGGGTACCCGGAAGCTCACTCATCTAGACAATAATTCAGCCAGTAAATCAAAAAACGTAAAAATCAGAACAACTTATATAATGCAATTACCAAGCCCCTTTTAGGGGGCTCCATGTCTTTAGCCCCAGGGAACGGATCCCCCACATTCCCCAGGCCCAATAAAATATCTGACCATCTGTAATCACGCACTAACACTAAGCCCGCTGTAGCGGGCGAGATGTCTATAGCCCGGGGTAACCAAATCACGAAAGGGATGCGGGACCCCCCGGGGACCTATAAGCGGTAGAAATTATCTGCACTTGCCTAAAAGTACGGATATTTCTATCCCCTGTTAGCATTCAGCATTAAACATTTTCCCCGCTAAAGGCTTAAAATTTCTCGTCCGCCCCCGTCTTTTTTGCATTTTTTTCCTCTTCACCCCTAAATCTTAAAAAAAAATGCAATTTTTTTAAAAAGTGTACGAATAATTCCATTAAATTGTTGTAGGAAATAATAAATTTTATTATGATATTTGTAGGTCCGGAAAATAGTCCGGGGTATTATATGTTTTATTTTTAAGGTTCTATAGTGAGTACTAAATTATTTGTAGGTTCATTACCATGGTCGGTTAACGATCAGCAATTAGAAGAAACATTTCAGGGTTACGGAAAAGTTCTTTCTGCTAAAGTTATAATGGACCGTGCTACCGGGAGATCGAGAGGATTCGGTTTCGTTGAAATGGAAGATTCTTCTGAAGCTACCAATGCTATCAATGCTCTGAACAATTCGGAGCTCAAGGGAAGAACTATCGTAGTTAACGAAGCAAAGCCCCGCAGCTAACCAGATATTTTATGTCGGTTACAAAAAAGCGCTCTCAAAAAGCGCTTTTTTCTTTTATACCATTCCTCTGCCTTAAAGCGGCTTGCTTTTATTCCGCCCGGAAGCATACGTTTCTACCTCCTTAAAAACCCGGAAAAAGTTTCCGCCCCAGATTTTCGCAACGTCTGCGTGAGAATAGCCTCTTTTCAATAGCTCAACTGTAATGTTTTTCATCTCGCTTACATCATAACAGTCCTCAAGTTCGCCCCCGCCGTCAAAATCGGTACCTATACCCGCGTGATCAATTCCACACACCGAAACAATGTGGTCTATGTGATCAACCGCATCTGAAACAGTTGCCAGCTTCCTCGGATATTTCTTATCCAGCTCTGCCCTTTCTTTTCTCATTGCGGCTTTTTCATCTTCAGTCATAGCCCCGTAATTGGCGTATTTCTGACGGAAAATTGACATAACAGAGTCGCGCAGTTTATTCTGAGGCTCTTCCTTGATGTAATCTGTAAGAATGCATATCTGTACCACTCCATCGTTTTTGGCAATTGCCCTGAGCATTTCGTCATCCATATCGCGCGGAGAGTTGCACAATGCCCTGGCCGATGAGTGCGAAGCAATTACCGGCGTCTTGGTATATTTGAGTACGTCATAGAAAGCCTCGTCGGAAATGTGCGATACATCTATGATCATACCGAGATTATTCATCTCTTCGACCGCCTTTTTTCCAAGCTCGCTTAAACCTTTATATTTCACTGTATCGGGATCCGTGGAAGAATCGCATATGTCGTTATTCTTTGTGTGGCAGAGCGTCATGTATCTTACACCCATGTCGTAATACTTTCGGATCAGCGACAGATCGTTTCCAATTGCATACCCGTTTTCTATCCCAAGATAAATTGCAAGCCTGCCCTGCAGCTTTAATTTGGCAGCATCGGAAGACGAGGTTGCAAGCGCCGCAACGTCCTTATTCCTTTCAAGCACTGCGTGCACGGTATCTATAATATCTTTGGCCCTTTTCTTGGCGCTTTCATTTCCTTCCGGCGTTCTGGGCCCCTGCGCTACAAAAGCGGCAAAGAAAACCGCATCCAGCCCGCCTGCCTTCATTCGGGGGAAATCTATTTTGCTGTGATCCACTCTCGCGTCATGAGGTTTGCTTATGTCAAAACCCTTATCCATCAGGTTAAGCGGCGCATCCGTATGCGTATCGACCGAAACGATTTCCTTATGTAATTCATCGGCTTCTTTTTTAAGCAGACTGAGGTCTTCCGATGAACTTATATTCCTCTGGCTGCTGCAGCCTGCCATTAAAAGGCATGAAACAATCATACCTAAAGTTGAGTTGATTTTCATTTTCGATATATCTTGTTAACAATAGCCGTAATAATTGAAGCATCCGCCCCCGAACCGGAATTCTTATCAGGGCAGAACGATTTTCGGGTCTTCAGGGAAAGGACGATATAGCACAAAAATCCTGCCTATTACCTGAACAAGCTGCACGCCTTCCATCATCTCCTCAAGACGCTTTCCCGCCTCGGCAGCAGATAATGGAGCATATTCCAGCACTTTTACTTTTAAGAGCTCTCTTCTGTTAAACGCATCTTCAACAGCCTGCATGGCACTGCCGGTTAAGCCGTCCTTTCCGATATTAACCACCGGTTTAAGCGGATGTGCCTGTGAACGGAGAAATGCACGTTGTTTTGAGTTAAGGCTGTTCATCAATAATTCACCATATATGTTTCCTGGGTATACTTTTATTAAATAGCGTTGTTTATAGGTTAAAAACAACACCTAAAGTTAACGAAATTATGCGAAAGATTAATGAAAATTCCTACTTAACTTTATCTTCAATGCAACCTTTCCGGGCTCTTATCAGTCTAAATAACTGTACAAAACAAAACGGAGGATGGAAAATGAAACGGAATTTGTTCAGAAGCCTCGCCCTTTTAGTGCCTGTTTTATTCCTGGCTTGCAGCCTTCTATGCGCACAGGAGATAAGAAAATTCGATTTTAAGAATTTCAACAGGGTTGAAGCCTCCAGCGGCATGCACGTCCAGATCACACAATCCGGCAACTACTCAGTTGAAGTAAAGGCAAGCGACAGGGATCTTAAACAGCTTCTGGTTGAACAACACGGCAATAAACTGGAGTTTAAGCTCAAAGGCTGGTTCCACCACCTTAACGACGAAATCTACATCAAAATTACAATGCCTAAACTGAATTATATAAGCCTTAGCGGCGGATCGATGGGAAACATTTCAATGGATAATAGCTCCGAAAATTTCGAGGCCGACCTCTCCGGCGGCGCTAAACTGAAAGGCAACTTGAAATGCGCAGATGCTTCTTTTGAACTTTCCGGAGGAAGCTGGATGAATGTTTCCGGAAGCGGCAAGAACCTCAAAGTTGACGGCTCCGGCGGAAGCCAGTTTAAGCTGAAAGATTTTGCCGTCGGTAACGTTAATTCCGAACTCTCTGGCGGAAGCTACGCCGAGGTCAGAATGAACGGCAAACTTAACGCCGACCAGAGCGGCGGCTCCAGAACGGTCTATTACGGAAATGCTTCCATGGGTAGATCCGACCTCAGCGGCGGCTCTTCTGTTTCAAAAGGAGAATAATTTTACTTCAATAGGAGCTTAAAATCTTAAGCTCCTTTTTATGCATCGGACTTACTTGGCAGTCTTAGACTTTAAGACCTCCTTCTCCACACAAAATTATACCTTTTAACGTCCCTCAGGTCTTTGGAAAAACAATTTTTCTTGCAACCTATGCTCCCTTCCGGAATGATTAATATTGCATCTGAGCAAATTATTTTTGATCATTGTAGCTGAATTTTTTAGGATACCTGATGGTACTCCTATTCCAACAATTGGGTTAAGTTTAATTATTAAAAGATTTTAGAGGGATCAAAATGTCAACTACACAGGAAAACCTTAAGGAAGCTTTTGCCGGCGAAAGCCAGGCTTACCAGAAATACCTTGCATTTGCTAAAAAAGCGGAAAAAGACGGATTACCGAACATCGCAAAGCTGTTCAGGACTGCTGCCGAGGCCGAAAGAATTCATGCCGAAGGCCACTTCAGGTCACTTGACGCAATCGGTTCTACGGTTGAAAACCTGAAGGCCGCAATTGCAGGCGAAACTTACGAATATACCGTTATGTACCCTCCAATGGCTGAACAGGCCGAAAAGGAAGGCCATAAGGCAAAACGCATGTTCAATTATGCACTCAAAGCCGAAGAAGTTCATGCCGAACTTTATAAAAAAGCTCTTGAGGCTGCAATACTGGGTAAGGACCTGGACGACTGCCCGATTTATGTATGCCCCGTCTGCGGACACATAGAAATTGGCAATCCTCCTGAAAACTGCCCTATCTGCGGCGCTCTCGGAAGCAAGTACGTTAACCTGCAGTAAACATTATTTTTAGTTTCCTAATGCCCTGAACGCGCAGGCAGTTCTCTTTTTGCAGCTATTGCCCCGGGTAAACTCCCTGAACCGGCAAAAATGGTTTTAGGATTGTAACCCCCAGGCCATTTTTTCTGCATGCAGAGAACCACTCTGCGCGGCCCGGCACACCTGGAACCGTAGTTCCCGCCCGCATTAACTTCTTTAATGCTGCTCCGGGTACAGGGTAATGAAATTAACATCCGGATATTCTTTTACAAATCGCCTTGGGAACCTGTCGAGACTCCTGTCCCAGGAAATGCTTTTTCGCCGGGCGCTCACCAGTACAAAAAGGTCATCCTTCGAAAGCCCGTCTTTATCCAGGTTAAGAGCCACAAGTTTTTTGACCGTGTTATATTCAGCCTGCACTGCCGGCTTGCCTTCTTCAAGCTCCTTGCGCACCACACTTAAGCCGTGATAATTCCCGAAAAAGGAAATAACTGCTCCCGTTTGCTTTGCAAGCATGCGCATCTTAAGAAGCCACTTTTGGAACCCTTTTTCATATTCTGCCCTCTCAGGCATTAATACCGTAATCTTGTTGATTGTATTTACCGGATGTACCATCCGGCAGAAATAAAACACCGTTCCGGAATCTGTAATAAGCTGGTCCAGTATGTTACCGAATATCCTGTTGCGCGAACGGAACTCCCCTCTCCAGTCCAGTACCACGTCTGTAATGAGCAGCTCCCTTACCGCCCTTATTATGCCGTTGGCAATGCTGGAATCGATTCTTGAAATAACTCTGAGCGGCTTCTCCGTAGCCGAAGCATGCAGAATTGCGCGGTCGAGCACTTTCCTGTTTTTCATAATTTCATCCGGCGCCTCACGCGTATTGTCTACAACTTTCAAGGCCGTCAAAGGCTCGTCCGAAACCGGGTCCTGTATCATTGCCGCAAAATCCACCAGCGGCTCTATCGATTCATCCCTTGCAACCGGGATCAGGATTTTTTCCGTAATTGCCCCCGCTTCGCCAAGCCCTTTTTCCTGCTGCAGCGCCAGCTTACGCCCCGCTTTATCCACTATAAAGGAACTCGTAAGACTCGTTACAAGAATCATGAATATTGTGCCGTTGAGTATGTCGTTACTGAACATTCCCGCCCTGAGCGCAATAAGAACGATTGCAAGAGTTGCCGCTGCCTGTGCGCTGCTGAGCCCGAACATAACATTCCTTTCAAGAGATGTATACTTATAAATATTCTGGACGAAAAATGCGGCAATGAACTTTGATGAAAGCGAAATAACAGTCATTAGAATTGCAACTATCCATGTTTCCGTACTGCTGTAAAGGCTTCGTACGTCAACGAGCATTCCTACTGAAATTAGAAAGAAAGGGATAAAGATCGTGTTTCCTACAAAAAGTATTCTGTTCATTAGCGGTGAGGTTGAAGGTATATAACTGTTAATTGCAAGCCCCGCAAAAAATGCACCTATAATTGGCTCCAGCCCCGCTGCCTGTGCCAGTGAGGCCGAAAGAAAAAGAGCGGCAAGAACATAAATAAACTGCTGTTCGCCGTCAGTCTCAAGCCCCCTGAAAAACCATGCCGTAAGACGCGGAAGGACAAAGAAAACAAGAAGCACTAAAACGGCAAAGCCCGCAATTATCCTTATCCAGAATGAACCGGTCATCTCCCCCTGCCTGATCCCTATGATAACGGCAAGCGTCAAAAGTGCAAGTATGTCAGTAATAATTGTGCTCCCCACCGTTACAATAACGGACCTCGACTGTGAAAGCCCGAGCTTGCTGGCGGCAGGATATGTCAGCAGCGTGTGCGAAGCAAACATTGCGGACAGCAGTATGGACGACAACAGATCCAGCCTGAGCAGATAAAAAGCTGCAGTATAGCCCAGCGATATTGGAATAACAAAGGCTGTAATGCCGTAAATAATGCTCCTGTTTCGGCTCTTGCGGAACTCCTCCATGTCTATTTCAAGTCCCGCAATAAACATAATATAAAGCAGTCCCACGGTGCTGAAAAGTTCAATGCTGGCATCGCGCCCAAGAAGGTTTATGCCCTTGGGACCGAATATAACACCGGAAATTATCATGCCCACAATCCCCGGGATGCCAATGCGTTTTGAAACGAGAGGAATAAGAAGTATGGTCAATAATATTATGACAAAAATTATAACCGGATTTTTTACAGGCAGTTCTATTAAAACAATTGGATGCATTAAACCCCGCACGATTGTTTCTAACTACTGACCCCTTATAAATAGATATCAATTTCCGGCGTGGAATTCAGTGCAGAATTTATAGACGGCCTGTGTGAGAACAACTCTTAAAAATCTCCAGTCCATGAAACCTGAGCCTGCAGAAAACGCATTTTCCAATGAAGGGTGTTCTGTCTTTAGCCCCCGGGAACCATGAATTCCCCTCATCCATAAAATCTAAACCAACAGAACAATGCATCACCCAAGCTCCGGAAGGAGCGCTTTGTCTGTAGAAAACACCGGTATCCCCCTAAATTCCAGAGCTCCGAATGGAGCGACTTTTATCTTACTTACTATTGGATAAATATATCATTGAACCATGACCCCACACACATAAAAACCATCCCGTCAAAACAACCGAGAATTATCTTAAATATCCATTACACAAAACGCACAATCAGGGAAATGAAAAAGAACATGCAACCGCTATGGGCGGTAGGGAAAACTTCTTTTGTAACCATTTCTACAAACATGCTACCGCTAAAGCGGTAGAAATCCCAACACATTTACACCCGACCACATTGCTTCCATTCATAATTCCTCTGTGCCGCTCCTGACCGGAGCTTTGTGTATTGTTGGTGGAATCCTTTTTCCCCGGGGTTCAGTCGCCCCCATCCGGGGGCTTCCTCACCCCGGGCTACTGATGTTACGCCCGCGCTGCGGGCTTAGTCATTCCATAATTCCAAACTCCCAGCCTTCATGGTTGTTTCCTTCCCCCTCCACCTTTGCCTTTTCCTAAACCTAGAACCTTGAACTTTGAACCCTTTTCACACTTAAAACTCAAAACTTAAAATTATTCCCCCCACTTAAAAGAAAAGCCCATACATACGCATGGGCTTAAACGGAGAAAGTATTACTTCAAATAATCTACTCACGAAACTATTTTACTAATTTCTTCTACTTTTACTTTTTCTACTCTTTCCTCTTTTAGTACTTCAAAAAGAAAAAAGTTCCAGCTTTTTTTTTTACATGTTAAACCAGTATGTAAACTTCATCATAAATATATTGTCGGCTCTGGTGTTAACCAGACGGTTTAACGACCTCCCGAATTTAAACTGCCCGTCAGTATCGGATTCATCCCTGTTCTGTGTCCAGACAAGATATAGTATTGAACCCGGCATGTACTCCCATCTTAAAACTGCATTGCCCCTCAGTGACTTATAATTGAAACTCGGGTTGTCAAAAGTATATGCTTCTGCAGGATTTGCTGCTCCGTCGGCATCAACCGTATATTCATCGCCATCCTTAACTATTGTGGAATTCCCCTTTCCGTAATTATCATAGTCCATCGAGCCCGGACGCGAGAGCATCTTAAAATCCGTATAATCGCCCGAAGAAATCAACGGCTGCATATAAAGCTGCAGACTCAGCTGCGGGGTGAATATCCAGTTAACCCTTATTCCGGCTGCCGCGGTTAACTGCTCCATCTTCGCAAATATGTACCTTGTTCCATACGTTGCCCTTGCAGCCGCATCTTCGTAGGAATCGACCCACTGCGTATTTTCAACCAGCCCGGAGAATTCAGGAGTGATGCTGATGCTGAAGTTTGCCCCCGGCCGCCACTGTATTTCCCAGTATGTATCCCACTGGTTAGAACCATCCCTGCTCCCATAATAATCGTAGCCGTTTCCTATTACAAGACCTTTCCTGTCATCGGAATGCCAGTAGAAATTAACCTGGGAACCCGATTCATTTAGCGTAAGCGGACCTCCGCGGGTTCTCCTGTTGCTGATTGTTCGCGGATTGTAAGCCAGGTTCCAGTTGGCATAATAATAATTTGAAAACGTAATGGACCCGAAATGAAAAAGCCCTTCCCAAATGATGTTTTTGTCAAAATCGTAGCTCCTGAAAAAAGCTCCGCCCAGCTCAAGATAACGGAAGGTTTTATTCGGCTCTGTCCACTTGTAGCCCGCTCCGGCATGCATGTTTATGACGTCACCCCTCGACATATATCCCGCATCATTGACGTCAAACCTGGGATCAATAAAGCCCAATGCCGTATTGACGAAAAAGTTACCCTTCTGCTTAACGACATAGAACCTTCCGGCATAACCCGATAGCGAAGTAGCCGAACTGTCCACGTGAATATACTTCCTGTCCGGACGCTGCAGGTAGTGCTGCGAATTCATCTGCAGATCGGTAATTCTTTCTTTTGTACCTGTAACACGGGTTCCTTCCATGTACCCGCTTATTACCCATTCCTTATCGGAGTCAAGAAATGTCCAGCCGTCCAGCCCCAGGGCCAATGCGCTGGAATTTATATCGCTTCTTAACCAGTCCTCCTTAAAAAACCGGCTGCTTTGCGTTGCAAGAAATCCGAGCCCCTGCCTCCCGTCGTTAAAATCTTTCTGCGCACGGTATACCCCGTAATAGGTTAGGGGTTCAACCTCAAGCGTCGATTTCTTTCCTTCATACTGCATCTCTGCGCTTTCCCGCATTGTAAGTGCACTGATTGCACCAATGTTCCAGTTATTGCTCATCTTGCCCGTAAGCTTTGCGGCACCCAGTATGTGCGCACCCGAAGGCACGTCCGAGTAATCATTGTCGGGCAGACTTCCCTGCGGCGCACGGCCAATACGGCGACTGTAAAACAGGTTGGGCTCTGGCCAGTTAAAACCCCAGTAATTAACCGCACCCCCGCGTCCGAAATTGAATATGCTGGAGCCTTCAATAAAGAACGGCCTTTTCTCCTGGTAAAATGTTTCAACGTCGCTTAAGTTTACAACAGCCGGGTCAACTTCCACCTGGCCGAAGTCGGGGTTAACCGTTGCATTAAGCGTAAGATTGCTCCCGAGCCCCATCTTGAAGTCAAGCCCGAGCCCCGGAGTATACCTGGAATTTTTTATGAAGGGATCCTCGGCATCGTGCCTCAGGTATTCGGCCTTCCCAATTATATAAGGCAGAAGTTCCACCCTTCCCGGAGGCGTTATATGTTCAATACCCTGTATTTCTGGAAACCTGGATACAAAGCCGCTGCCGTCTTTTGGAGTAAATGTTATGTAGTCGTCCTCGTTTTTCCTCTGTATCATCCTTTCCACATTTATTGCCCACACATAACTGTCCGCCTTATGAAACCTCAGCTGCGAATAAGGGATTCTCATTTCCGCAACCCAGCCCAGCGAGTCTATGCTGGACTTGGCTTCCCAGACACCATCCCATGAGTTATCCGACCAGTCGTCGTTATAAAGTGTGCCGTCGAAAAGCGTTCCTGCCGCGTTTACCCCAAAGTAGTTTCCCGTGCGGTGGTCAAGGTATGGATCTATGTAAAAATAAATGATATCGGAACTGGAAGAATTATCGCGGCGACTCAAGCGGGCTACTATGGAATCGGGATGCGAATCGTACATCCTTGCTCCCACGTAGAGCGCTTCGTCATCATATGCTATGCGGACTTCCGTCCTTTCTGTCGGCTGGGCACCTTCTACTGGATCTCTCTGTAGAAAGTTGGAAAAGCAGTTATCCATCCGCTGCCAGACAGTTTCCGAGAGCCTGCCGTCTATTACAATTGTCTCTGTTGATCTTAAAGCTTTTGCACCGAGCCGTTTTGAAGTATTGGAATCCCGTCCTTCGCCAAAAACAATGCCCGCTAAAATAAGCAATACAATGATCAGCACTTTGAGTTTCATAATTTCCTTATTTTTATTTAAGTAAACGCCCGGAAATGGCTTTTATTGTATATGAATCTTTTTTTATGAAGAGAGTTTTTTCTCCCCCTTTTACCCGCGTTTTTTCAGATATACGTTCCCATTGATAGTTTCAATTGTAATCTTATTTTTCCCGCCGTTAAAAGAACCGGTGCCTGTCATCTGCTTTCTTGGCGTACCCTGGCTGTCATCCCATTCATCCGACTCATTTTGCTGAAGGCTGAAATCGCTGATAATTTTGTATTCGCCTTCCCTGCTTTCCGTGTAGTTCAGCTTTACATCCACATCCATTGAAAGATCCATCGGCACTACCAGGGTAATATCGCCTGAGAGAGATGAAATCTTCACATCATGGCCGTCACCCGAACCGGTTAGGTTCACCTCAACGTTACCCGCCATTGTGCTAGCAATAACACGGCCGTCAATGTCCATAATTTTTATGTCGCCACCCATGGTTTTAGCTTCGACGTATTGCTTTGCCTTGTTGACGGTAATTGCCCCGCCCATAGTACTAAGCTCAGCCCCCTGGGGAGCTTCTTCAACATTTATGCTTCCGCCCATGGAGGAAATCCTTACTTCCCCGGAAGATTTTCCCGTGGCTTCACCGTCAGCCTCCGTTTTACCATCACCCAGGGCCCTGCTGCCTTTGTGACTGACATTTGAATATCTTACGACGCCTCCCATGGAGGGCCCCTTTATATTACCCGTAACATTCCTAATGTCAACCGGACCTCCCAGAGTCTCAACTCTTCCATCCACGTCGGAATCTGTCAGGTCTATACCTCCGCCTAATGTCTTAAGCTCCAGGTATCCTTTCAGGTGATCCAGCTTCAGCTTGCCACCCAGTGTTTTGCCGCTGAATCTGCCTTCGATATTGCGCAATTCAATGTCTCCGCCCATTGTGTATAAGGACAGGTCGAACTTATCGGGAACCTTAATTTCCAGGTCGCAGCTTGCGCTCCATGTATTGCTTGCGCCATTATATTTGGAATTGATACTAACGCCGTTATCTTTCTCATCGAACTCAACGTTGCAGTCCTGCCAGTTCTTGCCTTCGAAGCGGGCGCAAACAGAGACAAGCTCTTTATCCCATCCCGAGATTTTAATGGCGCCTCCGGTCTTAAGATCCACCGTAAGCGTCTGACCTTTCGGAACCTTGAATTCTTTTTGAACAGTCTGCTCCTGGCATTTCTTATCCTTCGAGGGGAATCCCCAAAAGAACATAAAATTAATTCCGTTTGAAGCCAGGCTTGAAGCATCCGCAGCAAATGAGGCGCTGAAGCCAAATGCCAATAATAGAGCGGTCGAAAGTAACTTTTTCATTTTGCCTATTCCTTTCCATTTAAAGTGGTTTTAAGATTTTCCCAGCTGTCTTAAATCCCCTTTTTCCCTGTCTGTTCCCGCTTACCGGATTTATTCCGGTTTACCCGGTTTATTTCTGCTTCCGAGTTTCCTTATCTCAATGTCGGCGTTGGCGGTTTCAATCGATATTATTTCTCCCCCGCCGTTAATTGGAATAGTAGCCTTGATCTCATTGTTGTCTTCATCTACTCCTGCATTTTTCTTTGCGTCAAATTCAGAAGTAAGGTGAAAGGCATTTTTCTTCCAGCCTCGCATGCGTATTTTGGCGTCTATTGTAGCCTTAATATCTTCCTTAAGATAGAGCGTAACGGTGCCATCGGAAGCCAGAATGGTGCTTCTCGACTTTCCGGCTGAGAGCATTTCCACTATAACCGAGCCGCTGCGCGTGCGGGCATCCACCGATCCCGAAATCTTATTGAGCGTAATGTCGCCCCCTTGTGTATTGGCTCTCACCTTGCCGCTTGCGCCGCTGAGATATATGTCGCCGCCCGCGGTATTGACCTCGGCGTTGCCGGATACACTTTCAATATGTATGTCACCGCCGTAGGTATTGATCTGCCCGTCACCTTCAATAGAGCCAATCTGTATATCGCCGCCGTAGGTTGTGGCGCTTAACTTTTCGCCTACGCTTTTAACCTTAATGTCGCCTCCGTTTGTACGGACTTCGGCCATGCCGGAAACTTCGCCTATGGAAATATCGCCGCCCGAAGTGCTGAACGCAGCATTGCTTAATATGTCGCCGGCAGTTATATCGCCGCCCGAAGTGTTCAGATTAACCAGGCCTTCAACCCTGCCGAGCTTAATGTCGCCGCCCGACGTTGAGCCTTTGAGTTCGCCTTTAAGAGTGCCGCTGACAATTATGTCGCCGCTTGATGTGCTGAGTGTAACGTTATGCTGCGCCGGAAGGCTGATTATGAAATTCACCTCATCCGGGTGCCCTCCCTGCTCGTAGCTGACCTTTACAATATTGCCCGTCTGCGTAATCTTTACCTTGTCGGCGTCATCGCCGTACAACCCCTTTGTTTCAATCAGCATTTCGTTTTTATCCCACGGCACAATCTGTATTGTTCCCAGTGTGGTATAAACTTCAAGGAAACCGTTTTTCCCAACCTTCAGGGTTTTCTTTAGCTCACCCTGCTCAATATCGCCGGCTGAAATGGTTCCAAATAAGCAAAGCAGCAAAAACAAAATTAATTTTCCTGGCATTTTCATTGTTCACTTACCTCCTGCAGGACCGCTCTGGCACGAATACGGATATAATCGTTCTGGTCGTCCTGGCTTTTTTGTTTTAATATCTTTAATAATTCCTTGTCGGACCGAAGCTTTCCGGGGTCTTCAGTCTGCAGACTGTTGATTGCAGCTATCCTTAAACCCGCGTTCTTATCGTTGGCAAGCGTATAAAGAAACGCATCTTTAATGTCTTTGTCCATCCTTAAACGGCTGAGCACAAGGAGTGCTTCCCTGCGTACACCGGGATTTGTATCGTATTTAAGCGCGGAAATGAGTGCCGATTTTATGTGCGGATCGGCTGTGGAATCCTTTCCCGAATGCACGGCAATTGTATTGATTGTCCTCAGGCGGGCGCCATCGTTGCTTTCATTAACCAGCGCGCGCGCAAGCACCTTCTGTATCGCCTCGTCGTTGATATTGCCTTTCATGTGAACGGGCTTTACAGCGTCGAAGGAGAATTCAACCTGCCCGTCGCTGGCATCAGAATCCTCAAACCTGAGGTTGTCTATTTGAACGTCGTTCTGTGCCTGCTTCTGGCTTACGGCAGGCTTAATATCCTGAATGGCAGCACCGCCGCCGCCAGGCACGTGAGGCCTGAAAATAAGGTAGCCCAGTGCAAGACCAAGCACCAGCGCAAAAGCGCTTCCAAGGGCGGCTTTGTAGTTAAGGAAAAGGAACCCGCGAACCCTGTCTATAATCTCTTCACCAAAACTTTTCCTGTTCCTCTCCATCCTGATTGCAGCCCTGAGGTCCTGCCTTGCTTCAAGCAGAGTCTTTTCATCAGGTTCAGCAGGTTTTGCCTTTGCAACTACGGAGCGGAGTTTATATAATTCGGAAAGCTCGGCGCTGCATTCACGGCAGGTCTTAAGATGTTCTGAGAGCTGAAGATTTTCAGCTTCCCCCAGCTCATCGAAAACTGAGAGCTGAACCCATTCCTTAAATTTTTCGTGTTCCATTTTCTTTATCCCGGTACAAACAAATGTTTAACATATTAACGCTACTCAATAAAATCTTTCAGCTTCTCGCGCATTTTCCTGGTTGCAGTAAAAAGATATTTTTTAACCGTACCCTCGCCGCAGTTCATAACCCTGGCAATTTCACTTATTTTCATGTCCTGGAGGTGCTTAAGCGTAAAAACCATCTTCTGCTGCGGCGGCAGGCTGGCGAGTGCACCGTTAATGTTCTTTTTAATCTCTTCATCCATCAGTTCCTGATCTGCCGAAGGTCCCCCTTCAATCATATCCGAAAGCCTGAGTTCTGCCGGGTCATCTTCAATTTCAAAACTCTGGTCGATGGAAGCGTACTGGAATCTCTTGTTGCGCGCTTTGTACGTAAGGCATACATTAACGGTAATTCTGAACAGCCACGTCGAAAATGCACTGTTACCCTCAAAATTTTTCAACCCCTTGTAGACCCTCATGAAAACCTCCTGGTAAATGTCCTTTGCATCCTCACTGCTGTGCCTGTAGGATGCGGCAATGGCAAGCACCTGACGGTCGTAACGCGCCACCAGAGCCTCAAATGCCTGCATATTGCCGTTTACGGCTTCTTTTACTAAAAGGTTTTCTTCCTGATGCATCTTTATTAAATTATTATTCGGCCTACATTTATTTAGACTAGAGAATCTGGAAAAGGTTGTACGGAAAAAGAATAAATAAATTAAAAATAGGAAGATGGGAAATTAAAAAGGAAAAATTAAAAAGGGAAGATTGGGAATTAAAAAGGAAAAATTAAAAAGGGAAGATTAGAGAGGGAGGAGTGGCGCTTATACTACGCCAGCGGCTCGGATAGAACTTTTCCGCCGCCCCGGACGTCAAAAAATAGGTTGAATATACTTATATTTCATTCATAAAATTTTTCCTTCACTAAACAGGACAGGCTTATGAAACTAACCCTTCTACTATTGTTTTCTTCAACATTACTCATTGGAAGCACTATGGCACAGGAGAAAAATCCATTTTTTTCGGAGTACGATACTCCGTTCAAGGTTCCTCCTTTCAATAAAATAAAGGAAGAACACTATCTGCCCGCCTTCAAAGAAGGCATTAAACAGCACGAGAAGGAAATTGAGGCTATTACAAATAATACAGCGGAGCCTAATTTCGAAAACACGATCCTCGCCCTTGAAAGAAGCGGCTCTCTGCTTACTAAGGTAGGCAACGTATATTTTAACGCCATGAATACCCAGATTTCAGACAATATTCTGGAGATATCCAGGGAAATTACTCCCCTTATGGCAAAGCATAGCGACGACATTAACCTGAATGAAAAACTTTTCCAGAGGGTTAAGGCGGTTTACTCAAAAAAGGATAACCTGAACCTGAATACCGAACAGAATAAGCTGCTTGAGAAAACTTATAAGGATTTTGTAAGAGGCGGCGCTAACCTGGACGCTATGAAAAAAGAAGAGTTCAGGAAAATTAATACCGAACTCTCCATGCTCGAACTGAAATTCGGCGAAAATGTCTTAAAGGAAAACAACTCCTTCGAGCTGGTGCTGGATAAAAAGGAAGACCTTGCGGGCCTCCCCGAATCTGTAATTGCTTCGGCTGCACAGGCCGCTAAAGAACGCGGCAAGGATGGTAAATGGGTCTTTACACTTCATGTGCCGAGCATTATGCCTTTCCTCCAGTATTCCGAAAGACGCGACCTCAGGGAAAAAATTTATAAGGCTTACATAAATAAAGGCGATAATAATAACGAACTCGATAACAAGTCCGTCCTTTCCAAAATTGCTTCCCTCAGGGTTAAAAGAGCAAACCTCCTGGGCTATAAATCTCATGCCGATTACGTCCTGGAGGAAAATATGGCAAAAACACCCAAAAACGTCTATAAACTCCTCGAACAGCTCTGGACCCCCGCCCTGCAAAGAGCTAAAATGGAGGCTTCCGACCTGCAGAAAATGGCTGAAAAAGACGGACAGAATTTCAAACTGGCCGCATGGGACTGGTGGTATTACGCCGAGAAGCTGAGAAAAGAAAAGTACGCACTGGACGACGAAACCCTCAGACCTTATTTTAAGCTCGAAAACGTACGCCAGGGCGCTTTTGACGTGGCTCATAAACTCTACGGCATCACTTTTACTGAAAGAAAGGACCTGCCCGTATATAATAAAGATGTAAAAGCCTTTGAAGTTAAAGACGCCGACGGCAGCCACCTGGGCATACTTTATGTGGATTACTTCCCGAGAGCCGATAAAAGATCGGGCGCATGGATGAACTCTTACAGGGATGAATCTAAAGACGGCGAAAAAATTACCCCAATTGTCGTTAATGCTTTTAACTTTACCGCCCCCGCAGGCGATAAGCCCGCACTGCTTACTTTTGAGGAAGTCTCTACAATGTTCCATGAATTCGGACACGGACTGCATGGACTTTTGGCCAATACAACCTACAGGTCGCTTTCAGGTACGGCAGTGGCTAGGGATTTCGTTGAACTCCCGTCACAGATCATGGAAAACTGGGCCGGAGAACCTGAAGTCCTGAAATCATTCGCAAAACACTACCAGTCCGGAGAGACAATTCCCGACGAACTGATAGAGAAAATTAAAAACGCAAGCCTTTTTAACCAGGGATTTGCAACAGTTGAATACCTCGCAGCTTCAATACTGGACATGGACTGGCATACGCTGACTGACACAGTACAGGTTGACGCTAAAACCCTTGAAGAAAAAACAGTAAATAGAATAGGCCTCATTCCAGAAATAGCTTTCAGGTACAGAAGCACATACTTCTCGCACATTTTTGACGGTGGGTATTCCTCAGGCTATTACAGCTATATATGGGCCGAAGTACTCGACAGCGACGCATTTGAAGCTTTCAAGGAAAAAGGACTATTTGACCCTGCAACGGCAAAAGCCTTCAGGGACAACGTACTTTCTCTCGGCGGTACGGAAGAACCCATGGTTCTCTACAAACGCTTCCGCGGCGCCGACCCCTCAATTGAGCCCCTGTTAAAAAGAAGAGGCCTCATTACAGATAAAACAAAAGTGGGACTTAAATAACCCTGCCCACAGTCTCCGGCACTCCCGGACAATGTATTTAGTATCATCCAGTCAGGCGGGCCCGTCCCGCCTGATCCAATCCCGCGTCCCTCTCTGCCATTAAAACTCCGGCTTTAATACTAATCACTCTTCACTTTTCCCCTCTACTTCGCGTGCATCTCCCTTATTATAAGATCGCTCGTACAATTCGGACAGCGCGTTGCATGCTCGTCAATGGTCGAAAAACAATACGGACACTTCTTTACCACGGCCGCCGGAGCTTTGGCTTCCTCTTTCTCCATCCTCTTTAATGCCTTTACTATCATAAATACCGCAAAGGCCACAATCAGAAATCCTATTACCGTATTGATGAATAACCCGATATTCATTGTTACGGCGCCCGCTTTTAATGCCTGATCAATCGTGAAATACGGCCCCGGTGTAGTGCCTTCCTTAAGGACTATAAACCAGTTCGAAAAATCCACCCTCCCCAGCAACAGCCCTATCGGCGGCATGAGAATATCTTTAACCAGCGACTGGACAACAACTCCGAAGGCAATACCCAGAATGATGCCTATGGCCAGGTCCACCATATTTCCCTTCAGAGCAAATGCCTTGAATTCCTTTAACATAAGTCCCTCCTTCTTTGGAGTTTTTAGCTTTGTAATAAAACCATTAAATGTTAAACGAAATACAGGAAATGAACCGGTTCTGTTATATGATACTAAAACAGGAATGGCCGGAGGACCAGGGATTTGGCCCCCGTGTCCGGCAATAGAATTTTATTATTTAATTTTTCAATTGAAAGATAAAAAACAAGGGAGAGTTCTTTTTTCAGCAGAAAACATTCTTTTTAAGCAGATCCTCTTTAAGCTGCTCCGCATTAAGAAAGCGTATGCCGTCAATTCCCGCCAGGCGCGCGTTATCCACGTTACGCTGATGATCGTCTATAAAAAGGCATTCCTCCGGCTTCAAATCAAGACGCCTTAAAAGCTCCGGAAAAACCGCGGGGTCCTTTTTCATCATCCTGAACTCATAAGAAAAACTGACTTTCTCAAAAATATTCAGGAACGGATGCACGGTCATTATGTACTCTATCCACTCCTTCGAATGATCCGAAAGCAGGTATAGCTTATACTTTTGCGACAGGCTGTTTATAAGCGGAATTACACCTTCCACTTCTTCATGGAAATTCCGGCGTATGGCTTCCTTAAGTTCGGCCCGACTTATATTCCATCTGGCGGATTTTATAAGGTTATCTATATAGAAATCCTCATCAATTTCGCCCGTTAACAGCTCCTCGAATTCCTTTCCCCAGAAACTGTTAATTATCTCCTTTTCCGGGAGCCCCAGCGTTACGGCCAGCTCCCTCTCCACACCCAATAGCCCGTTTATTATTACTTCAGAAAGGTCAAAAATGAGATTTTTTACCATAAATATTGCAGTTTAATGATATTGTGAATCCTTAAATATACGATTCCCTGCCGGTAAATAAAAGCCTTGCCTCCGGGTATGCAACTTTGCCTAAAACTGCCGCGTTAAATTAATATGGGGATACCGTTTTAAGAGCAAATATTCAAATTTGTAAATTGATTATTGTTACAACAATTTTTAGATTAAAACCGTAAAGCTGCCTTGGGGCCGGCTTTTGAAGGTATATGATACAGAATGGGAAAAGTTGCAACATGGGCGCTATAGTATACTGGGCGATAATTCGCACGATAATTCTGATACCGGTCATTTGGGTCCTTAGGAGCTGGGTAGATTATCAGTTCTGGTGGGCAATGAGTTTTACGCTCATCTACGGAGTGATAATTCATCCTGCGGTAATCCAGTTCAAAATATTTGAGGAAACCAATAAAGATATAATTGAATCTACTTTATGTTCATCTTGCAAATATTTCGACAAGACAGCGGTATTATGTACAAAATTCGACCAGCACCCCACACTGGAGAATCTTCCATGCGAAGGGATGGACTGGGAGCCACAAGTAAGCGAGTATAACGATGAAGAAACCGAAATCAAATAGAAAGGACGGGCAAATTTCGGACGTTACTTTCTGTACCGCATGCGGCGAAGAGCTAAGGAATTATTCCATGACCGGCAAGGCATCCGACGGCAAGTCGGCCAGGGAAAGATTTCATAACTGCCAGAAAAGCGGCAAATTTAAAGGCGATATGTGCGCCCGGCTCTTTATAGCCGACTTTAATGAAGAGGACCTGCCTAAGGACGAAGATATTTTCTTCCCTCCTGAGGATGAATCTTAAGAAAAAGTTCTTTAAGAGCCTTCGTAAACCTTGGTCCGGGCCTGAGATACAGGTCGGGGTCCAGCACAATTATATTGTTGTTCTTAACTGCCTTAAGCGATTTCCATTCCGTGTAATTATTCCTTATTACGTCTCCGCCTGTATGTGAAGTGCCGGTTGTAAGAAGAAAATCGGGGTTCCTTTTAAGGATCTCCTCCCTGCTGTAAACCGGATAATTCTGCTGCGAATCGCCCGCAATATTAACTAGCCCCGCCGAAGTAAGCAGTCCGTTAATAAATGTATTTTTACCGGCTACCATAATAGGATTAAACCCAACAAAAAACAGACACTTTGGATGCTCAATGCGCCCTGCGGCCGTAGTAACAGAATCGTACTGTGCCTGCCAGAGACTAATGGTGCTGTCGGCCTGGCGGGCTTTCCCGAATATTTTCCCCAAATCGGCGTAAGTCTTCTTAATTCCATCAAAATTACGCGGATTGGAGACGAAGACTTTGAGCCCCAGGTTTTTAAGCTTTATATAACTGTCCTTGGCATTGCCCTCTACCGTAATAAGAACCAGATCGGGCTTAAGGCTGAGAATTTTCTCATAATCTATTGTAAGCATGTCACCCACTTTAGTAACCTTCCGTGCCTCAGGGGGATAAGTACAGTATAGCGTATTGCCCACAAGACGGCTTCCCATGCCGAGAGAATAGACCATTTCGGTAAGATTTGGAGCCATGGAAATGATTTTTTTCGGAACATCATTAAACGGCACCACAATTCCCAGGTCGTCCTTTACGGGATTAGATGATCTCACCTCCGGACTTTCATCCCTTTTTGCGCACGAAAACGCCAGCAATGAGGTCAGAATTACAATATGGAATAATTTAATTTGCATACACTAAAGTAGAACTAAAAATCAAAAAGTGGAAGGATTTAGCAGCGAAAATATTAAGTTTTAAGTTTTAAGTTTTAGGTTATAATTTTTAATTTCCAATTTCCAATTTCCAATTTTTAATTTTTAATTTTTAATTTTTAATTTTTAATTTTCCCCCCTTAACTTCCTCCTCACCCTCAAAACGAATACCCCACTCCCAGGGTTAACTGTGTGGTAGTAAACGACTGGTAATAATCACGCAGATCTCTCGGGCCCTCATCGAACCAGATGGAATGGCTATAGCGCAATTTCAGCTTTGAGCTGACAAAAAATCCACTGCCTTCGCCAAGCGGCATAGTAAACATTAGGAACCCGTTTACGCCCAGATGTGAAGAAGCTAATTTATCGTCAAGACTGGCCTGCGAGGAGCCCGTGGTCACCGGAGCGTCGAGCTCGAAAATCCTGTTTACTATAACGAACGAAGGTCCCGCGCCATAGGATAAATACCTGCTGATAGCGCCCACGTAAGCCAGGTCGAAATTATGACTTACGAGCTTAACATCGCCTCCTATTGTGGGGCCCTGATGCTCGCCGTCGGGATATGTTGTAACATTAAATACATTATCCTTTGTGATCTGGTGATAGCTGTAATCCAGCATCAGGTTAAGGCCGAAGAGATCCTCTTTCTGAAGAGTAAGTCCGTAAAGAATATGTGAGCGGAATTTATGACCGTCGGTTATAGGGGCGGAATTCTCCGAATTGCCGGCATAATAGCCGTAGCCCGCATTAACGCCTATCCTGTTCTGAGCAAAATAAGGGCAGGTGAAAGAAAGAATTACCGCAAAAATCAGAATATATTTTTTCATTATTTCACCACCACTGTATAAAGAGTTTTTTTCGAATAATTGCCGCTCTCAATGCCTCTGGTCTCCATTGTCCAGAAATACAAGCCTTCAGGAAGCTTCATATCATTCGTCTGGATAGAGTAAGCCCCGGGAAGTTGAATGTCATCAACAAGTAAAGCCACGGTAGTTTTGTAGCTGTTTTCGATGGTTATCCTCACATGTTCCCTTTCAGTAACTTTGTAACTAATTGTAGTTGAGGGGTCGTCCAGGATGGACGATTTGCATCCTGCAAAAGCAAAGACGAGCAATAATAACGGAATGGCCAGTTTCATAATTTCAATATCTCCGGTAATTATGCAATATTTTGATATTTAGTTCACAATATTACAAACAAATGTAAAAGTATCAAAATGATTTAGCAGGGGGTTTCGCGTTTTTTGGGATTTATTTGGACGGTTATGCAGGGGGGCAGAATGCAGAAAATGGTCATTTAATGAATAATAAAACCGGGCAGACAGGAAAAATACGCAAAAAAATCAAAAAAGATATAATGGGACAAAAAAATACCAATAAAACCTTTGGAAAAAAGTCGTTTTTTTCTTAATTTTGTCGTGCACCCTTAGCTCAGCTGGTAGAGCATCTGACTCTTAATCAGCAGGTCGCCGGTTCGAATCCGGCAGGGTGCACTGCTAAAAGCTTCAGTTTCGCAAGAAACTCGAAGCTTTTTTTATTTTAAACCTGACTTTATTCATACTAACCCGGATCGTCTCCGTCAGCATAAATAAGCCTCCTCTCAATCCCATAAATACTAAGGCCCGCCATAAAGACAGGCCCTAATGAACCTTTTTTTAATTTAAGCTTACCTGCGTACCCGCCTCTTCGGCAGGAGCTTCACCGCTTGGTCCGGCTTCAGCTCCTTTCGGCAGCTTATCCTTTATAATCATCGCAAGAAGAGTATTCACAAGCGAGTTTCCATCTGCTCCGCTTCCGCTGCCTCCGGCTACAATGTCCGGAACAAGCTTAAATCCGCTCGTGGCTAGCGCCTTTGCTACTTCTATTGCCGCATAGTTGCCCGATTCCATCGACTTTATCTTCATCGTTATAACGTCAGCTTCAGCCGTACCAACAGCCTTGATCTTATCTCCCTCGGCAGCACCTACGGTCTTTAATACCATTGCATCTGCTTCGGCATTGATCTTCTTCGATTCTGCCGTACCGCCTGCACTCTTTACAGCCGCCTGCGCTTCAAATTCGCTGATCTGCACTTTACGTTCCGCATCAACTACCCTCGCCTGCGTATCGGCAAGTGCCCTTGCCTGCTGAAGCTCCTTGCGCGTATCTTCCGCAAGCCGCTGTGTATCGTAAGTAACTTTCTCCTGCTCCGCTATCTTGCGGTCCGTTAGCGTCTTCATGAGCTCTTCCGGCGGCACTATGTCGCCTATTAAAGTATCAACTGCGCCAACGTTATAATCCTGCAGCGCTCTTGATATGCTCTGCCTTGCGTCATCCTGACGCTCCTTACGGCCTTTGAGGAATTCAATTACATCAGACCCCTGTGCCGTATTGCGGAAGTAATTGCCAATTGTGGGCTCAAGCACCTGCGTAACCAGATTCGCCACGCTTCCGAAACGCGCAATTACCTTCGGGGCATCGGTGCTTGGAATGTGTATAATCTGACTTACGTCAAGACTGAATGTAAAGCCGTCGGAGGAGCGGACTTTAATTGTTGAGAGCTTTTCATCAAGCTTGTGCGATTCGGTTTTGCCGGTAGCCCAGTTGAGTACTACGTTCGCTGTAGGCACAATCTCTACTTTATGAGTATATGGATTAATAGGATACTTTCCCGGATCAAGCGGCTTAACCCAAACACCCTTCTGTCCCCTGCTTACAAGATTTCCATGCTTGAATGTTTCACCCGTAACGTCCACTCCCATATCGCCCACATAGGCAATTACAACGCCCACGTTTGCAATAGGTACGGTAGTCATTTCTTTGATTTCTACTGTTGCAAATCTTGGATTGATGTAATAACGCCCGGCCAGAATCACCTGCTCCTGAAGTCCCTTGTAGCCGCCGTTATCGAGGAATATCTGCCCGTCCTGGAAGCTGTTATGCCCGGGTATTTCACGGCCTGCAATTTCTCCGGTCTGCAGCGGCAGGCCTTCGCGTGTAGTAACAATGCCCACCATATTGTCATCAATTTCAAGCGCCGCTTCTTCAACAACAGTGAATAGTGAAGTATTGATGCGGTAAGTACCCGGCGGAATAATGGTAATTTGCGGACCGCGTTCGCCTCCGTTAAGAAGGAAGTCGCGTGCGCTCTGGAATGAATCGCAGTTCACCTTCTTGGCAAGCACGCGTCCGTCCTTAAGAGGATGACCGTCCCTTGCCTCAACGATGCCGATATTGCCTTCTTTGATGTTGATGAATTTCTGTTTGGTAACTTCATACTGCCAGGGCCAGAGCCAGAAATGGAGCCCCGGCGCAAGAGTATCTGCCTGGTAGCCGGCCTCGCCATTCAGTGCTATAATAGCCCCGTCGGGGAGCATGCGGTGTTTGCCCAGAAGTACGAACTTTTTATTAACAATGCCTATTGAGTCTTCAGGAATAATAACAATTCCGAAGAATCGTAAAATCAATTTGTTGGCTACTATGAGAAGAATAATAACTATAATCCACCAGTAGCTGCCCAGGAAATTTGCCAGTCCCACGTTGCGGCTCCTATAATTGTGATAAAAATACGACATAGAAACTAGATAATTCCCCGTTAATTAGCAAAGGACTAAAACTTTTCCAATTCCTTCTCTCTGGCTCTTGGTTCTGTGAAAGCTTCACATGAAGGAATTCTAATAGCCTGATATTCGTCTCCGGCATATTTTGAGTCGAAAAGCCAGGGGAGCATTCCCGCCGGGTCGTTCAATAAGTAAGGCAATAATGCCCCCAGACTTTTCAATTGCATCAATTGCTTAATATGGGTATTTATACCCTTTCAGGTATAGTTTAGGTTAATTATCTTGTTTTATACCTTATTGGGTATAATTTTTGCAAAAACACTTGATATTATACCCGAGGTGTTCAGCCGAAACTTTCTCTTGAAATTGAAAGAGCAGGAAAGGATAGACATAATAAAAGGTTTACAATAGTGGGCCTTTGGGGCAATTTCATTTTAAAGCCTCCAATGGAGGAATATTTTCAGATGCCGGAAATTGAAGATCTGACAATGCATCTGTCTGAGATGTTAAAAATCAGAACAGCTGAGCATACGTTAATACGCCTTAATTCCGGTGAGCTTGCTTATTTATCAAAACGCTTCGACCGAACCGCAAAAAATAAACTTCAGCTTAAGGATATGGCACAGCTTACCGGTACTCTTACAGAACGTAAATACAAAAGTTCCATGGGAAAAATCGGCAAAACAATACTTAAATATTCAAGCTATCCGAAATTTGACCTCCTGACATTTTTCGAACTCACGGTGTTTTCTTTTCTGACGGGAAACGCAGATATGCACCTGAAGAACTTTTCTCTTCTTACAAACAACGAAGACGAGGTAATGCTTTCTCCAGCTTATGACCTGCTTTCAACAAAGCTCCTTATTCCGGAAGATACAGAAGAAATGGCTCTTACGTTAAACGAAAAGAAAAGCAATCTTAAGAGAAGGGATTTTGACACGTTTGCTGAATCACTTCAGATAAACAGCACGTCTGTAAACAACTCATACCGGAAGTTTTTTAGCAGTGAACCTATGATACTTGAGTTTATCGATAAAAGTTTTTTACAGCCAGAACTCAAAGAGGCTTATAAAAAGCTCTATTCAGAAAAGATTGAAAAACTTAAAAATCAGTGATAAATTGGTAGTATCTAGAATTTAGTGTAAATGATTTATAATTCAATCCCGGAACGTAGCCCCGAGGGGCGGACAGCGGAGGGATTAAATTTACAGCGACTCTGGAAGTTAACCAGAGGAATTAATAAATTAAATCATCTACAAGGAAGAGAGATTATCTCTCTTCTCTATACAGCTTCCCATGCAAGATTATTGAGCAGGTGGTTCATTTTGACTAGGCCCTCAAGTTCAAGGTCCTTACTCATTATAAGATTATGCATCTGGGCTATAGCATTGGAATTTGACAGCTCGTATTCAAGATTAGATTCTGAGTCATCAACTACTTTACAGGCTTTTCTAATGTACTTCTATGCTTTTCAAAGAAAGCTTTAGCTGAAATTACTTCCTTCTTGTCATTCGGCAGTCAAACACCTCCTTAAGACCAGCAAGATAATATCCTCAGTAATAAATAAGATCCTCGTCTTTTTCATCGAACTTCAGGATATTGCTGAAATAGCTTGAGATGCTATTCTTCATAATAACAGGGTCCTTGGGCTTTACTAATATAAAGTAGTAGCCCGTTTTTTCTTCTTCATATTCTGACCATTTGCTTATTTCTCTAAAACCACTACAATCAATCAATTGTTAGTCACTGTTACCTATCCAATAATACCCATGACTGTCTTTTGATGCAATAACCATCCAATGTTCTTCATTCTCAACCCTTGCGATGATAGGATAGCCTGTTTCCAAAGTTTTGCCTATTGCCATCTTGACTTTGGCTTCCTCTTTAATATCACATACCACCGATTCAAGGTCGAACTTGTTTAAGACACGACGAATCACACCCGCAGATGTACCATATTTTTTGTGACACTTGCGGCCCTATGGCCCATTTCGGAACTTATCGGAAAGCCTAATACAAGTGCTAAGTGTAAAATGGCGTACTCCCAGCAATCGCCATAGACTTCCTGGTACTTAAACCATACTAGTTCCCTTCGCTTTTAAGTAAGCGGATTAGTTTTTTAATCATTTCATTTACTCCGATTAGTGATTATAAGGATTTGCCGGGCTTTCCTTTTACTGACATTCTACTTATCCCACTTTTATCCACAGAGAAAATGAAGTAATATACCAGTACTTTTATAAAATTTTATGGAGTGGACTTCATAATGATGTTAATCTAAAAATAAAAGGGAGATATACTCCCTTTTATTTAGCTCTCAATCTCTGCCTTGACAGTATTAATAACCATCGGACGCTGCACAAATTCATTAACTCTTCTTAATATATTACGAAGTTCATCCTGAGGATCCCTAATACTGAGAAGTTCTGGAGTCATGTGCTTAACTGCCAAAGCATTAAGCCACTTCTTGCATGCAGATTCTTTTTTCTTTTTATTCTCATCATCTAAGCTATCCCATGAATTTGGTGAATCGCTATTTTCCAATAGCTTTTGTGCAGCCATTATTGGAACATCATCAAAATCTCCAAACGCAATAACAACTTCTGGCCGAACCCTTTGAACGGCTGTAGGATGAAGGTAGTTTTCAATCTCTAACTTGGATAAAATATATGCTTCACAGTTGTCTCTGAGATTAGTTTCATCGGCATTTTTTTTGTATTTGGGTTCTTTAGGAGGTATAGTATCCCTGTCATAAATATGAATTTCGGGACGATTAAAGCCTTTCAGCCTACTGGTCCAAAGAGCCAGATTAGATCCCCCAAATGGAATGAATATTACAGAACCAGCATTTTCCAGATCTTCAAGGTTAGGTATGTCTGGTTCTGTTTGCGCAAGTACCTTAGATATCTCCTTAAAAAAGTTTATATCATTTGGCCCTTCAACGCATAAAAACAACTTAACATCATGATCAGCTAATATCCCAAGATCTTTAATTATTCTTTTAATTGTTTCATCATCATCTTTGTGCAGTATTCGCTTCTTATCTGCTGTTTTTTCAATATATCTTATGGAGGAAGATGGTATTAAGCGGGCTAATGTAGGCGTGTGTGTAGATATTATCACCTGGCAGTTAGAATTATGGACCAATTCAAACAAAGATTCAAGCAACATAACTTGGTTTGTCGGATGCTGAGAGGTTTCTGGTTCTTCAATCGCATATATAATACCTGGCGAATTCCGCTCGATAGCCTGTTGTTCTGCCTTAGCCCTAAAAAAGTTAATTAAAATTAATCTTCTGACACCACTACCTCGCTTGTTGACAGGGACCTGTGTTTCATCAGTCAAACTTACCTTAAATATCTTGTCCCATGCAGAATCCAATACTTTCGGGTTTAACTCACTTGCCAGATCTGGATCCATTTCCTTTAATTTGTCAACCGTTGCCTTACTTACCTTTTCAACTTTCTCCTTAACATTTTGTATAATTTTATCAAGATCGTGCCTTTGGCTTTCCAAAGCTTCTTTGATTGCGACCTTCATAGGGTCCTGCGCTTCATTGTCCTGGTCTGTGCTTTCTCTATCAGATTTAAACAATGCAAATAAGGGCATTTCTGATTTAATTTTATCCCACATTCTTTTCTGATCTTCATCTTTATCTTTTAATTGTATTCGTTGTTCGGCCAATTCAAGATCTGGAAATGAACTCCATATTTTTTGTCTTATCTCGGCCTTAATTGTTTCCTTAACATCATCAAGACTTACCCCAATATCCTTTGCCCTTTTTCTTAGCTGTGTAATTGTTAGTTGATATAAATCATTGGCATTATCGATGCTAGGATGCAGAGAATTGAGATAGACTTCCTTTGGCTTTGGTTTTCCACCAGTATATACTTTCACAACTACTAAATTCCCATTTGAATTTAGTAAATACTCATCCTTAAGATCTACTACATTTGTTGCATCAATTATTAATGTTTGCGGCACTTCAGTAAATTCACAAGTGATAGTTATATCATCAGAGGCGGAACCAACGCTGATATCGCCTTGATCCAAAGAGGTATCATTAAAGAATACATTCATTGCATCTAAAATGGCCGACTTACCCGAATCATTCTTAGCAATTAAAGTCGTAAAGTCGTCAAACTCAATTTTGAATTTTTCTTTGTAGCATCTGAAGTTTTCAATGGTTAAGGAAACCAGTTTCATATTGACTCCCAGAATAGTATGACAAATGAGTTAATAGTGAACTATATTCGTGTTCGTTTTTAAGCCATTGTTTTAGAGAATGAATGGAATCACTAAGGAATCAGAATATATAGTAGGAAAAGACAGGCCTTGTTCATGGTGTCAGAGTATTTTTTAGATCGGCAGTTAAATTAATATTTATTTTAATGTTAAACAAATTAATCGCCGGTTCGAATCCGGCAGGGTGCACCAGAAAGCTTCCGTTCCGCAAGAATTTCGAAGCTTTTTATTTTTATCCTGCGCCGTAGAATTAGATAAGCCCCTTACAACTGCCATGAAATGGCCTTTTATGGAAAAACCAATGATGATTAACCTGGGGGCATTTTAATCCTTTCTGATACCCTTTATTGCCATGCTTTTTAAATGCCTCGTGCAATGTGGCGTTGAATCGCCCCAATTTTTATGATTATACTTTCCTTATCTTACCTTTTGGCATTTAATTATTATTATCTAAATTTGGGAACAAAAATTCTCCATATGCGTTTTTGTTTCCTTAAAGATAAGTGACAGATCAGAACCTATTAAACTCTTGGCAACACATATAAAACGCGGCTATATAATTGAGGTTAATAATGATTGTAGGTAAAACAATTCAGATATTTCTTCCTGACGCTAACCCCAGAAGCGTTAAAATTGCAGAAATAACCAGCCGGACCGTTCAGGCGATACTAATCCCAAGAACAAAACTGGATTATATTTTTGCAAGGGAAGAATTGAATAATGTTGGGGTGTATCTCCTCATTGGAAACCCCGATGAAGACGTAAAACCTTTATTATATATTGGCGAGGCAGAAGATTGCAAAATCCGGCTTAAACAGCATAATGCTTCAAAAGACTTTTGGAATTACGCAATTGCAATAATCTCCAAAACTCACTACTTCACAAAAACCCACATTAAATTTCTTGAATCATTCATGTATCAGGAAGCTAAAAGAATTAACAGATATAAACTGGAAAACAGCACTAATCCCACAATGCCTTATGTATCGGAATCCATGACGGCAGATTTAATGGATAACTTTGATACGATAAAAATTCTGGTTTCAACGCTTGGGTTTCCGGTATTTGATGAAATAAAAACAGAACAGAAAGCCGATTTACTTTACTGTAAAGGCAAAGACGCACATGCAACCGGCCAGCTGACCGATGAAGGCTTCTTGGTATTTTCCGGGTCAAAATGCAACCTGAAGGAAGCAAATACCCTTCCCCCATGGGCCACAAAAATGCGCAGGAGACTGATTGAAGAAAAAATATTGCAAGTAAAAGATACCGTGATCGAATTTGCTTCGGACCATCTGTTTGATTCCCCAAGCGCCGCGGCCACCGCCGTTTTAGCGAGAAATGCAAATGGATGGATAGAATGGAGATATAAGAACAGAAAAACTCTGGATGAAGTAAAAAGGCAGATTAAAGTATAAAAGGGGACTCGTTTACCCTCCTTGCCCCCTGCTTCTTTATTACAGTAATTTTTAGCCTAAACACGGTAATATTTGCCTTCAAACGGTAATCCTAACTGCCGTTCCTTACCCCATATTCATTCCGTGCCATGCATAATTTTCAGCAAAAACTTTTTTATGCCTCATCGGGTATAATAACGGTTCTGCCGCTTCTCCTTGCCTCCAACCGGAGCCCTCCTGCCCCCTTCCTCTATTTGCACCGTATTACCATAATCGTTACGTCATCTTCCAACTGCGCTTCCCCTGCCCAGGAACGACTCTTACTGCATATGTATTCTATTATCTCCCCTGCCGGCTTCTCAGCCGATTCCCTGAAGGCTTCTGCCGCCCTCTCCATCCCAAATGTCTCCTTGCTTTCATTGAACATCTCAATTAAACCGTCACTCATAACCAGTATCACGTCACCATGGCATAATTCAGCCGTAAGTTTTTTGTACGGAAAATCATTGAACGCCCCGAGAGGCATCCCCTTTACCAGTAACTCCTCAACCTCGCCCGTTTGCTTCCTGTAAATCTGCATCGGCGGCATCCCGGCCGATACATACTCAATTTTATTTCCATCTATCCTTAATAACGACATGCACATCGTCAGCATGTACAGGTTCATCTGCTTTATTGACCGGTTGAATGAATTCATTATCTCAATCAGGCTTTCCTTATGAGCCAGAGTGTTGAATAACCCCTTTGCCAGAATTACCATGTTCCCTGCTTTCAGGCCGTGCCCCGTTGCATCCCCGATAACCGCCGTAAGACGCCTGTTTTCTCCCGCGTGAAAATCGTAATAATCGCCTCCTACTTCTGTTGCCGTCTTCATGTAACAGGCAATCTCCAGGTTCTCTGCCTGAGGCACATCCCGCGGTAGCAGCGATAACTGCAGTTCCCGCGCCGCATCTAGCTCTTTTGTCTTTCGCTGGCTCTCTGCTTCAATCAGCCTCCTCTCAATCTCAAGCGACGCGGCAACCCTCTCCTGCTCAATTGCTTTTTCCGATAAATCCTTCACTTTCTCAAGCTGCCACTCCAGGTCTTTATTGATCGTTGCAAAATTATATGACAGGTACAGCGACATCGCTATTACAAAACCTATCATTCCGTAAACATATACCTGCTGAAGCCCGAAGACGTCCATTATCGAAAAGTCCACCAATAGCTGCAGTATAATGGAAACGCTCATTACCAAAAAGCCGGGTATAATTATCCAGGTACCTCTGTGGCATATCTTGTCCTTCCTGAACCCCGCATAAAACCCTTCAATGAGCGTAAAGGAAAACTGAAAATAAATAAAGTACGATGTTACACTCGGGGAAATGTCCAAAAATCCCGACACGGAAACCGCAATGTATAGCGCCAGGTACAGGACCCACCTTTTGGGAAGTCTCTCGTAGTTGAAGGAATATAGCGTAAGTACTGCAAAAAAGATGGCCGTGGAGGCCGATAATACGTTCAGCCGCTGAAGAAATACCATCATTGCGGCGTCTTCAATCATGAAGCGCTCATAGTTGAAATACGTCAACCCCGCAAAGCCTAAAAGGCATATTGCATAGTAAAGGTTCTGCTTCTGCCTCCTGAAAAAGAAAAAAAGAGATAGATGCAGAAAGGATAATATTAACGGTATAAGAGTAAATACCATCTGGTGAATTGTATATGGCCGCAGCGCTTCAGTTGAATTGAATGCTGAGTTAAGGTCAATGAGCAGAATTGAAAACCCGGCATCAAACCCCTGATTCCTCTGCGTGGCTGCTTCATAGTTTGCATACCTGACCGCAATTACCTGCTCTTCTTTGGGATCGAATGTAAATTCCATCCAGTTGTTTTTGGGAGCGGGTGAGTACCCGGAGTCCTTTGGCGCAACTTTCCCGAATTTTTTAAGCAGCCGCCCGTTGTAATAAACTTCCGACGCCCCAAACTGCGTCAGCTTAAACCCTACGGCCTTATTCCACAGCGCCTTGTCCACGTGCAGGCGTGCCCTGAACCATCCGGTATTCTTCCAGTTCAGATCATAGTAATTCTCGCTTACAAAGTTGGAGGAGGCGGTTTTCCAAAGACTGTCATTCAGGTCCGCCCGGGCCCACTCGGCGTTATCTCCCTCGTGGTACTTCCAGTTATTTACAAACCTTATCCCGCTCTGGGCCCCGTATATGTACTCCGGCGTTACATTTCTTGCACCTACGTATTTTCCCCAGTTACTTATCTTTATTATAACCGTGGTATCTTTCCTAACCTTCAGCCTGGCGTTATCCAGTATCCAGCCGTCGGCGTTGAGCGCTTCCGAGTTCCAGCTTCCAAGCGTAAGCTTAAACTCCAGGCTCTCGCCTTCTTTGAACTGAAGAGTTTTTGTCCATACCGAATCCGACTGCCTCTCAAGCCTTACGGCAGCGGGGTTCCATTTCCCAAGCCCGGTGCTGCTGCCCGTAAGAAAGACGTCATCCGAACGCAACG
The DNA here is from genome assembly GCA_025612245.1 of Ignavibacteria bacterium. Taxonomy (GTDB): domain Bacteria; phylum Bacteroidota; class Ignavibacteria; order Ignavibacteriales; family SURF-24; genus JAAXKN01. The sequence goes on from JAAXKQ010000015.1 coordinate 129,557, forward strand.
CTTTTTGGGAAATTACCTTAAAGCTTACCAGCTTCTTTTGTCCGGAAGGTACACTGCATCCGGCGCTGAACAGACAGACACAAAATAAAGCTGTAAGGCAAAACTTAAATTTCCTGCGGAATACAAACATAGACTTTGTCCTTTACATTTGTCCCGTAAATTCTTTTAAGCGCAATTATACCTATGCCTAAAATAGTCAATTTCCGCGTGAAACAGAAAAACACTTAGTAATGCCTGGACATAAAGAAATTCCAGGTTTATTTATTTACTGCTTTTATTTCTCCTGTTTTCATGCCATATTGAAAAAAGCTGAAACTTTTGAATGCAGAAGATGTTTAACACAAAACAGGTATTTTTCTGAAAGGAACTGGTTTAATGCTCAGGAAGAACGAAAAGAATAAAAAGATATTTGCCTCAATATTTCTGTTGAGCTACATGTCTTTTATTTTATTGAGCATCACTCACTTCCATTCCTCCGGGCTCAATAACCCATATAAAGCAATTCAATTTACCGGCGCGTCATCATCTAAAACTGTAATTGATTCTGAGAATGACTGCCCCGTGTGCCACCTGTTCGCAAGCGTAAATTTCAGCCCCGCACAGACCTTCGTTGTGCATGGGCTCAAGGCCGAAAGCAAAATTAGCCTCGCCGATGAAACCGGCCTTCAAACCGTATTTGGTAATTCACAATGCCTCCGGGCTCCCCCGTCTTTAATTTCTCTTTAACATTACTCTCAATCAGATCCCAAAGGATTGTTTTACCAGCCTGCCTTTGGCGCAATGCTAAATTGTGCCTTAAAAGTACGGGTAGTGTAGGGTACATCATATCCTTTGCGCGGATCTGCTTTTTACCAATTATAAATAAAAGGAAATTAAGATGGATATACCCGAACTTTATAACAGGAAACCTGTATGCAATTGGAGAAATTTTATTGTTCCTTCAGTGCATCACATAATTCTTTTTACCATACTATTACTTTTGCTCCTTCATGTTAAATTATCTGCCGGAACCGTTTCCAGGGGGAATGACCCATCAGCAGATGGAACAATAAATTTTACGGTTACCGTGCTCGATAAAGCCACACTTGCTCCGCTGCAGAATGTGGTCGTCGTTCTGAGTGAAGGCGCTTCAGTTGTTGCCTCCTCTTCAACAAATCCTTTCGGAAAGGCCGCTTTCAACGACCTCCAAAGCGGCACGTACCTCCTGTCTGCCCATTACGTGGGGTATCACGATTTTAACGATACCGTTCTTGTCGACCCGGGGCATAAAAGCTATGGAGTCATGCTTTCCGAAAAAACTTTACTTGCCGGCGAGGTTGTAGTCACGGGTGAGAAACTCCGCAGCACCGCTACCTCAATCGACATAACCGCGGGCCGCCAGGTCTTTGCAGGGGAAACTTACCATGCATCCCCTGCCGGAACAATGACACAGCTTATCCAGCAGAACTTGTCCGGTGCGGTTAAAGCGCCAACTGGCGAAGTGCACATTAGAGGCATGCACGGCGAGTATACATACCTTGTCGACGGCATCCCCATCCCGCTTGGCGTTTTCGGCGGATTGAATGAAATAGTCGACCCGAAGGTTATCTCTAAAATCACTTTCTATACGGGCGGGTTTCCTGCCGAATACGGCGGCCAGCTTGCGGGACTGATGGATATTCAGAACAAGGTGCCCACGGGATTGTTCCACATGGACTTTTCTACCTTCCTGGGCAGTTACCTCAATTCAAATTACGCGTCCCCCGGAAATGATCGGGGCGGCTCCGGAAATATTAACTCAAACGGTCAGGCCCTTTCTTTAAGCAACCATGCCGGCAAACTTGGCTATTTTATCGGAGCTTCCAGGCAGGAAACAGACCGCAGGATCGACCAGCCTTCGGAACAGATATTTCACGACCACGGGTTCGATTACTTCACATACGGTAAATTCGATTACCTGCTGGACAGCCGCAATTACATTACAATGAACCTTAATTACAGCAAAACCCAGACGCAGATCCCTTATAACCCCGCCGAAGGAATTCTGCTCGATCAACAGGGCTCTTATAACGCTTTTCAGACACTCTCTTACTACCGCGTCATTTCCGGTGAACCCGATAACGAAACAAACCTCTTCATCGGGGGCTTCCTGCGCGAGGGGGGACTGAACTTTACCCCCGGCATTAACGACTTCAATAAAACTTACCTTAACGGCGATTCAACCAACGGCTACGTGGTAAGTCAGAATAGAACGTTTACAACCCTGGGCATCAGGGCAAAATACGACGAACGCCTTTCTCACCATTTCAAGTATGCCTTTGGCTTTAACTATGGCAATACCTCAGGCAAAGAGGATTTCAGGTTCTTTAACGCCTCCGGCAGCAGCCTTCTTAATAATACCACTTACCATGGCTTCGATGCCGGAGCTTTTGCAGAAACTGAATGGCATCCGTATGAATGGACAAGAATTGACCTCGGGATCAGGTACGACGTTCATAATGTCCCGTCCCTGCCCGATCAGTCTCAGCTCTCCCCGCGACTAAAGTGGAGCTTTTTCCTAGATGAATTCAACAGCATATCTTTAAGCTACGACAGGCTCTTTATGCCTACTAACATAGAGAACCTTGGCACCGTGGCATCTTTGCTGGGTAACAATGCCGCCCCCACACTGCCCGAAAAAGATAACCTGTACGAAATTGCATTTCTCAGGAACTGGCAGAACGGCTTTAATACCAAAATCTCCGGCTTCTATAAAACGGCTTCCCCGGGACTTGATGATCAAACCCTGGGCGCAAGCACAATCAGGGTGAACGTAAACATCGCAAACGTTAAATCAACCGGAATTGAATTTTCACTTACTTATAGCAATCCCGCAACCCCATTTTCAGGATACATCAACGCCTCGCTCATCCATGCTTACGGCCGCGGCCCCGTCTCGGGAGGTTTTCTGCCCGCTGACCCGTCCATCGAACCCTTCGACCTGGATCACGACGAGCGCTTGTCGTCTGTATTCGTAATTAATTATCAGCCTGCTAATTTCTTCCTCAGCCTCAGCGCCAACTACGCTTCGGGACTTGCCAATGGCAATGAGGATTATTCCTTTAAGACCGGACTATTTGATTTCAACCAGGGAGGTCACACCACACCCGCCTGGATACTGGACCTTTCGGGCGGCTATACATTTAATCTCTCACACGGACAGTCGATTGAACCTTCAATTTATGTTACAAACTTGCTGGACCACACGCACCTTCTTAAAGGAGCCTTCTTCAGCGGCGCCAGCTATGAAGAAAGAAGAAACATTGTATTCAGGCTTGCCTATCATCTTTAGATAGGCTCGCCTTATTCTTATCCCTTCCACCGGGGAGATGCAGTTTATACACAATTTGGTACCGGTTCGGTACCCGTAGCCCGTAATTCAAAAACGTAAAATGCAGAACACCATACATAACGCAATTACCAAGCCCCTTTTGAGGGGCGCCATGTCTTTAGCCCAATAAAACAAATCCCCCCACATTCCCCAGTCCCCATAAAATTTCTGACCATCTATAATCACGCAATAACTAAGCCCGCAGCGCGGGCGAAACATCAGTAGCCGGGGGTGACCAAATCCCGATAGGGATGCGGGAACCCCCGGGAACCATGAAATCCCCACGCTCATAAAATCTAAACCAACAGAACAACGCTTCCCCCAAGCTCCGGGGGCGAATAATCCCACAACCATCTCTACGATATCTGAACCAATATAATCACGCATCTTCCAAGCTCCGGAGGAGCGCTTTGTCTGTAGAAAAAAACGAATAAAAAAAAGAATCAGAGCTCCGGA
>JAAXKQ010000016.1 GCA_025612245.1 Ignavibacteria bacterium
AGGTAGTTCGTTTGAATCTCAGGCTGATAAGCTTTTTAAGAAAATTAATGTCTCTTAGAGGCAGTAAATCAAAGTTCCAGAATTATCCGGAGAATTTTGCCAAAATCCTCGCTGAAAAACTGCGTAACCTTGAAAAGCTTATCGGCTATAAGATAAAAGACCCCACCTTTTACGTAAAGGCTATTACTCACCGCTCTTATTCCGAGTTTACAGACTATCACCTGAGGAGCAATGAACGCCTGGAGTTTCTGGGCGATTCGGTGCTCGGACTCATCATCGGCGAATACGTCTTTAAGGATTTTCCGAATAAGGACGAGGGATTCCTCACAAAAACTCGCTCACAGCTGGTAAACCGCGCTGCACTGGCCAGCGCCGCAGCAAAGATTAACCTCCTGGATTATATGCTGGTTGCAAATAACTTCATCGGCAACTCGGATAAAGGAGCGCAGTCCATCATTTCAAATGCCCTGGAGGCTTTAATAGGGGCTATTTACGTGGACGCGGGACTTGAAGCCGCTAAAAAGTTCGTGGAAAAGGTAATTGTTGAGCCTGGAATTAAAGACGGACTCTTCCTCGTCGACAGGAACTTCAAAAGTCAGCTCCTGGAATTTACACAGGCACACAAGCTTGAAAACCCGACCTATAAGCTCATTAAGGAAGAAGGCCCTAACCACAATAAGATCTTTACCATTGAAGTTCTGGTCGACAATATCAGCTACGGCCTGGGCGAGGGTAAAAACAAGAAGACGGCAGAACAGAATGCCGCGCAGGATGCCCTGGTGAAAATAGGCGAACATAAGCAGTAATAAATGGAACTATCCCGAAAGTCCCGTCGCTGAAAAACAAATTCTCCTTCATATATACCATATATATTTTACACAAGAAACCCGCATGCTTGTAGAGTAGGGCACTAATTTATTTAAAACCAATTAATGCAGGATTTCTTATATTTACACAATGAAATTTTGTGTTTCCTAAAAACTATTCAAAACTAGAGAGAATTATCTATATGAAAAACTTTGAATTTACCGATAAGTTTGTGGACAGACATATCGGACCGGGTAAAGATGAGATCGACGAGATGCTCCATACCATCGGTGCAGGTTCACTTGAGGCCTTGGTGGAGGAAACAATTCCTTCTTCGATCAGACTCGAAAACGGGTTAAAACTGAGCGAGCCTTTGAGCGAATACCAGTTTTTGAAAGAGCTTAGGGAGATTGCAAAGAAGAACAAGATTTATAAGTCTTATATCGGAATGGGATATTATAATACAATCCTGCCCCCCGTAATTCAGCGTAACATACTGGAAAACCCGGGCTGGTATACGCAGTATACCCCCTACCAGGCTGAAATCTCACAGGGCAGGCTTGAGGCGCTTATTAACTTCCAGACGATGATTATTGACCTTACGGGAATGGAAATCGCTAACGCTTCACTTCTCGATGAAGCTACTTCGGCCGCTGAGGCCATGATAATGCTTTTCCACCAGAGGAAAAATAAAGCAGCAGATACGTTCTTCGTCTCCGGGGAGTGTTTCCCGCAGACAATTGACGTCCTTAAGACAAGAAGCAATCCCCTTGGAATAAAACTCCTTATCGGTGATCACAAGACGCTTGAACTCAATGAAAATATATTCGGTATGCTCCTGCAGTATCCTGCCGGGAACGGTGAAATCTACGACTACAGCAAGCTCATAGAGCAGGCACACGAAAAATCAATCTATAGCTGTGTGGCAGCAGACCTGCTGAGCCTGACGCTATTAACGCCTCCGGGTGAATTCGGTGCAGACGTTGTCGTCGGTTCCACACAGCGCTTCGGCGTTCCTATGGGCTACGGTGGACCTCATGCGGCTTACTTTGCAGTCAAAGATGAATTTAAGAGATCCATGCCTGGCAGAATTATTGGAATTTCCATAGACGCCCAGGGCAATAAGGCTTACCGGCTGGCCCTACAGACCAGGGAACAGCACATTAGAAGGGAGAAAGCTACAAGCAACATCTGTACTGCACAGGTGCTCCTTGCAATCATGGCCGGCATGTACGCCGTATATCATGGACCAAAAGGACTCAAGGCAATTGCCGAAAGAATTAACGGCCTTACTTCAGCCCTCGAAAACGGTCTTAAAAGGCTGGGATACAGCCAGACGAACTCAAACTATTTCGACACACTCAGAATTGAAGTTGAAAAGAAGAAACAGTCCGAAATTAGAAAGCTTGCACTTAAGACCGGCATGAACTTCAACTATATTGGTAAAGACGCAATCGGAATTTCCCTCGATGAGACCACGGAAATTCAGGACATTGAAAATATACTGGAAGTCTTTGCAAAGGCTTCGGGCAGGCAGGACACGCTCTTAATAGAAAGCCTGGGTGAAGGGGCAAATAACTCAATAATGCCTGGCTTAAAGAGAAAATCCCCGTACCTGCTCGAAAGGGTATTTAACGTTTACCACGCAGAGCATGAAATGATGCGCTACATCAAGGCACTGGAGAAAAGGGATCTTTCACTTACAACTTCAATGATACCACTCGGCTCCTGCACGATGAAGCTGAATCCGGCAGCTGCCATGCTGGGTCTTACATTCGAAGAGTTCACCTCTCTGCATCCTTTTGTCCCTGAAGACCAGGCAGAAGGCTATCAGATTGTAATCAGGGAACTCGAGAAAGCTCTTTGTGAAATAACCGGGTTTGCCGGCGTCTCGCTGCAGCCAAATTCAGGCGCACAGGGAGAGTACTCGGGACTCATGGTCATAAGGCAGTACCACATAAATAATGGCAACAGCCACAGGAACGTAGTCATAATTCCATCTTCAGCACACGGAACCAATCCCGCAAGCGCAGTAATGGCGGGTAACAGGGTTGTTGTTACAAACTGCAACGATAAGGGAAACATAGACCTTGAAGACCTTAGGAAGAAAGTAGAGGAAAACAAGGATAACCTTGCAGCCCTTATGGTTACCTATCCCTCAACTCACGGTGTCTTTGAGGAGGATATTAAGGCACTTTGCGACCTTGTTCACAGTTACGGCGGACTGGTTTATATGGACGGGGCAAACATGAACGCCCAGGTGGGCCTTACAAGTCCCAGGAGCATAGGTGCGGATATATGCCACCTGAACCTGCACAAGACCTTTGCAATTCCCCACGGAGGCGGAGGTCCGGGTGTAGGCCCAATTGTAGCTTCAGAAAAGCTCGTCCCGTTCCTTCCGGGCCATTCAGTTGTAAAGCTCGGAGGCGAAAAGGCAATCCACGCCGTCTCGGCGGCCCCGTGGGGAAGCGCAAACGTGCTTGTCATCTCGTACGCCTATATCAGGATGATGGGTCCAGAAGGCCTCAGGCGAGCAAGCGAGGGCGCAATTCTTAATGCCAACTACATCAAGTCGCGCCTTGAACCTTACTATAAAGTCCTCTATACGGGGAAGAACGGCAGGGTTGCCCATGAACTGATATTCGACATGCACCAGTTTAAGGCTTCAGCCGGAGTGGACGTTGAGGATATAGCAAAGCGCCTCATGGATTACGGTTTCCACGCTCCTACGGTTTCTTTCCCGGTGCACGATACACTCATGGTTGAGCCAACCGAAAGCGAATCCAAGGCAGAGCTTGACCGCTTCTGTGAGGCCATGATCTCGATCAGGAATGAAATTAAGGACATTGAGCTTGGACAGGCCGACAAGGCAGATAACCTGCTTAAAAATGCTCCTCATACGGCAATGGTGGTTACTGCGGACGAGTGGAAGCACGCTTATTCAAGAGAAAAAGCGGCTTTCCCGACTGAGTGGACCGTCTCCAACAAGTTCTGGCCGAGCGTTGGAAGAATTAACAACGCCTACGGCGACAGGAATCTTGTCTGCACGTGTGAACCAATCAGTTCGTACCAGGAGGAACCAGCTTCTTAAGATTTTTTGTTATCTTAGTATAGGAAGCCATTTTTTTACAGGGTGAAGCGCCCGCTTCACCCTGTATAGTTTCAAGACAGGGGCTTCATCTTTACAAAAGAAGCAAAGAATTAACCTTTGGCTTAAAGGAAAGGAGCAGTATGAGGTCCATTTGTGATATCTTAAAGGAATCCCGAAATATTGCCGTAGTTGGAATCTCCAATAAACCCGGAAGGGATAGCGGCAGAATTGCACAATACCTGAAAGATGAAGGGTATAACGTCGTAGGGGTTAATCCTTTGGTTAAGGAGTTCCCGGGCATCAAAGTCTATTCTTCCTTAAAAGAGGTCCCTTTCAAGATAGATATAGTTGACGTATTCAGGCGTTCTGAGGCCATTCCGGAAATAATGCCGGATGTGCTGGAAGTTAAACCCAGGGTCTTGTGGCTCCAGCTGGGCATTAGAAACGACGAGGCTGTAGCCCCGGCATCTGACCTCGGAATTGAGACAATTCAGGATAAATGCATACTTGTTGAGCACCGGTTCTGCCGGTAATGCCTGAAAAGATGTTACAGGGCTAAGAGGCTTCAGTATTTTTTTTAGTCTTTTGCCTTGGCTTTATACACACATATATATGCGATACCCGCCTTTTTAAGTGTGCGTGTAAATGCTTCATATTTTGCTTTATTGTGTGTGTCTATGTGTGCGGGGTATCAGACATAAAACATTATTTCAGTTAAGGACTTATTAAATTTAACGGAGGCGCCCTGAAATTTGTAATTCTCGCACTTGCTGTTTTGATGCTTTGCAGTGCTTCATCATTTTCCTACAGTAGTTCCGCCGCTCCGGACAATTTAACTTTACATAGCTCATTGCAGGACAGCCTCAGACAAAAAGAGATTACCGTAAGAGTCGACAGCATTGTTATCTACGGCAACAAAGTCACTGAAGCCGACGTAATCCTGCAGGAGCTGACCTTCAAAAAAGGGGATTTTGTCAGCGAAAAGATTCTTTCCTACAACAGGGAAAGGGTCTACAGCCTGGGCCTTTTTACGAACGTCAATATATTCCCGATCTTCAGGGACAGCCTCGCCTTTGTCGTCATAAATGTAAAAGAAAGCTGGTACGTCTGGCCAATCCCGGTCCTGGACATAAAGGATAACATGATAAAAAGGACTACCTACGGGCTTTACCTGCAGTTTAAGAACTTCCGCGGGAAAAACGAGACCTTAACTGCCAGCGCGAGCTTCGGCTATGACCCCAGTTTCGGCATTTCATACTACAGACCCTGGCTTTTAAGGGAAGATAATATTTTCTTATCAGTAAATCTTTTCTACAGGAGTCCCGTCAACAAGAGCATGATTGCCGAAAGGCTTTACGGTGAATCCTTCAGCCAGAGGATCTATACCGGCGATCTTACGATTGGAAAACGCTTTGACCTTTTCAACGTGGCGGGCATCTGGGCGGGCTACGACTATATAGAAACCCCCAGGTTTATTCCCGGCATTTCCGCTTCAGACCAGCGCATAGACAGGCTCCCGAGGGCCGGAATAAGCTACACCTTCGACAGCAGGAACCTCAAGCAGTTCCCTGACTCGGGGCTTTATGTGGCGGCGACTTATGAACACAAGGGCTTCGGCCTGAATAACATCAACTATGCCGCCGCAAAGCTTGATCTAAGGAGCTACTACAGGCTCCTCGGCGACCTGACGGGTAAATGGAGGCTTGCCTCCAGGGCCACAATGGGCCCAAATATACCATATTACGACTACTCAATACTTGGCTCGCTGGAAAAGGTAAGAGGGCACTATAACGAGATAAGGGAAGGACATTTCTTTTATCTGGCTTCGGCAGAATTGAAGTACCCGATCATAAAGGAATGGAATTTCTCAATAAAGCTGCCCTTACTTCCGCAACAGCTTACGAGCTACAGAATCGCGGTCTTTACGAATATCTTTGGCGATACCGGCGCCGTACAGGATAGAAACACTAAACTTGGCCTGAGGGACTTTTATTCCGGTTATGGCGCTGGGCTGACGCTGCTTCTTCTGCCATATAACGTCATCAGGTTTGAATATGCATTAAATGAATTAAGACAGGGAGAGTTGCTTTTTGGTTTCGGATTTTCTTTCTAACGTTGAATTATACTACACGCCTGCTTCCAGTGTAAAAGGAAGCGAGCTTTTTATCTCGGGCGAAGAGTCTGAGCACATTTCGCGCGTAATGAGGCATTCTGTCGGAGACGAGCTTTATGTGACTGACGGGGAGGGACGGATATTCCTCAGCGGCATCACGGAGTTAAGAAAGGACCTTGTCAGGTGCGAGATATTTTCAGAAAGGATTTATGAGAACAGGCTCAAAAACATTTATTTCTGCCTGGCAAAACTTAAGAGTACCGACAGGTTTGAATTTGCGCTGGAGAAAAGTGTTGAGCTTGGAATAACGAATTTTATCGTCTTTGATTCCGCCAGAACCGTTCCCAAAGGAGGAAAGCCTGAGCGCTGGCAGAAGGTTTTGATCTCGTCCATGAAACAGTCCTTAAGAAGCTTCCTGCCTGTGGTCTCTACGGCGTCTTCAATTGCAGAGATGATGGCGCTGCCGGGAGAGAAAATTGTTTTTGAGCAGGATGCAAAGCTGAGCTTCAGGCAGTTCCGTCCGCAGGAGGATAAGAACTACTACTTCATATTCGGGCCTGAAGGGGGACTGGATAAAAAAGAGCTTTCGATGTTCAGTGAAGAGAACTCATACTTTCTGACGGAAAACCGCCTAAGGAGTGAGACGGCTGTTGTAACGGCGGCATCCATCCTGTCATTTAATCAGCAGCATCATTTTGCGCCTTAAGGCGCAGCCTCCACTCAAAGCAGTGTCCGTGAAGAGATTTTTCTCTGCGTGGGCCTCAACTCCCCTGCAGGGGAGTTGGCCCCCCCAAAAAAAACTTATTGACCCCCAGAACCTTTTCCCTTCCCCAACCTTGACCTATAACACGCTTTCCTCAATCTATCCGGCAATTTACACCATCTGAATCCTTTGTTCATCTTTTGCATCCGAAATAAGAAGCAGTGATCCTGCTCACAGTGTAGTTTAGTCAGTTGACATTATAAGCGAATACTTTATCTTTTAATTAAAGAGCCAGAGTAAGGTCGTTACTGGAAGAAATGAGCCAGCAAGTATTTCTTCCTTTAATATAAATACCTTGGGCAGCAAAATGAGGGCGAGTTTCTGTTCCTTTAACGGAAACAATTTTTCTGCCCGCCTTTACTTAATTCAATTAAATACATTCATATAAATTTCCAAAAAATGCACGGAAGTCTGGTGGGAAAGTCACTTGGTGTGACTTGCAGTGCGGAGCTATGAGTCTGAAAAGCCAGGATACGAAGATAAAGAAAAGGAAAGAAGGGATGAACAACCACCACAAGCCTCAGAATGAAGAACCTATGAGAATGACACACTTGTTGGAGATTATCTACAGGCAGAAATGGACGATAATTGTTACTTTTTTAACCGTGTTGAGTTTTGCCTTAATATTTACGCTCCTTGAGAAGAAAGTCTACGAAGCCAACACTTCGATCATTGTAGATGAAAGCCAGGCCACACTGGCACTGGGCTTAGGCAACCCGGATTCAAAGACAGACAAGGTACAGATACAGGTGGAGGTCCTGCAGTCCAGGGACCTGATCTCGCACGTGGCAGACAAACTGCTCGAAAGAGTTTACATAGATCCCGACCAGCAGAAAGATACGCTCCTGATTATTCGTGAGGCCAGGCAGCAGCAGAAGGTTACCGACTTTTCATCGCCAAAAATGCAGGAAGGCGTAATCAAGCAGCTCAGGAACTCCATGGAGCTGATGACAAAGAAGGGTATGAATGTAATTAAGCTTTCCTTTAGAAGTCACGACCCCAGGGAAGCTGCCCTGATTGCAAACATGTTCATTGAAACCTACTATGAGCGTGACCTTAACCGCAGCCGCTCGAATTCTTCTGAGCTAAGGGCGTTTCTTGAACAGCAAAGCGCCATTAAAGCCAAAGACCTGTCCCGAAGCGATTCAGCCCTCCAGAACTACATGCAGAACAACAACGTAACGGCACTTGACGTTGAATCCAACATCACAAATAACAAGGTTGCCGCCCTCCAGAGCGAACTTGAATCCGCAGACATTGAATACCAGAAAAATAAGCTCCTGCTGGAGAGCTATAAAAAAGAGCTCGCAAGACTGAGCCCACAGGTGGCACAGAAAATTGTAAGCGGCGACGACCTCTACATCAAAGAACTTCAGCAGGAAATTGCTAAAAAGGAATCCCAGCTCGATATCTCAAAAATTGTAAGCAGCTCTGAGGCCCAGAGGCCGGAATATAAAAGCCAGCTTAACAAGACGAGCCGGGCAATTGACTCTTTACGCGCAATCCTCGACTCCAGGACAAAAGACTACGTGAAGAGCTCAATGAATAACTATTCCATTACCGGATCCTCCGGCTCAACTGACCCGGGCAATATTATCTCAGAGCTCTCAGGACAGATTCAGAGCCTGCAGGTAAAACAGTCTGCCCTGGAACTGAACCGGAAAATGCTCTCTGCAAACCTCGGCAAGTACAACGGCAGGCTAAGCCGCCTTCCAAAGGAAAGCGTGACACTGGCAAAACTGCAGAGGGAAAGGGCATTCAATGAAAAGGTTGCCGAGGATCTTAAGGCCAAGTACCAGGAAGCCATGCTTGCCGAACGCTCCACATTCGGCGAAATCCAGGTGCTCGACAAGGCTTCCGTTCCCCTTGAGCCGGTAAGCCCGAATGCAAAGTTCAACCTGATAATAGGGGGACTTGCGGGACTGAGCCTGGGCTTTATACTTGCCTTTATCTTTAACTTCGCTCACAATAAAGTCCATACCCCGAAAGACATTGAATACCTGGGCTTCCGACTGCTTTCCACTATTCCTAAGCTGCAGCTGGAGCAGAAGCCTGCCAATAGGCTTCTTAAAGAGCACGGTGGAAAACCGGCCTCAACTAGCCTCGTTACGGCAAAAAATCCCAACTCCGAAATTTATGAATCCTACCTCCGCCTTGGAATTAACCTGGCTTACAGCCTCATGGACAGGCGCTTCAAGTCGCTTTTAATTACAAGCGCCGGACCCGGAGCAGGCAAGAGCGCAACGGCAATAAACGTTTCGGTGACGCTGGCTAACCTGGGTAAATCGGTCCTGCTCGTGGATACAGACATAAGGCGGCCCGTAATCCACAAGTATTTCAACAAGACCATGACTCCCGGGCTTACAGATTACCTCATGGAGCAGAAGCAGATTGAGGATATAATTCAGCCGACACTGGTCAAAGGCCTGGATATAATCACCTGCGGCGGAAAACTGTTAAACCCGTCGCTCATCCTTTCTTCCTCAAAGATGAGATACCTGGTTGAGGAGGATACAAACGGTTACGACTTCATTATTTATGACGCTCCGCCCTTGAACCCGGTAACCGATGCAATTCACCTGGCAAAATTGGTCGATGAGGTCATATTGGTCGCAAGGGCTGAAAAGACGCAGGTCGATGAGCTAAAAAGAGCAAACGAGCTGCTTCAGCAGGTGGACGTTTCCGTAAGCGGGGTTGTGCTAAACGACTTCGACACCTCGAAGGCGCCTTTTTCCGGAAAACACTACGGTTACTACTCTTATAACGAAGACGTCCCAAAGAAAAGAAAATTCGGGAAGAAGATATGAAACTCTTCCCATAGGCTTTGCAAATAAACATTCAAAATTAAGCATCATAAAATGAGGGGTAAAATGGGAAAATCAGCATTCTTTCTTGTGGCCGTTTTTCTTTCTGTCCTTGCCTTTGAAACCTCTGCGCAGACTGCATACTACAAAATTGACAACGAGAACGGGGAGCTGATGAAGAAAGTTAACATCTGGGGGTACGTTAAGAATCCCGGACGGTATGAGGTTCCCGCTTCAACAAACCTGATACAGATAATTGCCTATGCAGGCGGCCCCAGGGATCACGCGCTCATGGATGAGGTGAAGGTTTTCAGGGATAACCAGACCGGCCTGGGTGCCCCGGCAGTAAGGGAGGTGAACGTTGAGGAGCCGTCTAAAGTGCGCACATCGGACCTCCAGCTGCTTGACGAGGATACAATTGTAATTGACCACAGCGCTTCGGTCACCGTTGGCGAAATATTCGGCTATATTGGCGCCCCGGTGGCAATTGTAACAAGCATTATACTAATTGCCGACCGCGTCAGGAAATAAATTTTTAAGACACAATCATAAAAAGGGATAATATGAAACTATTGGAGAAAATTAACGACAGGACAGCAATTGTTGGCGTAATCGGCCTTGGCTACGTGGGGCTGCCGCTTAGCCTGGAATTTGCACTGAAAGGTTTTAATGTGATCGGTTTCGACCTGGACGGAAAGAAAATTGATTTTCTCAGTCAGGGGGAAAGCTATATTAAACACATAAGTGCCGAAAAAATTAAGCTGGCAGTCGCCTCAGGAAGGTTTACTTCAACAACCGACTTCTCCCGCCTCAAAGAGCCCGATGCTATTATTATCTGTGTCCCTACACCTCTGGATGAACACCGCGAACCAGATATGAGCTACGTGGTTAATACCGCAAAGACGGTTGCACAGTATATCAGGCCGGGACAGCTCGTTGTGCTTGAGTCCACTACTTATCCCGGAACAACAGAGGAAATATTACTCCCTATGTTCGAAAAGCAGGTCAGGAGGCCTGAACTTGAGATTGCAGGAGGGCTGGAAGAAGAAGTGTCTGAAAAAGAAGGTGAAGCAGAGGCTTCCCAGGAAAGCGCGATGAAGGTGGGTGAGGACTTTTACCTGGCCTTTTCCCCTGAAAGGGAAGACCCCAATAACCAGAACTATACTACTTCCACCATACCGAAAGTAATTGGCGGCGTGACGCCAAACTGTCTTGAGGTTGCTCAGGCGCTCTACAGCCAGGTTATTGCCAAAACCGTACCCGTCAGCTCAACGAGGGTTGCCGAGGCTGCAAAGCTCCTCGAGAACATTTACCGCTCGGTTAATATTGCCCTTGTAAACGAGCTGAAACTGGTATTCGGCAAAATGAACATCGACGTCTGGGAGGTAATTGAAGCCGCCTCAACCAAGCCCTTCGGATTCCACCCGTTCTATCCGGGGCCGGGACTCGGGGGGCACTGCATACCCATCGACCCTTTTTATCTTTCCTGGAAGGCAAGGGAAAACGACAGCAATACGAGGTTTATTGAGCTTGCAGGCGAAATCAACACCGCAATGCCTTACTATGTGGTTGAAAAAACCTTTGAAGCCCTGAACCAGCGGCAGAAATCCATGAAAGGCTCAAGAGTCCTCATCCTTGGCGCAGCCTATAAGAAAGACATCGACGACACGAGGGAATCACCTTCCTTAAAGCTAATTGATATCTTCAGGGAAAAAGGCGCAATTGTCGATTACAACGATCCTTATATGCCCAAGCTTCCAAAGACAAGAAAGTATAAATTCGATATGGTTTCAGCTGAGCTTACGCCTGAGAACCTGGAGAAATTTGACCTCGTGGTCCTAAGTACGGACCATTCCTCTTACGACTATGAACTCATTAGCCGGAAGGCACAGCTCATTATTGACACGAGAAACGCTTTCGGCTCCAGGGGCATCAGAAATCCAAAGATTGTGAAGGCATGATGAGTAAACCGGAAACCGCCACCAGGGGGTCTTACTGGACTAAGGGACCCAGCCTGTGGCTTAGTGAGTTATCAAGGACAAAGCAGGGGAAAAGGCTTCTGGATTTCATACGGGAGAACAAACTGAAAGAAAAGTTCCTGGGGGAAACCTCCTGGTTCCTTCTGTCAAATATGATCTATAGTGCCTCGACCTACCTGGTCGGGTTTTTAATCCCATATCTTCTGAATACGGATGCCATGGCCTTTTTCTCCTCGGGAAACCAGATACTCATGGTTCTGTCTTTCATCTTTGAACTAGGTTTTTCGGTGAGCTTCCTGAGGTTCTATCAGCTGGATAAATCGGTAAAATACGTCAACAGCTACCTGCAGATGATACTTTTTGCCGTGGTAATTATTATCGGGTATTTTTTCAGCAGCTTCTTCGACAGGCTCTTTAACATAGACGAGCTGCCGGTTGACCCCTCGCTGATGTATTTCCTGGTTATTGCACAGCTCGGGTGGTTTTTCATTAAAAACTGGCTCCTTGCAGTAAATAAAATTAAAAGCCTGGTTTTTCATTCGGTGTTAATACTCTTCCTCAGGGTCATATTTCTGCTGCACCTTTATTACGCGAAAGATTTTTCCATAAGGCAGCTTTTCCTGGAGACATTATTCTTCCCGTTCTTACCGACAATGCTCCACCTTTTCTGGGTCAACGTAAAGCTCATATTGGAATCATTGTCGCTTTATAACGTATTTTCTACATCCGTAATCAGGAAAGCTATCCTCAAGGTTTATTCTTTCCTCAGGTTTTCAATGCTGACCTATATTTCGGGTTTCCTATACCTTTATACGGTGCGTTATCTGGTTATATATATGACGGGGAAGAGCAATACGGTTGTTGCTGATCTGGGTTATGCAATGACGTTTATCGGTATCATACTGGTTTTCTATACCACCTTCAGAAGCTACCTGATAGCCCGTTTGAGCATTAATAAATCCGGCTTCATAAGGGCTTATATTTCAAACATAAAAAGCATGTATAAGCAGTTCCTTTTGCTTATTGTTCTCTCGTCGGTCTTTCTCTCATACGCGGTTTATCTCATCAAGCCCGCTTACCTGTCGTTTAATACGGTAATTTTTTCTTTTATACTCTTTTTGTCCACTTTCCTTAACGTCTATTTAGGGCTTTTTACGGTGCTGTCAAAGACCTATGACTACAACAAGCTCGAAGTGCTGCTGAACATTATAAGGTTTCTGTTTGTGGTTCTGATTACTAACCTCCTGGTCGAAAGCCACGTCATTCTGGGCGTTGCGCTCGTAAATGCCGTGATGGTGCTGGGAGAATATCTGTACGCAAAAATATTATTAAGAAGAATATACTATGTCCAGGCTCAACCTGTTGAGACTCTTTAGGGGTTCAATTGTTTTTATCTTTGTCTTCAGTATTTTCAATGACAACCTTCTTGTGGATATTTTCGGCGAGAATGTTCTAAAGGGAATATTCCTTTTATTCATTGTAGTGAATTTGAGAAGGCTGTACCTGAACATTCTGAACTGGAGGATGCTAAGGAATATAGTGCCTTTTTTCATATTCCTGATCCTGACCTATTTTATTATGCTCATTAACTTTGCGGGTTTTGAAAGGCTCCTGGAGAATTCGTTCTTGTGGATCTCGATGCTTGTAATTGTCGTTTATTTTATCAATTACGACATAAATGAGGTCGTGTATATGATATGGGCTTCTTTAATCATCTCCTCTATCTATGCATTTTTCTCGCAGCCGATTTCGGAGTGGACCTTCAGAAAGACCGGGGGTACGGGAGACCCGAATGAGTTTGCCGCACAGCTGCTTTCTGTCCTGCCTCTTTCGGTCTACCTTTTTACCGTCATAAAAAGCATGGTCTATAAGACCATAGTTATCTGCGTGTCCTTAGCCGTTTTCATATACGCGCTTTTTATTGCCGGCTCAATGTCCGGCTTCCTCATGCTAGGCTTTTTAATACCCGTAGTGCTGATACGCTTTATGAGCCTTTCATTTACAAAGAGCCTCATGGTAATAGGACTTGGTTTGCTGATGTTTATGATTTCGCTGCTCGTCTTCCAGGAAAAACTCGAGAACACCGAGGCGGTGCAGAACATGCTTGGCCGTACGCAGGAAACCGGTACGGCGCAGACGAGGCTCAACAGCTGGAAGGCGGGCATAAACATGTTCATTGAACAGCCTTTCCTGGGCGTCGGAATGCGGCAGTACGCAGAATATTCGCCTAAATACTCAAAAACATTCCTTAGCAGCGATTCTGTTGCCCCGCATAATATGTTCATAGAGGTGCTTGCCGAATCGGGTATCATCGTCTTTATAGCTTTTGTCATCTTCCTCATAGACCTCATGTCCAGGTACTTTAATGAGATCAGAAGGAGTTCTTACTTCTGGCTTTACCTTTCTTTGCTGGCCTATATACTGATGGGTTTTACGCTCGGAATCACATACAATAAATTTATGTGGCTTTCGGTTGCAATTCTCATGAATGTCCACAGGATCTTTAGAACCTCGCCCGAAAATGAAGCTGAGGAGGATAGGAGCTTTACTAGAAAAATTATTGACCTAAAAGAAGAGAGTACTTTTACATATCGGGACAGGGAAGAAAAGCCGCTTCAAGAAAAGCTGCTTGAAGAAAAACCGTTCAGGGAAAAACTGCTCAAAGGCAATGCAAGGAACCGGTAGGCACTAAATCCGGAAACGTTGTTTAACACTAAAGTCAGGGTGAAAAATGAAAGTCGTACACATTATTTCGTCTTTTGGTCCCGGCGGAGCAGAGCTGCTGATAAAAGACCTGGCCATAAATACGCGCAAGGACATCCTTGTAGAAGTCTGGGCCGTTGGTGAAAGTGAAAGCGGGGAATTCGAGGAAAGGTACAAAAAAGAGCTCTTCCTGAATAACGTTGCCTATGCAAACATAGGGAAAAAAGCCGGACGCGGGAGGCTTGACGTAGTTGCAAGAATCAGGAAACTCGTGCGCATTAGACGCCCTGACCTCATAAATACCCATTCCGAGCTGGCTACTTTCTATACTTCGCTTGCCATAATCGGAACAGGAATCAAGCTCGTTCAGACGGTGCATAATACAGTTATCCATTACCCTTTCCTGCAGAGGATCCTGGCCCGTGTTATGACGGACAAATTTGTGGCAATTTCCGAAAGGTGCAAATCCATAATCGAAAGCTCAATCGGGCCAAGCCATAAGAAAATAAGGCTTATCTATAACGGCGTCAACGTAAAGAAGTTTCAGTGCAGCGACAGGGAGATCAGTCAGGAAGTCAGAAACCTCCTTGTCATCGGCCGCCTGGCCGTTCAGAAAGACCACCACACGCTCCTCCGGGCTTTTGCCATATTGAAAAGCCGCCTGAGTCAAGAGGGCATTATGGTGCCGGTGCTCAACATCGTGGGTACAGGCGCCCTTAAAGACGAACTGATGAAGCTTTCACAGGATCTCGGGCTTGAGGATTTTGTGAAATTCCTGGGCGCCAGAAGCGACATCCCGGAAATACTGAGGCAGTGCGACATCTGGGTCATGTCCTCAAGGTGGGAGGGGCTTTCTATTTCAATGCTGGAAGCCATGGCATCGGGCATTCCAATTGTTGCTACCGACGTCGGCAGCAACAGCGAGGTCATTGAAAATAACATTAACGGAAGCCTCGTTGAGAAAGAAAACCCGGAGATGCTCGCTCAGGCCATCTACCGCCTCATTACCGATCGGGAAAGAAGGAGATTGTATTCGGAAAATGCCAGGCTGAAGGTCCTGGATTTCAGCCTGCAGGCGTGCCTGAGCAGCTATACCGACCTTTACCTCTCGCTTATAAGGAAGAATGCAGGTTTTATACCGGTAGGCGGAATTAAAAAAGTGAGTGCCTGAGGAAAATGCTTCAAGGGAAAAAGAGTAATTGATATGCCTAAAGCCAGTTTGCTGATCATCGGGAAAACGCCTCCTCCGCTCGGAGGTGTGGCGGTTCACATTCAAAGGCTCCTTTTTAACCTTAGGAGGGACAATATTCCCTTCGAATCGGTGAGCCTGAGCCTCCCGGGGCTGAGGACTTTTATTTATAAATACTTCCGGGCCGGTGTCGTGCACCTTAATACCTCAAACGTGTATGCAAGGATGGCTTTGACTCTGCTGTCATTTCTGACAAAGAAAAAACACATAAATACCTATCACGGCAACCTGGGAAACAAAGGCGGGCTTAAAAACCTTGCCGACAGGATATCCATAAGCCTTGCCACGCGCCCTGTTGTATTAAATGAGGATGCGAGGAGCTTTGCCTTGAGGTATAACGAGAAAACCGTTAAAATATCGGCCTTCATCCCGCCGCCCTTCGAAGAGGCGCTTTCGGAAGAGATAAAGCATAAAATAAGTGTTCTCAGGAGCAGCTACGGCATAATCTACTCTACAAATGCATACGGACTTATGTATGACGCCGGGAAAAACGAGATATATGGAATCATGAGCCTTATCGGGTTATTCAGCCAGTTATGCGACAGGGCTTTAATTTTATCTGACCCGGGGGCGTCCTATAAAAAATACCTCGAAAAAAACGGCATAAAACTGACCCCGAACGTACTAATGATTTCAGAAGCGCACAGCTTTTTTGAAATTTTGAAGCTTTCAGACTGCTACCTGCGCAATACCTCAACCGACGGGGACTCTATTTCAATTAAAGAGGCACTTTACCTCGGCAAGGCTGTCATTGCCACCGACTGCGTCCAGAGGCCCCGCGGAGTGACTCTCTGTAAAACCAATGACCCGTTGGACCTCCTGGAGAGGGTAAAGAAAATGGATGCCAAGGGCAATTCTTACGTGAGCTACCCGGTTAGGGACGGGTACATGGACTTAAGAAAAATATACCAGGAATTAACTAAGTAGCATTAAATCCAAAGTGTAAGAGGGGATAAGCAAAGTATATGAGACAGATAATTCAGGACTTAAAGAAAGGTGACACAATTCTTGAGGAGATCCCGGCGCCGGTAGTAAAGGCGAACCACGTTTTGATCCAGACTTCCTGCAGCCTCGTTTCACTCGGCACCGAAAAGATGTTGGTTGACTTCGGCAAGGCAAACATGCTCGACAAGGCAAAACAGCAGCCGGATAAGGTTAAAATGGTTCTGGACAAGATCAGGACGGACGGGCTACTGCCAACAATAGAAGCAGTAAGGAATAAGCTCGATCAGCCGCTGGCTTTAGGATATTCCAACGCGGGCAGAGTAATTGCCGTTGGAAAAGGGATCAGCGAATTTAAGCCCGGCGACAGGGTGGTCTCCAACGGCAACCACGCCGAGATTGTCTGCGTGCCGGCAAACCTCGTTGCCAGACTGCCCGATAACGTTTCAGATGAAGAGGGCAGCTTTGCCATTGTTGGCGCCATTGGGCTTCAGGGCGTCCGCCTGGCGGCTCCTACATTCGGCGAAACCTTTGTGGTAATTGGCTTGGGACTAATTGGCCTTATTACTTCAAAAATTCTCCTTGCAAACGGATGCAACGTAATTGGATTTGACATTGATCCGTACAAAATAAAGCTGGCGGAATCCTTTGGGCTCAGGGCTTTCGCGGCCGGGGAGGTCCATGAACAGGTAAACCTAGTAAGGTCAATTACCAATGAAACGGGCTCAGACGGCGTAATTATAACGGCTTCAAGCAGAAGCAACAGCATCATATCGGCTTCGGCACAGATGTGCAGAAAACGCGGAAGGATTATACTCGTAGGAGTTACTGGACTTGAACTAAGCCGTGCGGACTTTTACGAAAAAGAGCTTTCCTTCCAGGTCTCCTGCTCTTATGGGCCCGGGCGCTACGATGAGTCGTATGAACAGAAAGGTCAGGATTATCCTCTTCCTTACGTGCGTTGGTCGGAAAAAAGAAACATTGAAGCCGTGCTAAAGGCAATTTCAACCGGGAAACTGGAAGTAAAGTCTCTCATCTCGGAAGTAGTTCCGCTAGATGAGTATCTAAAAATCTACGGGAACTTAAAAAGGCAGTCCGTAATAGCCTCAATCTTAAAGTACCCGGAAAGGCTTAAGCCCGAGGATACACTGGTAAACTTAAGAGAACCCGAATTTCCAAAGTCCCCCGGGGTGCTGGCAATAATCGGAGCGGGAAACTTTACCGGATCAACAATCATTCCTGCCATAAGAAAACTTCAGGTAAGAAAAAAATATATCATAAGCGCCAGGGGCCTGAGCGCAAAAATGCTGGCTAAAAAGGGGAATTTCGAGAATGCGGGCTCCGACCAGGGCCAGGTATTCAAGGACACTGAGGTTAACCTCGTGATGATTACAACCAGGCACAACCTGCACGCTAAGATGGCCGCCGAGGCTCTAAGGAACGGCAAGAATGTCTTTGTTGAAAAGCCTTTGGCGTTAAATGAAAATGAACTGAAGGAAATACTCTCTGCACAAAAGCTCTCAGGCAGAACCATAAACGTCGGCTTTAACAGGAGGTTTTCCCCGTACGCAGAAGCCGTTAAAAAAAACTTAAACGGCTCCCCAATTAACATAACGGCAACCATGAACGCAGGATTCATACCCCAAAACAGCTGGCTGCACGACCCGGAGGAAGGAGGAGGCAGAATTATTGGCGAAGCCTGCCATTTTATAGATTTATGCTCGTTCTTTACCGGAAGCAGGATCCTTCAGGTTTGCATGAACTCAATGGGAACACAGCCCAGGCCTAACACGGATAACGTCTCAATCCTGCTTAAGTATGAAAACGGAAGCAATGCCGTCATTAACTATTTTTCGAACGGCAGCAAAACCTATTCAAAGGAGCGCGTGGAAATCTATAGCGATGAAAGGACATTTATAATCGACAACTGGAGGTCCGCAACGGGCTACGGTGCCAGAGGCTTTAAGAACCTTAAGGGTAGACAGGATAAAGGTCACAAGGCACAGTTCCGGCTCCTTGTAGAAAGGCTTTCTAATGGGGGAAAAGCACTGATTGCGCTTGAAAGCCTCATTAACACCACCCGTGCCTCATTTGCCGCAATTGAAAGTATGAAGTGCAATTCATGGGTGAAACTCTGAGTGTTATTGCTGAAAAATGATTTTTTCTTTAGCAGCAACAACCCTAATCCTTCTTTGCAGGCACAGCTTATTAACTGATAATTTAACTAATAACAGCCAGAAGAGATGCTATGAACAAATTATATTTTAGTCTGCCATATCCGCTTCAATATATTACAACCAACCTTTTCGGCCTGACAATAAGGTACGGAAGGTTTAATAAAGAATTCTATAAGGCTCTTGACAGATACTTAAGCCTGGACCGCCAGGAAAAATGCGGCCTGGACATGCAGAAAGTAATTGAAATGGCAAAGGGGTCACGGTTTTATTCAATAAAGGATGAAAAGGATTTTCAAAATTCTCCGATTGTAACCAAAAATATGGTCAAGGAGAATTACGACAAGATCATAAATCCCGAGTATGTCCACAAGATTAATCATACGAGTGGTACAACGGGTTCAGGCCTGAATTATCCTGTTTCAAAGGAATTCGTAAACAATCACTGGGCGATTTACTGGAAGTCCAGGTATCTTTTTAACCTGACCACCGATACATGGTGCGCCTATATAATCGGCAGGAACGTTCTTAATACCGAAAGGAAAAAGCCCCCGTATTGGATAAAGTGCTACCCGGTGCACCAGTACCTTTTTTCAAATGCCCATTTGAACATAAATACGGTTGAACTCTATCTGAAGAAAATTAAGAAAAGCAGGATCTACTGGATGCACGGATTCCCTTCGTCCTTAAATTACCTGGCAGGCCTCATAAAGGACAGGAAACTGCAGACGCTTGCAAAGGAGCTGAATCTGAAGATCATTACCACGAGTTCTGAAACGCTCTTTGACTTCCAGAAAAAGAACATCGAGGAAATTTTCGGCTGCCAGGTCCGCCAGCTCTACGGGCAGACCGAGGGTGTGGCAAACATATTCGAATGCGAGGAAGGAACGCTCCACATAGACGAATCTTTTTCTTACGTGGAATTTGAAAGGGTTGAGAACAGCTGCGAGGATTATAAGATAATTGGAACGACATATATCAATAAGGCTTTCCCGCTCATAAGGTACGACACGGGGGACACGGTAAAACTCTACAAGGAGAACTTCGTCTGCAAATGCGGAAGGAAGTCTCGCGTGGTAAAGGAAATAATTGGACGGGAGCAGGACTACCTCATACTCGACGACGGCACAAAAATCGGCGGATCGGGATTTTTCTTCAAGAAGATCGTTAACGTCAAAAGGGCACAGATTGTGCAGAAGCAAAAAGGGGAAGCTACGTTCTATATCGTCAAGTCCCCTGACTATTCAGCCGAGGAGGAACAAATGCTAAAAGAGGAGATTGAAAACCGCCTCGGGAAGAATTTCCGCTACACACTCCAGTACACGGATGAGCTCATAAGGCTCAAGAACGGCAAAATGAAATTTGTAATAAATGAAATCGACGGGGATTCCAAGAACGGCTGCCAGAAGGTTCATATCGATGAGGAGGGAATAGCCGACGAAACAAAGCCTCACGCGCATGAGTACCCCTTCTGGAAAAACGGCTTCCAGATACTGCTCATCCTGTTCTCTAAGAAAATTGGCGACCTGTTCGGCTCCATTACGGACCTCTTTCACTAAACAAAATGATGCCTGAAAGTTAAAAATGCTTGAGAACATAGCTGTTATATCCAGATACTACCATACGCTCCGGTACCTGAAGGCAAGACAGACCTTCGGGCGCTCGTATGCAGGGCTTAAAAGGAAATTCAGGCTCTATAAGGCTCCTGAGATTCCGGAAAACCTTACAAGGAAATTGAGCCTCAAAATCCCTTTCCTTAAGCATGAGCCGTGGAATTCCAGGCAAGAGCTCCTTAATAGGGAATTCACATTTCTGAACATTAAGAGGAAGTTTGACGGGCAAATTGACTGGAAGTCACCTGATATGCCTTTACTCTGGCGCTTTAACCTGCACTACTTCAACTACCTGCATCTGCTTGAAGGTGAAGAAAAAGAAACGCTTATACTCGACTGGATAAGGAGTAATCCAAATGATGATTCCTCGTCGGCTGCATGGCATCCATATCCTCTTTCACTTAGAATTACAAACTGGTGCAAGGAGGAGCTGAGTAATAAGGAAATCCTGAAGAGCCTTTACTACCAGGTGAGCTACCTTTACCGTAACCTGGAGACTTACCACCCCGGAAACCATCTTCTTGAGAACGCAAGGGCGCTGATCTTCGGGGGAATGTTTTTCTTCGGCCAGGGTGAGGCAATCAGCTGGCTTAAGAAAGGACTCAGTATCTATGAAAGTGAGCTGCCGGTGCAGGTACTGACGGACGGGGGATACTTTGAGCTCAGTACGATGTATCACGCAATAATGCTGGAGAACTTTCTGGACGTTCTGAACCTGCTGGAAGAAAGAAATATCAGCCTCCCGGGCCTGAAGGAAGTTACGATGAAAATGGGTGACTTCCTTTATTCGATGACTCACCCGGACGGGAGCATTTCGCTTTTTAACGACTCGGCTGAGGAAATTGCACCTTCAAGTGAAATGATCCTTTCATACTTGAAATGCCTTACAGGATACACCCCCAGCTACAAGGAACAGTTTCCTTCCTCGGGTTACTTTGTACACAGGGGAAAAAGCCTTTGCCTCATAATCGACGGCGGGGCGCCAGGACCGGACTACCTGCCTGCACATTCACACGCCGACATCTTCAGCTACGAGCTTTCAGCGGCAGATGAAAAGATTATTACCGACAGCGGCGTTTTTGAGTATGCCGAGGGACCGATGAGAAGCTACGTCAGGAGCACGCGCGCCCACAATACGGTATCTGTTGACGGGCTTGACCAGGCCGAGTGCTGGGGAAGCTTCCGCCTTGCAAAAAGATTCCATCCCGTGGATGTGCGTTTCAGCATGCAGGGCGGTAAAAGCCTCTTTAGCGGAAGCTTTGAAGGCTACGCTTCTTTGATAGGAGATGACATACGCCACAGGCGCACAATTGAAACCGACGAGGAAAAGGGAATAATTACGGTAAAAGACACACTCTCGGGTCACGGGCGGCATCTTGCCGAGAGCTTTATACACGTCCATCCTTCTGCAAAAATTGTCATGCAAGGGGATACTTTTATAGTAAATGGCAAAGGATACGCCGTAAAAATAACCCCCCTAAGCGGCACACCGGCAGTTAAGGAAGGATGGTACTGCCCCGGCTTCGGTAGAAAAATCAAAAGAAGCGTAATTACAGTAAAAAAAGACGCGCTGCCCTGTGAGCTTGGCTACAGGATTGAAGTTCTAAAATCAAATAACAACCCTAAGGTATAATTTATGTTCAGTCTTAACTTCCTGAAAGAAGTTTACTACAGATCGCCATTATGGATTAAGAAAATATATTCGTCGATACCTTTTGAAATAAGAAGCGGAAAAGAATACAGAAAATGGATTGAATTCCTGAAACTGAACCTGGACCATGAGGAATATGAGCTATTTAAGATCAAGGAGACCGTTACCTATAGCTACCTTAACGTGAACTATTATAAGAGGATCTTCACTGAACTTGGAATGGTGCCTGAAGACATAAAGGACAAAAAGGACCTAAGCAGCCTGCCGCTTCTGGATAAGCAGATGATTCGCGAAAACCCGGAAGACTTCATGGTCAGAAACTATCCTGCATTCAGGCGCTTTTATGTCACTACGGGCGGTACCTCCGGCATACAGCATACGTTCTTCCAGTCCAAAAACGTCTGGAAAAAAGAGCAGGCATTTATAATAAATTACTACATGGGATTTGACTATAATTATCGTGACCTTCGGGCAACTCTCAGGGGAGGTGAGTTTAGTAACCTGCCTGAAAATGTATTCTGGAAAATTAATCCCATTAATAACGAAATTAACTTTTCGCCGTTCCACATAAATTCAAAAACAATCACTTATTACGTCGATAAGCTCAATGAACTTAAACCCATGTATATTCACGGCTACCCCTCGGCTCTAACGCTGCTGATGAAAAATATACAGGAGCACAACCTGAAGCTCCATTATTCTCCCAAGGCCGTCTTCCTGGCCTCGGAAAATTATACGCACGAACAGACCGAAGGACTTAAGAGCTTCTTTAACGGCAAGATTACCACATATTACGGTCACTCGGAAAGGCTGATTTTTGCCCCTTCTGACTGCGAGCTTATGACGTTTTCCGTCGACAGGCGCTATGGGGCTTTTGAGCTCGTTGGAGACAATAACGAGGTCTTAACCGAGGAGGGCAAGGTTGGTGAAATTGTAGGCACCGGCTTCGACAATTATGCCATGCCGCTCATCCGCTACAGGACTAACGACCTTACCTCCT
This sequence comes from Ignavibacteria bacterium, assembly GCA_025612245.1. Lineage (GTDB taxonomy): Bacteria > Bacteroidota > Ignavibacteria > Ignavibacteriales > SURF-24 > JAAXKN01. The sequence goes on from JAAXKQ010000016.1 coordinate 22,890, forward strand.
ACAGCAGTTTTAAGGAGCTGAAAATAAATCCCATCAAGGGCAGGTGGAACCAGGAGTTCCTGGATGGGAGCAACATGATGAGGGTGTCCCTTACGGGCTTAAACATGCATTCAGACATTTTTAAGAACGTGCTTGCAATGCAGTTCTACCAGCCCCGCATTGGCGAGGCGGTGCTTGTGGTGGTGGCAAAAAAGAGCTTTACCGACCTGGATGCCAGAAAGATACTGCAGGCTTTCAACAAGAAAGCAGGGCACGCAATAAAGTTCTCGCTTGAATTAAGGGATTCCCTAATTCAGACTGAAAGAGGAAAAACAAGGAGGATAATTAAGGATTACCAAAAGACTATCGTCGACCCGAACTAAAAGGTGAAGTAATGAAAAAGTTATGGATTGAAAAAGTTTTGGAATGAAAATGTGAGGCTTGGGTCCTGCTCTTCTGGCAGGGGATTGTAATAATATATTTTTTTAGATGTTCTTTAAAAGAATAAAGAGACTTGATTTTACTGAACCATGGGAAAGAAGACAATGAAGAAAGACCATATATTATTTTTAACTCATTATTTCCCCCCTGAGGTAAATGCTCCTGCCAGCAGGACTTATGAACATGCCAGGGAGTGGGTAAGGGAAGTTGAGGTTACCGTTGTAACTAATGTTCCTAATCACCCTGACGGGAAGGTGTTCCCGGGGTACAAAAACAGGCTCATCCAGAAAGAAGTAATTGACGGAATTAACGTCGTAAGGCTCTGGACCTTTGTTACGCCAAATGAGGGCTTCTTGTTAAGGAGCCTTAACTACGTGGTTTACATGCTTGCTGCAATTATTTACGTTCTGATTTCAGGCATAAGGTTCGAGGCAATTATAGCAACAACGCCTCAGTTCTTCTGCGCACTTGCAGGGAAGATTATTGCAAGGCTGACAAGAAAGCCTTTTATTCTGGAACTAAGGGACCTTTGGCCCGAGTCCATTATTGCCGTAGGCGCCCTTGAGAACAAAACTATAATCCGGTTACTGAACCATATTGAGCTCGGCCTTTACCACTCGGCCGACAGGATCATTTCTGTTACAAAGTCCTTTAAGGATAACCTCGTTTCACGCGGAGTTGAACCCGGAAAAATTGACATCATCTTTAACGGCGTCTCTCCTGAAAACTTTACCAACGGCCGTGAAATAAAGGATGAATCAATAAGGGAATTCATGAGTGAAGGCTTCTTGGTCGGCTACATCGGGACAATCGGAATGGCGCATTCCATAAAAACCATTATTGAAGCCGCCGAACGCCTCAAAGATAGGCCAATAAAGTTCGTCATTGTGGGCTCCGGGGCGGAAAGAGAAAAGCTCGAAAAGCTAATAAAAGAAAAGGCCCTCCTAAACGTCAGGATTTTCCCGCTTCAGGCAAAACCCGAAATTGCCTCAATCATCAAGAGGCTCGACGTATTCTGCGTCCACCTTAAGAACGACCCCTTATTTAAGACGGTCATACCTTCAAAAATTTTTGAAGGTATGATAATGAAAAAACCGATTCTCATTGGAGTTAACGGGGAGGCAAGGACAATTATTGAAAACGCAAACGGGGGTGTTTATTTTGAACCGGAAAACCCGCTCGACCTGGCAGAGAAAGTGTGCCATTACTTTTCCTGCGAAGACGAAAGAAAACTGCACGGAGAAAACGGATTCAGGTTCGTACTGGAAAAGTTCAACAGAAAAGTGCTCGCTGCCGAGTACCTGAAAATCATAAAAAATCTGATTCCCGAAAGCCCCCTTCCTGAAACCGGTCTGAAAAATATAAAAGTCAAAAAAGCTGTCCTTGACATTAAGAAGTGATACTTTAGCTTATAAGTAAAGGACATTGTTCCTGACAAACGTGACCCTTCTTAAGTTCATTTTTAATCTTTTGAAATAGCCCGCTTAAAAAGGAAATTTTTCAGTGCGGAAAGTGTGTGCAGGTGTGTGTGTTTGCCTGAACAAAAAACACACAGGCGGAAAAATTAAGATTAGAAGTGTTTGGTTCCTCTTAGAGAAAGTTATTAAGGCCCGAAAACAACAGCCGTTATTTTATTGAGGCAAAAATAACCAGCATTTTTTCTTCAACAAAATAGGAATTTGAAAAGAATTAAATATGAACTTTTTACTAATATTTTTTACAAGTCTGATTTTTACGATCTTTTTTACGCCATACTTCATTGCTTATTTAAAAAAGACAAAGGTAGTCGATCTACCGGGAAATAGAAGAATACATTCGGATATAGTCCCTAGAATGGGCGGACTGCTCATATTTCTGGTCGTCTCGGTCATGCTTCTTTCATTTACCGAGGAGCTGAACTCGGTAAGGCTCATGATCATTTCTGCAAACATCATACTTCTGGTCGGAATTTTTGACGACATGCTCGGGCTCGACTATTCGGCCAAGTTTTTACTGCAGCTTTCCTCGGCGGTTCTTCTGCTTTTCTACCTGGCGCCGAAATTCGTAAAACTTAAACTTTTCGAGGTTACTATCCCTTATCCGCTGGATTACATACTCCTGCTTTTATTCATAATCGGCGGAATCAATTCAATTAACCTGCTGGATGGAATGGACGGGCTTGTAAGCGGCTTTTCTCTTCTGGTCTTCTCCATTATCATGGCCCTGGCCGTCATTTCACACAGCACGCTATTGCTCATTCTTACGACAAGCCTTATGGGAAGCATACTGGGCTTCCTGAAGTATAACGCCTATCCGGCTAAGATATTCCTGGGCGACACGGGGTCGCTTACGCTCGGGTTCTTCCTTGTCGTAACATCACTCCTGACCTCAATAAACTTTAACCAGAACGTTCTGGACCTGACGTTCCCCGTAATGCTTCTTGCCATTCCCGTAGTCGACACGCTGAGGGTAATGGTAATGAGGATTTTCAGGAAGCAAAACCCTTTTTTGCCGGACAGAACACACTTGCACCACATTATCAGTAACAGCAGCATATCGCATAAGTTTACGGTTTTCTTTATTGAAAGCCTTACCGTGGTCTTTATCATTCTTTCACTTTATTACATCAAGGTATCCCATTTTGTCCCTCTCATCCTCTTCTTCATCCTTGTTGCGCTTCTGCTTGCAATTGAGCCCATAATGAAGCTGGTTGGGAGGTTTATTGAGATCGACTATGAGTTCGAGCTTTTTAGAAAGCTGCCGCTGAAGAAAATACTGTTCTTTGAAAAAGGGCTCATACTGCTTTCTTCAATCATGATAGCCTTTATAATCATTGCCTCGCTTCCACAGAGCACAACGCTGCAGAGCAATATTTTAATGATGTTCTTTATCATTGGCCTCGTAATGTTCTTCCTGGCATACGGGCACCAGAGAAAACAAAAAGACGTAAGCGACATATACACTTTTATCAACCTGGCTGCATTTTTCACCATTACAAATCTTAATTCTCCTGCCCTTTTCAATATGTCCTTGAGCAGCGTGAACCTGGGGCAGCTTACGGAAATCAGCTATTATGTGCTTGCACTGATAATTATACTCTTCCTTATTGCAAGCGACAAGATGTTCCCGGTCAAGAAGATCATCTTAAACGGAATTGACCTTACGGTAATTGTTTTTATTCTCCTTACTTTTATTGTAAACAGCTTTATCAAGTTTTACTTCGATGAATACTTCAGCATCAGTTTTCTTGAAGCCTTTATCTTTTACCTCTGGTACAAGGTTATTATATCCATTAAAGCCGAGGTTACAAATATTCTTTTCTATGCTTCCTTCGCTCTTCCGTTTGCAGCAATTCTGCTTCTGTTGTTCGTATAATGTATCGCAAAAAAAACGGTAAAACACGCCTATTCACAGTGTCTTGAGGATATATAAATGAAAGCTTACCTGTTAAGGGTACTTGTGCTCTTAATCCTTCTTGCTTATTACTTTGTCAACATTTCAATCCTGTCGCATGACTTTGTCTATGCCGAAAATTTCGACAGCAACACACTTTCAGTAAAGCCCTGGATTTCAAATGCCGGCTACACGGTAAACTACCTGGGCCCGAGCAGCGAAAAGAAATTTGAAGGGAGGAACACACTAAAGTTTGACGTCACCCTCCATGGCGACAGCCAGAAGGAATGCTATTACTACTGGGTAATTCCAATAAGGGTTAAGTTCCACGGCAACCTGAATTATTCGGCCGAAGTGTGGGCCGACAGCGCGGCTTCCAGGCTTCTGAGCATGGGATTTAGCTTTATATATCCTCCTGCGCGCTCAAAATATAATTCTCAGCTAAACTCCCGGAACAACTGGTCGAGCCTCTCAGGCACCATAACCGAAGAGCAGCTGAATAACGAGGCCAATTTCTATAACAGCGCTTCTTTGGCCACTTCTTACATACGCGGGCGGGAGCTCGAACGCTTCGGCATCTTCCTCAGGGGAAAAGGGGAGCAAAGGGTTACATTTTACCTGGGAAAGCTTGAGCTTAAAGGGAGAACCTTTAACATATCCGACCTTCAGAAATACCTTAAAAAAGAGTGGAATAGCTATTTCTCCAGGCTGAGCATGGCTTCGGAAAACACCCGGGACCTGCAGAGCCTTCCCTTGATACCTGATTTGAGGGAAAAGTCACTCTCTCCGGCCGGGCAGAGGTTCTTAAATGAGCTCTATGAAGACAGGAGTAAAATTGAGCAGCTTTTTAGCGACGGCCCGGACGGAAGGAGCCTCTCGGATGAAAGCCTGCGGCATCTGGGCTCTTTACTGAACAACTATTCCTCCAAAATCGAACTCCTGAAGACTGATGCCTCAGACCCGGCTGCAAGGGCCATGTTCTTTTCTTTCCCTGCAACCAGGTCTAACAGGCTTACAGGCATGAATCTGCCCGACGGGATCTCAGAGCTGAAAAAAATCTCGGCCAAAGGCACTCCCGGTGAATACCTCTCACTTACTTTCCTGCTGCAGCCAAAGGGTGAACTGAAAAATGTTTCCATGAGCTGGAGCAATTTTATGACGCAGGGCGATAAGCTTTCAGACAGGAAAGCTTCCACACGGAAAGTTCCCGTAAAAAGCAGGCAGCTAATCGACTCTGGCGCTCTGGATGTATCCATTGCAAAGGTATGGTTCCAGGCTGGAGTAAAATCCACCGAAACCGATAAGAAAATTCTGACACAGGAGCTCCTGGTAAAAAACGACAGCCTGGTAAGGGTTAATTACGAGGATAAGTCAAATTACCTGTTGGTCAAAGATGAATTTGGAAAAAGAAAATACATAGACATCAGCTCCCCGGACGCGAAATTCCCGGACAATGTTTCCGTAGAAGACAGCCGGAGCCTCCTGCCTTTTAATCTGGATGGAAAAACAAACAGACAGGTCTGGCTTACAATGCATATACCCGAGGACGCAAAACCTGGCAAATATACCTCAATCTTTAGGGTCTCCTCACTGGAGGGAAAACTTATAGAATTCCCGGTTGAAATTGATGTCCTTCCCTTTAAGCTGGATGAGTCGCGCATAATTTATTCTCTTTACTACCACGGAGCACTGAGGGACTGGAAGCTGAGGCATTTTAACTGCATGGATAAAACTCCCGAACAGCTTTACCTTGAATTAAAGGATATGAAAGAGCACGGGGTGCTTTACCCGAATAATTACCAGGAGATCAGGCACATTGAGGAAAATATTGCTATTCGAGACCGCGTGGGGCTCCCGAAGGACAGGTTCTTTAGCACGATACTGGACTGGTTTAAGGGGCCTCCAATAAACGCTCAGCAGATGAATGCCCTTAAGGCGAGGATACTGGAGTTTAAGTCGGTAGTGGAAAAAAACGGCTTTAAGGAGCTTTATATTTATGGCACGGATGAAGCCCGGGGAAAGGCTCTCCTGGAGCAGAGGCAGGGCTGGATGCTTGCGCATGAGCTCGGGGTCAAAATATTCGTGGCGGGCTATTATGAGACTTTCCAGGCGATGGGTGACCTGCTTGATGCTGCTGTAATCCAGGGTCCCTTAAGTCCCGAACAGGCACACCTGTATCATTCCAAAGGTAACAAGATCTTTTCTTACTCAAACCCCCAGGTGGGGCAGGAGAACCCGGAGATCTATAGGCGCAACTTCGGAATAGCACTCCTTAAGGCGGGCTACGACGGCTGCATGAACTATGCCTACCAGAAAAACTATAACTCAATGTGGAACGATTTCGATAATACGCGCTACCGCGAGGAGACGTTTACTTACCCAACAACAAATGGCCTCATTTCAACCGTGCAGTGGGAAGGCTTCCGTCAGGGGATAACTGACGTGCGTTACCTTTCTACACTGCTTAACAGGATTGATGCCCTGAAGTCGAGGGGAGAGAATGTCACTGCACTGGAGGACTGGGTGAGCTCCATCGACACTTCGGGTGACCTGGATCTCCTGCGCGAAGAGATTATTAGGAAAATTCTCTCCATTAAGCCCCTTTGAACCAAAAGTGCCGGGGGGAAATCTTTCCCCCCTCCCTGGCATATCATCACTTCTCCTTAAGAAGACTGCATTTTTCTTCCCCTCGTTAGGAAAAATACCTGCTTTTTCGTATTTTTAAGGTCTATGAAACAGGTATTTCACACATTCTATTAGCTCACAAAAAGACGCATGTCCTTTGTATGTCTTTTTTTCTCTCTCTGCCACTGAGCAGAAATAAAAAAAGCCCAAGTAAATAATCTACAATTTTTTTTGGAATTTTAGCCGCGGCTGTGGTGTTATATGCCATAGTTGTGCCGGAAATAAAATCAGGTTTTCAAGAAGGAGCAAATCAGCTTTAGAATATGAGTATTCAGAAAGAAATAAATAAAAGAAGAACACTGGCAATAATAAGCCACCCGGATGCAGGCAAAACTACACTGACCGAGAAATTCCTCCTCTTTGGAGGCGCAATTCAGACTGCAGGAGCCGTTAAGTCCAATAAAATCAAGAAAAGCGCCACGAGTGACTTTATGGAAATCGAGAGGCAAAGAGGCATTTCCGTTGCCACCTCTGTAATGTCTTTTGACTATAAGGACATCAAGATAAACCTGCTCGATACTCCGGGCCACAAGGATTTTGCCGAGGATACCTACAGGACGCTTACGGCAGTTGACAGCGTAATTCTTGTCATAGACAGCGTCAAGGGCGTTGAGCCTCAGACTGAAAGGCTGATGGAAGTCTGCCGTATGCGTAAGACGCCGGTTATAATATTTATAAATAAGCTCGACCGCGAGGGGCGCGATCCTTTTGAACTCCTGGATGAACTGGAAGACAAGCTCTCCATCAGGGTGCGCCCTTTGAGCTGGCCGGTCGGAAAGGGCTTTATGTTCAAGGGGGTCTATAACCTTTACGACAAAAGCTTTAACCTCTTCCGCCCGAATAAGACGACGCTTGACGACAACCTGATTGTGGTTCCGGACCTGGAAGACGAAATACTGGAAGAAAAGCTGGGCAGCGAACCCCTCAAGCAGCTGAAGGAAGACGTGGCACTCATTGAAGGCGTTTATGATGCCTTCGACAGGCAGAAATACCTTGAAGGCGAGCTCGCCCCGGTATTCTTCGGCAGCGCCATAAATAATTTCGGCGTCAAGGAGCTCCTGGATACCTGTATTCAAGTTACCCCTACACCCCGCGGAAGGGAAACCGACAGGCGCATGATTAATCCCGGCGAGGAGCAGTTCAGCGGCTTTGTTTTTAAGATCCACGCTAACCTGGATCCAAAGCACCGCGACCGCATTGCATTCCTCAGGATCTGCTCTGGCAAGTTTGAAAGAAATAAGTTCTTCCACCACGTAAGGCTCGATAAAAGCCTCAGGTTCTCAAGCCCTGCAACTTTCATGGCGCAGGAGAAAAACCTCGTCGAAGAAGCCTATCCGGGCGACGTGGTCGGGCTCTACGACACGGGTAACTTTAAGATTGGCGACGCGCTGACCGAAGGTGAAAACCTGGTATTCAAGGGAATTCCTAGCTTTTCACCCGAGATATTCAAGGAGCTCATAAATACCGACCCCATGAAGACAAAACAGCTTGAGAAGGGGATTCAGCAGCTTACAGACGAAGGCGTTGCACAGCTTTTTGTTCAGCACCTGGGAAACAGGAAAATTGTTGGAACCGTGGGAGAACTCCAGTTCGACGTCATTCAGTACCGACTGCTCCATGAATACTCCGCTTCCTGCCGCTTCAGGACGCTTAACTTCTTTAAGGCGTGCTGGATTACTTCGGATGATGAAAAGAAAATTGAGGATTTCATTCGTTATAAGCCTGAGAACATTGCGCAGGATAAAGACGGCAACCTGGTATATTTTGCCGAGTCGGAATGGCTTCTGAATAAGGCAATAGAGAATAATCCGGCTATTCAGTTCCACTTTAATTCAGAGTTTAAGGTAAACTAAATAATTTCATAAATTGCAAAAAAAAGCCGGCCTTAATTCAAGCCGGCTTTTTTTATGTCTCTTTTTGTGCAGAGGGTTTTAGCCTTTGTTTTCGGGTGCCATTTTACCGTGCCCCTGCATCATGCCTTTTCCCTGCATCATGCCCCTGCCGCGGCGCATGCCTTTCATGCCTTCTCCTCTTCTCTGTCCATTGAGCATAGGAGCAGTCTTACGGAAAGTCTCCTTCTGCTGGTCGTTAAGAAGGCTATAGATCTGAAACCAGTGCTTAATTGATGAGGCCTTCATATCGGCCTGCATGTCGCTAACCTTCTTTGTAAGGTCCAGAACCTTATTCTCATTTACGTCCTTATTCAGGAAGAGATTTTTTATCTCAAGCCTTGTCTTTGCAACGTCGGACCTATAATCAATCATCTGTTTCTGGTGCTCAAGTCTAAGCTTTGCTATCTGGTCTTTCTGATCCTGTGTAAGGTTAAGCTCCTGAAGCATCTTCTGGCGGCCCTGAAATTTGCCCTGACCCTTTGCCTGTGCAAACATGCTTCCCAGGGGCAAAATAGCAACTAAGGCTACTGCAATAATATTTATTATCTGCCTTTTCATTTTTAATTCTCCTTTGTTATTTTAAGGTATCGTTTTAATGTTTTTTTTTACCAGGCTGGATCCAGATAAATATCATTCTTGAATATTTACACTATTTGGACACAGCCTGGTCTTTTCTGGTTTAAAGGCAAGAGAAAAAATCATTACGGAAAAAATTCATGGGGGAGTCTCAGGCTGTCTATTTGTTTTAAACCTCCGGACGGTTATGTGTGTCTAATTTTTGAACTTGTAGAGTTATATGGCAGAAGATAAGGATTTTCAATACGTCAGGCGCTTCATTGATGGAGACGAAATGGCCTTTAATCTGTTGGTGCAGAAGTACCAGCAGAAAATTTACTGGCATGCCAGACGTATGTTGGGAAACCATATGGATGCCGACGAAGTTACGCAGGAAGTTCTGATTGTCCTTTATAACAAGCTGAAAAGCTTTAACTTTAAGTCTTCGCTCTTTACCTGGATCTACAGGATTACTGCAACCAGGAGTATCAACCAGCTTAATAAAAGAAAACTGAAGAGATTTCTTTTTATTGAGGACTCGGATTACGATACGCTTAAGGACAGCGGGGACATTATTGGTGAGATTGAGAATAAAGAGAAAGTAAATAAACTGGACAATATATTAAAGCAGCTTCCCGTTAAGCAAAGGGAAGTGTTCATACTAAGGAATTTTGATGAATTGTCATATGAAGAGATAGCTGAGATAACGGGGAAAAGTGTTGGCGGCCTTAAGGCCAATTACTTTCACGCTTTGAAGAAAGTAACGGAGATGATGGGGAAAAATGAAAACGAATGATGAAATATTAAAGTATCTTGCAGGCTTGCTCTCTGAAGAGGAGAAAAGGGAGTTCGAGCTCAGGATGGAAAATTCACCTTCACTAAGAAAAGAGCTGGAGAGGAAGGCATCTTACTTAAAGGAGCTCAAGGCTTTGGGCAGCGTTGAAGCCGATACGCATTACTTCGAACAGCTCCTGCCCCAGCTGAGGCAGAAAAAGCTGCAGCAGAAGACCTCCTTGGGAAAAAAGAGAACCTTCAGGCTTTATCCCAGGCTTGCTTATATTGTGCCAATTCTGGCCGTAATAGCTTTCTTATTGTTTAAGCCTTCGCCTTATAACCCGACTTTCAAGAAGAACACGGCTCCTGCTCCTCCGGCAGAGCTTACAAGGGAAGTAAGCCGGATGAACGAACAGACCAAGAGGGAACTGGCAGGCAGCCTGATGGAAAACGAAACCGGTACTACAATTCAGCCCGAGTCACTTCCTGATAATGCGGCTGAGGCCGTGGAAAATACGCTGGGCGAGGAATTATATGCCGGAAGCGATTCAAAAGCACAGTATATAGACACCGACGAACTGATGAACTCAATTTCAAATGATGAAGCCGAGGATATTTACCAGGCTATGATAAATAAAAAGATTCTTTAGGAGAAGAAATGAAAGTTGTACTTATGGTTCTCATCCTTTTTGCCGCGTCTTTTGTTTCTGTCGTTGCACAGGGAAGAGGACCCATGTCGCAAAAGGCCCACGAAAAGATCAGCGAACTGGAAAAGCTAAAGCTCATGGAAACCCTGAACCTGGACGAATCCAAAATGGTCAAGTTCTTTGCACGCAGGAAGGAATTCCAGGATAAGATTCAGGACCTCAATAAGCAGAGAAACGACGTGCTCGACCAGGTGCAGAATGCCCTGAACAATGAGGGTAATTCCTCTAAAGACGAGCAGTATTACAAAAAATATGTCGAGAGCATTAAAACTATAGACCTTAATCTGGTCCGGGCAAGGAACGAATATTTCAATTCATTGAGGGATATACTCACACAAAAGCAGCTCGCAAAGCTGATGGTTTTCGAAAGGAACTTCAAAAAAGAACTCAGGGACATAATCTTCAAAGAAAGAAGAAAAAATATGCAGGATTGAAAAAAAAAGTGTTGATTTTTTGGTAATCTAAGCATATTTTTACTGTGCTAATGCGGAAGTGGTGAAATTGGTATACACGCTATCTTGAGGGGGTAGTGCCTTAATTGGCGTGCGGGTTCAAGTCCCGCCTTCCGCACTAAAGAAAAGCCTTTCTAAAAAGAAAGGCTTTTTGCTTTTTAAATGCAGAATGCTTTTTAATTTGGCTTTTTATCTCTGATGATATAGCAAAACAAGCGTAAGTGTAAACGTATTAAATCCGCTCTCGTCACTCATCTTCCCGAACAGGTTGACAAAGTTAAACTTAATCCCAGCATCCAGATCCAGCTGGCTCATAAGCCCTACGTCAACTCCGGCTCCAATACCCAGTCCCCACCTTGCACGGCTGTCGCTCGAGAACTCCTGTGTGCCGTTTGGATATACCTTGTTAAAATTTGTCTTTCCCTGCGCATTCATCTGCAGTTCCAGGTTTGCATATGGTGAAAGGCTGGACTGCTTGTTGAACAGGTATTCGGCCCCGAAAGCCACGGTAAAAATGCTTGTGGAGGTTTCAAGATCAATTGCTGTAGTCGGGTTTACAATTATATTGTCTTTGCTCCCGCTAATTGAGGTATAGATGAGCTGCCCTGTAAGCCTGAGGGGCAGCGGATCGAGCCCGAACTTGATCTTTCCTTCCAGGTGGTAGCCCGATTTGAGGCCCAGGCCGCTGCCCGAGGTGTCGATGTCGTTCGTATAGGAGCTTGGCCCTAGAACGTAGGTAAGCCCGCCTCCAAAGCCATATTTAATGTTTTGGGAATAAAGTACGGTAGAAAAACACGTTAAAAAGAATGCAAATACTGTAAGAACTCTTTTCATCTCGTCTCCTTTGCTGCTAATACTAATAAAATAAAAGCAGGAATAATAAAGTAAAGAGCTTTATTTGTAGACATCTGTGCAGCTGGAAAGGGAATTGTTGGATGAAGGTAAAAGCCCTTTATGAATTCATAAAGGGCTTTTAGGCTTGAGGTCAGGCCTATATGAAAGAATACAATTTCACAATCTCAAAATTTATAGGCAATTCCTGCCGTAAGTATTCCAAGTCCGTAACCTAGTTCGCCGAAAGCGGCAAAATTCGGGCTAAAGAAGTAGCGCACACCGCCATGTACACCGAATACAGCGTAGCTTCCCGATGTATGGCCGTAAGAGGAAAGATATCCCGTGGGTTCGCTGAAGCTTACAATATTGTATCCCACCGTAACTCCTGCATACCCGTCCAGCTTCTCTATGTTTTCCAGGAAGTGGTATTCACCCCTTGCGCCAATGAGAAAATAGCTGTATTTCCAGGACCATCCCTGTTCAAAGTATCCGCCCCAGTCCTCCGTGGAGCTTGCATAGGCCAAAATTCCGCCGATGGAAATCTTGTCTTCTATTCCATACTGGAAACCCAGGCTGATAGGCGGAACACTGGCCGTGCCGTAAATGCCCGCTAAACCAAGGCCTATGCCTACTTGCCCAACCTGTGTATCTTTCTTAAAAGGATTGACTGACTGTGCAGGCGTGACAGTGGAAAACAGTATTAGTGCTACTAAAAGTGCTGCAAATACCTTAAAAGTTGATTTCATTAGATCCTCCGTTAAATTGATTGTTATTAAAGCTGTAAAAATAAAAAAAGGTAATTCTTTGTGTCAGCTTAAAACAGAATGAATTACGAAAGTGTAGTTGGAAAATTTTTAATAACGCTTATGATCTGCTTTTACCCGGTAATCATAATTTCACCCGCAAAAATAAAACAGTCTGGCTGACTTTTAGTTTTGCGGCACTTTTATTCTGTATGGGATGCTAAAAAACGCTATTTTTCGCTTAATTCATCGGATTCAGAGACTTACAATAATATAAATTAAAAACAAATTAAATGTCAATTCCAGGATGTGATTTAGGGACAATCTAAATATCTCGGCTTGGCTTTTCTAAATAGGGAAAAGAAGAGTTTGCTTAATTCTAAGTCTTAGAGTAAATTTGTTGAACAAAAATAATGGAGTGTAAGGTGTCAACATTAAACAATACCATTGTTAAGTTTGTTGAGCTTCTCCCGAAGCCTGTAGTAAAGATATTTGCCCAGAGATACATTGCTGGGGAGACTCTTCAGGATGCAATTCGAGTTGTAAAGGATTTAAATTCCAAGGGAATTTACGCGACCATTGATGTTTTAGGCGAAGCTATTCAAACAAAGAGCGAAGCCATTCAGGCAAAAAACGACTGCCTGACAGTTCTGGATGCTATAAAGGACAACAGCCTTATGGCAAATCTTTCAGTTAAACCCACACAGCTTGGGCTGTCAATTGACAAGGAGTTTGGCTTTAAGCAAGCTTCCGAAGTAGTTGCAAGAGCAGGACAGATGAATAATTTTGTCCGGCTCGATATGGAGGATTCTCCTTATACGGATGCAACTTTTGACCTCCTGAGGTGTTTAAGGGAAAAATTTGACAACGTGGGCGTTGTAGTTCAGGCATACTTAAAAAGAACCCTGAGCGACGTTTTGTTGTTAAATAAAATAGGTACAAATTACAGACTATGCAAGGGAATCTATATCGAGCCCGAGGCGATAGCTTATAAGGACAAGCAGAAAGTCAGGGATAACTACCTGGAAATTCTGAAAGCAATCTTCAAAGACGGAAGTTATGTGGGCATTGCCACACACGACGACTACCTGGTTGAAGGCGCCTTAAAGCTGATTAAAGAGATGAACATTCCAAAGGATAAGTACGAATTCCAGATGCTCTACGGAGTTAAGGAAAACCTGAGGGATAAGATCAACGCCGAGGGGCATAAGATCAGGATCTATGTACCGTTTGGAGAACAGTGGTACAAGTATTCTATCAGGAGATTAAAGGAAAACCCGCAGGTTGCATGGTACATTACAAAAAGTATTTTTATGTTTAAATAAATGAATGTATTAGGAATAGAAAGTTCTTGCGACGAAACTTCGGTTGCGGTAATTCGTGATGGTAAATTAACTTCAAATTTAATTTCTTCACAGGATTTTCATGTAAAGTATGGGGGCGTGGTTCCGGAGCTCTCGAGCCGCGCCCATTTACAAATAATTATCCCACTGCTCAAGGATTCTTTGGTACAGGCGGGTATTGGCCTGAAGGACGTTGACGTCGTCTGCGCTACGGCAGGCCCGGGACTTATTGGAGCGCTCCTCGTCGGACTTACATTTGGTAAGTCGCTGGCATATTCGCTGAATAAGCCTTTTATACCCGTAAACCACATTGAAGGGCATATCTTCTCCGGATTCCTCATGGATGAAAAACCTGAGTTTCCGTACCTGGCTCTCGTGGTCTCGGGCGGGCATACGCTGCTTTTAATTGTTAAAAGCGACACCGAAATCATTAAGCTTGGTACAACGGTCGATGATGCCGCAGGGGAAGCCTTCGACAAAGTGGCTAAAATGCTCGGCCTCGGTTACCCCGGCGGCCCCAAGATTCAGAAGGCGGCTTCACTGGGCGACCCGGAGAAAATTCACTTCCCGGTGGCTAACCTGAAAAATCCGTACGACTTCTCATTCTCTGGCCTTAAGACTGCCGTACTGCGATACCTTCAGCAGACCTACGGAAAAGACAAGGCCGTGCCCGATGGGGATATGCCGGATATTGCTGCCTCATTCCAGAAGGCTGTTATTAAAGCCCTCATGCAGAACGTGGAAAAAGCACTCAAAGAGTATAAGGTCAACTCGGTCTCACTCGTCGGCGGCGTTGCGGCAAACAGGGCCCTGCGCGAGGCACTCGCACAGGTGGCCTCAAAATACAGGAAAAAACTCGTAATCCCCGACTTTGTTTACTGCGGCGACAATGCTGCAATGATTGCATACCGCGGCAGCAGGCTTTTTGCCAACGGAAATAAATACAGCCTGGACTACAATGCTTTCCCGGGTCTCTCTTCAAAAACATTTGCCGGGTAAAGTATGCTATCAATAAATAAGTACCATGATATTGAGAGGCTCTCGGATGAGGAGAAGCTTTCTCTTCTTAAAAAATGCAGGAAAAGAATAGATTTTTTTGACAGAATTTTAGTATATATACTTAACAAACGTACCGAAACGGCGGTCCTCATAGGGCGGGTGAAAATATCCCTGGGCCAGCCGATTTATTCGCCTGAGCGCGAGAGGGATGTTTCAGAAAAAATTAACAAGTCTAACAAGGGACCGCTTTCCAGGGAATCAATAGACCGGATCTATGAGAGAATACTGGATGAGTCCAGGTCCACACAGAAAGCAGAGTCATCAAGGTTTAATGCAAAATAATTCTTCCAATTCAGAAAAAAAAAAGTCATTAAGGGAACTGCTGGGTAAAAGAGAGCTGATCGCTCTAACTGCGGCTTTTGTCGTTTTTCTGGCAGTCTTTATTTATACATTCTTCTCTCCCAATTACTACAAGTGGACTTCACCTGTTACCTTTGAAATAAGGCACGGAATGACACTGGGCAGTACAATTGATTCACTTTACAGCCAGGGAATCATTCCGGGCAAAACAAATATGCGCATTGCCGCAATCATTATGGGCGGGGGACGCAGACTTAAACCCGGCAGGTACAAGATCCCTAACGGGCTAAGTTACGTGGGTTTGATGGAGCTCTTTAATTCGGGCAAAAGGGACGTATCCTCGCTCCTTACTTTTTCCGAGGGCTTTACAATATACCAGTTTGCTCACATACTAAAAGAAAGGCTCGGACTCGACAGCCTCCAGGTTCTGGATGCCTGTAACGACAGGCGTTTCCTGGATTCTCTGGGAATTGAGGCCCCTTCAATTGAAGGCTACCTGATGCCCGACTCTTACTACTTCTACGAAAAAACGCCCGCAAAACAGGTGATTGGTCGCCTGAGGGGAGAGTTCAACAGGTTTTTTACCGACAGCCTTAAAAAACGCCTCAAGTCAATGAAATATAACATGAGGGAAGTGCTCACAATTGCTTCAATCGTTCAGGGTGAGTCGGCAAAGACTTCAGAATACCCGGTCATTGCAGGCGTTTATTATAACCGCCTTCGCCTTGGCATGAAACTTCAGGCCGATCCCACGGTTCAATATGCTTTGCTTGGGCGCTGGAGAAGGCTTTATAACAAGGACCTAAGGCTTGACTCTCGTTATAATACTTACTTATATTACGGCCTGCCGCCAGGACCAATAGGCAATCCCGGCAGAGATGCAATTATGGCAGCCCTTTATCCGAAAGAGCATAACTATATCTATTTTGTCGCCGACGGCAAGGGCGGACATAAGTTTTCTTCAACGTTTTCAGAACATCAAAAATTTGTGGGTGAATACAGGGCATGGCGCGACAAACAGGTTCAAAAGTAATAAGACTTCTAATTCCAACGCTCCTGGCTCTCTTCCTTTGCAGCTGTGCAAGCCAGCTCCCGCCGGGAGGGGGACCAGTGGACAGGACGCCACCGGAAATTGTTTCCGTCTATCCTGAAAACGGTAGCACTGGCTTTAAGGATGACTCCTTTGAGGTTACTTTCTCTGAGTACGTCGACAGGCGCTCGGCCCAGGATGCCATTTTTATCTCCCCGGCAATCGAGGGCCAGTTGGAATACGACTGGAGCGGAAAAACCTTGAGGGTGAAGTTCCCCGGAAAACTCCGCGACAGCATGACTTACGTCGTGACGCTCGGAACAGACCTGGTTGACTTAAATAACAAGAACAGAATGGCGCAGGCTTATTCATTCAGCTTCTCAACCGGACAAGGCATAGATAAAGGCGTTGTGGAAGGAAAAATCTATACCGGCGACCCCTCGGGCGTTATGGTATATGCCTACCCGTCCAAAGGAAAAGAAATTAACCCTTCTAAAGATAAACCCGAGTACATTTCCCAGGCGGGAAAAAACGGGACTTACAGGCTACTTGGAATGGCCCCCGGTACATACAGGATTTTTGCAATAAAAGATGAATTCCGGGACCTTGTTTACAATGTTGGCGAGGACCTCTTTGGGGCCCCATACAGGGATGTAACCCTTTCAAAAAAAGATACACTCTTCAGCAACCTGGATTATTTCCTTTCAAAAGAAGATACCGCAAGACCCCGTTTGGTCTCGGCTGCCATGACAGACCGCTTTCACATTCTGGTGGGCTTAAGCGAGGAATTCGACAGCACGATCATCAATACACAGAACTTTTCCATATTCGATTCAACCGCGCAAAAAGAGCTGAAGCCTCTTTATGCCTTTAAGGGAAGAGCCAAGTCTACGGAGTTGATACTTGCGCTGAAAGAAACCCCCGGCGAGCAGGATAACGTTTATCTCTGGGCTAAAAGGATTTCCGACAGGAACGGCAATACTACACTAAACGACTACGTCAGGCTTACTACTACTGCAAAACCCGATACCAGTGCGCCAAAGCTGCTTCAGACTAAGCCTTCGCCCGGAGCAGGCGGGGTGGAGACTTCAGGAGCGGAATTTAGCTTTTATTTCGATGACGGATTTGATTCACTTCAGGCCG
Source organism: Ignavibacteria bacterium (assembly GCA_025612245.1). GTDB lineage: Bacteria > Bacteroidota > Ignavibacteria > Ignavibacteriales > SURF-24 > JAAXKN01. The sequence goes on from JAAXKQ010000016.1 coordinate 40,199, forward strand.
TAAAAGGCATTTATGCTTCGGACCGCAGCGGCAAAAAAATACCTGTAAGGGTAAATTTCCCGGATAACGCATCCTTTAAGGTCCTGATTCCTTCTGAACTGAAGGCGAGACAGCAGTATTCAGTAAAGGTCGACTTAAGCGGTATTGTCGATGCCGCGGGAAACAGGACTGACTCTGTTTATACGCTTTCTTTTACCACCTCAAACGGCATGGAGTTTACGGGCGTCTCAGGCGTGGTAAACCCCGATTCAGGCATGCATGACAGTAGCCTGGTTGTTGTCCTTCAGGGACTGGAAAAAGAAAAGCCGGTTTATAAGAAACGCCTGGAAAAAAGAAAAAGGGACTTCAACTTTAATAAAGTCCAGCCGGGCAAGTACCGGATTTGGAGCTTTGAGGACAGGGATAATACCGGCCTCTATAACGCGGGCAAGCCTTTCCCGTTCAAACCTTCAGACAGGTTTACGGTTTATCCGGATACTCTAAACCTGAGGGCCCGCTGGCCCGTGGAAGACGCCCACATCGACTTTAAATAAACCTTTACGCTTGGAAAACTGCGGTTTATACGTTCCCGGGGTAAAAGCCATTGCCCGGGGCAGATAAACCGCAGTTAATTTTATCGGGCCATACCTCACAATTTTATACTTCTTAGCTTGATTATTCGGATAATATGAAGGATCTTGCATATCTGAATTTTTGACAATAATTCATTTTCTTGAGCTAATTCATTCTTTTTAAGCTGGAGGCTTCAAATGAGCGATAATTTTTCTGGCATCTCCCGCAGGGACTTCCTAAAGATTACCGGAACACTGGCCGTCGGGGCAACACTTGCAAACCCGATGCTGAACCGGGTCTTTGCAGGACAGTCGTCTTTGGGCAGAACTTCATCCTGCGAGTTCTTCAAGACGCTCTGCGGTCTGGACAACACTGCAATTAATAAACTCCTTGGTATTGCCCTTTCCAAAGGGGGCGATTATGCCGATCTTTTTGCCGATTACAGCATAAATAACAGCATAATTCTGGAAGACAGGATCATTAAGAATGCCTCCAGGAATATCAGCGCAGGCATAGGCATCAGGGTCCTTAAGGGGGACCAGACAGGATATGCGTACTCTGAGGACATGACGTTTGAAAGCCTCAAAAATGCCGCTTTAACTGCCGCTAACATTGCTAATGAGACCGGCAAAAGCATTTCTTTGAACGTTACAAATAAGAAAGTTAAAAACTACTACGAAGTGAGCCTCCCGGTAAGCGAAGTGGAACTGGATGCTAAGATAAAGCTCCTTAAGGAGTCCGAAGAAGCGGCTTTCCTTAAAGATAAACGCGTCATAAAGGTCAGTGCCAATATGCTGGATTCGGAAAGGTACATAGTTGTTGCAAACAGCGAAAACCTGCTCATGGAGGACTACCAGCCGCTTATGAGGTACAACGTAAGCGTCATCGTTGAAGAGGATGGTAAACGCCAGTCGGGACGCATGAGCGGCGGCGGCAGGCTAGGCATGGAATATTTCAGTAAAATTAAAACACCTGAAAAGTTTGCCCATGAGGCGGTCGATCAGGCGCTTTTACTCCTTACGGCTAAAAATGCCCCGGCTGGCCCGATGCCGGTTGTGCTTTCTCCTGGTGACTCCGGTATTTTGCTGCACGAGGCCATCGGGCACCCCCTGGAAGCCGATTTTAACAGGAAGGGTACCTCGGCTTACTCAGGCCGCATTGGGCAGAAAGTGGCCTCGGAATTATGTACGGTCTACGACGGCGGCACGGTTCCAAATGACCGCGGCAGCATTAACTTCGATGACGAGGCGGTCGCTTCAAACAAAACCACGCTCATTGAAAACGGAATCCTTAAAGATTACATGCACGACAGGATTAGCGCCAAATACTATAAGGTTAAACAGACTGGAAACGGCAGGAGGGAATCCTATAAATATTTCCCGATCCCGAGGATGACCGTGACATATCTTGAAAACGGTACCTCGGATCCCACGGAGATAATCTCTTCGATTAAGAAGGGAGTATACTGCAAAAACTTCTCGGGCGGACAGGTGGATATTTCAAACGGCGACTTTGTTTTTAACCCCACTCTGGCGTTTATGATCGAGGATGGAAAGATCACCTACCCGGTTAAAAACTTTACGCTCATCGGTAACGGACCGGAAGTTCTGACTAAGGTGACAATGGTCGGAAATGACTTTAAGTTTTCCGACGGCATGTGGACCTGCGGCAAAGGGCAGTCAGTTCCGGTTGGTGTCGGACTCCCGACGGTTAAGGTTTCTGAAATCACAGTTGGCGGCATGTAAAAACAAATTCGGAGTAAAAAATGTTACTTGATGACCATAAAAAACTGGCAAAAGAGGTAGTTGACCTCGTGATGGCGCAGGGCGGTGATACGGCCGTTGTTCGCATAGATTTTAGCACGGATAAGGATGTTTCAATCCGTAACCAGAAAATTGATACACTGACGCAGTCCAACTCAAAAATGCTCACTCTAACGGTGAGCAGGGATAAGAAAAAGGCAGTTGTAAGTACAAGCGACCTCTCGGAAACGGCCCTGAAAAGCCTGCTTAAAGACGCAATGAATATAGTTAAGTATACCGGGCAGGATGAGTTTTACGGGCTCCCGGCAAAAGAAGAGCTTGGAATGGCTGAAGGGGACCTGAAAATCTATGACCCCAGGGAAGACTCCATTGCAATTGAAAAACGCATTGATATGGCTAAAGAGCTTGAAACACTTTCTCTTAAACACGATAAGGATCTCATAGCCGACGGCTCATCCGTTTCAAGCAGCACGGGTCACTTTGTACTCGCAAACTCTCTCGGCTTCTGCGAAGGCTATATGCAGTCTGAATGGGTTGTGCAAAGTTCATGTGCAATACCGGACGCAGTTGAAGGACTGAATTCGGCAAGAAAACAGTCGGGAGGCTGGTACAGCGTTGCCAACTCATTTGAGAAACTTGAGCCGCTTGAAGCTGTAGCCGCTCAGGCTGCCAGGAGGACAATAATGAAAAGGGGAGCAAAGAAGCCCAAGACCCAGACTGTTCCTGTAATATTCGAAAATACGGTTGCCGTGGGACTCTTATCCTTCCTCGCACAGGCTTTAACAGGGAGCAACATCTACACCAGGCAGTCATTTTTAGCTGACAAGCTGGCCTCCAAAATTGCAGGCGATAACGTTACCATTGTAGAAGACCCGCTCATTCCGGGGCTGGTTTCCTCACGCCCCTTTGACGGCGAGGGGGTAAAAAGCCGCAGGAAGACCGTCGTTGAAAACGGCGTACTTAAGACGTTTCTCCTGGATAGCTATGCCGCAAGAAAGCTCAACATGAAGACTACGGGCAATTCAGATGGAGTAAGCAACTTGTACCTTGAGGAGGGTAAAACCAGCCTTGAGGAAATGATAAAAACAATCGAAAACGGGGTACTGGTAACTTCCGCTTCCGGCTTCGGCGAGGTCCTTCAGACGGGTGATTATTCGAAGGGAGCGCAGGGCCTCTGGATTGAAAATGGAAAGATTTCTTACCCGGTAAATGAATTTACAATAGCCTCAACCATGTTCGATATACTGAACAATATTGAACTGATCGGTAACGATTCCATTAAGACCGGTCCTGTTTTCTGTCCTTCCATCAAGGTCAGGAAGATGACGGTAAGTGGCGTTTAATGAGTGAAATTGTATTTAGGTGAAGACGCCTAAGGTATTATAATATAGTTACTTGCATTATCTGTTGTGACGTGAAGGGCGGAATAATATCCGCCCTTATTTATTAAAGGACTAAAGACAATTTAGGCCGGAAAAATTTTACAAATTATCTGCTGTTGCCTCTGTGTTTTTTTGCTGTTATCCGCCAGGTAAAACCGCCACCAATCTTCCTTAACTAAAATCAATAAAAGAAGTTATACCTATTAGCTTGAAGTAACGCATTACCCGTCGTGGGCCTTGGAGACTCGAAAAACTTTTGGCCTTGTTTAACAAAAATGAAGTAATATATTAAAATGAGGAGTTTGCAGGATTGACGGCTCCTCATTTTAAGGAAGGGACCGGCCATGAAGAGTTCTGCTTTTTTTTAGGAATAGAAAATTCCTCCGGGTAAGAATGTCGGAAGAGATACCCGGGGGAGAATGAATGAACAACAAATGAAGGAGAATAGAATATGGCAGATGAGATAAACCCGGGTTATAATCCTCCGGAAAGAAACCCCATTCCACCAAGGCCTACCAGCGTAACCGTTGAGGAAACACGCCCCGGCATATTAAAAAGAATCTCCTGGGGTGCGGTAATTGCAGGCGTCGTTGTGGCCCTCGTAGTGCAGCTGATTTTAAGCCTCCTTGGCCTGGGAATTGGCTTTGGCGCAATTGAACCCTTGCAGGAAAGTAACCCCTTTTCGGGTCTCGGAACCGGGGCCCTGGTCTGGTGGGTTATCAGCATGCTGATTGCGCTTTTCTTAGGCGGCATGACTGCATCACGCCTGGCTGGTGTGCCAAGGGCATTCGACAGCGTGCTGCACGGAGTACTCACCTTTAGCGTCTTTACGCTGATTTCATTTTATTTGCTTACAACTGCAATTGGCAGTGTAATAAGCGGCGTGGGAAGCGTCGTTGGCAAGACCATTTCCATGGCAGGACAGGGCATCCAGACCGTAGCTCCGGAGGTGGCAGGAGCCGTAAAAGGGGAACTGCAGCAAAGGGGAATTGACCTGACCGACCTGAAGGCGGAGGCAAGAAGAACTCTGCGCGAGACGGGCAAACCCGAACTTCAGCCGGAAAACCTGAGCCGTCAGGGTAACCAGGCAATGGAAGACGTTACAGGGAGCGCAAAGAATGCTGCTCAGAACCCTCAGGCAACGGACAACGAAGCCAATGGTCTTATTGACCGGCTTTTTAACCGTGCCAGCAACATTGCCAATGCGGCCGACCGCGAGGCAGCGGTTAACGTTATCATGAAAAGGACCGGAAAAAGCCGCGAGGAGGCTAACCAGATTGTTGATAACTGGATACAGACCTATAACCAGTCGAAGCAGAAACTTGCCTCTGCAAAGGATTCAGTGGTACAGAAAGCCCGTGAAACAGGAGACGTCGTTGCATCTGCAATGTCGAAGGCGGCAATTTTTGCTTTCATCGGACTCATCCTTGGCGCGGTTGCTGCTGCTTTTGGCGGAAAACTAGGCGAGCCGCATGAAAGGGCTGTGCCCGTCAGGGTCAGGGAAGAAAGATATTAAGCGTAACCTGAAAAAGAAGTCATTTGGGCACAATGCCGGAACCGAACCTGACGGCATATACATACGTGAACTCGGCTCCCAGGAAAAGTATCTGTGAGGTGTAGTAAATCCATATGATGAATACTGCCAGGGACCCGGCTGCCCCAAAGGTGGAGCTGATGCTGCTTCTTCCAAGATAAAGGCTTATCAGGTATTTACCCAGAATGAATAGGAGGGATGTAATTATTCCTCCTATCCTGACGTCTTTCCACGAAAGCTTTACGTCCGGCAGTACCCTGTAAATCATTGAGAACAGGACTACCATTATTAAAAGCGAAATGATAAAATCCGTCAGGCTTAAGACAAATCCCGGAATTGAGATATATCTCTCGATAAAATCGCTCAGAGCTGAAATTACTGTGCTTATAATGAGCGAAGCCATGAGAAGGACTCCCACTGCAATGATGAGTGAAAATGATATGAGGCGGCTTTTCAGGAACGCCATGACTGCCGTATCCGGCTTACGCCTTACCTTCCAGATCATATTCAGGGAATCCTGCAACTCCAGAAAAACACCCGAGGCACCCAAAAGCAGGGTTACAATTCCTATTACGGTTGCTATTATGCCCGACTGTAGGTTACTTGACTGTTTAATTGCGTTTTGTATCAGTACGGCGCTTTCCTTTCCTACCAGCGACTGAAGCTGTTCGACAATCCTACCCTGGGCAGCGTCATTGCCAAAGACAAAACCCGCAATCGCAATGATAAGAAGAAGCATGGGGGCAATTGAAAAAATGGTGTAAAAAGAGAGCGAGGCCGCAAGCTTTGGGGCTTTATCGTCACTCCATTTCGTGAAGGTTTCCTTTAAAACATTCCAGACGAGGCTCAGTTTCATTTTCTCGGCATCCGGCTTTGTTGTCTTATATTCTTAAAATACCGAAATAAATCTTTAAATCAAGACAAAGCTCTCAGGTGCATGCAAATGGACAAATTCCACGGTTTATCCGGATGCACCGGCCTTCCGGTTTACAAAAACCACTCCGAGAGTTATGATAATGCCGCTTAAAATCGTAAGGAATGTGATATTTTCTCCTAGTATGATCCAGGCCGTGAAAACCGTGACAAAAGGCTCAAAGTAAAGAAATACACCTACATTGGCCGAGTCCATTTCCCTGAGCGCCTGTGCCCAGAGGACGTAGGCTATGCCGGAACAGAATATGCCGAGAAACGCTATTGCGAGCCAGCCTTTAAGCGAAAGGTGGATGACTGAATTTATGCCTTCAGGCCGTATTGTAAAAGGAATGAGAAAAAGCGACATGAAGCTGAAAAGATAGAAAATTGTGAGCAGGGGAGAATAGTGCAGTGAAATCTTTTTATTCAGCGCCGAATAAACGCTCCATGTAACTGCGCTTGCAAGAACGAGTAAATCCCCCAGGTTTGAAATGAGCCCTATGTTCTTGAAATTCCCCTTGCTGACAAGAAGCAGCAAGCCAAAAAGGGAAATTACTATGCCGCAGCTCCTGATGAAATTAAGCGACTCGTGAAAAAACATTACCCCCAGAATTGCCATAAAGACAGGAGAAAAACCAATTATCCAGCCCGTATTGGAGGCCGTGGTAAACTGAAGCCCCGTCACCTGTATCCACAGGTGAAAAGAGGCTACAAGAGCCAGAAGAACGATGTTTTTCAGCACTTGGGGAGGAATTGTGAACTTCCCGTCCTTAATGAAAATAATGACTGCAAGAAGGAGGACTCCCATTATCAGCCTGGAAAGCACAATAGTAAGTGGAGTCAGCTCGCTTAGTGCAATTTTTGTGGCAACGAAAGAGGCTCCCCATACCATTACTGCAAAAAGGGGCTTCCAGTACAGTCGAAGCTTATTTTTCATTGGCGGAGTTCTTAAAGCGCACTCTCAGTATCCCGTCGTTAAAATCAGTTGAAATAATCTTAAAGCCGCCTATTTCTCCGGATGAGCTGACGTGTGGCCCGATGCACGGGCAGGCGTCGTAGTCGCCTATTCTTACAATCCTGACCTTATCTCCGGCACCTTCGGGCAGGCGTTCAAGGTTGAACTTTTTCTCTGCCTCCTCACGGCTTAGGAATTCCTCTGTAACCGGGAGGTTCAGTTTAATTACTTCATTTACCTTATTCTCAACTGTGCGGATTTCATCTTCCGTTAAATTGCGGTCAAAGTGGTAATCGCACTTGGATTTTTTCTTTTCTATGTGTGCGCTGAAGCTCCTTCCGCAGTTGAACATTCTTACCATTGTCTGGTTTAATATATGTTCGGCCGAATGCATCTGCGGGTTATAGTCTTTTCTTGGTTCCATAAAAATTTTTCAGTCCTGAATTAGTTTCTCAGCAAAATATCCTTAAACATAAAGATAAATAAGTGAAAATTCCATTTAGTTTTACCACTTAGTTTTACGGCCTTAAGTTCTCAGTGGTTTAAGACCTTTTCAAAACCCCCTCCAAGCACTCTTAGCGCTAAAAATTGGGCTTCAGATTATTATTGACTATTAGTGCTTTTAAGGCTATAATACCGGACTAAAGATTTTTTGAAAAATGCGTGAAAAACGAGAAAAGGAGAACCATCAGTAATGGCAGTTGAACCTAATAAGGTTATTTACTCCATGATCGGGGTAAGCAAGTTTTATAATCAGAAACCGGTGCTTAAGGATATATATTTATCATACTTCTACGGGGCAAAGATCGGTGTACTGGGCCTTAACGGGGCCGGAAAAAGCACGCTCCTTAAGATCCTTGCCGGGGTGGACAAGGATTTTAACGGCGAGACGGTCCTCTCGCCCGGATTTACAGTCGGATACCTGGAGCAGGAGCCTCAGCTGGATGAAACGAGAACGGTGAGGGAAATTGTAGAAGAAGGCGTTCAGGAAATTGTCGACCTGCTGAAGGAATACGACTCAATAAATGAAAAATTTGCCGAACCCATGTCCGACGACGAAATGACTGAACTCCTCGAGCGCCAGGGCAGGGTACAGGAACGCCTTGAGGCCTTTGACGCCTGGGAGCTTGACTCAAAGCTCGAAATGGCTATGGATGCACTCAGGTGCCCTCCGGGCGAAACACCGGTTAATGTGCTCTCGGGTGGCGAAAAAAGAAGAGTCGCTCTTTGCAGACTTTTGCTTAAAAAGCCGGATATTCTCCTTCTCGACGAGCCCACTAACCACCTGGACGCCGAGTCGGTTGCCTGGCTGGAACACCACCTTCAAAAGTACGAGGGTACGGTAATTGCCGTCACGCACGACCGCTACTTCCTGGATAACGTGGCAGGCTGGATACTCGAGCTTGACCGTGGTGAGGGTATACCATGGAAGGGAAATTATTCATCGTGGCTGGAGCAGAAGCAGAACCGCCTGGCACTGGAGGAAAAGAAAGAAACCGAACGCCAGAAAACTCTTCAGAGGGAACTCGAATGGATCAGGATGTCGCCCAAAGGACGCCACGCAAAGTCAAAGGCAAGAATTACTTCATATGAGAACCTGCTTAAACAGGAATCCGAAAAGCTCCAAAAAGAGCTTGAAATCTATATCCCTGCGGGTCCGCGCCTTGGAAATAACGTCATCGAAGCCTCTGCTGTCAGTAAGGCCTTCGGAGATAAGCTGCTCGTGGAGGATATGAACTTCTCGCTTCCCCCGGGAGGAATTGTAGGCGTTATTGGCCCTAACGGCGCCGGTAAGACGACCCTTTTTAAGATGATTACTGGATTGGACTCGCCCGACAAGGGTGAAATTAAAATCGGCGAAACCGTAAAACTGGCTTATGTGGATCAGTCCAGGGAGGCACTGGACCCTCAGAAAACCATCTGGGAGATGATCTCGGGCGGGGAGGACAACCTGATGCTTGGAAATAAAAGCGTTAACTCGAGAGCTTACGTTGCACAGTTTAATTTCTCGGGCGCCGAACAGCAGAAAAAAGTGGGTCTCCTTTCCGGCGGTGAACGCAACCGTGTGCATCTTGCCATGATGCTTAAGTCCGGTGCAAACGTGCTCTTACTCGATGAGCCCACGAACGACCTGGATGTAAACACAATGCGCGCACTTGAAGAGGCCCTGGAGAACTTTGCCGGCTGCGCCGTCGTAATCAGCCACGACCGCTGGTTCCTGGACCGCGTTGCTACACACATTCTGGCTTTTGAGGGTGAAAGCAAGGTGATCTGGTTTGAAGGGAATTTTTCAGACTACGAGGAAAACAAACACCAGAGACTTGGCACCCTGGCCGACCAGCCCCACAGGATCAAATACAGGCAGCTGACCAGGTAAAATCCGGCCTCTTTTTTTAAGACAATTAAAAACGCCCGGAGGCGGATCTTTTAACCACCTCCCGGGCGTTTTTTATAACCGGGCTTACATTCTACTAATTATTAAATACCACACTGAAAACAGAGCCCGAACCTTTACGGCTTTTTACTTCGATTGATGCCTTGTTTAATTCGGCATACTTTTTAGCCAGGGCAAGTCCCAGCCCGTTTCCCTGGTAAGACCTCGTATAGCTCTGGTCCTCCTGTGAGAAAGCCTCAAAAAGCCTCGGAAGGTAGCTTTCCGAAATTCCTACACCCGTGTCCTCCACGGAAACAACAAGACGGCCCGAAGTATCTTTTTTTACCAGGATTTTTATGCTGCCGCGGTCGGTGTACTTAACCGCGTTGTCAATTATGCTGCGGAACACCTGAGAAAGTGAGTATTCGTCTGCCATAACTTTGGTTGCTGTGGTGCTGTACTCCAGCTGCATTTCAATACCCTTGCCGGAGGCGTATTTTTTGAATTCAATGTAAAGATCCATCAGTATGTCGTCCAGGACGTCCAGTTCCCTCGGGAAAAGTTCATAGTTCCCGGTCTGAAGTTCAGACATGTTTAGTATAAGATCTATAGTCCTGAAGATTCTTTTCCCGGCTTTTTCAATTATCTTAAAGTTTTTCCTCAGCTCATCGTCTTCCCTCAAATCCAGTTCTTCTTTTAGGAGTGCGGAGTAAGTTAAGATTGTATTTACCGGAGTGCGGATCTCGTGCGACATCTGTGCCAGGAACTCTGTTTTCAGGCGGTCGGAGTTTTCAGCCCTTTCCTTTGCGCCGATCAGGGCGCGTTCGGCTCTTTTCCTTTCCGTTATGTCGCTTACAATTGTAACCAGCACCTCGTCCCAGCCCTTTGATTTCCTTAGAAGGTTTATCGTGTTCTCGGTTTCAATTATAGTTCCGTCTTTTCTTTTCATCATGCATTCAGCCCGGAAAAGATTCTTCTTCCCGAGCAGTGAGTTTTCCATAGCCCTCATGCTTTCATAAATTTCCGGAGAAGGGAATAAGAAGCCTGGATTTTTCCCGGTAACTTCGCCCGGTTTATAGCCAAATATCTTTTCCACCACGGGGTTGCATGTAATTATCTTGCCGCTCGATCTTTCACTTACAAACACGGCTTCATTTAGGCTGGAAAACATATTCTCCAGGAGGCTTTTTGCCCTTAAAAACTCCCTTTCAACGCTCTTTTTATCCGTGATGTCAAGTGCCGTAGAGACTATGCCCTTCATGAGGCCCTGTCTGTCAAAGTCCGGTTCAATTCCTATGTCATAATAATAAGCCCTGTCCTTTGCGTTTATTCTGATGATCTTCCTTGTCTTAATGGCGGATTCCAGCACCTGCCTTTTTATTGCGGTCAGTACCAGTGCATCTTCTGCCGGCAGGAGGTCCTTGTCAGTTTTCCCAATAACCTCTTCTGAGTGAAAGCCTAGAAATGAGTTATTGGTCCACGTGTAGCGAAGGTCTCTGTCCTGCTTTAATATAAGTACGGGGGAGTGCTGCACGGTAAGCGCTATCTGTTCTTCCTTTTCTTTTAGTTTTCTTTCCATTTCCTTGAGCTTCAGTGCGTGCCGGATGTAGCATTCTATCAGCGCCGGGCTCAGGTCCTGTTTCACCAAGTAGCTGTCCTCCTCAAATGGCAGCGCTTCTTCAAAAGAAAACCTCCTGCTGCCGGTAAATAATACTGGCATTCCTGTAGCTGAAGTGGTGAGGTCTGAGAGCGTTTCACTATTTTCCAGTCCCGGCAGGTCCAGGTCAATAATGAACAGGTCAAATACCTTTTCTTTCAGTAATTCAACTGCCCCTGAGGAAGCGGAAGCATATTTTAGTGCAAGTTCCTCCCGGAATCTTGACTTGGCTTCCCGGAAAAGCCCGGCAAAGTCTTTTTCGTTTCCGGATAAAAGTAATATTCTCATTTCGAAGTTTTTGCCTTTTTATATGAGCTCTAAAGCCTTATTCCTGTATGGTTTATTAGTAGTTTATTCATTAAATCTTATTTATTTATAACTTAACTTTTTAATAAAAAGTTCGCTTCATTGTGCGTGACTTATATGTTGTGCCGGGTAATGGTAAATCTCCTGAAAATTCATTAATATTGAATTCTTATTTTTATTATTTAAGAGAACAAGCGTAATTTTTGGGGGGAGAATGAAAAATAGATTCACCATTTTCGTTTTATTTATATCGCTGTTTTGCCTTTATGGCAGGGCTTTTGCCCAGTCTGCAGGCATAAATTTCATGATGGGCTTTCCGCAGGCCGATTTCCAGAAAAGCATAAACCGCACCGGCTTCGGCATTGGAGGCGAGGTGAATTTCTGGTCCGTAAGCCCTTCCATGCCCTTTACTCTGGGCCTTGACGCAAGCTATTTGAACTACGGCAGTGAAGACCGCAATGAACCCTTTAGCTATGAAGTTCCTGACGTGACGGTAAACGTCAACAGGACGAACAATATCGTAAACTTCCACCTTCTTTTTAAGATTATGCCGCCGGAGGGGAACCTAAGGCCATATATCGAAGGCCTCCTGGGAGGATCATACCTTTATACCGAAACAAAGGTAGGCAATACGGGAAACTATGATGAGGAAGTTGCCAGCACGACGAACTTTGACGACTGGGCCTGGAGCTATGGCGGCGGCGGCGGCCTTATGTTCAAGGTTTTTGATTTTAATAGTTCAGAGGCGGAGGATGAGAATTTCCTCTCACGCTGGAAAAATTTCAGCCTCTGGATAGACCTGAAGGCCCGTTACATGCTGGGCTCTCAGGCCGAGTACCTGAAGGAAGGATCGATGAGAATTGATAGAGGAAGGGTCTATATCACACCGTCAAAATCGGACACGGACCTTATAACCGCACACTTTGGGGTTATTGTGCAATTCTAAATTAAATAAAGGAGGCTTTTATGTTCATAGGACATTATGGAGCCGCACTTGCGGCAAAGAAATTTGACGCCAGGCCCTCACTGGGAACAATGTTCCTGGCCTCACAGTTTCTTGATCTCTTGTGGCCGGCTCTCCTGTTCCTGGGAGTTGAGAAGGTGAGTGTTGAGCCCGGTAATTCGGCTTTTACCCCGCTTAATTTTGTTTATTATCCTTTTTCTCACAGCCTCTTCTTTACGCTGATCTGGGCCGTCATATTTGGGGTTTTCTATTACCTCAAAGCCAAAAACCTCAGGAGCTCTTTTCTGCTGGGGATACTTGTCTTAAGCCACTGGGTGCTCGATCTTCTGACACACGTGCCGGATCTTCCTCTGTACCCGGGAAGCAGTATAAAGCTGGGACTTGGGTTGTGGAACTTCGTCTCTCTTACCGTACTGGTAGAAGGACTGATCTTCATTGTCGGAGCTTTCCTTTATATCGCTTCAACAAAGGCGGAAAATAAAAAGGGGAGTATCTTGCTTTGGAGCCTTCTGGCTTTGCTGGCGGTAATTTATGTATCGGGTATGCTCGCTCCGCCTCCGCCGTCAGCCGGGACAATGGTGTTTTCGGGCATCTATCAGTGCCTTTTTATTGCATGGGGATATTTTATAGACAGGAACAGGAAACCTGTCACTTTAGCTCAGCCCGTCATGGCAGAAGAGCACTAGATTTTTCAGAGCACTCAGAAAGGCGTCATATGATTTCAGAATATATGACGCCTTTTTTTTGCCTTCTTATTTACTTTGTAATTGAAAATGGCACTGAATCTTCCGATGTAGCCCAGTTATGGTTTGGCTTTGAACCCATGTGGAAAATGAGGCTTCCGCCCTGCATTATCTCTTCGTGCATTATGTAGCTTTTGTTATATGGCTTTCCGTTTAATTCTGCCGACTGGATGTAAATATTTTTATCGTTGTAGTTTTCGGCTTTCATGGTAAACGTTCTCCCGTTTTCAAGCCTCAGCCTGGCCTCACTTACGCACGGGCTTCCGATTACGTATTGGTTCGTTCCGGGGCATACAGGGTAAAATCCCATTGCGCTGAATATGTACCAGGCCGACATCTGCCCGCAGTCGTCGTTTCCGCAAAGCCCGTCCTGGGCGTTGCGGTACATGGAATTCATGATCAGGTGTATCTTTTCCTGCGACTTCCAAGGCTCAAGCGCCCAGTTGTACATGTATGCAACGTGGTGGCTCGGCTCGTTTCCATGCACATAGTTGCCTATGAGGCCGCTCCTGGAGATGTCTTCCGTATTTTCAAAGTATTTATCGTCTAACTGCATCGTAAAAAGCGAGTCCAGTCTTCCTGAAAGCGCCTTTTTTCCGCCGATGAGCCCGATAAACCCGTTTATATCCTGCGGGACGTAAAGTGAATAGTTCCATGCGTTGCCTTCAATAAAGCCCTGCCCGTCCGTGCTCAACGGGTCCACGGGGCTCTTCCAGTTTCCCTTTGAGTCTTTTGCCCTCATAAAGCCCGTTGACGGGTCAAAAATGTTTGCGTAATTCATGGCCCTTTTCATGAATTCCCCTTCAATTTCGGGTTTATTCATTTCCCGTGCAAAGCGGGCAAGCGTGAAATCATCGTATGCATATTCCAGAGTAACCGAGGCCGAGCTCCCAAGCTTATCCATTGGCACATAGCCGAGTTTTATATAGTCGCCAATTGCCTGGAAAGAGCTCTTCCGGGCGGTTTCCAGGCATGCCTCAAAGGCTTTCAGCGTATCGAAGCCCCTGATGCCTTTTAAGTATGCGTCTGCAATTACGGGAACACTGTGGTAGCCTATCATGCACCAGTTCTCGTTTCCGTAGTGAGCCCATATGGGGAGCAGCTTGTGAACGCTCTGCGAGTAGTGGTCAATCATCGACTGCACCATGCCGCTCGTCCTTTTCTGCTGTATTAGCGTGAAGAGGGGATGGAGCGCTCGGTAGGTGTCCCACAGGGAGAAAATGGTATAGTTCGTGTAGCCTTCGGCCTTGTGTATGTTGTTATCAAGTCCCCTGTAGTATCCGTCAACGTCGCTATAGGTAACGGGACTTATATCAGCGTGGTACATTGAGGTATAGAAGCTCGTCTTAACGCTGTCGGAAGCGGAAATTGTAATTTTATCCAGCTCATTTTCCCATGTCGTGCGGGCTTCACATCTTACCCTCTCAAAATCCCAGTGGGGTATTTCAGACAAAAGGTTCTTTAAGGCGCCTTCGGTGCTTACGGAAGACAGGGCAAGCTTAACCAGTATCTTTTCATTGTCCGCGGTCGCGAAATCGAAGTACGCCTTTAAGTTTTTCCCGGCCATTTCGGGGAAGTTCTCATCCTGCCTGAACTTCCGCCAGAAGCCCTTATAGACAGGTTCAGTTCCGTTCTTAATGCCGTAATTCTTAAAAGGCCTGGAGAAAACCATTACAAAATAGATGTAGCGCGTGCGGGCCCAGCCTTCCGTAATCCGGTAGCCTGTTACAAGCGTGTCGTTTTCCACTCTGATTGAGCTCCAGATTACCTTGCCGTCATAGTTATATATCCCGTAGTTCATGTCGAGAATTATATGTGCGCTGTCTGTTTGGGGAAAAGTGTACCGGTGGAAGCCCGTTCTCGCTGAAGCCGTAAGCTCGGCTTTTATGTTGTACTTGTCCAGCTTAACCGTGTAGTACCCCGGAGAAGCAGCCTCAGTTCTATGGCTGTAACCCGAGCGGTAGCCGATTTCAGGATTCTCCGCAGTGCCGGGATTGAGGTAAAGTTTTCCGGTTGTAGGCATAATGAGGAAGTCGCCTAAATCCGAGTGCCCGGTTCCGCTAAAGTGCGTGTGGCTGAAGCCCACGATCGTCCTGTCGTTATACTGGTAGCCCGCGCAGTAGCGGTAGACCTCAGGGTTGTACTTGCCGTCTTTCAGGAACTGGACAGTATCGGTCTCGGGACTCAGCTGAACCATCCCGAAAGGCACGCATGCACCGGGGAAGGTGTGACCCATTTCTTTTGTGCCGATAAAAGGATCCACATATTCGTAAGGCGTTTTAGCCGTCTGAGTAACGGCTTTTTTCTTCGGGTGATCTTTCTTAAGAGGAGCCGAAATCACGTCCATGAAAAGACAGCAGCTAAAGAGCAGAACATAAACAAAGACTTTCATTGATTTCTCCGGGAAAAAAAAGTTCAGGGAAATATTCTCAGCTACGGCATAAATCTGCCGCGCTGCTTCCAGAGATAGTACACTGCCCAAAGAGAGAACAGGGCAAATGGAAGAAAAAGCACGTTACCGGGTGCAACATTACCAAGATACATGTCGCGCATCCAGCCAGAGGTCAAAGAATAAAGCCATAAAATATTTGCCAGTTGCGCAAAGGTCCATCCCCGGAAGCGCATCTTCAACAACCCCGGTATGCTTAAGACCAGTATGGGTAGTGCCCAGAGTAAATCGGCAACCATGAAGCCGAATGTGGATGCCGCGGAGGATCTATCCATGCCCTCGGGCAGGTATCCGGATGCGAAGAGGCGCTTTAAGACGAGTATCCAGAAAACCAGCGTAATAATTGCCTCTATGATGTTGACGTAAATGATTACCGTAACACCCCTTGGACGCCTGGATTCATGATTCATTTTAATGTGACCCCCTTTATAAGTTGTTCAAAAGGAAAGACTGAAATAAAGCCAGTTACTCCTGGCTGAAAAAAAGCTCCCTGTGAAGAAATGGCGCCAGGGCAACCGTCATTCCATGCACGTAAAGGTCCTTTCTATCCATAACCCCGTTCGTGAAAAATCCTATCGCTCCGTTATGATATTTCGTATTCATTTTACCCGTCAGTTCATCCATCACAATTCCAAGCTCCTTGCCGTTATGCAGCTCCTCCATTACCACCTGCGGCAGCTCAAAGTGCGGTGAAGTGCCGAATCCCGTTTTGCCGTTTTTATCCATTATGCACATTACGCCGAAACCGAACCAGCGCGAGAAGTAACTTAAAACGCCTCCTTCAATTCCAACGAAATAATCGGCGTTCAGGTTTTCACGGCTGTTGACTTCAAGGAGACCCAGAACGCGGTTCTTTGCGCCTGTAAAGGTCTCTTCCCCAAAGGGCTGGTCGGGAACTTTAGAGGCTGTTGCATAGCCTTTTACTTCCACGCCTTCAAAATACCTGGAAAAGCTGTCCCTGACAGCATTTACTTTGACCGGGTTAGCCGATCCTACTAAAACGAGCATAAACTTCCTTGTTCTTAAACGTATTGTAAAACCCTGTATATATACAGGCCTGAGTCTCTTACTTTGCCCCAGGCCTTTAGATTTCTAAGACCTCAGATTTCTAAGGCCTTAAGATTTCTTATTGTAGTATTCTTCCCTCAGTATACTCATTACATAAAAATCTATGTATCGGTTGAAGTGGTACATCGCTTGCCTTAACGTGCCTTCAATTACATAGCCCGCCTTTTCATAGGCCTTAACCGCCTTCGGGTTTTCGCAGCAAACGTGGAGCTGGATCCTGTTCATGTTAAGGATTTCAAAAGCATACCTGAGCATGAGACTCGTGGCCTCGCCTCCGAAGCCTTTCGACCAGAACTCCGGGTCGTAAATCGCGAGATAAAACACGGCAGCGCGGCTTACATAGTCAATCCTCACAAATGCCGTCTGCCCAACGGGCTCATCGTCGGCCTGGCTGCAGATCGTAAAGAACATGATCTCTTTGCTGCCGCTCCAGGCATTCATTTCGGCACGCACCTGCTCCTGCGTCATGGGCGCAAATAAAAACAGGGTTTCCCTGACGTCGGTATTGTTTTTGCCGTATTCCACCAGCTCAAGATCTTTTTCCTGAACCGGCCTTAAGTAAATTTTTTCTCCTTCAAGAAACTTGACTGTCCGCATGTTTTTCCGCCTTAAGTTGTTCTATTAAATTGTTTTATGTTAAATTTCACCGTCTTTCTCCTCTTCCGGAATATCCTGCCTTTTACCCGTCCCTTTTTTTACCAGCACCACACCCAAAAGTATTACGGCTGCGGCAAAAAGTGTACTCAAGTTGAGCTTTTCTCCCAGCACAATCCATCCGAGCAGAAGGGCTATTACGGGATTAACGTATGAATATGTCGATACGAATGACACGGGAAGATGACTTACGGCATAAATGTAGGATGTGTAGCCTAAAAGTGAACCGAAAGTGACAAGATAGGTAAATGCCATCCAGCCGTAAAACCCTGCCTGCAAGTGATGCTCTTCGCCAAAGATAAAGCCCATTGAGGAAAGCAAAAAGCCCGCCGTCAGCATCTGAAATGCAGCGCTTGTAAGGGGCGCCACGCTCACACGCTTATATTTGGAGTACAGCGTTCCAAGTGCCCAGAGAAAAACCGCCGCAAGAAGACTAATTATTCCTCTCATATATGCCGGCTCCGTAAGTAAGCTTAAGTCCGACCAGAAGATGACCGCAACTCCAAGAAGCCCAACGGCAAGCCCCAGAATTACCTTCAGGTTCAGCCTGAAGCCGTGCGGCATTAAGGACTCAAGTCCGACAATCCAGAAGGGGACAGTTGTAATCAGCAGCGCTGCAAGCCCGCTCGGTATGGTCATTTCGCTAAAGACTATGAGCCCGTTTCCGAATCCCAGGAGGAGAATTCCCATAACGGAAATGTTTAGAAAATCCTTTAAGCCCGGCATCCGATAACCCTTTGCCCTCAAGTACAGAACGAGTATCGTTCCGGCTAAAAGCCATCTCAGGCCCGCAAAAAGCATCGGAGGCCACTCGCCAACCCCAATCCTTATTGCCAGGTATGTCGTGCCCCAGAGTATACAGACGTTTACCCAGGCAAGGTACGCCTTGAATTTTTCTTTACGCATCTATATGAGATTCATAATAATTAAATAACTAAAATAAGTCATATTAGTGCTATCTTCAAGCAAATAGGTCTTCGGGATCAAAGGGCGTGGAAAAATTCGTATCTTGGGCTTTTACCGGCTTCTTTAAATTGAAAATAAAATGGATTTTCCTTAGCTTAAAGCTGGGATAATTAGAACTCTGGGAATATGCTGATGAAACCAACTCCGGGTTTCTTATTTTATACAATTTGTCTTTGCATTGTTTCATTTTCTTTCGGCTCTACCATCAAGGCCCAAAAGCCTGACTTTGCAAACGTCGAGTATGCCAAGGTTAACGGTAAAAGCCTGAAACTGGATATATATCTTCCGAAGTCTTCAAAGGGAAAAATCCCTCTGGTGGTCTGGATTCACGGAGGAGGATGGAAATACGGAAACAAATCGAGCGCCTTTACCGCTGCCGCACTGCTGCTTTCCAAGGGCTATGCCGTTGCCGGTATCAACTACAGGTTAAGCCAGGATTCGGTTTTCCCCGCACAGTTAAACGACTGCAAGGCGGCCATAAGATTCCTGAGGGCAAATGCCCACAGGTATAATTTTGACCCGGAGAAAATCGGCGTCTGGGGCTCCTCGGCAGGAGGCCACCTGGCATCCCTCCTTGGAACTACCGGCGGCATAATGACCTCTGTAAGCGGAAATATAATGATGAATATGGAAGGCAACGTGGGCAGCTTCTTTGAAGTCAGCAGCCGCGTTCAGGCTGTATGCGACTTTTACGGCCCGACGGATTTCCTTAGGATGGATGGCTATCATCTCTCTCCCAGGTCCAATGAGTCCCTCCTTGTTGGCGGGGCATTGAAGAAAAATCCCGACAGGTGCATGCTTGCCAATCCGGTCAGATACGTCAGCCCGGACGACCCGCCATTTTTTATCGCCCACGGGACCAAGGATCCCGTCGTGCCGTTTAACCAGAGCGAGCTCCTTAATAAGGCCTTAAGGCAGGCATTCTCAGGGAACAGGAAGGAAGTGGTATTTTATCCCGTAAAGGATGCAATCCACGGCGGCAACGCATTTAATTCGGATGCCCTTCTTAAAAGAGTACTTGCTTTTTTTGAGCGCAACCTTAAAAGCCCTTCATTTGAAACAGAACAGACTGAAAAAGTTTTAGACAGGTTTTACCTTCACCAGAACTACCCGAATCCTTTTAACCCATTTACCGTAATAAATTACAGCCTTTCTAGCCCGGGTTTCGTAAACCTGCAGGTATTCGACTGCAGGGGCCGTGAGGTGGCAAGCCTTGTAAACAGGTTCGAAATGCCGGGAAGCTACAGCATCAGCTTTAATCCCTCCAAATCGGTTAAAAGCGGCATTTACTACTACCGGCTTTCAGACGGGAAAAACATAATGACAAGAAAAATGTTACTGCTTAAGTAATTTCATTTTGAAATCTTTCCTCCCCCCCCAAAAAAAAAAGCTGCCGAATTGTTGGATTGAATTAGAAAATGGGAATGGTATATTAAAACTATTGGCTATACTCTTACCAATAAAGGGAGACTATGTATGTGCGCTATGAATGTCTATCAGACCAGGCCCAGGCTCTGGGTGTGGATTACGGTAATTATTTCATGCCTTGCTTTGCTTGCCGTAATAATTTACTTTGCCTCTCAGCCTGTAGCCGAACGCAAAATGCCCTCAACCTCGGGAAACCCGTCGGTTACCGATACGGCAAGAACCAGCGGAGGCAAGTAATCTTTCCACAAAACAATCTTGCAGAGTTAAGCCGCCTTCCAGATTTTTAGTGCCTGATTGCCCGAATATCACTAAATTGCAGGACAAAAAAACAGCAGGATTAATTATCCCGGGGAATTAAATGCAAATTCTTCTTAGGCCAGTATCTTTAAGCTTCATTATCTTATTTTTCTTCTTTACTTCTGTCCCATTTACTTCGGTCCCGGCTCAAAGGCAGCTTTACAGTTCGGATGCCTTTAGCCTTTATTCCGACAGGGTAGTGCAGGAGGGCTTTAGCGCCAGGGCTGTATCCAGGACGGAAATCACATCCGACTACAAAAGCAGCTTCAGAAAAAAGACTAACAGGACTGTTGTCCTCAAATTCAGCCTCAACGGGCTGGATAACGAAAGGGCACCGGGGCAGGACCATAAATTCATCTTGAGCCCGGGGGAGAAAACCGATACGGCTTACTTCAGCTTCGGCATGCCGGATACGGGAATGGAGAGAAAAAACCTGGAAGAAAAATGGAAAACTTATTCCCAGGACCCGTTCCTGCATGCAAGTAAGGACCTGCTTATACGCCTGGATATGAGGGAGGTCTTAAGAGAGTTTAAGGCTTTAGGGTATTTCCGGACCTACGACAAAGAAAAAGTTCAGTCAAAGGATTTCAGGGGCGTTTTTGTGGCAGGGGCAAATGAGCCCCTAAACTGGAACTTTCCGGCACTTACCGGGCGCCCTGAGATGAAGCTTATGGACCCGGATAGCGATGGAATTTATGAGGTGAAAATCCATTTCCCGAAGGAATTTTCTCCAGAGGAAAACTCAAACACAATTAAACACTGGAAGCTCGGGCTCGACATTTCCCAATTCCCGCAGTACCAGTCGCCGGACTTGCTCGTTGACGCGCTTTATAATAAGGCGATGGAGGAAATGCTTCAGAACCTGAGGCAGGAAGACGGAGCCTTTATGGCTGGAGCGCAGTGGACCGGCGTCTGGACGCGCGACATTAGCTACAGCATCCTTCTCTCACTGGCTATTGTAAACCCGGATGCCTCCAGGACCAGCCTCATGGCTAAGGTTAAAAACGGCATCATAATACAGGATACCGGTACCGGTGGCGCCTGGCCGGTTTCCTCAGACAGGGTTACCTGGGCGCTTGCCGCCTGGGAGGTCTATAAAACTACGGGGGATAAAAACTGGCTTAGAAAGTCATTCGATATAATTAAAAAATCTACAGAGGCCGACCTTGAGAACGTAATGGACCTTTCAACGGGGCTCTTTGCCGGTGAGTCTTCTTTTCTCGACTGGCGCGAACAGACCTATCCACGCTGGATGGACCCGAAGGATATTTACAGCTCCAAAAATCTCGGCACAAACATGGTCCACTATGAGGCTTACCAAATCCTCTCTGAAATGGCTAAGATACTTGGTGAACCCGCTGAAAAATATGCCTCAACTGCCGGAAAGATTAAAGAAGGAATCAACAAATACCTCTGGATGAAAGACAAGGGATACTACGGGCAGTACCTTTACGGGCGGAATTACCTGAGCCTCTCGCCAGGAAGTGAGGCTCTGGGCGAAGCCTTAAGCGTGCTGTTTGATGGCGTAACGACGCCAAAGATGAAGAAGTCGATAATTGAGAACGTGCCCGTAACAAAGTTCGGCCTTCCGTGCATCTATCCGGAAATTCCGGACATTCCGCCTTACCACAACAACTCTGTCTGGCCTTTTGTGGAATCGTTCTGGGCCTGGGCTTCTGCCGAAACGGGGAACAACAGGTCGGTCCTTGCTGCAATGGCTTCCGTATACAGGCCCGCGGCGCTTTTTTTGACGAATAAGGAAAACCTCGTAGCCCGGACAGGGGACTACCTCGGAACGGAAATAAATTCCGACCGCCAGCTCTGGAGCCTTGCCGGAAACCTCGCCCTTACCTACAGGGTGATCTATGGAATGCGCCTTAGCGCAGATTCAATTTCATTCCATCCCTTTATTCCGGAAGAATATTCCGGAAGCAGAAACCTGAAGAATTTGAAATACCGCAATGCCACGCTTGAAGTTAAAATTGAAGGCTTTGGAGGTGGAATCAAATCCGTGAGCCTGGACGGCAGGCCATACCCGAAGTCTTCCTTTCCGTCCAGCTTAACCGGAAGCCACAAAATTACAATAGTAATGAATGACAGTATTCCTGAAGAAGGAAAGCTGAACATGCAGGAAGTGGCATTTGCTCCCGAAACGCCCGTGCTTAAATATGACGGAATGAAGCTTATCTGGAATAAAACAGAAGGCGCCCTGAACTACGAGGTCTATAAAAACGGGAAGATGGAATTCAGCAGCAGCAATTTGTCTTATGAAGTGGATAACTCGGCCCCTTTCCTGGAATTCCAGGTCAACGCAGTGGATAAAAAAGGACTGGGATCCTTCCTTAGTTCACCGGTCTCAATTTCCCCGGGCGGCAGCATCTATACTTTTGAAGCCGAGGAGGCAATCTCAGAAGGTGAAAACGGCAAGGACATTGAAAACAGGTATTCGGGCTTTAAGGGCAGGGGATATCTCGTACTCGAAAAGAATAAAAACAGGGAAGTGAGCTTGATTGCAGATGTGCCTGAGGAAGGGCTTTACAGCATAGATTTTAGGTATTCCAACGGAAACGGACCCATAAATACGGAAAACAAGTGCGCTATCAGGACACTCCTTATAGACGGCAACAGGCTTGGCGCGGTAATTATGCCGCAAAGAGGGGATAACGTGTGGAACGACTGGGGGTATTCGAATTCCATTCATGCAAGGCTTTCCAAAGGAAGGCACGTTCTGACATTGACATTCGGCAGATATGATGATAATATGAATATGGATGTCAATGGCGCACTTTTAGACAGCGTGCGCCTGATCTTGTTAAAATAAAGTTTTATGGAAACACTAAACTACTGGATCCAGCATTACGGGTACGGGGGCATTTACGCGCTCTTGATGCTGGGAATAGTAGGCGTTCCTGTACCGGATGAAACGCTTCTTGCGCTTTCGGGCTTCTTAGCCTTTAAGGGTGAGCTCTCACTTCTGCCGGCTTTTCTTGCCGCTTTCCTTGGGAGCATAACGGGCATTACGATCAGCTATTTTATCGGACGCGGCTTTGGGCGCGCTGTCCTGGAAAAATACGGGCACTATATCCACCTTTCCCGGGAACGCCTCGAAAAATCACGTCTCTGGTTTAAGAAAATCGGCCGCTGGGCGCTTCTTCTGGGGTATTTTATCCCCGGCCTCAGGCATATTATTTCTCTTCTTGCCGGGTCGGCAAAAATGAATTACCCGGAATTTGCTCTTTACACCTATGCCGGGGGATTTATCTGGGCGGCAACTTTTATCTCCATAGGCTACTATTTCGGCGAGAAATGGAAGAATATTCTGCAGGCAATACACCACCATATCATTCTTTCCTCAATCGTTCTCATTCTTCTGGTTTCCGGCATAATTATCATCAGGAATTTCCTCGCCAAAAAAAAGAATCTTCGAATGGAGGATTGACGCCATACCTTTTAGCTTCAGGTGAAAAATAACCCTATTGAAGCCAGAATCATTACAATCGTCGAAAGCCATCCCATGAACTTCATTACTCTGGAAACCGTAAAGTCTCCCATTACTTTCCTGTTTGCCGACATCAGCATGAGCATTATCATCACCGGTCCTGCCGTTATGCCGTTTATTACAGCCGCCCAGAATAGCGCCTTAATGGGATTTATTGGCGTAAAGTTGATGAATAAGCCGAGTATGATTGAAAGCGCCAGTACGGAGTAAAAGTTTTTTGCCCTATGGGGCTTGTGTTCCAGTCCTATTTTCCATCGGAAGGCCTCTCCTACAGCGTAGGCTGCGCTACCGGCAAGAACCGGTATTGCAAGAAGCCCCGTCCCTATTATCCCGGCGCTAAAGAGCAGAAATGAGAATTCGCCTGCCAGAGGCTTTAGGGCTGCTGCGGCATCGGCTGCCGAGTTAATTTCCGTGGTGTGGCTTTCGTGCAATGTTACGGCAGCCGCAAGTATGATGAAATATGAAACCAGGTTTGAGAATGCCATGCCAATGTACGTGTCGATTTTTATTCTCTTTATCTGTCCTCCGGCCTGTTCAGGGGCCTTCTTTAACGCGTCCTCTTCAACTTTTGTCTTGATTTCCTCAACTTCCTGGCTTGCCTGCCAGAAAAACAGGTAAGGGCTTATCGTCGTACCCAGTACGGCAATGAGTGAAGTCAGATAAACCGGATTGAATGAGAAACTGGGCACAAAGGTGTGGTAAAGAGTGGTAGCCCAGGGAACTTTTACGATAAAAACCGTAACTATATAGGCAAAAAGGGAGAGTGTTAGCCATTTGAGGTAACGTACGTACCTGGAATAGGGGATAAACGTCTGCAGGTATATCGAAAGAATGGAGAAGATTGCGGAGTAAAGGAGCGCAGGCCCGCCTATTACGAGCTTAAGCGAGCTTCCCATGGCCGCAATATCGGCACCAATGTTAATTATGTTTGCCGTAACCATCATTCCTACAATTAAAAAGCTGAGCCACTTGGAGTAATATTTCCTTATATTTGCGGCAATGCCTCTTCCGGTTACGCGCCCAATCAGGGCGCTGATCTCCTGAATTGCTCCCATAAGAGGGTATGAAAGGAGAATTGTCCAGAGCAGGCTGAAGCCGAAGTGAGCCCCTACCTGGCTGTAGGTCGCAATTCCGCTCGGGTCGTCATCCGAAGCGCCTGTTATTAGCCCCGGGCCCAGCTTTTTGAATATTTTCCAGAAGCCCGATTTCTCTCCTGTTTCTGGCTGCGGGGCATCGTTTTTTGTGCCTTCGATGACTTCCTTCATAACTTTCCGGTAAATAATTTATAATAGGACTGTAGCCGGCTACTTAAAAGCGGTGTGAGCATAAAAATGGCCCAATTTCCACACGTGTCTGAATCCTTTCTGCAGAACCCTTCAGCCAAAAAAAAAGCTACACCAGGTCATTTCTCAGTCCCGGGATTTTTTTTGGGGAAAGATACTTTTCAGCGCACGTTTTCATCCGGGGTTACGGGATGAAACCTAATTATTGCGCTCCTTCCCAGGGATGACTTAACCTGCAGAACTTTTGGGGAATGATCCTCATGCTCCTCAAGAATTACAGTGCCTGCATTGTCAATTACGTGTCTAAAGGAGGAAGATGTTCCTGCTGAAACGCTGACAGAGGTGTTATCTTCATCAACGGCTGAAATTTCCACCCCCTTAAAAGGGAGGCTTTCTGCATAGTCTACCCTGTAATCCTCGTCGTCGGTAATTTCAATTTTAACTATCTGTTCCTTGTGAATTTTGTTAAAATCGTCAAAAAACATCATCCAGTTCTCGCGGGGGATCTCTCTTTTAGGCATTGCTTCTCCAAAAGTGTTTATAATAAATAATATGCCCGTGTCAGATTTAAGTCAAGACAGAAGAAATTCAAGCCTTTTTAAGGGGATAACAGGATAAATTATCAGATTATAGAATTCTTAAGCATCCGGACCCTATTAATTACTATTTTTAAGATTTTTTTAGCATGCTTTTTCACATTAAAGACAATGTATGAAAGTACATTTTACCGAATGTCAAAAAGCAGCCTGTTTTCCAGTATTTACCGGGTCTTTAAGAGAATGGCTTAGTTTTTGCTATAAACAAGCCAACAGGGAATCTTCTATGCTTTCCTAATTAGGATTTTAGGTATTATTTAATAAAATATTTTGGAGTTAAATAAATGGAAAGAAAAAAGGTAACCATTGACGGAAATGAAGCTGCAGCCTATGTAGCTCATCAGGTCAATGAAGTTATTGCAATTTATCCGATTACTCCCTCATCACCGATGGGTGAACATTCGGATGAATGGTCAGCAAAGGGAAAGAAAAATATATGGGGCACAGTTCCTTCAGTTACTGAAATGCAGAGTGAAGGCGGAGCTTCAGGTGCCGTTCACGGCGCTCTTCAGAATGGCGCTCTGACGACTACTTTTACCGCTTCACAGGGATTGCTTTTGATGATTCCCAATATGTACAAGATCGCAGGGGAGTTAACGCCTACAGTCTTCCACGTAACAGCCCGTTCACTTGCAGCAGCTGCTCTTTCCATATTTGGCGACCAGAGTGACGTCATGGCTACTCGCCAGACAGGCTTTGCAATGCTGGCCTCAAACTCTGTACAGGAAGTAATGGATTTCGCTTTGATTTCACAGAAAGCTACTCTCGAATCCAGAATTCCTTTCGTCCACTTCTTCGACGGCTTCAGAACTTCACACGAAGTAATGAAAATTGAACAGCTGGCCGTTGAAGACCTCAAGGCAATGATCGACGATAACGCCGTCAAGGCACACAGGTCAAGAGCTCTTACGCCTGACCGCCCTGTCTTAAGAGGCACTGCCCAGAACCCTGACGTTTACTTCCAGGGAAGGGAAACAGTTAACAAGTTTTATGATGCCTGCCCCGAATTTGTTCAGAAAGCAATGGATAAATTTGCTTCACTGACAGGCAGACAGTATCACCTCTTTGATTACTATGGCGCCCCTGACGCAACAAGAGTTATTATACTCATGGGTTCAGGCGCTGAAGCTGCAGAAGAAACAGTTGAATACCTCACAAAAAGCAACGACGAGAAGATCGGCGTCCTGAAGGTTAGACTTTTCAGACCTTTCTCTGTAAAGGACTTCCTGGCAGCTTTACCTAAAACTGTTGAAAAAATTGCCGTCCTCGACAGGACAAAAGAACCGGGCAGCCTTGGCGAGCCTTTGTATCTCGACGTCGTAACTGCAATTGCTGAGGAAATGGCCTCAGAAAACGCTCCATTTGCAAAGAGCCCGAAAATCGTTGGCGGCAGATACGGACTTTCTTCAAAAGAATTTACACCTGCCATGGTTAAGGCGGTTTATGATGAACTGAAAAAAGACAGCCCGAAGAACCACTTCACCATCGGTATCAATGACGACGTTACATTTACAAGCATTGAGTACGATCCAAGCTTTACAACTGAAGGCAAAGACGTTCACCGCGCTCTCTTCTACGGCCTTGGTGCCGACGGTACGGTTGGCGCAAACA
The DNA here is from genome assembly GCA_025612245.1 of Ignavibacteria bacterium. Lineage (GTDB taxonomy): Bacteria > Bacteroidota > Ignavibacteria > Ignavibacteriales > SURF-24 > JAAXKN01. Next base: position 67,192 of record JAAXKQ010000016.1, read on the forward strand.
AGAATACCATTAAGATTATCGGCGAAGAAACCGACAACTACGCTCAGGGTTACTTCGTTTACGATTCAAAGAAATCGGGTTCAACAACGGTTTCTCACCTTAGATTCGGCAAGAAGCCAATTAAATCCAGCTACCTCGTTCAGAAAGCTACATTTATCGGCGTTCACCAGTTCAATTTCCTCGAGAAATTCGACATACTTAAGAACATTGAGCCTAACGGCACACTCCTTTTGAACAGCCCTTATCCGAAAGAGGAAGTCTGGGGCAAACTGCCCAGGACAGTCCAGGAACAGATCATTGCCAAGAAATTAAACTTCTACGTTATCGACGGCTATGACGTTGCAAAGAAAACCGGAATGGGTACAAGAATCAATACAATCATGCAGACATGCTTCTTCGCTATCTCGGGCGTTCTGCCAAAAGACGAAGCAATCGAGCAGATCAAAAAGTCAATCAAGAAAACCTACGGCAAGAAAGGCGATGAAATTGTAAGAAAGAACTTTGAGGCTGTCGACCAGACTCTGGCTCACCTTTACAAAATAGACGTTCCTTCTGTTGCCAACAGCACAATTGCTCTTCCGCCGACAGTTTCCGAAAAGGCTCCTGAGTACGTTAAGACCGTACTTGCAAAGCTCATGGAAGGAAACGGCGACGACGTGAAGGTAAGCGAAATGCCTGTCGATGGTACATTCCCGACCGGTACGACACAGTGGGAAAAGAGAAATATCGCTCTTGATGTTCCCGTATGGGACAACGAGATCTGTATTCAGTGCGGCAAGTGCTCTATGGTATGCCCGCACGCTGCCATCAGAACCAAGGTTTATGACGCTGCTCTTCTTGGCGGTGCTCCTGCAACATTCAAGCACATGGATGCCAAAGGCAAGGAATATCCCGCAAACTCAGCCTACACAATCCAGATTTCAGTTGAAGACTGTACCGGATGCGGACTCTGCGTTGACGTCTGCCCGGTTAAGAACAAGAAAGAAGTTAAGCTCAAGGCCCTCAACATGGCCGACCAGCTCTCACTAAGAGAATCAGAAATCAAGAACTGGGACTTCTTCATTAATCTGCCTGAATTCGACAGAAGAAAAGCTGCAATCAATACCGTTAAGGGAAGCCAGCTCCTGCAGCCTCTCTTTGAGTTCTCCGGCGCCTGCACGGGCTGCGGCGAAACTCCCTATGTAAAGCTGACCTCTCAGCTCTTCGGCGACAGAATGGTAGTTGCCAACGCTACCGGCTGCTCTTCAATCTATGGCGGCAACCTGCCTACAACTCCATGGGCAAAGAACAAGGATGGACGCGGTCCGGCATGGGCAAATTCACTCTTTGAAGACAACGCCGAATTCGGCCTTGGTATGAAACTGGCTATCGACAAGCATTCTCAGTATTCAAGGGAACTCCTTGTACGACTCAAAGAACAGGTCGGAGCCGAACTGGCCGATGCAATTCTTAATGCAGACCAGAAAGACGAAACAGGAATCTACGACCAGAGAGAAAGGGTTGCAAAACTCAAGGAAGCCCTGGCTGCAATCAAGACTCCTGAAAGCGAGGACCTGCTCTCACTTGCCGACTATCTCGTGAAGAAATCCGTATGGATCATGGGCGGTGACGGATGGGCTTATGACATCGGTTACGGCGGTCTTGACCACGTTCTTGCAAGCGGCAAAAATGTTAACGTTCTCGTTCTCGATACAGAAGTTTACTCAAACACCGGCGGACAGATGTCCAAATCCACCTCTCTCGGTGCGGTTGCCAAATTTGCAGCAAGCGGTAAAGCTACTGGAAAGAAAGACCTGGCAATGATGGCAATGAGCTATGGCAATGTCTATGTTGCCAAGGTTGCTATGGGCGCAAACGACCTTCAGACTATCAGGGCTTTCCTTGAAGCTGAAGCTTACGATGGTCCTTCATTGATCATCGCTTACAGCCACTGTATAGCTCACGGCATCGACATGTCTAAGGGCCTGGAATGCCAGAAGGGTGCCGTTGAATCGGGCCACTGGCCGCTCTTCAGATACAATCCTGCACTTGCAGCCGAAGGAAAAAATCCTCTTAAACTCGATTCCAAGGCTCCTAAGATCAAGGTTGAAGAGTACGCTTACAAAGAGACCAGGTATACAATGCTCAAGAAATCCAACCCTGAAGAGTCAAAGAGACTTATGGATCTGGCTCAGGCAGAGGTTGAGACAAAGTGGAAACTCTACGAGCAGCTGGCCGCAGCAGATAACGGTGAAACAAAAGCTGAAGTTAAAGCTGAAACTAAAGCCTGATAAAAAGCGCTTTAGTAAGATTGATTGATTAAAGGTAATATAGTTTCTGGGAGATGCAGGCTTAATAAAGCTTGCATTTCCCGAAGCTATGATGTAAACTATAGACATAACAACGATTTTGTAAAATTAAACGCGAGATTAAGATGGACTTAACAACTACCTACATGGGGTTAAAACTAAAAAACCCGATTGTCCCTTCAGCTTCTCCTCTTTCGGAATCAGTAAATAGCGTTAAAGCTCTCGAGGATGCAGGCGCAAGTGCAGTTGTAGTATATTCATTATTTGAAGAACAGATAGCATACGAAGAAAAAGCACTGGACTTTTTCCTTACGCAGGCTAGTGATACACATGCCGAAGCTTTGAGCTATTTCCCTTCACAATCCTCATTTAAGCTGGGTCCCGAAGAATATTGTAATCACATTCAGAAGTTGAAAAGCGTTGTTGACATTCCTGTAATCGGAAGCCTTAACGGTGTAAGCGTCGGCGGCTGGATGAAATATGCAAAGAACATTGAAGAAGCCGGTGCAGATGCCCTCGAACTGAATATTTATTACATTCCTACGGATCCCTCACTGCCGGGTTCACAGGTTGAACAGATGTACCTTAATAATCTTCAGGCCGTAAAGGAGAACGTGAAGATTCCGGTTGCGGTAAAGTTAAGTCCCTATTTTTCTTCTATGGCAAGCCTTGCCAAAAAGCTTGATGACGCCGGTGCAGACGCCCTTGTAATGTTCAACCGCTTCTACCAGCCGGATTTTGACCTGGACAGCCTGGAAGTGATTCCCAACCTGGCATTAAGCTCCCCGTGGGAGCTGAGGCTGCCTTTGAGGTGGATTTCAATTCTTTACGGGAAGGTCAAAGCCTCCATGGCCGCAACGAGCGGTGTTCACGATTACGAGGACGTAATAAAGGTTATGATGGCCGGCGGAGACGTTGCAATGGTCTGTTCGGAACTCTTAAGGCACGGGCCAACCAGAATTACGCAGATGCTTGAGGGCATGAGGCGCTGGATGGAAGAGAAGGAATACACTTCAGTTGAACAGATGAAAGGAAGCATGAGCCAGAAGTCCGTCAAAGAGCCGGCGGCTTTTGAGCGTGCAAACTACATGAAAACATTGCAGAGCTACAGACCTTTACTCTAAAAAAATACTCTAAAAGAAAAGACCTAATGAAGCTATAAAGGCTGCCCTTTAAAAAAGGCAGCCTGATTTATTTTAAATTGATTTCTAATGAATTGAATTCATGAATCCATATAGCTTCTTAAACTGACAAAACCGAAGCTTTTTCTTCCATTTTTTTCATCCTTTTTTCTTAAGTCGAAGCAAAATAAATATCTGATGATCATTTCTGGAATCATAATGTTTCTGGTATCCTTAATTCGGGCCAGTGAATGGATAACTTAAAAGTTTAACCGGCATTAATTATTTCGATACCTCTTTTACACAACTTTTCTGTCCGTTTAATCAGACTTTCAGCACCGGAGGCAGATTTTCGCATTCCGGCATGATTAACATCATTCCGACAGTTGCAAATTTCGCTCCAAATTGCAGCTAGCTTGCCCTTTTTACCGTCTATTTGTTTTCCACTTCTGCAATTAGAAGATAAGTCAAACAACATAGTTTCAGCCTTTTCTCTTCCTGCCTTGTCCCAGACGTCGAAACTTTCAATTATGCATAGAAGGGAAACGATTGATTCTCTCAGCAATGTAATAGCCTGAGGATACTGCCTGGTTTCCAGATAAAACGATATCATTTGTGATTGCGCAAAAAAGCCCTTTTTTGTGAATAGTTCATTTTTGGAAAGAGAAAGACTGTTCAAGCTTTCGGGTATTTTATTCAGAAGCATTCCTAGCGGTTTGACAGCCGCGATATTGTTGAATTTGACTTTGAGGTCATCGACAATGAGGGGCATTTTCTTAGATATCAACGAAACCTCTTCAGGTCTTATCAAGGAGAGTGAATTAGTCAGGTCAGAAATTATTTTGGCGAATTTTTTTAGAGAGGAGAATTTTTCCGGTTTTTCGTATTTAATGAGTCTTTCATGTTCAGAATAAAGAATATTTGAAAGTTGCAGAGTATTTCCATAATTAAGAAACTGTTCTGTAGCAGATGACCACTCAATTATTCTCAGGAACGGAGTAAGGTCGAAGACTGGCGCATAATTCTCATTGTCTCGTGCTTCAAAAGCTCCATAAACAATCTTTTCTACTGAAATATTCTTAATTACTTTAAGAAAAACCGCAGCTGCGAGTACAAGCATTGGTTGTGTTCTAAAGCCGTGTGTAACGTCAATTATGATACTTTCTTTATCATTAACCTGTTCCGCAATCAGTGAAAATATGCTCCAAAGTTCATCTTCGGTTTTTCCTGCTGGGATCAGTATCTGTTTTACACAAGATGTTTTTATTTTAGGAAGCAAAATGTCAATATGTTTTTCCATGGCTTCTTGTGTAAGCAATAAAATTATTTCATCAGGTTTGAAAAACTCTTCGGCTGCAACTATAAAATATTCTGTCTTTATGTACCGGCTCTTATCATTCTGATAGTAATAGACCGGCTGATAATTACCAGTGCCGATAAAAGATACAATTTTCATAAAAACCTCTTATGTAAAATTAAAAATTGTACGTAGTAGTTCGAATGCTGGATATTGCCAATTGTACTACAATATTCAATCCCTTATAAAAATACTGAACCGCCTTATAATTGACATAAATTGAGATTATTTTCTTAGTTATTAAAACATTTGGATGCAATATACCTTAATCCTACAATAGTTCGATAAAAACTGAAATGCCGGAACATAAAACTCTTAACAGTATGCATTTCAATTCTACAATAGTTCGAGAGAAACTTTGCAGTGGGCTATTGAATTCGAGGAAAAATACAAATTTCAATTCTACAATAGTTCGATAAAAACATCGTCATTTTCTTTGTTGACCAGAAAGACCTCATATTTCAATTCTACAATAGTTCGATAAAAACCTAATTACCATACCAATCTTTACAAGGGTTCTTCTGAATTTCAATTCTACAATAGTTCGATAAAAACGATTGAGACAGAGGAATTAACGGTACAGATAACCGAATTTCAATTCTACAATAGTTCGATAAAAACACAGATTAAGCCAGGATTTTGGATTAAAAAGCTCTAATTTCAATTCTACAATAGTTCGATAAAAACAAGGCGGCCTTTTTATCAAGCTCACTTTCTATTTCCATTTCAATTCTACAATAGTTCGATAAAAACTTCAGAATGACTTCAGGAAAGCTCTCCATAGAATTAATTTCAATTCTACAATAGTTCGATAAAAACGCGGGGGATGCGGTTTTTAACACTCAACAACCGGGATTTCAATTCTACAATAGTTCGATAAAAACATACTGTTTTTATTTCTACCCATTTCCCCCACTGCTATTTCAATTCTACAATAGTTCGATAAAAACCAAATGTAAAACCAACTCGACCACGCATAAACTACGTATTTCAATTCTACAATAGTTCGATAAAAACTTAGCCTTGATCTTTGCCCGGATCTCGTCTATAGACATTTCAATTCTACAATAGTTCGATAAAAACACTAAACAGGCAATACTTTCCAAGATCTTCTTCATATTTCAATTCTACAATAGTTCGATAAAAACCCTAAAAGAATGGCTCATTGAGTGGTTCGAAGAGAAATTTCAATTCTACAATAGTTCGATAAAAACCCCTGAATACCTGACTTGTCAGCTCTCAGATTCAGCATTTCAATTCTACAATAGTTCGATAAAAACCCCGCAATTTTCTGCGATTCCAGGCTGAAAAGAAGCCTTTTGTCTTATATTAAGTCGTCGATCCCACATAATGCATTTTTCCCGGGGGATCGACGACTTTTTATTTACGCTGCAGTGTTACCCTGAAATTTGCTGACAGTTTTTTGAAGACATCTTCTTCTTGGACTGTTGCCTGTTTAACTGACTCTTCCTTAATTGCGCTATTTAGCCTTATTTTAACCCATCCTGGAACCTGTGCTGGCTCGTTATCCTCAAATATGATTTTGCGCGTTTTGGGGAATGGCATTCCAGCACGTCCGAGTTGCATATCCGGGCGAATTATTTTCAATGATTGTTCGTCAATCCAGTTCCCCGTCATACTTTTCCAGCCTGTACCCCAGCCTAGCCTCAATACCATTTCTTTCTTTGATTGCTCAGAGTTCTCAGGCGGAATTGTTTCCATTATTCTTGCGAGCTCCGCTTCTAAATGCCTTAGTAGCGGATTCTTAAAACTTTGGAAAAATTTTAATTCCGATTCCAGCATCTCTCTTGAATATCTATTAACTTCCTCACTTAAATTCTCAATGGTCAGTTTTCTACTTGCAAAACCCAGTTCTGCGATTGCTTGAGGGTTCTCGAATAAGAAGTTCTCAATTTTTATGCTGAAATTTGCAGCGCTGCCGGCCTGGAGCATTTCCGCATGAACAGGTGTGGCGTCATTTGGACTTAAAGTGTTCAGTTTTCGCCGAACATTCTTCCATGCAAAGCATGGCTTGGATGAATCAGTCATATTCATTATGTAGATTTTAAACAATTCCATACTGCCTTCTTCAAACATGGCATCTCCAATCTGAAGTATCCTCATGAAGTTGTTATTAGGTAAATTACCAAATATTTTCTTCGTGATTTCTTTATCTGCGCTTTCTTTGTTTTTGGGGTTTATACTTTCTAACAAACGGCATCGATCTTCCTTATCCATTCCCATCAAAAAACACTTAAACAGTATCGTTCTCAGTGCACCTTTAATTGAAGAACCTGGTAAATAGGGGAGGGAGTTACCATTACGTTCGAATTGTAATATGTCGGAAGAATTACATTTAACGTTATATTTCCTTCCCTCGGGCAGATGTTTAAGCATTTGAAGTTTGTAACCTCCACTGATGAAATTTTCCAGTTCCTCCCTGTCGCTTCTTAAATAATCCATAAGTATGCTGGGTGAAATAATTATAGTAGACGAATTTTCGCTTAAAAAATCTAATCCTCTTGAAAGCTTTATCCCACTTCCTATGTGTACGGGAGAAAGCAATTCTATGGAACATATGATTTTTGCCCCAAGTTTTCTTTTCGCTTCTGGAAGATTATTTTCAAACATTTTCACCTCCTATTGGGAGAACAAAAGCCTGAGCATTTCGAAATACCTGGTAAGCTTCTTCAAGATTACAATATGCATTTAGGACCTGTCCTTTGGGGTAATTTTTATTCCGAAAGCTCAAAACTGAACCCTCTGTAAACATCCTGAAAGTCCTTCTTTTATAAGATGAGTTGCTGATCCAGCCGCCCCTGGCTTTTATTTCATAGAATGATCTTTCAGGCAAAAAATCTTTTAATTCTTCTGAAGCGGGAAGGTAAGTCGAAATAAGAAGAAAAGCTTCAGGCTTCTGCGGTAAATTAAGGAGTATAGTTTCTGTTTCAATCGAGAATAGGCCTTTACCTGCAGTTCTGTCGCCACCAATTCCTTCATCTCCCAGCAAACGCAAGGATGCAAGAAATTTTTCCTGCAGAGCCTTTTTTACTTCGGCAAAAAAATACAGCCCAGCTTCAGAATCGAAACGAAGTTCGGTGAAATGATAAATTGAAGGCGAATTATCGATTCTGTCTATAGTTACTCTTGGTATTTCACTTCTAACGTAAAACTTTCTACTGCATGTTCCGGGGCTACAGGGGAGCAGACACTGATTTGTTAGGTCATTCTCATTAATTCCCGTAATCTCTAGGTTTCCATTTAAAATATCCTCAACCATTCTTAGAGGTATAAAACGAGTTTTTTTGAATGCTTTTCTTAGCGAATATCGTTCCTGAGAAATTTCTGGCAAAAAGTTTAATGGGCGTGGAAGCAGCAGGCTCTCTCTGAAAAAAGGAAATGCTGAAGAGAGAATAAAATTTCCCTCCTTCAGCAGTTCTGTCGTAAATTCATTTCCATATAACATCGCAGCTGTACAGCATATTGCACTGAAAAGAGTATCGGAATGAATTAAAGGGGTTTCAGTTGCATCGTATAAACCTTCTCCGGATGTATGAATGCCTCCCTTAAATTTCATTTTATAAATTGTGTATTCCTTTTGCATGTTTATACCACTGGAATTTCATTCTGTTTTAACTCAACAGGTATTGGAATTTGATATTCCTTCCAGATGCCTGCAGATTCATAAACCGTCTTGTCTTTATATTTAACTCCTGTTATCGAAATTTTCACCTCTCCGCTTCCTCTTGTGCCTTTGCCACCTAGATAATCGTTTTGAACAAGGCAGAGAGCTTCAAAAACTTTCTGCACAAGTTCGTTCTCATTATCCCCCTCATAAATGTTCAGAATAAGTTTCATTGCAAAAACTGCTCCGGCTGGCACTCTTTCTATTTGTCGGGGAGTAGCAGCTGAAGTAATTCTATCAATTAATACTTCGGTCTTTACTTCTGTGTAAGGCATGTCTGTATCCCTGGATTCCGTAAGCTTTTCGGCGCTTTCAAGTGTAAGCTCACAATCTCTCACAATAAGGCGTGAAGTCGGCTGCCTATTATTTTCCAGCTTCTTCGGCACAGTGCCAAAAATTCTGCAGATAAAATGATCAGGTTTACTTAAAAGTGGCCCTGTTTGATTATTTCCTTCCTCAAATTCTCCTTCCAGTTTTTCTATGAGGCTGCGCATTTTTCCCTTTAATGAACTGCCTGGTATATAGGGCTTGTTGCTTATCGGATTTCTAAGTACTACGGCATCAGCTCCTCCTATTGACATTCCGATATTTGAGCTTCCGATATGAAGGCCTGTTATTGTAGTAATAGTACCTTCAATGAATATTTTTTTGCTGAGTTTTCCTATCGGCATATTATATCCCTCCCTCTGCTTTATAGTAGGCTAAAATTGCTTCAAAAAAGTTTACAAAATTCTGAAAATAGTCCAGTTTTGATTTTTCGTCACTGTTAAGAATTGGGTCAATTCCCGCTGAAAGGACCTGTTTAAGATCTTTTGCCGGCTGATTGTTATGTTTAGTCCTTCTTTCAACTGAGTAGGCGAGACGTGGTTTCATAAGCAACAAATCTAAATCAAATGTTTGGCTCAATGTTTTCATTTGCATCTTTTTAACTGCACCAAATGCATTTCGTATCTGTGACGAACTGAGTTTGTTTTGAGCCAAGTATCTTCCAAGTTTCTCTGCAAACGTTATTGCATCTTGGTTAAGTCCCTGACTTATCCATTTAGGTATTTCCCTAAGTGCATCACTTATATCAGATTCCATAAGCATTCTATTCCTCCTTATTCCTGGTTAAAAATTCTGCCCATTTAGAGGCTGTATTTAATATTTTACTGTATTCCTGTTCAGTATTATCTCCAGTGAAGAGCTTGGAAGCTATTAATTCGATTTCCTTTTTAAAAACTTTGTTGCGGCCGCTAAATCTGCTAAGGTAGTATGCTGCTCGCCATCGCCAGCTTCCCCATGGATTAGCATATTGTACGGTATATTCTGTATAAATGTTTTGTGCTAGGTTTAGAATTGAACGGCTTAGTTTTTCATTATCCTGTCCAGTGGTAATTAACTTGTATAGTTTTTTTGACAAAAGTGAAATTACCTTGAAATCTTTCCAGGAAAATGAATCGCCAAAGAATGAAATTGCGTTTTTCCTTTGCTCTATGCCAGTCATGCTTTTTCTTGCCCCTTTCGCCCTTTCTACAGCCTCTCCTGTTCTTCTGGCAGCCTTAAAGAGGGGATATTTAGCATCAAAGAGCTCTATTCCGGCAGAAAGCGTAAAAGAAGAATTTAAGCCGGTATAATTTTGGAAATTATCATTAATCCATAAGGCCAGGTCGGGCATTATATTCCAGACTCCTGTGATGAACAGATCGTCACCTCCGGCATATACTATTTCAACTAGATTTTTAAGGGGAAATGCTGTCTCTTGCTCTTTTATTCCTTCAGCAGGCTCCCAATACAAATCCTGAATTCGGTTTAGATATGAACTGAAAAAGAAATCAAGCATGTTTGAAAGCTGGACAATACGTGAGAAGGTGGCATTGTTCCCAAAGCCGGACTTAAATATTTCCCCAAGATTATCCACATCCATTCTAAGAATTGCCAGGTATTCAATTCCAAAAGATTTTTTCGCAAGTTCATCAAAGCTGCTTTCAAGTGCCCAGCTTCCACCATAGAATTTCCAACCTTTTGAAAATTTCCCATTAAGTATCTGCATAAAATTGTCGTTATTAATAAGAAATGCCCTTTGTGCTGAAAGTTTTTCCTTTAAGTCATTATTCAAAAAGATATCAAATCTATCAATTCCAAGCAGATTGAATTGCGCGCCTTCTGAATATATCAGCGCAGTGGAATCCTTTTTCAATTTATAGCCGATTAACTGGGAATCGAATTGTTCAGCAGAAATGTAGGTCTTATCTTCCACGTCTTTTTCGGAAAGTACCTGATAAAATTTCCCTTTCTTAGATTTACATTCTCTGAACCGATGAGCCCCTATAGAAACTTCTTTTTCTGTGGATAGCACTTCATCCTTGCTGCAAATTGCCTCCCCTGTAGATGAACAAGAGATAATTTTGCCGGAAAGGGATTCTGGTATAAAAAAATCCTCTTCAAACTGGTGTGAATATTTTTTCATTTTATTCTGTTCAAGTACTTTTTTTATGGAATCCCATTTAGCCGTAATGCTGCATTTACCAGCAGGTGTAGTGAAATTTTCTCCGGAAAGTTCCATAAAGGCAAAGACAATTCCGACATCCAGTCCAAATGACTGAAGAAACTTCTTCTCAATGGATAAGGAGAGGTCTTCAAGCGATTTCTTAACTTTTTCAGTATTTGGTGCTAATATGTAAAAATTGCCTCCGCTTGAATAAATGAGGTTTGAATCCGGAAGTGAAAAGGTGGATAATAGACTCTGTGCAACTGAATCCATAAGCTGTTGCAATCTGAAAGAACGTCCCTTAAGAGCTCTCATTGCTCCTTTATGCCCAATATTGTATATGTAGCTCTGAATCCCGGTCAGGTCAGCTGCAATGAGAAGGTATCTTGCTTCCTGTCTGTTTTCCACATTCTTTATTTCTTTTGGATCTTTAGCTTTATCATAAAGGAAATCATATATGCATACAGCAATAGCTGCTGTCAGCCTTGAATGTTCGTAGAGTGAAATATCAGGAATTGTTTTATAAGAAGAAGAAGGAATACACCAAAGAAACTTCTTAAAGATTTGAAGGAGTGTATTAAAATCTATTTCTTCTTCTTGTGTTAGTATTTCGTCTTCAAACTCTTTCCACTTATTGGAATAACCTAAATTAAAAATATCCTTTCTATATTCCTTATTAGGAGATTTATAATCTTCAGGTGTCAGATGGCATAAGGGTTGAAAGTAAGATTGACTGTTGTTGCGTAAATGCTCAGCAAAAGATATTTCAGTAAAAATTGGAGTCAGGGGCTGTTGTGTTCGAATGGTATTTTTGCTTTGTCTTTCTGCACTGGAAAGGGAATCTGCTTCGCATACTATTTCTGCCAGAATTCGTTTTACGTCCCTCTTAGAATATTTAGTCAGCTCCTTTTTGTGATGATTGGCAACAATGAAATCAATTATCGGGTCATGAAACATTTTCTCAGCAAATACAGCAGAAAAGCAACTGTGGGAATCATATCTATTATTTATCCTGCTGCGTTGATAAAATTTCCCGATATCATGAAAAAGAGCTCCTTTAAGAAGCTGTTCTCTTTCAGGCATAAACACCTCAGTTTTAATTTAAGAAAAGAATTAACAGGGAGAGGCCATGCCAAAGCCCATCGAATTTTTTTCTCCAAATCCACATTCCCAACCTGTCCTGATTAGTTCGGGTGGAGCAGTAATTTCAAAAGGAAGAAGGTTCCCAATTACATCAGTTGCTTCTTGGTCGTTGGCATGGATAGTCACTTTTTTTGTGAGACGTTTTCCTTCAGAGTTCTTTTTCTCTATGTAGGTTTCATCCCACTTAATTCGTACTACTCCGTTTATTTCTTTGTTATATATTAGCCGGAATTTGTTTGTGAGATTTTTGGTGAGCACGCGGTTGATCTCGTCTATATCATCGTAGAATCTGAAATAGTATTGCTTAAGCTTGCCATTTGTTTCACGTTTTGTCGATAGAACAATTGGAGATAACAACGTGAAGCGCATCTTATCAGTAAATATCGGTTCAGGGATAACTTCAACAGAATTTATCCTGAAGTTAGTTCTGATGTTTCCGTCCTCGATGCTGAATGTATGATTATTGAAGGTACCAATGACGAAATTCTGTATGAATTCTTCCGAGATGGGGGAGCTAATAATAAGTTCAGCATTAGGAACTCTAAGAAGATATTTGTCCCTTTGTGCTATAGCATTCTGAGGCCTGAGTGCAAAATTGAATAATTTGTACGATTTCCCTTCAATTCGGTAGCCCTTTTCATGGAGAAAATCTGAAAATTCATCCGACCCGATCCTCAGGAAATTATATATAACTGCCGCAAGAGGATAGTTATAGTTAAAAGTGAGTTTATTGCCAATAGCACTTAATTTCAGCAGCAGTCGCATTTATGCCTCAATTTTCAACAAACCCAATTTAAGGAAAATTTTTGGAAATTGTTAAGTAAATTCAAAAATAATATTATACTCTTCCTTGGGAAGAAAATGCGTACCAGAAATGAACTTCATTCATATAATCTTTCTTTGAATACTCTAATTATCATTTAAAACTACCTGAATTTTCCAAACTTCCCCGACTTGTAGTCGTCGTACGCCTGGCGGATTTCATCCATGGTGTTCATAACAAAAGGTCCGTGTGCTACTACGGGCTCGTTAAATGGCCTCGCGTGGCCGAATATTACGTAACTTTCCGTTAGTGCCGCCATCTGTAGCCCTTCTTCGTCATTGCTGAATTCAAGCAGCTGCCTTTCTTCGGTATCCTGGCCGTTTATCTTTAATGCCCCCCTTACAATGTAAAAAAATATGTTTTCATCCAGCGGCACACTTGCCCGTAGACTTCCGCCTGCCTTAAATTCAATTGTATACAGGGAAATGGGGTTAAGCGGCGTGCGTACCCCTTTTGTCGCAGCCCAGAGGCCCGAAATGACGTTAACCCTTACCTTCCCGCCATCACTCACAACATGCGGGATCTCATCCTTCTGAAATCCCTCGTATACCGGCTCAGCCATTTTATCCTTAGAAGCCAGGTTTATCCAGAGCTGCAGTATCTCAAGCTTCCCGCCCTTCTTCTTAAACTCATCAGAAGAGACTTCGGCGTGGATCAGCCCCCGGCCCGCGGTCATCCATTGCACACCTCCGGATTTAATTACGCTTTCATGCCCGTGGCTGTCTTTATGAAGGATGTCTCCTTCGAGTATGAATGTTACGGTTTCCATCCCGCGGTGCGGGTGTGGCCCGAATGGCATACCACCGTTATTTTGCCCGTAAGTCTGCGGCCCGTGGTGGTTTAGCAAAAGAAAGGGATCTATCATCTCCACATTGTCCGAAGGCAGGGGGGAATAAGTTATTAAATCCCCGACGGGAGAATATTCGGCATCATGAATTTCCTTTATTGTCCTCAATTTCTTCACCTTACGCTTTTAATAAATATGCGCTTTTATAAAAAAACGGGAAAGGGAATTGTGTGCCTACAATAAATTGAAGCGTGTAAATTATTAAGGCTTTAAGCCGGGGCTGCAGAAAGAATGCAACCCCTTCGAAGAAAAAAAAGTGAAATTTTATAACATGAAGAATAGCTGGCAGGCGAAAAGGAAAGTAACACCGCTTATGGGCTTGTAGCCGCCTTCAATCTGTGTCGAGCAGAACCAGCCCCAGTCCTGACTCATGCCTAGCCTTGCACCGAATTTATTCATCTCGTGCTTGTCTGATATCTGCCCCTGATAGTTTCCGTACATGAGATCGAGGTAAATGTTATTTAAGGCACAGACGCTTGAATTTACAAGGTTATCAATTTCATATCCGGCATAAAAGACGTTCATGTTGTGGTCTCCGTTCTTTTCTTTGTTGGCCGAGAACATGCGCGTAAAGCCGAACCTTATCCTGTCGAATCTTCTTACGCTCATGGCCGATGAACGGAATGTCATCTGGATCTTGTCCCCCATGTCCTGGTGGTCCACCATAACGCCCTTGTCTTCAATTGATGCGTTGTCGTTAAACAGATATCCGGCATTAATGTCTATTACGCGGTACTCTGCGGCAAATGGAATGTAGGATGCGTGAATGGAATAGTAACGGGGTACATAATCAACCCCTACTCCTGCCAGAAGGTTCAGGTAACCCCCGGGCGAATTATTCAAGCCCAGCTCTCCGCCGATCGGAAACTGAAGGACAAATTTTACGTCATCTGCACGTTGTGCAAAAACAAACTGTGAAATTAAAATGAAAAGAAAAATGGTAAACTTCTTCATGCTCTGGCCCCCCAAGTTTAAGAATGTTTACAGCCAAAGCACAGTTTTGCAGTTTTCAGGCTTTGGCTCAATTGTGAAAAGTAAGTCCGGAAAATTCCATCATATTGCGGAATTGCTCCCGGGCGAAAATAATAAAAATATTAACTTTAATCAAAAATATTGTGAATTTTTGGCCATTATTTTCATTATTGAAGGAACCTGTCCGGCCGGAATCTGAAAGGCAGGGAAGAGTATCTGCTTTAAAAACAGAAAAGGGCTGCCTTAAAAAAGACAACCCTTTTTAGTACCGAAGGCCGGACTCGAACCGGCACCTGGGGTGAGCCAGACTGGATTTTGAGTCCAGCGCGTCTACCAATTTCGCCACTTCGGCATCAGAGATACAAAGTTAACGCAAAAAACGCTTTTTTTCAAGATTTAATTTTGTTTCGCGTTATAATTTTTTCTTCCCCCGGGGGTGGGTGGCCCTTTTGACCGCCACCCCGGGAGATATAAAATTATTTTTCGTTCAGATAACTTAAGACGCCGGCCATAATGCTGTCCCTTTCTTTTTGTCCAAGAATGGATTCAAAAGGAAATCCGAACAGTACCAGCCCGTAGTCTTTCCTGTATGCCACGGCTGCACTGAAACTGTTCTCGCCGTACCTGAGTATTGTCTGTGAGCCTCCCAGGGGATTAATTGCATCGGGAGCCTCAACGGCATACATCTTTGAGCTTAAGTCCGTGTTAAAGCCGAACTTCTCAGGCATTGAAATCTTTGAGGACTGTACCGTAAAGACCTCTCCGTTGTGCGAGGCGTGGTCGGTATCGAGTGCAATTTTCAGCACCTTTCTTGCAAACTGCACGTCGGGGTTGTCTTTTGTCTTGTTGCGGTATAGATCGCTTGCAATGTATGCGCCCGATATAAACATATTGCCGCCCGAAATCAGGTATTCCGAAACAGCTTTCTGCAGCTCTGCCGGGAAGGCCTTAAACTGTGGCCCCCTCAGCGAATCCACAATTTTTTTCTGCCACGGGGTTTCTTTTTCCTCTCCTAAGATCAGGTCTGCAAGCTTGTAATTTTTAAGGCTTACTTCATTGTCCCATACCGATTCGTCGCTGCATGAAGAAAACGAGTAGCCTGCCTCACGTATGGATTTTCCGTGGAGGTATGGGTAGTCGAAAGTGTTTCCGGCAATTACCTTTGTCTCGTAATCGGCATGGCTTGCGCCGTGGCCCGGGGCATCGTTTGTAATAAACTCGGAGGAAGGATTAAAGTCGTACTGTGTGCCGCTGAAGCTGATGTCGAACTTATCTGCAACGCCGGCATCAAGTGAATTTACAAATCCTGCAAATCCCTTTGTTTCAACTACAGCCGGGCCGCTAATCCTGTCGAACCCGTTTACAACAAGAACGGGTGCTTTTTTACCGTTCATGCGGCATACTGATAGGATTTCCGAAGGGAAGCTTTCGCCGCCCGCGTTTACTGCTGCAATCTTAAAGCTGTAGATTACACCGGCCTTAAGGTTGCTAATGGAAAAGTTCGTAGTTGCTGTAACCTGTCCGTTATCGAAGTCGGCGTCATCCATTCTTGTATATACAACATAGTGGTCGGGTTTTGCCGTAGCTTCAAGCGGATCTTCAACTGCGTGCCACTTAAGGCGGGCAGTGCCTTTTTCATCCAGGAGTGCCTGGAAATGATCAACCGGAAGAGGCTGTACCGTATAAGGCCTGTTATACTGCACCGAGAGGAATTTAAGCATTCCCTTATACATTGCCCTTGCAACGTCAAAACGGAACCTTGGATCCAGAAAATACTTCATGTCCAAAAGGTTCTGGTGCGACAGGAGCTCAACTAAAATTGAAGGCATATTCGGCCTGTAGGATTCGCTGTACTGCGAGTCCTGCATCTGCCTGCGGTTCCAGGCCGGGTCATCCTTTGCCCTGAGGTCCTGAACAATCTGTGTCTGCATTATGTCCGCCAGATCCCTGTTTGCCATGCGTGAAACGCCGTCGGCAAAAACAGTGCGCTCGTCGGCTGCCTCTGTGCTGTAGATGACAAGCGTTCCAACGGTGGTATCATTTGAGGTAATGCCGGCGTCTGTATGGAAAGCCATCGAAAGGTCGATTGGAATTCCTAAGCCTTTTTCATCCCTGTTTCTGTTGGGACCGAAGGGTGCTCCTTTAAGGTAATTTGCGTACTCGCCTCGGCTCTGGTAGTCGTCGTTATAGTCGTTAAGGTTTTTGTTCAGGCTGTAGACCAGTGTGTCGGGCATGCCTGCATACTGCAGCCAGTAGCGGCTTCCTTCAAGATACTTCGGGCGTCCGCTGGTCTGACCGTGACGGCTGACGATTCCCATTCCTCCGCCAAAGCGGACTGCATCGGCGGTGACAAACTTTGCCGTCTTGTCTTTCGACTGGTTGACTAGTGTTACCTTGTTTGTTGATGGGTTTAAGCCTTTTTCGAACTTGAAATTGCCGAGGTAAATCCACGTCTCCCCGCCAATCTTCTGGTTAATGTGGAAATCCGTCCTTATACCCGAGTGATATACCGAATAAAGGGCGTCACTGGCATTTTCGGGTGACCCTAAATAGGATACATAAACCGAGTAATATCCTTCTTCCGGAACATCCGGAATCCAGTCCGCTTCGGCTGAGGCTACGGAATCAACCTCTATAAAGCGTGAAGTTCCCTGGAGAAACGGGTTGAAATTCTCCGGGTAGGGAGGATTGCCGTACGCAAAGCCGGGAAGTTTGGAGGTTCCCCACCTGATGGATTTCCCCTTTACAGATTCACGGTAATACCTTTTGTTTTCCCTGCCTTTTGTGTCGTTGTCAACAACTACCTCGTTGGTCTGTATGTCCCTTTCCCTCGGCACAAATACATTTGCTCCTGCATTCTCCAGCATCGGTATCAGGTATGGTATTGTAAAGGAAAGAGGCACCTTGTCTTCCACGCTCTCAAAAAGCCTGGGGCGCTGCCATTCCCACCTTTCCGCCTGGTTGTTGTAATACCAGCCGTGACTCTGCCAGAGTACTATGTTTCTCTCGTTAAGTCCGGTCTCAATTTTGTATGGCTTGCTTTCATTCTGAACTACGGGTACAGGGCGCTGGGTTTCTTTTGCAAGCCTTGACTTGTCGACGCTTGCCTTATCCCTGTAAAAGTTTGGTATCAGCTCTTCAAGAAGGGCATTGCCGCTTTTTAACTTGAATGCATAATCTTTGTACTCACTTCCGGCAGCCTGTTTTACGGCGTTTTCAAACGCGGAAACGTTGTCTGGACGGAGCGGCAGCTGCAGAAATGCATCATTAAAAACTACAGTTACCGTCTTCATTACTGAATCGCTGATTACCGTGTCGAGCTTTACCCTTGAGGGGAGCGCGAGCGGTATGCGTGTCTTCCGGACCTCAGATAAAAGGTCCTTCAGGCTGGTGCTTATTGTTTTTACTGTTGGAACGTTTTTTTCACCCTTTTTAGGTTCCTTTGTCTCCTCCCTTTCAATTCTGGGGGAACAGGCTGTAAAAAGGATACTTAAGATAATGAGTAAGTTGAACAGGTATCTTTTTTTCATGGCATCCTGATAGAATTAATTAAACAAAAAAACAGGCACACATTGGTGTGCCTGATATGACGATAAGAACAAAATTTATTTCCGGGGAAAATCCTTCCCCGCGGGGAACATTTACTTTACGTGCTCTTCAATCTGAAATATAGGCCTGATGTCTACGGGAAGCTTGCTGAGCTTTGAACGCAGCTTGTCCATGGTTGGTGAATTAACTGCATACTTTTCTATAAGCTCTTTTGACGCCTCATAGTCACCTGTTGCCTGAATGGTAAGTATCTTTTCTGCCAGGTCCCTGAGCGCAGGGTAGACCTTGTCGAAATTAACACTTACTTTTTCGGTATTATTATCGAATTCATACCCGCCTTTTTCAAGCAGATAATTGTAAATAATCGCATTTCCTGCGCCATGGGCTTCATTTACGCCGAAACGTACAGAACGGAAAATGCCTGCAAGGAATGTCACATAGGTTTCCTTCGCAAATTCTTCCGTGTAAACCCCTTTCTTTATCATGAATATGTTGTTATACATTCCA
The DNA here is from genome assembly GCA_025612245.1 of Ignavibacteria bacterium. GTDB lineage: Bacteria > Bacteroidota > Ignavibacteria > Ignavibacteriales > SURF-24 > JAAXKN01. Next base: position 85,954 of record JAAXKQ010000016.1, read on the forward strand.
AGGATATCCGCCTTGCATTCCTCGAGCTTTGAATATGTTTCCTTGAGCTCTTTCTTTACCTCTGTTTTTTGTCCGTTTACGGTAATGAAACCGGGCCCCACGCCGTGCGACATTTCGTGCATGAGCGTATGACTGAAAAACCCGTCAAAGGTAACGTATCTGATCTGCGAGGCATCGAGCACTATCTGCGCAATTGGCATTAAGAGCTTTTCAAACTTTGCTTCATGCACATTCTTAAGCATTACCTTCTTTGAGCCTTTGGCTGCCCGCACTCGTTCATCGTTTGGCAGGTTAAAGGCCAGTGTCTGCACGCCCGACTTTGTGTCTCCGGCTGAATAAACCTGCTGAACCACTACGATAGGGGATTCCATGCCGCGGCTTGAGTTCTTGTACTTTTCTTCAAGAGGAAGATTCTCTTCAATCTCTTTTAAGTAGCTCCCGAATTTCGCAAGCTTCTGGCTTTCAACCGGATCCTTTATGGTAAGAAAACTCTCGTAGGAAGCCTTATAGTTAAAGAGCTCGTCTTCATAGACTTCATATGGACCTATGATAAACTCTATCGTGTTATCCTTAAGATCCATCCATGCCATGTCGCTTTCGTAGTAGTCGTTGGTCTCAAATGCCTTTGCCCTCAGTTCGAGGTATTTCTTTAAGGACGCATTATCGGCGTATTTTGCGGCCTCCCTTAAAAGTGCCGCAGCACGCGTAAGTTCATCCTTGTAGGCCTCGGTGTAGGGTATTGCCCTAAGAGCGCCATCTTCGCGGCGTATAATGGTGAACTCTGATGTAAATTTGTCTTTGTCTTCAGGATGCTTTTCTATCCAGCCCTGAAACTCTTCCTTTGTCATATTGGCAGGATAGAAATTTGCTCCGAGAGGCTTTTCTTCCTTGCCGAAGAAAGGCTTGTTATGGTCCAGGCGGTCAAAAGGCCCCATATTGATGTTAAAGTATTCAAGCGTCAGCCTGGCCTCTGGCGAAGGATCACTTTCAAGCTGCTTTTTGATTTCCGGATTCCTGCTGTAGACCTGTTTAAGAAAAATGCCGTCAATTATTCTTGAGGCTTCAAAAAGTTTCTCAACACAGATCTTTTCATTTGCATTAAGGAGCGTCGAATCGTACTTGATTTCAAATGGTGCATATTGCGCTATCTTTTCTTTTAACATAGACGGATCCTCATATTGTGCAAAAATGTTCAGTGAGCTAATGGTTGAAATAAAAACCATTATTAAAACCAGATGCATAGTGTTTAGGCGGCGGACTTTCATCTGTATCTCCTTAAATAATAATATGAAAACTCGGATGTGGAAATATATAAAGGAAATAGGAGAAAGGAAAAACTAAAAAATAAAAGCTGCTGTGAAATCAAGGAACGTTAACTGCTGGAGCGTTTTTATGAGGGTGACTTCAGGCACAAAGTTAAGATTTCTGCCCAAAGCATTTGTTTATAATGAAATATACAACTACAATATAGTGAACACCTCCCTATCTGATTGGTAGCGCTCTGCGGTGTGATGCAAATGTGCAGAAGACTGTTGAGCGCTATTTCTTTACCCGTGTCCCTGATTCTTTCCTTGCCTGCTGTTGTTAAGTCAGAAAAAAATATTTTTAAGGCTTTTACTTTGCTTAAACCCTGGTTACGGACTATAGATTACGGCAGTAAGAACAGCAGATAAAAAACAAAACGTAAAAACATCGCATACTTCTCCGGGAAACCTGCCAATATACATAAAATAATGCTACAGGTTTTTAAAACCATATCCCAGGCTGAAAACATACCTCGTCGTAATGCCCATCGTAAGTTCTCCGTTTCGTCCGATGACAGACCAGATTCCTGGCGAAAAGTTACGGAACTTGATTATCCCGGGATAGACGTCAATCATGCAGAAATATTCCTTTACTCCGCTCATTACCAGCGAGGCCAAAAGGGAATTGTTCCTGTCGTAGAATACCCCGGCATGCCAGGATGTCTCAATTGTCCTTTGACGGTAAGGGTTTTTAACGTCTACAAGATGCTTGCTCTTGAAGCCGAACCCCGCGGAAAAATTATCCTCGGTGTTCACTTTCTTTGAGAGTCCGAAAAGAGCTCCCATGCCGTAGCGGTAGAATAGAGAATAGTTCTCGGAGAAGGGGAGTTTCCATTTCATGGAGAAATACTGCCCCGCGTTTACCCTTCCATCTGGAAGTGCAATCGTTGCCTGAAGCGACCAATCGGAGAGGTTCAGCGTCTTGCTGAAAAACTCATTTACATTGTCGAAGCTGAAAAGAAGTATTCCGCCCAGGTCGAATATGTAAATATCCGAAATCTCATCTACGCTGTAGCCTTCATAGGGGCCGGTTTCCATTATCTCATTTAAATAGTGCTGCCCCATGATGCTTATGGAGGATAAAAGCCACGGCACCGGACAGTTATGATCCTCGTACCATTCCTTCATTGCCGTATAGAGCATCCCCCCGCCAATTAAATGCTGCTGGTAGTTCGGTACCCATTGCAGGTCCTCAACCTTGAAGCTCAAGGGGAAAAATTCCGTCGTTAGAAATTTTTTCCAGCCATATAGCTCTATACTCTTGAAAGGATGTACAAAAAGGTTTCCTGCAACGTTGTGTGCCATTGCGGCATAGTGGTGCCCGGTAATTTTATTCGATACACTCTGAAGCTGCGTGACGTCATAGCCGCCATTTATCATGAGGCTGAAGGGGTTAAACAGGCTCTCGCTGCCGTAGTCTTTCCCCGTATAAAAGTAGTGCTTCTCCTGGCTGAATGCTAAGGTGGAAAGCAATAAAGTAAATAAAATTAACAGTTTGACTTGCATGGATCACACTCTTGCCGGCTAAAAAAAGTAGTGAGAAAAAAAGTTTTGCTAAATTTAATATTTTCCGGAATAAAATACGAAAAGGCAGAACAAAGTAGGAGAGTATTCTTAAAATGGGAAAGACTTATCTATGCCGTGCCGTCAAATTGCGAGGCGTCGTTAAAAATGACTGTTGGTAAAAAAAACATGCGGCAAACCATCTATTCCGTAATTTCCCACTCTTCCGGAAAATAAGTCTCCGGGAAAATTTTGCGGGCTTCCTTAAGAAGCCCTGGATAGTCTTCTTCCTTGCCGTAGCGTTCTGAAATGTGAAACAGGATGAGCCTGCGGGCGTTGGCTTCTTTTGCAAGAGAAGCAGTCTGGTAAGTTGTCATGTGAAAATTCCTTTTGGCCAGGTCCTCATCCAGGTGTGAGTACTGGCTTTCACAGATCACCGTGTCGCAGTTTTCAATTAACCTGAGTGCCCTTTCTTTCGAGGTCTCATCGAAAATAAAGTCCGTCAGGTAGGCAATTTTTTCGCCGGGAGTCCTAATAAGCAGCTCTTTTCTTAAGTCCTTGAGCCTGTAGTCTGTTCCCTCCAGTGAAATTATTTCATCTTCGCTGACCGAAAAATCCTTAAGCTTCTCCAGCCAGGCCCCCTGCGGTAGCCCTGAATCAAGAAGTACGGACTTATTTATATTCAGAGAATCATTTTCTGAAACAAGGTAGGCAACCGTGGGAATGATGTGGTTCAGTATGGCTGCTTTGACCTTAAAGCCGGGAGCCTCAAGAACAGGGCCGTCAAAGTCCGTTTTGCCTTCAAAATGTTTTTTCTCAAAGCCTTCTGAAGTCCTGAAGCTGAAAGAGGTCATGGAAGTTTCATCAATATCGGTTACGTACCACTTCCCCGGGGCACCGTCAACCAGGTTCCAGATAAAGCCAAGGAGCCTGTGGTGGATGATTTCCGCGGTTTTCTTGGGACCCCATACATAAACCGGCCTGCCCTCGCGGTCGTAGTTACGCCTGAAGAAATAGTCAAACCCGGCAATGTGGTCTATGTGAGTGTGAGAAAAAAACAGGTGGTCAATGGCCTTGATATCCGCCTGCTTTACCTCTCTTAAGAGTCCTTCGCCGCAGTCGAAAAGGAGCCTGTAAAAACTGGTCCCGCTGTTTACCCAGACAAACATTGCGTTGTCGCGCCCCGGGCGCCCGAGTATTTGAAACTGTATGCTCATATCGAGTAGAGTCCAAAGTATATTAGTTTTATGCTGTAAAAGAAAAAGTACAAAGTAATAATAAAAAGCAAAAGGGAAAAGGATGAATTTGAAATCTAACGCCGTTAAAACAGGTAATGAAGCCTGCGCCTCTGGGCAGTGAGGCAAATAATTAAAAAAAGTATTATCTTTTCCAAAGCAAGTTTGTTTTGGTCTGAATAATCAAAAAAATCCAGAGGAGTGGAATTAAAAATGAAGAATAAGGTGATTTTCCTGTTCCTGATGTGTGCCTTTCTCCCAGGCCTGACATATGCCTCAAATGAGGACTCACTCTACGTGGCCTCTCATTATACAAAGTATGAGTACCGGATCCCCATGCGCGACGGCGTCAGGCTTTTTACGGCTGTCTACATACCGAAGGATACCTCCGGGACTTATCCCATTCTCTTAAACCGTACGCCGTACAGCCTTAACCCGTACGGGCAAAGTGCATACCCGAACCACCTGGGCCCTTCAATGGATTTTACAAAAGAGGGCTTCATCTTTGTATACCAGGACGTGCGCGGACGATTCATGTCTGAAGGGGAGTTTGAGGACATCAGGCCCGACAGGCAGGAGCCCGATTCGCTCGATGAAAGCCGCGATACGTACGACACAATTGACTGGCTCATAAAAAATATAGGCCACAATAACGGCAGGGCCGGTATATGGGGAATTTCTTACCCCGGGTTTTATGCCGCCATGGCGGCAATTGACGCCCACCCGGCTCTTAAGGCCGCTTCACCACAGGCGCCTGTTGCCGACTGGTTTATTGACGACGACTTCCACCGCAACGGTACGCTCTGGCTTTCTCACATGTTCGGATTTCTGGGCGTCTTTGGGAAACCACGCCCTGAACTGACAAAAGAGTGGACACCGGCCGACTTTAAAATCGGTACGGCGGACGGCTACAGGTTTTTTCTCGATATGGGATCACTTTCAAATATCAACAAAAAGTACTATAAGAATAACATAAAATTCTGGAATGACATCACTAAACACCCCGATTACGACGGCTTCTGGAAGGAAAGAAGCCTTCTGCCGCGCCTGAAAGGCTTAAAACCTGCCATCCTGACCGTAGGCGGATGGTTCGACGCTGAGGACCTCTTTGGGGCACTGAACGTGTATAAATCGGCCGAAAAAAACAACCCCGGGATTAAAAACCTGCTCGTCATGGGCCCCTGGAGCCACGGAGGCTGGGAACGCTCCACTGGCGAGTCGCTTGGATCTATTGAGTTCAGTGAAAAGACGGGGCCTTACTTCCTGAAGGAAATTGAGCTTCCTTTCTTTAATTTTTACTTAAAGGATAAGGGAACCTTTAAGGCTGCCGAGGCTACGGTTTTTGAGACGGGCTCAAACAGGTGGAAAAGCTATGAGCAGTGGCCTCCTGAAAAGGCACGTGAAACCTCACTTTATATCCAGCCCGGCCGTGGGCTCTCGTTTAACCCTCCTCCTGCGGCTAAGGCTTCAGCCTACGACGAATACGTGAGCGATCCGAACTGCCCGGTCCCTTTTACCAGTGAAATTACAACCAGCATGCCGCGTGAATATATGGTCGAAGACCAGAGGTTTGCCGAAAGGCGCCCTGACGTCCTTAGCTACAGGAGCGAGGTTCTGACCGGGGATGTAACGCTTGCAGGCCCTTTAACCGCGGAGCTATATGTTTCCACTACGGGCACGGATGCCGATTATGTGGTAAAACTAATTGACGTATTTCCCGATGACGTGCCGGATAAAACTTCGGAGCCCGGCAAGCTTAAAATGTCGGGCTATGAGATGATGGTCCGCGGCGAGGTTATGCGCGCCAGGTACAGGAACAGTTTTGAAAAGCCCGAAGCCATGAGTCCGGGTAAGGTTACAAAGGTTTCCTTCAGCCTCCAGGACGTGAATCACTCCTTTAAGAAAGGGCACAGGATAATGCTCCAGATTCAGAGCTCCTGGTTCCCGCTGTCCGACCGGAACCCTCAGAAATTTGTAAATATCTATGAGGCAAAGGAGGAGGATTTCCAGAAAGCCTCCCAGAGAATTTATCACTCGGCAAAGTACCCCTCAAGACTTATCGTAAACAGGCTTGAAGAATAGGCTATAGCATTTTTAACTAGATTTATATCTCCTCCCCCGGGCTCCAGAAAAAAAGAAACAGGAGCCCGGAGTGGTTTTACTCTTGCCACTGGTCACACAAGGGACTTTCCTTATATATTGGCCTTGACAAAGCATTCCGTATTTTATAAGTTCGCTTAGAAAATGCCGGTCACATTGTCACTTATTAAATACAGGATTCTCTGATGAATATCGAACTGGTTCTGATTACTGCCTTTGTAATAGTTACATTTTTAGTGCTGCAGCTCGTTAAGGTAAGAAAGCCCGAATCCGGCCCGGCTTCCTCCGGGCCTATGAGTGATGCCGGTAAAAGAGAGGAAAGTGAATTTGCCGAAATCAGTGAGTTTCATGAAGTCAGTGAGCTTCATGAAAGTGCCACTTTGAAGTAAACCTCGTTCCCCTTAGTTTCTCCCACAGGAGCATGACATAAACGGGCATGTATTCGGCCAGCAGTATGAATACAGGCATCTGCCATGTCCCTTCTAACTTGTAGCCGATGACCACATAATTTGCCAGGCTCACCAGTGCTACAAACAAGACTCCGCTCCACCTGAAGCTCAATGGAAGCAGTGCTGCAAGCCAGGTCAGGTACCATGGATGCACGGTAGGCGAAAGGAGGAAAAATGCAAAGAATATCATATACATCTTTTCCATCGTCCCTTTGTACCTGAAGAAAATATACAGGCCTGCAACAATAAAAAGCGCCGCAGAAACAAGCCGCGCCTTCTGGTTATCGCCAAGAATGTCAAAAAATACTTGAAATGCCGAACCGTTAAACGTCCAGTTTGTCGTAAATGTCATCAGGGCCTCAAACGGAAATACCCCTCCAAAAGTGTAGGGAAGGTAAGTAAGTGCAAAAAAGAGCAGTACAATTACTCCGGCAAGTATCTTCTTGAAAAACCGGCGCTCAAGCTCGTTTGCCGTAAAGGGAAGTATCATTCCTGAAATCAGCTTTGTTGAAATTGAAAGCCCCAGAACCAGGAAGAACCAGAACTTTTTCCGCTTAAAGAACAGGATTATGGACAGTATGAGCAAAGGGATTCCGAGCCCGTCTACGTGTCCGTCAATCATAAACTGCATTACGGGCAAAGGACACAGTGCGTAAAGCCCGACAAACGATTCCGGGCGCCCAAGGAGCCTGAGAAGATAAAGGATCAGCAGAATTGTGGCAATTTCAAATATAAACAGGAATAGCTTGTATCCAAGGTAACTTTCCCCAAAGAGCTCATATGAGGTAAAAAATATGACCTGTGCAACAGGAGGATAAATCGATTTCATCCTTGGAAAATTAACCTTCGAGGGGAGATTTTCCGAGTGCAGCGCTTTAAGGCTCGAATCTGCCGGTGCAAACCTGTATGGGTTGATTCCGCTGGACTGAACCTTGCCGTCCCATATATAGCGGTTGATGTCGTCCGAGGCCGTCGGCGGGTAAAAAAGCGCCGTAAGGCGGAAGAGTATTCCCACTGCAATGAGCGTGTAGGCAAGCCGCGTACTGCTTTCATTTTTAAGAAGAACAAAACATATGACAATAAAAATGAGTGAGTTTAAGACTGCAACAGATGTATATACAACAATCGGATAACTCAGCCTTAAGTACAAGGCGGCATAGAGGAGTTCCGAAAGCACAATGAGTGCAATTAAAAGTGAAAAAGTCTGCTTCTTAAAAACGCGCAGGTAAGTGGGCAGTTTGAGCATTTAATGTCCCTGTGTTAAAATCCTTATTTATAATTCCTGTTTCGTCGTCTTTTGTATATACCTGACCGAGGCCGTAACAAGTTTCCTCGGGAAAAAGCGGATGCTACCGGCAACTATACTGTTAAATATTCCGTGCACTGCCACAACCTTACCCTTCATCATCGCCCTGAAGGCGTATGAGGCAACACTTTCTGCAGTAGCCACACTGCGGTTGTTAAAAAGAAGCACGTTCTTTACGCTGGCCCTCCTCTGAAAGCCCGACTTTGTGGGCCCCGGGCACAGCGCCGTAACGCTTACGCCTTTATCCTTAAGCTCATTTGCAAGTGCTTCTGAAAATGAGAGGACGTAGGCTTTTGTGGCATAGTAAACCGCCATTAAAGGCCCCGGCTGAAAGGCTGCCGTGGATGCAACGTTCAGTATCCTTCCATGGCCCCGGTCTGCCATCTCTTTGCCGAAAAGGTGCGCCAGATACGTTAGTGCCGCAACGTTCAGTTCTATCATCCTGTAATTCTTCTCCAAATCCGACTCAATAAACAGGCCGTAATCGCCAAATCCTGCGTTATTTACCAGTATATCAACTGCAACATTATCCTTTTTCAGTTCGGCATAGATATCTTTAACCGATTCAATTTCCGAGAGATCCTTCGGGATAACCCTGACTTTAACGCCATATTCAGCTTCAAGTTCAGTTTTCAGTTCCAGGAGTTCATGCTCTCTTCGTGCCGTAAGCACCAGGTTAAACCGACTTCGGGCCATGATCCTTGCCAGCTCGCGTCCAATGCCTTCTGAAGCTCCTGTAATAAGTGCAGTTTCCATGAAAATTCCTGAAAAATTCAAAGCCTTAAGGTACAAAGTTCATAGAACAAAATCGAGTCACCGGTAAATCGGGAATTGGAATTAGGAATAAATGAGGCTTCAGAGAAGTTCAGCGGCAGGATTTAAGGGATGAACTCTTAAAATATCGGACTATGTGAATGTAAAGATGCATTGCCGCATTTAGGTTGAGGTTTACTCATAACTTCTCTCACTCTTTGTGCGGCAATGCATCTTTACACACGGTTTATCAGGTATTTATGACTTCGCCTCCGTTTGGATGAATTATCTGCCCGCTGATATAAGAAGCGTCGTCGCAGGCAAGAAATACGTATGCCGGGGCCACTTCGCTCGGCTGTCCCGGGCGGCCCAGAGGCGTATCTTTGCCGAAATTCTTTACCTTGTCTTCAGGAAAGGTCGAAGGAATCAATGGAGTCCAGATAGGTCCCGGTGCAACTCCGTTTACCCGGATCCCTTTTTCAGCCAGGTTCAGGCTTAGCGAGCGCGTAAAAGAAGTAATCGCCCCCTTGGTTGAAGAATAATCCAGAAGAACTTTCTGCCCCCTGAAGGCCGTAACGCTAGTGGTGTTTATGATGCAGTCCCCCTTCGTCATGTGCTTTAGTGCCTGCTGAGTAAGGTAAAACATGGAGAATATGTTCGTCCTGAAGGTCTTTTCCATCTCGTTCATATCCATTTCCTGCAGGTCCTGTTCCGGGTGCTGCTCGCCGGCATTGTTGACAAGAACATTGATCTTGCCGAACTCTTCGACCACTTTCCTTATTGCGTCCTGGCAGAAGTCCCTGTCGCCCACGTCACCGGCAATTAGAAGGCATTCTTTGCCTTCCTTCTCAACCAGCCTTCTGGTTTCCTGCGCATCCTTGTGCTCACTCAGGTAAATGATTGCCACTTCTGCTCCTTCGCGTGCAAAGTGCACCGCAACCGAGCGCCCGATGCCAGAATCGCCGCCCGTAATAAGGGCTACTTTGCCATCAAGTTTGCCTGAACCCTTGTAGTTCGGGCGGATTACCTCGGGCTCCGGATGCATCTGGTGCTCGTGCCCGGGCTCGGCCTGCTTCTGGGGCGGAACTTCCTGGGGCTTTCCTGTAGTTTTACTCATTATATACCTCTCCTCTCATTTTGTTTACTGATTAAATCAATATAGAATTTGAAAATAGAATTTCAATGCACAATTACAGCTAACACATTGCCCGGTGCTTCTAAGGGGCTATTGTGCGATTTTATTTATGCCGGCGCTTGAGAGGCGAATTTTTCTTATATTTATCTCTTTAATTTTTCTAAAAGAATTACCGGGAAAGAATGGCTGATAACATAAATCCTGTCATAGTAACAGCAAGTGAGCTCGAAGTCCACTTCGGCGAGCATATAATTCTGGATAAAGCATCGCTCTCTATTCATGAGGGTGACCGTATTGGACTAATCGGAAGAAACGGCTCCGGAAAATCCACGTTCCTTAAGATCATTGCCGGGGCTCTGGAGCCTGACGACGGAAATGTTGCAAGAAGAAGAGACCTCCGGACTGGCTACCTGCCCCAGGAGTTCCTGCTGGATGAAAATCGGACGGTTTACGAAAACATACTCGAAGGCGCCAGCGAAATTAAATTGCTCTTGCACGAGTACGAAACCCTGCCGCACGATTCCTCCAAAAGACACCTGCTCGAAGAGAAAATCATTGCCGCAGACGGCTGGAACCTGGATAACAGGATCGGCATCATTATGCATTCACTCAACGCCCCGCAGGCTGACAGGCTGACCGGCACACTTTCCGGCGGCGAAAAAAGACGCGTTGCAATGTGCAAGGCTTTAATTGCTCATCCGGATTTCCTCATACTTGATGAACCTACAAACCACCTGGATACCGAATCAATAGAGTGGACGGAGGATTTCCTGGCTTCTTATTCCGGTACATGCCTTTTCGTCACACACGACCGCTATTTCCTGGACAGGATTGCAAACCGCATCGTTGAGCTTTCAAACGGAACCTTCTATTCCCATAACGGCAACTATACGGATTACCTCATCAATAAGGCTGAACGCGAGTACAATCAGGAGCAGGAGGAAGGTAAAAGACAGTCCTTTTTAAGGCGCGAGCTCGAATGGGTAAGAAAAGGACCCAGGGCACGCAGAACCAAGGCCAAAAGCCGCCTAGACCACTACTTTGAAGTAGCCTCCCAACGGCCCCCGGAGAAAGAATTGGACGTGGAGATGATAATTCCGCCTGCGGCAAAACCGGGTACGAAAATCCTTAACCTTAAAAACCTCTCGGCTCAAATGGGCGGCAGGGAACTGTTTCAGGGCCTTAACTTTATTTTTGAAAAGGGAAGAAAACTGGGCATAGTAGGCAGAAACGGACTCGGAAAAACAACCCTCCTTAGGGTAATTCTTGGCCAACTGGCCCCTGAAGCGGGCAAAGTGGAACTGGGTGAGAGAACTTTCTTTAACTATGTGGATCAGACGCGCCTCCTTCTTAATGAAAGTAATACCGTCTTGCAGGAAATTGGTGAGGGACGCGACTTTATTGAGTTCGGAGACGAAAAGCTCACTGTCTGGAAGTACCTCAGACGCTTCCTCTTTACCGACGACAGAATTAATACCAAAATTGAACGCCTCTCGGGCGGCGAAAAAAGCAGGCTCCTTTTGGCCCGCATACTGAAAAACGGGGGTAATTTTCTCATACTCGACGAGCCTACAAACGACCTCGACCTGCCTACGCTCAGAATCCTGGAGGAGGCATTGTCTGCCTTCAACGGCTGCGTCATTGTGGTAAGCCACGACAGGTATTTCCTTAACCGCGTGTGTAACGGAATTCTGGCCTTTGAGGGGGAGGGAAACGTCTATTTCAGCGAAGGTGACTACGATTACTACCTCGAAAAAAGAAAGCTGAGGCTGAAGGAAATTGAACAGAAAAATCCTGCCCCGATGCAAAAGGAAAAAGCAGCCGAAAAACCGAAACCTGCCTCAAGGAAGCTTAAATGGAAAGAAGCGCGCGAGCTTGAAACAATTGAACAGGATATAATTGCGGCCGAGGATGAAGTGGCAAGGATTGAGGCCATCTTTTCATCTGCCGACTTCTACGAAAAATATGCCAGGCAGACAAATGAGCTTACTGCCGAACTGGAAAAGGCAAAAGAAAGGGTTAAAATGCTTTTTGAGAGGTGGGAAGAACTGGAAAAAATTAAAAACGGCGAGGTTACCGAATAGGGCGGGAGACGCTAAGTGTAACGCAAGGTAACATGGGTATAAATTTAGTAAGAGAATTGTGGAATTTTAAACTATTAAAAATTTGTTCCGATAATAATACGACAGACTATCAGTTTAATTAAATTAATTCTTTAAGGGAAAGGACTTAATTATATATAAAATGCCCCGGTTATCATTTACACATAAGCCATCTGAAATGCATCTGGAGAGTCCTTCGGGTGCAGGCCATCTTTTCATTATTGGCGGAGGTCCAAGGCCGTCAGAAATGATGGAGCGGTTTATTGAGCTTGCCGGGGGTAGAGAGTCCAAAATTGTCATTATACCCGTCGCAAGCACAACCCCACTTGAGACCGGAATGCGCCATAAACTGGAGCTTGAACTCTCAGGCTGCAGCGATGTCAGCGTCATTGACTGCCTTAGAAGGGAGGAGGCCGACAGACCTGAGAACCTCAGCATGCTCAAGGACGCAAAAGCCGTATTTTTCTCCGGGGGAGACCAGAATAAGCTCGTTGCATTTCTTAAGGATACCAGGCTTCTTGCGAAGGTAAAGAAGGTCTATACAGCAGGCGGCCTTATCGGCGGTACCAGTGCCGGAGCTGCAATTATGAGCAAGGTTATGATCTGCGGCGACGGACTTAACGATAGTGACATCTCACCCTACCTTTTTAACCCTATAGTAAGGGAACACGTAAAACTTTCCGAAGGCTTCGGCTTCCTGGAAAACGCAATTATCGACCAGCACTTTAATACCCGCAGCAGAAAAAACCGCCTGATAAATGCCGTCCTGGAGCACCCTTACCTCTCCGGGATAGGAATCGACGAATCTACAGCCGTCATCGTAAACTCCGGGGGAAGCTTTGAGGTTACGGGAGAAAACAACGTGTTTGTCTTTAACGTGCTCCCGGATGATGAAAGCAGCCAGATGGATTCTTCCAGCAATATAGATATTAAAATCCTGAAGTCGGGGGATAAGTACACTTTCCCGGTTATCCATCCCGAAAATCAATAAGAACAATTATTTCTTATACTTATAATACCTTAACCCTGTCTCTTTTATCCCCGCTATTTGAGCCTTCGGGAACCTTACGCTTAACGGCACACACACTTAAGCTTAAAAACCGCACAAACGTCTTAAGGTAAGCCATATAACTACAAATAATTCCGTAATTTACCTACAGGAAAATTCACTTAATGCCCTTTTCTTTTGACATTTTGAGCTTATATTAAATGAAAAAAAGATGAATATTATAAATTGGGCAAAATACCTGCATCCTGAATTTCTGGCGATAACCTCGTCTGCAAAAAATGACTTCAATTATTCCACTGAAAAAAACTTTTCATTTTGCATCAATTCTTTAGATTATAGTAATAAGACAAACAAGCGTGTCAGAGTTTAGATATTGGGGAGAGGAATGAGATTACCCAAGGGTAAAATATTTGTTATCGGGGGAGCGGAACACAAAAACGACGGCCGGCCCCTTTCTATGGAAGAATATAACAAGGACTTTGAACCATTTGAAATACTAAAAGGGCTCCTGCCAGGCAAAAAAGCCGGCAGGTCAATTGAGATAATCCCTACGGCTTCAAAGGCCCCTGAGGAGATCTGGGAGACTTATAAGGAGGCTTTCTCCGGACTTGGGTTTGCTGATGCCAATATTCTGGACGTACGCACCAGGGAAGACGCCTCAAATGAGGAATTTGTTTCTAGAATTGAAAAAGCACACACCGTTTTCTTTACCGGCGGCAGCCAGTTCAGGCTTTCAACCATACTTGGGGGCACCAGGCTCATAGAGGCAATTGAGGAAAAATATTATGAGGACGAGAATTTTATCATTGCCGGCTCAAGTGCCGGGGCAATGGCAATGTCCAAGATCATGATCTACGAGGGGCAAACCAAGGAGGCAATGCTTAAAGGCGATATTAAGGTGATGTCGGGCCTTGGATTTCTGGATTACTGCATCATCGATACGCATTTTTTAAAAAGAGGTAGGTTCGGGCGCCTGACACAGTCAATTATTACAAACCCAAGCTGTTCGGGTATTGGACTTGGCGAGGATACCGCTCTTTTAATTACACAGGGCAACCAGGCCGAATGCATCGGAAGCGGAATGATAATTATAATCGATGCCTCGAAAATCAAGTGTACAAATATCGTTGAGGCTGAGGACTATACGCCCCTTTGTGCCGAGGGATTGAATGTGCATATCCTTGCCAAGGGCAACGGCCACCTCATACGCGAAAGGGAATTTCTCCCTGACCTGAAAACCCCCGGGGAGAAAAATATTCATAATGGTCACAAAAATAAAAGTGTTTTGCACAATAACCATGCGGCAGAGAAAAAATGAATTCTGAAGAAAACTTTGTCATTGCCATTCACGGCGGGGCACAGAACAAGGACAGGAACACATTTACCCCGGAGATGGAAGAGGCCTACAAAAAAGGGATCGAAGAGGCTCTTTTAACCGGCTGGGAAGTGCTGAACGACGACGGCCCTGCTCTGGATGCCGTAGAAGCCGCCGTAAGGGTCCTTGAAGATAACCCTCTTTTTAACGCCGGACGCGGCTCTGCAATTAACTGTGAAAAGGATACTGAGCAGGATGCCGCAATTATGGACGGAAAAACCTTGAAGGCCGGTTCGGTCGCGGCAATCAGGTTTGTCAAAAATCCCGTAAGCCTGGCCCGGAAGGTAATGGAAACAACAGAACACGTAATGCTGACGGGTCCCGGTGCAGAAGAGTTTGCCAGGCGTTCAGGCCTGGAGCTCCGCCCTTCGGAGTATTTCATTACGCAGGAAAAACTCGAAGAATTCAAGAATACCCTGAACCACGAAAAGCATACCGCTGGAAAGGGAACCGTAGGAGCCGTGGCTCTCGATAAAAAAGGTGACCTTGCAGCTGCAACTTCTACCGGAGGGCTCACTAATAAGCTCAAAGGCCGCGTTGGCGACAGCCCGATCATCGGGGCAGGAACATATGCCAATAACGAGGCATGCGCTGTCTCCTGCACGGGCGACGGAGAGTTTATCATCAGGGGAGTTTTTGCACACCTGGTCTATGCCCTCATTAAATTTAAGAACATGTCTCTTCATGAAGCTCTCCGCGAAGTATTCCGCATAAATGGCGAAGGCCTGAAAACCGAGATGGGAATTATTGCCGTCGATAGAAAAGCTGACGCAGAGCTTTTTTATAATACCCTTCCAATGTACAGGGGATACAGGAGAAACCAGGAACCGGCATTCTTAGCAATATGGGAAGATGAGTTCAGAATTGAGTAGCTTTTAGTGCACATTCAAGGCCTTTTTGTTCTATTGTGCTGCCGAATCAGACCCGACGGAGTTTGTGGATATACAAAGAGTAATGTGTAATTATCAGAGGATTTTATGCGAGTATTGGAAAAAAGGGCAATGAGAGGACCAAATTACTGGAGCACCTACTGGAAAAATCTCATACTCATTCGCCTGGACCTGGAAGATTATGAACAGAAGCCCACGGACCTGATTCCCGGATTCAGGGAAAGGATTGAAGAAGCAATTCCTTCCGTACGGCACCACCAGTGCAGCTATTACCAGGAAGGAGGGTTCTTAAGGAGAATTTCCGAAGGAACCTGGGCGGGCCACGTTATCGAGCATATTGCACTGGAACTGCAGACTCTGGCTGGAATGGATACAGGCTTCGGCAGAACACGCGCAACCGCCCTGCCGGGCATTTATAACGTCGTCTTTAACTATTTTGAAGAGGAATGCGGCCTTTATGCGGCCGATGCGGCAGTTGAAGTATTCCTTGCCCTGGCCGAAGACATGCCGATGGACCAGCTGAAGAACAAAATTGCTTTTCACGTGAAAAAGATGGCTGAAATCAGGGAAGAGGTATGCCTCGGACCCAGCACTTCTGCCATCGTTAATGAGGCCCTTGAAAGGGGTATCCCTTTTATCAGGCTCAACGATTCTTCTCTTGTACAGCTTGGCTATGGCATATACCAGCAGAGAATTGAGGCTGCCTCGACGAGTAAAACCAGTATTATTGCCGTCGAACTTGCGGGCGACAAGAATCAGGCAAAGAGACTCCTTGCCTTCAATGGCATCCCTGTCCCTCCGGGTAAGGTTGTTGAAGATGAATCGGAGCTCGAAGATGCCCTGCTGCTGACGGGCTTCCCGGCAGTAATTAAACCACTGGATTCAAACCAGGGTAAGGGCATAAACCTCAACCTCATGAGCCTTGAAGAGGCGGTAAGGGCTTTCCGGGAAGCCAGGGCATTTTCTGAAAGCGTACTTGTGGAAAAGCAGCTCATAGGGCGCGATTTCAGGGCGCTCGTCGTAAATAATAAGTTTATCGCCGCAGCCGAAAGAGTGCCGGCACACGTCGTAGGTGACGGAGTGCATTCAATAGGGCAGCTTGTGGATATAGTCAATAAGGATCCCTGGCGCGGAAATGGCCACGTCAACAACCTTACACGGATTAGTATTGACGAACAGACGCTGAGGCTTCTCAAAGAAAAAAACTATTCACCCGAAACTGTGCTTAAATTGGGCGAAATCTGCTGTTTGAAATCTACGGCAAACCTTTCAACAGGCGGTACCGCAATTGACAGAACAGATGAGGTGCACCCTTATAACGCCTTTATTTTTGAAAGGATAGCCAGGATCATTGGCCTGGACATCGCGGGACTGGACATAATTGCGCCCGATATTTCCACCCCGCTGAATGAAAACGGCGGCGGAATTGTTGAAGTCAACGCAGCCCCGGGCCTCCGCATGCATACCAGCCCCTCGATCGGCAGGAAAAGGAATGTGGCTAAAAATATCGTCGACATGCTTTATCCCCCGGGAGCCCCTTCCAGAATTCCCATAATTTCAATTACCGGAACAAACGGCAAAACCACAACTACAAGGCTCATTGCACACATAATCAGGAGCTCGGGAAAGAAGGTTGGGTTTACGACTACTGACGGCATATACATAGACAATAACCTGGTTGAAAAAGGGGACGATACGGGGCCCATTTCGGCTAAAAAGGTACTCAGCGACTCCTCCGTTGAAGTGGCTGTGCTGGAAACGGCCAGAGGAGGCATCCTGCGCTCGGGGCTGGGCTTCGACAGGTGCAATATAGGCGTCGTGCTTAATATTACGGCCGATCACCTGGGGCAGAGAGATATCTATACGCTCGAAGACATTGCAAAGGTCAAATCCGTTGTCCCGAACAGCGTTTCTAAGGACGGTTTTGTCATACTCAATGCAGACGACCCCCTGGTCTATAATATGAGGCATGAGGTACTGGGGAAAGTCTGCCTTTTCAGCATGAAAAAAGACAACCCCTGCGTGCTCGAGCACATTGCCCGGGGAAACATAGCCTGCATTGCAGAAAGCGGCTACGTGACTCTTGCAAGAGGCGATTTGAGGCTCAGGGTGGAGAAAATTGAAAACATCCCGCTTACATTCTCAGGAAGGGCTTTATTTATGGTGCAGAATGTTCTGGCGGCAACTCTTGCGGCTTTTGTGCACGACATAGACCTGAAAGTAATTAAAAAAGGCCTTAATTCCTTCAAGCCTACGCCTGAGAACGTCCCCGGCAGAATGAACCTTATTGAAATGGGAAACTTTACGGTACTCGTCGACTACGCGCACAACCCTTCTGGCTTCATGGGCCTTTATAAATTCTTCTGCCGCTTCCCGCATCCCGTAAGAACGGGGATCTTTGGCGGCACGGGCGACAGGCGCGACGAGGACATATTCCTCCTTGGACGCATGGCTTCAAGAATGTTTACCAGGGTTATTATAAAAGAGGATAAGGAAAGGCGCGGTAGAAAGCCCGGCGAAATGACAAAACTCATCATCGACGGCATTCACAGCAAAAAGCCTAACCTGGAGATCCATACAATCCCAAAAGAAGAGGAAGCTATACTCTACGGAATTGAAAACGCCTCGGAAAATGAACTCATGATCGTTCTTGTAGATGAGGTCCAGGAAGTCCTTAAACTGCTCAATGAAAAAAAGAAAGATATGGCTTCTAAACTAACCCGCAGGACTTCGCTGGTAATTCAAACGAAATAACCCGCGGAAGAGGCAAATTGGACGCAGGTGTAATTTTAGAGTAAAGATTTTGTAAGATTTTATTTACGCGGGACTTGGATCGATTTTTTTTTGAAAGTGAAATGTGTGCCTGGGGAAGGTATAAAAGTGAGGCCTGAGGAATATTCTTTTGATATCCTGAAAATTCTAAGCGCGGGGTATCCTCCGCCTGTTGAGTTTATACCAGAAAGGCTTTAACTGAAAGTCTTTACGCGAAAACCTTTCAGTAGTACTTTATTTAACGTTCCGTAAAAGGATATACAATATGCAGTACTATGCTTTGGCAACGGACTACGATGGCACGCTCGCCAAGGACGGGCGCGTGGATGAATATACAATTGATGTTCTTAAGCGCTTCCAGGCCTCCGGGCGGAAACTCGTTCTTGTTACGGGACGCGAACTGGATGAACTCATGGAAGTATTCCCGCAGCACGACATTTTCGACATTATTGTGGCTGAAAACGGGGCCCTGCTTTATAAGCCTTCCGAAAGGGAGGAAAAGGCACTCGGTGCCTCTCCTCCCGAACTCTTCGTTAGTGAACTTAAGCGCCGCGGGATTCAACGCCTCTCGGTCGGACGCGTAATTGTGGCAACTTGGAGGCCTTTTGAAACTACGGTGCTTGAAGTAATACGCGACCTTGGTCTTGAGCTCCAGGTGATTTTCAATAAGGACGCCGTAATGGTGCTACCCACGGGAATCAATAAGGCTACGGGTCTTAAGTCCGCACTCAAGGAAATTGGCCTGTCGCCGCATAACGTGGCTGCAATAGGGGATGCCGAAAACGACCACGCATTCTTGGGACTTTGCCAGTGCTCGGCTTCCGTTGCTAATGCCCTGCCGATGGTAAAGGAAACCTCGGACATTGTCATGAAGTCCGGACACGGCAAAGGCGTCAGCGAATTTATTGAAATGATACTGCAGGACGACCTGAAAGACTACGAGCGGGAGCTTAAGAGCAACAGGATACCTGTTGGCACAACCGAAGATGACAAAAAAGTATACGTAAGACCTTCGGAAAGCCTCCTTTTAACCGGCAGCTCCGGAGCAGGAAAAACCACATTTGCTTCGGCTTTTCTTGAAGCCCTCGAAGAGCTCGAATACCAGTACTGCATAATTGACCCCGAAGGGGATTACCAGGATTTTGAGAATGCGGTCATTCTGGGCAGCCCTAAAAGGGAGCCTACAATTGATGAGATCATGCACGTCCTCGGTCAGCCGGGACAAAACTGCATCGTAAGTCTTGTCGGCATTAGCATGGAACACAGGCCGGAATTTTTTGAAAAGCTTCTTCCCGTCCTCCTGAAGCTAAAGGCCTCGACGGGCAGGCCGCACTGGATAGTAATTGACGAAATTCACCACCTGCTCCCTGCGGGCTGGGAGCCTTTAATGCTTAATATTCCGCGTGAGATGCCGGGACTTCTTATGATTACCATACATCCCGACCACATCGCTCCCGAAGTATTGTCAATTGCCGGTGCAATACTTGCAATCGGGAAATACCCGCAAAAGACTCTCTCAAAGTTCAGCTCTACACTGGGCGAAAACCTTCCGGCTCTGCCCGAAGCCGAGCTGCAGACCGGCGAGGCAATTGCATGGTGGCGAATGCCTGCAATGAAACCCTTTAAGTTCAATACCATTACACCCCGGAAAGAAAGGAAACGCCACCACCTTAAATATGCCGAAGGCGAGCTGCCTCCCGAAAGGAGCTTTTACTTCAAGGGCCGGGAGAGTAAGCTCATGCTGAGGGCGCAGAACCTAATGATATTCCTTCAGATGGCCGAAGGCGTTGACGATGATACATGGCTTTTCCACCTGAGGAAAGGGGATTATTCATTCTGGTTCAGGAACATGATCAAGGATGAGGAGCTTGCGCTGGAGACTGAAAAAATCGAGCAGGAGAAGAATATCTCTGCCCGGGAGAGCCGCATGCAGATAAGATCTAAGGTGCTAAACCGCTATACGGCTCCGGAATAGGCTTAGACCAGAAACGGACTTAGCATTTCCCTGAATTCACGCTCAATTTCTTTACCGTGATTATTGTTATACCACATCTGAAGGTTTTCATAAAGCTTTTCTTTGGGAATGCCTTCCGACTTAAGTGTAAGGAATAGTTCCTGCAGGGCTTCCGGACGGGGCCCCCACCTGTAGAGCTCATTCCAGCTCCTGTCAAAGCCGATTAGTTTCGGAATGCTCCTGGTGCCGTTTGTAAGAAATTGATCCATTATGTCGGGGTTTTCATCTTTTAAGAGTATCCCAAGCTCAATTTTTGTAGTGGTTGCGGCAATTTTCGCGATGCAGGGGAGTATCTGTGCCGAATCGCCGCACCAGTCCTCCGTTAGTACAACCCAGATGTGCTCTTTGGGCAGGTTTGTGGTAATGCTCGTTAATTCTGGCGAAACAGAATATAACTTTTCAATTCTCAGGCTCCTTTGAAGGTTTAGCCTCGAATATTCGAACCTCTTTAGCAGCTCCTCGTCGAACAGCGTTGCATCTGAAGTAAGTACCTTTATTTTTGTACGCTCCATGTACTGCTGGTATGAAAGCGCCTTATGAAATCTGTTGGCAAGTAATATGTTTCCATTCATTATGGGAATCCTGTATTTTGTTTAATTTACAATATAACCATAATTTTAAGTAAATTATAAAGCAAAAAAAGTTTCTTACAAATTGCACGTTAAAAGAAAATAAAGGGATATGTATGAACATTGAGTCTTTCAGGGAGTATTGCCTTAAGAAGAAAGGGGCAAGCGAAAGTTATCCCTTTGATAAAGATACACTGGTCCTCAAGGTAATGAATAAAATGTTTGCCCTTTGTCCGCTGGAAAAGCTGCCCTTAAGCGTTAACCTGAAGTGCGATCCGGAAAGGGCGGTGGAACTAAGAGAAAAGTATGAGGCCGTAAGTCCCGGCTACCACATGAATAAGAAATACTGGATTACGGTAATCCTGGATAATTCAGTCCCCGACAGGGAGCTCAGGCAATGGATTGACTTCTCTTATGATCTTGTAGTCCGTGGCTTAAAAAAGGAAGACAGGCTAAAGCTTGATGCCATGAAATAGAAATCTGATTGCCTCCCGGAAGGAAAGAGTAGCACAATATGGCTCCAGTGCCCTGCTCCCTGGCGCATATCGGGGGCAGCATTAAGGGGAAAAGCGGAAATTTTGGTATTAAGTCTTTATATTACTGACCTATAAATTATTTCTAATAATCCAGTAAAAAGCAATGAAAAGGCATCTTTGTTATTTTGCAGCATTTATTTCACTTTTATTATTCAACAGCATTATGGCACAGAACGAAAAAGTTATTACTATAAACGTTAAAGCGGGAAATCTGCCTGAAGCTTCAAAGGTCTACATTGTAGGAAGCCATGCCCTGCTTGGAGAGTGGAACCCGGGCAGGGTGCCGCTTGAGAAAAACCGGGACGGGATCTGGACTAAGAGGCTGAGCTTCAAAAAAGGGGAGACGCTTGAGTTCAAGTTTACCCTTGGAAGCTGGGATAATGAAGCACTTAATGAGGATGGCTCTGTTCCCGGAAATTATAACCTTACTGTCACCTCCGACACCACGCTTAGCTTCGGGATCCGGAACTGGAAAAAGGGTCCGACCGGCCGCATCGTGCACGGACAAATTACGGGAAGCGTAAAATACCACACGGGCATGACCTGGCAGTCACTGGATCCAAGGGACGTAATCGTGTGGCTCCCGCCAAGCTACGCTAAAGACAATAACAGGCGATATCCCGTCCTTTATATGCACGACGGACAGAACATTATTGACCCTAATACTTCCAGCTTCGGCTACGACTGGCAGGTTGATGAGACCTCGGACAGCCTGATAAAGGCAGGCAGGATGCAGGAAGTGATTATCGTTGGCATTAACAACACAAAGGACAGGACGGCTGAATATTCCTACACAGAGCTCGGGCGTTCATATATGCGCTTTATTGTTGAAAAGCTGAAGCCAATGATTGACAGTACATATCGCACGCTTCCCGACAGGGAGAATACTGCAACCATGGGCTCTTCCATGGGAGGGCTGATTTCTTTTATGCTCATCTGGGAGCACCCCGAAGTATTCTCAAAGGCTGCCTGCCTCTCGCCGGCATTTAAGATCCAGGAACTCGATTACCTGCCCTTTATTGAAGCTTATACCGGTCCCAGGAAACCTCTTAAGATTTATATTGATAACGGCGGCATCGGGCTCGAAAAAAGACTTTTGCCGGGCGTTGAAGAAACGGTCAGCCTTCTTAAAAAGAAAGGCTATTCCGAAGGCCGGGACCTCATGTTTTATTACGACAAAAATGCCGAACACAATGAACCCGCATGGGCAAAAAGGCTCTACATTCCGCTTGAGTTTCTCTTTGGCACGGATCAGGGTAAATTGTCTGACCGTCAATAATTTATCCGGGTACACTTACATAACGCAATTACCAAGCCCCTTTTGAGGGGCTCTCAGTCAATCCCACAACCATCTCTACGATACCTGAACCAATATAATCACGCCTCCCCCAAGCTCCGAAGGAGCGCTTTGTTTGTAGAAAAAACGAATAAAAAAAATATTCAGAGCTCCGGAAGGAGCGACTTGTATCTTACTTCCCATTGGATAAACATATCATTAAACCACGACCCCACACACATAAAAACCATCCCATCAAAACAACCGAGAATTATCTTAAATATTCATTACACAAAACACACAATCAGGGAAATACAAAGAACATGCAACCCTACAAATATGCTACCGCTAAAGCGGTAGAAATCCCAACACATTTACACCCGCTCACATTGCTTCCATTCATCATTCTTCTGTGCCGCTCCTGACCGGAGCTTTGTATATTGGGGCAAAATCCATTTCCCAGGGGTTCAGTCGCCCCCATCCGGGGGCTTCCTCACCCCGGGCTACAAATATCTCGCCCGCGCTGCGGGCTTAGTCATCGCACAATTCCAAACTCCCAGCCTTCATGGTTGTTTCCTTTCCCCCTCCACCTTATCCTTGTTCTCATTAAACTTCGAACCTTGAACCTTGAACCCTTTTCCCTCGAACCTTGAACCTTTTCCCCATTCAAAACTGAAAACTTAAACCTTAACATCCTTCCGCTATATATTCATAGAGTCCCGGAGGGACGATTTGTTTGTAGAAAAAACGAATAAAAAAAATAATCAGAGCTCCGGAAGGAGCGACTTGTAAGGAAGGTCTTAATAATCTCTATCCATATCAAACAAGTCGCCCTTCCAGGGCTCTATTGATGGGGGGAGGGGGAGTTCTCCTTCTCTGCTACAAACAAGTCGCCCTTCCAGGGCTCTCAAAAGAGAGGGAAGGAAGCATTCTTTTCTACAAACAAAACGCTCCTCTGGGGCTAAACCCATACCCAATTCCAATCCCACGCCCTTCATATTCCTTTCCTTCCTAAAACCTCGAACCTCGAACCTTGAACTCTTTCCCAACTTAAAACTTAAAACTCAAAACTCAAACCTTAAAATCCCTCCGGGGCTCTCAAAAGAGATGGGGGAAAGCATTCTTTGCTACAGACAAATGAGTATAAGCCCGAACCCGGGCTTTAAGGAGAGGGGGGGAAAGTCCCGAAAGTGAAGTGGAAAGCCTGAAGGCTGAAATTGAAGAATTAAGATCCATGCTTTATTTCATTCAAAAAGCAGTTTTAGTAAGATGACTTTGAGTAAGATGACTTAACTTTCCACTTCCTTTTCTTCTTCTTTTCTTTTTCTGTACTGCCTTACGGCTCTTATAATGCCAACGACGTTCATTGCAAGTACAACAATGAGCAAAATCCAGTTCATTTTCCCGGTGTCGTAATAGGTCTTAATAACGCTTATTATTATCAGAGCCGTTGAGAGAATAAACAGACCCGTTGCCATTAAGGGATTAGGTCTTGATTTCCTTGGAATGTTATTCATTGAATTCCTTTCCCAGATTTATCTTCCTGCAGTTCCACCTTCCAGTCCAGCGGGGCAATGACTATTACAAATTCCCCCTTGATTACCCGGGTCTTCAGTTCATCAAGCAGCTCAACTGGCCTTCCGCGCCAGGTTTCCTCGAACTTTTTCGTCAGTTCGCGCGAAACCGTTACGTACCTTTGGGGCATGTATTCATTTAATTCCTGCAGGAGCTTTTCAATCCTGTAGGTGGATTCATAAAGTATGATTGTCCTTTCTTCCCCGGAGAGCTGTTTTAGCTTTTTCTGCCGTCCCTTTTTCTGCGGCAGGAATCCCTCAAATACAAAGGCATCCGTTGGCAGTCCGCTCAGGCTTAGGGCCGTAATAAGCGCCGTAACGCCGGGCACGGCTTCAACCTTAATCCCTCTTTTAATTGCCGCTGAAATGAGCCTTACACCGGGATCCGAAATGGCAGGCGTCCCGGCATCGGAGACCAGCGCGCAGGATTCCCCTCGCTCTATCCTTTCTAAAGCGTAGTTAAGCTTGCCCGATTCAGACTGCGCATTAAATGAAACGAGTTCCTTGCTTATTTCAAAATGATTTAGAAGTATGGAAGTTACCCTTGTGTCCTCACAAAGGATAAAATCCACTTCCTTTAGTGTCTCAATTGCTCGTAGCGTAATGTCCTTGAGGTTGCCGATAGGGGTACTTACAATATAAACTGCTGGATTCATAGAATTTGTGTTTTTGCCTGAAATTAAGTTGTCTTTCCGGTTATTTTAAGCTCATCTGCTGGCCCGGCTTAGCGCATTTAAAATGATAACGGCTCCGGAATGGAGCCGCATCATGCAAGTAGTTTACTTATTGATTATAAATTCGCTTTCATTAAATATAATACTTTTTCAATTATTTTCAAACCCTCAATTAATTCCTCTCCCGTAATGGTAAGTGAGGGCCGGAATCTTATGGAATGCGTTCCGCAGGGGAGAATTAGCAGTTTGTGCGCGTAGCACAGGTTCAGAAACTCCTTCCTCAACTCTACGCCTGGCATGTCAAATGAGCACATGAGCCCAAGCCCCCTGACGTTTGAGATGAGTTCAGGATAATCTTCCTGAAGGTCAAAAAGTTTCTCCAGCAGGAGCTTGCCCTGCAGCTCTGCATTTTCCACCAGGTTATCCTCTTCAATTATCTCAAGATTCCTCTTCGACCGCACCATGTCAACCAGGTTGCCGCCCCAGGTTGAGTTAATGCGGCTGGACTTGCGGAAGCAGTGGTCCTCAACGTCATCAATCCTGTTACTGACCATGATGCCGCAGATCTGCATTTTTTTGCCGAAGGATACTATGTCGGGATCTATGTAGTGCTGGTGCGCCCACATCTTGCCCGTAAGGCCGATGCCCGTTTGAACCTCGTCGTACATGAGTAATATTTCGTTTTCGTCGGCAATTTCCCTGAGTTTACGGTGAAATTCCTTGCGGAAGAAGTTATCGCCGCCCTCGGCCTGAATGGGTTCGATTATAATGAGTGCTATGTCGTCAGGGTTATTTTTAATTGCCGCATAGATCTCGTCAATTGCACGGTTTTCCAGTTTTACCACCTCGTCCAGGTTCTCCTCCAGGGGAAATTTGATCTTGGGGTTTGTAATTCTGGGCCAGTTAAATTTCGGGAAATACATGATCTTATTGGGGTCTGTATTTGTAAGAGACAGCGTATAGCCGCTCCTGCCGTGGAAGGCCTCCTTGAAGTGGATTACCTGCTGTCCTTTTTCCTCTTTAATTCCTTTCTGGAGGTTCTTTCTTACCTTCCAGTCAAATGCTACTTTTAGGCCGTTTTCAACTGCCAGCGACCCGCCGTCGATAAAGAAAAGGTACTTGAAATGTTCAGGAACTCCAATGCGGCTGAAGGCGTCTACAAATTCGGCCATTTCAACGGTGTAAAGGTCGGAATTTGAAGGCTTGTTTAAGGAGGCAATGTAGCCGATTTTTTCCCTGAATTCAGGACTGCTTAGCTTTGGGTGGTTAAGACCGACGGGGGAGGAGGCGAAGAAAGAAAAGAAATCCAGATATGCCTCTCCGGTTCTGGCATCAACAAGGTGACATCCATAACTGCGGTTATGATCAAAGACCAGATCAAAACCATCTACGAGCATTTTCTTTCTGAGGACTTCGTGAACTGTTTCAGCGCTGATACTCTCAAAAGACAGATTCGTATTTAAGATAGCTGTAGCCATTTTTCTCTCCGCAAATTAGTGACCAAAGGAATTGTTATTTAAGAATAAATAAGTACCCGGACCAGGAAATTGGAGAGAATTGTCTTAGAATACGTTCTCAAAGCGGGAAACAAAATAGCTGCGAAGCTGCTTGAAGCCGGTGTGCTCAAAAAAATCTTTGCATTTTGTTTTCATGGGCTTTAGGGTTAATTGGGAAAATATTTGAAAAGTAAGTTATAAATTAAATTTCCAATTAGCAATCACATTCGGCGTATCAGAAAGCAGGAACAGGACGGTCATTCAGGGCGGGCTGAAAAAGGACAAAAATACCCGAAAACCGCCTGTTTTGAAATTTTATGCGGAAAAATGAAACTCCTGGTGCCATAGAGTTGTTGAATAGTTATGGAAAATGTGTTACATTTTATTATCCTATGGTGTATCTTAAGATAGTACTAATTATATTAAGATAGGGAAGTGCTTAGCGCAGGGATGTTCACTTATATCAACTTTTCAGGTATCTGCGTTCGTAAAAATTATTATTTTATCTATTGCTAATTCGAAAAACCTTAACTAATTTTACACCATAAAATTCCGATGAAACAGATGCAGGCATAACTGTGTCTATTGTTGTTTTATAAAAATAATGGGATTGCTTGTCCAGTGATATACGGCCAAAAAGTTAGCACTAAAATATGTTAGCATGAAAACAGTCGCTTCCGGATAAAGAAATTCAATAAATCAAGAACAATTAATCAATAAACAACTAATTCTTTAAATTAGGAGAAAGACGTGAAATCTTCGAAAGTTAAATCTGCCTTTTCAGGTTTTGCAGGTATCGTAATACCTCTTTTAATTATTATTGCTATCTGCATTTTTATTTTTGTATTAGGTAACCCCGACAACTTCCAGGGCGGCAACCCGGCTAACCATCCGAAGCCAGGCAACTATCTTGGAGTCGTTTACAAAGGCGGTATCATCGTACCTATTCTTATGTCACTTTTAATGATGGTTCTTACATTCGGTATCGAAAGACTTATCACCATTACCCGCGCTAAAGGTAAGGGAAGAGTTAACCAGTTCGTTGCAAAAGTTCACACAAAGCTTGCTCAGGAAGATCTGGATACAGCTATTGCTGAATGCGACAAGCAGAGAGGTTCAGTTGCTAACGTTATTAAGGCCGGTATTCTTAAATACAAGGAAATGATTCCTGAGAAGGGATTAAACAGAGATCAGAAAGTTCTGGCTATCAAACAGGAAATCGAAGAAGCTACATCACTGGAACTGCCTATGCTCGAGCAGAACCTGGTTATCGTTGCTACTATCGCTTCAATTGCAACCCTTATGGGTCTGTTAGGAACAGTACTTGGTATGATCAAGGCATTCTCTGCTTTGGCTACAGCCGGTGCTCCTGATGCAGTTGCTCTTGCAAACGGTATTTCTGAAGCTCTTATCAATACAGCTTTAGGTATCGGTACCTCAGCTATTGCTATTATTTCTTACAACTATTTTACAACAAAAATAGACAAGATCACTTACTCAATTGATGAAGCTGGTGTTGCAATCGTTCAGAACTTTGCAGCTCATCATAATTAATGGATTTTAAAATATTTTTAGTATAATATAATAATATGCCAAAAGTAAAAGTACCCCGTAAAAGCACACTAATCGATATGACGGCGATGTGCGACGTTGCGTTTCTTTTGTTGACATTCTTTATGTTGACGACGCAATTTAAGAGTGATGATTCTATTGTTGTTGCTACTCCGTCATCTATTTCGGATATAAAGCTGCCTGATACGGATATTATGAATATAACGGTTACAAAAGACGGCAAAGTGTTCTTCGGTATCGATAACAAGAACTTTTCAAGAGAAAAGCTCCTGGAAAGAATTGCCGAAAAATACAACATTCAGTTTACTCCACAGGAGCAGAAGGCTTTCTACCTTACTTCAAGCTTCGGAATTCCAATCAACGCCTTAAAGGGCTGGCTGGGACTTGAAGAACTTGACAGAAAGAACTTCAAGCAGCCTGGCATACCGGTCGACTCTACCAACAATGAGCTCGGTGTATGGATTATGCAGGCCCGTCTTTCAAACCCGGGACTCAGAATAGCCATTAATGGTGACGGCAATTGTGCTTATCCTGTCATTAAGAAAGTTATGGGAACTCTGCAGGATAAAAACGTTAACAAATTCAATCTGATTACGAATTTGGAAGCAAATCCGAATACAAAGTACAAGAAACCAGAAGAAAAAAAATAGAGGAAATTATAAAAAATGGCTGAATTAGATACCTCGAAAGGTGGGGGACACGGCAAGGGTAAAAAGAAAAAAGGGAAAAAGATGTCCACCAGGGTCGACTTGACCCCTATGGTTGACCTTGGATTCCTTTTGGTTACCTTTTTCATGTTGACTACCACTTTCAGCAAGCCACAGACTATGGAAATTAACCTTCCGGTTAAAGCCGATAACCCGAAGGAGCAGGCCGATGCTCCCGCAGTCAAGGCTTCAAAGACCATGACCATTTTACTTGGTGAAACTAATAAGGTTTTCTGGTATAAAGGTATGGCTACTGAAGATCCGGAAGTTAAGATTACCAATTTCTCTGAAGCAGGCATTAGAAAGGACCTTCTTGAGCAGAACCAGATGATTAAGGATATGGTTGTATTGATTAAACCTACAGATAAGTCGACGTATAAAAACATGGTTGATATATTGGATGAAATGAATATATGCAATATCAAACGTTTTGCTTTGGTTGATGCTGATCCTAAGGACATGGATTTAATTAAGAATAAATAATAACTTTAAGCGGCAAAAATAATTATGAGTAATCATCAAATATCGTACAACATAGACCTTAACGACATTATCTTCGAGGGTAAGAATAAGGAATATGGTGCTTACGTACTGAGAAAGAAATATCATCAATTCCTGTTCCGCGCTTTTGTGATTGCCGTAATATTCTTTATACTGAGTGTTTCATCCCCGCTGATTATCAGCTTTGTTACACCTAAGGAAGATATTAAGGTCAACAGAAAGAAGGTCGTTACCATAACAGACCTGGCACCTCCTCCGTCAATCGACGAAAAGAAGGTAATCGAACAGGTTGAAGCTCCGCCACCGTTGAAGTCTACCATCAAATTCCTGCCGCCGGTTGTTAAACCTGACGATCAGGTAACTGACGAGTACGTTCCTACGGTTGAAGAACTCCATAACGTTGACCCTGGTAAGGCAACTCAGCAGGGCCAGGAAGGCGGCGTGGACTACAGCCTTATTGAAGTTCAGGACGCTCCGAAGGAAGAAATTGTAAAAGAATCTGCTCCAAAGGAAGAAGCTTTTACATTCGTTGAGGAAATGCCCACTTATCCTGAAGGACAGGACGAACTTTTAAGATTTATCAGCTCAAACGTTGTCTATCCTGAAATTGCAAAACGTGCTCAGGTTGAAGGCAAGGTAATGGTCGGTTTCGTCGTTGAAAAAGACGGCTCTATTACTGACGTCAGGGTTGTTAAAGGTATCGGCGCAGGTTGCGACGAGGAAGCTGTCAGAGTTACAAGGCTCATGGGTAGATGGAGACCCGGAAAGCAGAACGGTAAACCTGTCAGGGTTCGTATGGTAATTCCTTTCCAGTTTAAGTTACAGTAATATACCCGACTTCAGGAGTTAATTACTACGAATAATATGCGGAAAAGTAATGCCTTCGTAAATAAGCTAAACCTGTTTACAGGCATTACTATGGTTTTAGTTTATATTGCAGCCGGTTTGTTGGTGCTTTTTGCAAAGTTCATACAACTTAGATTGCAGGAAAATTACCGTATTATTTTGGGTGTTGCCATTTTGGTGTATGGTGCCTATAGACTCCTTAGAGTCTACAGGAAATATAACGAGCAGAAGGAATCTCAGGAAGATGAGGACATTTAAACTAACAATACCGGTTATCTTTATTTTATCTTTTTTATTCGGATGCAGGAGTGAAAACCCTAAGGAGTCTGACACTCCTACATCCGGTGAAATTACAATCTGCGTAGACGAGACTTTTAAGCCCGTCATAGATTCTGAAATTGATACTTTCGAAAAAATCTATCAGTACGCGAAAATCAAGGTCAATTACAAACCCGAAGCCGAGGCTATTGCGGATCTATTTTCCGACAGCGCCCGCCTGGTTATCCTTACCCGCAAGTTCACAAAAGAAGAAGAAAGCTATTTCCAGAAAAGGGAAATCGTGCCTATCGTCAGAAAAATTACTTACGACGGCATTGCTGTTATTGTGAACAATGCGAATACGGATACACTGATGACAATGCAGCAGTTCCGCGACATGATGAGCGGAAAAGTTACACGCTGGGGACAGCTGAGTGGCCGTTCGGCTCTTTCAAATATTCAAATTGTCTTTGATAATCAGAATTCAAGCACTGTTAGATACGTTAAGGAAAAAATTAATAACTCGCCACTGGCTAAAAATACCTTTGCCGTCAAGGATAACCCTTCGGTTATCGATTATGTGGCTAAAAACCGTAATGCTGTCGGTATAATCGGCGTCAACTGGATTAGCGACAGACAGGATACCGTAACACACGGCTTTCTCAAAAAAATCAGGGTCGTTGCCCTGGCTTCCGATACCGCACAGCCTGGCGAATATTATCAGCCTTACCAGGCTTATATTGCTCAGAAAGTCTATCCTCTCTGGAGAGAGGTTTATGTCTTAAGCGGTGAGGCTAGAGCAGGTCTGGGTTCCGGATTCATTTCCTTCCTGGCAAGCGACCGCGGCCAAAGGATTTTCCTTAAGGCAGGTCTGGTTCCTGCAACAATGCCTGTTAGATTAGTTGAAATTAGAAATGAAAATATCAAAATAACCAAATAATATAGAACAAATGAAAAGACTCAACAATTTATCAATACTGGATTCCATTAAATTTGTGCTCGTAACGCTTGTTGCAGTTACTGCCTTAAATGCCCAGGATGTTAAGCAGGGCATCAGACTCATTGACGTCGAGAAATATACTGAAGCCAGAAATTTCTTCGATAATCTGATTAAAAGTAACCCTAAGAATGCCGATGCTTATTACTGGCTTGGAAAGCTTGATATTAAAGAAGGTAAAACCGACCAGGCGCAGGCCGACTTCCAGAAGGGGATTGATGCCAATAAGGAAAATGCCTTGAATTATGTAGGCATAGGACAGGTTCAGCTCATAAAGAACGACTCTACTTCTGCAATCAAGCAGTTTGATCAGGCGCTCGACATGACTGACTCTAAAGACGCTAACATAATGATTGCAATTGCCGATGCTTACCTTGGCTCGGACGCAAAGAACTTCGGAAGGGCAATCGACCTCCTGTCTAAAGCTAAGACTGTCAGCAAAAAAAATCCCGCCATTTTCCAGCGCCTTGGCGATATCTACCTGAGAATGGTTAATGGAAGCCTTGCAATTCAGAACTATCAGACGGCTATCGATTACGATTCTGCAAACGTTAAGGCTCATATCGGAATTGGCCAGATTTATGCAAAAATTAAAAATTATGCCGACGCAGAGGCAAATTTCACCGCGGCAATTACGGTTGACCCTTCATTTGCCCCGGCTTTCAAGGAATTTGGCGAATATTACTATTCACGCAAAGATTATGTTAAAGCCGCCGACATGTATAAAAAGTACATCGACTTTTCGGAAGCTACAAGCGACAAGCTCGAACGTTATGCAACTATGCTTTATCTTGCAAAGGATTACAATACCGCAATTACCGTAATTAACCAGGTTAATCAGAAAGGCGGAAAGCCGGATGCACAGCTTCAGCACGTGCTGGCTTATTCTTACTTTTCAATTGACGACTCGCAAAACGGAATTGCTGCTTTTGACAAGTATTTCCAGATGACTGACCCGAAGGAAATTACTTCTACGGATTATGACTACTTAGGCAAGCTGCAGGTTAAAGCCGGAAACGATTCACTTGCAATTGAAAACTTCAAAAAGGCTATTTCACTCGATTCCACGCGCGCAGATCTGCACGGAGACATAGCTTCTCTTTACTTTAAGAATAAAAAGTGGGATGATGCGGCAAAGGAATATGAATTGAAGGAAAAAGCTTCGGGCAAGCCATTGAAGGTAATTGAATATTACAACCTGGGCCAGGCTTATTATAAAATGAGCAATTTCAAGATGGCTGATACAACTTATGCAAAGATGATTCAGCTTAGCCCGGACCAGCCGATTGGCTACTATTACAGGGCACTCAGCAATGCTCAGCTCGATCCGGAATCTGAGCAGGGCCTCGCAAAGCCTCACTACGAAAGATTCATTGAAGTTGTCACTAAGATGGGTCCCGAACAGCAGGCGAAGTTCAAGAATCACCTTATTGAAGCTTATTCTTATCTTGGATACTTCTATTACCTGAAAAAGGACAATGCTACTTCACGTCAGTATTGGACAAAGGTACTGGAGCTCGATCCAACAGATGCTAAGGCAAAAGAAGCTCTTAAGGCTCTGAAGTAAAATTTATTGATAACTGTTTTTGAAAAAGGGAAAACGCGTAAAAGGTTTTCCCTTTTTTATTTCTCTTTCAAGCCCGCCGGTAAAAATTATTGTCTCAAATGAAAATTACTGTCTCAGGCTAAAAAACCTGCCAGCTTTGAAAAGGTTTCACTGAATGCCTTATCCACCTCATTGTTTATCATTTCCTTTAAGGGGAAGGGATCCTCGTGCCTGTAGTCGTACGGGAAATCATCTATGTCTACACAGATTGGGATGTTTCTTGAACGGCCTTTAAGCGTATTTACTACCTCATAGGAAGGAATTATGGTATCTTTTTCAAGAGATATGGCATATATCCTCTCCGAAAGGCACCTGAGAAGCTTCTCTCTGTTTTCACTGAGCTTGTTATAATTAAGCAGGCTTAAAAAGTTCCAGCCTTCAGGGTGCTCAGGTGAAAGAAAATGCCTGAGCCATGGGTCGTTTTTAAGGTGAGTCTCCATGTAGCCCACAATGTACCTGTAAAGGGCCTGCTCGGTCTCGCTGTCCATTATAAACTTACATACCGGCGTTAGCCTGCTGAAAACGGATCCGCTGCAGAAAAGGCTGAGCTTTGAGGCCTCAAAGTAGTTCCTTGTATTGGTCATAAGCAGTGTCTTGGCCAGAAGTCCCCCAATTGAATAAGCAAAGAGGTCAAATCTTACCTCCGGAGAAATTACGGGGTTTTTATCCTGCCTGATCTCTTCAATAAACTGCATAACGTCATAATAGCTCTGCAGGCCGGACCAGATGAAGCGCTGCGGCTTTGTGTGCAGGCGTGTGCTGATGGCGGCATTAACGAGCGATGAGCTTAGTAAGTCCGGATAAATCCTTTTTCTTTCGGTGCTCACTTCAGCCATCAGGTGCCTGTCGCTCCAGGACTGGGGAGCCCTGTTCATATGAAAGGCTAGGGGGAACAGTACTATGGTTTTTCCTGTTATTTCCATCATGCGGTATGCCCAGGGATAGTACTTTTGCCAGTTTTTCTCGTTAAAACCGTGAAAAAATAAAATGACGTTTTTACTTTTTCCTGTCTTTGCCGGCTTAAAGATGTGATACCGGAAGTGAATGTTTTCACTTACATGCGCATCGTGCACGTCAAGTGCGGGACCGGGATTAATTGCCGCATTCTGAAAAAATACGGCCTTTGCGTGAAAATCATGCTCACTGCACCAATGCTCCGGTTCACCGGGCAATATAGGGGAGTTTCGGGAAACAAAGGGGAAATTATGTACTTCAAGCTTTTCATCTACCCTGATAAAATCTTCCTGGAAATTTACATTTTGTTTCAGCAATGAAAATAGTTCGTAATATTTCATGACTCTTTTTCGTTTTAATTTTTAGGAATAATAATCTGATATTTGAAGCTGAAAGAGAAGTTTGTATGTAAGAAAACTAAAAAAATGAGTTCGTGGAAAATCATAATTAACCCAATATTTACAGATATCAGTAAAAGAGATCTTAGGGTCTCAGATGGAATTAAATATAGGTAAACATAGCAGTTTAGTTTAACAGATGCAATTATGGGAGGGAAATTAGATGTATAATTTTTATGGCCGAAACAAATAACCATTAAGTTGTGGTTTATGTAAGAATGTCAGAATTTTTTTTATAAAGGGATTTCCGGGAATTATCAGGGCAGTATTAAAGCCTTCAAAAAATGCAGATTAAACATATTATGAAATTCTTTGCAATAAATGCATTGAAAAAATGTCCGTTATAAAATATCTTTTAAACCTGAATAATTTGGAGTTTGTCCAATAAGTCCAGATAAAGAGTATCTGGCCGATACACAGTCTAGAGCTAGTCTTATGAACTGCCGCACCAGGTGTTATTTTCTGTGTTGGGGTGTTTAACTGTCACAATGGGAAACCGAGTGTCTCCGGTAAAATATTGGTTTAAGAATTTTTTTGCCGGAGCGGTTTAGCAAATCAAGGAAAGCAAATGAATAAATCGACTAAAAGAATTGTTATTGCAGCAGCTGCAATTCTTATAATTCTGATAATTATATTGCCAAAGATGTCATTCCTGAAAGGCGAGGCAAAAACCAAGGGCGCGGGTAGTGCCGAAGGGAAAAGAGGCGGCAGGATGCACCTGGCAGTGGAGGGCTTTGTGGTTATGCCGGGAAAGCTGAACGACAGAATTGTCTCTAACGGCACAGTCCTGGCAAATGAGGAAGTGCAGCTGAAAAGTGAAGTTTCGGGCAAAATTACAAAAATACTGTTTAAGGAAGGCTCCTACGTCCGCAAAGGCACCCTTCTGGTAAAGATAAACGATGCCGACCTTCAGGCCCAGCTTGCCAAGGCCAACTATAAGCTTCAGCTTGCAAAGGATAGGGAGTACAGGCAGAAGATGATGCTCAAAAGGGAGGCCATAAGCCAGGAGGAATACGAAGCCGCGCTTAATGAGCTTCAGACACAGCAGGCCGACATACAGCTCATTAAGGCACAGATCGACAAGACAGAAATAAGGGCTCCTTTTAACGGTATTATTGGACTGAAGTCCGTAAGCGTCGGAAGCTTTATCAGCCCTACCGACAAAATTGCTACTCTGCAGGAGATCAACCCTGTAAAGGTTGACTTTTCAATTCCTGAAAAGTACTATAATACGGTTAAAACCGGAACACAGATCAACTTCAAGGTTCAGGGCTCGGAAAAGGTTTTCAACGGAAAGATTTATGCCGTTGAACCGAAAATTGACCAGAATTCAAGATCACTGCAGATCAGGGCGCTTTGCCGTAACGACAGGTCCGAGATATATCCCGGCTCATTTGCCAATATTGAAATTGTCCTCAGGGAGATCAGCAACGCTCTTATGATACCAACCCAGGCACTGGTGCCTGACTTCAAGGGACAGAAGGTTTTTATTGCTAAAAACGGTAAGGCTCTTTCTGTGCCCGTTAATACGGGAATTAGGCAGGAAAGCACAATTCAGATAACTGACGGACTTAGCCAGGGCGACACGCTCATTACAACCGGACTTCTGCAGTTAAGGCCTAACATGCCTGTCAGAATATCTAAGGTTAATCAATAATATTGAGTTCAATATAATATATACAGGACTCCCAGGCCCGGGGTTCTGATTGCCTAATTTAAGAATACGACCGGTATAGGCTACTGGCGAGAGGTAAATAAACAGGGAAATATTTTATTCACCCCGGGTGAAAATTAAAAGTGAACAGGAAATAATGAGTTTATCATCATTAAGCATAAAAAGACCCGTACTGGCTATTGTAATGTCAATAGTGGTCATTTTGTTCGGGTTTATCGGTTATACATACCTCGGCGTGCGCGAGTACCCGAGCGTGGATGCCCCTATTATTACGGTTACAACCACTTATACGGGCGCCAATGCCGAAGTAATTGAATCCCAGATTACTGAACCTCTGGAAGAATCAATTAACGGTATTGCGGGCATACGTTCGCTTACATCCGTAAGCAGCGAGGGTAGAAGTTCAATTACGGTTGAGTTTACACTGGATGTCGATCTGGAGACCGCAGCCAATGACGTTCGCGATAGGGCCGCACGTGCAGTTAGAAACCTGCCTGCCGACGCTGACCCGCCCGTGGTTGCAAAGGCTGATGCCGATGCCAGTTCGATCTTCCTTCTGACATTAAAAAGCGACAAGAAAAACCTGCTTGAACTTAGCGACTTTGCAAATAACGTCTTTAAGGAAAGGCTGCAGACAATTCCCGGCGTAAGTACGGTCCAGATCTGGGGCGAAAAAAAGTTCTCAATGAGGCTTTGGCTCGACCCGGCAAGGCTTGCTGCTTATGACCTTACGGCTCTTGACGTAAGAGACGCCCTTAACAGGGAGAATATAGAGCTCCCTTCAGGGCGTATCGAGGGAGTTAATACGGAGCTTACGGTTAGAACCTTGAGCCGCCTTCAGACAGAGAGTGACTTCAATAACCTCATAATTAAGGATGTTGGCGGTAACCCGGTCAGGCTTAAAGACGTGGGTGAGGCAACGCTGGGACCTGAGAACGAGCGCACTATCATGAAGCGCGACGGCATTCCGATGGTTGGCGTCGGCGTTGTTCCCCAGCCTGGAAGCAACCAGATTGACATTGTCGACAGAATATATAAGTCGCTCGAACAGATTAAAAAGGACCTCCCGCAGGACGTCAAGACTGACGTCGGATTCGACAACACACAATATATCAGAAGGTCCATTATGGAAGTTGAGGAAACGGTCTATATTGCGCTTGGACTCGTTATTCTCATCATATTTGCATTCCTGAGGGACTGGCGTACTACGCTTATTCCTATTATTGCAATTCCCGTGTCCTTGATCGGTGCATTCTTTATCATGTACCTCATGAATTTCTCCATTAACGTGCTGACGCTGCTTGGAATTGTGCTTGCAATTGGCCTCGTTGTCGATGACGCAATTGTGGTGCTGGAGAATATTTATTCCAAGGTTGAACAGGGAATGCACCCGCTTGAAGCAGGCATGAAGGGCTCCTCTGAAATATTCTTTGCAATTGTTTCAACTACCATTACACTGGCAGCCGTATTCCTGCCCATCATATTCCTGGAGGGAATGACAGGAAGACTCTTCAGGGAATTCGGTATCGTGGTTGCGGGCTCAGTGCTCATTTCTGCCTTTGTTGCCCTTACGCTTACCCCTATGCTCAGCACCAAGATTCTTAAGCCGAATGCGGGCCACAACTGGTTTTACAGGAAAACTGAACCCTTCTTTGTCTGGTTGTCAGAGGCTTATAAGAAGGCCCTGAATACATTCATGGAAAAGCGCTGGCTGGCATTTGTTATTATGGCTGTCTCGGCGGTAATTATTATACTCATCGGCTCTGGCCTTCAGAGCGAACTTGCTCCTCTTGAAGACCGCAGCCAGCTCCGCATCTCGGCTACCATGCCCGAGGGCGCCTCTTATGAGTCGATGGATAACTACATGGACCAGATAGCACAGTTTGTGCAGGATACAGTTTCAGGTAGCCAGACCATCATTTCAATGACCGCAGCCGGCTTTGGCTCAAGCGGCGTTAACTCCGGTTCGGTTAACCTGATATTGAAAGACCGCGACCAGAGGCCAAAAAGCCAGCAGCAGATTTTTGAGGAGCTCTCAAGCGCCTTCAGAAAATTCAACGCGGCCAGAACTATTGTAATTCAGGGACAGACAATCGGCGGCTCCAGGGGAGGCATGCCCGTGCAGTACGTGCTCCAGGCACCTAATGCACAGAAGCTAAGAGAAGCACTCCCCAAATTCTATCTTGCAGCTTCACAGGATCCAACATTCAGCATAGTGGACGTCAATCTGAAGTTTAACAAGCCTGAACTCGTTGTTTCAATCGACCGCGACAGGGCCAGAAGCCTCGGCGTTTCCGCCTCCGACATTGCACAGACGCTTGCTCTTGCCTTTAGCGGCCAGAGATTCGGATACTTTATCATGAACGGCAAGCAGTACCAGGTGATCGGCCAGGTCAAAAGAGAGGATAGGAGCGAACCCCTTAACCTGAAAAGCCTGTTCGTAAAGGCTTCCAACGGCGAACTCATTCAGCTGGATAACCTCGTAAGCGTTAAAGAGCAGATTAACTCGCCGCAGCTCTACCGCTTTAACAGGTACACGGCTGCAACAATTTCGGCAAACCTGGCACCCGGCAAGACAATCGGAGACGGCATTAAGGCTATGGACGCAATTGCAAAGAAAGTCCTGGATCCTTCTTTCTCAACGGCGCTCAACGGGCCGTCAAAGGACTTTGCCGAAAGCTCCTCAAGCCTTGTTTTTACCTTTATGCTGGCGCTTGTGCTCATTTACCTCATTCTTGCGGCCCAGTTTGAAAGCTTCCGCGATCCTCTCATTATCATGTTTACCGTGCCATTGGCTTTGGCCGGAGCCTTGATGTCGTTGTGGTATTTTAACCATACAATGAATATCTTTAGCGAAATCGGTATGGTTATGCTAATTGGACTTGTGACCAAAAACGGCATCCTTATCGTGGAATTTGCAAACCAGAGAAGATCTCAGGGCCTTGAGCTTACAGAAGCCGTTAAGGACGCTGCCGTGGCGCGTTTCCGCCCGATTATTATGACGAGCCTTGCAACAATTCTTGGCACACTTCCTATCGCACTTGCTCTGGGCTCGGGCGCCGGAAGCAGGGTCTCTATGGGCGTTGCCGTCATCGGGGGACTCATTTTCTCTACGTTCCTTACGCTTTTTGTCGTGCCGGCAATTTATTCATATCTATCGAAAAAAGGCGACGTGTTAAGCAACGTAACTGAGGATTTTGCCGAAAGTAAAAAGACTGAAACAAAGGATTTGGTGACAAAGTAAACTTTATTGCAGCGGGGTGAACTACTTTCACCCCGCTGCGGCCTTTTTTTGTAAATATAAATGTTTCGGATTCCTGACTATGTACTATTAAATCTGACTTCAGAATCTAAATTTGAAATTACGGACTATTGATTATGTTGAAATATTTGGTTCCCCTGGTTCTTTTTATCAGTGTGAATGCTTTTTCACAGGAAACTCTTGACCTGGGAAAAGCTGTAAAGATCGGACTTGAAAATAATTATTCAATAAAGCTTGCAAAAAACAGCCTCAGCATTTCAGCAAACAACGTAACGCTTGGCAATGCCGGCTTCCTTCCGAAACTCGATGCCTCGGCCTCAGGCAGCGGTACCAATAATCATGTGCACCAGGAGTTCCTCAGCGGGCAGGTTACGGATCAGAGTAATGCCACTTCCAACTCAGTTACGGCAGGAATTGCACTCAACTGGACACTGTTCGACGGGATGAACATGTTCATCAATTTCAGCCGCCTGCGCGAACTCAATGCCCAGGGCGAAATTAATGCCAGGGCTACCGTGGAGAACAACGTTGCCTCAATTATGAGCGGCTACTACAACATTGTTAGCATTCAGCAGACCATAAGGGCAATCCTGGACGCAATCAGAATCTCGGAGGAAAGGGTCAAGATTGCTGAGGATAAGTATAACCTGGGCTCCGGCTCAAAACTTGACCTATTGCAGGCCAGGGTGGACCTTAATGCCGACAGGTCGAACCTCCTCAGGCAGCAGCTTAACCTGGCGCAGGCTAAAGTATCCTTAAACCAGCTCATGGGTCTCGAAAGCACCAAGGATTTCCTGATACAGGATACAATTGTTATAAATGGCAAAATGGACTATAACGTCCTTAAGGCAAGAGTAGTGGATGAAAACAGCTCATTAAAATCTGCAGGAAAGGACATTTCAATTGCCTCTTTGAACCTGAACGGACTCAAGTCACTTTGGTATCCTTCACTCGGCTTTTTTGTGGACTATAATTATTCACGCGCTGAAGCGCCATTAGGTTCTCCTAAGCTAAACCGAAATAACGGAATTACTTACGGGCTTAATCTGTCTTTTAACATCTTTAACGGCTTTAATACGTCTCGGCAGATTGAAAACGCCAGGATCAGCCTCATGACCAGCCAGCTTCAGTATGGCGACCTTAAGAACAGGCTGGATGCTTCATTTGAACAGGAATACACAAACTACAGCAATAACCTTCAGCAGGTGAAAATGGAGGAAGAAAACCTGGATGTAGCCCGCCAGAATGCCGAAATTGCACTCGACCGCTTTAAGTACGGAACCTACTCTTCGCTTGAGCTGAGTGTGGCGCAAAAATCTTACCTCGATGCCCAGAGCCGCCTTGTTGCAGCCCAGTACGCCGCAAAAAAAAGCGAAATTGAGCTAATGAGACTGAGCGGACAGATAATAAAATAGATCTTGCCAACCTGAAATTTACGGCCCAAAGCCACGGGATTATTCCGGGGTTTTGGGCTTTTTTTTTGCTTTTGCGGTGACTGTTAGCCGGGTTAAAAATGGCGGGGCGGAATTTAGCCGGAGCTTATTAGGCTGAAAATTAATAGTATATTTTCTGTGAGGCGAATTTTAATTTTTCGAGAAAGGAAAAATACTTATGCAAAAGATAATTCCCAGCTTATGGTTCGATGGCAATGCCGAAGAGGCGATGAACTTTTATACGTCAATATTTAAGAATTCAAAAACCGGGCAGGTGTCCTACTACGGCGATGAGGGCCCGGGAAAGAAGGGCAGTCCCATGGTAATGACATTCCGGATTGAAGGGCTGGAATTCATGGCAATAAACGGAGGTCCCGAGTTTACTTTTACCCCGGCAATTTCACTGTTTGTAAACTGCACTTCGGGTGAAGAAATGGATGAGCTGTTCAGGAATCTCTCCGAGGATGGCAACGTCCTTATGGAGCCCGGTAGCTATTCGTTCAGCGAAAAGTTTGCCTGGTTTAACGATAAGTACGGCCTTTCATGGCAGCTGAACTTTGCCGGTACTAAAGCCGGCTTTAAGCAGAAGATAATTCCTTTTTTTCTGTTTGTTGGCCAGGAGCACGGCAATGCTGAAGAGGCGCTCAGGTTCTATACTTCCTTATTCCCCGATTCGGCAATTACGGCAGTTGAGCATTTCGGCCCAAATGACAATGAGCCCGAAGGGACCCTTAAGCAGGGGAAATTCTCACTTTGCGGACTGGAGTTTATCGCCATGGACAGCAGCCTGGCTCACGCATTTACTTTTACACCTGCCTTTTCATTCATGGTAAACTGCACCGATCAGGCTGAAGTTGACTTCTTCTGGAATAAGCTTTCAGAAGGCGGAAACATGGGGCAGTGCGGCTGGCTGGAAGACAGGTACGGCGTTGCCTGGCAGATTGTGCCTGAGGCGCTGGGTGGAATGATGAACGACAAGGACCCTCAAAAGGCATCCAGGGTCAGAAAAGCCCTGCTCAAAATGAATAAGCTCGAAATCGAAAAGCTTAAGGAGGCTTATGCTGGCTCCGACTGAAACCCTCTTCTTCTGTGCGCCCCTGGCAACCTTGCGGCTTTACAGGTATTCTTCCAGGTAATTTAGATCTTTGTGGTAGGATTCCTCCATATAATAAAGCGATATAAAGGCAATTAGAAGCGATGCCGCGCCAACTATCATTGCGCTGTGGATTATGTCCAGGTGCCCCTTGAGTGCCGTAAAGGAGAGCGTAATGGGTACTGTTGCACCCCTTACAAAGTTCGGGACCGTGGTGGTTACTGTTGCGCGCAGGTTGGTCCCGAACTGCTCCGAGGCTATGGTTACAAAAACTGCCCAGTATCCTATTGAAATTCCAATCAGAAGACAAAGTGTATAAAAGTAGGCTGGTGAGGCACCGTAGGAATAAAGATAAACTGCCACCAGCAGGGTTGTCATGCTTAGGAATGTATAGACAACTTTCTTTCTGCTCTTTATAATCTGGCTTCCGAAACCGCTTGCTATGTCCCCAACTACAAGTCCCAGATATGTAAACATGATTGCACTGCCGGCAGAGATTGGGCCGGTAAGGCCAAGCTTTCTGCCGAATTCAGGGGAAAATGTAATCAGAACTCCCACTACAAACCAGGTCGGAAGCCCGATCAGTATGCACTGAAGATACCTGAAGAGCCTTCTTCTGGAAGTAAAAAGGCTTAAAAAGTCGCCTTTTCG
Source organism: Ignavibacteria bacterium (assembly GCA_025612245.1). Lineage (GTDB taxonomy): Bacteria > Bacteroidota > Ignavibacteria > Ignavibacteriales > SURF-24 > JAAXKN01. The sequence continues at coordinate 127,979 of JAAXKQ010000016.1, forward strand.
CACGTTCATCGATTTAATTGAAGAGTACATCCCCGACTCGAACATCCTGATCCTGAGTAAAAGAAGCAGGAAGCCCAAACAACCGCCTACAATGTATGCCGTAGTCCAGTTAAGGAAATCACCCACCAGGGCAGCCGTAACAGAACCCAGTATTCCGACTGAGGCAACAATGGCGGTCCCGTAGCCCCTAAGACGCTGCGGAAGGGTTTCACTTACAAGCGTAACCGCGGCACCAAGCTCTCCGGCAAGCCCAACACCGGCCAGAAACCGCATAATGGCGTACATGTCGGGCGTTTTGACAAAGGCGTTTGCAATGTTGGCTACGGAATAAAGGAAGATGGAGCCGAAGAGAACAGAAACCCTGCCTTTTTTATCCCCCAGAATTCCCCAGATTATCCCTCCCAGAAGCATACCCGTCATCTGCATGTTCAGCAGGTATACTCCCGTTGTAACCAGGGCATCCCCTTCAACGCCGATAGACTTTAATGAAGGCACCCTAACGATGCCGAAAAGAAGAAGATCGTACATGTCAACAAAATAGCCAAGGGCCGAAACTATAACATTTATACTGAACAGGGCTTTTACATCTTCAGAACTCTTGATTCTCATCTGGGCGTTCCTTTCCGGAGCTTTTGTTTCTGGTACATCAAAAAAAAGAGCTGTTACTATTATGATAACGAAACTCGCGGTAAAAAAATACGCCGGAAAACAAATTGGGAGAAATAAGTTTCCCCCGAATTTTTACACTGTTTGACATTTATTTTATTGCTTAGTTATCATATAAGTTGGATATTAGACCTCCCGATAGTAATTTTTTTAAGTTTATTTTCTTGATCTCTCTCTCTTTTTTATGGATGTAAGTTTACATTCTTGATGGATTTACTGGAAGAAGGAATGCATATAAATGAAAAAGACCGTTTTTTTGATAGTTTTTGTAATACTGACGGCCGCGAATATTTTCCCTCAGAAGGTTATCGGATACTATAGTTCAGACTATACTTCGATGCCCTTTTCTGCCATTCCGTATAATAGCCTGACGCACATCTGTCACGCTTTTATACGCCCTAATGCCGACGGATCGCTTTCGGTCAGACCCGGCTTTATTTACAGGGAGCTCAACAAAACAGCTCACATGAATAACGTTAAAGTCCTCATCTCAATAGGAGGCTGGGATACGGTGGCGGCAAAAAATTTCAGGACTTTGTCTGCAAATCCCTCGCTGCGAAAGAGGTTTGTACTGGAACTGACCAATTTCTGTAAAACCAACCTTTATGACGGTGCCGACATAGACTGGGAGTACCCCGATAACCACGATGCCGCAAACTATGTTGCACTTGTAAAGGAATTGAGAAATTCGTTTAAGGCCTCGGGAATTCCTCTCCTTACTGCGGCGTTGCCCTCGCAGGACTTCAGGAACGGGTATGACATTGCAAAGCTTAAAGGACTATTGGACTGGTTCAGCATAATGACCTACGACTTTGCCGGCGCATGGGAGAATAATGCTTATCATAATTCACCTTTGTATCCTTCGGCCAAACAGACCGGGTCTATCAGTAACAGCATGCAGTTTTACATATACAAAGGCGTGCCGAAAAAACAGCTAATGGTTGGGATGTCTTTCTACGGGTACAGGATGAATGCCTCCAATATTTATGAAAAGCTTTCCAACAAGGTGGTGCCTTCGGTTAGCTATACTGCTGCCGAATCCTTGAAAAAGTCGCCTGACTGGGAATACAGGTGGGATAAGACCTCAAAGGTCCCGTTTCTGCAGAACAAGACAAAGACTCAGATTGTAACCTACGACGACCCGGCCTCGGTAAAGATAAAATGCCAGTACGTGAAGAAAAACCGCTTCGGGGGCGTTATTATCTGGGAGCTCCATAAGGATTTTACCGGCACCAATTCGCCGCTAATGGAAATTGTGGGAAAGAACCTTGTAAAATCAAAAGCGGGAACGAAAAAAGTAAGGTCGTAGAATTCCATGCTGGTAAAAGTAGTTTTTTAAGGTGGCATCTTGCAGAAGATGCCACTGTTGTAGTAAATCTTCTCCACGTCTGAAAAAAGCATTTCCCGGGCTTCATCCGGTTAAAATCTGCCGAAATCTTCCGATTATATATGTATATTTGTAAAAATTATAGCTTTAGGAATATTTGTTAAATAGCACACAAAAACACTTCGTCCTGGGAAATAAATCAATCTATGGAAGCTGTTTTGATGTGACGGGGTAGTTCTTTGACCTTTTTTATTGTTGCTTTTTCGTGTGGCCTCTGGCCTGCTCTGAGAATTCCTGCCTCGCTTTTTCTCTCTTGGCTCCTGCTGGTAATGAAAATGCAATGTTTATGAGATCAGGAATTCTGACCTGACATAATAATCCGGAACAAAGTCCGTTTTTATTTTCAAAATTACTTTATCATTCGGGAGACATGAATGAGGTTTAACATGAACAAGTCCGGGCTGAAAACTAAGTTCGCCCTCTTATTCCTTTTTGCAATTGTGCTGGTTTCAGTCGTGTCATTGGATGCATGGAAATCCTTATCCGCCCAAAACGATGCGCTCGTGGAATTTTCCGTGGTAAGCCTCCCCTCAGTGGACTATCTGTTACAGATGGACAGGGATTTGCACCAGGCCCTGATTGCAATTAAAAATCTAACAGATATCAATGATCCTGCCGCCCAATCGAAATTTTTTGATGACTACAGTTCCAATATCAACCAGGTTAGAGAAAGGTGGGCAAAGTACAAAGCTCTGGCATCTACCGGTGAGGAAAAGCAACTGGCTCAGGGATTTGAAAAGGACTTCGAAAAATGGAAAAACTATGCGGATAAGTTTATAAATGAGAACCGCAACGGTAATTTCGTAGATACAAAGGCTAAAACAGTAAGTGAGGAAGAGCTCCTTGGTTTATTTGATGTTTCAAGGGAGTATATAAATAAACTGACTGAATTGGTTGAAAATGACGTCCAGGAGCGCAAGGAATTAAATGAAAGAAATTATTCCACCACAATCAAAATACTTATGATGGTGTTTGCCGCCTCGCTTGTAAGCATGCTTTTAGCCTGGCTATATTCTTCAAAAAATATCGTAAAACCCGTTATAACTATTAAGGAAATGGCACTCAAGGTTGCTTCCGGAAATACGGAAGTAAAAGCTAACATAAATAACAAAGATGAAATTGGACTTCTTGCCGGAGCCTTCAACACCATGGTTACCTCCATTGCCGGACTTTTGAAGGAATCAGAAGAAAAAGCTTCGTCTGCAAGAGAAGCCGCACAGAGGGCTGAGGCGGCGGAGGAATTGACCAAGCACCAGGAAGCATATTTAAACCGGAGTATTGATGCACTGCTCTGCGAAATGAAGAAGTTTTCCGAAGGAGACTTAAGTGTGAAGGTCGACGTAGAGAAAAACGACTCCATTGGAAAGTTGTTTACAGGATTTAATCAGACGGTTTCGATGTTCCAGGGGCTCGTCAATAACGTTATGAACGCTATTGAAGCCGTTGCTAGCTCCTCAGCTGAGATATCTTCCTCATCGGAAGAAATGGCAGCAGGAAGCAGTGAGCAGAGCCAG
>JAAXKQ010000039.1 GCA_025612245.1 Ignavibacteria bacterium
TTCAAAACGATTTCCAAAAACCTCTAAAGCTTTCTTTAAAATAACAAGAGGCTGCTGCCAGCCTCCTTTACATACTAAATTCACCATGCTCTCACTTCAGCAGCATCAGTTTCCTGGAATACCTGAACTGCCCGGCCTGAATGCTGTAAATATATATCCCGCTTGGAAGCGCGGAACCGTCGAATCTTACACTGTGCTCCCCTGCCTTCTGCTCCTGGTTGACCAGTGTGGCCACTTCGCGCCCCAGCACGTCAAAGACTTTCAGAACAACCTTATCACTCTGAGGGATCTGATAAACCAAGGTTGTTGCAGGATTAAAAGGATTAGGGTAATTCTGCCTGAGAGCATATGTAAAATGCATTTCGGGCTTTACATCAGAAGGATCCACCCCCACCACTGCACTCCATGTTGACATATTAATAAACCTTGAGCTTTCAAGCCTCATTCCTGTAAAAGGACTTACGGTATTCTGAGTCCCATTATCAATGGCTGTAACCGCATAGTAATACTCATTTCCTTTTACAACATTTGTATCCTCGAACTTAAGCGTATTCCTGTCGGTAGTTTCGTAGACCAGTTTCCAGATTTCCCCGTTTTTCTGGTCCAGGGGATCATTTGTAAGCATTGCCCCCGCTTTCCTGTAAACTCGCCATGCATTCCAGTCGTCAACACCCGTCACTGCATCCTTAAAGTATGAACCGTCGGGATAGCTCCACTTTACAGTAATGAATTCTTTCCCCGATTTAATCTCAATATCCGGAGGTGGAGGGGGTGCAGGAATGGAAGCATTCCTGGTCATGCGGTCCCACGTCCAGTTAGCCCTGTCCAAGGTCTGCTGAAGTGAATCGCGGCCTTTCAGTACCCATGCCTCTTTTTCGGCATCAGTTATTTTACTATTGAGCCAGAGCCTTCCTACAGAGTCGGCAGCCTTCCAGCCAATGCTTCCGGCACCGACGGCATAAACGAAAGTTAGCGAGTCGTATCTGTTCTGGGCCGAATTTTTTGTAAGCTCATATGGGCCGGATGTTATAAATCTCATAGGGCCTTTCTGATAAGCCACACCGGAATTCTTTGGGGGCTCAACAGGAAAGCGGCCTCCTTCATCTGTTCCGAGATAGGTTTTTTTTATACCAATTGAATGGTCGCCCCAGAGATCTGTCTCTATGCTGGCATGAGCCATTGAATAGGGCTGAGTTCTGTCATCAGAATGATCCTGATAGCTCTTGTCCGCATGCAGAAGCGTAAAACCCGGTACCTGAGTTGAATACAGGTGGCCTGTTGTTCTGTCAGGATCACCCGTGTCATCTTGTGAGCCGTTAGTAAAAGGCTGTGCTTGGGGATTATTTGCGTCCCTGTAGTAAGCAATATAAAGGCTATCGCGGGCTCCGCCTAACTTCGATGGAACTTTTATCCAGCTGTCGTAGTCATCTTCACCTTCATAGCTGAAAGCTCCTAAGGCATAGCGTTCCCCTGCCTTAGTAGGGCCGAAGCTGAAGGAGATCGGCCACCAGAAGCGTATAGTCTGGTCGGGAAGTTTAACCTTATAGTTTGCAGTGTCTGAAGGAAGCGCCTGTTCACCTGTAAACTTGTGCGTGGCCTTCCAGATGAAGAAATCCGAGAGAAGCGGGTTGCTGAAAGCATAGATTTCCACGTGGCTGCGTAATCCGAACTGCTCCAGCATGTCTTCAAATTCAATTTTAATGTCCGACTTTAGGTTAGGATCCACTTTCCACGTGTAGGGCTTGCTTAAAACATTCCCGTCAACTATAACTACAGGCGGGCGGTACCTGCGGGTCTCCTGTGCCCATACAGTTTTCCCATAATTCGTTAATGCATCTCCTTTTGCAAACACCAGTTTCTTTATTCCCTTGATATCAATTATACCGCTGTCGTCAAGGACCAGAGGATTAAATATCTGGTAGAGCATATTGGATTTCCACTCATCTCTCGGCCAGTAAAATATTTCTGTTGATGAAGAATTACTGGCTGCCAGGTCCCAGCTGAACTGGCTCTGCAGTCCGCCGTCCCCCATCATAGCATCCATTTTCATGTGAATGTTTCCCACATCAAGCACCATTGGCGGAGGTAAAGTCTGGGAAAAGGCAAATGATGAAATAAGAGCCAAAACAGAAAAGATTTTCAGTAAATTCAAGCTGCACCTCAGTTAATTCAGAATTGGGACGCTTCAAATATTTATATGACCTGATATTTATCCCGCAAATAAAATTATTACTTACAGAAAAGAAAATCAACAGCCTGATCCCCAGGTGGGCTCAGGAAATCAGGTAAAAGAAAAAATAACTCATATTCAAGCAGCCTTCATCCAGAGACACTAAAAACTTTTGTTTAAAAATAAAAGAGGTTGCCCCCATATCTGATCTTGAATGAAATAGCGAAAATTAATTAAGTAAAAATATCATTGTAAGCGAAATATCTATAATTTGGGCAAAGCAAACCCTCAAGGATGAAACTGCAATGCTGCATTCCGCCATATTAAAGCCTTATTTTATTTCCGGATTTGCGTTGGGTCTCTTTTCAATATGAGAATCAATTATATCGGAATATTTAC
>JAAXKQ010000032.1 GCA_025612245.1 Ignavibacteria bacterium
GGAAGTACTAAGATCAGCTCATTTTCATCTTCATTCAAATCCTGAACCTGTAATGTTCCCTGTGCCTGCGTGCCGGAATCTTCAGTCTGCAGAAGAAATATTCCATCTGCATGACTCAGCGGGCTGAAACTATCCTGAACCCCTTTGGAGGCACTGATTGCAATTAATAAAAGGCTCAAAATGAAAATGGATCTTATCATCCTGTAAATTCTGTTATCAAAAAATATCTTATTAGGTTTTAACGCCCGGAGGGATAAAATTGTTCCATATTATTTAGTAAAACCTTCATGCATCAGAATTCTTCCCACTCTGTGCGGAACAATATTGCTGTTCCGCACAGAAAATTATTTTAAGAGAACCATTTTTTTGATGCTGTAGAAGTTTCCTGCATTCATCTTGAAGAAGTAAATGCCTGCCGTAAGGTTATGCTCCGCGGCATTGAATTTTACCGTGTGCTCTCCTGCGGGCTTTTCCTCATCTAACAAAACTGCTATTTCATTTCCCAGCACGTTTACAACTGATAGCCTTACATGCACCTCTGCGGGCAGCCTGAAGGTAATTGTAGTCTGAGGATTAAAGGGATTTGGATAGTTCTGCCCCAGCATGTATCCTTCAGGCGAACCCTGTGCCTTGCCCGCCCTGTCTATTATCTGAAAAGGAAAAGCCATGTATTCCCAAACAGGTGCAAAGAGGGGACTGCCGTCACTATTTTTGGGCGTCACGGCATCCATAGCCACACTGCCGTGATAATCCGACTGCGGGGGAGTAACGCCTGTTGTGAGCATATGACTCATCAGGTATGGCGATTGCGTTGTATCTACATTTACAAGAGGACCGAACTGATCCATGCCCAGGAGTTTCCATATTTCCGCGTACCTTTGAATCCCATCTTTATTGTGCCCGAATCCGAAATAGTGGCTTGAAGGCGTAACGTGCGGCTTATCAAAGTAGAAAGCAGGCCTGTTAAAGTAATCGCTGTAGTCTGTTGGACTTGCCAGCATTGCAACCCTTAATGTGTAATATTTCTGTGCAATAATGGCTGCCATTCCGCCTCCAAGCGAGTGCCCCATAGCGATAATTAAGGACCATTCCGGAGTCCCATCGGGCTTTAGATAAAGATTCCACAACCCGTCCGGATAATTTGCCTTAAGATAAATCAAAAGTTTACTCAGGCGGTTTTCAATTGAGTTTGCACGGCTCACGTTTACAAGCTGGGTCCTGTCTTTTCCGTCAAGAACCTCAAGACGCACTTTCTCGTAGCACGATGAATCGGTGCTTTTTGAACAAAGCTCGGCAAGGGAAAATGTATTGGGGTATTTTAACCCTATTACATTGTAGCCCTTGTTTGCTGCTTCCTTAAGGATGAGGAGATATGCCGACGGGTTCAGCCCCGAGCCGGGCAGAAACAAGATTAACTTTCCCATCTGAGGCATATTTTTATTTGTGTATGCGTAATTATCCTCAAGCCAGTTGTCAATTGCGCTGTCTGTTGTTTTAGGCGGAATTTTGTACTCAGTCTGTGCGTAAAGGGAAAATGAAAAGCAGATTAAAAGTATAATGCTGTAGATTTTTTTCATTCATCCTCCTGTACTGCTCTTTAAAAGAGAGGTTTACATTAATAAGCTATTAATTCCCGGATGGTAAACAAGGCAGGAGGAAAGGTCCAATGTCAAACCCAGGCAAAATCCTTATCCCGCAGCCACCAGTACCTGCGGGGCGGACTGCTTCAGACGGGTCTTCAGCCAGTTTATCTGACGCTCTGTTTCTTTAATCGCATCCTTGCAGAACTTCTCAAGCTCATCATCTCTCAGCGCCTGGCTGGCCTGCGTAATAACCATATAACTTATTTCAACTTCGGTTGCAAGTAAATACAGGTCGTGCAGGTCCCTTAAAAGCCCCAGTGCGCCTTTCCTTATCCCATGAAAAAGCGTCTTCTGAAGCTTGTCCGGCTCCGATTCCTTAGCCTCCTCATAGCGCTTAATGAAATGCTCAAGATGCTGTATGTGCATATCCGACCAGCCCGCAAGCATCTGGCATATGTATTCAATATCTGGCTCGCTTTTATGATGTTCTGCTACTTTAAGCAGTGAGTCCTTTAGGTGCGTCTCACTGCCGTGCAATAGCCCGATATAGTTTGCAATAAACATTCGTCCCCTCCGGCGTATGTGAAATTATCAACTTACAACTCAAAACTTAAAACTTACAACTTATTAATGCCTTCCGCCAATCAGTATGGCGCCTGAAATTGTGTCTATAAGAGAACCGATTGACTGGAAGACTCCTTTCTGTTTTTCCTTGTCAGGATCTTCCGAGAGCTGCTGCGGACTTATTTTACTTATTTTAACCGCGGCATACTTGAAGTGGGGCTGCTTGCTTACGGGGTCCCACTCTGTTATCGTCAGCTCATTTGCCGCCCTCGGGCGGAAATCCCCGTCCCAGTACCCGTAATGAAACGGTATAAACAGTTGCCCGGGCTCAATTTTGCCTACAGCTGCCTGCATCTGCACCATACCGCGCCTGGAGGTGACTTCCACCCAGTCGCCTTCCTTTATGCCGAGCCTCGAGGCATCGGTTTCTGAAATCTGCAGGAAGGCATCCGCTGCGGCATCGTATAATTCCTTGCTGCGCCCGGTCTTTGTGCGCGTGTGAAAGTGATAAACTATTCTTCCTGTGGTAAGCCAGAAGGGATATTCCTCATCCGGCGACTCATGTGGCGAATGATAATCCGACGCCCTGAGCCATGCCTTGCCCTTCGGATCTATCGCCTTATACTCCTGTAGGCTCGTAACGGCTCCGGTATCCAGGTCGTGCCCGAATGTTTCACAGTCTTCAAAACCTGTATTAAATACAAAGTTGGTATAAATGCGTTCTGCTCCGTCCGGGAACTTCTCATTGCACGGCCACTGTATGCCGGAACCTTTTGAGAGCTTTTCGTAAGTCATTCCGCTATAGTCGCACATTCTACCCTCTGTACACACTTTCCAGGCCTCAAAGGCCCCTTCGGGATCATTCCATTTAATAAGAGGTTGTCCGTCTTTATCCTTAAATTCCATCCTCCTTGCGTAATCAAGAAATATGTCCAGGTCGCTTCTGGCCTCACCCGGAGGCTCAACAGCTTTGTATGAAATGTGTACCGTACGGTCCACATTTGTAAATGTTCCTGTTTTCTCGCCCCATATTGCCGCAGGCAGAAGGACATCAGCCCTGTGGGATGTTTCAGTTAAGAATGCATCCTGTACAACAAGGAAAAGATCTCGCTTGTCAAGAATTTCTCTTATCCTTGCCAGGTCAGGCATTGAGACTGCGGGATTGGTTGCGCTGATCCAGAGCATTTTAATCGATCCTTCCTCACAGTAACGGAAAAGCTGCATGGCGTGAGTCGGGGCCGACCAATGGGGTATAATTACAGGATTCACATTCCAGATCCTGGCAAGTTCCTCTATGTGACTGGGATTATCCCAGTTACGGAATGCGGGCAGGGCGCCGTCACATCCTGTTTCCCTTGTATTCTGCGCCGTGGGCTGCCCGTTCATCTGCAGTACTCCGCACCCCTGGCGCCCCAGCATACCCCTTAAAAGATGAATATTATTAACCTGGCAGGCAGCAGCTGTAGCCTGATTGGACTGATAGACTCCCTGAAGGCAGGTGGAGACCATGGACTTTGCCTCGCCTATCAGCTGTGCTGCACGCCTAAGGTCGCCCTCAGGTACACCAGTCAGCTTTTCCACGTTTTCAGGCGTGTAGCTTGAGACTGTCTTCTTTAGCACCTCGAAACCCGTCGTGTGCTGAGTGATGAATTCAGGGTCGATTTTCCCCATCTCAATTAAAAGATTCTGCAGCCCGTTCAGAACTGCCACATTTGTTCCCGCCCTTGGCGCCAGATGTACATCGGCTTTGGCTGCCGTCCACGTCCTTCTTGGATCAATTACAATAATTACGGGCGGCTTTGCTCCCGATAGTCGGTCCAGTATTCTTGTCCATAATACGGTCTGCGTGTTCGACATGTTATGCCCGGCAAGCATAATAAGTTCAGTCGTATCCAGGTCCGTATAGGAGCCCGGCTGCCCGTCGCTTCCGAAGGATTCCATTAAAGATGCCGCGGCCGTAGCCGTGCAGAGCCTCGTGTTGCCGTCCATGTGCGGTGTGCCTAATCCGGCTTTCCCGATAACCCCTAAAGTGTAGTATTCCTCAATAAAGAGCTGTCCCGTGGTGTAAAACCCGATTGCATTTGACGTATGCTTTTCAATTATTTCACGTGAACGCCTGACTATAAGCTCCATCGCCTCATCCCACGAGGCCTGTTCAAGCTTCCCGTTTCTTTTTATCATCGGATACTTCAGGCGGTCCGGACTGTTATTAGCCTCCCAGGCGTGCAGGCCTTTGGGCCCTAGGCGCCCGTGGTTAACCCTGTCCACTGCGCGGCCCCTGACGCCTACAATTTTCCCATCCTTTACGCCTATATCCATGCCGCAGTCGTTTGAGCACAATACGCAGGCCGACTGAACCCACCTTTCCGGCTCTTCCAGCGTACGCTCATCAACCCTCTCCGGCCAGGAACCGTAATATGGAGTTCTTCCTCCCCAAATATCCTTTATGCTGTCCCTCGTCTCGTGCATTTCTGCCTCCCGCTACAATAGTCAAAGAACATCCCCTTAAATGATATCCGTTATTAATTCATAATTAAATTGAAGGCCAAAAACAAGAGTCATTCTCAGCTTCTGAAGATTTTTTAGAGGAAGGCTCCGAAGGCCAAATAAATACATTTCGGGTGTAATAAGCTTTGTATAATATATATACAGAGTCAATTTGAACAAAACAGGAGGTAAATGATGGATGCTTTGGAATTGCTGATAAGGGACCACAGGGAAGTAATAGAGCTTTTTAAGGAAGTTGAAATGTCCCACAAGAAAAAAGACGGAAAGCTGGATGAAAATTTTGAAAGGCTCCTGCAGGCTCTGGAAATGCACATGAACATAGAAGAAACAATGTTTTATCCAAACCTCGTAGGGAAAAAAGAGACGGGTAACCTGACTTTGGAGGGAATTGAGGAACACCACGTTGTCAGAGAAATTCTTCGGGAGCTGAACCTCGATCCCAAAAATACCGCCGAATGGAGGGCTAAGCTGAAAGTATGCAGAGAAAATGTTGAACACCACGTAAATGAAGAGGAAACAGAACTCTTCCCCGACGTTCCCAAAGTTCTCTCAAAAGAACGCCTCAGTCAGATTGCAGTCCAGCTTGAAGAGAAAAAACGCGAACTTATGGAATTAAGAAGCACACATTCTTAAGCTTTTCTATTATTAAGGGTGGGGGAGAACAGGCTTTTCCCCCTGCATTCATTTCCCTTCAGCAGGCACAGTCTTCCATAAAGATTTTTGTGGAAGCAATTAAGTCCTTCATATATTGAACTAATTGGCAGAAAATAACATTAAAATACATATAATTTACCCTGAAATTTAGTGCGGATAAAATGCAAAAAAGAGATGAAATAAGGGATTTTCTGGAAAAACTGGAAAATTCCCGGTCGTTTAATATTCTCATTGCGGTATTCACCGGTTTGATCTTTGTTCTTGACCTCGGGCACCATAAGGGAACGATAATCTGGATACTATATGTACTTCCTTTAACGGGAATTATCTGGAAGTTAAAAAAGCCGGAATATGTATATCTCTTAACTTTCTTCTATAGTGCACTGATTATGATCGGTCTGCTACTGAAACCTGCGGTACTTCCTTTTGAGGTGCTCCTTGCTAACAGGCTTCTGGGAATATTTGTGCTGGTTACCATTACATATTTCCTGGTCAAAAGGAAGGAAACCTCTGAAAAAATCAGAGAACGCGAAAATCAGCTGATTAATGCGCTCAGATATTTCCCTCAGCCCGTAATGCTCAGAGCAGAGGACGAAGAGGTTATAATGATAAATGATGCATGGACGGAAGCTTCAGGATATTTATTGGAAGACATCCCCACAATTTCCGAATGGGCTTCTAAGGCTTATAAGGACCGCCAGTACGCAATGATTGCAAGCATAAGTGAGGTTTTTAATAAAAAGGGGAAAGTGTCCTTCGGCGAACATATAGTCTACAGTAAAAAAGGTGAAAAGAGGATCTGGGACATCAGTGCCGCACAGTTCGGCTATCTGCCTGACGGTAGGCGCGCTGTAATTACTACGGCTGTTGACATAACTGAAAGAAAACGCTATGAAGAGGCTGTAAAGGAAAGTGAGGAGAGATTCAGAAAAACATTTGAATTTGCTTCTGCCGGAATTGCCCATACGCTTCCCGACGGCACCTGGCTTCGTATGAATGAGAGATATTGCGAACTCCTGGGCTATAGCCAAAGTGAGCTTCAGAACCTTTCCTACCTTGATATTACACACCCGGACGACAAGCAGAAGGAACTGGAAAATAAAAAGAAACTCCTTTCCGGCGAATTGCGCTACTTTTCCATGGAAAAAAGATATATCCGCAAGGATGGCTCAATTCAGTGGGTGCTTCTGAACTGCTCGCTTGCAAGCGAGTTTTCAACTAATCTGGTCTACTACGTCAGTGTGGTCGAAGACCTCTCGCATCATAAACAGGTTGAACATGAACTTGAATTAAGAAGAATCCGCGCTGAACAGCTTGCCGCAATTTCAAAGGCTCTCAACGAAGTGGAAATTGATCCCCAGGCTGTTATTGAATCCGGCGTCAGGTACGCAAGCGAGTTTTTAGAAGATCCCGCAGGAATCAGGCTTATTTCAGATGACGGCTCTTTTTCGCCTTACAGCTCGGTTTACCATTCAGATGGTGAAGTCATGAGGGTGCTCAAAGAACTGGCTACGGGTGTCGAACAGTATGCTGAAGAGGGGATAATTGGACAGGTAATAAGAAGAGGCTCTTCAATCCTTGTCGGTGACATAAATCAGAGGATAAACTCTAAAGTCGAGGCCGGGACAGAATTCAGGTCTTATATTGAAAAACTGGAAGCCGGGTCGCTCCTTGCTGTGCCTCTCAAGGTGGACAGGAAAGTCTATGGAGTCCTTGTAGTCTTAAGAAAACGTGTAAGCCCGGGCTTTTCAACCGAAGACGTCGATTTTGTGGAGGAGATAGCCGGCAGGATCGCCCAGAGAATTGCAAATGCAAGGCTTTATAATGAAAAGCTGCAGGAAATCGAAATCAGAAGACGCACTGAAGAGATGCTCAAACGCTCAAACAGCGACCTTGAACAGTTTGCCTATGTTGCCTCCCACGACCTGCAGGAGCCTATACGAATGATAAGAAGCTATGTGCAGCTTCTGGAAAAAAGATACAGGGATAGACTGGATAAAAAAGCAGAAGATTACATGGGCTTCATTTCTGACGGCGCTCTGCGTATGCAGCAGCTGGTAAGCGACCTTCTGCAGTATTCCAGAATTACTACAAAAGCACAGGTCTTTGAATCTGTAGACTGCAGCCTCGTTCTCGCAGACGTGCTTACTGACCTGAAGATTAGAATTGCAGAGGAAAATGCACTCGTAGAGTTTAAGGATCTTCCTGTTGTAACAGGAGAAAAAACCCAGATCAGACAGCTCTTCCAGAACCTCATACAGAATGCCCTGAAATTTAAGGGTGAGAAAAGGCCTGAAGTCCATATTGGAGCCGAACGCATGGGCAGCTACTGGCAGTTTTACGTAAGTGACAATGGAATCGGAATAGAAAAAGAATTTTTTGAAAGGATTTTTATCATCTTTCAGCGCCTGCACGAGCGCGAGAAATACCCCGGAACCGGTATAGGGCTTGCCATGTGCAAGAAAATAGTTGAAAGACACTCAGGAAAGATCTGGGTTGAGTCCGAACCGGGCCATGGCACAACTTTCTACTTTACGCTCCCAGCATGATATACCTAATAAAATGTGCAGTAAAAGGGTCTGCTATCTTTCCACGGTGCTTTTAATTATGCTGTCGCGGTATTTGGTGAATATGCTTG
>JAAXKQ010000027.1 GCA_025612245.1 Ignavibacteria bacterium
AGATTGCAAGGGCGGCAGAGGACTTGAACCGACTTACTGTCAACCTGCAGGAGCTTGTTTCGAGATTTAAGCTTCAAGGAAACAGCAGTGAAACTGGGAACTATTTACGTGAAAGGCACTATAAGGATAGCTTGACAGAAAAAGTTTGTTAGCATCACCAGGGAATAAAAATAATTACAAAAACCCTAAACTTGAGCTAAAATTTTCTGATTACAATACGATAATAAGCTAATTATCTAGTAATATGGGCAGGAATAAATCCCTGATTCTCATAAAAACAGGAATTTTCAAAGGAGAAATAAAATTGGAAAAACAGGACGCGGGTTCATCTGAACTTCTTCAGCTCGTGAGCTTTACCATTGGGCGTGAAGAGTTCGGAGTAGATATACTGAAGGTGCAGGAAATTATAAGAATGATAGAAATCACTTCTATTCCAAACTCACCCTCATTTGTCGAAGGTGTCATAAACCTGAGAGGAAGGGTGATCCCTGTAATCAGCCTTAGGAAAAGGCTGGGCCTGGAAAGGCTTGAGCACGACAGGAATACCAGAATTGTGGTAGTGGATCTTTCAGGAAGAACCATTGGCTTCATTGTCGACAGTGTAAGCGAGGTCCTGAGGATTCCGGCAAGCACTACCGAAGCTCCGCCAAGCCTTGTTGCCGGCATCAATTCCGAATATATTACCTCGATTGCAAAGCTGGAAGACCGCCTTCTTATTCTGCTGGACCTGGATAAGGTTCTGGTTGAAGAAGAGAAGCAATTGCTCTCAGGTGTGTAAACCTTTCATTATGACCTGCTGCAGGCGCTTCAACCCGCAGCAGGTCATTAAAAATTAAGTATTAACATTTTTAGAAAAAAATCCACGCATACTCCTGAGGCCACTCTCCTGGAAAAGGCCTATCTTATACTTTTGTCCGTAAAATTCAGTGTAAGGAAATCCTTACGTCATTTTCATGGTCTTGCTTACAGTAAATTACAGGCGATTCCTTACACAAAATTCAAATTCTCAGCCGATAATCTGTAAGATTATTCAATAAATTGTATTCATATGTTAGATGGTCCTGGTTCATTGCTCTTGCAGGGAAAATATTAAGGCATAAGATTGTATTAAATGAAAAGCTGAGCTCAAAATCCGAATCATATCGCATTAAACATTTTCTCCTGTTTTGCAATAACTTCCCGTTTCTTAAGATTCCGCATTTAGCATTAAAATATAAGTTATTATTGCCCCTGGGAATAAATCTGATGGGAATAAATATGAGGATTTAACAGGGTAAATTGACAGTTCAGGAAAAAGTGAAAACGTTTTCAAATTAAAAATCAAACCAGACACAGGGTGAATTATGGATCTATTTAAAAACATGAAAATGCTCTCGAAAATACTGGCGAACTCAGGAGTGATATTGTTTCTGATGGCTATTGTTGGATTAGGAATATACTTAAACGTGCGGTCGATGAATGAAACATCTAAATGGGTGAAGCATACTGAAGAAGTCATTGGAGAAGCAAATCTGCTGGGCAAGATGCTTATTGATATGGAAACAGGTGAAAGAGGTTTTCTCGTTACAGGTGAAGATAATTTTCTTGATCCGTACAAAAATTCTAAAAATGAATTTGACAACAGGCTTAATCAACTAAAAGAAACTGTTGGTGACAATCCAGTACAGGTTAGCAGGCTGGAAAACCTTTCCGCCCTGAAGCTTGAATGGGATAAAGACATTGCACAAACGGAAATCCAGCTCAGACGAGATGTCACCTCCGGAGTGCACCAGATGAATGACTTAATTTCTGAGGCCAAAAAAGCCCGCGGCAAGGTAAAAATGGATAAAATGAGAACCATCATAAAAGACTTCACCTCTGCGGAAGAATCCCTCAACGGCGTAAGAATAGCCAAGGCAGACAGCGCTTACAGACAAACTATCCTTTATGTTATTTGGGGAACACTAATTGCCACTGTAATTGGAATATATTTATCACTGAAGAATGCCAAATACATATCGGGCGGAATCAGAAAGGTTGCCGACAGCCTGGAGGACCTCAAGAAAGGCTGCCTTACGAACCTGGCCGAAGGCACTGAGCGGATGCAGGCCGGAGACCTGACTTTCAGCATAAAAAGCAATGCAAAACCGCTCGAAGTAAAAAGTACTGATGAAATCGGTGAGCTTTCGAGAACTACAAATGAAATGATAGAGAAAATACACTCTACAATTGTTTCAGTTGATAATGCCGCAGGAGTAGTCCGTGAAATGGTAGGGGAGACACAATCACTTGTAAAAGCTGCCTTTGAGGGAAAACTTTCCGCCAGGGGAAGAGCTGAGAAGTTCAACGGAGTTTATAAAGAAGTAATTGACGGATTGAACCAGACCCTGGAGGCAGTTGTAAACCCAATCCGGCAATCCACCCGGGTACTGGAAGTTATTGCAAAAGGGGATCTTACAATTAGAATGGATGGCGAGTACATGGGCGACTATAAACTCATTAAAGACAGCATCAATGTGCTTGCAGATTTAATGGGGAATGCTCTTTTGGAGGTCCACGAGGCCGTACAGGCCACGGCCAGCGCTGCAAACGAGATATCCTCTTCAAGTGAGCAGATGGCAGCAGGGGCTCAGGAACAGAGCCAGCAGACGACCGAGGTGGCCAGTGCAGTAGAGGAGATGACAAAGACGGTCTTTGAGACCGCAAAGAACGCCAACGAGGCGGCCGAGGTCTCCAGAACCTCAAGTGCCGCGGCTGAAAAAGGATCAAGGAAAATTCACGATACAAAGAAGGGAATTGAGAAGATCGTCCTTTCAACCAAAGAAACGGGAAAGATTATTGCAAATCTGACAGGAAGGACTGACCAGATCGGAGAGATCACGCAGGTAATTGACGACATAGCAGACCAGACGAACCTCTTAGCCTTAAATGCCGCAATTGAGGCTGCCCGTGCAGGCGAGCAGGGGCGTGGCTTTGCAGTTGTAGCAGACGAGGTAAGAAAGCTTGCAGAACGGACCACCAAGGCGACAAAAGAGATTGCCGGGACTATAAAGGCTATACAGATGGAAGCCAATGAGGCAAATTTATCAATGGAGCAGGCGCAGAAATCGGTAGAGGAAGGGATGTCCTTAACGGAAGAAGTGTCCCAGGTATTAAATGATATACTTGGAGGAGCCAGGAAGACGACGGACGTAGTCCTACAGGTTGCAGCAGCAAGCGAGGAGCAGTCGAGTGCAGCCGAGCAGATCAGTAAGAACATTGAAGGCATATCATCGGTTACACAGCAGAGTGCAGCCGGAACAGAGCAGATTGCAAGGGCGGCAGAGGACCTGAACCGACTTACTGTCAACCTGCAGGATCTAATATCCAGGTTTAAGCTTGAAGAAACGGAAGGGAAAAAGAGTACTATTTCACATAAAAGAAACAGAGAACTGGTAAGACATTAGCTTGAATTCCTGAATTTGAATTGCACGGCTCAATTAGGCCGTGCAATTAGAATCCGGCATTTCAGGAGGCTGCGCGAAAGATGACAGTAAAGGCAGAACCCTTTCCCTTTGAACTTCTTACGTGGATTTCCAGGTTATTCAGCTCGCAATATTTCTTTACGAGGGCCAGGCCTAAGCCATTGCCCTCAAATCTTCGCGTATAGCCGGTATCTTCCTGCAGAAAAGGCTCGAAAAGCCTATCCATGAACTCCTCCGACATGCCGATTCCGGTATCTGAAACCTCGGCAAAAACGAGCCCCGATTTTCCCCAGAGGCTTACTGCTATTTCGCCTTTGGGAGTGTATTTTATTGCATTGTCCACCAGGTTAATGAATATCTGTCCCACCGTATAACTATCGACTTTTACCTTTGGAATTGCGGTACCCCGGTTAAACCTGATTCGCAATCCTCTCGACTCGGCAGCTGATGAGAACTCGTGCAAGATGTGTCTCAGCACGTCTTTCTCCAGGTCCAGCTCTTCATAGAGGCACTCATAGCGTCCTGCCTGCACGTCAGACATGTTGAGTATAAGGTCGATTGTCCTGATCAGCCTTCTACCGCTATTGTCAATAGCGTTAAAGCTGTAGTCGGTAAGTTCATTTATTGAATTTTGCATCTCTTCCTTAAGAAGCGATACATAGCTTAATATTACATTTATCGGGGTACGGATCTCGTGAGAAATCTGTGCCAGGAATTCGCTTTTCAGGCGGTTGGCTTCCTGGGCTTTTTCTTTAGCTCGTATGAGCTCTTCTTCAGTTTCTTTGAGTGAAGTGATATCCGAGGCTATGCCGATTATTCCTTTAATGTTCCCCTGTTCATCCTTGAATGGGATTTTATCAACCTTTATCCACCTTTTTCCCTCGCGCATTGTCATCTGTTCAACTACGTCTTTTACTGCTCTTTGAGTCTCAATTACTTTTTTGTCCGATTCATAATAAAACTCTCCCTCGCCTGGGAATACCTCGGGCAGGGGTCTGTTTATGAGATCTTCTTTTCTGCAAGAAAACCATTTTTCAGCCGTATCGTTAACCCAGATAAATTCGTTCTTCAGGTTCTTGTAAAAAATCAAAGCTGGCACGGCATTAAATATTTCCAGCTGTTCTTCCTGATGACGTCTGAGTTTATATTCGGCGTTTCTTATATCGGTTAAGTCGGCTGCCATGGTCAAAATAAGTGTATGTCCATCGGGGAGTGTTCCGAGATCCGCCCTGTTAAAACTCCATACCCTTGAGGTGCCGTATTTTGTATTGATTACGAATTCGCCGTCCTGAGTTTTCTGTCCCTTTTGATAGAAGCTGCTGATTACTTCCAGCATTTTATCTTTATCTTTGCCGTAAGCCTTTTCAACCCAGTGTTTTACAGTCGGGATCTCCTCGTGAGCGTAACCGGTAATCCTGGTCCATGCCTGATTTAATCGTAAAATGTTCCCACCCGACGTGGAGATTGCCATTGGGAAGGGAGCCCTGTCGAGAGCCAGCCTGAAGCGTTCCTCGCTTAGCTTAAGTGCGGCCTGTATCTCCTTATATTCTTCAAGTATGCGTGCATTCTCAAGGGCAATTGCAGCTATTGTAGCCAGCGACTCCAAAAGTTCTTTGTCTCCGGAGTTAAAGCCCTCGGGTTTGTTGTGAATTTCAAAGCATCCGGCAAGCCTGCCGTTTTTGTCTATGATCGGAACGTCAAGGAGCGAATAAAATTTCAGCTGCTTTTGGATCTCCTGAATGACGTATGGATCATTTGGGGCGTCATTTGTCAGGTACGCCTTGCGCGTGGACATTACATGGCCCGGGACACCAGCGTATTCGCTAAAGGATATATTGATAGGAAGGAGCCTGCCGTTTTCGTTGTATTCGGTAAATACCATCTGCCCATTCTGCATCATGCCGGCGCCGCCGGAAGTGGCTCCGGTAAGGTCAAAGGCATAGCTTACAAGCTTGCGCATGATTTCAGGAATCTCCAGAACGGAATTAATGTCCCTCGAGGCATGATTTAACACCTGGAGCTGGACGTTCTTCCTCTGGATTTCCTTCTCGACGATGCTTCGGCCCTCGACGTACTTATTTATCCTGTTAATATAAAAGCTGATCAGCCCGAATATTAAAAAGCTGGTTAAAAGGATAAACAAGATGCCTTTATATATGCTAAATTCAACCGACTGTTCCAGGTTTTCAACAAATCTCCCCAAAATCCAGTCCGAGGACAGTATCCACAGCCCGCCAAGAACGGCATATATTATAGCTACCTTAAAGGCTACATTTTTCTTATTAAGATAATTTTTGTATTTATCAAACAACATTACGTAATGTTCAAATATAAATTGAATTAAAGATAGAAACTAAAATATTAAAAGCAATGCTCTTTTTATGAATAACATGCTCGCAGGATTCACTAAAAGCAGTTTTTCAATGTGAAATGAAACTCAATTTACAAAAGGTGGAAGAATTTATGTAAAGTACGCAATTGAGAATAAAAAAGCACGAATAAAGTGTAAAAATATGCACAAATGCAAGGAGAATTTCTAATTATTTTATGGTTTCCCGAAAACGTTTCATATTGGCATATTTCGTGTATAAAAATTCCTTTTGTTGTCTGATCTACAACACCACGGCCAGTTTCAGATTGAAACTGGCCTTTTATTTTTTAAAAGGGGATTACAAGCCGGACGTTGCATTTTTCTTTGTCTCTCCATTTTTTAAGGAATTTTCCACCTCCGGGGTTTCAACGCGCGTATCGGAGACACGGACCGTCAGTACGGGAATCTCCAGGGCATGCCTTACGCCGGTAATTGTCTGTCCGAAAATAATATCGCTAAGGCCCGTATGTCCGTGCGAACCCATGACCAGCATATCCAATTTCAATTCCCTGGCAGTTGCAATGAGCACCTGTACGGGATTTCCGACTTTAAGGCAAATTTCCACCGGGAGGCCCGGTTTTTCGACCTCACGCACCAGTTCTTCCATGTAGGCTTCATCCTGGCGGAAATGCCTGCTGTCAGATTCATCTCCATAAACGTAAGTTCCTGGCGACTCAAGTACGTGTATCAGGGTAATAATGGAATGGTCAGGCCTTGCAAGCGACAGGGCCATGGAAATCACGTCATTATCACCGGGGCCGTTTTCCAGAGCAACGCCAATGTGCCTGATCGATCTGTGTGTGAGCCCTTTTGCTACAGACTGTCCGCGTGTTACGATGCCGCTTTCCCAGACCCTGCGTTTTCCTAGTATGGGGGCAAATAGTATATATAGAAGAACTGCGCCCAGAAAGATTGCTCCGGCCAGAATGAATATATAGTAATAAAGTGGCAGATCCCTGGAAAATTCAGCCATGGTGTCGCTTACAAGCTTCAGGTTTAAGACAACAATTGCTCCAGAAACAACCCATGCGGCAATCTTAACCCACAGCTTATTTGTAAAACTTCCCATTTTTCCCGCATCTGATGTAAAATGAACCAGAGGAATTACGGCAAATGGAAGCTGAAGGCTTAAGACCACCTGAGATAAAATTAAAAGCTGGTATATGCCCTGGCTTCCGGAAATTGCAATTACAACAACTGCCGGGAGCAGTGCAATACCGCGTGTTAGAACTCTTCTTAACCAGGGCCTCATCTTGAAATTAAGAAATCCCTCCATTACCACCTGTCCCGATATCGTTCCGGTCAGCGTGGAGCTCTGCCCGGCAGCCAAAAGCGCAATTGCAAACATGGCAGGTGCTATTGCAGTGCCAAGTATCGGTTTCAGTAGGTTGTGAGCCTGCTGAATCTCAGTAACTTCAATACCCCTGCTGAAAAAGGTGGCGGCACTGAGTACCAAAATTGCGGCATTTACAAAAAATGCAGCATTTAAGGCAACCGCAGAATCCAGGAGATTGAACTTGCAGGCTTCGGCTTTACCGGTATAGGTTTGCGGTATTGCCCTCGACTGAACGAGCGAGGAATGAAGGTACAGGTTGTGCGGCATAACGGTAGCGCCAATTATTCCTATTGCCACGTATAAGGCTCCGTTGGGAAGGCTGGGTATAAAACCTTTTACAACGCCGCCCCAGTCGGGACTTACAAATGCAAGCTCAATTAAAAAGCACAGGGCAATTGTACCGATTAGCATTACAATAAAGGCTTCCATTTTTCTTACTCCAAGCCTTTGGATTGCAAGCAGGAGGAAGGTGTCAAACGCCGTAACGGCGCACCCCCAGAGTAAGGGCAGGCCGAAGAGCATGTTCAAACCCAGTATTGTTCCAATTACTTCAGCCAGGTCCGTTGCCGCAATGGCAATTTCAGCCAGAAACCAGAGTACGTAGCCCACGGGCTTCGGGTATTCCTTGCGGCAGCCCTGTGCCAGGTCATATCCCGTTACTATGCCCAGTCTTGCCGAAAGTGTCTGAAGAAGGACCGCCATCAGGTTGGACATTAAAAGGACCCAGACGAGAGCGTAGCCGAAGCGGGCTCCGCCTTCAAGATCCGTCGCCCAGTTTCCGGGGTCCATATAGCCAACGCTGACAAGATATGCGGGTCCCACAAATGCCAGCAGGCGTCGCCACCAGCCCCGCTTTCTTACTTCAACTTTCTCCATTACGGGCATCTTCTGAACTTCAACTTTTTCCATCATGTAAATTTCTGTATTAGTTTAATCCTCGTTGATTTCTAATAATAACAAAATATAATAAATAAAACCTTAAAAAGTTCAAGTTGTGCAGCAGTACAATGCCTTAAGTAACAGATAAGTATTTGAGCGGGAAGGCAGTTCAAGTTGTGAGCCTGACACATTTTCTGGCGGGCAAGTGGTGCCTGAGCTCTCATGCGGCATATGAGGGCAGCAATCTTGCAACACTATTTCACAATAATGAATAAAGGTCATAGTTTTAAGACTCGGAGGCACGGGTGGAATATGTAGCTGACATGAGCCTATTTTCTTTTCATATAAAGCACTTCATTTATCTGCCAGTTATTCTTTGGATATCTGGAGAGTTTGAGTTTGCCTGCGTTATGCAGTTTTTCGAGGAAATAATCCACCATCAGTTTCGGCTGCTTGAGTGCCCTTGCAATGTTAGAGGAATAAAGCTCCTCAATGGCGCCTTCATCCATCTTGTGCTTTATCAGGTCCAGCAGTCCTTTTAGTATATCGATATAATTCTTATAGTACTTACGCAGAAAAATAGTAAAGCCCCTGGAAGTTATTCCGTAAACATAGACGGGTCGCGCCGATTCCATATAGAACAGGCGGAAAATGTTGCCGTTTTCGTGCAGCCTTTCGAGTGCGTCTATGATTTCCTTGTCGTCAATCAGGTAACTATCGAGCTCCTTGCGTATATTCGACAGGCTGATAACCGGATAATCCTTCATTAATGCATGACTGTAAGAAACGTTGAATAGCAGGTCCACAATGCCCGACATTTCAGGTTCATTCTTAGACTTACCGGTTCTATTCCGTGGCTGATCGACCTTTGAGCGGAAAGAATTTGGGGTTAAGTCCATAAAATTATGCCCTCGTTTTGGTTGAAGAATTCTGCTTTTCTCCCGGTGTGTGATATGATGCCGGCGGGGAGAGATGGACTTGCCCTCTTTTCAAATGTCCATTTTCTCCCCTTTATCCCTCCTCCATGAAGACGACCGGAGCCGGCGCTCCAATTTGCCTTCAGCTTCGTGCCTTTATTTCAATAAAGAGATATTTGCGCCCTTTGTCAAGTTTAATTGGCCCCGCCGTTCCACTGCAAGAGGAACTTGTGACGCACACCGCAGGTGGGGAGAATAAAGTTGAATTTTTCAAATTTTGCCGTATAAATAACGCTCTTTTAATTCCCCCCGGTACTGCCAACAGCTGAATTAGTCCTGCCAGTTACAGGTCCCTTTAGAGCCTGATTTTTCAGTGGAGAAATAAGAGGCACATTCTCCATCAGGCTCTGGGAGAGCGGGAAAGAGTAAATTTCGCTTGACATCTCCGGACTAATCAGCTATTTTACACGCCTGTGTATCATGTACTGTTAAGAAAGCAGTATTCTTTTGAAATCGGCAAGGACCCGTAAAAGTTTTTTATATAAATTTAAGGCAGGGGTAGCGAAATGAAAAAAGAAGAAGTACTGAAGTTCTTACACCGCAAAAATTATACAAAGATGTTTCTGGCCCGGGAGCTGGGAATGACCAGGCAGGGACTTGAGTATCACCTCAGGGGTGAAGGCAATGTAAAGCAGTTCATTGCCGATAAGATCCGGGAAATTACCGGATACGACAGCGGCTGGGAGGACGAAGAGGATGCAGTAAACGCAAAAGGCCATTTTTACCCGCTTCTGGAGCTGCCTAAAATGGATGCCGGCAACATAACATTCCTGCTTACACATACGGCTCATAACCAGTTTTTCCACTATACCAAAAAAGAGTTCTGTTTCTGCATTACGGCCTCCGGCGATTCCATGCAGGGGCAGTGTGCACGCTCAATTACTGACGGGGATATCCTTTTTATCGATATGGAATATCAGCTGATGAGCGGGGATATTGCATTTGTGATGCTCAAAAACGGCAGGAAGTTTGTCCGCGTCTTTATGGCAAATGACGGCGAATTCACCTTCAATCCACTGAACCCGGCCTATCCCGAGATCAGCGTTAAAAAAGAAGACGTAGAGTTTATCTACCGCATTCTCTTTGCCCGCAGCAGGGATAGGGAGTTGTAGGGGATAAATTAACCAAAAGCCAGGCTTGAAATCCGTAGAAATTGACGGGGCAGAAAGGGATTTCTGCCCCATTACATTAAATCATTTTAAGCTTTATTCCTCTTTGTGCGCATAAGCTTTAAAATCCCTCCTCATAGTTTACTTTTACCGGCTAACTATTTACTTTATTCTATAAACACTTAAGCAGAGAACCTTTCTTCAAGAGGGCACAATGAAAACCAGGGCTAACTTTAAGGGGCATGCCATACACCAAATGCTCATTCCTTTCCCGATTGGACTAATGATAGGAGCTTTCGCTTTCGACGTTCTTGGCTACATTTTTGAAATTCCCGCTTTATGGCACACGGGCTATTATACCTCTTTTGCCGGGGCGCTGATGGGACTTATGGCCGGGCTGCCGGGATTTATAGATTACACGTTCAGCGTTCCGCCAAACAGTACAGGCTTTACGCGGGCTACCAAACACATGATCTTCCAGATTACAACCATAATTTTATTTGCCATAGCTTTCTTTTCAAGGGGCGGGGTGGGTGACAAACCGGGGATGGTAGTCTTGTTGCTGGAACTGGCCGGGACAGTCACTGTTACAATTGGAGGCTGGATGGGCGGCACGCTCGTAGACCGCAATTTCATAGGACCTGACCACCGTTACGCCCAATCCGGCAAATGGAAAGAGGTTACACTTAACGGCAAGAAAGGAGAGATGGTTGAAGCTGCCAAAACTGACGAGCTTAAGGTTAACCAGATGAAGCTTCTTCACATTAACGGCGAGAGAATTGTGCTTGCCAGAACTGAAGAGGGCTACCTGGCTTTCCACGACAGGTGCACGCACAGGGGCGGGCCTCTTTCTGACGGCGTCTTGATCTGCAGTACCGTTCAGTGCCTCTGGCACGGGTCGCACTTCGACATAAAAACGGGAAAAGTTAAATCGGGTCCGGCAAAAGAAGACATTAAGACTTTCCCCGTTGTTGAAGAAGATGGCAGGGTAATGTTAAAAATTAACTAAAAGACGTAACTGTATATAATATCATAAGATAGCATCGGGGCCGAATAAAAATTCCGCCTGAAAAATTCACTTTACAGGCCGGGAAGCCGGAGCATATAATTCCATGCCATCCTGTTCAAACCTTTAAAAAACCGTTTCCGCTATTTTTGCCGGGAAAGCATATCTATTGTTCAAAGATGTACTTTGAATTTCATCCCGATTTTTATACTTTTTCATTTGTAAATGCCGGAGTACGGGTCCGGTTAGTAGAAAAGTTAATTTGAGGGAATGAAAATGATTGACATCCTGCTTGGGAAAATACCTGAACTTAAAAGTAACTGGGATAAATACAGCTGCTTTTTCAGGGAAGAAAAAATTAGTGCAGGAACCGTTCTTCTTTCTGAGGGCAGTGTTGCAAATACCATGTACCTCATTAAAAAAGGGTGCCTGAGGATCTGGTTTAATAAGGACGGGAAGGACATTACGCTGCAGTTTTTCTTTGAAGGAGAGGCTGTCTCTTCCATAGAGAGCTTTCTTTCCGGCAAGCCAAGCGAATTTACCATTGAAAGCATTGAGGCTTCTGAATTGGTTGCCGTCTCGAAAAGCGCATTTCAGGAAATGGTTCATTCAGTACCCTCATTTGGCGGGTTCATGCAGGAATATTTGGTAAAAAGACTGATCCATTATGCCGGGCTTTTCCTTTCGCGCATAAGGGATAACCCGGTAGAAAGGTATGAGGATCTGATAAAAACAAATCCGCAGGTAGTTCAACGCATACCGCAGCATTTTATTGCATCCTATCTTGGCATTACTCCCGTTTCCTTGAGCAGGATAAGGAAACGGCTTAAGAAAATTTCTTAACAATTGTTAATGAAAAAGTTCATTCCCCGTGCTAGTTTTGTTTTTGAACGGCAGGTGCTATTTCTCTTGAGCTGCACTCTGGCAGTCCAGGGGTTATTAAAAACAAAATTACTTAAAAATGGGAGGAAAGAATGATGGAGAAGCAACGCAATTTTAATAAACGGGCCTTTATTTCCTCGGTGATGTTCATTTCGGGCCTGGGTCTTCCTTTTTCAGGCTACATGAATCACATCCTTGGATTTAGCGGAATGAATGTAAGCAGGCATGCCTGGATGTCGGTGCATAACGTATTGGGCTTACTTTTTGTTGCCTTTGCCCTCTGGCACATCGTGCTAAACTGGAAGGTGATGAAAAACTATTTCAGGAAAGTAACGGGTGTAATCCTGAGCAGGGAAACGGTTTATGCATTTTCGCTGGTGCTGATTTGTGTGGGCTTTTTTGTCTTGCACGCCTTTCATCTTTCCCGGTAATCAGAACCTCTGGAGAATCCGTAAGAGTGGGGCCATTATTTAATTTTCACCCTTTCTCCACCAAGCGTGCCCATGGATTTTTTCAGCCTTATCAGCGAGGTATTATAGTCGTAAAGCGCCTGTATGTTCGTTATCCTCGCGTTTGAAAGCGTAATCTGCGCATCAGTTATTTCCGTAGGCGAGCCTACACCGGAGTTATAGCGACCCTTTGCCAGCCTGAGGTTTTCCACGGCCGACTGCACCAGTTTTTCCGAGGCCCCGATTCTCTGGAAGGCTTCGTCTGCTGCCAGGTAGCTCTGCGAGACGTCCAGTATTGCATTCTGCCTCGCCAGGTCCTCCGTTGCCGCAGCCTCTTCGACGTTAGCCTGACTTTCCTGTACCTGTGCACTGACGTAAAAGCCCTGGAAAATGGGCAAGCTGAAATTAAGTCCGGCGTTCCACCTGCTGTATAAAGGAAGCCCGAAGCCGTTCCAGTTGTAGTTCCCCACGGCAGAAATTACGGGGAGGTTCTGCGCCCAGGAAGCACTAAGGAGTTCCTTGTTTGCCTGCACCCTGAAATTTGCCGCCTTTAATTCCGAACGGTTCTCAAGTGCAATTGCTCTTGCGCTGTCTATGGACAAACTGAGCCTGACGGCTTTAAGAGAGTCAAGGAGCACATAGTTCTTAGGGTTCTGCACTCCAATTGCGTTTTCAAGCTGCAGCTTTGCTATCTGTACCTGGTTCCGGGCCCGCAAGAGGTTTACCTCGGCATTTGCTACGTCTACCTCTGCCTTTGTGACGTCGTATTCAGCCGTTCTACCGGCCTTGAAGAAAGCCTGTGCCACCTTCAGGTGCTCCTGCGCCTGCTGAAGCGTCTCCTCGTCAACTCTTACAACGTACTGAGTCTGAAGGAAGGAGTAGTATGCGGTCTGTACCGATACGATTACGTTTTCAAGTGCCGACTGGTAGTCCTCGGCCGAAGCACCCAGGAAGTTTTCGTTTGCGGAGACTCTTGAGGAAGTTCTCCCGAAATCCCAGAGGAGCTGCTGCGCCTGGAAGCCTGCCGTATAGCTCCTGTAGGTCTGTTCGCGCACGGGAATAGAAGGGTTAAATACAAAGGAGCCTTCAGTATAGGTTCCGGAGGCATTAAAGCTGATGACAGGGAAGTAGCCGGAACGGCTCTGCCTTAAGAGGGCGTTACTGACGTCGTAGCCCGAAGTGGCAATCCTTACCGAGGGATTGTTCTCAAGCGCCATCCGGGTAGCATCCTGTATGGAAAGCCTGTCGAAATCAGTAAGCCTGGCCTGCCCATGAACATTGGCAAGAAAAACCATGAGCAGAATGGCTGCAAGTGCCGTTTTTTGAATCATTTATCGTTTTCCTCCCCCGTACTTTCTGTCATGGAGTCTTCTCCGTTTGATTTCCTGATTTTCCTCCTGAATTTCAGTTCAAAGACCATATAAAGTGCCGGTACAAAAAAGAGCGTCAGCAGAGTGGAGATCGTAAGGCCACCGATTACGGCAATTGCAAGGGGGGCCTGTGTGTTTTCGCCGCCGATTCCAGCGGCCATGGGAATGAGTCCCAGCACGGTGGCAAGCGAGGTCATAAGTATCGGTTTAAGCCTCGTCCTGCCTGCCAGTACAACTGCCTCGTTCAGTGCAATGCCCTGCATCCTGAGCCGGTTTGTAAAATCAACGAGCAGTATGCCGTTACTGACAACGATACCGATCATGACAATTATTCCCTGGAATGATGTAACCGAGAGCGTGGTGTTTGTCAAGAACAGCGCCCATAAGACGCCTACAAGCCCCAGAGGAACGGTAAACATTATTATGAAAGGATCTATAAATGACTGGAACTGCGAAGCCATTACGACATAGATCAGGAGAATTGCGAGTGCAAATGCAAGAAGAAGGTCGCTGAAAGTTTTCTGCTGCTGTTCCACGTTTCCGGTCAGCTTTATCTCAAAACCGGGAGGAACCGTAATTCCGGAAAGCCTCTGGTTAATGTCCGAAGCCACGCTTCCCAGGTCGCGTCCCGTAACATTTGCCGTCACGTCAACTATTCTCTGCTGGTACTTTCTATCGATCTGAACCGGGGCATTGGCTCTCTGGATAGTTGCTATATTGCCTAAGAGCACCTGATCGCCCGACGGGGTAGTAATGTTTATGTTCTGAAGGTCGTTAATCTGGGACCTGTAGTTTTCGTTCAGCCTTACCAGTATGTTATACTGGTTTCCTGTAACGGGATCCGTAAAAAGCGAAGCGACGCTTCCGTTGATCATGGTATTAATTGTATTGGAAATTTCCGCTACATTAATGCCAAGTGTTCCTGCCTTCTGCCGGTCGATATTGATCCTCAGTTCAGGGAGGTTATCCTCGCGGCTGCTTTGGACGTCTGTTGCCCCGGGGACGCTTCGTACAATGTCCGATATCTCGTGCGAAAGCCTGGAGCCCGTCTCAAGGTCGAAGCCCCTGATTTCAACGTCAATTGGAGCTGTGGAGCCGAAGTTCATCAGGAACTTTAAGAATCCCCCGGTACTTGCAAAGACTGTCATGCCGGGAATTCCGGAGATTTTCGGGCGCAGTGCCTTTACGATTTCAAAAACCGTCCTGCTGCGCTCTTCAACCGGCAGAAGCGCAACCTGTATGTTGGCCGCATGGCTGCCCGCGTTCCTGCTGAAGAGGTTTCCGCTTCTAGAGGCCGGGACGCCAATATCTGAGATCATTGTCTGTACTTCAGGTACGTTTTTAAGAATTATCTGCTCCAGGCGCCTAACGGTCTCATCGGTTACCTCGGCTCTCGTTCCTACCGGGAGCTTTACGGTCAGTGTAAACTGTCCTTCATCCTGTTCGGGGAAGAATTCCGTTCCAATAAACTTGAAAAGTACCAAAGAAACCAGGGCTGCTGCAACAATCCCAAGTATGACGTACCTTTTCTTTCTTAACCCCAGTTCAAGAAGCCGCACGTACGAGTCGTCAATTTTTTCAAGCGCGTCGTGCGCAAAAACCCTAATCATGTCGGGAAGTTTTGTGGAATTCCTGTCCAGCTGCTTTTCAGGGGGAAGGTATTTGAGGCACATCAGGGGCGTGACGGTTCTTGAGACAAAGAAAGAACCGAAGAGTGCCACGGCAATTGTAATTGTAAGAGGAATAAAGAGCATCTTGGCTATGCCGCTTAAGAAGACGATGGGTAAAAATACAATGACAGTTGTAAGCGTGGAAACAAAGATCGGGGAGGCAACCTCCTTTGCCGCTGCCAGAGTGGCCTGGATTTTATTTTGCCCTTCGTGTCTTTCATTATAATGGCGCGAAATTGCCTCCAGCTCCACAATCGAGTCATCTACAAGGCGTCCTACTGCAAGGGCAAGTCCGCCGAAGGTCATTATGTTTAAGGTTACGTTACCGAATCGGAACCAGATAAAAGTAATAAGAATGGATAAGGGGATTGCAACCAGAATTATCAGCGTGCCCCTTAAGTTCCTGAGGAAAAGCATGATTATGATCATTGCCAGTACTGCACCCAATAAGGCTTCTCTTTGGAGGCCGGAGATTGTCTGCCTGATGTAGACCGACTGGTCGAATGAAAGAGAAAGCCTGACTGTGTTTGGTACCCCGTTAAGGTGCGGAAGGGCTCGTACGACCGCGTCTACAACCTCAACTGTATTTGCGTTTGCGAGTTTCTGTACTCTAAGCGTGAGTCCGGGCTGTCCGTTGATTCTTACTAGCTCGGTCTGCTCCTGGAAGCTGTCCTCAACTTTCCCGATATCACGGATCCTGATGGGCACACCGTTTGAGACCCTTACTACAATGTCCTGCATCGGCTGAACTATGTTAAATCTGCTTTCGGTCTTGAGCGAGTAGTCGTACGTGCCGGCCTTAAGGTCACCCGAAGGAATAATGAGGTTTGAATTTGCAATTGCGCTTAAGACAACCTGAACGGGAATCTGGAGGGCTTCAAGGCGGTCGCGGTCTACCGTAACGTGAATCTCGCGGATTTTACCACCGAGGACCTGTGCAGATGCCACCCCGGGCAGGTGCTCTATCTGAGGCTCAACGACGTTGTAGGCCAGGTCGTAAAGATCCCTTTCATCCATATTGCCCGACATGGCGATGTTGCAGACGGGCAGGTTAGTGATGTCGAACCTGAGGACGACGGGGGTATTTATGCCCGTAGGAAGCTGGTTCATAATACGGTTTACCCTTTGCACCACGTCTACTAGTCCTACGTCCAGGTTTGCATCCCAGTTAAAGTTAATTCTCACCTGCGAGATGCCTTCTTTTGTAGATGACTGCACATAATCGACGTCGCTGACCGAGCTGACGTTCCTTTCAACCAGCGTCGTAACGGTCTGCTCCATGTCCAAAGGGCCTGCGCCGGGATAAAAAGTAACCGTCGTTACTACGGGAATTGTAATATTGGGAAGCAGGTCCACAGGGAGCTGTGAAAATGAAACCACTCCGAATACCATAATGATGCAAGCCAGCAGGAATGTGGAAATAGGGTACCGGAGCGCTAATCTAGTTAACCACATATAAAAGATCTTTCACTTAAAAAGTTGTTACTTATTTTTTGCTAATCTTACCTTAATTCCGTCTTTCAGGAACTGCTGCCCCACGGTAATGACGTTTGCCGAATCGGTAAGGCCCCGGGTGACCTCGGTACGGCCGTTCTGATCGGCTCCGGTCTGAACGTCGCCGCGTTTGGCATTTCCTCCTTCAAACAGGTAGACGAAATTACCCTTGTCGTCGTGCATTACCGACTGCACGGGCACGGTAAGCGTATTTAGGTGCTGTGCCGCAATAATGTTGACCTCGGCGTACATTCCGGGCTTCAGGGCGTAGTCCCTGTTTGGTATTACAATCTCAACAGCCAAGGTGCGCGTAGTCAGGTCAATTGCCTGGTTGACCCTGGAGATAGTGCCCAGGAAATCGCGTCCCGGGAAGGCGTCTACCTTAAGTATGGCTTTTTTCCCGAGGGCAATTGACGGTATGTCTTTCTCCAGGATATTCACTACAATCTTGACGCTGTCGTTATCCATAATTGTATAGAGTGTAGAACTGCCCGGCTGAACCAGGGCCCCGCGGTCGAGAAATCTTTTGGTTATATATCCGCTGAAAGGGGCGGTTATCCTGGCGTAGCTGAGCCTGGTCTGTGCGGTGGCAAAGTTGGCAGAGGAGACTTTTAAGGCTGCCTCGGCATTATCCAGCTCCTGCCTTGCAATCAGGTTCTGCTGGAAAAGCTGTTTTGTGCGGTTGTAGTTTATCTTATTGTTGTTGAAAGTAGCCAGTGCCTGCTCATACTGCTGAAAAAGCTCGGTTGAGTCTATTACGGCAAGCATCTGGTTGCGCCGGACGCGGGAGCCAATGTCGGCGTACATCCTTTCAATGTTGCCGCTTACCTTGGAGAAGATATTTGCCTGCTGCACGGGTGATATGTCGCCTGTATACCTGAGCATATAGGTGACATCCTGCCTTAGCGGTTTTTCAACCTGCACCAGGGGAGCCATCTGTCGTGTAGCCTGTGGCGCCTGGTTATCCTGCCTTCCAGAAAAAATCCTGAATCCAATAAATATAATCACCAGGGCCGCGGCAATTATTATGATCAGTTTTGTCCTTTTGTTCATCTGCTTCACGTCAAACTATGAATAATACCGCAAATGGAAAATCTCTGAAGAAGAAGAAAACTCCTTATTTCAGAGTATCCATATAATATTCACCCAAAAAGAATTCAAAAAAAGGTATTCTTTTTTTCTCACTGCCGGTGGCTCAATTATGGAACAATTCCCGCTTCAGTCCGGTGAAACAAAGAACACTTTTTTCACGATAATACAATGCCGACGAGTAAATAAACTGCCGGAATTATAAACTTATTGACACGTCGCATTTATTTCTATAATTTTAATTTTAACAAAATGAAATTTGTATGGACAACGACAATTTATTCAGCCAGGAAGGCGGTAATAATATCAAATTTGACAAGGAATACTACCTAAGGGAAAGCTTCTCCGGGCGGGAATTCTCAGATTCGGAGCTGCAGGAGACGGAATTTTCAGAATGCACATTTGAAAAAATGAATTTCGAGAAAACAAAGTTCAAATACGTAAGATTCGAGAACTGTACGTTTCATAAGTGCAACCTTGGACTGATAAAGATTACTGGAAGCAGGTTTATTGACTGCAAGTTTACCGACTGCAAGCTGATTGGCGTAAACTGGCAGGAAGCCGAAGCCCCGGTGGAAATTGTTATGGAAAAGTGCAAGCTGGATTATTCCATTTTCTATGGCCTCGACTTAAGAAGAATTGAAATAACCGAATCCTTCGCGAAGGAAGTAAATTTTGAGAATGCGGATCTGAGCAAAGGGAAATTCAACGGGACCGACTTTTATCTGAGCAAATTCAAGAATACAAACCTTTCTTTTACTGATTTCAGGGAGGCGACAAACTACGACATTAATCCCGAGTTCAACAGGATAAAGAAGGCAAAGTTCAGCATGCCTGAGGCAATGACACTCCTTCAGTGCTTTGATATTCAAATTATGTAGTCTGCGGAAAGTAAGTATTTATTAAAATAAAGGCCCTGAAGACACAACGGCCTTCGGGGCCTTTGAAAAGCGGGCAATCAACTAAGGAATTCCAACTCGTCCTGATCCGAAAGCGGGATCCAGTCGTACTCTTTGCGCCTGGTTTTTCTGACAAACGGCTTAAATCCGAAACTGTTTTTTCCTGGTCCCTCAGTCAAATATCCTATTGTGCCCTGGTAGTCGGCAGCTCCTTCAACCACAATGAGCTGCACCGGTTTGTTCAAGTCGGCTTTCCTGAGGTTTTTTACTAACATAGACACCTTTTCAGTTGTTTCTGGACATAAATAGTTTAATAAAGCCCCGGATCGGGTTCAACATCTAAATGAATCCCCGCCGGCTTTAGGGAATAAAAATTACACCAGCGGTCTTTACAATATTACGTAATTGTCATAGCTTTGTTTTATCAACAATAATAATTTCTTGGGCGTATGAAACAGTTTTTTAAATTTATGTTTGCCTCCATGCTGGGCACGTTTCTGGTTTTTCTGGTTGCAGGAGTTATATTCTTTTCAATCCTCGCCATCCTGGTTTCGGGGCTGCAAAGGGAAAAGACAGAATCCATCCCTTCACACTCGGTCCTGGTCTTAAAGCTGGATTATCAGGTACCCGAAAGGAGCTCGCAGAATCCATTCTCGGGCTTTTCATTCAGCTCTTTTCAGGTCAATAGAAAGGCCGGACTTAATGACATAATTAAGAATATACATAAGGCAAAAGGCGACTCCGATATAGACGGCATATACCTGGACCTGAATAACTTTATGCCGGGCGGAATGGCAACCATTGAGGCCATAAGGCGGGAGCTTAATGACTTCAGGCGCTCGGGTAAATTTATTTATGCCTTCGGGGACGATATCTCACAGGGAGCATACTACCTGGGCTCCGTTGCAGACGGGATTTTCCTGAATCCTGCAGGAAGCCTGGACTTTAAGGGTCTCAGCGCGGAGATGTATTTCTTCAAGAAAACGCTGGATAAACTGGAGATTGAACCCCAGATATTCCAGTACGGTAAATTCAAGAGCGCAACCGAACCTTTCAGGCTGGACAGGATGAGCGAGGCAAACAAAACACAGATGTCGGCTCTACTGGCTTCCATATACGACAACATGCTGAAGAACATTGAAGACAGCAGGCACATTTCACATTCAGAGCTAAATAGGATTGCCGGCAATCTTTTAATCCAGTCACCCGAAGACGCCAGGAAATACCATTTCGTAGATTCACTGCTTTATTACGACCAGGTTTATGAGTTCCTGCGCGCAAAAACGCATACGCCGCAAAAGAAAAAGGTCAGCCTTGTTTCCATGGATGAATACAGCGACGTTTCAGGCGCTTCGGGCAATGCATCAAAAAACAGGATTGCCGTAATTTACGCCAGCGGAGATATTCAGAATTCGGAAGGCAGTGAAAACGTAATCGGGAACAGGAATATTGCCGAGGCTATAAGGCAGGCCAGGAATGACGGAAACGTAAAAGCTATTGTAATGAGGGTTAACTCTCCCGGCGGGGATGCTCTTATAGCAGATGAAATCTGGCGCGAGGTGAGCATCACACGCGGAAGGAAGCCATTCATAATTTCAATGGGAAATTATGCCGCCTCGGGAGGCTATTATATCTCGTGCGCCGCCGATACGATTGTAGCCGAACCTAATACCATTACAGGCTCAATCGGGGTATTTGGCATTATCCCGAACTTTGAAAACTTCCTTAAAAACAAGCTCGGCGTGACCTCCGACAGGGTAAAGACTGGAAAGTTCTCCGACCTGGGTACTACGAGCAGACCCTTTAATGCCGAGGAAAAGGCAATTATTCAAAAAGAGATCGACAGGATCTATGAAAGGTTCGTCAGCAAGGTGGCGCAGGGCCGAAAGAAAACCTTCGCACAGATTCATGACGTTGCACAGGGGCACGTCTGGACGGGCCTGCAGGCCAAAGAGCTGGGGCTTGTGGACGTAATTGGCGGGCTTGACGACGCGGTTAAGATTGCGGCTAAAAAGGCAAACATAAAGAATTATTATGTCTCAGAGCTTCCAAGGCAGAAGGGCTTTTTAAGGTCCATAGTGGAGGATTTTTCAGCCGAAACGGAGGAATCAATCATAAAAAACAGGCTTGGCGAGGGCTTTAAGCTTTTTAATGAGCTGCAGGCAGTAAAAAATATGCAGGGAATTCAGACCCGTCTGCCCTTTATTTTAAGCCTTTATTAAGCTATCTCTTTTAAGCCGGGAAATCAAAAGCGCAGTTTTGCATTACATATGAACATATTATTAACTAACATAGGATATAAAATGAAATTCCTAACTTTTCTAACATTAACTTTTATGGTTACTATGGCAACATTTGCACAGACACTGGAAAGAAAAGATGTTCCGCTTAAGTACCAGTGGAACCTTGCCGACCTCTATGGCTCAGTTGAGCAGTGGAGGCAGGATAAGGCTGAAATACAAAAAGGCATAGACGAGATTGCGGCCTATAAGGGCCGTCTTGGCGAAAGTGCCGGAACATTCTATAAGGCAATGTCGACGTATTTTGACGTACTAAAAAAATATTACAAGTATTCCGAATACGCCACGCGCTTAAGCGATGAAAACCTCAAGATCGGCGCCAACCAGGCCTTAAGCCAGGAAGCTTCGGCCCTTGGGACGCAGTTTTCCGAGAAAACCTCCTTTATAAGGCCTGAAATATTAAATATAAATTCAGATAAGCTTAAGAACTTCTTTAATGAAGAAAAGAAGCTTGCCGATTACCGCATGTTTGTAGACAATATAGAGCGCCTAAAAAGCCACACCCTTTCAGAAGGTGAAGAAAGAATTCTTGCAAGCTTCAACCTTCCGGGTGAGACTCCAAGCATCGTCTATAACATATTCAACAACGCCGAAATGCCGAACCCGAAGGTTACTCTGTCCACAAATGAAACCGTTGAGCTCTCGGCTCCGGCATTTACGCAGTACCGTACCTCAGAGGTAAGAAGCGACAGGGAAAAGGTTTTCAGCACCTTCTTTACGGGATATTCAAAATTCCAGAATACCATCGGCTCAAACCTGGCCGGAAAGGTCAAGAACGACTACGTATATTCCAAAAGCAGGAACTACGCCACCACACTGGAATACGGCTTGTCGGGCGCCAATATTCCGGTTTCAGTCTATGAGAACCTTATAAGTCAGATACACAACAACCTGCCTACACTCTACAGGTTCCTGGACCTGAAGAAAAGGATGCTTAACCTGGATACGCTGCACTACTACGACCTTTACACTCCTATTGTAAAGGAAGTCAAGATGCCTTTTACAATTGAAGAAGGGCAGAAGGTAATTCTTGAGGCATTAAAGCCGATGGGAGAGGAATACCTGAAGACCCTGCAGAAAGCATTTGACAGCAGGTGGATCGATTATATGCCCACGGCAGGCAAAATGTCGGGCGCTTACTCTTCAGGCGCGGCATACGACATTCATCCTTACATACTGACAAACTGGACGGGCGATTACGAATCGGTCTCAACGCTTGCACATGAGCTCGGGCACACGATGCACAGCTATTTCTCGAACAAATCGCAGCCTTTCTCGAATTCCGATTATGCGACCTTTGTTGCCGAAATTGCCTCTACGTTCAATGAAAACCTGCTGAACAATTATATGGTAAGCCGCGCAAAGACAAAAGAAGAGAAACTTTACTTGCTCGGAAGCTACCTGGAGCTCTTAAGGACGACCATATTCCGCCAGGTCCTCTTTGCCGAATTTGAATGGGATATCCATAAGGCCGTTGAAAACGGGCAGTCGCTTACCGGTGAAGCAATGAGCGACATGTACTATAAACTGGTCAAGCAGTATTATGGAAACAATGAAGGCAAATGCGTGGTTGACCCCTACATTGCATATGAATGGGCATACATACCTCACTTCATTAATTATACGTACTATGTTTTCCAGTATTCAACCTCGCTGATTTACTCAACGGCGCTTGCACAGAAGGTCATTGCAGAAGGAAAACCTGCAGTTGATAAATACTACAACATACTTAAAGGCGGAAGCTCAGACTATCCGATTGAGCTCATAAAAAAGGCAGGCATAGATCCCCTTTCCTCACAGCCCTTTGAGCTGGCAATGAAGAGAATGAACGACGTTATGGACCAGATTGAAGCTCTGTTAAATGAAAAATAAACTTTGCTTCTGAATCTCTTGTAAAAAGCCTTCAGCATCCCAAAGATCTGGAGGCTTTTTGTTATAGTTCCAGCGTACAAAGCCTTTTGAAACCTCATACGGGTCTTATTGTATAATTAACTGCTAAATTTTTATATTTAATAATGCTTCTTTTTGTCTTTTGATTTATGAATTTGAGGGTAAACAATGGAGTTTAAGAACTATTATGAAATTCTGGGCGTAGACAAAAGCGCCACTACAGATGAAATAAAGAAAGCCTACAGGAAACTGGCAAAACAATATCATCCGGATAAAAATCCGGGCGATAAGGCCGCCGAGGAAAAATTCAAGGAAATTACAGAGGCAAACGAGGTCTTAAGCAACCCGGAAAAAAGACAGAAGTACGATAACCTTGCCAATAACTATAACCAATACCAGAGTACAGGCGGTGGAAGCGCCGACGACTGGTTCAGGAATTATGCCTCCAGCCAGCAGGGGAGGGAGTACCAGGATACAGGGAACTTTGACGACATTTTCAGCAATCTCGGGGGCGGATTTTCGGACTTTTTCCAGGCTTTTATGGGAGGCGGCGGGGGCTTTAGCTCTTCTAAAAGAGGCACCCGCGGAAGAAGCCGCAAAGGAAGCGACTATGAGGCTTCAATGAATATTACGCTTGAAGAAGCCTTTAACGGATCTGAAAGGCAGTTTACAATTGACGGAAGGACAATCCGCATTAAAATCACGCCCGGGATGCAGGAGGGCAAAAAGCTGCGCCTTAGAAACCAGGGGGCTCAGGGCCCCTCAGGCGGTGAAAAAGGTGACCTGTACCTGACGATCCACGTCCAGAAGCACCACGCCTTTGAACGTGACGGGGACGACCTCAAAATGACGGCAAAGGTAGACCTTTATACCGTCGTACTCGGCGGAAAGAAATCGATCAGGACAATAGACGGCAAGGTTGTTAACGTATCCATACCGGCCGGGAGTGAACCGGGAACCACCCTCAGGCTGAAGGGGCTTGGAATGCCGAAATTTGAAAACCCGTCTCAAAGAGGGGACCTTTTGGTTAAGGTTGCCGTCAGCATCCCATCGAACCTCTCGGAAGAGGAAAGGAGATTATTCACGCGTCTGGCTGAATTAAGAAGGTGACAGATGAGTCCATTCCGGGCTACTTTATGGCCCCGGACTTAACTGTGACTATTGTCATTATGGCAGGAGCTCGTCTTGACAATTTTTGCATTTATGGATATATATTAGAAGAGAATCATCTTAACGAAAAACAATCTGCCATTTTAATACTATTCTGACCAATACATAGAGGGTGTTCGTTCATTATTTTTTGAATTAAATCCTGCTTGAAAAGGCAATCGTTTGATTTAGAACCTTTGCGCTATCTTCGACACTAAATAGTTAAGTTTTAGGACAGGCTGAACAAGGTAAGGATGTAATGAAAAAAATTCTACTGATTGAAAACGACGCCAGCTATTGTAACTATATCCGCGAACTGTTGGAAGACTTTGGCTATAAGACTGCCGTTGCGGAAAACGGCAGGGAAGGCATTAAGATTGCCAGGCTTGCAATGCCCGACCTTATTATCTGCAGCACTGAACTCTCTGAGCCCGACGGATACTCGGTCTTTGACGAGATTAATAAAAGTCCCGAGACCGGTGCAACCCCCTTTATATTTTTTGCTCCGGCCGGCAAGTCGGGCATAGAGGAATTCCGGCGGGCAATGGACCTGGGAGTTGATGACTTCCTGATTAAGCCCGTCAGATCCGGCCACCTCCTGAAGGTAATTGAAACGAGGCTAAAGAAGGTGGACCGGATAATGGAAAAGCAGGAAAGCCTCACAAAGAAGAACAACAAGAACAATTCCTTCAAAAAACTCACCAGCGACGACCGGCTCTTTCTAATGGTTGGAAACCACCCAGAAATCATAAAAATAAACAAAATTGTGTTTATTACTGCTGCCGAGGAATACAGCAATGTATATACCACAGACGCCAGGCATCTCCTGGTACAAAAGCTCCTGAAAGAGTGGGAGAAAACTCTTCCTTCAAAAGTCTTCCTGAGAATCCACCGTTCTACGATAATAAATCTCGACTACGTAAAAAAAGTTGAAAAGTGGTTTAATCACTCCTTCCGTGTCTACCTGGAAGACGTTAGTGAGCCTTTCATCATTAGCAGAAGATACAGCACCCGTTTAAGAGCCCTCCTGAACACTTCCAAAAGATGAGCCTCATTATAGCACGCCTTATGCACAAAGCACCAAAGTAAATAGCCCTTGATACGTGAAGAGTAACCCTTTACTATAAAAAGTAACCGTTTATTGATTTTATTCGTTTACAGGGCAATTATTTATTATTATAAGTCATGTGTCTTCTACTCAATGGGAGTGTGTTTTTGAGGGTTCGGTCTTCCGTATACTGTGGGTGTTGTGCTGTATTGTGATTATGATTATGCCGTGCAAAATTTAATAAATAATTGCGGAAAGATATGAATTACGAGGCGATGGAATACGCAGGACTGAATTTTAAGACGAGTAGTTTTGTTGATATACTTAAATATCGTGCGGAACATTCGGGTGATAAAGTAATATTTACTTTCCTGTCCGAAGGGGATAATAGACAGGAGAGCATATCCTATGCCGAGCTGGACGAAAAGGCCAGGCAAATAGCTGCCTGCCTGCAGTCCCTGAAATTAAAGGGGGAAAGGGCACTGCTTTTATATCCTCCGGGCTTGCAGTATATAGCAGGATTTTTCGGATGCCTTTATGCCGGGCTGATTGCTGTGCCGGCTTACCCTCCCAGTCCCGCCGCACTGGAACGTTCCCTGCCAAGACTGGAAGCTATTTCAAAAGATGCAGAAGCCTCGCTCGTACTGACCACAGAAAAAATAAAATCCCTCATGCAGGTTTATTTCGGACGCATGCCGCAGAGTGTGCAATCCAGCAGGGCAATAAAAAAATGGAATGAATCCGCGGCTGCCTCTGAGATAAACAGGCTAAACTGGATTGCCACGGATTCACTTGAAGGTGCCGAATGCGGCAATTACAGGGAGATGCACTTTTCTTCCAAAGAAACTGCCTTTCTTCAGTACACTTCGGGCTCAACCGGCTCACCAAAGGGGGTAAATGTCAGCCACGGTAATCTAATACACAACTCCGCTCTGATTAAGGATGCCTTTGGAATTGATGCTGAAAAAATGGAAGTTGTACTCTGGCTGCCATTTTATCACGATATGGGGCTTATCGGGGGAGTCCTTCAGCCGGTTTTCTCAGGCATTCATGCCAGACTCATGTCGCCAATTTCATTTCTTAGCTGGCCGCTGAGGTGGCTTCAAATTATTTCTTCCGTCAAAGACAAGTCTGTCATCAGCGGCGGTCCGAATTTTGCATACGAACTCTGCCTCAGGAAACTCTCCCCCGAACAGATTGAAAGCCTGAACCTCAGCAGATGGGATATCGCCTTTACTGCCGCCGAGCCTGTCCGGGCAGAGACAATAGAGAATTTTTCAAACGCATTCAGGCCCTCTGGATTCAGGAAAGAGGCATTCTTCCCGTGCTATGGGATGGCGGAGACAACTTTGATGGTAACGGGGAAAAGCTCTAAGGAACCTCCGGTCATAGAAGCTTTCGGCAAAAAATCGCTCCAGGGAAATATTCCTTCAAAAGATGCCGGCGGTAGTGGGGATACGCCACTAAAACTGGTCGGGTGCGGCAAGGCCGCAGGTGACCTCAAGGTAATTATTGTCAATCCTGAGACCGGAAGAAGGTGTCCCAATGGGGAAATCGGCGAAATCTGGGTCTCCGGTGCCAGCGTTGCTAACGGATACTGGAAGAAAAGAGAAGAGACGCTTAATACTTTTCACGCCTTGACAGAAAATGAAAAAGAAGGCCCTTTCTTAAGATCGGGAGACCTCGGGTTCCTGGATGAAAACGGTGAACTGTTTATTACGGGAAGAAAAAAGGACCTGATCATAATAAGAGGAAGGAATTTCTACCCGCAGGATATTGAGCGCACGGTTGAAAAATCGCACCCTTCCTTGCGTCCTTCGTGTGTAGCGGCATTCTCAATTGAGGAGGGAGCGGAAGAACGCCTGGTTGTCGTTCAGGAAATCTCGGCCGGAGAGAGCGACCCGGATGAGATCATCGAAAAAATCAGGGGTGCAATAAACGAAGAACATGAAATCCTGGCTTACTCAATTGTTCTGATAAAGGCCAGGACAATTGCAAAGACCTCCAGCGGAAAGATCCAAAGGCAGGAAATTAAAAAGCAGTATTTATCCAATTCTCTGGGTGTAATTAAGGAAAGCAAGCTTTCCGGCATTTCCATCAAGCAAAAGTCCCATAAAAAGGAAGAGGCTTTGGATCTGGCCTTACGCATTAAAGATAATCCCGACATAAACAATGTCGGCAGGTGGCTCATAAACGCCCTGTCGTCGATACTTAAAACCGAGCTGCAGAATATCTCACCGGGTAGGCCGATTTCAAGTTTTGGGATGGATTCCCTGATGATGGTGGAATTGAAAAACGACATTGAGTCGAAGCTCGGGATCAGCATTTCAATATCCGAATTTTTCCAGAATTCCACTTTCTCCAAGCTGTCCTATAAAATCGTAGAGCAGATGTCACGCCGGCGCATATCATCCGCCCGGGTTATACCCGTAATGGAAAAGCGGGAAGAAAGCGTATTGTCCTATGGACAGAAGTCACTCTGGTTCATGCAGCAGCTCGAGCCTGGCAATGCCGCATACAACGTATTCTTTGCCGCAAAGATTCAATCCGAGCTTGATGTCAGTGCACTTAGGAAATCCCTGGATATCATTGTTGAAAGGCACGCCTCGCTTAGAACCGTATACGTAAATAACGGCAGCGAGCCGGTGCAGAAAATTCAGGCAAGCGGAATGAACTATTTTTCACAAACGGATGCAAAGGGATGGAAGGATAACGAGTTAAGAGAAAAGATCATAAGCGAGGCTCATCTTCCTTTTGACCTGGGCAAAGGACCTTTATTCAGGGCCTCTCTTTTTGATGTTCCGGATGGGGAACACATACTGCTGCTGAATTTCCACCATATTGCCGTGGACTTGTGGTCAATTGTCATTTTGCTCTCAGAACTAAGGGCGCTATATCCGGCCATAAAAAGGGGAGAGAAACCTGAACTGGAGCACACAGAACTGCAATACACAGACTTTGCAAACTGGCAAAAAACGTATCTTGAGGGTCCGGAAGGAAGAAAGAGTTTGGATTACTGGAAGCATCAGCTCTCAGGCGAGCTTCCCGTAGTAAATCTTCCCTTCGATAAAGCCAGGCCTCCGGTAAAAACCTATAACGGCGCCGTATTTTCATTTCAGATAAATAACAAGATCACAAACAGGCTGAAGACAATTGTACGCGATGAAAATTCAACTTTATACATTCTCCTTCTTTCGGCCTTTAATATTCTTCTGTCGAAGTACACAAACCAGGATGAAATCATCGTAGGATCTCCTGGCGCGGGAAGAACCCATTCGGAGCTGGAAAACATAGTCGGTTACTTTGTAAACTCAATGGTCATAAGAAGCCAGGTAAAGGAAGACCTTTCCTTCAGGGAATACCTGCACGGCATAAGAAAGACTGTGCTTGAGGCTTTGGACCATCAGGATTACCCGTTTTCGCTGCTGGTTGAAAAAATGCAGCACTACCGGGGTGCCAGCCGCTCACCTTTCTTTGACGTAATGTTTGTTCTTGAAAGGCCGCACCTGCTAAAAGAGCTGGGACTGGCAGGATTCATCCTTTCAGAT
This sequence comes from Ignavibacteria bacterium, assembly GCA_025612245.1. Taxonomy (GTDB): domain Bacteria; phylum Bacteroidota; class Ignavibacteria; order Ignavibacteriales; family SURF-24; genus JAAXKN01. Next base: position 28,910 of record JAAXKQ010000027.1, read on the forward strand.
TCCGGGGCCAAAATTAACATTGGCGGATTAAAAATGGAATCTTACTACATAGAGCAGAAAGTAGCACAGTTTGATCTGACGCTCAGCATTGTTGAAAAAGCAGATTCACTTTCGGCGTCTTTCCAGTTTAATACCGACCTCTTTGAGAAAGGCACAATAAGCCAGATGGCAGAACATTTCCGCAATCTTTTGACAGAAATTGCCGAAAATCCACAAAAAAGAATAAGCGAAATGTCTTTGGTTTCAAAGATGGAAAGAAATTCCCTGGTAAACATGTGGAATTCGGTAAATAATAATTTCCAGGAGAAGCTTCTAATACATGAATTATTTGAGGAATATGTAGGGCTGAATCCACAGGCCGTAGCCGTTAAATTCGACGGGAGCACTGTGACTTACGGACAGCTGAATCATCTTGCAGAAAAGGTGAAAAGCCGACTTGAAAGGATGAATTTGCCTGCCGAAACCCCCGTAGGTATATACAGCAGAAGATCCATTGAAATTATTGCAGGAATACTGGGCATATTTAAGGCAGGCCTGACCTATATCCCGCTTGATCCTGAATACCCCGAGGAAAGAACAAACTATATGATCGGTGACGCAGGAATATCGGTGGTTTTAACGCAGGCGGAGCTGTCGGGGCGTATTAGAGATAAAAATCTGGAAGCGGTCATACTGGATGATATAAAAGATGAGATTATGCCTCAGGCTTACTTCTCAAGGTCAGTTGAGCCTGAAGGCACTGCCTATGTCATTTATACTTCCGGCTCCACGGGGAAACCAAAGGGTGTCATGGTCTCTCACCAGGCGCTTGCCAACCACTGCAGGCAGATAAAAAACAGCTACAAAACCACGGAAAAAGACCGCGTGCTTGAGTTTTCCTCCATGAATTTCGACGCCTCATTAGAGCAGATATTTACGACACTGATTTCCGGGGCCACTCTGGTTCTAAAGGACGAGGAGCTATTAAGTCCGAAGGAGTTCCTGGAAATGCTGAATTCTGAGGAAGTATCGGTCCTGAACCTGCCTCCCTCATACTTTGAGCAGCTGGTAAGCGAATGGGCGAAATATGAGAGCCTGAACTTCCACAGGCTGCGCCTTGTAATAGTGGGGGGAGATGTTTTGTATTTCAACACGATAAAAAAATGGTTTACCCTCGCCCCGGTCGGAATAAAACTCATTAATGCATACGGGCCCACGGAAACTACAATTACTTCGGTTGCAGGAGAAATAGGGCCTGAGGTTGTACGCGATTGTGAAAGAAGTATTCCGATTGGCAAACCTCAGGCAAACAGGACGGCCTATATACTGGATTCAAAGGGAAATTTAGCCCCCAGGGGTGTAATAGGAGAACTTTATATCGGGGGCAGCTGTCTTGCCCGTGGATATACGGGAAAGCCGGATCTGACGGCCGAAAAATTTATACCCGATGCATTCAGCAAAAGCGAGGGGCAGCGGCTCTATAAAACCGGGGACCTGGCAAGGTACATCGGCGACGGGAGTCTGGAATTTATCGGCAGGGTGGATCACCAGGTTAAAATCCGCGGCTTCAGAATTGAACTGGGGGAAATTGAAACGGTACTTCACCTGCATCCTTCTGTCGAAGAAGCTGTGGCAGTGCTAAAGCAGAACGCCCGGGGAGATAAGAGCATTGCCGTCTACATTGTACCCGGAGAAAATTATAATATTAGTGAACTGAAGAATTACTTAAGGCAGCAGCTACCCGATTTTCTTATTCCTTCTTTTTTTGTAAAAATGGAGCACCTGCCTTTAACACCGGCAGGCAAGATTGACAGGAGGGCATTATCCGCCTTCCCGACGGATTTTACCGATTCCGGAGAAACATATAAGGCGCCACAGACACCGCTGGAGAAGAATATTGCAGGCATTATATCTGAAGTGCTCGGGGTCCAGAGAGTCGGGCTTTATGACAACTTTTTTGATCTCGGGGGGCATTCACTCCTTGCCATTAAAACCCTGTCGAGGATAAATTCCTTTTATAAGATTGAACTGACCGTAAGGCAGATGTTTGAAAACCCGACTGTTGCCGGTCTGGCAGATGCAATTTTAAGCAGGCAGCTTGGAACCGACCAAGACGAGTTAAAGGAAATGCTTTCAAATATTGAAAATCTTTCGGACGATGAGGTAAGAAAACTACTTGGTGAATGATTGGGAGAGAGTGCAGACGTGAGATAAAACAGATCCGATGAATAAAATTCCTTTTGTAAGACTAACTTAATACCTGAAACGATGGATAACATAAAAGAAAGAATTGCTGAACTTTCTCCGGAAAAACTGGCACTCCTGATAAAAAGGTTAAAGAAGGATAAGAGCCCTTCTGAAGACTGTATTATTCAGCGGAAATGTAATTCCAATGAATATCCCATGTCTTCCGAACAAAAGGGGATCTGGTTCTTGCAGCAGCTAAAACCCGAGAGTACATTCTACAATATACCTGCTGCGGTAAGGATAAAAGGGGCGCTCAATGTGCAGGCATTGATTGGGGCCATAAAATCAATAATCAAGCGCCACGAGGTGCTGCGGGCAAATTTCACTCTTCAAGGTGATGAACCCCGAGAGATCATCAGGCCGTTCGACGAACTCGCAATTGATATCCCTGTCCTGGAATACCCGGATGCTTCAGATATTCAGGCACGAATTGGGGAAGCCATTATAGAAGAAAGGGACAGAAAATTCAGCCTTGCAGAGGACAGCCTGATACGCGCAAAGCTTATTGCTATTAATAAAAATGAGCACTTGCTCTTTTTGACATTTCACCACATTATTTCCGACGGCTGGTCTTTGGGCATTTTCATTAAAGAACTTTCCAGGCTTTATAAGTCCTACTCGGAGAATAAAGAGCCGGAGCTGGAAGAACTGCCGATCCAGTACACGGATTACGCCTTCTGGCAGGAGAGCTACCTGAAAAGTACAAAGTATGAAAAGTCGCTTTCATACTGGAAAGAAAAACTGGGAGGAATGCCCGTTGAGCTAAGTCTGCCGCTGGATAAAAAGCGCCCAACGGCGCAAAGTTTTGCGGGCTCACATTATAACTTTTCCGTAAGCCCTGAGGTTGCAGTCAGCCTCAGAGAGCAGTTTAAAGCCTTAAACGTGAACGGGTTTGTTTACTTTTTAACCGCCTTTGAGATTTTGCTATCCAGGTATTCAAATCAGTATCAGTTCGGCATCGGCCTGCCCGTTGCCAACAGGTCAAAGTTCCAGACGCAGGAATCGATAGGCCTTTTTACAAATACAGTGGTAATAAGGGCGGATCTGGCAGAAAGCCATACCGTAAGTGACGTTCTTAAAGGGACGAAAGACTCTGTCATGGATGCTTTCGAAAATCAGGAATGCCCGTTCGAGAAGGTTGTAAATGCCCTCAAGCCGGAACACAATACCGGACTCAGCCCCCTGTTCCAGGCGGTCTTCGATTTCCAAAACCGCCCTTTATATTCTCTTAAGATGGACGGGCTGGATATTGAAATAGCTGACATTGAAAGGGGTACCTCGAAATATGACCTTACGCTTTCAGTGGAAGAGGGGACAGAGGGCTACAAATGCACAATTGAATATTCCACGGATCTCTTCTTTGAAGAAACCATTGAGAGGATGTCAGGAAGTTTCCTGAATATATTAAAGGATATGGCGGGAAATGAAAATAAACTCATAGGGGAGCTCCTTCTGCTTTCAGAAAAAGAAAGAAACCGCATACTTTATGAATGGAACAATACCCGAAGCCCTTACCCCAGGGAAGAGACATTCCACCACTTATTTGAGCTCCAGGCCCTGGAGACTCCGGATAAGACGGCAGTGGTTTATGAAAATAAAAAACTGACCTTCAGGGCATTAAACCGAAGGGCTAACCGCCTGGCTCACACTCTTATTGCAATGGGAGTTGGCCCGGAGAGGATTGTCTGCCTTTATATGGACAGGTCGGTTGACATCATGGTTGCAATTTTTGCAATTCTCAAGGCCGGGGGAGCATACCTGCCTCTGGACGTTAACTCACCTGTTCAGCGCCTGAAAATGATTCTGGATGATATAAAAGACCCGATAATACTGACACAAAACAGGTTGAAAGGAAGGCTTAAGCTTGAAGGCATAAATACGCTTGGAATAGATGAGCCTGATGGATATTCCCATAAAGCTGGTTACACTAACCCGGTTACAAAAGTGTGCCCTGAAAACCTGGCCTATATAATCTATACCTCAGGCTCAACCGGCAGACCCAAAGGCGCAATGATTACTCACCGGTCGATAGTAAACCTTGTACATGCGCTTGACAGGGACATATATTCCAGGGCTCTTAATAAAAGGATAAAGAAAAAAAGTCTTCCGGAAGGCAAGCCCCTCAGGCTGATGATGAATTCCTCGCTCATTTTCGATGCATCAATTCAGCAGATGATCCTTATTACAAAGGGGCACTGTATATATATTCTCCCGGATGAGATCAGGCGGGACGGGCGGGCGTTTGTAAACTACATCAGAAAACATAGAATAGAGGTACTGGACTGTGTGCCTTCACAGCTTACCATGCTTTTAGAAAGCGGACTTCTGGAAGAAAATAAATACTGTCCTTTTCTTGTTCTTCCGGGCGGAGAGGCAATAAGCATGAGCGTATGGAAAGAGCTGTCAAAAACCCGCAGGACCGAGTTTTTTAACATGTATGGTCCTACCGAAACGACCGTGGAAGTAACGGCAGCCCATATCAATGATTCAGAAAGTCAGCCCGTTATTGGAAAGCCACTGGATAACGTCCGCCTTTATGTGCTGGATAAGTATCATAATCCTCAGCCCGTTGGCGTTACCGGGGAGCTATTCATTGCAGGCGAGTGCCTGGGAAGAGGCTATCTTAACAGGCCCGAGGTTACGGCGGAAAAATTTATACCAAATCCTTTTGCGGAAATATCGGGTGAAAGGATCTATAGAACAGGCGATCTTGCCCGCTACACGCACAAAGGAGACGTGGAGTATATGGGGCGACTGGACAGCCAGGTAAAGATCAGGGGATTTAGGATTGAACTGGGTGAAATTGAGTCGGCAATAAATGAACTGCCGGCTATAAAGGAATCGCTTGTAGTGGTCCGGGAGGATACAGCAAACGACAGGAAAATAGTTGCTTATCTGATTCCCAAAAACAAAGGGGCTTTTTCGCCACGGGAAATAAAGCAGATGCTGAAGGGGAAACTTCCTGAATACATGATACCGTCTTATCTGATGGTGCTGGAAGATTTCCCGCTGATGCCTTCAGGAAAGATAGACAAGAAAATGCTGCCTGCTCCAAAGCCGGAGGATTCTCTTTCGGGTAATGAGTTTCTTGCTCCAAAAACCGCTCTGGAATGCGAACTGGCAAGAATGTGTGAGGACGTCCTGAATGTTAAAAACATAGGACTTAAGGATAATTTCTTTGAACTGGGAGGGGACTCAATCAAAGCCGCGATATTCATGAACAGGATCCGCTCCAGGTATAAAGAACAGATTCCTGTAAAGGCAATCTTTGAGAATCCGGCTCTTCTTGATCTATCTGCATACCTGTTAACAACTCATCCCGGCAAGTTCTTGCTCAAAGGCGCATCCTCCATTTCTTCAATAAAAAAGGCTTCCCGAAATGATGAAATTCCACTTTCGTATACACAGGAAAGGATGTGGTTTTTAGAACAGCTGGAACCGGGTAAGGCCGTCTATAACCTGCCAATTATGTTCAGGATTAAAGGAGAGCTAAACCCCGATCTGCTTGCAAAAAGCCTTAACGAGATAATAAGGCGTCATGAGGTCTTAAGACTTTCTCTCACAAGTACCGAAGGAAAGGCAAAGGCAAAACTGAATTCGCATGTAAAGGTTAAATGCACTCTTACCGACTTACGGGCACTGTCTAAAGGTGAGCAAGATGATTTTATAAGCCGGATTTTGGAAGAAACGGCAGCACAGCCTATACCGCTAGACAATGCTCCGCTTTTCAGGACGAGCCTGCTGGCTATTTCGGAAAAGGAATACCTGCTTATTGCCGTATTCCACCACATAATAATGGATGAATGGTCCTCCAGGGTGATCATAAGTGAGCTGTCGGAAATATATACTTCACTTAAATCGGGAAGGAGGCCTTTACTTCCAGAGTTAAAGATCCAGTACGCGGATTATGCCATCTGGCAGAGGGAATATCTTCAAGGAGA
>JAAXKQ010000003.1:0-197004 GCA_025612245.1 Ignavibacteria bacterium
TAAATCTTATGTTTAGGCCTGCATCGGTCAATTACACGGATTCTTGGACAGACTCAGTCTGAACGAAGGATTTTTTGCAGGTCCTACCATAACCTTACAAAAAGGCTTATTTTCAGGGCCAGTAAGTTCTCAAAATGTTTGTCCCACTTGTCGGAGACCCTATTAAATCGGTATGAATTATATTTGAATTTGTCTAAACAATTTGGATCTGGCAATTTAACTGTCCTCCAGTTAAATAAGCTCTGGTATGTATGCTTTTTGAGAAGGATACTTCCCTGCCATTCTGCTCGAAGTATCCTATCTTCAAATCTTCTGACTGGTCCAGACTGTAGAACATCGATTTCTTCGCTGTTTGCAAGGTCATCATATCACCTTTTCCTAGATACTTAAGCTGATATGCCAGCATTGAAGAATCTCAGCATTTTGATAATAGGAAAATGCTAATGCGGCAGTCGGTAGTCTCCATTTTTATATATTTCTCTATATAACAATATATTCTATTTTAGAGACTACCTTCCGCCTATTAGATCAGTCATTTAGCAAATCAGTTGATCCTCTGAGGTCATTCGGGCTCAAATGGCTGTAAATTTCTGTAGTTTTAATATCGGCATGCCCTAAAAGCTTTGAAACTTCGTAAATGGATGCTCCCCTTTGCAGAAGCCAGGTGGCAAAGGTGTGTCTTAAGCTGTGGAAATTAAGCTTGCTGTTAAGTCCCGCTTTCTTAATCAGCTTCTGGAATTTGTGGCTGATGAACTGCTGCTTAATCGGCTGTCCCTGATATGAAAACACAGTACCATGATCAGCGACATTTAGAATTCTCCTTTCCAGAATTTCCAGAACCTTCTGGTTTAACGGGATCGTGCGTACTTTGCCGCTTTTGGTTTTGTGCCCATTGTTAGCAAGTATAACAAACTTCCCCGCTAAGTCTACCTGACTCCATTTTAAGGTCAGCAGCTCCATCTGCCTTAAGCCTGTGTTAACCGCAAAATACATCAGGTCTTTAAGATCTTGATCAGTTACAGAAGCGACTAGTAAATTAAACTCGGTCTTAGTGAAGTATATTGGCTGCTTTTCAGGGAGCCTGGCTGTCTTGATGTGCCTGCAAATGTTTTCAGTGTGGTACCCGTTAATGATTGCCCATTTATAAATCCCCGAGAGGTAAGCGGTTTCCCTTTTCCCGACATATACAGAGCTCTTCAGTACCCGCTGCCTAATGTATGTACTTAACGCATCATATGTAATGGACGTAAAAGGTATTTCACAAAAGTAGTCATTCAGAGAATTAACTGTGCTCTTGATTGACAAAGTGGTGTTCCAGCTGTGCACGGATTCAGAATACTTCAGATACTCTTCAAGAAGCTTCTTCAGCTTTATAGGTGTGACCTTTGCCTTCTGCTGGTCTTTTAGTTTGTTAGAGAATCGGCCAGGAATTTATTAGCTTCGCTTTTCAGCTTCGTATGCGTGGATACTTTGCTTTTCTTGCCGTCTTCTTTGTAGAAATAAATGTAATAGTTGCCGTTATATAGCTTAGAAAGAAACATATGTTTACTCCTTTCCAAGTTCTCTGAATCAGATAAAAAACGGTTACCAAAACGGTTACCATTTCTTAATTTTTGTGAGTTTTGTAACGGTAGCGGAAGCCAGCGGGGGTATAATGTTGTGTTTTTATTTTAAGATATATGTCGAATAAAAGCCTTCAAATCGGCCTGAATTCATCTTTCTTTAAAATAAAAAAGGCGCTGTCGGTATCAGCGCCTTGTAGTTACCTGTGGGCAGAGACGGAATCGAACCGCCGACACAAGGATTTTCAGTCCTTTGCTCTACCGACTGAGCTATCTGCCCTTAATTAGGTTATCAAATATAAGTATTTTCTCCAAAAACTCAAAACATTTTTTTCAGTCGCCCCGGAAATTTTATCCTCTTTTTTTCCAGACATTTTTCAGGTATCAGGGGATAAAAACCGTAAATTACTTCATTACAGCCCTTTATCCCCTGATTATATTTCATAACCAAAATTCCCGAGGAGCTTATTCTGCCTTACCTTACAAGCATCATCTTCTTTATGTCAACCATGCTGCCCGACTGCAGCCTGTAGAAGTATACTCCGCTTGCCAGATTCTGCGCATTGAAGTTCACCTTGTGGCTTCCCATCGGAAGATCCTTGTCAACTAAAACCGAAACTTCACGACCCAGCATGTCGTAAACCCTGAGGCTTACGTGTGAGAACTCTTTCGTCCTGAATTCAATCACTGTCGACGGGTTAAAAGGATTCGGGTAATTCTGCATCAGTCCGTAACCTTCAACCCTGGCGCCCTGAGAATTATTTTCTTCAACTACTGAAGATGTCTGCAACGGGTAGCGCGATCTTAAGTTATCCAGGTAAAATGTGCCCGTGTATGTCTGGCCTACTACCTTTTTCGAATCCAGGCTGACGTCAATCCTCGTGATCTTAATCGGGAACATAAAGTACCCGCCTGTAGTCAGAACTACGGATGCCTTGGCCGGAATCCTGACACTTCCGAATGAGCCTACCATGTTCATTGCGTTTGCGGGGTTTGCACGGAAAAGTTCGTTGTTATCGTCTGAAAGGTAAAGATAAATCCTGTGATTCAACGTGCTGTCAACCCTTCCGTCAACTAGCAGTGTATCAGGAACGCCATAGACATCAAGAGGCGTCTTTGGCGTAAGAATAACCTTGTTCTCCGTATTTCCGTCGTATGTAAACTTGTAATCAACCTTAAGAGCACCCGCGCCCGAAGATTTAACGTCATTTACCACGCTCATCTTCGTGTTGTCCATATCCACTCCGGAACCTGTCAGCGTCCAATCATCCAGGTTTTCCATCTCGCTGATCTGATGAGTGTCTTTCCCAACTGCAACCGTTACATTCAGCGTGTCGAGGACGCCATAATAGCTCGCTATGAGCTTGCCATGGCCTTCTTTCTTGCCGTGGAAGTAACTGTTTGCATCAACATAGCCCAGTGTGGAATCGGTATAGCTCCATTTGATCTCTTTTACCGGGATTGTTGTTCTCAAGGTGTTCTGGTCATCGTAAGCCTTGAGGTTAAAACGCACCGATTTTACCGTATCGGTCACAAAGTTTCCCGGTGTAATATCAATCTTCACGATAGGCCTGAAAGTTACAAGCGCAGAGTCTTTCAGGCTGCCGCTGGAAACATAGACATAACCGCTGCCGCTATTAACAGGGCCGGCAGTAAATAATCCTTTGCTGTCAATAGTCCCTATTTTCGGATCACAGCTGTAGGTAATCTTTGAAATATCCACATTTACGGCATTATAATATTTATCGCTTGTTATAGGAATAAACTGGAACTTGTCGCCCCTGAAGAGTTCTTTTTTTGAAGGCGAAATAGCAAGGTTGCTGAACTCTTCAACCGGAGCCGTAGAGACTACAAGAAGCGCGTTTGCAATTGAACGCTCTCCGCCATCTGAAGGAACATTCATGATAGAATTTCTGACCATCATTTCAGATGACCCTCCTCCATCAAAATTAAGTCCCTGGTAAACTCCTTCCTGGAGCATGATGTCGGCAAACTGCGGGAGTGTAACGCCATCCGAAACACCGGGGCTTCTTCCGTCGGCAACGAAAAGGAACATTTTTGTACTATCTTTGTCGAAACCAACTCCTGTACGCGGCTCCAAAAGGTATGTATGATCCGGTCCGCCTTCTTCCTGATATCCCTCGTCGGCCCAGTTCTGTCCGTTAAAAACTATCTTAGGATACCCGCCAAGCATTTCTTTGAGCTTATTAATACCCGGGGTTACGCCAAGATAAATCTTTACGATATCCCCTTTTGCAACCTTTGTATTAAGAAGAGTGCTCATGGTTCCGTTTCCCGAAAGAACGGCCATTCCTGTTGGAACCGGCATACTGCCTGCCCCCGAAACGACCGTATCAACTACACAGACCACGGTATCATTGGCCAGCCACTGGCTTACAGGATGAACAAGAGCCTCGGTGCCATAGACGTTCGTGCCGGTTGTGGTGCCGCCGTAGCTGTTGTATAAAATCATCTGGTTTGTGGAACGCGACTGGTTTACGCCTGCAATTGTAACAGCGGTATCTTTCACGACAAGTTTTCCGCTTAATGTTACCCTGGCCAACATGGGCTTATTATTAACGTCGAATCCAATGGCCGAAAGGCCGTCAGGCTGCTGCAATATCTCTCCATTCTCAATCTGGATGTTTAATTGCTGGCCTGTCCCCATGTTAAAAAAGTCGGAATTTACGCCAGCAACCACGGTATGTGCCGGGCCGGTATGGCGGTTAATCATAGAGCTCAAAACTTCGCTTCCAATCAGCTTCTCTTTACCCTTCACGCTTTCAACCTTAACGTAAGGGTTCTTCAGGTCCACTGTCAGCATATCCATGTTCAGAGGTATGGACGCAATGCGGATCTTAGTGTAGGTCATCCCCGGTCCAACCTTGTAGTTGCTGAGTGTATCAAGCTTATATTGAGCTTTCAATTGGACAAATGACAAAAGAATCAGAACTAACAGTAATCGTTTTTTCATCTTCAGGTGTTCCTCGATTTATTGTATTTTTCTTTCAATTGCACGGGAAAAAGGGTCGTAGGGCTTCGGCAGCCTGGCTAACGATCTACAGCAGGCTCTATGAGCGGGCTTAATCTGTGAAAGTTATTGCTTTTACTATTTTTTCCCCGGAACAATTCAGACACGAAAAATTATATCTTTTTTCCAATAATTAAAAGCATTAATCTTCCTAATTTGACTTTTATGAAACTTTTTGCTATTTCTTTTATCGTTTACTTTTTACAAAATGCATAAATATTTTTATTTTTGTATTGTGCGAAGAATGTTAATTTTCTGTTTTTATAATTCTTAAATGAAAATCGAGGTGAAAAATGGATCTAAAGCGTTCACTCGGTTTTTTTCAGAAGGCATCTGCTTCCTGTCATGACGATGACAAATTAATTCAATATATCAACCTTAAGCTGGCTGCTCTGGGAGCTCCGGTTTTCGGACAAAAGGGTGAGAATTCTGAATTTATTGAAATTGCGCGTGATCTGATTGCAAATCATCAGGAAAAAAACCGTCTCCTTTCGAATTATCTTTGCCCGGCCGATCAGCGCGTCCAGAATTTCCTGGATCACTATCTGAGCGACCTAAAGCTGGAAGAGCCAATACGTCTCCCTGCAAATACTTTCATGCTCGACAGGCATGGTATAGCAAGAGTATTGTCGCTTCCGCCGGATAAAGGTGAGTTTGTCTCAGACATTATCAGTACATACAGAATTAAGCAGGGAATCCTGCATAACCCGAAGAACGACCGCAGGACAACCAAGGGCGTCTTTCATATCTGCGAGGGCGGCCTGCCCATTCCGGATGACAAGATTGCCGTTCCCAAATCCGTCTTTGCAGGCCTCCTTCATAGGGCGCTGCACCCTCCAAAAGAAATAATGAAACTTCCCTTTACTTCATCGCAACAGTCACAGGCTGATGTTTTCGTCTCCCTGCTGCTTCGCCCTGTAGTATGCCCCGAAGTTGAAGGCTTTACGCCCGAAAAATCCATGGAAACCCGCTTTTTTGTTCCCGGCAGCCTCGTTGGCAACCTGGATTTTGTGGAATCCATTTTCGGTAACGCAGGCGACCCTTACCTTCCGGAGAATGACGCCGGGCTTGACGTTGAACACTGGACGGGCCATACCGGATTCATACTTCTTGCCCCGCAGCTTACTACGGTAAAAAAGAAGGAACTGGGGCTTCCGCACATAAGCCGGGCAACAGAACGCCAGAAGCGCGACGGGATGTGCTATGAAAACGATGACGAACTTTATAACGGCGGAAATGCATTTAAGGTTACTTGCCGTACTGAAGAAGGCGTCATTGTTACGCTTATTGCCGATAACTATTTCGGCTACTGCAAAAAGGAAATTAAAACACAAATCAGCTATTCGGCTAACCTCTTCGGCAACTGCGAGGAGGAACATTCCGGCGGCGCAATTGCTTTTGCCAGCTACAACCTGGGCGATAAGTTCCACGACGATAACCAGGTCAGAAAGGAAGGCCATTCATTCAAAGAAGCAGGCGAGCTTTTCGGCGGCATAATGAAACTCATGCCCGAAGGCTACGCAATCGACAAAAACTATCCCGATATCATATATGTCCCTGAGGATGCCAGGTTTAACCTTACAACCCAGACCGTGGGCTGGAAAAAAGACGACAAGGACGTTGTAATTAAACTGCTTACTTCCAATACTTACATACTCCCTGCCGGCTACAAGATACGCCTTGAAAGAAACCCATCTGTTCCTACGTGGCGGCTTATCGGTACGGTTGCCGAGGGTACGTTCTGCCATAAACCTTCTACGGTCTCGGGAGGCGGTAAGTCGGAGATCTCAAAATCCATTTCGGATTCAATTATATCGGGACCTTTCTTCATTGCCGACTTCCAGAAGGACCTGGAGCTTGTGGATAAGATAATCAACTACGATTACAGCAGGCGTTACAAAATTCCGGTAAAGAAAACCACTCCAAGCCGCCCTCTTCTGAGCACGCAGAGGTCGCTGGGTTCGGTAATCAAAATGCTTACCCCATCACCCAGCGAGTTTACGGATGAATACAATAAGTGGCTGGAGAGCATACCGCAGTACATTAAAGGACTCGTATTCATCATCAAGCGTTTTTACCGTCATGAATGGATGGGCAACTGGAGAGAGCATTTCAGCGTCGATATTGTAAACGGCACACCGGGTAACGAACTGAAATACGATAACCGAAAACTCGTTGCAAGCTACCTGAGGGTCGGTTTGCAGAAGGATAAATCGTGGCGAATTTATAAGCTCAGGCAGGATTTTATTGCCGCCGACAAGCTCCAGCTCGAGGATGACATAACGGCTTCGGTTGTTGTCCCGGCCGACAAGCTCGTAACCGCCCTGAACAGCGATTACGACAACCAGAGCGTCAAATTTACCGCAAACTGCGAGTACCGCTTCTTCCAGCGCCCTGATGACGCAATCATCAGGGGCTACGACAAGCAGGCCGAGAAGGATATTTCCTCTCCGGGAACTTTCATCTCAAACTTTGAGCCCCTGCAGGTCAAGGATGCCAAAGCTCTTGTTGAAGACGCCATAGGATTCGATGCATACAGCGAACCGATGAAGGCTTTCATTCAGGGCATGGCAAACCAGAACGAATGCAAGTACTTCGTTTCTTCGGCTCATCCCAGAATGGTAGGCGGCAAGCCTTCAAAGAACATGAGGTACCTGCAGAACAGGCCCGACATCATTAACCCGAGGGATAAGTACATTGCAGAGATAGGCACAAGGCTATTCCGCCGCATTCCGGTGGATAAGCCCGTTTACTTCCCCGTCAATGCCGTGCTTCCCGGAAGGCGCAACAATCCGCCGGATAAGCAGTCGAACATACGCGCACTTGCAGTCTATAACCCGATACACTACCAGGAGCTTCCTGAAATGTTTATGGATTTTATCTGCAGCCTTACCGGAAAATCGCCTTCAACTACGGGAGCCGGTTCTGAAGGGGCCCTGACAAAGGGACCCTTTAACGCGCTGAGTCCCATAATTGACCTTAACAACGCGCTGGTTTCCTTTATTCTGACGGGCTATGACTGCTACACAACTGCTGCAGGATACGTTGGACCAAACGTCAGGGTCGAGCACGATATAAGCCTTCTTATTCCTGAAATCTGGACCCGCCTTTCGGTAAATGAAAGGGATCCCGAGTTTCTGATCACCGAAGGCTACCTTGAGAAAATGAACGACTTTGAATACAACAACCAGAAAGTCCTGGCCAGCCGTCTTGGCTACCGCATTACGGATAAGTTCGTTCACACGTATTTCGGCAGGGTGTTCGAAAACCCGAACTCTGTATTCAGCGACGAAATGCTGAAGCCGGAGATTCAGGATATGGATGTTTTTGCCGACGGCGTGAACAATATCGTAGAAGCTCAGCAGAGGGTTGCACAGTCATATTTCGACGACGGAAGCATAGAGGCTGCCTGCCCTGCTCTCAAGGCGCTGCTTTACATTATGGCAAAAGGAAGCTACGAAGGCAAAACGGCAGAGGATCCCGAAATCAGGAACATGTTTACTAAGTGGCACCTGCTTGCAAGTCAGTGGTACATGGACCGCCTGAAAACAAAGCAGGAAGGCGACATAGAACTCTGGGAGCGTCACGTAAGATATCTCCAGAATTTCATGCATAAGTCCAGTCACCTGGATGTCGCCGAAACCCTCAAGATCGACAAACGCCTGAAACATGCGCAGGCGCAGCTGAAAAAGGTCAAGTCGACGGCTTACCTCAAGGAGCTGCACGGCACAATTGGCACGGACCCGGCATTCCGCAAAAAATAAATTCCATTGGCGCCGGGGAGGGAAAATTCTCCCCCGGCGCCATAACTGAATACCCATAATCCTGAATTTCTTTAGCGTCCTCCGGCCTGAAGGCCGGGACTACTCATAAGAACAGACAAAACCATTTATCTCGGGGGCAATAATTTGCATACCCAGGAATATAGGAGTCTGAAGCCCCGACAAGGAGATGGCTTTTTCCGGTACCCATTGATAAAGCTATGAGCCGGTCCATCAATTCCTCATTGAATAGCGCCGTATGGCAAAAGCCGGCCGCACTTGCTTCTTATCAGGCGCATTCATAAATTGCCGGCATTCACTTTTTTAAGGAAGGTTCTCTATGCAAAACTTTCTCTTTAAGGCTTTTAGTGAAATGACTCCACAGGATTATGCCCTGGTCGGCTTCAAATCCGGCCTCGAAATCCACCAGCAGCTCCTTACAAAAAAGAAACTCTTCTGCCGCTGCCCCGCTGGCATCTACAGCACGGGCTATAATGCCGAAATCCTGCGCCATATGAGGCCCACACTATCTGAACTTGGCGAATATGACGGCACGGCACTAATGGAATTTAAGACAAAAAAGGAGATCATATACCAGATCAACCGCGATACAGTCTGCACTTATGAAATGGATGATACGCCTCCTTTTGAAATAAACGACGAGGCACTCGATATAGCACTCGGCATAGGAATGCTCCTTAACTGCTCCATAATAGACGAAATCCACATCGCGCGCAAGCAATACCTGGACGGCAGCATACCAACGGGATTCCAGAGGACATCCATTATAGCGCTAGACGGCAGTATCCCCTTTAAGGACAGGCAGATCAGCATTGTTCAGCTTTCAATTGAAGAGGATTCCTGCCGCGAGGTAAGCGACATCGGCCACCGCAGGGTATACCTGTCGGATAGGCTCGGCATGCCGCTTATTGAAACCGTAACCGCTCCCGATATGCTAACGCCGCAGGAAGTGGCCGAGGCGGCAAATATCTGCCGGAAACTCGTTAAAAGCACGGGCATGGTCCGTACCGGCATCGGCTCTGCCAGGCAGGACGTCAATGTGAGCGTCGAAGGCGGCACCAGAATTGAGATCAAAGGCGTTCCTAAGATTCCCATGATCCCCATACTGACGTATAATGAGGCAATGAGGCAGTGGAACCTCCTGCACTTAAAGGAAGAGCTCTTCAGGCGCGGCATTACCCCTTCTACGTTCCAGGCAAGGCATGAGGACGTGACCAAACTCCTTAAAAGGACTTACTTCCTCCCCGTTCAGAATGCACTTAACCAGGGAATGGTCGTTAAATGCGCACTCCTCAAAGGCTTCCGGGGACTGCTTAACTGGCCTACGCAGACCGACACGTTTTTCTCAAAAGAAATTTCGGACCGCGTAAGGGTGATTGCCTGCCTTACCTCTCTTCCAAATATCATTCATTCCGACAGTAAGGGCGATACGCTTTCTTCAGCCGACTGGCAGAAAATCAAGAAAAGCATGGGGGCTGGTGAAGACGACGCTATGGTGCTCGTCTGGGGCAGCGCACAGGACGCCGAACTGGGTGCAAATGAAATCGTCATACGCGCCCGCGAAGCTACTCTTGGAGTGCCTTCTGAAACCAGGCAGGCACTGCACGACGGAACAAACGGGTTTGAACGCATTCTTCCCGGTCCCGACAGGATGTACCCCGATACGGACCTGCCGCCCAAAAGAATTACAAAAGAAAGGCTCTCAAAAATCCGGAAGAACCTGCCGGAACCAGTCTGGCAAAGAGAGGAGTGGTACAGGAGCCTTAAGGTGCCCATGGACGTTATTGAAGAGCTGGCCATTTCCAGGTTTGCAGCGCTCTTTAAGATGCTCGTTACGAAGTGGCACATAGACCCCGTCCTGGCCTCTGTTGCACTGGTGCAGTTTCCCAAGCGCCTCTTTCACAAGGGGCTCGATGTCAGCTTTCTTACGGAACTAATTTTTGAAGAGCTATTTCTTGCCTTCATGCAGGGCCGGATCTCACGCGAAGGAATACTTCCACAGCTGGAATATGCCATACGTTCGGGAAGCTTTTCGGCAGATTCGCTTCCCCCTTCATGCCCGGAAAGCGAGCTTATGGAGGTGCTCTCTAAGGCAAAGAAAGACCTT
The DNA here is from genome assembly GCA_025612245.1 of Ignavibacteria bacterium. Lineage (GTDB taxonomy): Bacteria > Bacteroidota > Ignavibacteria > Ignavibacteriales > SURF-24 > JAAXKN01. The sequence continues at coordinate 10,483 of JAAXKQ010000003.1, forward strand.
GCCGAAATGAAGCTCCATAACCCGGATAAAGAAAAAACCGTTCTAATGAGCCTTGTAATGAAAAGCCTCAGGGGCAGAATTGCAGGAAAGAAGGTAATGGAAAAAATTGAGAGTCTTTACGAGGAGGCACAGCAATGAACGGCAACATTTACAAAGGCTACAGGGGCGAGGCTCTAGAGGCTCTGAAGAATTTCGGGGCACAGGTCTGGAGCGACGTCGAGATAAAGACACAGACTGGTAAATTCACCGGCATAATTCTCCCCCGCTCGGAAACCGCCGATTCACTCCACGTAGTAATTAAGCTCCGTTCCGGCTACAACATCGGAATCAATGCCTCCGGCATTCAGTCAATTACTGTTACCGGGCACAGGGAAGCCCATTATAAAATACCAGAGAAGGAATTTCCCTACAACCCGCAGAAACCAAAAGTAAAACTCCTGGGAACCGGAGGCACAATTGCAAGCCGCCTCGACTACAGGACGGGAGCCGTAATTCCGGCATTTTCACCCGGAGAACTCTATGGCTCGGTGCCTGAGCTGGCGGACATCTGTAACCTGGAGACAGAAAAACTCTACGGCGTCTTTAGCGAGAACATGGCACCCGAACAGTGGATCGGGACGGCACAGGCAATAGGACGCGAAATTGAAAAAGGAGTGCAGGGAATCGTCATTGGCCACGGGACCGACACCATGCACCACACGGCCGCAATACTGTCCTTCATGGTGCAGAACTCTCCCATACCAATTGTCATGGTAGGCTCACAGCGCTCAAGCGACCGCCCTTCCTCCGACGCAGCCCTGAACCTCATGCACAGCGTCAAGACCGCCGCCGAGAGCGATATAGCTGAAATTATGGTTTGCATGTTCGGTCCTACTTCAGATGCATACGGACTTTTGCACCGCGGCACCAGGGTCAGAAAAATGCACTCCAGCTACAGGTCCACCTTCCGCACCATAGGCGACATACCGATTGCCATGGTAAGCCGCCAGAAGATTACACCCTTGAGGCAGGATTATAAAAGAAGGCGCCGAGACCGTAACGTAACCATAAATACGGCTTTTGAGGAAAAGGTAGGCATTGTTTATTATTATCCAAACATGCAGCCTGACATTATCGACTCGATGATTGATAACGGTTATAAGGGAATTGTAATTGCGGGAACGGGCTTAGGCCACGTAAACAAGCCTCTTTACCCTGCCCTAAGGCGCGCCCATGAAAATAACATTGCGGTATATATGACCGTACAGACGCTCTGGGGCTACGTGCAGATGTATGTTTATGACACGGGGCGCGACATGATGGAGCTTGGCGTGGTGCCTTCGGCCAACATGCTGCCCGAGGTGGCATACGTGAAACTCGGCTGGGCACTGGGGCAGACAAAAGACCCTGAGAAGGTAAAGGAAATAATGCTTACGCCTCTGGCAGGGGAAATTACCGAGCGAGAGCCCAGTAACGGATACCTGATCTTTCAAGGCGGCATTCCCGAGGTGGAGGAATTCATTTCGAAGTACGTCAAATAGCGCGCTGAAGTCTCAGGCATTCAATAGAAATGGCCCGGGACGTGCACGTCCCGGGCCATTTACTTTTTCTGAATATCTATATTAAAGACAAATTCCCCCGGCAGGCCATATATCCTTTGATATGCTCCAGTTGCTGAAGGAATTCGCTATTTGTCGTTATCGAAAACAACAAACTCTTTTTTGTCGGGCCTTATGCCGTCATAAAGCCTTTTAAGTGCTCTGTATGCCCCCTGGCTGCCTCTTTGCGTACAGACCTTGTAGAGGTGCAGTGCATTCAGCCTGTCCTGCTGAATGCCCGTGCCTGTTTCATAACAGTAGGCGAGAGCCATTTCGGCCAAAAGCGAGCCCGCCTCGGCGGCTTCCCTCAGGACTTTTATGGATTCCGTGGAATCCTGGTAAATGAAGTGTTCCTGCACGTTTGCAATTGCAATTCTTACCCTTGCCTCGCTGCTTCCAAGTTCTGCGGCCTGTTTCCAGATTGTTATTGCCTTGTTCTTATCCTGACGCGTCATATTGCCCGTGTAATAGCAGAGTCCCATTTCAATGATTGCAGGGACGTACTTCACTTCGGAGGCCGCCTCGAGCATCCTTAATGCCTCAGGCTCTGTAACCTGTGAATTATAATGCAGCGCTACTAGTCCGGCATATATGAAATATGCCCCGGCCCTTTTTGCATTTATCATTGCATTCAGCTGTTTATAGAATTCCGGCCGGCTTAAAAGCACAAGCAAGAGCTTCGGGGCGCGCCTGCTATCCAAACGGACGGCTCTTATGTACTGTACCGCCGCCTGAAGGAGGTCCTTTTTGAGGCCAATCCCCTTTTCATAGCACCTTCCAAGAAGTGTCTGTGCCTCGGGGCTTCCATTTTCCGCCGCCTCCTGAATCGTCTTTATTATTGAAATGTCTGCAACGAGCGAGGTGTCTCTTACAACAACCTTACCCAGTGCAAACTTCAGCTCATCGCTTCCTTCCCTAAGGACTTCTTTTAAGAGCGTTATGTCGTCAGTTTTTGAAAGTGAATCGGGCCTGAAATCCATATAGTTAACGCCAAGCGCGGGATTGACTGCCGAAACGGAAACAGGCTTCCTCTCCTCAAGTTTAACGCTCCTGATCTCCGCTGAATCCAGCCCAAATTCCACGGGATTCTTCACAATTTCCTGCAGTATGTCTATGGCAAGCTTGTAGCCCTTCTTTGCGGCATCCCTTATGTTAAGAAATGCCTTCCTGTAATCCCGCGGCACAACCAGATTATCCAGGTACATAAGTCCCAGCACGTACTGCGCATCAGGCATTTTGCTCTCGGCGGCTATTTTGAACTGCTCATAAGCCTTAAAGGGATTCCATTCTATTCCCCAGCCGTTATTTAGGAATATGCCCAGGTTATACCTGGCCTCCGGCAGACCCAGGTCGGCGGCCTTTTTCGTCCAGTATAAGCTCTTTAGCGTATCGCACGGAAATCCCTGTCCTAAGAGGTAGCGCACAGCCAGTTCATGCTGCGCTCTCGGGTTGCCCTGATTAGCTTCCTTAATAAGATCATAGCTCTTATAGAGCTCATAGGAATCGTTTGTGCGCTTAAACAGGGAGGTTGAATCGGGCTCCTTATAATCCTTGTAGACCGGACTGTTGGCATGTGGTTCCTGTTTGTTGTTTTCATGCTTTGCAAGTCCGGAGGCTTCCTCTACGGTGTTATTACTTGATACGGGGTTCTTCCTGCGCTGCCTCTGTGCAAAGGCATCCTGCCCGAAAGAAAACAGGAATAGCAAGGCAGCAAGCCCGAAAATATATTTAAGATTTAATGACAGAGTACTTTTCCCTTTTACATGTTACCACACATAAATACCTAAAACAAAACATTAATTCAATGTAGAACCATGTAATATTTTGCCGTAGGCATATTTCAATTTGTTCTTAGCTTTTATACCCGTCAGAAGCGCGCCGGTTCCTTATTTTCCCTGTATAAAAGGGGAATTCCCGAAAAACTATTTATTTTCCACCGCGTTTCAGCTTTACAGCACCAATAAGGTAAACATATCCGCTTAGAATAAACATCGTTATTATCTGCAGATAAACAGGTGTTGTAATAAGTCCCGGCTCCAGGAGCCCAAGCAATATGAAAGTGTACTTCAGGCCGTAGTAAAACACCTTGCCTATGGAAATTGCAAGCAGTGCCGAGAAAAATCCGTTGAACTTTTTGCTGAACTCATAAAAAAGCCATACATTCATGGCAAGCTCAGAGGTAAGCAGGATCGACTTTTCAATTGAAGGATGGTTTGAAACAAGAAAAGAGAACAAAGGGAGTGAAAAAGCAATGAGAAAACTGTTCAGTTTGCCTGAATGGGCCAAAGCCAGTATAAGCATGATCCTCATAGGTTCAAGCAGATAGAAAGGTATACTGAACATGTGCGAAATAGCAGGCACGAAGTAAATAAATGAAACTGCCGTTAAGTCCAGAAAGATGCTTTTAATTCCTTCTTTCGTTTTGATCAAAGATAAAATGTTTTCCATATTATTTCTCCTTCCATAGCTAATTTCCGATAAGTGAATATAAATATTTTTTCTTTTTTTATAAATTAAATTGTAATTTTTAATAGGAATTTTGAAATACCCCCTCGTAATTCCACTTTCATTATTCCTTATTTCTATTAAATTGTTTTTCATCTTCAAAATCATTTCCATTAAATAAAAAGCGGACGGATAAGATGGATAGAAGAGACTTTATCAGAAAAACTTTTGCAGCCTCGGCACTGGCGGCGGCAGGCCCGGCGCTTGCACCTGGAGATAAGAGCTACCTCTGGGCTTTTGGCAGCAGCCTTCTTCAAAACCCGTACGACCTGGTTGCAATAAAGGGCGGAGAAGCCGACGTGATGTTCGACCGTGCCATTGCTTCCATTGGCGGCATGAAAAGGTTCGTCAAAAAAGGGCAAACCGTAGTGGTAAAACCAAATATCGGCTGGGACGTAGTGCCCGAAAAAGGAGCAAATACAAACCCCAAATTGGTAAAAAGAATCATTGAGCACTGCTTTAACGCGGGCGCAAAGGAGGTTTTTGTATTTGACCATACGTGCGACTACTGGACAAAATGCTACTCCAACAGCGGTATTGAACGCGCCGCAAAGGATTCGGGCGCAAAGGTCGTCTCTGCCGCAAGCGAAAGCTATTACCAGCAGGTTAAAATTAAAAACGGCAAAAGGCTTACCAGCGCTAAGATTCACGAGCTCGTCCTGAGCGCAAACGTCTTTATTAACGTCCCCATACTCAAAAACCATGGAGGAGCCAAGGTGACGGCTTCAATGAAAAACCTGATGGGAATTATATGGGACAGGGGCTATATGCACGAAAACGACCTACACCAGACGATTGCCGACCTGGCAAGCTTCCGCAAGCCGGACCTTAATGTTATTGACGCGTATTATGTAATGAAAAATCACGGACCGAAGGGAGTATCAAAGGAGGACCTGTTGACAATGAAGTCGCAGATAATCTCTACGGATATTGTAGCCGCCGATGCCGCGGCAATAAAGCTCTTCGGCCTGGAGCCCGATAAAGTCGATTACCTCAGGCATGCCGCCGAAATGAGGCTGGGAAGAAAGGACCTGGAAAAACTAAACATAAACAGAATTAAAATTTAATTTTCGGAATTCATTAGATGTCACTTGCCCGGTTAAAGAAGGTCAGGATAGCCGTTTCAATTTTGTTTTTCGCTCTTACGGCATTTTTATTTCTGGATTTCAAGAGCTTCCTGCCCTTAACTGTTAATAAGTATGTACTTTATTTGCAGTTCGTACCCTCGGTCCTGAAATTTATTAATGTTTTCAGCCTTCTTGCAGCCGCGGGTTTTATATTTGTCATAGTACTAAGCCTATTTTTCGGAAGGGTCTACTGCTCCACCATCTGCCCTCTTGGAACGCTTCAGGATTTGGCAATTTATTTTTCGCGGAAATTCAGGAGAAAGAAGAAAAGCCGTTTTCATTACCTGAAAGCAAATAACTTTTTAAGGTACGGCTTTCTTGCTATTTCTGTAATCCCCGTATTCTTCGGGAGCATGTTTGCTTTGGACCTGCTGGATCCGTACAGCAACTTCGGTAAGATTAGTGCGAACCTTTTCAGGCCGGTAGTGGTATTCTTAAATAATTCGGCAGCCTACGCGCTAGAAAAATTCCAGAACTACTCGCTTTATCCATTTGAGCTCAGGACGGTAAGCCTCCTTGGGGCGGTATTTTCCTTGTTTTTCCTGGCACTTGTCATCATTATGTCCGTAAGTAAAGGCAGGCTTTACTGCAATTCCATCTGCCCGGTTGGAACTTTGCTTGGGCTGTTGTCGAGGTTTTCCTTCTTCAAAATTGCCATCGACCAGAGCAGGTGCAAAGGCTGCGGTATATGCGAAAAGTCGTGCAAGTCGGGCTGCATCGATAACAAATCGCGCACTGTTGACTATTCAAGGTGCGTCAGCTGCTTCGACTGTTTTAACGTATGTCCGAGTCAAGGCATTGGTTACCTGAAGCCGTTCAAAAAGAAGAGTAATTCAGCCCAAAAGGAGACCGACTACGCCAAGCGCGAGTTTATTTTCAAGACATCGGCTTATATTCTTGGACTCAGCGGCTTTGCTTTTTTGCAGAAGAAGCCTAAGAGCTACAAGAACAACTCCGTTCCGACCACAAAGCAGACCCCATTGACTCCTCCGGGTTCCATGGGGATAGAGCACTTTACCAGTACATGCACTGCCTGCCACCTTTGCATTAGCGCCTGCCCGGCACAGGTGCTGCAGCCGTCTTACCTTGAATTTGGCCTCAGGGGCATGATGCAGCCCCACATGGATTACAGGACCAGTTTCTGTAACTTTGAGTGCGTTGCCTGCACGGAGGTTTGCCCCAATGGCGCAATACTGCCTTTAACGCTTGAGCAAAAAAAGCTCACGCAGCTGGGCAAAGTCAGGTTCGTAAAGGACGACTGCATAGTTAAGACTGAAAACACGGACTGCGGTGCATGTTCAGAGCACTGCCCCACAAAGGCGGTCAACATGGTGCCATACATAGGAAAGCTTTCCATTCCCCAGGTAAACGATGAAATCTGCATTGGATGCGGTGCCTGTGAATATGCATGCCCGGCAAAGCCATTTAAGGCAATTTATGTGGAAGGAAACCCGGTTCACCTGAAAGCCAAAAAGCCAGAAATTAAAAAGCTTGAAGAGAAGGTGGATTATAAGGAAGATTTCCCGTTCTAATGAATGGGCACTTTTTTTAAGAGGCGGGCACAATTGGTGCTGCTAGCCCGCCTGAAGAAAAAAAAGAGACTTAATTAAACACCCGCCGGAATCAGGGCGTCAATGAGTGGAACGTTCCACTCATCCTTATTCGGGTCAAATACACCGAAGCCGGAACAGAATTCCCAGTAAGACCAGCTAAAGCCCCTCAGCTCGGCCTGCCTTGAAATGAAATTTGTCCAGTTTGCGCGCGACTCCATGTCGGCTTTGTTGTATGAGCCGAACTCGCCTATATAAACAGGGCGGTTATTCCTTTTTGACCAGCTCAGGAGGAGTTCCATGTCTCTCATTACGGCCTGCTTTTCAGCTTCGGTTGCCCTCCATGTAGTGCCAAGCCACAAGTCGCTTGCAAAAACCCATTCGGCTCCCTGGTGTGTAAACGTAAAAGGGTCGTAATAGTGAACCGTTGCAATCACATTTTTCTCCGACGCCGGAATGCTGAGGCTGTTCATGGAGGCTATTCCATCCCAGTCGGCCCCGCCAATAATCAGCGTTCTAAAGGGATTCTTCTCCCTGATTGCGCTAATTGCCTCTTTTAAGTAGCTGTTCCAGACTTCGGGCGTAAGGTTTCCGTTGGGTTCGTTCAGAACCTCAAAAAAGAGGTTTGAGGTATAGTTGGCATAATGCTCCGAGATCTGCCTCCAGAGCGCGAGAAATCTCTCCTTGTTTGCCGCGGGCGAATCCATCAGGTCATCGTAGTGGTGCATGTTTATAACTACAGCCAGGCCCCTTGAAAGCGCCTGGTCTATTACCTCGTCAATTCTCTTAAAGAAGGCCGTATCGATCTGGTAAGGACCGTCAAGTGCTGCATGGTTCGACCACCGGACAGGAATTCTAACAGAGTTAAAGCCCTTTTCTTTGATCAGCCTGAAAAAATCTTCCTTTACCGTAACGCCCCATTCCCCTTCCTTGGGGGCTTCCAGGGCATTGCCGATATTTATTCCCCGGCCAAGCTTTTTATTCTGTTCAAAAGGATCCGGCGCTTCAGCGATGCCTGATTTCCTGGGGTCCATTATTCCGTCTGAACTGACAGAACATCCGCTGCTTGTCATTAAAAGTAATATGGTTAAAATAATAAATAAGGCATTTTTGCTATGGATAATCATTGTTGCTCTTCAGGTTTAGTTTTAACAGCTCTGCAATTTTAAGAATGGTGCAAATTTAACACTAAATGCAGGATTATCAAAACTTTAAGCCTGAAGAGCCGGAGGCAAAAATCAGTACTCTTTTTTATTCATAAATTGCTTCCTTGAATTACTGCTTTGTAAACTCCAGTGTGGCCTTAAATGGGTTGCCCTGGTCATCGGCCAGTGTCTGTTCGGTTGTAAATTTATTGCCCGACATTGCAATGTCAACCGTTGTCTTTTCACCGTTGGTATTCGTCAGATTCAAAACGCCGTTATTGTATGTGTACGTTCCGCTTTCAGTTGTCGTCCCGGTACTGTCGATGGTGGTAATGGTAGCCGTATTATCGTTCCTGAATTCCATTGTAATTGAAAGCCCCAGATCCTGCGGTTTATATGAAGATGTTGTGCCATCGGTATTTTTAACGGAAACACTGCTGAGTACCCACTTGCCCACGATTGGATTTGCAGGAGTAACCGGGGCTGCTGCGGGGTTACTGTCGTCCTTTTTGCACCCTGAATACAAAGCCATACTTAACACGAAAAAACTAAACACAATAAAAGCCCTGGATCTTAAAAACATACTCAATCTCCTCCCTACCTGTTAGTTGTTCTTGGGTGTGTATTTATTTTTCAGGAAAGTGTCAGATAAATATACAATAGACAAAAAGGACAATTTATTCAATTATAAAATGCCTGCATTCGCCCGGGGCAAGGAGACTAAAAATGAGAGATAGGGTAAAAAGTTACCGGTAGTCTTTCTTCAGCAGGAGTTTAATGCGGTTCAAGCCTTCCATGACCTCTTCTTTGGGAAGGTTACCATGCATGAGGTCTTCCTCGGGCTTTTCCATCAGCCTTATATAAAACTTTTCCGCCTTTTGCAGGTAGCTCGGGTCGCCCGATTCTGTAAGTTCAAACATCACGTCTTCGGCATCGGCGTAGCGCCCGGAGATCTCATAAAATCTGAAGAGCTTTTCCAGGATTTCAGACGGAATCTGAAAGCCAGAGACCTTTTCAAGCACCGTTTCCATGTCCCTTATGAAGCGTTCTGTCATCAATTCATCTTTATTTATCATAGCCTCCAAGAACAGGCTCAAGGAGTCGAAATACATTACCACAGCCTCTTCGTTAGACTCCCCGTGTATCAGCTCGTCAACAGAAGCCTCCTCTTTAAGGAGTTCAGCTATCATAAGGCACCTTTCATACTGTGTTGAACCCGTTATCTTCAGGAAACTAATGATCTCCCTGTCCGTCATAGATCGTATTAGTCCTGCGTCGAGTCCCAGCATATTCGGGTAGGCCTGGCGGATGATTTCCCTGGCCTCATCCAGATTTCTGGCACCTTTGCTAAAAAGAATTTTTGAAAGCACCTGCGTCAGCTGCTCAATTAGGCGTAATATATAATCCCGTTCAAACAATTATGGTTCCACTTAAAAATGTATATAAAAATTAACTACAAAGGATTAAATCCACAAGCACAGAATTTACTGCTACTTTAACCATCGGGCAACTTTTATTACCGTGGCTGCTCCAAAGTCTTAATATCCGTTTCCAATTAGCTGCCCTTCCTCAGGGTTATCACCGTAATTTCCGGGGTTGAGTTGTACCGGAAAGGAACAATCGACATTCCAAGTCCGCGCGTAACAATCATGAGCATATTGCCCATGTGGAAGTCCCCCTTTACGTATTTGGTCTCCAGCTGCGTAAAGGTAAAGTTATGGAACGGAAAAAGGAACGTAATCTGCCCTCCGTGTGTGTGGCCGGCAAGGAGCAAGTCGTAGTTTTCTTCCTTTGCCCGGTCAATTAAATACTGGCTGGGCTGGTGAGTAAGTAGTATTTTTATATTGCTGTGGTTTAGTTCAGTAAGCTGGTCCAACAGATTCGTTCCAATTCTTCCGGCGTAAGTGCTTGTAACGAATGTCACTCCTATTTTTGCATCGCCCACGCTGAAAACCTTATTTTCATTATTCAGCATATCGACCTTTCTTTCACTTAAGGCGGCCGAGACTTCCCTGACGCTCCTCGGGTTGTCATCTCTATAGGCCCAGTTGTCGTGATCGCCCACGCATGAGTACACTCCAAGGCGGGATCTGATCTTTCCCAGGTATTCGGCTGCAAGGCCGATATATTCAGGCGTACTTGTAATTACGTCGCCGCCTACCAGTACGAGGTCGGGCTTTGTTTCATTTACCCTGTCGATATAGCGGCCAAGCCTTTTCCTGTTCGTATAAGGATCGGCCTGGGTATCTGAGATAAGGGTAATTCTGAAGTTATTAAGGCTCTCCGGAAGCCCGGGTTTCTTTAACTCCACGTGGCGGACTTCAATAGTGTTAAAGTCGTATATAATTCTTAAGGGGACGTACACAAAAAAGACAGACGAAATTCCAAGCACTATCCATGAAATGACCAGTTTTGCCTTTTCCCTGCGCTTTTTTATGAAAGGAAAGATAATCAGTCTCAGGACGTCAAGCGGCAGAATTATAAATAAAGATTGGACAATGATAAGTGTCAGGATGATAAACGGGAAGAAGATTAGGTAGTCAAAAAATCCTCCCTGCGGCTGCTGATAAGGCCTGCCGTGCGTAAGCTGAATTAAAAGAAGGTTCAGTACCAGGTACAAAGGGTATATATTCACGAGGATGAGAAATACCAGGCTTCCCGCTCTTATCTTATTTTTGAAGGAGGGTCCCAGGGCTGTTCTTAATGAAGAAGAGAGCCTTTTCCAGAAATAAAATTCAAGCGCTATAAAAAGCAGCACAGCTAAGACTATCCGAAAAATAAATCCCATAAGGCTAAGGCCGATTTTTTAAAGTTTCAAAAGGAGTAAATTAAACCGCCTGAAAAGCCGCCAGGATTAGGGAAAATCAGACACAAGCCGCTTCAGGCGCTTAATATTAACAAAAGTTACTCATTTTTGGTTTTATATAAAAGCCCCGTGTACAGGAGAAAAGAATTTCTCTCCTCAAGCCGCGGGGCTGAAACTTTATCAGGAGGCTTTCTTTAGCGTAATAACCGTAATCTCCGGGGTTGAGTTATACCTGAAAGGGATGCTGGACATTCCGAGCCCGCGTGTAACAACCATGAGCATATTGCCGATGTGGAAGTCCCCTTTTACGTATTTAGTTTCAATTTGAGTAAATGTCAGGTCATGAAAGGGAAAAAGAAACGTAATCTGCCCTCCGTGTGTGTGGCCGGCAAGGAACAAGTCGTAGTTTTCCTCTTTTGCCCTGTCAACAAGATACTGGCTGGGCTGGTGAGTAAGAAGAATCTTTACATCGCCCTTGTTACTTTTTGTAAGATCCTTCAGAATATCGGGGGCAATCCTGTCCACATAGGTATTTGTAACAAACGTGACGCCAATGGCCGATTCTCCGGCCTTAAAGACCCTGTTCTGGTTATCCAGCATGTCAACTTTTTTCCCGTGGAGTGCAGTTGAAACCGCCCTTATGCTCCTTGAATTGTCGTCTTTGTATGCCCAGTGGTCGTGGTCGCCTATGCAGGAAAATACTCCCATGCGCGATTTGATATCGCCGAGGTATTCCGCGGCAAGGTCTATATAATCCGGTGTTTCCGTAATTACGTCACCGCCGACAAGAACAAGATCGGGTTTGGCCTCGTTTACCCTGTCCATGTACTTCCCGAGTCTTTTCCTGTTGTTATAGGAATCTGCCTGTACGTCTGCGATAAATGCAATTTTGTAGTTATTCAGGCTCTCCGGGAGTCCGGATTTCCTGAGTTCTACCTGACGCACCTCAATACCCTTATAGTCGTAGATTATTCTAAGTGGCACATAAACGAAAAATGCCGCTGAGATTCCGACTATGGTCCAGGCAGAAATAAGCCCTACTTTTTGCCTGTGTTTTTTTAGAAATGGAGATATTACGAGCCTCAAAAGATCAACCGGCAGTATAAACAGTAACGACTGCGCAATATACAGTACGAGAATGACAAAGGGAAAGAATATGAGGTAGTCAAAAAATCCTCCCTGAGGCTGCAAGTAGGTACTTCCATGAGTAAGGCGTACAATAAGAAGAGAAAAAAGCATGTACACAGGATAGAGGTTAATGATGCCCAGAAACACCAGGCTGCCCGTTCTTATCTTAGCTGAGGAACCCAGGAGGGTTTTTAAGGAGGCTGTAAGACGTTTGTAGAAATAAAATTCAATTATTATCAGAAGTGAAACCGCTAAAAAAAGCTGCAAAATAAAACTCATAAAACTATATCTGGCTAATATTATCCAAAAGCGTTTATTTAAGCACCTGAAGAAGTATAATATATTCATCTAAAACTAAAAAACACGGAATCGCATGCTTCAGGCACTGAAATGAAACATTAATAATGCCAGCTAAGTTTTAACTTAAAGCCCGGTACCGAAAAATTCCTCCAGTGGAGTATCCGACCAATCCCCGTGCACGGGTTTATATGGTATACCTGAGATTCCCGGGTCCCCCGGCTCTTCTGTAAGATCCTGGTCGGTTGGAATGAATTCGGAATTATCCGGGTCCCCGCCGTAGATTTCATTAGTTGTCGGGACGTATCCTCTTCCGGTAGAAATTATTGCCATGAGCCTTCCGTCTGTATCGTAGATGGCGCCGTTTTCAAATATTCCCAGTGTTTCACCCGCAACTGACACCACTTTATCCCTTTCAAGCGTAGCTATTTCCTTGCCGCTTTTGCTGATGAATTTATCTTCATCCAAATAGAACTGAGCCTCACCCATCTGGTCATAAAACCATTCTTCAACCATTTTTTACCTCGTAGAAATTGTTTGCCGGGTTCAGGAAGGCAAAAGAGCACTTTTCATATTCTCCAGAAAAAAAAGGACTTATTCAAGGTAGAGTCTCCTCCCTTTTTAGCAGATGCCATATTTTTATGAACAAATTCATAAAGCGGGTTGCTGTTTACATTTGTTCTTATTTATTTATATTAAAAATACACCCATCAAATTCATTTTTAACAGGGGTTTAAGGTTCTTCATTCTGGGGCGGGTGTAATTCCTCTTCGGATCCTAAACATACACGCACAAACATAAAAAGAGGGCAAAATGGGAAATGCGACAATTGAAAGACCCCAGGGCAAGCTGGGAGTAATGATTGTAGGTATTAACGGGGCAGTTGCTACTACGTTTCTGGCAGGTGTTATGTCCATCCGAAAGGGCTTTGCAAAGCCTTTCGGATCACTGACTCAGATGGGAACCATCAGGCTCGGACACAGAAAGGAAGAAAAGTTTCCGATGATCAAGGACTTTGTTCCGCTTGCAGGTCTCGACGACCTGGTCTTCGGGGGCTGGGACATACGCGACGAGAACTGCTATGAATCGGCATTGAATGCAAAGGTACTGGAGGAAAGAGACCTCATTAAAATCAGGGGGGACCTTGAGGCAATCCGCTCCATGCCCGGCGTATTTGAAAGAAAATTCGTAAAGCGCCTTAACGGCACGTGGATTAAAAAAGGCACGAGCAAATTCGACCTGATGGAACAGCTAAGAGACGACATCCGGACGTTCAAGGAAGCTCACGGTGTTGAGAGAATGGTGGTCATATGGTGCGGAAGCACTGAAATATTCCTGCCTGCAAACGGAGTTCACAAGAAGCTCGAGCTTTTTGAAGAAGGAATGAAAAACAATAGCCCGAACATCCCGCCAAGTATGCTTTATGCCTATGCTGCAATTTCAGAGGGGGTGCCATTTATTAACGGGGCCCCGAACCTGACGGTCGATACACCTGCCATAATGGAGCTGGCCGAGAAAAAGCACGTCCCTGTAGCAGGCAAGGATTTCAAAACCGGGCAGACGCTCATAAAAACCGTCATCGCCCCGATGCTAAAGGCCAGAATGCTCGGCTTAAACGGCTGGTTCTCTAGCAACATACTCGGCAACCGCGACGGCGAGGTACTGGACGACCCGGGAAGCTTTAAGACAAAAGAAGAAAGCAAGCTATCCGTGCTTGAAGGCATACTTCAGCCCGAGCTTTACCCCGAGCTTTACGGCAACTTCTACCACAAGGTAAGAATCAACTACTATCCGCCCAGGGGAGACAACAAGGAGGGATGGGATAATATAGACATATTCGGCTGGATGGGATACCAGATGCAGCTTAAGATCGATTTCCTCTGCAGGGATTCCATCTTAGCAGCCCCCATTGTGCTCGACCTCATTCTTTTTGCCGACCTGGCGCAAAGAAGCCGGATGTACGGCGTTCAGGACTGGCTGTCGTTCTACTTCAAGAGCCCAATGCACACGCCTGAGACCGTTGCAGAGCACGACCTCTTCATTCAGATGATGAGGCTAAAGAATAAGCTCAGGCAGATTATGGGTGAAGAGCTCATAACGCACCTTGAAGACGAAATGCCTTCAGGAAGGATTACACACAGAAAATTAAGAAAGGCCGTTAAATAACCGAAGGCTTACCGTGAAAATAAGGAGAAGCATGAGTCTTATAATGCTTCTCCTTTTACTCCCTTCTGCTAACCCCGCAGACTAAGGATGCCTGCTACCCCTTGAAAATAATCCAAATTCAAAGGATTGCATGTAGGTTCTGAAATAATAACCTTGACTAAGTAGCTCAGACTTCATACACTTATTAAAAGAAGTCAATTTGTAATTAAAAGATACATTGATGAAATTTTAACTTTTTGCAAAGATAAATTGTCAATATACCGCTTTGCTTTTCTAACCCTTTTCTCCACTGGCGGCATTTTGACAATTTTTCTTTGCTCAGACGGGTTCTTTCCTCTCCTGTGACAGTAGATGATATGGTGTATATGTGCAAAGTTTGGTTATTCCAGGGGCTGCAGAGTTTACTTTTAAGAAAAGGAACGATATGAGTAAGAACATACTGGTCACAGGCGGAGCAGGCTTCATCGGTTCACACCTTTGCGATGAGCTCCTTCGCAGCGGCTACAACGTGCGCGTTTTAGATAATCTTTCTCCTCAGGTCCACGGCTCAGACAGCAAAAGATTCCCAAATGGAAACAGGCCCTCTCCTCCCGATTACTTAAACAAAGATGCCGAATTTATATATGGCGACGTCCGTAACAAGGAAGTCCTCGAAGGCGCGCTGAGGGGAATAGATGCCGTATTCCACCTGGCGGCCATCGTTGGAGTCGGGCAGAGCATGTATGAAATTGAAAGCTACATGAGCGTCAACAACCTCGGGACTGCAGTTCTTCTGGAGGCACTGATAAAAAAGCCCGTCGAAAAGATTGTCGTCGCCTCCAGCATGAGCATCTACGGCGAAGGGCTTTATAAGACTACGGAAGGAAAACTTAAAGTTGGGGCCATGCGCTCCTTGGAGCAGCTGAAAAAAGGAGTATGGGAACTCTACGACTCCCGCCGGGGCAGCATACTAAGGCCCGTCCCTACGCCTGAGAGCAAAACCCCGTCGCTTTCTTCGGTCTACGCCCTTTCCAAATTCGACCAGGAACGGCTCTGTTTGATGATCGGGCGGGCATACAATATTCCCACCGTGGCGCTCAGGTTTTTTAACGTTTTCGGAACCAGGCAGTCCCTTTCCAACCCTTATACGGGCGTCCTTGCAATTTTTGCCTCCAGGTACCTTAATAATAATCCCCCCGTCATTTTTGAGGATGGCAACCAGATGCGTGACTTTGTGAGCGTCTACGACGTTGCCCGCGCCTGTCGGCTGGCTCTCGAAGTACAAAAGGCGCAGGGGCGCGTGTTCAATATTGGAAGCGGGCATGCGTACAAAATCCGCGAAGTTGCCGATAAAATGGCGCAGGTGCTTTCTAAAGAAAATCTTGAGCCGGTAATCCGCGGCAAGTACCGCGTTGGAGACATCAGGCATTGCTTTGCCGATATCTCGCTTGCAAGATCAGTGCTGGGCTACAAGCCCGCGGTTTCACTCGAAGAAGGGCTCGTTGAACTCTCCGGGTGGCTTTCAGGACAGATTGCACAGGACCAGGTGGATTCAGCAAACTCCGAGCTTGAGAAAAGAGGACTTACAATATGAAAAAGTTAAAGCTAGATTATCTGCCTAAAAGAAAACATGCAATAATTGGAATAGTGGAATGGTTCAGGATAGGCGAAAAAGAAAGAGTGGAAAACATACTCTCCGACCTTAAAGCGCTCGGCATTCAGGAAATCAGAACCGGCTTCTCATGGGCTGAATGGTACACAAAGGAAGGCGAGGAATGGTACAAGTGGCTCATCCCGCGCCTAAAAGAGGAAGTTAGCATTCTCCCCTGCTTTACTTATACGCCTCCTAATCTGGGACTTGAGCCGAAGGTTTCCAGCCCGCCGCGCAACCCGAAGGATTATACGGAATTCCTGGAATCCGTCTTAAGGGTTTTTGAGGGATTCTTCGAATGGGCAGAACTCTGGAATGAGCCAAACAACCTCTACGACTGGGACTGGAGGCTGGATCCGAACTGGGAGGTTTTTACCGAGATGATCGGAAAAGCAGCGCAGCACCTGAGGAAAAGAGAAATTAAGACGGTTCTTGGCGGCATGTCGCCTATCGATCCTAACTGGATTGAGCTCCTTTGCCAGAGAAACATCATGCAGCATTTTGATGCCGTTGGAATTCACGGGTTTCCGGGCACGTGGGAATTTGACTGGAGCGAGTGGCCGCAGGCTATAAGCAAGGTGCGTGAAGTCCTCAGCCGCAACAAAATGACGCCTGAGATCTGGATTACGGCGGCAGGATATTCCACCTGGCGGCACGACGAATTCAGGCAGCTCAGAAATTTTGCCAATTTCATGGAGGCACCAGTACAAAGGGCTTACTGGCATTCGGCGCAGGACATACACCCCGACCTGCCGTTCCAGGAAGTGTTCCACGGCGATGAGAGGCATTACCACTTCGGCATTAAATATGCCGACGGACGCCCGAAGCTTCTTTACCGAGTCTGGGCAAAAGAGGGCTTAAACGGCGTAAAGCAGATGGCAAAGTTCGGCACAATTAAGGACACCAACCTCACTGAAAAGACAAAGATCATTGAGGTAAAGAAACCAAAGAGCACAGGACTGCAAAGGCGTAAAAAAGAAGAAAGCCGCCCCGTACTCATTACAGGCGGAGCAGGCTTTATTGGGACAAACCTTGCCCACAGGCTCCTTTCTGCCGGTACACCGGTAATCATATATGACAACCTTTCCAGACCCGGTGTCGAGGAAAACCTCCAGTGGCTTATTGACACGCACGGCGAAATGCTGCAGGTAAAGGTTGCCGACGTGCGCGACCCTTATGCCGTGCGCGAGTGCGTGCAGCAGGCAAAAAGCGTGTTCCACTTTGCAGCCCAGGTTGCCGTAACAACCAGCCTTGAAAATCCGGTAAATGACTTCGAGGTAAACCTAAGAGGGACATTAAACCTGCTTGAGGCCTTAAGATCACTCAGCAAGCCGATACCGCTTTTATTTACTTCGACAAACAAGGTCTATGGCGAGCTTACGGACATAAAAATGCAGAAAGACACCATGCGCTATTACCCTGCCGATCAATCTGTAAAAATGCAGGGAATTAGCGAAAAAAGGCATCTCGATTTTCACAGCCCCTACGGGTGTTCAAAAGGATCGGCCGACCAGTATATTATAGATTACGCGCGCATATACAACATACCTAACGTCGTCTTCCGTATGAGCTGCATATACGGAACTCACCAGTTCGGAACAGAAGACCAGGGCTGGGTGGCATTCTTCCTTCTCAAGGCCCTAAGAGGTGAACCTATTACGATCTATGGCGACGGGCTTCAGGTAAGAGACATTCTTTTTGTCGACGACCTGATAGACGCCATGCTCAAGGCGCACGAGCAAATAGACATAACGCGCGGCAACGCATATAATATCGGAGGCGGCCCGGCAAATACGGTAAGCCTTCTGGAACTCCTTGAAATGATTGAGCAGCTCCACGGGCAGAAGCCCAAGGTAAACTTCAGCTCCTGGCGCCAGGGCGACCAGAGGTACTATGTTTCCAATACGGAATCTTTTCGCGCCGTCACCGGCTGGCTCCCGCAGATTTCAGCACGCGAAGGCGTTGGAAAACTCTACCACTGGCTCTTAAAAAACAGAAAGAGCTCTTCTTTCCACAGAATGAAAAAGGTGGCACAATGAACGACGAAAACTTAAATAATAACGGCGAAATCCTTAAGACCGGAGAACCCATTCCGGTAGAAAGCAAAAAGGATAAACCAGGTAATACCCCGGCTTCAGGCACGACACCTCTGGCCCCACCTGAAGAAGGCATACCAGACTTTGCCGCCCGCGAAGAGGATAAAATTAAAACCGAAGAAGAAAAAAACGAAAGCATATGGACCGATATCATGCGGAGCGCAATTTTCCAGGGACCAGGGCAGGTTGCAGTAAGGTACGTGGCAAAGCCGGAGCCCGCGCAGAATGAAGTGCTCATACGCCTTTTGGGCTGCGGGCTCTGCTCGTCCAACCTGCCTGTCTTTGAAGGAAGGTCATGGTTTAATTACCCCTTTGAACCCGGCGCGCCCGGGCACGAGGGCTGGGGCATAATTGAGGAAGTTGGAAAAGACGTAAAAGATCTTGAGCCCGGACAAAGCGTTGCGGCACTTTCATACCACGCCTACGCCGAATACGACACCGCTCCTGCTGAAAACGTTGTCAGGCTTCCGGATGAATTAAAAGACCGCCCTTTCCCCGGCGAACCCCTGGGATGCGCAATGAATATCTTTAAGAGGAGCCTCATAAAGGAAGGCCAGACAGTGGCAATAATCGGTATCGGCTTCCTGGGTGCCCTTTTGAGCAACCTGGCTTCAAAACAGGGAGCCCGTGTAATTGCAATTTCCAGGCGCCCTTTCTCCCTTGAAATTGCAAAAGACTACGGGGCTTCTGAATCAATACTTATGGATGACCATTGGAGAATAATTGAAGAGGTCAGGTCGCTTACAGGCGGAGAATTCTGCGACTGCGTCATTGAAGCTACGGGCCACCAGTGGCCGCTCGACCTGGCAGGAGAGCTTACCAGGGTAAGAGGCAGGCTAATAATTGCGGGCTACCACCAGGACGGGCCCAGGCAGGTAAACATGCAGCTCTGGAACTGGAGAGGCCTGGACGTCATCAACACGCACGAACGGGAACAGAAAGTTTACATGGACGGGATCCGCGCGGCAGTAGACGCCGTAATTGACGGAAAGATGGACCCTTTCCCCCTTATTACGCACTCATTTACCCTTGACCAGATATCAAAGGCCTTTGAGGTAACGGCACAAAGGCCGGAGGGATTTCTAAAGGCGGTAATTAACCTCAAATAAATAACTATTAATAATTGTTTAGGTATGAATAAATGGCGGGATTAGTATGAATAACGAAGTGCTGCAGCAAAAGACCATTTCAGCTCCGGTAAGCCTGAAGCCCCGCCTGGGCTTTCTTGGCGTGGGCTGGATCGGGCGCAACAGAATGGAATCCATACTTAAAGGCGGCAATGCCGAGGCTCTCTACATTGTGGATCCCATAAATGAGATGGCACTTACGGCGAAAAAACTTGCACCCAAAGCCTCTGTCCTCAAAAACCTGAAGGAGCTCCTAAAGAAAACAGACATAGAAGGAATTGTAATTGCAACGCCAAGCGCGCTTCATGCCGAAGAAAGCATTATGGCGCTAGAATCCGGTAAGGCAGTATTCTGCCAGAAACCCCTGGGGAGGAATAATAAAGAGGTCAGAGAAGTAATTGAAGCCGCCAGGAAAGCAGACAGGCTCCTTGGCGTGGACCTTTCTTACAGGTTCTTAAATGGCATACGCAAGATGAAACAGATAATAGACGATAAGGCAATAGGCCATGTTTATGCAGTGGACCTCGTTTTCCACAACGCATACGGACCCGACAAGGATTGGTTCTATAACCCGCAGCTTTCAGGCGGCGGATGCGTAATGGACCTCGGGATTCACCTGATCGACCTTGCTTTATGGATGCTGGACTATCCGGAGGTTGAATTGGTTACAAGCCGCCTTTTTACCAAAGGCAGTTTTTTTAAGGGCTCAGAAGACACTGTGGAGGATTATGCATCGGCAAGAATAGACCTCAGGGGGGATACAACTGTGAACCTCTCATGCTCATGGAGGCAGTCGGCAGGCCGCGACGCCGTAATCGAGGCTTCATTTTACGGCACCGAAGGCGGAGTCTCGCTTAAAAATCTGAACGGAACGTTCTACGACTTTAAGGCCGAACGCTACCGCTGGACGGCCCACGAGACCTTATCTGAGCCTCCAGAGGACTGGGGAAAGGGCGCAGCACTCAACTGGACAGAAAAGATGTCTAAAAGCACGAAATATGATCCTGAGATCGAACAGATTATCAGGGTCTCCGAAGTAATTGATGCAATTTATGGAAGGAACAATCATTAGCTGAGGTACATCATGCCCGAATCCAATAATACGACTGACCATAATCTTATCAGGAAGTGGGTTGAAGAAAGAAAAGGAAAACCGGCAACCGTAAAGGGCACGGAAAGCAAGGGCGAGGAGGCAGGACTACTGAGGATAGATTTTCCGGGATATTCAGGAGAGGGCAAGCTGGAGGAAATATCCTGGGAGGAGTTCTTCAATAAATTTGAGGAATCGAAGCTTGCTTTCCTCTACCAGGATAAGACACACGACGGCAAGCAGAGCAGGTTTAATAAGTTCCTCAGCCGCGAAGGCGAGCAGGCACAGGGAGCAGGGAAAAAGCAGTAATGGCCTTCGACTTAAACAGTCCGCACAGCATTCCAAAGCTCCGCCGCATACTCATGACGGCAGACACCATAGGAGGCGTATGGACTTATGCGCTCGAACTTTCAGAGGCCCTGAAGCCTTACGGAGTTGAAATATACCTGGCAACCATGGGTTCTCCCCTCACTGAAAAGCAAAAGGAAGCTCTCGGAATGGCCGGTAACATCAGACTCTTTGAAAGTTCATACAAGCTCGAATGGATGGAAGAGCCCTGGAAGGACGTTGAAGAAGCGGGGAAATGGCTACTGGAGCTTGAAGCCGCCGTTCAGCCCGATGTAATTCACCTGAACGGATACTCGCACGGCGCAACCCCCTTCCGGTCCCCTAAACTCGTCGTCGGGCATTCATGCGTTTATTCCTGGTATTATGCCGTAAAACAGCATGCACCACACGAGGCGTGGCATGAGTATAAAAGAAAAGTTAGCGAAGGACTTATTAAGGCGGATCTTGTAACTGCTCCCACAAAGGCAATGCTTTCCATGCTGAGGCGTCACTACGGGAGTTTCAGGACTGCGGGTGCCGTTTATAATGCCCGGAAGGCCGAAGATTTTCTGCCTGGCATTAAGGAAGAAATGGTTCTTTCTGCCGGAAGGCTCTGGGATGAGGCCAAGAACGTTTCAATGCTGGCCTATATATCGCCCCGCCTTAAGTGGCCCGTTTATATGGCCGGGGAAAAAGAAGACCCCGAGGGACGCTTTATTCAGACGTTTAATGACGTCAACTGGCTTGGGAGGCTTCCTTCGGTTGAACTTGCAGCCTGGATGAAAAAGGCTTCCATATTCGCGCTTCCTGCAAGATATGAGCCTTTCGGGCTTTCGCCCCTAGAGGCGGCTTTGTCGGGCTGCGCGCTCGTCCTTGGGGATATACCGAGCCTGCGTGAAGTGTGGCAGGATGCAGCTCTTTTTATAAAGCCGGACGACCATGAGGGGCTCAAGAAAACGATAAATGCCCTTATTGGTAATGAAGAGCTAAGGCTAAATAACGTGAAGAAGGTCAGAAAACGCGCCTTATTCTTCACGCCTGAAAGGATGGCCAGGGGCTATCTTTCGCTTTACGAGAACATATTACAAAGGCATAAGGCATATTCCCCGGGCGTTAGGCGCCAGGCAAAATGCCCATGAAGTTAATTAGCACATAAAAACATGGTTTTATGGCTGCACGGTAATTTAAGTCCCCGGTAGACGCTCTGTCAGTAGTACTCTTCGGCACACACATTTCAGAGCCCTGAAGGGGCTTGGAACTATTTTAATAATTTTCAGAGGGCTCAATGAAAATAGTGCTGTTTTATCATTCACTTGTTTCAGACTGGAACCATGGCAACGCACATTTTTTGAGGGGAATTCTAGCCGAGCTCATGCACAGGGGGCACGAGGTGAAGGTCTTTGAGCCGCGTGGAGGCTGGAGCAGGGAAAACCTCGTCTCTCTTTACGGGGAAGAACCCATCAGGCAATTCCACAGAACTTTCCCGGATATGCAGAGCACAGAATATACCTTGGATGCTCTTGACCTTGAGCGGGAGCTCCAGGGAGCAAGCCTCGTAATCGTACACGAGTGGAATGATCCTGAACTGGTAAGGAAAATCGGCAGCCACAGAAAATTGAACCCTGGCTATAAGCTTTTATTCCACGATACTCACCACCGCTCACTTACCGAACCTGAAAAGATGAGACAGTTCGACCTCTCCGGTTACGACGGCGTTCTTGCATACGGGGAAGTAATAAAGGAAATTTATCTTTCCAGGGGATGGATACAAAGGGCATGGACCTGGCATGAGGCGGCTGACGTAAGGATATTTCACCCTATTGAAGGCGTTGAAAAGACTGGGGACCTCATCTGGATCGGCAACTGGGGAGACGAGGAAAGGACGCAGGAATTGTATGAATACCTGCTGAAACCCGTAAGAAACCTCAGCCTTAAGGCTATGGTGCACGGAGTGCGCTATCCGGAAAGCGCCTTAAGAAACCTGGAGGAAGCGGGAATTGAATATGGCGGCTGGCTGCCCAATTACATGGTACCCGAAGTCTTCGCCCGCTTTAGGCTTACGGTCCACATTCCCCGCAAACCTTACGCCAAAGCCCTAAAAGGCATTCCAACGATCAGGCCCTTTGAGGCCCTGGCGTGCGGAATACCACTTGTCTCATCCCCGTGGGAAGACTCCGAAGGGCTTTTTACTTCCGGTGAAGACTTTCTCATGGCCAGCAATGAAAAGCAGATGGAAAGCCATATCAAGGAAGTCCTTAACGATAAATCCCTGGCCGAGTCACTCTCAAGGCACGGGCGGCTTACAATCCTTAAACGCCACACCTGCGGCCACCGCGTCGATGAGCTCCTGAAGATATACAGGCAGATGGGCATTGAATCAGCCTTCAGCAGTGAAGAGGGCCCCTCCCCAATTCAGCCAAATAAAAACGAGGAAGTTAAATGAAAAGAGTCTTGAAAATTTCTTTTTTCGGGTCGAGCCTGGTCTCGGCATACTGGAATGGCGCAGCCACTTACTACAGGGGCATTCTTAAGGCGCTTTTCGAAAAGGGGCACGACATTACCTTCTTTGAACCCGATTTCTTTGAGCGCCAGCAGCACAGGGATATACCGGACCCAGAGTATTCAAAAAGCGTCGTCTACCCCGCCTTCGATGAATCCGGCGTCAGGAAGGCGCTCGAAGATGCCGGCAGCTCAGACATAATAATTAAGGCCAGCGGCGTCGGTATATTCGACGAACTCCTTGAAAAAGAGGTGCTTACTTTAAGAAGGCCCGGGACCAAGATAATCTTCTGGGACGTGGATGCTCCGGCCACGCTTGACCGCGTGCAGACTAACCCTCAGGACCCGTTCAGGGAGCTGATTCCACAGTACGACTTAATTCTCACCTATGGCGGGGGTGACCCGGTTGTAGGTGCCTACACGGAACTCGGGGCAAAAAAGTGCGTACCAATATATAACGCGCTTGACCCAACGACACACTTCCCTGCTGCGCCTGAGGACAGGTTCAAAGGAAAGCTCGGCTTTCTGGGCAACCGTATGCCCGACCGGGAGATGAGGGTATGGGAGTTTTTCTTCAAGCCCGCACAGATGCTTCCCATGGAGCATTTCATATTGGGCGGCTCCGGCTGGCGCGAGTGGGCTCCCGAGGTTCCGAACGTCGACTTCCTCGGGCATGTTTATACAAAGGACCACAATGCATTTAACTGCTCTACGGATGCCGTGCTTAATATCAGCCGCGAAAGCATGGCGCGCTATGGATTCTCCCCCGCTACCAGGATATTTGAAGCCGCTGGAGCAGGAGCCTGCATAATAACGGATAAGTGGGATGGTATTGAGCTATTCCTGGAGCCCGGGAAAGAAATACTGGTTGCAGAACGGGGCGAGGACGTGGTAAGAATATTAAAGGAAACCGACAGGGATTTGTCACAAAAGATCGGGCAGGCGGCAAAGGAAAGGGTCCTCAAGGAACACACCTATTCGCACAGGGCCACACAGCTTGAAAAGCTTCTTCTTCATGCCGGAGAAGAAAAAAAGGAGGCCCAAAGATGAAAAGCCGGGAGCTTCAAATTGTAATACTCGGGCTTTCAATTACTTCGGCCTGGGGTAACGGGCATGCAACAACTTACAGGGGGCTGGTAAGAGAACTTGCCCGAAGGGGTCACAATGTACTTTTTCTTGAACGCGACCTCCCCTGGTACGCTTCAAACAGGGACATGCCGCAGCCGCCATTCGGATGCACCAGGATTTATTCAAGCCTTGAGGAGCTCAAGGAAGTCTACCAAGACGAAATAAAAAAAGCCGACATGGTAATCGTGGGCTCTTACGTCCCCGAGGGCGTTGAGGTGGGCAAATGGGTAAACCTGGTGGCCCGAAATACTGCTTTCTACGACATCGATACTCCCGTCACGCTTTCAAAACTTGAACGGAAAGACTACGAGTATCTTTCCCCGGAACTCATACCGCGCTACAGGCTTTATCTTTCTTTTACCGGGGGCCCCACGCTTATGCGCCTTGAAAAAGATTTCGGCAGCCCGATGGCAAGAGCTCTTTACTGCTCGGTTGACCCAGAAAAGTACTACCCTGAGAACGGCTCTATAAAATATGACCTTGGATACCTGGGCACGTACAGCAACGACCGCCAGCCCGTACTTGAACATCTGTTGCTTCAACCGGCCAGGTTATGGGAAGAAGGGCGCTTTATTGTAGCGGGTCCGCAGTACCCTGAAAGTATCCGGTGGCCCGGAAACGTCGAACGCGTATATCACCTGAATCCTTCAGAGCACAGGAAGTTTTATAACTCGCAGCGCTTTACCCTTAACGTTACAAGAGCCGACATGACTAAGGCCGGATATTCGCCAAGCGTAAGGCTCTTTGAGGCAGCCGCCTGCAGTACACCCATTATAAGTGACTACTGGGAAGGGCTAAATACAATTTTCACACTTAACGAGGAGATACTCATCAGCCATTCACCCGAAGAGACTCTTAAGTACTTAAGAGCCTTCCCCGAGGAAACAAGGATTAAGATGGCTGAAAAAGCAAGAGAGCGCGTTCTTCACTCCCATACAGCGGCCCAAAGAGCCGAAGAGCTCGAAGGCTACATTCTGGAAGCGCTTGGAAGTAAACTCTGAAAGTGTAAATGGGTAAGAAAGTAAAAATTAGTAACCTGAACTTTAGTAACATAGATTATTGACACTTTGAATAAATAAATATCTACGAGACAGGCATATATAGAGAGATGACGGAATGAACAGGACTGAGACGGCATTTGAAACTCTGGAGACTTTTATCAGTGATCCTAAAACACCGCTGGAGCGGAAGATATTCGACATTGGTCCCTGGTTCCATAACCTCCACCTTCCAGATGGAACCCAGACGGCGCCAAACCACCCTCTGGGTGACTTCCCTTCCTTCAAGTGGGAGAAAATTTCAGGGGCAATCCCCAAAAGCCTCAAAGGCTGGAATGTGCTCGACATAGGATGCAACGCGGGCTTTTACAGTTTTGAACTTGCCAGGCGAGGCGCTTATGTTACGGGAATTGACCTGGACGGCCATTACCTGAGGCAGGCGCGCTGGGCTGCCAGGCAGTTCGGTCTGCAGGAAAAGGTAAAGTTCAGAAAAATGCAGATCTACGACCTTGCCCATTCCGGCACCACATACGACATGGTCGTCTTTATGGGGGTTTTCTATCACCTGCGATATCCCCTTCTTGCACTCGACATTGTGGCGCAGAAGTTCAAGAAGCTCCTGCTTTTCCAGACGCTTACAATGCCAGGTGAAGAGGTAATGGAAATGGTTGATGACCTGCCTATTGAAAACCGGGAAGTGATGCTTAATTCCGGCTGGCCCAAGATGGCATTTATTGAAAACAGCCTTGCCGGGGATGCAACAAACTGGTGGGCCCCGAACCATGCTGCCGTTGAAGCAATGCTCCGCTCCGGGGGACTTGAGGTCGTAAAGCGTCCCGATCATGAAGTCTACCTCTGCACGCATTCAGGCATTGAAAAGTCCGGGAATTATGAGCCCGAGGAGCTTTCTTCCGCCGCTAAAAGTGTCAGGAGTGTCATAACCGGATAAATGTGTCATGACCAAACGAATATAATCCGCTCTTGAAAAAGATGATTTTGGAAAGGAGTTCTGATGATTGAAGCTATTAAGTTCTGGAACGAGCCAAATAATCTTTCGCACTGGGACTTTCAGATGGACCCCCAGTGGAAAGAATTCAGCTACATGATTAAGCTTGCGGCTGATTCGGTTAGGAATCTCGCTCCCGATTTGAAACTGGTGCTGGGAGGTATCTCACCAATTGACCCTTTGTTTATACAGCTCTTAAAAGGCCATGGACTCCTGGATTCACTCGATGCAGTTGCCATACATGGGTTTCCGCTGGACTGGAATCACTGGTCAATATACGACTGGCCCAAAAAGATTGAGGAAATTGAGGCCGTGGCAGAGCTTCCCATCTGGGTTACCGAAGTGGGGGTCTCTTCTTTCGGAGCCGACGAAGTTCAGGTATTCGGGCTTAATAAAACCGCTGAACTTCTTCTAAAGCGAGCCGAAAGAGTTTACTGGTACAGCCTGCTTGACCTGCCCCCGGCCTGGGAGGCTACCACCAGGCACAAGGAAAGCGAAGGCAGCGCTTATTACAGGCACTTTTACATGGGACTCATACGTGCCGACGGCACGCCAAAGCCCGCCGTGGAGCATTTTAATCCTGAAATGGGAATCTGCCAGTGGATCCATTTTGAGGACCACAGGCTAGAGGAGATAGTAGGGTGGCTGAGAAAACTGAAAGTTAAAAAGCTGAGAACAGGCATAAGCTGGGCCGACTGGTTCCGCCCTAATGCGCTCGAATGGTTCGACAGGCAGATGCAGGCAATCAGTGAGTTTGATACAACCGTTACGCTTTGCTTTACTCCCCCCTCGCGCGGCAAAAGACCCCACCATACAAGCCCGCCCGAGGACCCGGGCGAGTTTGCTTACTTTGCCGAAGAGGTGGTAAAGCGCTATGTCCTGAAGGACAGGGCTTCGGCAGATGAAAGCACAGGGGGCGGCAAGCTTAAAAGGGGGAATTCTGAAGAAGCATAGCCCGAAACCGGGCAATTTCAGCTGGTTAATTGGTTTAGAATATCTGTTCTCAGGCTAACATTAAGCTCTTAGGTTAAAATATGAAACTTGTAATATTTGGACTTACCATCAGTTCTTCCTGGGGCAACGGGCATGCTACTATATGGCGAGGACTCTGCCGTGCAATGATAAGAAGGGGCTATAAGATAACTTTCTTTGAGCACGACGTGCCCTACTATGCAGCACACAGGGATTTGCATGAGATGCCGGGAATGGAAATTATTCTCTACGGCAACTGGCAGGATGTAAGATCTACCGCCCATGAAAAGCTCAAAGACGCCGACATTGGAATGGTTACTTCTTACTGCCCCGATGCTATTGAAGCAGGCAGACTGCTCCTTTCTTCCAGGTGCGGCCTTAAGGTGTTCTACGACCTGGATACACCCGTTACATTAAAGTGCCTTTCCGCAGGAGAGAAGGTTGCGTACGTAGGTCCCGGGGGATTTGAAGACTACGACCTTGTTCTCAGCTATACCGGCGGCATTGCACTTGAAGAATTAAAAACCAAGCTCAGGGCCAGGAAAACGGCTGCCCTTTACGGCAGCGCTGACCCCGAGACTCATAAGCCAGTCCCGGAAGTTGAAAAATTCAGGTGCGACCTATCTTACCTAGGCACCTACGCCAGTGACCGCCAGGACGCACTTAACAGGTATTTCATTGTGCCGGCAGAAATGCTGCCCGGGAAACGCTTTATAATCGGGGGATCCCAGTATCCGGAGCTCTTCCCATGGCGCAGCAACATCTGGTACCTGGCTCACATTGCCCCTCCGGAGCACCCGGCATTCTACTCATCCTCACACTTTACCCTTAACGTTACGCGCGGTGCAATGGCGGAGATGGGTTACTGCCCTTCAGGAAGGCTCTTTGAGGCTGCCTCATGCGGAGTTCCAATTATCAGCGACAGCTGGCAGGGGCTGGAAGAGTTCTTTACCCCGGGGAAGGAAATCGTTACAGTGCAAAGTTCGCAGGACGTCGTGGATGCGCTGAATATGACAGAAGAGGAAAGGCAAAAAATTATACGAGCTGCGAGACAAAGGGTCCTTTCCGAGCACACACCGCAGCAGAGGCTCAAAAAGCTGGAGAAGATTCTAGAGGAGTACTACGAAAACAACAGAAAGGAGAAGTAACATGTGGGGTATTATTCCGGCAGCAGGCTCCGGAAGCAGGATCCAGCCGCTTGCTTTTTCAAAGGAACTCCTGCCCGTTGGCAGCAGACTGGACGGGCAGATGGAAAGGCCCAAAGCTGTAAGCGAATACCTGGTGGAAAGAATGATTACGGCAGGAGCAAAGAAAATCTTAATTGTCATCTCCCCCGGAAAGTCAGACATAATGGAATACTACGGGCAGGGCACCCAGTCCGCAAATTTCTGCTATACGGTCCAGCAGCACCCGAAAGGTCTTTGCGACGCCATCTTCAGCGCGCTTCCCTTTATCGGGAAAAATGAAAGCGTGCTCATTGGGCTTCCCGACACCATCTGGTTCCCGGAAGAAGGGCTTTGCGACCTTCCCGAGGATAAGCTATCGTTTCTCCTCTTCCCGGTCAGTCACCCCGAGTTTTTTGATGCCGTTGTAACCGACGAGAAAGGTAGCGTCAAAAAAATTGAAGTCAAGCAGAAAGAGGCCCATTCAAACTGGATCTGGGGGGCTTTCAAGATGCCGGGAAGCGTGCTTCATGAACTCCACAGCCTCTGGCTTCAAAGAGGAAAAAAAGACGAGTACATAGGTACACTTGTGAACTCTTATTTATCGCTTGGAGGTGAGGCCCGGGGCCTAAGGAAAGGGCAGTCGTATGTTGACGTCGGAACGCTCAACGGCTACCGCGAGGCGATAAACCTTCTTTACTCAAAGCAGAAAACCGTACTGGAATGACTATCCAAAGTGTGAATTTTCTGTAAATGAATTTAATTAAAAGAAATTTATGAAAGAGCTTAACATGAATACGATATTGGATTCCAGGGCAGAGAATAACGCTGACTCCGACGTCCTGGAATTTTTCTGCGGCAATGAAGATATACTCCTGAAAACTGCAATCATTGCGGCTCATCCAGATGATGAGGTCATAGGTGCCTCAAGCAGGCTTCCGCTGTTAAAAAATGTCTATATTGTTCACACTACAGACGGCGCACCGCGTAACATGCTGGATGCCAGGGCATCGGGCTTTCATAATCTGAGCGACTATGCAGCGGCACGGCGCAAGGAACTATTCTCGGCGCTTGAAATTGCGGGCGTTCCGCCCAACAGGTGCCTTGAGCTGGGCTTTAAGGACCAGGAGGCTTCTTTTAACCTTATAGAACTGTCAAAAAGGCTTGAAGAGCTCTTAAGGGAATTGCGCCCGGAGATAATTCTTACGCACGCATACGAAGGCGGGCACCCCGACCACGACTCGACAGCCTTTGCCGTGCACACGGCCTGCGCTTCCATATACGGCAAGGGGTTTGCTCCGCCTCTTATAGTGGAGTTCACCTCTTATCACGACAGCCGCGGCTCCATAGTGACTTCCGAATTCCTTTCAGGAATTGAGGCACGAACCTGCACAATTCTCCTGTCGGAAGAAGAAAAGGCCATAAAAAAAAGAATGGTGGATTGCTTTGTGACGCAGAAGAATGTGCTTACGCTTTTTAAGACTGAAAAGGAGGCTTTCCGCTTTGCGCCGGCCTACGATTTTATTAAACCTCCGCACGAAGGCACTCTTTATTATGAGCACTTCGACTGGGGTATTGACGGAAAAAGCTGGAGGCGGCTTGCCGCAGAGGCTCTGGAACTCTTAAACAGGTAAGAAATGCATTTGAAATGAAACATGCAGGAAAACTTAACATATTGAGCGTCGCATTTCCTTTTGCGCCCGTAAGGACCGATACGGCAGGCGGAGCTGAACAGGTGCTTGCAATGATTGATGAGGCTTTGTGTGAAGCCGGGCACAATTCAACTGTTATTGCCTCTGAAGGCTCATGCGTAAAAGGAAGGCTCATTAAGACTCCCGGCGTTAAGGGCTCAATTGATCCAAATGCGGCTGAATTCTTCGAGGAGCACCACCTTCTTGCAATTGAACAGGCGCTTGGGCGCAGGGAAATAGACCTTGTTCACATGCACGGCATTGACTTTGCACAATACATCCCCAGAACCCGTGTACCCATTCTTGTAACGCTTCACCTCCCTTTATCCTGGTATCCGCAGGACAAGCTGACTAATCCCCCCGAAGGGGTTTATTTTAACTGCGTATCTAATTCGCAGTATGAAAGCCGTCCTGAAATGCCAACGCTGCTTGGTTTTGTTGATAACGGCGTAAAGCTAAAGAATTTCAAAGTCAGCGTAAGCAAGCATAATTACGCCCTTTCGCTTGGAAGGATATGCTGGGAAAAAGGTTATCACGCGTCGCTTGATGCCGCAAAGAAAGCAGGCATACCGCTCATAATTGCGGGAGAGCTCTTCCCTTATGAATACCACAAGGAGTACTACAACAGTGAAATATTGCCCAGGCTTGACGGGGAAAGTTATAAATTTATTGGTCCCGTGGGTCTTGAGAAAAAGAAAAGGCTTCTGTCGGCGGCAAAGTGCCTGCTCGTTCCAAGCCTGGTTCCCGAGACCAGTTCCCTTGTAGCAATGGAGGCTCTGGCCTGCGGAACCCCGGTTATTGCTTATCCTGCAGGAGCACTGTGTGAAATAGTTGAGGACGGTAAAACAGGATTCATCGTAAACAGCATAGATGAAATGGCTGAAGCAATTAAAATGGCGGATAAAATAGATCCCGCGGTCTGCCGCAGGACAGCCCGTAAAAGGTTCTCTTCTGAAAAAACAATCAGGAAATACTTCAACCTGTACAGAAGAATAATAGCAGATTTTAATTCTGCCCCGTTAAGAAAAGAATCAAAAAAAAGGATTCTTAATGGATGATAACCCTGGAATTTCTCTTCATTTAAGAGAATTAAAAACATTACCTGAGCTTACGGAAATAAGCAGCGAATGGAATGAGCTCTATGAAGCTTCCCCTGTGGCCACGCCTTTTCAGTCCCCTTCCTGGATAATTAACTGGTGGAAGCATTTTGGAAATGAGAAGCTGTGGGTAGTTGCTGTCTATAACCGCAGAGTCCTCGCCGGATTTTTGCCAATATACATATTTAATTTCGAAAGCGGCAATGAATCTCTCAGGCAGCTTACTTTTATCGGCACCGGGAATACCGATTACATGGATATTCTTTGCCGGCCTGAACTGGAGGCTGAAACCATCCGTATGGTCTCTGAATTCCTTGCCGGCAGCAGCAATAGCTGGGATATTTGCGACTTCCAGGAGCTGAGGCAATCCTCCCCAATGCTCAATATCAAATTAGGCGAAGAATTTGAAATTAAAACTACTCATTCCGGCGTATGCCCTGTTACAGTCCTGCCCGAATCCTTGGATAAATATCTTCACAGCCTGCCGGTTTCATTCAGGAAAAATATCATCCGTGCGCGGCGGCAGCTTAGTGATTTGGGAGAGCTCAGCCTGGAGGTTGCAAAAGAAGAAAACCTGGATGAATATATGGCCTGGCTTTTCAGGCTCCACAACGCCAGCTGGCACAAAAGGAATATGCCGGGATTACTTGCTGAATCGGCACTGCAGGACTTTCACAGGGAAACCGCAAAAGAACTCTTTCAAAACAAAATTATGCGCCTTTACGTGCTAAAGCATAATGGCAAAGTTATATCTGCCGTCTATTCACTTATCAAAGACAGCAGGTTATACTATTACATTGGAGGCTTTGACCCTGTGTTCTCAAAATTCAGCCCCGGTTCAGTAATACTGCTTGAGATCATTAAAAATGCGATTTCAGAAGGAATAAGGAAATTCGATTTTTTAAGGGGGTCTGAAGACTATAAATATAAATGGAACGCAGAAGACAGGAGTAACTTCAGAATGTTCATTAAAAAGAAGGATCACTAAGCAATATGACGACTTTTTATCTCATGCGTCATGGCAACACGACCGCCGGAGACACTATTCCCGGAAGACTGCCCGGCGTGCATTTAAGCCCAAGCGGGCACGATCAGGCACTCCGCCTTACTGAAAGGCTTGCCGAGGTTCCTTTTGAGGCAATTTTCTCCAGCCCTCTTGAAAGAGCACGGGAGACTGCGGCGCCCTTGTGTGAGCGCCGGAATGTGAGTCCTGTAATTCTGGAGAGTATAATTGAAATTGACTTCGGGGACTGGACAGGTAAGAGCTTTAGCGAACTGGAGCCAGATGAAAGGTGGAAGCAATTCCATAGCTTCAGAAGCGGGACACGCCCCCCGAACGGGGAACTTATGGCAGACGTACAGAAAAGAATGGTAGACCAGATTGAACGCCTGCAGCATCAGTATCCCAACGGCATACTGGCCCTTTTCAGCCATGGTGACCCAATAAAGGTAGCTATCGCGCACTACGCCGGAATTCCTCTGGATTTTATACTGCGGATAAAAATAAATACCGGCTCCTTCAGCGTCATTTCAGTTGATGACTGGGGACCTAAGATCCATTGCATTAACCAGACGGGCGAACTGCCTGACCTTAAACCATTCTAAAGGAACTATGATTATTTACGGTGACACCAAGGAAAAAGTAACTTACACTGAAGGCCTAAAAAGACTTGAAGCTCTGGCCATGGGCTTTAAGGGAAATGGACCTTCAGGCCATGAACCGGCTACTGAACTTCTTATCAACACGGGAGAATTTGAAGCCGCACTGACTGACTTCCTCTTTCCTGAATGCGACTTCATAAACAACCTTCTTTGCATTGTACGTGAGCTCTCTACGGCTGCAGGACACATATTTATTCATTCACTGAACAAAAATGTTCCTCTATCCAACAGATGGCTTTACACCTTTAAGGAAGTTCTCTCACGGCTAAAGAAGTTTAACGTCTCCCCGTCTTTAACGTACAGCCTTCCCGAAGGCTACGCTTTTTATTCACTCTACCCCGAAATGTATCTGAGGTCGGTAGAAAAGTTTTGCCGCGAATTCCACCCCACGGAAGTAACAGTAATCGGAATTCGGAGCATTGGAACGAGCCTCTCGGCACTGGTTTCAGCACGAATGGAAGAAACCGGGCCGGTAGCGGTTCATTCCTTTACTGTAAGACCAAGAGGGTTTTATTTCGACAGGAAGATCGTTCTTGACACTTTTATGGAAGAAGAGCTGAAAAAATTTAACAAGGGATTTTATCTCATTGTTGATGAGGGGCCAGGGCTAAGCGGCACATCCTTTACCTCGGTTGCAGAAAAGCTAACGGGTCTTGGAATAAGTGATGAAAAGATAATTTTCTTCCCCGGTCACCGTAATGACGGAGATAGTTTTGTCTCGGAAAAGGCAAGATCTGTTTGGAAAAAGCACAGGCAGTTTACTTCAGAGTTTGAAGAGGTAATTTCAGTAAAGAATCTTTTCCCCGGATTTATTAAAGAAGTAAAAGACGTTTCAGCAGGCATGTGGAGGGATGTTCTATTTAAGAATCATGAAGAGTTCCCCCCTGTTTACCCCAATTTCGAGCAGAGAAAATACCTTTCGCAGGATAACAAATACCTCATTAAATTTGCGGGACTCGGGCGCTATGGAAGGGATCTTTATGAAAGAGGGAAAGTGCTGTGGGAGGCAGGCTTTTCACCCGAGGTTCTGGCACTTGAGAACGGGTTTATTTTAAGCCGGTTTAGTGAAGAAAAACCCCTTGCGGCACATGATGTAAACCGCGCTCTTCTTGATAGGGCAGCTTCTTACATATCTTTTTTGGGAAAAACATTTCAGGCTGAATCAGGCAGAAATTTCAATGAGATTGAAGAGATGATCCAGGTTAACCTGCTGAAAGGCATGGGAGAAGAATGGGCAGAGCGCTTCAGCAATATCAGCAGCAGCTTTAAGCCCTTATTCAGCACGCATGCTACAGCCGTAGACGGAAGGATGCTTCCATGTGAATGGCTTTATAGCAATGGGGCCTACCTAAAAACCGATTCAGTACAGCACCATAAAGATCATTTCTTTCCGGGCTGCCAGGACGTTGCGTATGACATCGCCGGATTCCTGACAGAATTTTCCTTAGGCAAAGAAGAAAAACAATATTTCGTAAAAAGCTATATAAAGCAAAGCGGTGACAAAGAAATTGAAGCCCGCCTCCCCTTTTATTATATCTTTTACAACGCCTTCCGCCTGGGGATGACACTCTTCTCCGCCCAGATGTCGATGGAGCCGGAAAAACGGAAATTTAATTTTCTTTCCGGCAAATACTCGGATAATCTGAAAATTAGATTAATAAATATAGGGACGGGCAGCAGCTCACCAGCCTCTGGCATGGGCTCCCTGCCCTGAACGGTTATAAAATAACTCTCCCCAAGAATTATTTTTAGGTGTTTTTCTAATGTTTATTACGCTTATAAGAGCTTAACTATATCTTCTTCATGATGTGAATGATGCTTATGCTCCCATTTGGCCGGATTTGTTTGGATATATTGTTGAATACGATAAAGATCCTTTTCATTACGAATTATGTGTTCATAATAATTTCTCTGCCATATTACCAGTTGTGATCCGGATAAGATTCTTGCTTTTGTAGTAACAGCAGACTTAAATCCCGCAATAAAGGCGGAAAGTGATTTTGCAGGACATCCGGCAAGCGGTCGCTTCATCTTATTGGATGAGTCAATTTTTAATGGAGGTTGTGGATTGCTAATAATAACAATGGCATGTATATGGTTTGGCATTATTACATACTCATCATAAGATATTTCCTTTCTTATCATTTTAGAATTAAGCCACTCCTCTAAAGCTATATCCCCAAGAGGGTTCAATTCTACCTTCCCGTTTTTTACACTTCCCAAAAGGTTTCTATGCTCATATGTACAGATTGTAACGAAATAGTATCCATTTGAACTATAATCATACTCTTTTAATCTGATTGAACGTCTGGTATTCATAATGCATTTTTATTGTAATTATTACAAAAACCTTACAATTCTCTGTGTGCTAAATGTCACGAAATTATAAGGGGCGAGCCGCCGCTCGCCCCTACAACTACATTCGCTTATACTTCGCTACACCGCTCAATATTAATCCTGAAAATATGGCGGCTTTTCAATGATTTTAACTCACTTTACTTATCCAATGTTGTACACCCGAAGTCAATACTTTTAGATTTGACCGCAAAAAACACTTAAGTTTTCTCTTAATCTGCCGAAAATATGCTTGAAGAGATGATTGTGAAAAACCGATTGAATGGATAAACTTTGAATTTGAAAAATATAAATATTAAGAAAAACAAATCACAGTACTGGAACAAACTCCTCAGAGCACTCTCATTTACACGCGAATACCGAATGTTCCTTTTCCTGATTCTGGGCCTGACCTTAATTGTTGCCACTGCCAACGCACTTGAGCCGCTTATCATGAAATATATTTTCGACAGGCTAGGCGGAAGTGCAACGACTAAGACTATCATTGTGGGCGCGGGCTTGCTTCTGGGATTGGGACTTTTCCGAGATATCATTGGCGGATTCTCGAACTGGCTCAGCTGGCGCACCAGGCTTAATATTCAATATGGACTTCTTGAAGCTACCGTAGCCAAGCTCCACAGGCTCCCGGCTGACCTTCAGCGTAAAGAAGGCGTAGGCGCTATTATGACGCGGCTGGACAGAGGCATTACGGGCTTCATGTCCGCAATTACCGAAATTTCCTTTAATGTTCTGCCGGCTTTAACATATCTTGTTATGGCTGTCATTCTAATGCTGCAGCTCGACTGGCGTCTTACAATTCTTGTAAGCCTTTTTGCCCCGCTTCCTGCAATAATTGCCGCCTATGCGGCTCCCAAACAGACGCAGCGTGAGCAGAATCTGCTGGACCGCTGGGTGCGAATTTATTCGAGGTTTAACGAGGTGCTTTCAGGAATTATAACCGTAAGAAGCTTTGCAATGGAAGACGCCGAAAAGCAGCGTTTCTTAGGCAACGTCAAAGACGCTAATAATCTCGTGGTCAGGGGTATAGGCTTTGATTCCGGCGTCAGCATCGCTCAGAGCGTTACAATTACTGTTGCCAGAATTGCAGCCATTGGATTTGGCGGATTCCTCGTCCTTAAAGGACAGGCAACCCTCGGTACACTCGTTGCATTCATATCCTATGTCGGCGGCCTTTTCGGTCCCGTACAGGGACTTACAGGTATTTACAGGACTATCAGAACGGCTTCGGTTTCACTCGACCAGATTTTCTCAATCCTCGACACTGAAGATTTCTTGAGTGATAAGCCGGATGCTTTTGAGCTGAAGCAGTGCAATGGAGAAATTGCCTTTGAAGACGTCTGCTTTAAGTACAATAAAGCAAATAATGAAATCCTTAAAGGTGTTAGACTCAATGTTAAGCCCGGTGAAATGGTTGCAATAGTAGGGCCCAGCGGTTCCGGGAAAACAACGCTCATGGCCTTACTAATGAGGTTTTATGACCCTAGCAATGGCAGAATTACGATGGATGGTGTGGACCTTAAGGACTTAAAGCAGAACTGGGTCCGCAAACAAATTGGCGTTGTTCTGCAGGATGCGCTGCTGTTTAATGAGTCAATAAGGAACAACATAGCCTATGGGCGCCCCAATGCCTCACAATCTGAAATTGAAGCAGCCGCAAAAGCGGCCAATGCTCATGAATTTATCATGAAGCTTGAAAACGGGTATGACACCGTTGCCGGGGAGCGTGGGAGCCGCCTTTCGGGCGGTGAACGCCAGAGGATTGCAATTGCAAGGGCTTTACTCAAAGACGCCCCGATTCTCATTCTTGACGAGGCTACCTCGGCGCTGGATGCCGAACTGGAAGCGCAGGTACAGGAAGCGCTCGACAGGCTGGTCAAAGGGCGAACAACATTCGTTATTGCACACAGGCTTTCGACCGTAGTAAATGCAGACAGGATTCTAGTCCTAAAGAACGGACGTATTGTTGAAGAAGGATGCCACAGGGATCTTTTGTCGGCCACCGGCTACTATGCTTCTCTGGTTGAAAAGCAGATGAAGGGACTTGCAGTAAATTAACTTTTGGTTAAAATGCCCGTAAAATGAGAGAATGTTTAATGTTGAACGCAGGAAAAAGCTTTTTCCGTTCAACATTAAACATTCAGCTTTATTTTTTAGATCTTTCCGCCTAAGATCTCCCCGTTACCGTCATCCATATCCCTGTCGTGTGGATTATTCGGCTCGGGTTGATGCGCTTTATTTTTTTCCTGGTGCGATTTATTTCCTTTGCGCATATTTTTCTGCTGGTTATGCTGCTCATCCTGGAAATTGCGTTTCTTATTCATCTTACCCTTCTTTCTTTTATAGTTATGGATACAATCTTAATTTAGGCACAGACGAATAAAACAGTCAACCCTTGGATTTTCCCCTTTCTTTTAGCCTTATTCTTCTTCCTGTTCATCGTCATTATGTTCAATTATGCGCTTAATTTTAATTTTCAGCTCGGGATGCGTCTGGCTTCCGGCCTGAATAACTTCCTTAACGGCCTTAATTGTGGATTTTGCAAAGTCATGTGCCGGTTCATCCTCGCCCTCAATCCAGAGGCTGACTTTAAGTGATATGGCCTTACGCATTGCCGCCTCTTTTCCTGAAGTTCAGGTCATCAATATTTACCCATTTGCCATCCTCTTCAACTTCAATCATCATAATGGGATGGATTTCCCAGATAGTACCCCGCGTTTTATTTATCTGGTCCGGATGCTCGGGGTCGAACATGAGCCAGCCGCTTATTCTGACTTTCTGTTTTTGCCTGGCAATTTTGTTGAGATTTTTCAGCTCCCAGTTCGGATGCTTTTCCCTTAGTGACGGAGTCACCTCAGTAACTATTGATTTTGTCCTGTCATCTCCCTGCGTCTTAACGAGCCAGACGTGGTAATCGCGAAATTCCTTATCGGCACCGTGACAGTTGCAGGATTCTGGTCCGGACTGTTTAGCTCCGAATAAATATCCCTCCACGGCAACAGGGATTCCCTCATACTTCCCGATTTCACGGCGTGCCTGTGCGGGCCAGTTCTTGTGGTCGCGTCTCTCAATATCTCTGGGCCAGGAGAGCCCAAGTATTGCGTCAAACTCAACCGGTATATAATCCCCCTCATCAATGCGGTTTTTGTTCCGGTTTAGTTCCGGGTCGCCCCCGTCCCCCTCGGGCGGGCAGCCCCTGAAAGAGGCGTAACGAGGCTGAGGCTTATTCTTCATTTCAGGGAGCTCTTTCCGGGGCTCGGAGGAAATAACCGTCCCCCGGCTCTTTCCGGATGGAGGTTTTACTTCCCTGTTTGCCGAACTGAAATACAGGATGGCCACGATTATAAGTATGACGATAACTGCTACGGTTGTCCATACAATAAGCGAGGAATACCTATTTGCACCCCCGCTTCTATTGGGTTGCCTGCTGTTCATTTTTATATCCTCAAATTAAATAAAGCAGCTTTTCAAAAGATACAAGAACTTGAAAAAAGCCAAAAGGCAAAGCCGGATAAGCAGAAGTAATGCCGGACATATAAATATATTATAAATCCCGCCCTTCTCTATCAAGTAAGGTGATGAAATATGGGACTGTTGGAAGACAGCTGAAGACTTTTTTTAAGTAAAAAATATAGCTGAACTTAATTCTGGCTGAAGCTGATTATTTTTTTAATTTCGGCAATTTTCAGGATGAGGTATTTCTCGTAGGAATCCAGGAACTTCATAATGTTTGTCACATTTCCGAAGCTCTGCAGCAGGTGAATTTTCTGGCCTGCATTCCTGACTTTATAAAGTTCAGTATAAAGCCTGTCCAGTTCGGTTTCGTCTACTTTTTGTTCCATAAGATTCGAGTCTATGATTTTTATTTACCGTATTTGGAGGCAATAACGGCAAGTATTTCATACTTCATTTGTTTCATTGTATCGTTAAACTCCTGGTACAATTCCTCTTCCGGCTTCCCGGTTCTGGAGAGGATGTCCTCAAATATATATTTGCCCAGAGTTTTAGTATATGCAAAATTCTGTACCAGCAGATCGATCATAATATCCTGTTTTATATAATGAGGCAGCTCGATCTTAAAGTCGTCCTTATTAATCATACATCTCCTGGTCTAACGTAATTCTGTATATGTTCCCGCTCTTACTAAATGATAAATATTCTCAATTAAAATTCAAAATTTAATTGTATTAATAGTATCTTTAATGCTTAAAAAATCAACTAATTGTATACTGCATCACAATTAAGAAAAATTATGGAACCACTTGAACTCATAGGCTATCTTGCATCACTGCTCGTTGCAGCTTCACTTACAATGAGCAATATTTGGAAACTGCGCTGGATAAATCTTACCGGTGCTTTGATGTTTGTTATCTATGCACTTTCAGTACATGCATACCCGGTTTTTGCCGTTAACGGTTTTATCGTAATAGTAGATATTTATTATCTTCTGCAGCTGTCAAAAAAGAAAGATTATTTTACGCACATCTCAACTTCTATGTCTGATCCCCTGATGAAGAAGTTCCTTAGCTTTTATGAAAATGACATTCAAAAGTACTTCCCCGGTTTTGAACCCGGCAGCCTGAAAACCCCGGAATGCTTTTTTATCCTAAGGAACCTCATCCCCGTTGGGCTTTTTATCTATGAGTCCGATGGCGAAGGCAGGGCCATTGTAAAGCTGGATTACGTGATTCCGGAATACCGCGATTTCAAGAACGCAAACTTTGTTTACACCTCCAAATCGGACCTGTTCAAGGAAAAAAGATTCAGATCTTTTGTTACACAAAGCAGCGTAAAAGAACACCAGCAGTACCTGAAGAAAATCGGCTTCAGGCAAAGCGCTGCCGACAGCACGCTGTTTGAAAGAAAAATTGATTAAAAACAGGCCGAAAGACTAATAAACAGAAGGTGCCTCACCCAGAGGCACCTTCTGTTTATTGGGATATATGCCAAGTGACCATGTTTGACCCAGCCGGCATTAAAGGCTGTAGTTAAGGCTTTCCCCTTCCTCACTTCCCGGAGAGTAGGACGAATTTATAAATTGAATAAATCCGTGTTACTTGATACCCTATTAATGAATACAATATGTATCATGAAAGGAGTTTCTTATGCGTCCTGTATGGTCAGGAACAGTCAGTTTCGGACTAGTCAACTTCCCGGTAAAAATGTACAGCGCTTCTCATAGCCACACCTTAAATCTCGACCTGTTAAGCAAGGACGAGCACTGTCCAATCAGTTTCAAGAGAGTCTGCCGTTCAAACGAAAAGGAAGTCCCTTATGTATCGATATTATGACTATGCTCAAGAAGAGCCTCAGGACCAGAAAGGGCCAGGCTGCATAAAATAAGGCTCGTAGCAGGGGAAAAAGGTAAACTGGCAAGTTGTACACAGACTTTACTTTTGTTCTGCATGTGCAATTTCTTAAAAAAGAAGAAAGAGGGCAAAATCTATGGGATTAAATACATATAAGCAAAAAAGAAAGTTCGAGGAAACTCCTGAGCCTGAAGGCATGGAAAGATCCACGGGCGGAAAAGAACTCCATTTTGTAGTACAAAAGCATAATGCAACACATCTGCATTACGACTTCCGCCTGGAGATAGACGGGGTGCTTAAAAGCTGGGCAATTCCCAAAGGTCCTTCATTAAATCCCAGGGATAAACGCCTTGCAATGGAAGTTGAGGACCATCCGCTTGAATACAGGAAGTTTGAGGGCAAAATCCCCGAGGGCAACTACGGCGCAGGAGACGTGATAATATGGGATGAAGGCACCTACTCTACCCCAGGCTCCGGGGGTAAGGAAGAAAGCGAAAAAATACTAAGGGAAGGCTACCGCTCAGGCAGCTTCGATTTTGTGCTTCATGGCAAAAAATTAAACGGACAGTTCCACTTAAGAAAATTCAACTCTGGCGGAAAGAACACCTGGCTGCTCATTAAGGCTAAAGACAACTTTTCGTCGGACGAGGATATTACAGAACAGGAGGCTTCTGTCGTCTCGGGCAAAAGCATGCCCACGCTTAAAAATACCAGAAAAGGCCTCCTCAAACCGGGGCAGGACAAGATACTAAAAACCGAATTAAGCAACTTCTCCACCAGCAAAATGCCGCATAGTGCAGAGCCTATGCTGGCTGAGCTGGTTGAAGAGCCTTTTAATGACAGAAACTGGATTTTTGAAGTCAAATGGGACGGCTACCGCGCTATAGCTGAAATCGAGAAGAGTGAAGTAAGCCTTCTTTCCAGGGGAAAAAACTCCTTTAATGAAAAGTACCCCGAAATTGTTGAAGCACTTAAAGGCATAAAGCACGACGCAGTTTTGGATGGTGAAGTAGTTGCCCTGGATAAGACGGGTAAGTCAAATTTCCAGCTGCTGCAGAACTATTCCAGGACAAAAGAGGGCGAACTAATTTACTATGTTTTTGACCTCCTTTATCTCGACGGCTACGACCTGAGGGATCTGCCATTAAAGGACAGGAAAGATATGCTTAGAAAACTCCTGCCTGAACTAAGGCACGTGCGCTTTAGCGACCACGTAAAGGAATCGGGAATAGATTTCTTCATGGCCGCACAGGAAAAGCAGCAGGAAGGGATTATGGCAAAGGATCTGCGCAGCCCGTACCGCAGTGGGCAGAGGACGGGAGAATGGCAGAAGATAAAAACCCACATGAGGCAGGAGGCGGTAATTGCAGGATTTACCGAACCCAGGGGAACCAGAAAATATCTTGGGGCTCTTGTTCTTGGAATGTACGACAAAAACCATGAACTGCATTATGTCGGGCACGCCGGAGGAGGCTTCGACCGCGAGAGCCTTCTGGAAATGAGAAAGCGCCTGGATCCGTTGGTTCAGGATGATCCCCCCTTTGCCAGGCCGCCCAGGACAAATATGCCGGTCAAATGGGTCAGACCGGAGCTCGTCTGTGAAGTGAGTTTCTCAGAGTGGACGGAAAAAGGAATAATGCGGCAGCCCATTTTTATGGGACTCAGGGAGGACAAAAAACCTCTGGAGGTAAAACGCGAGGAATACATGAACAAAGTTACCGAAAGAAAAACCAGAAAGCCAGCCGTAAGAAAGCCTCAAAAAGAAAACGAAGAGGAAATTACGGTTTCAAAAGGGAAGCTTACACTGACCAATCTGGATAAGGTTTACTGGCCCGATGAAGGTTACACAAAGCGTGACCTTATTGATTATTACAGAAATGTTCTAGAATATATTCTTCCATACCTCAAAGATAGGCCGCACACACTCTTAAGGCATCCGAACGGAATTGAAGGCGAAAGTTTTTTCCAGAAAGACATGGGCAGTAACGTTCCCGGCTGGATAAAGACGGTAAAAATACCGTCGGAATCCACAAAAAAAGAAGTAGAGTACCTGGTCTGCACAAATGAAGCTTCCCTGCTTTATATGGTTAACCTTGGCTGCATTGAAATCAACCCATGGTTTTCAAGGGTAAGAAAGCTGGATAAGCCCGACTATATGGTAATTGACCTGGACCCACTGGAAGTTTCTTTTGATAATGTCGTAGAAACTGCCCTGGCAGTCAGGGAGGTAATTGTGGATGAGGCAAAAGCAAAGTGTTTCTGCAAAACCTCAGGTGCCACGGGGCTGCACATCTATGTCCCGTTAAATTCAAAGTACAATTTTGAGATATCCAAGGAATTCGCCCATCTCATTGCCCGTGTAGTGCATGAAAAGCTGCCGGATACGACAAGTCTTGAAAGGAGCCCCGAGAAGCGCAAAGGGAAAGTATACCTGGATTATCTTCAGAACAAGACCGGGGCTACGGTTGCAGCGCCATACAGTATAAGGCCCAGGCCGGGAGCGCCCGTTTCCACTCCACTAGACTGGGAGGAAGTAAGGCGCGGGCTTGATCCGATGGAGTTCACACTTAAGACGGTTCGGAAAAGGCTTAACAAGCTGGGTGACATTTTCCTGCCCGCTTTAGGCCAGGAGATTAACGTTGTAAAATGCATTAACAACCTTGAGGCAGCAGAGAGGCTGAATAAGTAGGAAATGGCAAATCCTCAATTTCAACCTCCCTTCCTCCTTTTGCTTTTAACTTATTCTTCTATCAGCCTAACTTCCACCCTCCTGTTCATTGCACGGCCTTCAGACGTGTTATTTGGTGCAATGGGACGCGTGCTTCCGTATGGAATTATTTCAAACCTGCTCCTTTCTATTCCCATACTTGAAAGATAATCTGCAACAGCTTCAGCACGCCTTTGTGAGAGCTTCATGTTCGATTCGCTGGAGCCCCTGGAATCCGTGTGGCCTTCAATTCTCCACCTGGTCTCCGGGTTATTTTTCATTACATCAGCCAGACGGTTAAGCTGCGTGTATGCCGCAGGCAAAAGCTGTGCCTTATTGCTCTCGAAATTTGTGTCACCGGATAAAATGATCTTCTTTGTAATCGTAACTTTTTCTTTTTCAATAGGACACCCATT
Organism: Ignavibacteria bacterium; assembly: GCA_025612245.1. GTDB lineage: Bacteria > Bacteroidota > Ignavibacteria > Ignavibacteriales > SURF-24 > JAAXKN01. The sequence goes on from JAAXKQ010000003.1 coordinate 54,054, forward strand.
TTGATCTACCTGCACACCTTTGGGCGTGTTCGGGCATTTGTCCAGGTAATCAGGAACTCCATCCATATCGCCATCCAATGGACAGCCGTTTCTGTCAACCCTGGCTTCTTTTGGGGTATCTGGACACTTGTCCATGTAATCGGCAACGCCATCACCATCCGTATCCAGAGGGCAGCCGCTGTTGTCTACCTGCACGCCTTCCGGCGTGTTGGGACATTTATCGGCGTAATCGGGCACCCCGTCCATGTCAGTATCCAGAGGGCATCCGTTTTTATCCACCCTCACTCCTTTTGGTGTATCGGGACATTTATCCTGGTAGTCCGGCACTTTATCGCCGTCGCTATCCAGAGGGCATCCGAACTGGTCGACCTTTACTCCCGCGGGCGTATCGGGACACATATCCTTTGAGTCCTCCACCCCGTCGCCATCGGAGTCAATCTTTGTAAAAAAGGAATAAGAAAAGCCAATCATTCCCTGAAGCATCATGTCGTTATTGCCCTTTGCAATAACATCATCCCAGTTATCATTAGGGCTGAACTGCACGCCGGCAGATATGTTAAAACTGATCTGGTCTGTCAGGAGTGTTCGGAGGCCAATCTCACCGTTATAATTTACTTCATACCTGTTATACTGCCCAAGTGCGTTTCTTGGAAGCCGGTTTCTGTTGACATCCGTGGGGTCGAAATGCATATAGGATGCTCCCGCAAAGATGTATGGGAATACTATATTGATGATTGCGAAGTTATATGCAACCCCGCCACCCAGGCTGTAGAAGCTTGTCCTGAATGATTCCGGCGTCCTGTAGACATCTCTGCCTTTTATATACCCTCCCGAGCCAAAAGCCCTTATGCTGAAGATTCCGGAAGAGGATGACGGGAAGAAATATTCAAGCGCTGTGCGGCCCATTATATCCGGCTTAAGTTTGCCGTAGTCTGTAATGCCCATCGTAACGCCGCCATCAACGCCAAACATTAAAGTCCCAGAAAACGCATGGCCCCGCCTGAAGGCCCTCTGCTCCTGTGCAAAAAGCGGCCCCCCGAAAACAAGAATCATCATTGTCAGACACAGTATATATCTCTTCATAAGATTACCCTCTTATTCTCTAAACCTCATATTACCATCCCCCTGGCACAACACAGCATAAAAAACTACCTATTCCGAAATCAGCGTCAGTTTGCCAGTCGGAGTCCGGGTGAGCGTAAGGCTCACGGGTTAATTAAATATAAATTTATCGGCGAATTATTCAATTTACATCGGCATTCCGGGTAAAATGGTCTTGAGGCAGTAACATGGGAGTCAGTTGAAAAAGAGACAAGGAGGAAGGGGAAAAAATGAGGCTGAAAGGAGCTCATAAAAAGATCATCTTTCAGCCTTCTCAAAAAACTATTCTTTGAAACCGTATTCTAAGCTGTTACGCTTCGTCCAGAACTACAATTTTTTCAATTTTGTCGCCCTGGCGGATACTATCAACTACTTCCAGGCCTCCGACAACTTTACCGAAGCAGGTATGAACGCGGTCCAGGTGTTTTGTATTTTCCCGGTTATGGCAGATAAAAAACTGTGAGCCGCCCGTATCCTTTCCGGCGTGTGCCATTGAGAGCACTCCGCGGTCGTGGTACTGGTTGCCGCCCGAGGTTTCGCATTTAATTTTGTATCCGGGTCCGCCTGTGCCGTCACCTTTGGGGCATCCTCCCTGAATTACAAAGTTCGGAATAACCCTGTGGAAAGTAAGTCCGTTATAGAAGCCTTTTTCAGCCAGTGAGATAAAATTCTTCACGGTATTTGGAGCGTCTTTTTCATAGAACTCCACCTTCATTACACCCTTTTCGGTATGGATCTCTGCTTTTTTCATGTTTTCCTTTATAGTTTACGTTTGATAATATTAGTTAATAAATGGCTTGTTCCATCAGCGGAACAGAATTATGCTTAGTATAATTCCGTAAAAATTTATATAAGATAACTTTAATTTCCCAAAAAAGAAAAGGATAAATAAAAAGGGGCGGAATGTAACTCCCGCCCCTTAAATATGGATCTATTTCCTGTTATCTTACTTCATCAGCACCATCTTCTTTGTCATGCTGAGTCCGTCTCCCTGCAGGTGATAAATATAGATGCCCGTAGAAAGCTTTTCAGCATTAAAGCTTAGAGTGTATTTGCCTTCTGCAAGTCCGCCATTTATAAGAACGGCTACTTCCTTGCCCAGAACGTCGTATACTTTAAGTGAGTAATTACCTGCCTTAGGTATACTGAACTTAATTGTAGTTGACGGGTTGAACGGGTTCGGGTAGTTCTGCTCTAAGTCGAATCTGGCAGGAACTTCCTTCTTTGCTCCTTCTACTGAAGTCACGCTGAAGTCGGTCTTGTAAACAGCACCGCTACTTGTTCCGACAAGCAATGAACCGGTACTTGGATTCACCGCAACTGAGCTTACACCCTGACCGGCCATACCGAGAGCATTCCATATCTCGCCGTTACTTGGAGCAGTGTAAACGCCGCCTGCCCATGAAGAGAGATATACGTTGTCCTTACTGTCTACTGTCACCGAATAGATATAGAGCGAAGCAAGGCCGTTATTTGATTTTGACCAAGTCGATCCGCCATCAGCCGAATAGTAAACGCCGTCGCCGTATGTTCCGGCATAAAGAGTTCCGTTCGAGGTAGTACCAAGCGCCCAGATGAACGGATAACCGGCCTTCAGGTCTGCCCAGTTCAGGCCGTTGTCAGCCGATTTGAATACTCCGCCGCCAAATGTACCGGCAAAAATTTCGCCATTCCTGTTAACCGTAAGTGCGTGTACTGCAAGAGAGGTAAGCCCCTTGTTGACTGCTGTCCAGGTCTGGGCGTTATCTTCCGATTTATAGACGCCCTTACCCCAGGTTCCTGCATAAAGGACGCCGGAAACCCGAACCAATGAACGAACGTCTGTATCGTTGAGGCCCGCTTCTTTCCAGGATTTTCCATCATCTGAAGAGCTGAAGATGCCTTTTTCTGTTCCGGCAAAGATCTGGTTTTCCGGGGTAACAACTATGGACCAGATAAATGCAGCTTTCATGCCCGGATTCTGGACAGTCCAGCTTTGGCCGTTATCTTCTGTCTTATATATCTTACCGCCCCATGTACCTGCAAGTGTATTTCCGGTATTGTCGAAAGCCATGGTCCAGATCATTTCATTGCTCATAAAGTCGGCAACGTGCTGCCAGCTATGGCTGCTGCCCTGCTTTATGCCGCCGTTGCTGCCGTCACTCAGAGGACTTACAGTAACAAGAACCTTAGCAAAGTCGTCTTCTGTTTCAAGGCCGTTACCGGGAGTTGAATCCGGATCGCGTTCAACTGCAGATGAAACCTCAGCAATGTTATAGATTTTTCTTTCAGACGGGATATTGCCGATGAAGCGGACGTTATTGAACTGTGCCTGTCCTGTAAGCGAATTACAGATCATCTGTCCATTCTGAACACCGCTTGAGAATTCAACATCGGCAAAGGGCGCCAGAATTGATCCTCTCACGTCAATGCCATGAATTTTAAGCACTCTTGCCTGATAGAAGTTATAGAGCACGTTTGATTCATCTGTACCATTGACCGTAAGGCCGCCCTGCCAGCTTACGCTGTCGCCATCAACATTGACAAGAACGACCGCGCCGTTAGGAACATCAATGGCCATGCTGCTTGACTTTGAAAGGTCAGCGCCTGAGATGTTAAACACATTCAGCAAAGGAGTTGAACCCCTGAGAACCAGGCTGCTCCATTCGAATTTAGCAGTATCGTTTGCTGCCTGGGTTGAAAGCTGGCTGGATAAGTTTCTTAAGTACGTCTTTGCCGCATCGAAATCAACCGGACTAGCCTGCCTTAATGTGCCGTCAATACTTACCATATCTATGGGAAGATTTGTCGAATTTCCATAGGCAACGTTGCCGTAATAAACGGCACCGCTTGTAAAGCTAAGATTCCTTCCAACTACAAGAACGTCACTTCCGGGAGTAGCTGAAAGCTGGTCGCCGACGCTATAGTTTGCGAGTTTGGCATCCCTTCCAACAGCCAGACGTCCCTGTGTATCGCAGGAAGGCTGTACAAGGTCGCCAAAAACAAACAGGTTGTAGTTTGAAGCAACACCCAGGTCAACTGTACCTGTTGTAATACTTCCGGCATTTACTTTTACCACAACTACCAGACTTGCAGAAGCCTTGGAATCAACGGTTCCAACGTTCCAGGCACCCGTAGTTTTGTCGTAGCTTCCCTGTGAAGCTGTAGCAGAAATGAAATCCAGCCCCTGGACCAAAAGGTCGGAGACCACAACACCGTGAGCCGCATCCGGACCGTCATTGGAAAGAGTAACCGTAAAGCTTACCCTGTCGCCGTTCTTTGGATTTGCATTGTCCACGGTTTTCTTCAGGCTGAGGTCAGCCTTTAATTCCTGCTGAGGAAGTATCATACCGGCATCAACTGAGTTATTTACATCGCCACCCTTGAGCGTATAGCATCCGGTAAGACCTGTTGATTGGTCCGCATCCGAATCAGTTTCGTCGTTTGCCGCTGAAGCATCTTTGGATGTGAATGCATAGTTTTCTGGCAGAATGAATTTAACTTTATAGTCGCCTTCATTCAGGTTGGTAAAGCTGTAAATACCGTTTGAATTTGTACTTACAGTAGCAACAGGTTCAGTCCCGCTGCACTGGTAAAGTTCAACCGTAACGTTAGCAATACCCGGTTCGCCGTCATCCTGCAAGCCGTTTTTGTTCACGTCATTCCAGACCAGATTTCCAAGTGATGCCTTTGGAGCAGGTATTTCGCAAATGCCGGCATCAATTGTATAGTTATTTTCGCCTGAAGTGAGTGTGTAGCAGGTTGTAAAGCCTGTAGTCAGGTCTGCATCGGAATCCTTATCGTCACCGCTAACGTCAATTTTAGTAAAGAGATAACCATTAGGAAGAACAAACTTTACTTTGTAGCTGCCCGGGTTAAGGTTCTTAAAGTAATAATTTCCGTTAAAATCCGTTTCTGTTTCTTTAATGAATGCACCGCTGCAGTCATAGAGCTGTACAGTCACGTCTTCAATGCCCGACTCAGTTGCGCCCTGAATGCCGTCCATATCGGAATCGAGCCATACCTTGTCGCCCAAAGAAACAGGCTTTGGAGTGGAAGGACAGGTAAGGTATCCTTTATCAACCGTCCCATTATCGAAATTTTCGTTAATGGCAGTTGCCGCATCATTGATTATTGAATAGGTGATGCCGTCCGGAAGAGCCTCGCCGCCTAAAGCCCCGTTTGCAAGAGAAAGAAATTCAGCAACGGTTTTTCCGGCAAACTTACCGGAAACAATGACAAGATCTTTCAATGCAAGTGTGTTAGACCCAATCTTTCCGGCAGCATCAAAATAGACGTTAAGTGTAAGAGCAACTAACTGTACGCCTAAATTACCGGATTCGGATGAAGTCGGATTAGTATAACTGTGTGAAAGCGGGCTAGGTGTTCCCCCACCCTGGAGATAATTTTTTATATCTGAAGAGTTGTTAAACTTCATCGAATAAGTACCGCCAACAGTAAGCCCGCCTGGGAATACACTGGAAAAATACTTATCGCGAGTCTTGCCGGGGTTATTCCCGTGCGCAACAGTCCCCCACCCGCCCTGGGTAAAGGTCAAAAATCCGCTCAGGTCGCAGTTTCCGCTTTGTGCCTGGACAAAACTAGAAGTCGCAAACACGAACGCGAAAACCAAAAGAAGTCTGAACGTAAAAGATTTCATTATTTATCCTTCATATTTTGATTCGCCTTCGTGCTGCAAAAATAATACCATAAAATAAATGTGCGGAAAATCACTTTTAAAGCGGTTTTTCTGTGACGCACAGCATTGTACATGTCCCAAATTGAGATAATACTATTGTCTGGGCTTCTTTTTGAGCCGTTTTGCTTCAACCGGGCGTAAGCTTTTAGTAAATAAGTACTTAACGCGCTTTTCTGCCCAGCAAGGACAGCAAATGAATGAAAGGTGAAAGAGGCGGTGTATAATTATAATACAATTCGCCTAAAGTGCGGACATCGAGTCCTGAATGTATGAAAGAAGAAATCAGGTCGCCGTAGCCGGTGACTTCCTTTCCTCCCAGGAAGGAGGCTCCAAGTATTTTATATGAGGTACTGTCGTAGACAATCTTGCCAAAGACCTTTTTGCTCCCGGGCATCACTTTTACCAGGTTAGGGGCTAACTCATAGACAGATTGTGCCTTAAAGCCGATATTTACGGCTTCTTCAAGCCTCAGCCCTACGCTTACATACGAAATATCGAATACCCTGAGGGCAATGTTTTTAATTACGGGTTTCATAAAGCTGTTTCCGCCGGCGGCATTCTCCCCTGCAATGTAACCAGAATTATGTGCAACCGTAGCAAGAGGAAGATAAACCGGCTTTCCTGAAACTTTCTCCAGGACTTCAATACTATCCCCTGCAGCATATATGTTCTGCTCACTAGTTCTAAGCCTGTTGTCGACCTTAATTGCGCCGCTGCGGCCCAGTTCGAGTCTGCTTTTAACTGCAAGCGAGACATTGGGAATAAAGCCCACGGCAACCAGGACGAGGTCAGCCTCCAGCCTCAAGCCTTCAATTCTAAAAGCCTTCACTCGGCTGCCTTCGGTAATTGGCCTCAGTTCAGAAATGCCGCCATAAAATTCAATACCCCTTTCTTTCAGCTCTTCCAGAATCAGGTGCTGAACCTCAGGCTCTGACAAAGGAAGCGGAAGGCTTCCTTTTTCCAGCAATGTAACGCTGCAGCCTAGACTGTTAAAGGATTCAGCCATTTCAAGGCCTATATAACCCGCACCAAAAATAACAACCGACTTAACGGCTTTATCCCTGATATAGGTTCTTATTGCTATCAGATCGCGCACGGATTTAAGGCAGAAGACGTTCTCAAGCTCTGCCGGGAGCCACGGAAGCCTTCTAGCCAATGAGCCCGTAGCAAGCACGAGCTTGTCGTAATTGAACTTAAGGAGCCTGTTTTCTTCAAGACTTCTAACCAAAATGCTTTTTCCGGTCCTGTCAATCTCTTCGACCCTGTGCCTGATGAAAACCTCGACCCCTTTTTCCTGACGGAAAGTCTCCGGAGTAAAAAATACCAGATTCTTATAACATGAGATCTCTTTTGAAACGACATACGGAAGCTCGCATGTACCGGTTGAGATGAACTCCCCTTCCTCAAACATAATGACCCCAGCCTCAGGATTGGTTCGCCTGGCCTTGGCCGCGGCAGCGGGCCCGGCGGCATTTCCGCCTATGACAATTATATTCGCTGGCTTTATCATCTGGTGGACTCTTTTGGAATAAGTAAGGTAATTTAGTAAATTTGATCCAAATTAAACAAACAAAATATTAGAAATGAAAAAATATTCAGTTTTCCTCATCTTCCTTATCATAACCCTGAGCTGTATAGGCTGTTCAAGGCGCGAAAGCGGCCTTTCAGTGGACCCTGAATCTACACTTGATGAGTCCAGCATTCTAAAAGGAAAAGTTTCAGGCGTACTTACAACCGAACACTCCCCTTACAGGGTAAAAGGGAATATCGAAGTCGATTCACTTTCCACGCTCACAATTGAAGCCGGCGTCAGCATTCTCTTTAGCGACTCATCATCCCTGCTTGTAAGAGGCAGACTAATAGCAGATGGGAAGCCCGGCGAGCCGGTAACCTTTACAGCTGATAACGGTACTTGGAAGGGAATCCAATTCGTAGGCTCCCGGCAGAATTCCAGCATCAGCTATGCCATAATTGAGAAGATTAGCCTCAGCCTGAATATTCCGGAAGAAACCGGTGCAATTGACATGGAAAATTCCATTCTTACAATTCACAATTCAATAATAAGAAATAACGTTTCATATGAAGGAGGAGGGATTTACCTTAAGGGTTCCCAGGCAGAAATAAAAAACAGCCTTTTCATAAACAACCATGCCGGAATCTTTGGCGGAGCCGTTCTTTCAGCGGGTTCGGAAATTGCATTCATAAATAACACCGTATACAAGAACTGGACGGATAACTTTGGCGGCGGCCTAGTCATAAGGGGTTCAGAGAATGCAAGGGTAGAAAACAACATTTTCTACATGAATACTGGGCGCCAGGGCAACCCGGGAGTAGATTTTTCGGGCGATTCCTCAAAAGTCCTGATTAAATATAATTATCCTGGCTACGGCACTTCTTCACCTCTGTTTACTTCAGAGACAAATCTGCACCTTCAAAATGGCTCCCCATGTATAGACCAGGGTGACCCGGATCCTGCTTTTAACGATACTGATAAGTCGAGGAACGATCAGGGAGCCTATGGTGGCCCGCTCGGTAACTGGTAGTAAAAAGCCTGTCATATAAAAAAAAATGCAGGTCCCTAAAGAGGGGCCTGCACATTCATGACCTAACTTATTTATTTTGCCTTGAAGGCTAATACAACCGGAACGCCTTCGAAGCCGAAGTTGCGCCTCAGTGCTTTTTCAAGGTAACGCTTATAGTTATCCGGAACGTACTTCGGCTCATTTGTAAAGAATAGGAATGCCGGATAGCTGTCCCCTACCTGCGTAATGTATTTGATTTTAATTTCCTTTCCCGTTGGAGTCGACGGAGGCGGGAAATTCTTTATTTCTTCCAGCATCACGTCATTAAGCCGGCTCGTGGGAATTTTCTTTTTCCTTTCCTCGTTGACTTTCTTGCACAGCTCGATGAGGTTATAGATGCGCTGTTTTGTAAGAGCGGAAATAAAGGTAATTGGGATAAAATCAATAGAGCCCATCTTTGACCTGATCTGCTCCTCGTAGTGCTTTGCAGTATTGGAATCCTTTTCAATCAGATCCCACTTGTTCACGGCGATAATAACGCCCTTTCTTCTTATAAGGGCTTCGTCTATGATTTTCTGATCCTGCCCTTCCAGGCCGTTCGTGCTGTCGAGCATTACAACGGCAATGTCGCACTCGCCTAAAGCCTTCATGGTCCTTACCATGGAGTAAAACTCAATGTTCTCCTTGATCTTACTTTTTCTCCTTAAGCCTGCCGTATCGACCAGAATGATCTCCTCGCCGTAGTATTTGAGGTAAGAATCCAGGCTGTCGCGCGTGGTGCCGGGGATGTTAGTTACAATGCTCCTGTCATATCCAAGGAGGGCATTTGTAAGAGAAGACTTGCCTACGTTCGGCTTTCCCACCATTGCAATTCTAAGCCTTGTATCCTCGCCTTTAGTGCTGCTTGAGAAGTCAAGCCTTGCAATGATCTCATCCAGCAAGTCGCCGATTTTCCTTCCGGCCATGGCGGAAATGTCGAAGAGGTCGTCAAAGCCAAGGCTGTAAAATTCGCCAGCGTTTGGTTCATCTGCCTGTGAGTCGACTTTATTTACGATCAGTATCGTTTTTTTGTTTGATTCCCTGAGCATTCTTGCAATTATTGAATCCATTGGGGAAAGTCCCTGCTTGGCATCAACAACAAACAAGACCAGGTCGGCCTCGGTTATTGCAATTTCAACCTGCTCCCTTATGGCTGTTTCAAAAAGGTCCGGTGAATCGGGCACATAGCCGCCCGTATCAATAAGCCTGAAGATTTTTCCGCTCCAGTCCACCTCGCCATACTTTCTGTCGCGTGTAACACCGCTAAGGTCATCAACGATTGCTTCGCTGCTGCCCGTAAGGCGGTTAAAGAATGTGGATTTACCTACGTTTGGCCTGCCCACTATAACAACAATTGGATCTTTCATTTCATTCCGAATAATTTACTAAAGTACCATTAAAAACTATATGTTAAATTTACCTGGGGATAAAGCTCCGAAACGCCGTAGAGTTCAACCTGCTTTAACTGCATATTCACCGCCAGACTCTTATTGTACCTGCTTGCGGTCCAAGCGGCGTCAAAGGCGCTTAAGACGTGGTTAATAACCATGGCAACCACTGCTCTTTGAGAATACTTATAAAAAGTATCGTCGGGTTTTATGTGCATCTGCGCATAATCGAGCATCTGCTGCGGAAGGTTGGTCAGGTATACCGGCGTATCAGGGTCACTGTCCTTCCATCCGTGGTTAAACTGATGGTATTTACCGATGAGTTCATAGTACTGCTGTTCCCCGTAACCGGGCAGCACGTGTGAAAACCTTGGGATCTGGCGTTCCACGGCATTAATTTCTGCAAAGCTTACCCTGTCCTGCGGCGCTTTAGTGGCGTCGGGATCGATTTTTATATTTGAGACCACGTCGCTTTCATTTGCCACCTCGGAGGCATACTTGTTAAGCCATTCGGCGTAGCGGACTGCGCTCCAGTTTGCATTTGCGTAGCGCTGAAAGTCGAGCGTTGCGTCGTCACCTTTCTTGTCGTAGTACAACGAGGCGCCAATTGCCACAGCCTCAACAGCCAGGAAAGCGGCAGCTTTCCAGTAGCTCTGTGCGTAGGCTTCACCCGAACCGGGCAGAATAAGAGAGAACAACCCGGCAAGAAGAGGTGACTTTTTCCCGGAAAGAGAAACCTCCGGCGAATTCACGCTTTTATTGTAACCGTTAAGAGCAATCCTAGAGTCCTCGAGCAGGTTGCCAGTATACCTGCTTTGCAATGAATCACTTTTAATGGGCTCGGTTTTCCGTGAGTCGTTACTCTGAGCAAAGCTGCTATCCAAGAAAGCAATCACGAAGAGCAGCATAAGAATATTTTTCATCATTATCTCCTTCAAGTTGAGGAATAAATTCTACAAGTTAAAATCAAACAGAATGCCGCCGTAGAACTGCCATTCCTTTCCATATCGGACCAATTCATTGTCTATCATCCGGTCAGCCCTGTCGAATGAATAAGCAGCGCTGAAAAACAAGCTCGTCGGGAACATATAGAACGATTCCAGTTTAACTCTCAGTTCCGTGCCGGCGCCCTTCTTGAAGGTGCTAAGCTTGGGCATTTTTTCCTCCCAGGCGTTTCCGAAGTCGCCAAAGACCGAAAGGAAAATTTTGTCCAGGTAAAGGAAGCCAAGCCTGTAGTCTATGTTCTTGAAAAGCGGGAACCTGTAAGTCAGGTTAAGCCATCCCAGGCGTTTTCCGCTTACGGCATAGAAGGGATAGCTTTTCATTCCTACGAGCCCGCCAAGGTAATAGTCGAAGAAGTCTGTTGTATCGGCCATGCGGCTGAGAATGGCGGCTCCCCTGAACTGTGCTGTAAGAGTATGTCCCTTCCAGAGTGGAATGTGTTCTTTCCAGTTAAGTTCCAGGCGGTTAAAGTCGAAGTTATCGTATTGGCTTTTGACAATTCCGTCGTCGGCTGCATAACGGTTATGCAAATTAAATTTATTCATCTCATAGTTATACTGCAGGTCCAATTCCCTTCCGATCGGATTTATGTCGCTATCGACATATGGAAATAGCATCTCGTGGTGATATTTTACCTGGAAGTTCCGTCCAATGAGGTAAGTATCCTTTGTTTTCTGCTGGAGCACGTCCGGGCTGCTGGGAAGCACAAAACTTCCCAAAATGGTGGTATAAGTACTGTAAATAAACCTGAACTCCAGGTCGTTTCCGCGCGCAAAAATCCTGTGCTTGGCCGCAAGGTCCATTTCAAAAAGGTCATAGGTAACGTCAACCGGAATAAACTTATTATCAGCTTCATCCCAGGGGAACTCTCCTTTGGCGTCCCTGCTAACGCTATAAAGCTGAAGTGAAAGTTCGGGTTTAATTCCCATGTTAAAAAGAAGCGGGAGCTTGTTCCTGTAGTTCAGTTCCAGGAAGAGATCGCGCTCCATGCGCCTGTTCAGAGATGCCCCGGCAAAAAACGAGAAGCGGTCCAGCATGTCATTTGAAGTAACATAAACTCCGGGCTTAATTTTGTCTACTGGATTATTTGATACCGAGTAGTTGTCGTATCTTACGAACGGAAAGAAAGAAACCTTCGTAAAAGCCCCCTTGTAAGGAGTACTTTTTGTATCAGGCAGCTTATTGTCGTCATATTCAATTAAGTTATTGATGCCGAAGCCATTAATGTCGCCGTTTGACTTATCGGCACTTAAAGGGGCATTGTCGTGGGGGATATATCTTTTCAAAGGGTCAACTTTCTTTTGTTCCAGTGTATCGAGGAACAAAATTTTGTATCCTGTGGAAGAATAACCTGCATAAACGATGTTTCCCTTCTGGTCCACAGATGGCATGAAGGCACCACCGATGACGTTAGTAAGCTGCTCGGTGGCTTTGGTCCTCAGGTCCATGGAATAAATGTTGAATATTCCGCTTTCATCGCTGGAATAATATAGTTTTCCGTCGGGGCCGAATACGGGGTTCCTCTCGTCGGCTTTTGTCTGTAAGAGATATTCAAGCCCTGAGGCATCAGTTTTTACTGATGCAATGTCGCGCCCGTTAGCATTTGCACAGTCGAAAACAACCGACTGGTCGTCATTTGAGAATCTGGGGTTAAATACCTGCTCTCCGTTTTCAAAGAAAGTAAGCCTCTTAAATCCCTTTCCCTTAATATCCACGAGTCCAAGGTTCGAGGTACCGTCTTTCTGGTAAACAAATACAATTTTCGACCCGTCGTGAGAAACAAAAGGCTGGTTTGCCCTGAGTCCGTGCGTCAGTCTTGTTTCCTCTTTTTCATTGAGGTCATAAACATAAATGTCGTGTATGTTTGTCCATGAAGGATTGTCCTCGCTAAGCTTGGAGTAAACGATTTTATTCTCGCCTTTTATCCAGCTGATGGTGGATCTGACGTTAAATGTGACCATTTCGTCTTTACCGGTCTTAAGGTCATAAGAATATACGTTTGAAGGGCTGAAATAATCGCTCTGCTTGTTTGAAAGGTAAATTATCTTTGTACCGTCTTCGGAAAAAACGGGATAGAAGTTGCCGAAGCCTTCGCCCGCAATTTCTTTTCCCTTAACAACGTTCTGCTCAACCTGTTCGGTCCTTCTCTTATAATCCTTGGTCAGGCTTTCCTTCCATTCATCATAGATCTCATCGCCCGACTTCCCGAGCACGTCCTTAAATGCGGCGTCCATGGTAAAGTTTTTCAGTTTTCCCAGTGCCTGCGTAATTTTTCTTAATTTATCCTCGCCATACTTCTGAGCGATGTAGGTAGTAAGGGCAAAGCCTGCATTATAGACAGACTCGTTTCCAAGGCTCGTCTTGCTGAATACGCCCATCTGGTTCCAGGTCATCATTCCCCCTTCGAGGGCATAGCTGCGCAGTATCATATCCCTGTGCGAGTCCCAGTTGTCGTAGTTAAATTCCTTTCTCATATACTGTGCCGAGCCTTCTGCAAACCAGGCCGGAACGTTAATTGTTGCAATGGGATAGGAAGCAATTACGTTAGGAAAACCGTAAAGTATATCGGGCCTTCTTTTATCCTCGTAGTTCATGAATTGGAAGTAAAAGGCAGGCAGCGTGCGGCCAAGTTTCATGGCAGACTGGATCTGGACCATGTGCGTAAACTCGTGTGAAATAACGTTCCTCAGCCAGTTATGCGTACCCCTAAGGTCGAAATCCAGTGCCGAGGACCAGATTTCAATTTTGTTGTCAAAGAAATAGGTGGCACCATTTGAATAATCGTCTATATCCTTTACGACAAAATGAACTGTTTCGGGTTCATACTGATACAAGGAAGTAATGGGTCCCCAGACCTCATCTGCAATTTTCAAGATAGCTCTTGCAGTCCTTTCAGTCTCCTCGTGGTAGTGCACCTGAACGTGCTCCCCTTTAAGAGTAAGCCAGTTCAGCTCAGGATGGAATTCAGTAAACTGAGCCAGTGAAACCCTGCTCAAGAGCAGAATACAAGCTAAAAGTAATCCAAAAAGTTTTTTCATCTTCAGTATGGTTAATTAAAAAAGGGAATCACCTGCAAGCCGCCTTATACCGGAAACACTCTTCAGGTACAATCTCGGCGTGCAGGTGATATGGCTGATTATTTCAGGCCAAATTTAAGGTTTTTGTTGCCGGTAAACAGCAGGATAATTTTTCTCTTCTTTTCCCGGGGCTTACTTAATAATTGCAATTTTTACCGTATTGTTCTCAGTTTTTCCGGTTACACCCGTAGCCTGAATTCTGGCAAAATAAACGCCGCTTTGCACTCCGGAGACATTCCAAACGGTCTCGTTATCCAGGCCTCCGCGGGCATTGTCGCTTAGCTCTGCCACCAGGTCGCCTGCAAGGTCAAATATTTTGATTTCAATCTTCGAATCCTCGGAAACAAAATACCTGATGTTTGTCTGCTCCCCATAGACCGGGTTAGGCCAGTTATATGCCCTCTCTTTCGGCATAAAGACAGACTGGCGGTTTGTATACTGCGCCTGAGCTAAAAAGGAATTGCCGGAGCTGCTTCCGTTTTCCGAAGCCCAGTAAATGTTTTCCGCGCCCGAGGAAACAGTATAGGTGTAAAACAGGCTGTCTGCTGTTACGAGCGATAAAGCCGTTCTATCGGTGTTAAACAGGACGGGGTTAGTCGAAACTCTCTGCCCGGAAGAAACCGGGAAGCCTTTTATTACCCTGCCCGTAGCTGCGTTGACAGCAAAAGTACGCCCGTCTTTTGTAACTGCCAGAATTTCCGTTGCACCCAGCTGATTATTATAGAAAACGAGCGGGGTGGAATTAAAACCAATTCCCTGCGGGTCCTCGAAGGGAAAGTTGTCGGCCTGTGCACCCCTGAGGTTTAAGGCATTGAGATTCTTACCCGAAATAATTACGTAGTTTTCTCCATTCTGCTTCAGGTCGCCCAATGAAAACGAAGTAACGGCAGAGTCACCAAGTGCTCTCAGGTTAATTGTCTTTAGAAACTCTCCATTGGATAGAACGGATATTTCGTTGTCTGAAGTAAGTACAACTGTAACATAATTCCCGTTTTTATCCTTTGTAAGTGCAATCTTTACTGCCGGAGACGTAAAGAAATACTCTTTCTTCAAGGGGTCAATAAGTCCATAAGAGCCTTCTGCAACTTTATAGAAAGCGGAATAATTTGTCCCGTCGAGGGCAAGATTAAGAACCGGGAAATCCAGCGAGGGCAGATGCTCCTCCCTGATTAGCGTAAAGCCCGGGGCAGATGCCGTTCCGGGAGCATAGAAAACCACTTTTCCTTTTTCAGTACCAAATGCAATAAGCCTCTGAGTGTTTTCACCTTCCGTAATTGCAGGAGCCGTAGAGGGGTTTTCAGAAAGAACCTGTTCAGCGGTTACCGCATTTGCACCGTTATATATATAACCCTTGAGCCTGTTTCCCACAATGCCTGCAACAACTTCTTCCGAAGCCGCCTGAGATGCAGCAAGTGCTGCTGAAGAAAATGCGGTAACTGAATCCAGGATTGTGCCATTCATGCTGCTCAGTCTCAGTAAAGAAGTGCCTTTTAAGGCATAGAGATTTAACCCCAGCGCTCTAAGAGAGCTCAGGCCGAAAGGGAGTTTTCTATAGGCCAGTGGCTTAACAACTGTATCTCCGAAGGAAAGGTTAAAACTCATTTTGTCGGAGACGTCCGAAAAGTTACTCATTGTAACCAGGCTGTTTGCACCGCTGTTTGTTCTAGCAGGAGGCTGTGTATCGAATGAGAACCTGTTAGTAAAGAGTGTTGAAGGATTCGATTTATACCAGAAATCGAATTCCGTGCCTTCGCCCACAACCTCATCGCCCAGGATTGTAGTGAATTTTTCGCCGATTTCCTGCACGCCGTCAGCCTCTTCAACGTCGACGCCGCGCCTGAACTTATCCGTATTTATCGTATTGGTAGAAATCTTTTCATTAATTACATTTTCATCAATGTGCCAGACTACAATTCCGTTTCCGGGAACAGCCCAGTCGTATTCGTCAACATTAATGACGACACCCTTAAGTGAATCGGCAGACTCATAAGAAAAACCAGAAGTATCCTTCGGGAAAACGCGCGTAAGCGTATCCTGCCCGACGACATAGGTTACAACAGCGCCGTTTTTTAGTGCGTCGCGGCTCCTGTTTTCAACGAGGTAGTATTCCCTGGAATTAATGGGCACCTTAATGAGAGTCGTATCGCCCGGTTGTGCAGCTCTCAAAGCCTTAAGGTTAAGAGTTCCGCCATTTATATTTGCTTCCACGGGAACAGTCCATCCGAGGAACATCTTCTCCCACGGTGAAGGCTCCGGCGGGAAAAGGCCGCTGAAGGTAAAAATTGCCTGCCCGTCCATGAGTCCGAAGCGCCCAATGGCACTTAAGCCCGTTTTTGTATCGAATAGGTCGGGAAGCCCCAGGTGGCTGCCAATGCTGGAGACGACAAGACCGTTAATTGATATCTGGAGCAGGTTCTTTGCTCCGGTAATATCCTCAATTTCCCGGCTTTCAGTTTCGGGAATGATCATCGTATTATATTTTCCATCCCTGTTCAGTGGCAGGCCTGAGAGGTCGCCTCCGATTGTATTCCTGAACATATTATCGCTCAGATAGACTGAAGGAAGGTCCCTGTCATTTCCAAGGCTTCCAGGGATTGAAATATCGCGTCCTACGCCTGCGTGGAAAATTACAAAGGCATCGTAGGAAGAAAAATCAATTCCGGGGTTCTGCTCTTTGGCAAGGGGCCAGACTTCCTTTGCAAGCGTGCCCAGTGAAGTAAGGTCAGAAGAATTTGCCGCCGGCGCGTAGTCGCGGATTCTTTTTGAGACCGTCACCTTCGGGAGAACGGTATAGCTAAGAGTAAGGTTTCCATTGGAAACGGCTCTGAAATAGTTCTGTGCGAACTTAAGGTGCAGCGAAAAATAGCTTTCATCGTGCGGCAGCGGATCCAGTATTGAATTGCCGTACTGTGCGGTATAAATGCTGCCGAACTTGCCGTTTCCAACTGTAGTGGGATCTTCCGGCTTTTCCTCCTGGAACTCGACTAATACGGCGAGTATGCGCAGGGATTGCGGAGAGGTTTTTTTAATAGAGACCGGGTCAGGGTATGGAGTACCCTTCAAATTATATGTCTGGGCAGATAAACTGCCCAGACATAAAAATGACAACAGAAAAAGGAATAGTTTTTTGTGCATTTTAATTAAATCCCGCGGGGTAAACCTTTAGTTTGTGCAGGAGCAGAGCCCCAGCCGATTAAAAGAGTAAATCTTAATGTATCTGACAGCGGATGGTTTTCGCCACCCTTGAATACTGAAGTAGTAATGTAGCTGAAGTCGAACCCGTACATATCATAACGTATACCGGCCCCAAGCGTGAGGAACTTTCTGTTGCCGTAGCTTGGATCCTCGTAGAAGTACCCGCCTCTTACGGCAAACTGGTAATCGCCAGGAATGCCGTAGACATATTCAAGACCCATTGAAGTAACGATTTCTCTTAATTCATCTTTAAAACTCTGGTCGTTCCAGGCAGTAAAGATAGCCTTATAGAATTCATCCTTCGGTTCCTTTCTGCTTACAAGGAGCTTGCTGAAATCGAGCGTATAGGTCAGTGAGTTATACTCATCGTCCATTATCTTGTAGGCAAACCCGAGGCGGAAGTTGGTAGGTATAGGATCTGCCTGTGCCTTATTGATATAGTAGATCTTAGGACCGATGTTGCTTAAATTAGCGCCAATAGAGAACCTGTTTCCAATGTCCTCTCCTGTAAATGGAATCTCCAGCTTGCTGGGTCTCCACATACCACCGATATCAAAGCTGACGGTTGTAGCGCTTCCTTCGCCGCGCTGTTCACCAACACTAATCTTCCCGGAAAGCCTGCTGTGTATAAGCCTGAAATTAAGTCCCAGTCCCCAGTCGGGAGTAACTTTAGTGGCATAACCGACAGTAAGCGCGGCATCAAAGGAGTGGAATCGTCCCAGTTCAGTAGGATCCGACTCGCCGGTCTGAATGAATTCGCCGAAATTCATATAAGTAATACTGGAGGTAATACTTCCATCAATTTCGGGGACATACTGACGGAAAGTCAGGTAATCGTAGAAAAGATCGAGCTTGAACTGCGGCAGCCAGTTACTATGAGTAATGCTGAGTTCTGTACCGCTTTGGAAAGCAATACCTGCAGGGTTCCAGAATATTGCAGCAGAGTTGTCGGCCAGACCGGCACCGGATTCACCGATACCGCCGGCTCTTGAATCGGGAGCCAGCAGCAGGAACGGTACAGCAGTTTCACCTCCCTGTGCATATGAAACTCTGCTTATACCCATTACAACAGCCAAAAGCAGTATAAGCTTTGATAAAACTTTCATCTTGTCCTCCAGGAAATAAGTTATTTTATTTTCTTTTTTCATTTTTTTGACGATTTATTTATTGATTCTCTTTTGAGCCATTCTCATCTTATGACAGCAAGCTTACCCAGCACTTCCTGCTTATATTGTTCATCGACACTCTTTACGATCAGCTTATACAAATATACACCGTTAGCCAACAAGTTTCCGTCATTATCTCTGCCATCCCAGTCAATTCTTACAAATTTATCGGTAATGCCCATACCTTCAATTTCCTTTATCATTCTGCCTGCAACGGTATAAACCTTGATTTTGACGTCAACCGGGTTAGCCATATTTCTCTGGAACGTAAAAGTAGTGTTTGTGCTGAATGGATTAGGATAATTCAAAACATCGCGCACCACTAGGTCACTTCCGTCCACGACCGTAAAATGCTCTTCTGCTTCAGAAGGATTATTGAAAATATCCCATGCCCTAACCTGTATTTTATAGTCCCCACTTTCAAGGCCATTAAAATTATACTTTATGGTTCCGGATTTTCCCCCTGCATTCAGGTCACCTACAAAATAACTCGACAGGTCGATAGGTGAAGACTCATTATCGTTGAGAATTCCGGTAATTTTGTGGCCAATTCCGGTACCTGTTGTATTAAGGCCGGAATCATCCTTCAGTTTCACGTCCAGCGCAAAATTGGGTTTTACAAGATAAGACGAAGAAGTGCTTGCATCGTCAAAAGTTATGTCTATCTGTGGCCCTTTCTGGTCGTTGACGGCAGTGGAATCCGTTCCGCCAACGACAATGCTGTCCGTATAGCCGACCACGTTTTCTGAATTGTTGCTATAAAGGAATGCCTCAACCTTCCCGTTTTTGTTCTCATAAGAGATATCCTTCGGGACCTGGAACTCTGTAGAGAAGAGCCCGTCTTTAACCGATACCATTCCCCTGAAAAGGAGTCCCCCCTGGTAGACAGCAGGCTGGTTACCGAATTCTTTCATTAAAACGAGTTTCTTAGAGTCATATACAGAAACGATGCCTTGTCCGTTAAAACTGTTGTCAATTGAACCATCGCTCTTTCTAACAGAGCCGTCAATTTTCGCCTTTGAGAGCGCCTTTAGCTGAACAACATTTCCCAACAAAGTCCTGCTGTTCACGGAATCAATAGAGGCTGCCTTAACAGGCATCAGGAGCCTGAGCGTTGGATCGCCAGAGAGGTAGAACTTCAGGTCATTTACCGCATTATTGTTCATTTTGGTTGCATAGTAGCTTTTCCCAACCGGCTGAACGTATCCGGTGGAATCGGTCCTGAAAAGGTTCATGTAGAATGACTTTGCAAGGGCAAAATTATCGAGTGAATACACCGTTCTGGAAGATGTAAATGCGCCAATTGAACCGCCGTCGGGCTTCAGGAGCATCATTTCAGTTGAGCTCTGGACACCGGGTTCATCATAGCGCCCGAAATCGCACGTGGCAGCAACCAGGAAAAAGTACTTATTGTTTACAAGCTGGGGTATTGTAACGCTCTTTTCAAATATGTATTCATGCGACCATACCTCCGGGTTGCCATGCCCAATCCAGTTCAGTATGAGCGTTCCATCATTAACAGCTTTTATAATTGCCTGGTTTACAGCAGGCTTTCTTCTGCCTGTTCCGGTTGCAACCGTAGGATAAAACTCCTCGTAAATCTTATTCTGGTCGAATGTCTTTGGAACATACTCCGTTGAAATTGTTTCGGATTGTGTAGCATGTGCCGCACCATCCCAGCCGTCGCTCTTATAGTTGTCGTCGGCAACCATTGTAACCAGGTTCCTCCACAAGCCGGGGTCGGACTTTGTTTCATAATCGATTATCTTATCCACGGCAGCCTTTGCATCTGCAGGCGTTAAAGCGTTGATCCTTCCGATTGCCAGATCCAGCACGTTATCATTACCGGAAACAGTGGCGTAGAAATCGTCCGAGACGTATGTATCCATATTATGGAAAGAATTGTCCGATTCATAAGGAATAATAAAACTCTCCTCGGAACTCAGTACATTTTTATAATCATAATTGCCGTCCCCCAAAAGAAGCACGTATTCCGGCTTAACGGTCCAGTTGTCATATGCATAGCGTATAAAATTTCTTATGGCACTGACATCCCTCATGCCGCATGAAAACTCATTAAATATCTGGTCGACGTCAACAACGCTGGTTGAAATCCTGAACTTTGACTCCGACTCCTTGAAAGCTTTCAGGCGGTTAGCCTGGTCGATGAAGTTTTTATGAGAAATAATGATATATTTTGCTTCATTGGTAGCATGGACGTTAGAATTACCAATTTCAGTAAGCTTTCCAGGAGTCTTGTAGGCATCAGGTCCCACGGCCATAAATTTGGACAATCTGCTCCTGCTTACAATGCTTCTGAAACTGCAGTCGCCACCGCTTCTATTAGAATCGGTAATGCGCTTTAAGTTTGCGCAGTCGGTTATGTCAAATACCTCAATACCGCTTCCTCTGAAACCATTAAGCCTGAATTCATCCACACCGGTTGAATCGACGGAATAAAACAGGATTGATTCATTTTTCGCCGTGAGCTGCATGTCGTAATAGATCTCAAAATAGTTGAGGTATCCCGCCGACTGGCTTCCCACATTTGGCTTATAAGTAAACTTAAGCATGCTCTTGTCGTCCGGTAGCACAGACTTGTAAGTGGCATTAAAGACCTGGCTTATTGCATAATCATCAGTCGCTAGGTTCGATACGCCAGTGCCGTTTATATAAGCATTAAGAATTAAGGTTGAATTTTCCTGCAAGCTTATCAGAGCGCTGTAATCGGAGCGGTTTACAAAATTAAACTTGTATTTAATGGTGCTCCCGCTTACAATGTTGTTAAGATCTGTCCTATAAGTCCTGCTGGGGGTAGTTTCATCGAACTGGTCTCCAACGTAGAGCTTGCCGCTGTTTAGAACCTTATGAGTATCATCTTCAAACGAGGCATAAGCCTTGGTTGTAGTCTGCAAAAAGTCAGGGTTTTGTTTAAGGTTCTGGACCTCCTGCATTTTTTTCGAAGCGTCCTTGCCGAATGTAAGCCAGAAATAGTTGCTATTCGAGAATAGGTGGAAATACCTTTGCACTTTCTGAGTGACAGTATCGTAATCAAAGAACTGGTTTCCCCTTCCGTAGAAAAGTATAAAGTCGTCATCATTAAACTTGCCGTCATCGACGCTCTTGGACAAGTAGACAGCATTTTCGACGAGGTCGTCCGCCACATTAACGTCCAGCCTTTCGGGAAGCATTTTACCCCCGTTATTATAGATTTTAAGCGTCTTGGGGTCAATTAAAGCGGGATCAAGTCCCTGCGCCCTTAAGAATGAGGCATTTATCTTATAAATGCCTTCGGCAGGAGCCTCGAAGCGGAACCATCTTCCATCCGACATGACACTGTTAACGACCGCTTTGCCGAGCCTGCGCGGCTGGCTTACGCTCCAGTTTTTTGCGGCCTGGTAGTTAATAAGGCTTTCCTTCAGGAGATCGTCATCTTTAAGGTTTCCCTGAGCAGTTACTTTTGCTGAAGCAAAGCTGATTCTGATTACAATTTTTTTGTAGAGCCTAATTGAATTTTTTGCAGGATCGAACTGAACGGGATAAACCCTTACGGTCTGCACCGGAACGTTCCGGGCCATGCCGTATGAGCCGAAAGAAACGAGATCATTCGTCTGGTACTGTCCGTATTTTTCACTTACAAAGTCGGCCGTTGTCAGCATTCCGTCTTTATATAAAGATTTCTTAATGGGTTCAACCCTGCCCTGGATTTCCACGTAATCGGAAGCTAAAACCTGGATAGTGTTTCCCAATTCGGCGGGAACGCCAACAGAGAAAGATTTAACCGGAATGGCAGGCATGCCGAAATCCTGTAAATTGAGGATTTCACCCTCATTGAATGCAATATGCTTGTAGGGCTGGTTATTAATAATAACCGTAGAGGTGTCAGTATACTGCGGGCTAAACTCCAGAGTCAGCGACCTGGTGTCCGATGATATGACTTTAATATCCTGCGAGGCCAGTACATTTATACCGGTAAGGAGGACAAAAGTAAATATAATAAAGTATTTGC
The DNA here is from genome assembly GCA_025612245.1 of Ignavibacteria bacterium. GTDB lineage: Bacteria > Bacteroidota > Ignavibacteria > Ignavibacteriales > SURF-24 > JAAXKN01. The sequence goes on from JAAXKQ010000003.1 coordinate 76,231, forward strand.
TTTTCATGCTTCCCAATAGTAGCCACCCCGGATTGCATTAACAACCGGCAGCCAGCTCAAAATGATTAATAATTTACAGTTGTGAAAACTTGTTAAAAATGTAGCAAATACTCTATATACACTTCCTTTTTTGGGACAAATTTAAGGAACTGACAGTATCTTTGTCAAGTCAATTTACAGTTTTAAGAAATAATAATTTTGAGGTACATTCCTTTTAATGTATAAAAAGAATGGAGATAAAAATCAACTGCAAAAGATGACTTAACTCACAAAAGTTTTGCCGATCCCGTAAGAGCCCAATATCCTGACGGAATTTGAAATTTCCTTCAGGTGGTTCAGAGCATTTACTACTTTTTTATCATTAAGACTTCCCTTCAAATCCACATAGAACAGGTACTGGAAAGTTTTTGCCGGTTTCGGGCGCGATTCGATCTTCGTAAGGTCTATATCGCGAAGGGCAAATACGCTTAAAGCCCTGAACAGTGAGCCCGGCGTGCTGACCAGGTCAAAACAGATTGACGTCTTTGTATCCTTTACAGGGGCTTCAACCCCTTTTGAAGATATTACAAGGAAACGCGTAAAATTCTTTTTCTCATTTTGTATGTTGCTGCTGATTACCTTCAGTTTGTACTTTTCAGCAGCATTTTTGCTTGCAATGGCTGCAACAGGTTCTTCCAGCCCAGCGACTATCTTTGCGGCCCCGGCTGTATCATATTCAGGAATTACTTCAGTATTCTTCAGTTTTGTAAGGAACTTTGAGCACTGCCCAAGTGCCTGGGGATGAGAGTAAACCCGTTTGATCTGTGAAATCTTATAGTTTTCCTTTCCAAGCAGATAATGGTGTATCTGAAGATTAAGTTCCCCAATAATCTTAAGTGTATAGTTCAGCAACAGGTCGTACGTTTCAAATACGCTGCCATAGAGCGAATTCTCTATGGGTACAACGCCATAGTCGGCCTCCCCAGTGCTTACCTTCTTAAAGACAGAATCGAATGTAACCGAGGGTGAAAGGCGGATCTTTTTTGCGCCGAAATAATTAAGCGAGGCCATTTCACTATAGGCGCCAGGCTCTCCCTGATATGCAATAACTTTCATTTTACACCGCAACCGCGTTTAATACTGAAATCAAAAATTCGGCTTTTTTCTTAAGATCTTCAAGGCTCTGGCTGTTTTCAAAAGAAAAATCGGCCCACTCCTTTTTGTCCTCTTCGGGTATCTGGCTTTCAATCCTTCTTTTTATATCCTCTTCGCTCATCTTTCCCTTCTCGAGGACACGCTTAAGCCTCAGAGGCTCAGGCGCTGTAACGAGGACGACATAGTTGAACATCTCCTCCATTTCGGCTTCATAGATAAGCGCAGCCTCTACAAAAATAAACTTGTTTTTCTTCGAGTACTCTTTTATTTCGGCGTTGATCTCCTTAATTACAACGGGGTGAACGATGGCGTTTATGCTGGCTACCCCTTCGGCATCTGAAAAAACCTTGTCTGCCAGATAAGCCGTATCAAGGCCCTTTGCGGGATATGCTTTTTCTCCAAATGCTTCAATTATCTTTTTCTTTACCGACGGGTCCTTTAGAAGTATTTCTTTGGCTTTTTTATCGGCATTTATTACCGGATAGCCCTTTTCAGCCAAAAATTTGCAGAATTCTGTTTTACCTGAACCTATGCCGCCGGTTACGGCGACAATTAAAGTTTTTCCCATTATCTACCGAAATTAGTATTAAACACGTTAAATATTGTCTATTGTGCTAAGATAAGGAATTAAGCGGAACTATAAAATATTTAAGCGCAAAAAAAATCTCAAAAAAAATGCCGCCGTGCTGTTTTTAAACACGGCGGCATTTTCTAAAACTTACACTACGCTGCGTAAAATTATCTTGCGTAGGATATCTTTCTTACTTCTCTTATAACTGTAACCTTAATTTGTCCCGGATACTCCATCTCTTCCTGAATTTTCTGTGCGATGTCGTAAGCAAGCCTGTCGGCAAAAACGTCGTCAACCTTATCCTGCTCAACCACAACGCGGATTTCCCTGCCGGCCTGAATTGCGTAGGTCTTTGCCACGCCTTCAAATGACTTTGCGAGGTTTTCCAGGTTCTCGAGCCTCTTGACGTAGCTTTCAAGGGGTTCGCGCCTTGCGCCGGGTCTGGCGCCGCTGATTGCATCTGCAGCCTGAACGAGTGCCGCAATCGGGTGCTCCATTTCAATGTCTTCGTGGTGGCTTCCGATGGCATTAACAACAACCGGGTGCTCCTTGAATTTCTTAGCCAGGTCGTAGCCGAGCAGAGCGTGCGGACCTTCTATTGAGCGGTCGATTGTTTTACCGATGTCGTGCAAAAGTCCCGCGCGCTTGGCGAGGTTTGTATCAATGCCAAGTTCGGCAGCCATAATGCCGGTCAGGTATGCCACCTCAATGCTATGCTGCAGGAGGTTCTGCCCGTAGCTTGAACGGTACCTCATTCTTCCAACGTGCTTGATAATTTCCTGGTGAGCGCCATGCAGGCCCAGCTGTATGAAAGTATTTTCGCCTTCGTGCAGTACAGCCTCTTCGAGCTCAACGCGGACTTTCTCTACAATTTCCTCAATTCTTGCCGGGTGAATACGGCCGTCGCCAATAAGCCTTTCGAGTGAAATTCTGGCAACCTCGCGCCTGAACTGGTCGAAGGCAGAAAGTATGACGGCTTCGGGAGTATCGTCGACAATGACGTCTACGCCGGTAGCAGCTTCAAAGGCACGTATATTTCTTCCTTCGCGGCCTATGATCCGGCCCTTCATTTCCTCGTTTTGAATCTGCACCACGGAGACCGTAGTTTCCACTGAGTGGTCCACTGCTGTTCTCTGAATTGCCTGAATTACAATTCTCTGTGCTTCCTTCTTGGCTTCAACTTTTGCCTGGTCCCTCACATCCTTAATCAGGTGTGTGGCATCGCTCTTGGCCTGGTTGACCATGTTTTCCATGAGCATTTTCTTGGCCTCTTCGGCCGTCAGCCCCGCAGTCCTCTCAAGGCGGACATTCTGCTCATAGATCAATTTGTCGAGATCTGAACTCTTTATGTCCAGATTCTGCCTTTGAACGGCAATTTCTTTTTCTAAAGCCTTGGTATCTTTTTCTTTTTTAATTATCAGCTCATACTTTTTATCAATGTTTTCTTCGCGTATTGCAAGCTGCTTTTCATAATTTTGTAATTTTTGCCTTTTTTGGTTTATCTCCGCATCGAATTCCTGTTTCTTACGCAACCATTCGTCTTTTACTTCTAATAACTTTTCTCTTTTGATATTATTGGATTCTTTTTCTGCATCGGAAATAATTTGCTTAGCTCTTTCCTCGGCTGAAATAATGCTCTTCTTGCCGAGTTTTGAATTAAACAGCCATCCCATGTAGAACATAACGACGACGACAATAGCAATCATTAATATTAGGAACACCAGATCCATCTGCAGATCCATTTTACCTCCACAACAAGTAGGATTTTCAAATATTCCGCAACTGCCAGCCCAAATTAACAAGGAAGAACCCTGTTAATTTAGTGTGGGAAATTGCCCGAACGCTTTTTGCTTCCACTGCCACGCCGCAATGGGCATGGTCCCGCTCTTGACGGGATGAGGCCTGCAATAGACGTCGTAAGTCAATAACCCCGTGTTTAGAAGTTAGTTCTTCATATAATTTAAACTAGCAGTGCGGAATTAAACTTTCTTTAAGATGGGCTCGATATCTGGGACTCGTTTGTAAGAAGCTTTATTCTTTTTATCTTGTCAATTGCCAGATTACTAAATTCTCTAAACTTGTTTTTCTCAAGAAATAGGTCGTAAGCGATATTTAAAGATGCAATGATAGCAATTGTCTGTATAGGTTGATCGGGTAGTTCTTCTTTTGTCTCGTTCATTACCTTATTAACGTAATGAGCCAGCTCCGTGGCAAGTTCTTCGTTTTCCACCAAAAGAGAATACTCTTTGTCAAATATTTTTAGTTTCAGCTTCTTTTTATTAGTCATTTTATATCTTTTTCCATCAAACAGACAATATTTTAAGAACGTAAATGAAAATCAATTTTACTAATCAGCTCATTGATTTGTGCTTTTAAGTCTTCGCGGTCTTTTCCGTTTAGAGTCCCCCCATTTCTTAAATTAATATTTTCCCGTTTTAAGTCCTCCAGAGCTGTTTCCAGCTCAATGACTTTACTTTTCAACCCGGAATTTTCAAACACAAATTCCCTGTTCGTCCTCTCCAGAGTTTCAATTCTGTTCAGGAGATCCTTGTTTTTTTTGGCCAGAGCATAAAACTGCTTTTCAAGGGCATTCAGCTCTTCCAGAATTACGTCATATTTTGATAATTCAGTCAACTGGTCCCTCTAAACTCTGCATTTAGTTGTTTAATTACAGCTTCAACAGCACGGTTGAAATCCTTATCGACCTCCTCGTCCTTTAAGGTCCTGTTTTCGTCGTAATATTCGAGCGAAAACGCCATGCTTCTTTTATCAGGCCCTAAATTCTTGCTTTCAAAGATATCAAACAGCTCTACATTCTTAAGCAGTCCTGAACTGCTCTTGTAAATAAGACCAACAACTTCCTGGCCGGTCACTTTTGTGTCGAGAATAAAAGCACAATCCCGCAGAACCTTAGGGAACTTCAAAAGACCGTTAAATCTTTTCTGCGGAACGGGGATGTCTGCCAATAAATTCAGGTCAAATTCAAAACAATAAACATCCTGCGATATATCAAACTTCCGGAGCATCTCTTTACTGACTAAACCGCCCCGGCCCACGACCTGATTTTTATAAGTTTTTGTGAAATTATATTCAAAGTTTTTATTTTCAACTAGATTATATGAATCATCCAAAACATTGTCAAGGCAAATCTTTTCTAGGAAACTGTTTACGAGCCCCTTCAGGTCGTAAATATCGAACGGCCTTTCCTTCGAATACCACTTGACCGTTTCTGCTTTTCCGCTCACCAGCAACATCATGCCGGGTATCTCCGAAAAGTCGCTGAAATCTTTAATCTCCCCGTCGGAGAGTTTATTAAAAATGTGGCCGATTTCAAAAAGCTTAAGGTTCTTTTCACCAACGTTAAGGTTCTTCGAAACTGCATATAAAGCACCCGGCAGCAGCGAAGTCCTTAAGGCAGCCATATCAGAGCTGAGTGGATTTAACATTTCAACCGGTTTTCCTGTCAGCTGTGCAATTTCCCTGGACTGGAGTGAATTGCTTATAATTTCATAAAATCCCAGACCATTTGCAATATCCCTGAGCCTGTCGCGGAAAGAAGACTGGTCAGTTTTTCCGCCAAGTGTGATGGAAATCTTTGAAACAGCAGGAATCTTGTCGTATCCGTTGATCCTTGCGATTTCCTCGATTAGATCTATTTCCCTCTCCAGGTCGGGCCTGAAGGTAGGAACTTCAAAAGTCATCTCTTCCTGGCCTTCTGCCGAAACAACCTTGAGTCCAAGGTTAAGCAGAATATCTTTTACGTCCTTTCTGTCTACATCAAAGCCAAGAATTCTTTTTATCTGGTTGAACCGAAGGGTAACAGTCCTGGGTTCAATTTTTTCCGGATAAACGTCAATTGTTCCTGTAAGGATTTCCCCGCCTCCCAGTTCAGCCATGAGCTGCATTGCCCTGTCGGCAGCATAAGGAGTAACATTAGGATCGGTGCCCCTTTCAAAACGGTACGAAGCGTCGGTAGACAAAATGAGTGACTTTGCCGTTTTCCTGATTGAAGAAGGATTAAAGTAAGCCGATTCCAGGAGTATATTTTTTGTTTCGGCAGTCACTTCAGAATTTTCGCCGCCCATAACGCCGGCAATAGCAACCGGTTTTTCTGAGTCGCAGATCATGAGATCCTTTGATGTAAGCCTTCTTTCCTTTGAATCGAGCGTGGTAAAAGTTTCGCCATCGGAGGCGCGCCTTACGACAACTTTTTGTCCTTCAAGGCGGTCCAGGTCGAAAGAATGCAAAGGCTGGCCAAGTTCATAGAGTATGAAGTTTGTAACGTCTACAATGTTATTTATTGGCCTTAGGCCAACGCTGGTAAGCTTCTTTTTGAGCCAGGAAGGGGACTCCTTAATGGTCACGTTTTTAATAAGCCTGGCCGTATACCTTGGACAGTTTGTGGTGTCCTGGACTTCAACGGAAGCATATTTTTCAATTCTTTCAGAGCATTCGGTCAGTTTTACTTCAGGTATGGTCATCTTCCTGTTGAATATTGCAGCCAGGTCGCGTGCAACACCTATGTGGCTTAAGGCATCGGGCCTGTTTGGTGTAATGGCAACTTCAAGTACCACGTCGTCGAGCCCAAGCGCCTCCTTAAGAGGAGTTCCGGGCTCAAGGCTGCTGTCGAGTACCATAATGCCCTGGTGGTTATCGCTAATGCCAAGTTCGCGTTCGGAGCAGATCATGCCCATAGAAACCTCGCCGCGAAGTTTGGCTTTTGTAATCTTAAAGCCCCCGTTAGGAATAATGGCGCCAATTTTGGCAAAAGCCACATTCTGCCCTGCTTCCACATTTGGTGCTCCGCAGACGACGTTAAACTCTTCGTCACCCGTTGAAACCGTGCAAACTGAAAGCTTGTCGGCATTGGGGTGTTTTTTTCTTTCCTTGACGTAAGCAACAACAATGTTATCGAAGCCGCTGCCTTTTTCCTCAACGTCCTCAACTTCGAGGCCCGAGATAGTAAGTTTATCGATTATTTCGGCAGTGGCGATGCCTTCAAGATCTACGTATTCTTTTAACCAGTTAAGAGATATTTTCAAAATAAAACTCCAAATAATTACCAGCCTGATTTTATGGCAGGCCAATCTTTACAGACTTAAAACTGTTTTAAAAATCTTAAATCGTTTTCAAAATACATTCTGATATCGGGGATATCGTACTTCAGTATGGCAATTCTTTCAATGCCCATTCCGAAAGCGTATCCGGTGTATTTTTCGGGGTCGTAGCCCACCTCTTTAAAAACATTCGGGTCCACCATGCCGCAGCCCAGTATTTCGAGCCAGCCGGAGCCTTTGCACATTCTGCAGCCCTTGCCGTGGCACAAAAAGCAGGTAATATCCATTTCTGCGCTTGGTTCGGTAAACGGGAAGAAGCTCGGGCGGAAGCGGTACTTAAGGTCACTTCCGTAGAACTGACGCGCAAAAGAGACCAGCGTGCCTTTAAGCTCGGCAAATGTTACGTCGGTATCTACGTAAAGCCCTTCGACCTGGTGGAACAGGCAGTAACTTCTGGCGCTGATGGCTTCGTTGCGGTAAACCTTGCCTGGCATGATTGCGCGTACCGGGGGCTCCTGTGAAGTCATCAGCCTCACCTGTACAGGCGAGGTATGCGTCCTTAAAAGGTAGCTTTTATTGACAAAAAAAGTATCCTGCATATCCCTGGCCGGATGGTCGGGCGGGAAGTTCAGAGCTTCAAAGTTATAGTAATCCGATTCGAGTTCCGGGCCTTCAAATATTGAAAAACCCAAGCCTTTGAAAATAGTTTTAATTTCGTCAAGGGTCTGGGTTAAAATGTGTTTGCTTCCGAGCTCGGTTTTTCTTCCCGGTAGCGACAGGTCGACTAAAGTATGATCTTTGCCCGAAACGGACTCCAGCTTTTCCTTAAGCTCGTCAAATCTCAGTTGAACAGAATTGCGCAGTTCATTTAATGACTTGCCGACGAGTGGCTTATCTTCCCTTGAAACGTTCTTCAGGTCGTCGAAGAGTGTAGAAACGATGCCTTTACGGCTCAGGTATTTAACTCTCAGCTCTTCCAGTGATTTTATATCCTGGACTTTCTGGATTTCTTGGCTGAAGCTTTTATCAGTCTCTTTTATTGTTTGCAGTATATCCATATCATTAAGTTGATGTAGGGACGGCAAATAAACCTTTTAAAACCCAAAAGCCCGAGAACCGGATTCAAGAAAATTCCCAAATCAGCCTCAGGATTAAAAGCCGGGAATATCAAGTTATGATAATCCTGCCGAGTCTGTGTACCTTAGTTTATTGCCGGGCCTGAATACAAAAAAAATACTCCCTGGACTTTCACTTTTCTGTGAAAGAAAGCCAGGGAGGAACAAAAATTAACTAAGACAAATCTTTACTACTTCAGAGAAAGCTCCTGGATTTTCAACAGCCATACCTGCCAGCACCTTTCTATTGATATTAATGCCTTTAACGTTCAGGGCATTAATAAGTTTGGAATATGTAGTTCCATTCAATCTGGCGGCAGCATTGATTCTTGCGATCCAAAGTCTTCTGAATGTTCTTTTCTTTAATTTTCTGTCTCCATAAGCATGCTGAAGGCCTTTTTCAACTGAGTTCTTAGCGATGGTATAGACCTTGCTTCTTGCACCCCAGTAGCCTCTGGCCATACTTAGAATTTTTTTGCGTCTTCTATGTGAAGCAACTTTATTCTTAGAGCGTGGCATAATTTATCCTTATAACTTTATTGAATCATTATTTTGATACGTCTAGTATCAGCTTTCGATGCAACAACCGAATGTCTTAAGCTGCGTTTTCTTTTGCGGCTCTTAGAAGTCAGAATGTGGCTTTTAAAAGCTTTGTGTCTTTTGACCTTTCCGCCGGCAGTCAGTTTGAATGATTTAGCTGCGCCGCGGTTACTTTTCATCTTGGGCATATCGCTTATACCTGTTATATATTAGTTTTCTTTTTTGATTTCACTTTCAAAGGAACCAAAATAACGTTCATAGCCTTGCCTTCGAATTTCATTTCAAATTCAGGTTTGGCAACGTCTTCCATTTTCGCAATAAAATCTTTCAGCAGGTTTTCGCCGTGCACCGTATAGGCAAGTTCCCTGCCCTTAAAGATAACGGAAACCTTCACCTTATTGCCTTCCTCGATGAAGTTTCTTGCGTGGCGCACCTTAAATTCAAAATCGTGAGTATCGGTATTAGGATGAAGTCTTATTTCCTTTAATATCGACACCTGCTGATTTTTCTTCTGTGTCTTTTCTTTTTTCTGAATTTCGTAAACAAACTTGCCGTAATCGACAATTTTGCAAACCGGGGGATCTGCCTGCGGAGCAATCTCCACCAGATCGAGCCCTTTTTCCTGGGCCGCCCTCAGGGCATCCCTTCCTGATAAAATACCTAATTGACTGCCATCCGAGTCTATCAGACGGACCTTAGGGACCCTGATTTCCTCGTTTACGCGGTGTTTCAATGTTTTTTGAGAGATATTTGACCTCTTTGTTGTTATTGTTTTTTTGATAAAATTTCGTCAAGAATTTTAGCTCTGAATTCATCCAGTGCCATGCTGCCCAGGTCGCCTGTCTTATGTTTTCTTACAGAGACCATGTTTGACTGGGCTTCTTTCTCACCTACAATCAACATATAAGGAACCTTTTTGGTTTCCCAATCCCTGATTTTATAGCCAATCTTTTCATTTCTCTTGTCGAGTTCAACCCTGACGTCGTAATTTTTCAATTCGTCGGCCACATTCTTAGCATAATCGTAAAAATTCTGCGAAATCGGAACAACAGCCACCTGTGTCGGAGCGAGCCATATCGGGAAAGCTCCGCCATAGTGCTCAATCAAAACTCCCATAAAGCGCTCAATGGAACCGAGCAAAGCCCTGTGTATCATAAACGGGGTATGTTCCTTTCCATCCTCGCCAATATACTTCATACCAAATCTAGCGGGCATATTAAAATCGAACTGGATCGTGCTCATCTGCCATTCGCGGTTAAGAGCGTCTTTGATTTTGATATCGATTTTAGGTCCGTAGAAAGCGCCGCCGCCTTCATCAATTTTGTAATTGAGTCCTTCCCTCTTCATAGCCGATTCCAACGAGCGTGTAGCTCTATCCCATAGGGCGTCGTCGCCGACGGATTTTTCAGGCTTGGTTGAAAGGTAGAATTCCATTTTTTCAAAGCCGAAAGAGCGCCACATAAACATAGAGAAGCGCAGGACCTCAATAATTTCATCTTCCATCTGCTCCTCGGCGCAGAAAAGATGAGCGTCATCCTGTGTAAAGCCTCTTACTCTGAGCAGCCCGTGCAGAACGCCGCTTTTTTCGTAGCGGTAAACCGTACCGAGCTCGGCCCACCTGAATGGCAGGTCGCGGTAAGAGCGCAGGCGCGACATGTAAACCATGATATGGAAAGGACAGTTCATAGGCTTGACATAATAGTCGAGCTCGTCTACTTTCATCGGGGAATACATGCTTTCCTTGTAAAAGCCAAGGTGACCGCTGGTTTCCCAGAGCCAGCTTTTACCCACGTGCGGGGTATAAAGAATATCGTAGCCGTTATTTAAGTGGGCTTTTCTCCAGAAGTTTTCGATTTCCAGGCGGAGTCTGGCGCCTTTAGGGTGCCAGTAAACGAGGCCGGGGCCGGCTTCTTCGTGCAGGCTGAACAGGTCAAGTTCGCGTCCCAGCTTGCGGTGGTCCCTTTTCTTAGCCTCTTCGAGGAAAACGAGGTAGTCTTCGAGCATTTTTTTCTTTGGGAAAGAAATGCCGTAGATTCTCTGGAGCTGTTTATTATGCTCATCGCCTCTCCAGTAAGAGCCGGAGACGGTAAGGAGCCTTACAAATTTAATTTTTCCAGTAGAAGGAAGGTGCGGACCCGTACAAAGGTCGGTAAACTCGCCTTCCTTATAAATGCTTATAACCTCCGAACTCTCGTCGAGTTCGTTGAGGATTTCGACCTTATAGGGGTCGCCTTTTCTCTCAAAAAACTTTAATGCGTCGTTTTTGCTAAGTTCCTCTCTCTGGAAGGGGTTATTCTGCTGAGAGATCTCCGACATGCGTTTTTCGATCTTTCTGAGGTCCTCTTCAGTAATTGGGGAATTAACGTCGACGTCGTAGTAGAATCCCGAGTCGATAGCGGGGCCGACGCCGAACTTAGCTTCCGGATAGAGGGAAGTAATGGCGTGGGCCATGAGGTGCGAAGTTGAATGCCAGTAAGCCTCTTTGCCCTTTTCGTCATCAAAGGTATAAAGCCTGAGAGTAACGTCGTTCAATAAAGGGGTAGACAGATCCCTCTCATGGCCGTTTACTTCGGCAACCAGAGCATCCTCAGCCAGTTTTCTGGAAATGGACTCTGCGACCTGATAAGGGGTAACTCCCTTATCGAATTCCTTTACGCTTCCGTCGGGAAAGCTAACCTTGATTTTTTCCATAATACACTTCTTTTTAAAAAAAAACGGAGCGAACTCCGGTTTCTTAAGTGGGTTCTAGAGGAGTCGAACCTCTGACCTTCTGCACGTCAAGCAGACGCTCTAACCAACTGAGCTAAGAACCCAGACCGACAAAGGACTCCAACTGATTGGCCTCTTGTCAGGAGGATCAGTTCCAATTATTTGTGTACCGAGGGCCGGAGTCGAACCGGCACGGGAATAAATTCCCACAGGATTTTAAGTCCTGTGCGTCTACCAATTCCGCCACCCCGGCAAAAATGAATTGGAATACAAATATATAATTTTGCAGAAAATTATGCAAGAACTTTTAATCCGAACCTTCAAAAGGGCGCATTTTTCAGCTTCCGAAGGAGGAAAATTAGCCGGTTCGGATTTACGGGGGAAAGCATTTCTCCCCTGCTTTTCAAGAGCCGCGGAAAGATTCGCCCCGGAGGCTGAAAAAACAGACCGGGGGAACGGAGAAAACCGTCAGCTCAAGAATATAAATATACGCATTAAAACGTGAAATGTCAGGCAAAAATAAAAAATCCGCAAGAAATTATTGCAAAAAAGATCATTAAGTGTTATCTTTGTATTGTTCGAAAGGGCCCATAGCTCAGTTGGTTAGAGCATCTGACTCATAATCAGAGGGTCGGTGGTTCAAGCCCATCTGGGCCCACAAAAAGCCTTGATTTCGTTAAGATTTCGAGGCTTTTCCTTTTTTAAACTCCCCTATTCCTGTAATTCCTTTGGCACAATTCCAGGCACAGTTAAGATATTTTCTTTGAAATCGGAATTCTAATTGAAAACTGCTGATGAAATCGCATTCCAAAGTACTTTTCTAATTGTCTGGTTGATTTTCCTTGTCTAAGTAGATTAAACTATGGGTCAATGGAGTTTCATCAAATGTATAAGACAGACTTAAATTCAGGAATCCCTTGTCTTTATCTTTAAGATATCCCTTCATTAAAGGGGAGCTGCAGTCACAAAGAATTTTGATGTTATAATTTGAGTATGCGAAACCGAATATAAATTCCGAATACACTTTTGAGGGACTTTGAAACATATAATAGTCAGTATTAAAGCCGAGCCTTAGTCTAAGGTTATCTTTATACAGATACGGTTCAAGCTTAGCATTAGGCAGTTCCTGAAGCAGCACCAGTGCCATCATAAAGGGAACATTTAGAGGAGAACGTTTTGGAGCTGCCAGGTTTACAATTTTTGCAATCGGCCAAATCAAGGAATTTGCCGAAACAAAATATTTCTCCTTATTATCAAGATCCCGAATTACTGAAGTAGACAGATTGGGCACATATATTTCCATATATGGTGATTCATGAGCATCAGAAAGGCCAAACGTCATTCTATAATTATTTTGCCTGTTAAATGATGAACCAAACATCAGGGTCATACCATCTTGTGCAGTTAAAGAAGTTGCAAGAGTAAGGACAAGCAAAACAATATACTTTTTCATGTTTTAGCCACTCATGTTAGCAGTAAAATGAATTAAACGGGCAAAATCTTTTGTTATTCTAATTCATATTTAGAAGGTTATGGTTAAGCTCAGTTGGATACATAATGATCTTTACCCCGAAATATGGACAGTTAATTAAATCATTATTTTTGTTTTTTCAAAATCCACAGGTGACATATAGCCTAAGGATGAATGCATTCTCCTGGTATTATAGTACAGCTCAATATTGTGGAAGATGCTGAGTCTTGCCTCCTCTCTGGTCAAGTACCAATTGAAACTCACCCATTCTGTCTTTAGAGTATGAAAGAATGATTCTGTTACCGCAATATCTGTAGCAGTGCATTACCTGTAGCAGTCACCCCTGCGGCTCATGGACTGTAGGATATTGTTCTTTTCCAGCACATTCTTGGATTCATCTGATGCATATTGGATACCCTGATCAGAGTGGAATATCAGCTCACCTTTATTCCTTATCCATAATGATCTTGAATGAACTGCTTTTTTCATCGATTCAATTATTAGAAGCTTCTCGCAAGTAGGCGTAGTATCCGCTTCTTGCAGCATGCAGAGAACTCTACACATTCGATTAATATTGAAATTCTGCTCGTTTTCTCTCATGAACTCATATTTTAACCGTGTTGCTTTCTTTGAGAAAAGATGGCCACCGCTTTTTTTAGTATGCCCCTCTCTTCTTCTTCTTCTTCGGCAAGCTTACGCCTGAGTCTCCTTAGTTCATAATCTTCAGGTTTTAATCTTCCTTCCCCTGGGGAAATGCATCTTCCTTATCCTTCAGATATTCTCTTCTCCACTTATGGATAAGACTTGGGTACCACGTCCTGATCTCTGGATATTTCCTCAACCCTTCTTTTTCCCTCTATTATCATCTTTACGGTATTTTGCTTGAATTCCTTGTCGAATTTTCTTCTCGTATCTTTTCCCATTTTCTGAACTCTCCTTTCCACTACAATTTAATTCTTTGCAGTCAATTTTCATGTCCATTAATTGGAGGAAGAGTCAGCTTTATCTTTAGAACCGCATTTCTGGCAAGTATAGTTATCACGTTTCAGGACTAACTTTGTCCATTTCCTATGTTCAGGACTATTTCTCAATTGATAATATTCTGCAATTCTATAATCTATTACTTTATTCATTTATAATTATTAGTCCATATCTCGTCCGGACGGACGGCAAATGGTTGGGTATTGGTATAATTGTCTATAATTAGACAATCGCAAACATTTGCTGTCCTTTTTAATCGTGCCATTATAGGCCGATTAAAAGGGCAATGATACGGACACTATTCTTCCGTTTATCCCCATACTTGGGGATAAAATGGAACGCCTGGAAAAGTGAAGGGGTGAACTTGGTTAGATAACTTTGGGGATAAATGAGGTGATATATATATTTATATTCTACAGCATATCAATTAGCTTTGTCAATATCAATTTTAGACTAATCAACAAGATAGGATTAAATACTTCCAATTATTTTTAAGACTTACGTTTAAATAATTTACTAAAAGTTTTAAACATAGATTCAAATTGCTTAGTTGTAGCAATTACATCTGGGTCTTTAGAAAGAGTAGTGAATGTTTCACTTACTTCAACAAAAGCTTCTAAATTAGGGTGTTTTTCTTTATCTTTTTTAAGAATTTCTTTTAGTTGTTGCGTTTTAATTTCTAAAGAAGCTATTGGATTATCATTAATTAGTGTATTAGCATAAGTTTGATTAGAATCATTTATTGGAGGCTTTGGTTTACGTGAAACTCCCAATATACAATCAAGTAATTTTACAAAACCAGATTCATATACATCAGGATTAGACAAATCAATGTAAATTCTACCCTTTAAATAATTCGGTAAATACGGCTGATTATTTTCGTCCCTTTCTTTAATTATTGGAATAAATTTTGTCTGATCAGAATTATTATATACATAGTTCGAAATAATCAAAGTTTCTACACCAACACCATCTTTCCGAATATTAGCCTTTCTTTGATATTCTTTTGTAAGAACAATTAATACCTTTTTAATTGAATCATCGGTTGTGATATATTCCATAAACTGATTCTCATCTTGCCCCTCCTTTAAATCCCATATATCAATAACGACATCGATGCCATTATTTAATAATAATTTTGCCAACTTTATGACCCAATCCTGGTGGCTCTTATTTTCCCAAGCATAGGATATTGCAACTTTTGAGATGGCCATATCTTCACCTATTGATAAAATTAATTCGTTAAAATTAATTATAAATAACGTTATTCCCAAAGTGAATATTTATTTAAGGAATTACATATTGAGGGAAATACATTTTTTACTGGCTACGATATGGTTACGGGAAATAGTCTAAATGATAGAAAATTGGGTAAAATGTTCCAATATATTCCCAAGGCTTAAAAGCTAGTAAAATAATAACTTATGAAAAAATAAATATTTATAAAAAATCCCTCGGATTGACTCATAATCAGAGGGTCGGTGATTCAATCCCATCTGGGCCCACTTCTTGAAATTCCTTATAAAATAAGGAGATACAGCCGGAAAGCTTAGCTTCTCCGGCTGTTTTTGTTTTTGGCTGTAACATGAGACTGTAACATATTTCCCTGCTTTTGCGGCAGTACGTTCAATTCGCGCGTGCAAAAATTTAATAACTTAGTCTTTATGTGCAGAAATCAATAGCATCATGGGACGACGGAATTCTTCCCTCATGGATTCATCCCTTTCCAGCATTTCCTCTGATGGCAAGGGCTCAACTATTTTTTTGATAGTAAACCCATTATCTATTAGTGAGCTAATATATGTCGTTAATGTCCTGTGGTATTTCGTAATCTTCTGCCCTAGAAAAGTAGCTTCCCTATGACCTTCAATAAAATAATTGTCCACTGGCCAGTGGATTTTATTTCCCTTCTCATCATATATCCAGTCCTGATTCCCAAATGCCGTAAAAACCGGGTGTTCTACAGAAAATACCAGGTCTCCCTTGTGCTTTAACATTTCATACATTTTTACGCATACTGGTTCGAAGGATTCTACATAATGAAATGCCAGTGAACTGATGATTAGATCAAAGCTTTCTTTTTCAAAGCTCACATCTTCAATTGCTCCTCGCATATATATAACCCGGTCATCATTTGTCCGGTCTTTTGCTTCCTCCAGCATTTTCTCCGATAGGTCTATTCCAATTACGGACCTGGCTCCTTGCTCCATAGCATACCTGCAGTGCCACCCATAGCCGCAGCCTAAATCCAAAACCGATTTCCCTTTTATATCCGGCAATAATTTTTGAAACTCATGCCATTCTCCCGCAGATTTAAGTCCACCAACAGAACGAGGCATCTTACTATATTGACTAAAGAAGCCGTTGTCATCATATTTATTTTCTTTCAAGTTGATTACTCCAATAAAATTTAATTTTCCATTCCTAAGGTACTACTCTGCTTTTTATATTTAACCTTCCAAGGATAGCAGGAATATAACTATTTCCCAAATTATTTTGATCAATGTAACATGTTTTACCTAAATGCCCTCCCATTCCTCAGCTTTCGCCATTCTTTCTTTGGCTTTTTTCCGGTAAATAATTAATTTTATTCCTTCAATAAGTATTTATGTTTTTCAAACTGGAGGTTCACGATGTACTTATTTTCTCATAAGGACGGCTGGTCCAAGGTTAAAGATTATCCTTTTACCGGGGAAACAGAAGACCTGACAGAGGCACTGACAGCAGCAGGCTACGCAAAGCAGACTGAATATGAGCATGAGGAGATTAACCTGGAGCTGGCCATTTATGCCGGAATTAAAAATGACTTAAAATACGATTTTATTGCCGAAATAACTTTAGGCGACTTGGTTTATTATGTTGCCCTGCCTGAACTGCCCGACTTACTTTCCTTTTTATCCGAATTTACGCTCGTATAGTATAAAAGGTCCTCAAAAGGACCTTTTCCTTCTCAACTCAAGACTACACCATCTGTCGGGTAGGACATGTATTGACGGAAGTAAAAATGAGCCTATGACGAATTGTCCCGGCTCAACTTGTTACCTGGCTGGCTGCCCCTCCACTATGCCGCATATGTACTTATCCGACTTCCTGCTGATTGCATTTCTGTGGGTTGTATTATTTTCGGGTCCTCAATCTCTTCACAACGCACGTCCAGCGGACCGTAGAGCAATATTCCTTTCATTGATATTATCCAAATTGACTCATTCGGACAGTAAAATCTTTGCCATACAACATCTTTATTCAGTTTACAAAAAATCGTTTTTACGGGTAAAAATGCTTCGCGTATATCATATTTTTCATAAAAATACGGATAAAGCCGGATCCGCATGCAAAAGCATTTTCAGCGGCTCATTATGAGCTCAATCGTAAAAGTACTTCAAGTTTAGTATGATTTTAAGATATGTTAGTTGCCTTAGCCGCTGACAAGATATTTTTTGGGAGGAAGTTTTACAATTGAAAGCCAGTAGTCCTTAATATTATTCACAATGTCCATAAATTCGTCAAAATCAACCGGCTTTGTCACATACGAATTTGCCTTAAGCTTATAGCTGTTAAAAATATCCTTCTCAGCCTCCGAAGTCGTCAGAATTACAACCGGAATTTGGTCCAGCTTTTCATCAGTTTTTATCTCTTTTAATACATCGAGTCCCCCCAATATGGGCAAATTCAGGTCAAGTATTATCAGATCGGGAGGATTATCATATCCCTTTCCATTTTTCCTCTTCAGGTATTCCAGAGCCTCACGCCCGTTTGTAATGGCTTTCAGGTTATAAATTATTCCGCTGTCTGAAAACGCCTCTTCTACAAGACCAATATCCCCCTTATTATCTTCAACAAGCATTATTTCCCATGGCTTGCCGTCGTTTGTTGTTTTCACTTTTATACATCACTCTCTTTCTTTGGAATTATAAAATAGAACCTGGATCCTTTACCAACTTCAGATTCCATCCAGATGCTACCTTCATGACGTTCAACTATCCTTTTGCAAATGGCCAGGCCGATACCCACGCCGGGATATTCCTCACGCTCATTTAGTCTTTGGAAAATATTAAATATTAATTTAGCAAATTCAGGCTCTATTCCAATACCATTATCTTTAACTGAAAAAAGCCATTCTTTGCCCCTATCTTCGGCTAAAATATTGATTTCCGGGACGGTATTCTTTCTTCTGAATTTTATTGCATTACTTAACAGGTTTGTAAATAGCTGAATTATTTGTTTTCTGTCGGCCACAATTTTCGGCAATTCCCCGTAATTTATCACGGCTCCTGTTTCAGCAACAGGGTTTCTTAGATCATCCAGCACTGCAATCAAAACTGCGTTCAGGTCAACCCTTGAAAAGGCCATCTTATCTGACCTGAGGCGGGCATAATTCAGTATATCTTTTATTAGTATCTGCAGCCTGATAGCTCCTTCAAACATGAATTTCAGATACCTGTCAGCCTGAGGGTCCAGCTTCCCATTATACCTCTTCATCAAAAGAGAAGCATAGCTGCCCATCATCCTTATAGGCTCCTGAAGGTCGTGGCTTGCGGCAGATGCAAAGCGCTCAAGGTCCCTGTTTGAACGTTCAAGCTCTACAAGAGTCCTGTTAAGGTTAATTTCTGCAAGTTTACGGTCTGTTATATCAAAGAATGTAACTGCAAATTCCCCAACGCCAATCTTATATATATTACTTACATACCATCTATTTGTAATACCGCTGAAATGTTCAAAACTAATAAATTCTCCTGTTTTATCTACCTCTCTATAAATATCGAACAGGCTGTCTTCAATTCCTGTCCATACCCTTTTCCATTGTCTGCCCACTTGGTCTTCCCTGCTGGAACCGGAAAGTTTTGCTCCTGTGGGATTAATATCCAGGACCAAAATATCATCTAATCTTCCATTTTCATCATATATGGCTTTGTAGTGAGCAAAACCTTCTTCGATTGAGTTGAAAAGGATTTCATATTGCTCTTTAGTTTTACTTATAGCTTCTTCAGCTTTTTTTATTTCAGTTATATCAGACATTGAAGCAACGGCACCGGTCTGTCTACCTGATACAATGAGCGGTGCAGCACTTACTATTATCCAGCGGGACCCTCCAGCTCCCTGGATCCTGACAACAGTACCAGTTATTTTTTCACCATATTTTGAAGCACGCATTGCGGGCATTTCTTCAGGATTCAGCCTGCGCCCGTCCTCACTCCAGACTCCATACCTCTCTTTAACTCTATCCTGTATAGACATTTTAAGATCGGCTTGTGGATATTTTAATATAGTTTCAGCCGCAGCATTCATCCTGATTATTTTGCTATCAGTATCATAGACTATAACACCATCGGCAATGCTCCCTAGAATTGTATCAAGCTCTATCAGTCTTTGTGAAGCTTGCTCCTCTGCTTTTTTCCGGGACGTCATATCTGTCCATGTGGCTACTGTATTTAATACTTTCGTGCGGTCATTATTATAAATAGGGACGGCATTTACTGAAGTAATGAAAGATGAGCCGTCAGGTCTTAACATTAACCACTCTTCACCCTGGATCGTCTCCCCCTTTAACGCCCTTGAAACGGGCAGTCTTTCAGGTTCTATTTTTTCTCCGGTATTTATATCCCTTACGTCCCACTGCTCGAGGTATTTTTCAACCGGAAGATCTATTACTGCATCAACTGATCTGCCGATTGTATGATTCAATCCCCACCTGCTTACGGCCAAAACTTTTCCATCAGGAGCATCCGAAACAATAATACCTTCATTGATATGGTCAAGGATAAGCTCTAGGATATGTTCTTTCTTCTTTAGCTCCTCTTCAGCCAGTTTGCGGTCTGTTATATCCATAGACATGACAAATATCCCCTCATGAACAGGATTGGCGAGAGCCTCATACCAAGCTTTTGACCCGTCTTCGAAAGTAAAACCAGCTTCAATCCTTTGAGGCGTACGCTCAAGCATGCAGCGTTTATATGCGTCAAAAAAAACACTTTTTTCTACTCCCGGGATTACTTCAAATATAATTTTCCCAAGCATATCCTCTTTTTTCATACGGGCATGCCGGGCATTTGCATCATTTACGTAAAGATATGTCCAATCAAATCCCAGAATTGCACATCCTTCTAGCATTGAATCCAGAGTGTTTCTATACCGTTCCTCAGCCATTCGTTTTTCAGTTACATCTCTAACTATCGAAAGAATACATTTTTCGTTCTCAATGTCAATGGACTCAATGGCGATACTGACATACCGTTTTTCGCCCGATTTCTTAACAACAGTAAGCGGATAATCCCTTAAATATCCCTGCTCGTTCAAGGCCCTTATTACTTTCTTCCGGTCGCTAGGTTTTGCCAAAAGCCTCAATTCGGCCGAAGTCTTGCCGAGCATCTCTTCTTCTGAGAAACCGTAAATTGCGAGTGCACTTCTGTTAACCAGGAGGATTTTATCATCTGTCACTCTGCTAATTATTATTCCATCGGGACTGGCTTCGAATATCTTTCTAAATAGTTCCCTCGTGCCACTTTTTCTTAATGCATTCTGTGGATTTTCTTCATTTTTTTTCATGAAAAACCTTTTCTAACTAATAGATTCATCCTAGTGATTATTGTAAAATATTTAGATCACAACTCGGCATTATTCCAACTCTTAGCGCATTACTTATTAAAGTTTTCTTCGTTAACAGGGGAAGGTAAAATAGAAAGTAGTCCCTTTTCCCACCTCAGACTCAACCCAGATCTTACCTCCATGACGCTCAACTATTTTCTTGCAGATTGCAAGCCCTAATCCTGTTCCGGGGTACATGTCTCTTTCATGAAGCCTTTGGAACAAGATGAATATCCTGTCAAAAAATTCAGGCTCTATTCCTATGCCGTTGTCATTAACTGAAAACAGCCAATGTTTATTTTCCTCTCTAACGCATATTTTTATTTCCGGTTTTTTCTGATTCTTAAATTTAATGGCATTTGTAATCAGATTCTGGAACAGCTGATTCATCTGCACTTCATCTGCTTTTAGTACAGGCAATTTGCCGACATCAATAGCTACCATATTTTCTTCTATCAAAGTCTTCAAATCATTCATTACATTGCCAACCACACGGTTTAGATCTACCTGTTGTGGAGCCTTTGCATGCGTAGTAAGCCTTGAATAAGACAGCAATCCTTTAATGAGATTGCTCATTCGCATGGCACCGTCCACGGCAAATTCAATATAGCGCCTTGCTTTCTCGTCAAACATACCTTCATACTTTTGTAGAAGCAGCTTAAGATAACTTGATACCATTCTAAGAGGTTCCTGCAGGTCATGAGAAGCGATATAAGCAAACTGCTCAAGCTCGTTATTGGATCTTTCAAGATCATTCAGCGATTTTTCCAGTTCTAACTGTGCAAGTTTTCTTTCTGTTATATCAATCTCTACTCCCTGCCGCCTTAAAAGGCTTCCGGATTCATCGAATTCGAGTCTTGTTATAATCTGGATGTATTTTATCCTTCCATCTGGAAACATGATACGGAATTCTGTTTCCAGGTGATCGCCATCCGCATCTTTTTCGGTAAGCGCACTTTCAAGCCTTTGCCGGTCATCCGGATGTATTTTATCCCATAGTTGCTCAAATGGCGGAATGGGTTGATTGCGTTCTACTTCCCAGATTTCATATAACTCATCCGACCATTCAATTTTATTGTTATTCTTAACCTCAATCGTATAATTTCCCATATGGGCCAGCTTTTGGGCATCCAGCAGATTCTTCTGGTTTTTCTTTAAGGCTTCCTCTGCCTGTTTCAGCTCAGTTATGTCCCTGATTGTAGTTAAGAAAGCTTTCTTTTTGTTCAGATGCAATATTTCAGCCGACAACAGTGCGGTTCTTCTTTCTCCCGACCTGCTTTTAATTGCAATCTGAAAATTCCGGAGGTTCCCTTTCAAGCGAAGCATCTCAATTGCTTTTTTACGGTCCTCAGAGTCTGCATACATCTCCAGACTAAGCGAACTTTTGCCTATTATATCTTCACGTTTCCAGCCGAAGAGCAAGAGAAATGAATCGTTCACATCTAATATGGTCCCGTCCTCAACAAGACTGATAACGATTGCGTCGGGATTTGTCCGGAATGCTGCTGAAAACCTTTCCTCACTTTCTCTAAGCGCTCTCTCAACTTCTTTTTTCTGGCTGATATCTTCAAAAGTGCAGATTGCAGCAATTATATTTCCGTCCCTATCAAACAAAGGAGAAGCATTGACAGAAAAATAAGTATAGGCCCCGTCACCTCTTCTGTAGAGTATTTCTTCTCCATAGACCGTTTCACCCGAAAGGGCCCTGGTTATGGGATACTCCTCCGGCTTATATGGAATTCCGTAGTCATGCATTGCACCGGACCGGACAAAGTGTGTATAATCTTCAGATACCAGCATGGAATGCCCAAGCAGCTCGACTGCCTTTTGATTTTGATAAAGCAGTTTGCCAGAAAGAGCTTCGGTTATTGAAACTCCGGAAGGCATTTGTGCCATTATGGAACTCAGACGCTCCTGTTCCGTTTCAAGTTCCAATAGGAGTTTCGCCCTCTCGGCTTCAATCCGTTTCTTGTCTGTAATATCATCTATTCCTACTAATATCAAATGTACATTGTTATGAGGACGGAAAAGTTTCCGGGCATTCATCCAGATTACTCTATTATCAATTAATTCAAGCTCATAACGATCGAAGGAGAAATCTTCAGGTATAACTGAAAGCAGAAGCTTCCGTAATTCCCGATGATCGGACTTGCCCCTAATAACTTCGAAGAAAGACTTCCCCTCAATATCTTTCTTCTCGTATTTGAACCGCATGTAAAAGGAGCGGTTTTCGGTAATTATGTTCAAATCAGCATCCAGTACCAATATGGGATTCGGAACAGTATCTATTATCATATTAGAATATTCAAGACTTTCCTGCAGAGAATCCCGATGCCTTTCCCGTACCGTAAACTCCTTCTTCAATTGAGTCATTACAATAAAAACCAATGCAGCAAGAATCAATACTGTAATTCCTGTAATTACAAATACATCCAAAGTACTTGCTTCCCGCTTTTTAATTCTCTGCGAAAGAAGATCGTTTTCCGCATACTTCATATCTGAGGTTGTACGGCGAATTTCATCCATAAGCCTTTTTCCAGCTCCACTGGCGATCTGGGCTCTGGCAACATTTGTGTTTGAAGCTCTCCTTAATTCTACCTGCTTTTCATGAAACTTCAGCTTTTCATGAATCTGAACTTCGAGACTATTAAAATGACTTATCTGAGACTGATCGTCTGAGATCAGCAGCCTCAGGGTGGAAAGGTCAGACCTAAGGAGTTTTTGGGCATTATTGTACGGCTCCAGGAATTCCTCCTGCCCGGTAATGAAAAATCCCCTTGTACCTGATTCAATATCCTTAAGATCCGACATGACATTTTCAAGGATGGTCAGAACCTGGTAAGTATGAGCTTCCCGCATATTGGAATTCAGGAAGTTTCTGAGGTTAAAATAGATCAATGACCCGATAATCACCAGAATTAAGAAGGACACGGCAAAGGCGAATAAAATTTTTTGTGGAATGGTTTTATTCATTCTATTGTACCCTTTCAAACCATTTAATTCCATATAGTATTTTTATTACAACTTTAATTAAAAAGTAAGGATTTCCTTTTCCCGTTTTGATGCAAATTTTAATCTCCCGTTTTTTTCCCTTTCAGGCTACATTGCTGTTGTTTCTTTAGCAATTAGCTTCACTCAAGCCACCCGGAAACCGGTAATATTTATAATTTTAAGTCCTCAGGCTGTATTGTTTCGGCTTCATCCCTATATGTTCCCCGAATACCCTTGAAAAGTGGCTCAGGTTGGTAAAACCCAGTTTATAACCCACATCTGAAACAGAAAGCTTTTCCTCTTTCAATAAACGGGCAGCTTCTTTCATACGGAATTCCTGATAATAACTGAAAATGCCGCTGCCGAAAATTTGCTTGAATATACGCTTCAGCTTGGATGAACTCATATTGGCACAAAGCGCCAGTTCCTTAATAACGGGCGGGGTTTCCGGATGTTCAAGCATTTGCTCTTTTATTCTGTAAATAGTCTGAATGTCACGAACATTTAATGCATAAAGACGTTTTTCTTCCCTCTTTTCCAATTCCATCAATAATCTGCAAATTAGTTCTTCTGCCTTTATCCTCAGGAAAAATAACTCAAAAGTCTCATCTACCGGTTCACTCACAATTTCATCGGCAATTTTCTGCAAAGAGGGATAAATTATTTGTTCGAATAATAATGGTTGCGTGTTTTCCAAGAGGCTTTGCAGTACCGGCGATTTTTCCGAAAACTCAAATAGTCCGCTCAGGTAATTCGCATCCACTTCTATGTTAATGGAAGCTGTGTTTGTATCAATTGGAATAATGACCTCTGTATTCAGGTTACTGGTTGCAATTAGAACCGAAGGTATTGCCCTTAATTGCTTTGCCGCTGATAATGGGTCTTTTTTAGGGATAATGTTTTGGAACTTAAAAAGTATCATTCTCGAATGAGCGTTGATGTCCCGGTTTTCGACAACCAGATCCTCATTGAGTTCGTAATTAAGGATAAGCATCCGGATATGCTCATTAAAAACAAATCCGGCACAATAACCTTTACCAAAATCATCAGGAATTTCTAATCTTCCATTTTTTACTTCCGTCCCTAACAAATGAGCAAACTCTTTTATAACACTCGGTTCTATTTGTTGTTTGTCTTTCCTCATAAAAAGTCCTTTACGACTATTTTTGTGGCAAATAAGGGTATTTTATCTCTAAAGCAATCAATAATTTTCCCTTGTAAAGTTAATAAAAGAAAATAGTGCATCAAATAGTTAAAACTGAACTTGAAAATTAAGGCGGGATAAATTCATTTTTTAAGGCACTAAGCAACCGGCACCGCCTAAATGACCTTCTTTTCGGCAGTCTTTTTCAAAACACAAGAAAATGAATTTAAGAAAGCCTTTAATAATGAAAAATGTAATATATGATTAAACTTATAGCTGTTTGCGGCAGCGCAAGAAAACAAGGCAATACCACAAAAATGCTGCACCAGGTAATTGAAGGCGCAAAATCAGCGGGCGCTGAAACCGAATTTGTAAATCTTTTTGACCTGAACTACAAAGACTGCATCAGCTGCTACGCCTGCAAACTGAAAAATAGAGCGTCTTTTGGACATTGTATGCTGAATGACGATCTTAAACCTTTGCTCCAACGCATTGAACAATCCGATGTAATTGTCCTTGGTTCGCCAATTTATTATGGCAACCTCTCGGGACACATGCGTTCTTTTACAGACAGATTGCTTTTCCAATATCTAGATTATGGCGCTAAGGGAAGAGGACCTAAACCCAAAAACTTTAAGACAGCCCTGATTGTGACAATGAATGGGAATAATGAGACTTATGTCAAAAGAGGGATTAGGGATACTATGGTAAATTTTTCAGAAATGATGAGCCATACTTTGGGCAGTTGTGAATTATTAACTTTTACCAATACCGTCCTATTTGACGATTATTCAAAGTACGTTTATCAGATGCCGGATATAAAAGAGAAATCGAGTCGCGTAGAAAAAATTCCGCCTGAGGATTTGAAAAAGGCATTTGATTTAGGATTCAGACTTATTAAATCGTAATTAATTTACATTTGAAGGCACACTTCCATTTTCAGGATATATCATTCAATAATTAAAACTATATGTTATGAAAACAACAGATCATGTAACCCTTAAAGAGACGAGTTTTAACCAATTATTTAGGCGAATTTCTCCGGAAGAGATTTGCGACAACGTTTTCACGCTGGCAGGAAAAGTCTTTCCGGTCATTACGGCCGGCAAGGAAGATCACTATAATTCCATGACAGCCAGCGGAGGCGGTTTTGGGATGCTTTTCATGAAACCCGCCACCTGGTGCATTCTTCAGGCAACCCGCTATACGCTTGAGCTGATTCAGAAAGAGAAGACATATACCATGTCTTACTTACCGGACGAATATAAAAAACAAATACTCTTTTTGGGAAGTAAATCAGGAAGAGATAGCGCAAAAATGGAAGAAGTGGAATTGACAGGCGTTCAAGCTCCTTCGGGAGATATGTCTTTCAAAGAAGCCAGGCTGATTTTGGAATGCAAATTAACCGAAATTACGACCCCGAATCCTGATGATTTTTACACACAGGAAGCCAAAGACTATATAAATGAAGCGTACAAGGGAGCAAACGATTACCGCAAATATGTATTTGGGGAAATCACTCGCGTTTGGCTAAAAAATTAAGAATAAACCGGACTTGACGAATAGAATGATTAATCATTCTATTCGTCTCCATACAGATTTTCCAATATTGATCCGTTCTTTTCCATATAGATTATGAATTACCCCAAACTGCTTTTTTTTCTTTCATCAATTGAATACTTTCCGGCGCCAAAAGCAATTAGAACCAAACATCCGGCAAGCACTGCCAGCGGAAAATCCCATCCCGGCGAGGTCGGCGTTATGAAGCCTATTCCATATACATATTTTGTTACGATGATTGCGCCTATTAAAATTATTGTAAGTCCCGATGCAGCCCATCTCGTTAAAAACCCAATCAGAACAGCAGTTGCGCCAAGGGGTTCCGCAATGGAAAGTACCCTTGTTGCAAATAATAAAAATGAGGGTATGCCTTCTGGGGCACTCGACCAGAACGGGATCTTGATATAAGCAGCGACATAAAATATTGCCGCAGTAATTACTCTAAGTATTAATAAAGCTGAGTTTTGATAAATGTTATAGTTCTGCATGGCATTGCCTTTCTGATTTTTGTCCACGTTATCTCCATAAAAAATGGTTATTTAAGATTTACTCCAATTCCAACCCGGGTTTCCGGAATCCCGCCGATTTGCCCCCTGGATTTAATATTTTATAACATCATTTCTACAGCAAGAAAACTAAGGCTGCCCTCTTTGAGCCTCAATATCCCGCGGAATCAATTATTTACGGCTTCAACCAGCATTATGCAGAAAAATGTATCAGTAATCCGGTTTTTTGTATAAGTTTAACTGCCGCTGGATTCTTATTTTTTATTATCGGATTTTGCTGCATGTAGAGGAAATTGATTATGTAAGTAGCAGAGTATCTACATGAACAGCAATAGGGTAAATATATTATATTATTAACAATGCCGAAAGAAAGCAACGGCAAGGATTTTCATTACACGATCAGCCGGAGACTCTGGATGCAGCACTGAAGGAAAGAGGCATAAAACTTCAACTGCAGGGGCAAGCAGCCACAACGCCTGAAACAAGGGAGCTGCTAACATTTTCCATAATTCTCTCACTCGGCGGATGCGAACCTCAGTTAAATAGTATTGATAATGAGTTAATTATTAACAAAAGGAGGAATTTATCATGAAATTTAAAGGACTAGGAAAAACCGGAGCCAGTGCCTCTGCCGTTGGCTTAGGATGCATGGGAATGAGCGCGGCCTATGGAACACCGGACGACAAAGAAAGCATTGCTACGTTGGAATATGCTCTGGAGCTTGGAATCAATTTCTGGGATACGGCAGATGTATACGGCAACGGAGCCAATGAAGAGCTGATTTCAAAAGTCCTAGTGCCTAACAGGAATAAAATAGTTATTGCAACAAAGTTTGGCTTCAGGTTAAGAGGAAGCAGCGGGAATGTCTTTGTGGGAGGAGAAAGCTATGTTGATGCTTCGCCCAAATGGATGAAACAAGCCGTTGAGCTGAGCCTGAAGAGGCTGAAGACAGAAACAATTGATCTATACTATGCGCACCGCATTGATTCTAATGTCCCTGTCGAGGAAACAGTTGGCGCCATGGCCGGACTGGTGAAGGAAGGAAAAGTACGCTTTCTGGGGCTGAGTGAATGTACGGCGGAAGATTTAAGGAAAGCACATGCAGTCCACCCCATAACGGCAGTTCAGAGTGAATACTCGCTGTTCTACAGGGCGGTGGAAAAGGAGGTTCTGCCCTTAACCCGTGAGCTTGGTATAACTTTCATCCCATTTTCCCCGCTGGGGCGCGGACTTATTACAAACAAACTGGATGTCGCTTCCCTTTCTTCCAGCGATTTCCGCAAGAACCTTCCAAGGTACCAGGGAGAGCATTTGGATAATAATCAGAAACTGGCCTCTGAAATTGCAGCCATGGCCCAGAAGAAAAACTGCACGGCCTCACAGCTGGCAATTGCCTGGATAATGGCACAGAGCGATAACATTATTCCCATTCCCGGCACCAAAAGAAGGAAGTACCTGGAGGAGAATGCCGGCGCTGCCAATATAGAACTTTCAGCTGGGGACCTGCAGGAAATTGAGGCAATTCTGAAGAAATATCCGAATGTGGGAGAACGTTATAGCGCCCGTGAAAATAAATTCGTAAAGAAGTAACATATTCCTGGATGATTCCGCTGTGGGAAATTCCTAAGTCGCAAACACTTCCTTTAAGCGAAGTGTTTTGCGGCCTGTGATTTTCCTGGAAGATGAGCTAATCGCTCAATCCCTTTCCGCTAAGAATCTGGGGTATGGACTTTTCAACTCTCGACGTCCTGGTTTTAGCCTGCCTGGGCGAGGAGAAATAAAGGAGGTATCCCCTCTGCCGCCCCGGCGTAAGCTGTTCAAAGGCTGCCTTAAGAGCAGGACTTTCATCTAACCTGTGCTGGAACTCTTCGGGAATTGAGTATTCTGAAGTCTTTTTAGGTTCTATTTCAAGTCCGGCTTTTTCAACTTCAAGGGCTTCATATATGTACGATTTCAGTAAGGGCTCCAGCTCAGTTATTTCGCTGAGGCCGGTAAAGCGGACCTGCCGGCTTGACTGAACGTTTTCCGTCTGGCGGATAAGAATGCCTTCCGGGTCGCTTAACAGGGCTCCTTTGAAAAACAATAAGGCGCAATATTCCTTGAAGCCATGGATGAGAACAACGTTGCCCTTCTGAAACGTGTAGCATGGAACACCCCACTTGAATTCTTCTGTAAGTCCGCAGCCGAGAACGATTGACCTCAGCTTCTCAAATTCTTTCTGCCACTTATGGGCCCTGCTTATAAATGCATCAACTTTTGGGTTCATTTCATTCATTTACTCATTCTCCGGCATAAAGTAAGTTAATATCTGCTGTTATTCATAGATAATACTGAAACCGCTTTTCAAATTCAATTGAGGGTTAGATATTCGCAGGTGGAAATTTTCAGAAAGGTTATAACTCATAAATATAACCTTATAGGGGTATAACTGGCCTTTATAACCTTTCAGGGTTATTATATCTGACGTAAATTGGCATATAATCAGCAAAATGGCAGTCTGTTTCTTTGAAGAGTTTTCAAGCCTGCCCCTCCCACCGATTATCTCCAGGCCTGCTAATAAGCATATACACCAGCTTTAAAGTAATTTATTTTTTGGTGATTATTTTGAGGAGTGATTATTTCCCCCCGGTTTATCTATGGAAGTGTGGCAATTATTTCTGCTTTTCTTTAAGTTTTCGTCTCACATCATTAAGGAATTTTATGAAACAGCTATTATTCTTTATCTTCTTGCTTTTTTCATCGGTCTTGGTGGCCCAGGCTAATGAGGATCATCTTATTATACCCTCTGGCTTCACCCTGGAATCCTTGAGCGGCTATGGTTATTCAAAAACAATAGATCACCAATCCAACGCTGCCTCTATGAACCCTGCTGCTTTGGACAGATTTACCAGCCTTGCCTTTGGAATTTCTTATCAGTTTCAGTCGGACGTAAAACCAGGCTGGATAGCCGGTATTGGTTCAACCAGGTACCATCAGGCTATACCTCAGTCAGTTGGACTCATTCTGCCCTACAAAAATTTGAGAGTCGGGTTTGGATTCAGCCAGAAGTACAATTCCTCACTCCTATATGGCGACATACCGGTTACAACAACAGAAAATCCCGACCCGACGGGAGAATATGTAGACGTATCTGAAAAATCTGATGTCGAAAGGTATTCAGGCCTTGTATCATACAGTATTGATAATTTCATCTATAAAGATGCCAGATTTTCTTTTGGGGTCGCCGTAAATTATAACAGGCTAAACTATTATTACAGATTCGGGCAGAAAAATTATGAACCGGATAGAGTCCTGAAGTCACATGGGAATAAGGTCACCTATTCGCTTGGAGTAACGTACTCCGTATTGAAAAGCAGCCTTTTCAGTCTGCTCTTTGAAAAAGGAGCAGAATTTGATAAAATGACCACCGATGAGAACAAATTCACTATATTGTATACCTTAGTCCCTCTACCCTCCTGGGAGGGAATGGATAAGTCTGTAAGCAAGGAACCGGACAAAATACATATAGGATTCGACCATTCTTTTTCGGAAGAATCGCAGATTACAACAACTTTATCTTATATCGGCTGGAAAGCTACCGGACAAAACAGAAAGGACCAGGTGGAAGCCGCCGCCAGTTTCATCTATTCCATGAGACACGATTTACTCACATCCCTTGGACTTTATTACACGGATCTTAATTACAACAACAATGCTTTTTTTGCCAAAGACAATTTGTTCAGATCTTTATACATAACCGCAGGCGCCATTTACAGCTTTAGTTTATTTGACGTAGACCTGACTGTTGCAGACAGCCACCTTTTAGCCCAAGAATGCAGGAAAGAAACCCTGGGCAGAATTTCAGTGGGATTTCATTTATAATAGCATATCGGGAGCTTCTTTCTTGAAGCTCCACTCTTTTCCCCGGATGCCGCATACGGCAAAGACTAATACAAACATATACACGCCATTGTTTACTGCTTTTTGCATCACTTTCCCTTTTGTCATTTCACAAAAAGAATTAACAGCAGCGGCAGGACAATCTGAGACCCGGCTTTTCATGAACTATTATATTATACACACTGTTAATTAAGAATATATAGAAAAGGAGGCAGAAAGGCTTTTTTAGTTAAAAAAGCACGTTTAACAATGAAGGAGAAATAAAATGACTCAAACACTAAACATAAATCCTCTTAAAATCCTGGCTCTTGCGGCTCTGTTTGCTGTCTTCAGCTTTTCAGCATACGCCCAGGATTCGGCAACCTCAATTCCCCCAAACCCTTCAATCGGACAGGGGCAAAGTAATTCTACTGCACAGGACACGTTCTTCAACTCGTATGCTTCGCAGTTCGCCAACAACCTGGCCCGGCAGACGGGACTTTCGCCCGATAAAGCAGATAAAATAAAAAATATACTGCTCGATTATTATAACGACATAACAGACACAAGACGCGACTTTCTGAGGGGGATGCAGGATTCCCGCAGCCGTAATGCAGGCAGTACCGCTCCAAATGACGATAACTCCGGTAACAGTAATGATAACGCCACCGGCAGCAGCGAAGGAACCGGCAAAACAGATAACGCTCCGTCAGGAACAAATAATAGTAATAACCAGCAGGCAGTTGCACAGGATCTGATGTCGGAGTACCAGAAAGCAGACATTAAGGCCGATGATAATATAATTGACGTTTTTGATAACGACTCACAGAAAGCCAAGTATGTACAGGTGAAACATCAATGGTGGCAGGATGTGAAAAAAGTAGTTTTTTCAACCGCAAACCAGAATTCCGGCGGAATGCAGACGAGATAATCTTTTCAGGCTCTGCTCAATAAAAAAACCGGGAAAAAGGATTATTCAATCTTTCCTGTTTCCCGGTTTTTTATTTCTCCCGCCATGAAGGCAATTGCTCCTGAAAACACAAATGTTTACCTTATCTTATCTAAAATTTACATTTTTCTTTGTTTTCAGGAACGACACAATGAAACCAAATAATAACATAGATACGGATTCTATGGTGGGACTTTCCCCCCACTTAAAACTGGCACGCAGCATCTTCAGCGAGCTTATAAACATCAATACAACACAGAATAACGGCAGCACCAAGGCGGCCGAAGCAATGCATGAAAGACTTAAACAAGCAGGCTTCCCGGAAAGCGACATGCATCTCACCGGCCCAAAGCCTCAGAACATGAACCTTGTAGTGCGGTATCCCGGCACGGGTAAGCTCCGCCCGGTACTGTTTATCGTGCACATGGATGTCGTTGAGGCTATCAGGTCCGACTGGTCGTTCGACCCGTTTAATTTCACGGAGAAGGACGGGTATTTCTACGGCCGCGGGGCGTGCGACATAAAAAACGAAGCCGCCGACATCATTGCAAACCTCATCCGCCTTAAGGCCGAGGGCTTTATGCCTGAGCGCGACATTATTGTAGCCCTTACAGAACACGAGGAAAGCGGCGACGCAAACGGGGTAAAATGGATCCTGGAGAACAGGCCGGATCTCATTGAGGCGGAATTTGCAATTAACCTTGATGCCGGAGGCGGCAGCATAGTGGACGACAGGCCGCAACTCCTGGAAATCCAAACGGGTGAAAAAACATTTGCTAACTTTAAGCTGGAAGCCCATAACAAGGGCGGCCATAGTTCCCTTCCTGTAAAGGATAACGCAATTTACCGCCTTGCAGCAGCCCTTACGCGCCTTGCAAAGTTCGACTTCCCCATTCAATTAAACGATACAACAAGAATGTTCTTCCAGCGGGCACTTGAAACAGAAACAGAAGGCATAAAAGAAGACATTGAAGCCATACTCAAAACTCCCCTGGATTCTCAGGCCGCCGAAAGGCTTGCAGAGCTGAACCCATATTACAATGCCGTTATGCGTACAACCTGTGTGGCTACACTCCTTAACGGAGGTCATGCCGATAACGCCCTGCCGCAAACGGCAGCCGCAAACATCAACTGCCGAATGCTCCCGGGTGACACCCCCGAAGACGTTCTGAAGACGCTCAAATCTGTGGTCTCAGATCCTATGGTGGAAATTACCTGCACATATACCGCAGTTTCCTCTCCAATTTCAGCTATACGGGAGGATTTGATGGCAATTGCAGAACAGATCGCCTCTTCAATGTGGCCCGGCGTTAAGGTTACACCCTTTATCTCCACCGGCGCCACCGACGGCAAGCACCTGAGAAATGCGGGTATTCCGGTCTACGGTGTCTCCGGAATGTTCCTGGATATGAAGGACATGCGTGCACACGGGAAAGATGAGCGCATTGGCGTAAAGGAATTCTATGACGGGGTCGGTTTTATGTACCAATTTGTAAAGGCCATTTCCCGTAAAGCCGAAGACATTAACTGAAAGCCGTTAGACATAAAAAGGGATTCATTGTAAGCCCGCGCTTAAAGAACTACCATTCCCTGCTGCATCTGTTCCTCATTTTAACACACACAATAAGCACTTTGGCCCCTCAAAGGGGCCTTAATTATTGTGTTGAAGGATTTCTTCCTTTGGAATTTTTCATTTTAATATTAAATTATTTTTAGAGGGCTCCGGAAGAAGGCCTTTCCCCAAAAGAAATCAAAACCGGCTCTTTTCTGCCCTTCCGTACCCTCGGATTAACTCATAATAATTATGGAGGAGATCAGGATTATACTTGGGTGTTGATTCATCAATAAACCGGAAAAACAGTTTTCGCAGAATCAAATAACTTAAAGGAGGATAAGATGAAGGGAAGAAGAAGTTATAACATTCTTAAAATTCTTGGACTGGCGGCAATGTTAACGATATCCGGCTTACCAGTCTTTGCCCAGGATAACACTCAGGATGAGACATCCTCACAACAAGGGACGTCTTTCGGC
Organism: Ignavibacteria bacterium; assembly: GCA_025612245.1. Taxonomy (GTDB): domain Bacteria; phylum Bacteroidota; class Ignavibacteria; order Ignavibacteriales; family SURF-24; genus JAAXKN01. Next base: position 109,430 of record JAAXKQ010000003.1, read on the forward strand.
AATGATGCTCAAAAATTTGCAACCAACCTTGCACAGCAGCTTGGTTTAACTTCCGGACAGGCAGACAAAATCACCCAAATACTCATAGATTACCGCAGCAACATCGCTTCAGCCAGGCAGGATTATATGGAAAAAAGTCAGGGCTCAAATAAAAGCACTTCCGGTAACAGGGATGTTACAGGGAGCCAGAACCGTGGCGTAAATGCCAATATAGATTCAGATCCCAACCTGATGTCCGATTACAGGAGAGCCGATGAACAGGCCGATAAAGATATCATCAGCGCATTGGATAACGATACTCAAATAGCCAAATACATACAGGTTAAAAAGCCATGGTGGAAAGAGGTCAAAAATGAGGTTTATTCAACCATAAAGCAGAATTCCGGTCAGCAGATGAAATAAAGGCTTTCCTTTGTGCCGCATGGTAAGGTGAAAAGTAACTGCTTTTTATTAAGAAGGCCCCGGAGATTTTCAGCTCCGGGGCAATTCTAACTTAAATCCCGTATCCCGTGTGATCTCGGGATACCATAAAAAGTCTATTTAACCAGAATGGCTTTCCTGATGGAAGTAATTTCCCTGCTCCCGTCAATAGAAGTTGCGGTCATAGAGCAGAAATAGGTGCCTGAAGAAAGATTTCCCGCATTAAAGGTAACCTCCTTGTAGCCAGCCGTTTCAATTTCATTTACAAGCTCGGTCACAAACGATCCTATTGCGTCATAGATTCTTATTCTGACGTGGCTTTCAGCCGGAAGCGAATACCTGATCTTTGTTGCAGGATTAAAAGGGTTAGGATAGTTCTGATACAGGACATAATCCTTAGGCTTAGCATTGTTTATATCTTCCACAAGAGTAATTGTACCGGTTGTAAAGTTCCACACCGCAGAAAATATACCCGTTCCACTGCTGTTCTTTCCGGCTACTCTCCAGAAATACTTTGTGCTGCTGCTTAAGCCTTTAAGATCTATTGAGGTTGAGGTTACTGTTGAGTCGTCCAGTACAAATGAACTGAAATTCTGGTCCTTCGAAACCTGTACCTTATAAGTAGCAGCAACAGGAATCGGGTTCCAGCTCAGAGTGAGTGCAGTATCCTGGCTTACGGCATTGTTTGAAGGTGACGACAGAACAACAGCCGACGGCACTGCAATGCTGATTTCAAAGGCATTGCTGCTTGTATCGGCAACCCCCGGGTTAGCAGTGTCAACTATTCTCACTTTACACTGCACCGAAAGCGTATTTGGAACCTTCCAGCTATAGCTTCCTGCGCTTGCAGGTACGCTTGAGGTAATGGTTGTCCAGCTTGCACCGTTATTTGTACTGTAATCAAGCCTGACGTATGATACAACGCTGCTCGTCCAGCTGATATTGTGAGTGCTGATGGCAGGCCACACTTCCCCGCCCCTTGGAGATGTAAGGACAACAGAGGAATTATAAACTGTCCCGGATTTAATCAGAAAGTCTCCTGCCGTCTTAAGCAGAGGGTTGGTTTTTGTTGTACCGTTATAGCTTTGTGCAATTTTCCAGATAATTGTTCCTGCCAGCCCTCTGGAATTGATATAGTCGCATTTCATTCTGATTGATGTAGTATCATCGAATGAAATCACCTGTGTATGGGCTGTATTGCGGAGGTAAGGGGTTTTTGTGGTATTATCGAAATTGTACTGCCAGCCCGAATTGTTCAGGTAGCTTGAGGCTATAGTGCTATAAGATAATGCTTTTGCTCCTGCAGTCGTTGTAATAGAGCCGTACATATCCGGGGCATTCATCAGGTAACCATAAAAAGGCATGCCTGCACAAATCTTTGATGCCGACATACCGCCAGCAACCCAGGCATTTACGCTTTTGTCTATGGAATAGGTCTGCTGGCTTGAACCGTAGAGCGCAGCGTTATGTATCAGCCTTGTGCCCGGCTGCTCCCAGTTGCCGGTAAAGTCGTATGTCATTATTCCAATCCAGTCCAGCAGCTGATTCAGTTTCGGAACGTCATATCCGCCGGTTGGTGAATTATAAACTGCAGCGGTAATAAGAGGAATATTGTTAGCATTGAATGCTGCCCTCAGGTCTGTAATGAGCGCCGTAAAATTGTCCTTGTCGGCACTAGATGGGTATTCCCAGTCGAAATCTGCCCCGTCGTATTTATTGGACTTAATAAAATTTACCAGGTTGGTGATGAATGCAGCCCTGGCAGTTGAGCTGTTTACCATGCTCTTGAAGCCGGCATTCTGATCAGCCGTGCCGTATCCGCCTATGGATACCAGTACCAGTACTCCTTTGCTGTGGGCAGCGGTTATCATGGCCGGATAAAGCGATATCTGGCTCTGGTCGATGCTGCCGTTGGCAAGAGGCCAAATGAATGCGTGGCAGATATGAGTCAGGTTCGTAAAGTCAATTGCTGTTGATGGATAGCTTGAATTATCCCAGTTGTAGTAGCCTACAACTCTTTTGTTATTCACGTTCTGTGAATGAAGGCTTTGAACCGCAAGAAGTATGAGGAAAGATAGAGCCAGAATTTTTTTCATTGGAATTCCGTATTTGTTGCTTCAGAATAGAAAACCCACTGCTGCCGCCGGCTTTGTCTAAACACTTTGATAGACACGAGGTAATTTTCATAAAAGAGCACTATTTCAGGCAATTTTTCCGGAAATATGCGCATAAGAAAACGTTCACATTGCCTTCAGCTGGATTTTCAAAAAAGATCTTTTATTCGTACTGTTATTATCGGCAGGAAGGTTTATATTTTTAGCGGAATTGTGGTATGCCGGGCAAATTTCAGATGAAAACTGCCGCACAAGCTGGGCGGCAGTTTCATAGTTCTGTTCTTCAGGCTTAAGTTAGAACCTAATCTGGAACTCCAGTATAAACCTGTCGGAATTTTTGTCTGTGCCTTTATAGGCCCCTTTATAAATAAACTTCTCGTAGTTTGTCCTTACATGGGCATAAGTAAGCTTTGTAAAACTGAAGGTAAGTCCGGCAGTTACTCTTTTGAATTCATCGCTGGATTTTGAAGAATTCGGCTCCAAATACTCATATCTTACGGCAGGACTAATAAATTTTACCAGGTCGCTGTTAACCTGGAAATCGTAGACCGCATAGCCGAAGTAAGAATTGGATGTATAATCCGTGCTGGCAAGTTCGGTTTTTCTTTTTGCAAATTCACCTGCAACCGTCAGGCTACCCGCCTTATAACCGGCACCAAGGTCATATATATGCACCTTATTTCCCGCCATTACTCCCCCTGCATAGTTACCCGACACGTTAAATCCTTCCAGAGGTTTAATTACGGTACGGAATGCATAGTTATTGGTCTTGTCGGTTTCTGCCTTGTTCTGCCCGTTGCCGTCAAAGACCGCAGCATCTATGTCCACAGGAATTGAAATGGGAAGGCTGTATGAGGCCATGAAGCCGATATCATATATATCGGGACCAACTTTGCTTGAAAACAATGGTCTATTCGAAAAAGGTATTGAGTTTGTCGAGAGAAGATTGTCTGTACTGAAAGGAACCTTTACCTGTCCAAGTGTCAATGAGAGTTTTGAAACGGGTTTAACCGATATGAAAGCGTCGTTGACAATATTCAAATCGGTAGAAGCCTCAGTGAGGAACCTTTTCCCGCCCAAAGTGTCGTTTTTTGTGGTGGTTTTGGTGAGGGCGGCCAGGTCGAGGAGGAATTTATAGCTTACAATTTCACTTGCGTTGCCTGTAATAAGGAGCCTGACGTTTCTAACCGTAAAGTTACCCTGATGCTTCGTCAGATCCTCATCCAGCCATGTGCGTGCATCACCTGAAAATTTAGGCATCAGATCCAATGTCTTTTCCTGAGCAAAATTGACTACGGTTAACGTTAAAACAAATATTATTAAAAAAGAATACAATTTATTCATGTTTTTCCTGAAAGTTATTAGTAATTGGGTATTATCGAAAAAGAGGATTTTTTGTTAAATGATAGGAGCTTTCTGCGGCAATTCTTCCCCTCATACGCTCGTCTTTAAGCAGGCTTCAGCCTGCCTTTCACATGCCATTTAACTCTTCATAAAATCATTGTTGCATATATAATAAAATAATAGGTGTATACCAAAATAATACATGAGCTCTTTTTATATTCTATACGTATATTTTAATTAATTGGACGAGTTTGCTTAAAACAAGCTGTGTAAGAACAGGTTCCATTTGGGAGGAACATATTAATAAAAGAGTAAATGGACTAATTTTTATTCCGGATCTTTTAGCCCTTCTGATTATGCATTATGGATTCTCTATCAGATTCCCCTGCTTTTGATCCCTTTCAGGAAAATTGAAATAGGACATATATATCTAATCTCATTTTCAATTTCCATCTTAGTCTGGATCGGTTTTTTAGCGAGTCCCCCGCATACGAATTTCAAAACCAGCGGAGATTTCTCAGGCAATTTTCCCCCACCCAGGGGGGAATAAAGCCTAATTACTATTGATAGTGGATTTTTTTACAAGGGATCTTTAATGGTAAAAGAAAAACTGCTTCCCTTTCCCAATTCACTCTCCACCCAGATTCTGCCGCCATGTTTTTCAACCATCTCTTTACATAAAAGCAGTCCCAAACCTGTTCCTTCTTCATTTGCCGTACCCCTTCTGCTGACGCTCTTGCCCATCTTAAACAGGTCGTCAATAATTTCTTCACTCATGCCAATGCCTGTATCCGCAACCAAAAACTTCGTAAAGCCGTCAGCTTTCGTGGCTGAAAGCGTGATCCTGCCGCCTGGATTTGTAAACTTTATTGAATTTGCAACCAGGTTTCTGATAATCGAGGAAAGCATGTTCTTGTCGGCATTTATAACAAGTGATTTATCTATTTTATAATTAAACCATATGTTCTTATTACTTGCCGTCTGCTTCAATAAAGAAATTGTTGGATAGAGTTCAATCAGCAGGTTGAACTCTTCCGGGTTAGCAGTCATCTTACCTGTTTGAATTCTTGACCATTCAAGTAAATTTTCCAGAAGTTTGTATGAATTCCGGCTGAGCTCTTCTATGGTACTGATAAAGGACAGTTTTTCGTCTTCGGATAATGTATTGTATTCAGATGAAAGGATTTCGGAGTAGCCTAACAACCCCTGAAAAGGGCTTTTCAAATCGTGTGCAATGATAGAGAAAAACCTGTCCTTGGTTGCATTCGATTCTGCAAGCTTGAGGTTCATCTTTCTGGTTTCCTCCTGAATGCGCTTGCGTTCAGTACAGTCGCGCTGTATAACCATAATTCTTTCAGGATGTCCTGACGAATTTCTCAAAAGGGTATAATTAAGCTCAACAAAAATCCTGCTTCCGTCTTTCTTCAGCCCCATATATTCCCTGATCTCGTTATCGGTTTCACCTGTAATGAGCTTGCGTATATTTTCCTTCAGATATATGTGGTTGGAGGGATCTATATAGTCGAAGACCGGTCTTCCCAGTATGGCATCCCTTTCATCTACTGAATAGTCGTACATCTGAAGCAGTTTATCTGAAGCAAAAAGCAGTACTCCTTCCAGGGACGTAATTCCAATGCCGTCGGGTGAAGCCGTAATAATGGCTTCCAGTTCCCTGTTTGCCTGCTGAAGTGCTTCTTCATCAGGAGGAGTGTTTTTAGGGTCGCGCTTGAGTTCTTTTTCATACATTTCTTTTAGTTCGGCATAATCCTTCTTTAAGGCAAACAGTTCCTGGCAAAGTGCCTCTTTGGTTTTATTCATGTTATCCTGTATTTACATATTTCCAAGTAACTTTACGACGCTGCCGGAAAAGTAAGGCAGACGTCATTTTTTAAGATATGAAACATACAGATTTCTTCGGATAAAGGGTAATTTACCGCACAAAAATAGCTAACCATTAGCTCCTTTAAGGCCGAAGCTGCATGAACTTGCATGGGAACATTTTAAGCAGGCTGCAGCATGAATGAAGGGATTTTGTGTTTACGCGATTTTCATTACATTTTATTAAGCCTTAAGGATTATTAAAAATGAAAATTTTAATCATCGGTTCAACCGGCGTGCTGGGAAGAAACGTTATACCGCGACTCATGGAAAAACAGATAGAAGTTAAAGCGCTCGTCCGTACCCGGCTCCAGATGGATTATTATAATCACCTCGGAATTGAAGCCCTCGAAGGAGACATACTCAAAGCCGATTCCATAAGTATGGCTTCCGAAGGCTGCCAGGCGGCAATGCACCTGGCAACCGTAATTCCAGGCGGAACGGGAACACTTGACTGGTCGATGAATGACCGGGTACGCAGGGAGGGAACACAAAACCTCATACGTGCCTGCAGGGAAAACGGACTTAAGGGGTATTTCCAGCAGAGCATTATATTTCTTTACGGTGATAACGGTGAAACCATTATAGATGAATCCTCCCCCTTAAAGCCACAGCACTACATCCAGTCGGCTTCAGACATGGAGAGTATGGTCAGAGAAAGCGGTCTGGAATGGCGGATACTCAGGGGAGGATCTTTCTACGGACCCGGAACTGGACGCGACGAGGATTTTCTTAACCGCGCAAGGGCCGGCAACTTAAAGATTCCGGGTGATGGAAATAACTACATATCCCTCATTAACGTCGCCGATATGGCCTCGGCATTTGTAACATCTGTTACGAAAACTAAAGCCGGAAGCATCTATAATATTGTGGACGATGAGCCAGTAAAAAGCAGGGATTTATTCTCCTATATTGCAGCCGTTGCAAACGCCCCTTTGCCGCAAAGAGAAGAAGGTCTCACGCTCCCTTCCTACCGGTGCAGCAACAAAAGCTTCAGGGATCAAACGGGCTGGAGACCCGCCTTTGCAACCTATAGGAGCGGACTTGCACAGTACTTAAGACGTGCAAGCCTTCCGGAATGCTAGATCTGAATGCAGCATTGAGATATTTTATTTTGAATCACAATCCGCCGGGATTCATTACGACATTGAATTTCGCCTCCTTATTGTTTAGTTTGACCTGTCATTTTTTAAGTGTGAAATGGAATCAATCAAAGAAATTTATAAAATAGGCTTCGGGCCTTCGAGCAGCCATACGATGGGGCCCAGAAAGGCTGCTGAAATTTTTAAGCAGAAGAGTCCCGATGCGTTAAAATACCGTGCCATACTCTACGGAAGCCTTGCTGCAACAGGCAGGGGTCACATGACGGACAAGGCCATAGTGGAAAGTCTTTCCCCTTTTGAGACTGAGGTCCTCTGGAAACCCGATGAATTCCTGAAAAAACATCCGAATGCAATGAAACTGCAGGCGCTCGATATGAACTCCAACGTCATAAATGAATGGACCGTCTATAGCGTCGGAGGCGGAAAGATTGTTGACGATGAGCATGAAGAAGAGTTGCACCCGCTCTACGGCATGAGGACAATGGATGAGATATTGAAATGGACAAAGAGCAATGGGGGCTCTCTCTGGGAATACGTAGAGGAAACCGAGGGCAGCGAAATTTACGCTCACCTTTCGGAGGTCTGGCAGGTAATGAATAATGCAATAGACCGCGGAATTGAAAATGAAGGCATTCTTCCGGGAGGCCTGAACCTAAGAAGAAAGGCATCCTCATATCACGTGAAGGCAAAGAATTATACCGGCTCATTAAAGGAAAAGACGCTCATTTTTTCTTATGCCCTTGCAGTAGCCGAGGAGAACGCAGCAGGAGGAAAAATTGCAACGGCACCGACGTGCGGCTCCTGCGGAGTTGTTCCGGCAGTCCTCAGGCGTCTCCAGGAAAGCTTTGATTTTTCTGAACAGAAAATTCTCAGGGCCCTGGCTACGGCAGGACTCGTAGGCAACATTGTAAAGGCAAATGCCTCCATTTCCGGGGCAAAGGTCGGATGCCAGGGAGAGATCGGGACCGCGTGCGCGATGGCTGCTGCAGCTGCAACACAACTCTTAGGCGGCACACCGCACCAGGTTGAATATGCCGCCGAAATGGGAATTGAACACCACCTGGGACTTACCTGCGACCCTATATGCGGACTTGTGCAGGTGCCCTGCATTGAAAGGAATGCATTTGCCTCTGAAAGGGCCCTTAATACGGCCACATATGCACTGCTTTCAGACGGACGGCACATTGTTTCTTTCGACAAAATCGTCAAAACGATGAACCAGACGGGGCACGACCTGCCCCACATATACAAGGAAACTTCCGAAGGAGGGCTGGCTCTTTTGTGGGAATAAACAGAAGGTTATCTTAAGATAAAAAAAACAGCTCCTGTAGGGATCCCTTCAGGAGCTGTTTTTATTTACGCTGTTTGTTTATTGTTACTTGCCGTACCTTGACCACTGCTGCTCACCTTCGGGCGCGGAGTTCTTCACCATTTTGCTCCTTTCCTCGGAAAGCTTCTTTTCGAGTTTTTTCATCTCTTCAGGTGAATGCTTCGTTCCCTGCGGCTTCAGGTTAACAAGCCCGTTTGTCTCGCGAACCTGCTTAATGGGGTCGGCAATATAATTCCATTCCTCTCCCTGGTTCCACGGGCCCTGCCCCTGGTTCCATGGCCCGCGCATATCTTCCCCGTCGGACATGTTGAATGCCGCGTGAGTATACCTTACGTCACCCTGAAGTTGTCCCGGAGGGAAGTTTGCTTCTATGCTGTTCAAAGCCGCGGTAAACTGCTGGAAGTGAGCAATTTCGCGCGTCATTAGGAATCTGAGGCTTTCCTGCACCATCGTGTCGTCGGTAAATTTAAGAAGGTATTCATAGACTATCTTTGCCCTAGATTCAGCAGCAATATTACTGCGGAGGTCCACCGTAGGATCCCCGTTTGCGTTCACGTACGTCCCCATCCAAGGAACTCCCGAAGCGTTTGTAACTGCCGGTCCCCCGCCCGTTTGAACGAGGAACTGCGGATTCTGAAGAGCTGCGTGTATCATATCCTCTTTTGCCCCGCCGCTCATCTGCGCCATCTGGGCTACCGGGTTCACATCCACCGCATTTTTCAATTCCCCTTTAATTCCGTCTGTAAGCATTGTTATTGTAGCCCCCACAATTTCCAGATGGCTGAATTCCTCGGTTGCAATATCCATTAGCAGGTCATAGAGCTCTGGGTGCGGCTTCCTGGCCGCAAACGACTGTACGAAGTACTGCATGGCAGCTTTCAGCTCCCCGTTGCCTCCCCCGAACTGCTCAAGCAATAAAGCCGCAAAACGCGGATCGGGTTTCGAAACCCTTGCATTAAACTGAAGTTCCTTCACGTGATGGAACATATATTCCTCCTCATTTTATTCCTCTCAATTGATCGTAAGCTGTGTATCCCCTTTAATAAAAAGATGATACAGCTTTCAAGTAATGGATTCTTTTTTAGATTTTCAACGGGGGCAAAAATTTTTGTTACCTGAAGAACATATGCTCCAAGGCTTGTAAATTAATTATATAAAAATCAGTGGAAGTTTTTCCTGTGGGTATAAAGTTTATAAGGATTTCAGGCTGGCAGAATAAGGCTTTAAGCCGGAAGTTCCGGGAAGTAAAAATTTCTTCAGCTTATATTGCTTAAAATAAAAACACTTCCCGGGACTTTTTGAGAAGTGAACACTGCGGCGGCATTTTTCTACAGGCCTGCCCTTCTGCGGCGGTCGCCATAGAACATGTCCTCGTCAAAGTGCTGGTGGCTGTAGAAGTCACCCGTATCGTCTGAGGTATAAATTATATCCGGGTCCATTATCTTGCGTATTGAGTTTTCATATATTCTTGAAACCATTCCGCCGTCATAAAGAGGATATTCCCTGAGATTATTCAGGCGCATCCTGGGGACGGTAACCCTGTCGTCTTTTTCATCCACTACGGCCAGACCTATGGGAATCAGCAAATGCCTGCTGTTAAGCTCGTCGTCCTTGTTTTTAAGCGTAATTATTATGTCTAAGTATCTTACTTTCAGCGCTGCCGGATCCACAATAAGGTCGTCCACTTCAGCAAACTTCTCGCCGTCTGCTCCATATACATCCCAGCCGCGAACGTCCGGATTATCCTTTGCCACCTCAAAGAAATCCAGCTCGCTTAGTTTGTATAGAAGCCTTTTTTCCTCCCTGCCTTCTCCGGGATTTATGTCCATAGCCATCATGTCTCCTTTTAGTTTAACTGAATAAAAATCACCTGCCTGCCTCTTCGGGCCTAGATTTTTTTACCATCCCCTGAAGCAGTGCCGCCGACTGCTGGAAGAACTGCTTTACTTTGGGTCCCTGGTTTCTGACCTCCTGCCTTGGGTCAATTGCCCCGGCGCTCTTCATTACAATTTCCGCCTGGCCTTTCAGCTTGGGGTACTTTTTAGCCTGAATTGAATTCATAAGGTTTGCCGCAGTCATAAAGGCATTTTTTATTCTGCCTGACTTTTCCACCGGACTCCAGTTGTTCTGTATGCTGTCCGAAAGCTGCTGCAGCCTGGTGCTCTGTTGAATTATGTTGTTGTCGTTTGCGGCGTCCCTGGTAGCCGTTGCACCAAGCGCGGCAGAAAGAAGGTGAAGTCCGTAGCTGGTATACTGAGGCGATTGCTCGTTATCCATTCTTGTCCGGGAAGTATCGTTTAAGAAACCTGCAAATTCATTTACGCTTCCGGCAACTTTGCTCGTATCCACAGTTACCGTGCTGGTCTGCACCGGATTACTCGGCGCTGTAAGACTCCTGATAATCAGAAATATAATTGCCACGGCTGCCAGTGCGTACAAGATGTAAGAAATTGACGAAGGCTTTTTAGGTTGGATTTTTATATCTGCCATTACTCCCTCCTTAATTATAAAATTGACCTTCCGCCTTAATAAAAGCGGAAAATCATCCGATCTTTTTCGGTATTTCTCACCCTTATTACTAATATATTATTTTCTTTTTATCTTACAATGGATTAAATATCCCGGGCAAAGCATCCCGGAAGAATATTTTACACTCCGGCTATGCAATTTCAAATAAAAGACATATTTTTGGACTACAAGTTAAATTAACCGGATTTTGCAATGCATAAGCTTTCACTGTGTTCGGTTATTCTGCTCTCGGGTTTATTTTTCTTTGTCTTACAGGACGCTGAAACTGCTGCCGGCCCCGCATACGGCGGCAAGCTGCGCGGTATTGTTACCGACTCGACCAATGGTGAGGCAATCCCGTATGCAAATATTTACATTAAAAATCTCCGTCTGGGCTCTCCTACAGACAACAAAGGCTACTATTTCATTCCGTCCATTCCTGCCGGAAAAGTCAGAATTGCTGTTTCATGCATTGGCTACATGACAAAAGAGCTAATTGCTGAGGTTAAGGAAGGGGAAATCCTGCAGCTCGATGTTCAGCTAAGCCCGGGAAGCATAAAGCTGGAGGAAGTTTCCGTCATCGGGAACAAATCCGTCCGCGAAAATGAGATCGACCTGGGTCTGCAGAAAATCAGCATTGACGAGATACAGATGATGCCTACGGGCGTTGAAGCCGATATCTTCAAGGTGCTGCAGTCATCTCCCGGTGTAAGCTCAACCGGGGACGTAACTTCCAGGTATTTCGTTCGCGGAGGAAACAGCAACCAGAACCTGGTGCTCTTAAACGGGGTTACGGTTTACTACCCGTTTCATGCACTGGGAATTTATAGTACAATAGACCCCGAAATGATCTCGGGCATGGAATTTTATAAAGGAGGCTTCGGACCTGAATTCGGAGGAAGGCTTTCTTCGGTACTGAATGTGCTTACAAGAGACGGCAACAAGAACAGTTTCCATGCTTCTGCAACTGCAGGCCTCCTTTCAGGCAAGGCTTCCCTTGAAGGTCCGATTCCTGGCGGATCATTCCTTGTAACCGGAAGGAAAAGCTATTACGCAAAGACATTGAAAAAGTACCTGAATGACCGGGAAGCACCATTCGACTTTTATGACATGTCATATAAGGTAAACTACGCAAATCCAGCACTCCTTTACAACGGCAAGTTTACAGCGCACGGATTTTCTTCGCAGGACATGGTAAAAAATGACGACCCGTTCAAGGAAGATTACAGCATAAAGAATAATTTATTCGGTCTGAACTGGTACCAGATATGGGCCAGCCCCCTCTTCTCCGAAATTACGCTTTCTTCGAGCAATTTTGCGGCTGAAGTGCTCCCGAACCTCAGCCAGGCAAAACGAAGGAACAATTTCGTACACGACATTACGAGCCTGTGGAACTTCACATATATTTACGACTCCCGCGACGAGCTTAATTTCGGAGCAGAACATAAATTTGTTTCCACCGGACTGAATTTGGAGAACCTCTACGGCAAAAATATCTCCTTCGACCAGTCGGGCTACAGTCTTGCCGGATATGTCAACTACAAATTTTACAGGTACGAAAAAATCGGCTTTAACCTCGGAATGCGCATCAACTTCGCCTCGCTTTCCGAACTCAGGCCTTTTCTGCTTGAGCCGCGCATAAACCTCACCTACAAGCCATGGCCGACGCTTTCACTGAAGGCCGGCATAGGCCGGTACTCGCAGGAGCTGATAACAGTTTCGAACGAGAATGACCTCATTTCGATCTTTGAACCCTGGACTATTATACAGCCTACAATTGCGGCCAGCGAAGCAACGCAGTTTACGCTGGGCTTAAGCTACTTTCTGACCGAAAATTTTAACGTGGACCTGGAAGGATACTATAAATACCTGACCAACCTCTCGGAGCCAAATTACAACAAGTTCCTTGTAAACGATCCCGACTATATTAACGTAAGCGGAGAAGCCTACGGAATTGAAAGCCTCATAAAGCTGCAGACCTCGGGAATGTACCTTAAGACTGGGTACTCCCTGGCCTGGGCTTTTAAGATAGACAGCAAGCAGATGCGTTACATACCCAAATACGACCTCAGGCACTCGCTGAACATTCTTGCCGGGTACAGCCTTGGACGTGGCTTTGAGGCAAATGCAACTTGGTTTTTGAATTCCGGTCTGCCGTTTTCTCCGGTTACAGGTTTTTATGACAGGCTTGATATCAATAACGTTTGGTCTTTCCAGGATCTGCAGAACTTTCAGGCCTCCACAATGTGGGACAGAAGGAACCCGCAGCGATTGACAGTATATCACAGGCTGGATGTTGGAATCTCGAAGAAATTCGAATTCTCATTTGCAAGCATAATGCTGGACGCAAGTATTATGAATGTATATAACAGGAAGAACATATTTTATTTCGACAAAAATACGGGAAAACAGGTCAATATGCTGCCCTTTATGCCTTCAATATCTGTAAAGGTGGAACTATGAAAAAATTAACGTTCCTGGTGCTGACAGCAATCATGGCTTTTCTTATTGCCTCGTGCGAGGAAACGGTTAGCCCTAAAGCCGAATTCAGGGAACAATACATACTGACCTGTATTGTTGATGTTTCTTCAGACTCCGTCATTGCCATTTTAAGTAAAACATACGACGTCGACGGCCTCAAACCCGAGGCAAACAGAGTGGATCCGGCCGTAACGAGTGCTGAAATCACAATTTCAGAGGGACCGGCCAGCTTTAAGTTTTCTGAGGGAGAAAGGCAAAGGACGGATACAAGCCGCTACACCAACCGTCAGCAGTATTACTGTGCAAAGGGGGTCAGATTTGTGGGGAACAAGGATCTGAAGATTGTTGCAAAACTCCCAAACGGAAAAGTCCTCTCTTCGGTAACCACCCCGCCACCGACTCCCGAAATCGAGTTCTCTTACAAATTCCCGAACGACATGGTGGATCCTACGGTTAACTGGTTCATTGCCGGAGATTATTATTCAGCCAGCTGGTACCCCGTAAACAAGAACCATTTTACGTTTCCGAGGCTTTCAATACCCTATATAAAGGATACAAAAAGCGGGAGGACCAGCGAACAAAAGGAAATTCCTCTTTATTACGTAAAACAGGAGGGTAAACTTGTTCCTTACTATCCGGGACCTAACCAGACTGGCTACTGCTCATTTGAATACAATGCCATGAGGACTACATTTAAGAATATTTCTGAAGGCTCTACCGAGCCTACGGGCTATATTCTGAGATATATTGACTTCGAACTTCTTGAGTTTGATGCTCCTCTTTCCACATACTATTCAAGTACAAAAGGTGTAATGGATAATTTTTCCATACGCGCTGAGGAAATGGTTTATTCGAATATTTCAGGCGGACTGGGCATTTTCGGTTCATGCAGGAAAACCACCGTTAGAAAAAGGCTGAACCCATACTATATTACATCTCTGGGGTATAAAACCGTAGAATAAAGAAGTATCCCCAAACGATAGCTGGAAAAGGAGGGAGAATTCCTGGACGGGCCATGCATGAAAAAAGCAGTCCGCCCGGGAATATCATATTAAAGGATTCTTTACAAGCCAAGCTCTTCTTTATTGGCCTTCATTGCCTCAATGCAGAACCGGATGTGTTCATCAATAGGGACACCGAGCTCTTCGGCGCCTTCCAGGATGTCTTCCCTTCTTACGGCGCGTGCAAAAGCCTTATCTTTCATCTTCTTTTTGACAGATTTTACTTCCACCTCATCAACCGATCTGCTGGGCCTGACGTAAGTTACTGCCGTAATAAAACCCGCCAGCTCATCGCATGCAAAAAGGGTTTTTTCAAGCAGGGTTTCGCGTGCAATATTTGTGGAGCTTGCGTGCGACATAATTGCCCTCCTGAAAGCCTCATCAAATCCCTTTTCTTTCAGGATTTCATTTCCACGGAACGGATGGTCCTCAAGCGAGGGGTACATCTCATAATCAAAATCATGAAGCAGGGCCACATTGCCCCAGTATTCAATATCTTCGCCAAATTTCTTTGCATATGCCCTTACACAGGTTTCAACTGCATAGGCATGCTTCAATAAACTTTCACCTTTAGTATGTTCCTTTAAGATAGCCAGGCATTCTTCCCTTGTAGCCATTTTTTCTCCTTACTTAATAGATCAATACAAAATTAAAATTTTCCTCGGAGGCCTTCCGCTTTCACTCGGGCTAACCGTTTTTAAGTTTCTTCAGGAATTAAAACCTCACCCTGGAGAAAAAGCTAAAGCCTCAGGGATTAAAACTCGGGCACACTCCACCAAGCACGCATTCCTGGCATTTGGGACGGCGTGCAACACAGGTTTTGCGTCCGTGACTTATAAGGTAATGCGACGAGTTGATCCACTCCTCTTTTGGCAGCAGTTCCTTCAGGCGCATTTCAATTTTTACTGGGTCGTCAGACTCTATAAACCCCAGGAGGTTTGCCAGCCTTTTAACGTGTGTATCCACGGCAATTGCCGGTATCCCAAAGGCATTGGCAGCAACAACCGATGCGGTTTTCCTTCCCACACCCGGCAGCTCGGTAAGCGCGTCAAAGTCGCGCGGAACCTCGCCTCCGTACTTTTCCACCAGAACTTTTGAGCAGTTCTTTATGCTTTTTGCCTTATTACGGTAAAAACCGGTTGAAAAAATGTCCTTTTCCAGCTCCTCAACCGGCACATTAAGGAAGTCTCCAGGAGATTTATACTTTTTGAAAAGGTCTTTTGTTACAATATTCACCCTGGCGTCGGTGCACTGCGCAGAAAGAATTGTCGCAATTATGAGCTCAAAAGGGTTCGTAAAGTCGAGCGCCGATTTTACGGTCGGATATTCTTCCTTCAGGATATCGAACACCTTCCTGGCGTGCTGTTTTTCTTTATCTGTCGGCATCTTTGTTAAACCTCTTATCCTTAATCTTAAGTCTTTCGACGGGTACGTTATTTATAATATGACTTTGAATAATTTCCTCCACGTCCTCAAGCTTCACGCCGCCATACCAGACCTGTTCGGGGTAGACGACTATGGAAGGACCGAACTCGCAGGCATCCAGGCATCCGGAAGTGTTTGCCCTTACGAGGTGGTTTAAGCCCAGCTGCTTCAGCCTTTTCTTGAACTCTTCGCGTATGGCAGGTGAGTTTTTATCGGAACAGCAGCCCCTGGGATGACCTTCGGGCCTTTTGTTTTCACAGACAAAAATGTGCTTTTCGTAGCGTTTCATTTAACTTTCTTTCGTTTTTCTTAAAAACAAAGATAAAAAAATTTAGGTTCAGAAATCCATACGGGCAAAAGAAAATCAGGACTTAATATCTCGGTTAAAAATGCAAAAAGGTGGGAAAAATCCGTTTCTTTCACATATTTTTAAATATTTTTCAGAATTTTTTCCGAAAATGCCCTCTGTAACCATATATATATGTATAGAGAAAAACTTTTGTTGCGGATTATAGCCAATAACCTGAAAAATACTTAATATGGAAAAAAGATTGCTCATTCAGATATTAAAAAAGCTGGAAGAAAAGAAAGAAAAGCGGGAGTACGAGAGGCTTTACTCCCTGTTGCAGAAGAATGCCGTTCCCGTTGAAAAGGAAATTCCGGACAAAGGGTCCCTGCGAGTTAAAAAATAGACACCGGTTCTGCCTTCTGACCTTGCGGGGTCCCTTCTGTCCGAACTTAAATGCTGTTTATCCTGGATTAAATTTGCTGCATTTTATAAAAACCGTAAGCGCTATTCCATCTTAGGGGAAGTGGGATACTTTAGATTCATTTTATACTAATATTTTCCGGTTTTTCCTAACAGCCAAATTTCCAAACGCCGGAAGGTTGAGGCAGGATCAAGAGAGATTTCTTTTGTGGGGAAAGATTTATAAAAGACATTCTAATGGGCACTAAACGAAGCGCGCTTCCTGGGCTTTTTTTTAATTCATTGTCGAAACTTCTTAACGTCGCATTTGCTGACTACACATTAAAAGACGACCTAATAAATTATTTAAGTAAAAGCATCTTTTTTGCTATATAATTATCCTCTATTTTAATTATATAAAAATAAATCCCGCTCGCAACATTTTCTCCTTTTGAATTTTGCCCATTCCAAATGATTTTCTTTTCTCCTGGTTTTTGTTCTTCATTTATAAGAGTGGATATTTTTTCTCCCAATAAATTATAAATACTTAGTGTTACACTTGTCGAATTTTTGAGTATATATACTATAGTAGTACTTTGATTAAATGGATTTGGGAAATTTCTTAGTGAGCATCCTTCAGATATCTGTGTTGATAACCTTTTAACTGATGTAATGGGTTTTATTGGCTCATTTACAACCCATTTTATCCAGCCGTATATTGTATTCGCCATTTGCCTGTAGCCTAAGATGTTTGGATGCACTGCATCATTTTCAGGGTAGCCGTTCAATGGGTCAATGGTCAGTTCCGTAGGTATTAAATATACATTATTATAGCTCTTATAATGGCTGATATATTTCTGGACTAACCTGTGTTGAATTCTTTTCCAACGCCAGTATGTATATTGATCCCCAAAATTTAATTTATATGCTGTCTCCCTCACGTTAGGAGCTGTTGTTAAGCAGATACCAATTTTTGCGTTCGGAATTTCCATCTGGACTTTCTTTATAAGTAGGTCCGAATACAAAAACATCGTGTCAATGGAATAATCTATTATGGGTACAGAATCAGAATTAATCCAAATGCAGTCATTTATTCCCAGTTCAAATGTGATAATAGCAGGAGTCATGCCATTATATTTTTCTTTTAGATACCTGGATAAGCTGAAGTTGCTCTTCCCACCACCATCTAAACTTACAAAAGGGCTGGATGTATCAGCAAAAAACCAGTTCCAGGTTCTACCTCCATGACCCACAAAACCCGCAGTGCCTTTCGTACCCGTTCCCAAACATTTTATTATTGCTTTATCTCTCTCAATTAATGAGTCCGTGATAGCTTGTGGATACCATCCGGCCTCAGTCAAACTGTTCCCTACTATTAATAACTTTAAGGTATCCTTGAAGCCCGTAAAACGTTCTACAATATGAAGAGCGCAACTGCTACTATCCAAAAATTTATTATTTTTGTCGAACACCGAAATGGCAAACCTGTACGATCCGGTATCCGATGCAGCAGGAACTATCTTCCACTTATTCTCAGCCATCGCTCCTATCGGGCAATCTACCAGGAAAGAATAATTCTGGATATTCTCAGCTAAAACTATATCCTGGAAAAAGATATCTGTTTCAATTCCATGTACTACAAATATGGCAGGAGGTAATGTAAGTTCAATTTTCTTAGTTGAATTTTTTTCAGATCCACAGAAAGTCTTCGCGAAGGATACAACATCTTCGGTAATAGAAAAAAGGAAGAGGGGCAAAAGAAATAAATTGCTGATTACCAGGTTGCATAACATAAAACAGCATCCTTTATTGTGGAATAAAATGAGCTGTCCGAAATTTAGTAGTAAACTGTCAGATGCAAGCTCGGAGATATAAGATTTGAGTCTCTCCTGGAAAGTAATTGAAAACTGAGGAATAACAAAAGCCCAATTCACAGTACCATGATTCACTTCCTTGAGATTCACCGACAGGCTAAGTAAATCATTTTCATTGCAGCATTTTCAGATATTCTATGAACTCCATTCTGATAATTTTGTCTATGGGCAGCGCACAAAAAGAGTTCCTGATCTTTTGGAAGAAGCACTTGGTTTTACGTTATTGGTGGTCTCAATATGGGTCTGTATGTCACATATGAATATTTCCTGGCATACATCCATAAAATTTTGTATTCCAGGTCTCCCAAAGTCCACTGACTGGTTTTCGGGAAGGTTCAAGAGTCAGAACGACCCATCCAGTTACGGGGGAATTTCAAGTTCAAGATTTTCCTCGTTAAAAACAAAAAACCCCGAAATTTGCTCAAATTCGGGGTTTTAGTGTAGCGCGTACCGGATTCGAACCGGTGGTCTCCGCCTTGAGAGGGCGGCGTCCTAAGCCACTAGACGAACGCGCCAGTGTATTTCTAGCTATATCCTTCTTCTCAGAATTGTAATTACAAATGTAACAAATCCCGGCCTTTCTTCCAAAGCTTATTTCAACAAAATCATCTTCTTTATGTTCATGTAACTGCCGGCTTTTAACTGCAGGAAATAGATTCCGCTTGGCAGGTTTTCACCGTTAAATTCAAGCGTATAATCCCCCGCAGGCCTTACTGAATCGACAAGGTTGGCTACTACAACTCCCAGTGCATTAAATACCTTTAGTGAGACGCGCGACTCTTCAGGAATTGTAAACCTTACGGTTGTGGTCGGATTAAAAGGATTAGGATAGTTCTGGTACAGGTTATAGCTCAACTCTGGCCTTTTGTCCGCAAGAGCCGGCTGTGCACCATTACTCAAGAGCGGGAACATAATCCCCAGAAGAAACAAGTATATAATTCTCTTCATTTACATCCTCCCCTGCTGTTTTACCGGGTATATATTAGTAATAAACAGTTTTTTGGGATAAAAAAACAGTAAAATTAATTTCATAATTCGTTTTCTTTAATTTAAGATTTATATTTATAATATAAAATACTTCAGAACAATGCTTATAATATTTTAAACGAGGTACGGCATGAAAAAATTCCGAATGATGTCCTTTTTTTTCCTCCTGGGACCGTCTTTCCTTCCTAACTTCATAATAGAGACCGATACAGGCGGCGGGAATAAACCCGAGACAGCAAAAGACGAATTTAAGTCTCCTGAACTGGAAAAAGTGGCCTCGGGCCTCAAATTCCCGGAAGGACCAGCCTGGAACGGGAAAGATACTCTCTATGTCTCAAACTGCTACGGCGACTGGATTACGCGAATAAAAGCCGATAAGGCGGATACATTCCTACAGGCTCCTTCAAAGCCTTACCAGTTCGAAAAAACAAACGGACTTACGGTTTATAAAGACGGCAGCATTTTTGCCTGCGAATACGGAAAAGGGGCTATTTTAAGATTCTTCCCCAATGGCACCTGTCAGGCTGTCTCGGAAGGATTTCAGGGCAAAAGATTCAAAAAGCCTAACGACCTGGCTTTCGGTCCCAAAGGCGACCTTTATTTTACCGATCCCCTGGCATACGACAAAAATAACCTGGACGGAGTGATCTATATGATCTCCGCAGATTTTAAGACCACAAAACCTGTGTACTCGGGACTCGGGTTTCCAAACGGAATTGCTTTTTCTTCGGACGGAAAGTTCGCTTACGTCTGCGAATCCGCTTTCCAGAGGATAATTAGATTTCCCGTGAAGGAAGATGGAACTTTCGGCGACTATACGGTATTTGTGGACCTCCCCGGAGGTGACCCCGACGGGATCGGATTTGACGTCGAAGGCAACCTTTATGCAGCTCATTTCGGAGGAGGCGGCGTCTACATTATTTCTCCCGATGGAAAAATAAAGGGTAAGATACTTACGCCGGGCAAAAAACCGAGTAACGTGGAATTTGCCGGAGACGACCTTAAGACACTCTATATTACAGAGGATGAAACAAACGCTGTTTATAAAACAAAAGTCGACATCCCGGGTTTAAGGCTTTTCTATTCGCCTGAAATAAAATAGTTCTCCAATTGATCTATTAGGGGCGGGTTACTTCTGTGCCCGCCCTTAACTCTCTGCTACAGAGGGCAAGGTAATCCTGAAGCACGCCCCCGGGTTATTTTCCGAGGCCATCCTCGAAGGGCTTTCGACACAAATTGTTCCTTTGTGACGCTCAATGATCTGCTTTACAACGGAAAGCCCCATTCCGGAACCCTCATAGCCCCCGTGCCTTATATTTGACCCCCTGTAAAACTCCTCAAAAATTCTGCCTAACTCGCTTTCAGGGACCCCGATTCCATCATCACAAAGCTCAATCAGCAGCTGATTATCTTTATCCGAAATCACAATTTCAATCCTTCCCCCGAGGCCGATATATTTAATCGAGTTGCTTAAGAGGTTCGAAAAAGCCACCTCCAGCAGTCCCCTGTCGGCATGCAAAAATATCTTCCCGTGCCTTTCATCCTTGAGGGCTATTTCCGCCTTTTTCTGCTCTGCCGTTACGCGGTGTTGTTCAATTATTGAGCACAGGAGCTCTTCCGGCTTAATTTCTTCCTCGGAAAGCTCATTTAAGAGTTTAAGCCTGGATAAGCGCAGTATGTTATTAATCATCTGAATCGTCTCTTCAGTCCTCTTCCTGGCACGCTGGAGTCTGTCTGCTACTTCCGGAATAACCTGCCCCAGGAACCCGCCAAGTATAAGGTCCAGGTATGACTGTACGGCCGCAACCGGGGTTTTTATCTCATGCACCACACCCATTATGTACTTCTGTTTTTCAATTTCTGCCAGGTTAAGCTTTTTTAGCGTTTCCACCAAATCCTGCTCTCTTCTATAGAGCTCATGTGCAATTTTATTTGCCAGTGTCACGCTTACAAACATCATTACGCTGAAAATTATGAGAAAGACTATGATGAAATTAAGATTATTATAGATAGGGTGCATGAAAAGCCCGTAAACGCCGTAGTGAGGCAGAACTCCCAGGTACTCTAAGGAAACCATCAGTGAAAACATCAGGACCACAAAGCCAGAGATTGTATAGATCACATAGCCCGGGAGGATCAGGCTTCCAATGATCATGTGGAAAATAAAGAACATGTAAAGAGGATTTTCAATTCCTCCGGCAAAGTAAACCAGCAGCATCAGCGTGGCCAGGTCGAATATCATCTGCAGAAGCGAGAGATGAAGCGCGTGGAATTTCTCGGGACCTTCCTTAATAAACCGTCCGAAATAATGAAAACACGCGTTGTAAGAAAGAATTACAAGTGTTATAATGACATATGCAGCCATCTGTACGTGTCCCAGCGGGAGCTTCATAATAAACTCCAGCCCGAGCTGCATTGCAATAAGCATTGCAACTGCACCGTACCTGAGCTTAATGAGCCACAGATTCCTTCTTTTAACTGAGGCCCAGAACTCCGGGTAATCGCCTGCCCATGCGGGAATTAATGAAATCATAGTATATGTTTCCACTGAAAACCCATGTTTGAAAATAATCTATGCTATTATTTTATATTAGTCAATAGAACGATCAAACCCTTCAAATTGTGTTGAATTATACCCTGCCCCCCCTTATCTTTGAGTATTAATTTGAGATGGTTAACCTATGAAATACAATATTATTTTCGCGCTTGTCTTTGCAGCACTGATTGTAATAGCGGGATGCAAGGATACAGTTACAAACCAGAGCATTGATGAACACCAGATACCGGCTTCAAATGTCAGCTATAACAGGGATATTCAGCCGCTTTTTCAGGTAAAATGCAACAGCTCCGGCTGCCACGATGACCAGAGCAGGGCCGGCGGCTTAAGCTTTACGACCTATCAGAATACAACTTCAGATCCTACGATAATTGTGGCCGGTTATCCCGATAACAGCCGCCTTATATGGGCAATTCAGCCCGGCGCCTCGAACCAGATGCCTCCTATTGACCGCCCGCAATTGACAAAAAACCAGCGGGATGGAATAACAACGTGGATAAAAGAAGGTGCCAGGCCAAATTAAACAGAATTCCGGGGCTTACCTGATAGAAATCCACATAACAGAGGATTTTACGATCAGACAGGGGCGCTTCCGCGGTGAGAAACTTTCCGCCGGATATTATTACTATACGGGCAGCGCACAGAAAAACCTCCGTCAAAGGATCAGCCGCCATTACAGGAAAAATAAAACCCTGCACTGGCACATAGATCACATTACTTCTTATACGGGAAATGTAATTGCAAACTGCTGGATTTTTGAGGATGCCCCGAAAGAAACCGAGTGCCATATTGCAGAGAGTCTGATTTCAGGATTTAACTTCAGGAGTGTTATAAAAGGTTTTGGAAGCTCCGACTGCAAAATCTGCCAGGCGCATTTGCTGGCAGGAAAGGAAAGCCCCTTACCCCTGCAAATATTTAGCCGCGGCAGAAAAAAGTTCCTCCGCGGCATAAAAGTTAGAATATTTACTGAAGAATGACAGAAGTGCCAGGCGACTACCA
This sequence comes from Ignavibacteria bacterium, assembly GCA_025612245.1. Lineage (GTDB taxonomy): Bacteria > Bacteroidota > Ignavibacteria > Ignavibacteriales > SURF-24 > JAAXKN01. The sequence goes on from JAAXKQ010000003.1 coordinate 132,139, forward strand.
GGTTCCGTTAGAACCACTTCATTTCTTTATACCAGTCGCAGGTCCTTTTAATTCCTTCCTCAACTGAGATTTCCTGCCTGTAGCCCAGTTCTTTAATGGCCTTTGAGGTATCGCACGTCCAGGCAACCTGCACCAGATCCCTTGCCTTTTCAAGGTTCAAGGTTGCAGGCTTTGAGCTGAACATGGCAAAAAACTGTGCAATTGCGGCAATGGTATAAACAATGAAATGAGGCACCTTAACCTTCAGTGCTTTTTTATTGAGCACCTTTGCTGTTATCTTTCCTATCTCATTCCAGTTATAAAGCTTCTCTGAGCTGATGAAATACGTTTTGCAGACCGAGTTCTCATTTATTGCGGCAAGATAAAAGCCCCTTACAAGGTCCAGCACATGAATAAGGCTGAGCTCCTTGTCCTTCATGCCTACCATTGTCATGAGTCCCCTGTTGAATGTCTGAAAGAAGATAAATACCTCCGTATCGCGCTCTCCATAGACGGCAGGAGCCCTGCAGATGGTAATCGGGAGCCTGTCCATGTACGTCTTTGCAAGTCTTTCTTCTTCAAGCTTGCTTTTAGCGTAAGTGGTAATTGGCCTGCAGACGACCTCTTCGTTAACCGGCTTGCCTTTTTCCGACGGGCCGCACGCGGTCTGGCTGCTGACAATTAAAACTCTTTTAATTGTTTCCTTTGCTTCGAAGGCCGCTTCAAGCACTGTGCGCGTGGTTTCCACGTTGCCCTTAAAATAACCTTCCGGTTCCTTGGACTTTACGACGCCTGCCACGTGAAATATATAGTCGGCACCCTTAAAGGCTTTCTTCAGGCCTTCTTTGTCGAAGAGTCCGCAATCTATAATTTCCACATTCTTTCCGCTCAGCCATTTAAGATTACTCGATTTTCTGGTTATGCATTTGACCTTAAAGTCCTTGCTTAAAAGCAGATCTACAAGATGGCTGCCCACAAAACCGTTGGCTCCTGTTACAACTGCAACCAAACTGCTGTTTTCCATAATAATTCCATTTGATTTTAAGATGATTTAATTATAGATTTTGCATTAAAATTAATCTATACGCGTGAACTAGGCAAAAATATAAATAAAGAATTAAAATTTCATATAAAGTTAATACTATTTTAGGAGGAATATTTTGGATCTATTTACGAAGTGCTTTGAATTTACCAGGGCAGATGAGGTAAAGGCATCAGGTCTTTATCCTTATTTCAGGGAAATTGAAGAAAATGAAGGGCCTGTTGTAACGATGAAGGGTAAGAAGGTTATTATGGCAGGATCCAACAACTATCTTGGTCTGACTGCACATCCAAGGGTAAAAGAAGCTGCTATTAAAGCTATTGAAAGATACGGGACAGGCTGTTCCGGTTCACGCTATCTGACAGGAACAATTGATCTGCACGTGGAATTGGAAGAAAAACTCGCAAAGTTTTTAGGTAAGGAAGCATGCCTCCTTTTCAGTACCGGATATCAGACCGCTCAGGGTATAATTCCTACTCTGGTACAGCGCGGCGAATACGTGGTTTCTGATAAAGACAACCATGCATGCATAGTTGCCGGTAACCTGATGGCTAAAGGCGCTACGGCCGAGATCATCCGCTACAGGCATAACGACATGAATGACCTCGAAAGGGTCATAAAGAAGCTCCCGCACGAAGCCGGAAAGCTCATCGTTTCAGACGGCGTTTTCTCCACAGGCGGTGAAATTGTAGACTTGCCTACACTGAATAAAATTGCAAAAGAAAATAACGCAAGAATTTTAATTGACGACGCACACGCAGTTGGCGTCATCGGCAAGGGCGGAAGAGGCACTGCAAGCGAGTTCAACCTTGTTGATGAAACAGACATGACAATGGGAACCTTCAGCAAGACATTTGCCTCACTGGGAGGATTTGTCGTTGGCGAAGCAAAGGTGATCAACTACCTGAAGCACCAGTCCCCTGCCCTAATTTTCAGCGCTTCACCAACTCCAGCCTCAGTTGCAGCAGCAATCGCGGCCCTGGAAATCTTAATCGAAGAACCGGAAAGAGTCGACCGCGTTGTAAGAAACGCAAATAAAGTAAGATCATGCCTCAAAGATGCAGGCTTTAACGTCATAGACAGCAGGACGGCAATTGTACCTGTTCTTATTGGCGATGATGAACTCACATTCAAACTGGGCAAAATGCTTTTCGACGACGGCGTATTTGTTAACGTCTTCATCGCCCCCGGTGTTCCTCAGGGAAGACAAATGATGAGAACCAGCTACATGTCTACACACGAGGACGAACACCTGGATTACATCATTGATGCAATGAAGCGTAACGGCAAAAAGCTGGGCATTATTGAATAAAGAATAGTCTAAGCAGTCAAATTTACCTGTCTCATGCTCCCGCTTAAATGGCGGGAGCATGAGAGGTCTTTTAATTTTTATCAGCATACTATAAGATTCTCAGTATGCTTTTTTTTTAGGGGAATAAAATGGGAAATATAACTATTAAAACGGTCAGCTCGAAAAAAGACCTCATGAGGTTCATCAAGCTGCCATGGAAAATTTACGACGGAGATCCAAACTGGGTACCGCCTCTGATCATGGATAGAAAGAAGATCCTGAGCAAGGAGAAAAATCCTTTCTACCAGCACGCAGAAATGGAAATGTTTCTGGCCGAAAAAGACGGCGAGACCGTTGGAAGAATTGCTGCAATTAAAAACGACCTGCACAATAAGTACCACGACGACAACGCGGGCTTCTTTGGCTTTTTTGAATGCATTAACGACCAGGAAGTTGCAAACAAACTTTTCGATGCCTCAAAAGAGTGGCTGAAATCAAAGGGCCTGACACTCATGAGGGGACCTGCAAGCCCTTCCAGCAACGACGAATGGGGAATGCTTCTCGACGGCTTTGACGACTCTCCAAGACTTCTTATGACTTATAACCCCAGCTATTATCTTGACCTCTGCGATAACTATGGTCTCAGGAAAGAAAAGGACCTTTATGCCTATAAGCTGGAAAATGAAAAGGTAATGTCTTCAGAAAAACTCAAACGTGTTGCAGAACTGGCTGCAAAACGCGCAGGGCTCCAGATCGAAGAGCTTAATGTGAAGGAGTTCAAGAAGGAGCTCGAAAAAGTAAAGTACGTCTACAACAAAGCCTGGGCTCCGAACTGGGGATTTGTACCTCTTACAGACGGGGAGCTGGATGCAATGGCTGCAGACCTTAAACCACTTGCAGAACCCTCGCTTGTAATTTTTGGCAAAATAAACGACCAGCTCGCGGGCTTCGCACTGGTTATGCTCGACTATAACCAGGTCTTTAAGGAGATGAACGGAAGACTCTTCCCGTTCGGCTTTATTAAAATGTTTACGCAAAAGAAAAAAATCACCTGGTGCAGAATTATTACGCTGGGACTCATTCCAGAGTTTCAGAAGAAGGGACTCGATGCCGCATTCTACTATGAGATCGTACAGAGGGCACATGCTATCGGGATCGACCTCGGTGAGGCGAGCTGGATACTGGAAGACAATGAAATGATGAACAGGGGCGCACAGGTAATGAATGGCGAACTTTACAAGAAATACAGAGTATATAATATGAGTATTTAATTCACCCGAAGCGGCCCTTTTACCGGGGCCGCTTTTTTTTTCAAGGACCCACGGATATGCTAAAAAAACTATTCATTCTCTTTCTTATTTCCTCTCCCCTATTTTCACAGTACACACCGGCCGATATTGACCTGGCGGAAACAACTTATTCCAGGACCTTTAAGCCTGAGGTAATAAATAAATACCTCTCTTCAGGCCGCACTGAAAACGTGAAGGCCGCACTTCTGAGCCTGAGCAACTCCAGCGATACCTCGTTTATTAAGACAATTACAGGACTCAGTTTCTATAAATACGGCAGCTATATTTCGTTTGCCCTGTCCGCCCTTGGGCCATCTGAGGCATCCGCATCATACCTGCTGAAAAAAGTACTGGATGGAAAGGAAGGGCGCTTCCGGGAAGCAGCTTTCGACGCCCTTGGGAAAACAGGAGGCATAAAAGCCCTAAATACTCTCCTTGAAAAGTATGGCGAAGGCAGTGATGAGTTCGAGGGTATATCGCTCGCAATTGCAGGCTTTAACTCAAGAGGTATTAAGTCAAAAGCCGGCAAAGAGCTTTCAATCCTGAATGACGAGGTTTCAGACAAGGAGCTCCCCTTAAAGAGAAGAATACAGGCGGCATTCGCCATTTCCAGAGGCATGCCTTCAAAGGCTACCGAAGAAATCCTCTTAAAAATCCTTTCTGAAAAGGGACAAAAGGAAGACAACATAATACTCAGGCAGTACGCGCTTTCTGCCTTAAGAAAGCTTAAGAGCTTTCATGGCAGCCTCGCTCTTGAAAAAAGTCTTCTTGGCGATCCCGACTGGAGAATTAGGTGCGAGGCGGCAAAAGTCCTCTGTTACTGCAATTTTAAGAATGAGGAAGAGCTAAGTGCTTACCTTCAGCTTTTGAAGGATAAAAATCCGAACGTTTCCAGGCAGGCTGCCATATCCCTGCGTGAGGCATCCCTGGATAATGCACTAAAGGACATTCTTAAGCGTGAACTTACAAAAGCGCTCGAAGAAGATTTTACAGGCAATACTCTGGGGGAAATATATCTCACGCTTTCCAGGCTGGAGCCGGCTGATGCCTTTAATATATATGAGAAGAAACAGGATAAACTGGAAAAAGGATTTTTCTACCGTATGATGGAGGAAAACTTCACCGCACCGGAAAAGAACTTTAAGCTGCTGGAAGAAAGCACCCCAGGAACAAAAGCCGAAGAGCTTGAGAAACTGAATGCCCTGATTTCACTTCAGCCTTACCTGAAAGGTACCAGCATGCTCGATAGCATATTGCTTGGAAGCCTGTCCTCCGGCTTTGCTGCCGCTGTTTCCATTACAGCCGACGGTGTGGATTCCATGTTTATTTCAAGGCACCAGGATGAGCTCAAAAGAATCATAAAAAGGCAGACAGACATTCACCTCAACGACCCGCAATTTACGGAAAGCAACTTCTCTCTTGCAGGTCTGGCAGGCAAGATTTCGCCCGAGTTCAGAGCCGAAGTGCTCAATTATATGAAAAGGGCCACACTTTACTCTACGAACTCCTTTGCCTACAGGGAGCTTGGCAAAGTTACAAAACCAGGCAAGGACATAAACAACTTTGCCGAATTTTGGGAAAATGCGTTTCGATATAAATTTGCCACAGTTTCAACCAGGAAAGGGAGCTTTACAATAAAGCTGAATCCCGAAATGTCACCCGTTTCGGTTGGCAGCTTCTGCAGCCTGGCTAAAAATGGATTCTTTAATGGCATTATTTTCCACCGCGTAGTGCCCAATTTTGTAATTCAGGCAGGCGATCCCGAAGGAACCGGATGGGGCGGTCCCGGGTACGAGATCATTTCGGAAGTCTCCCCCACTCCCTTCGACAGGTCATACGTCGGAATGGCCAGTGCAGGCAAAGACACCGAAGGCTCTCAGTGGTTCATAATGCACAGCAGTTTTCCCCACCTTAACGGCCGTTACAGCAACTTCGGCAAAGTAGTTGAAGGCATGGACACAGTTGACACGATTGACCAGGGGGATCAGATAATTGCAATTGAATTAAAGTAAAACCCGGCTTCAGGAAACAGAATGCTGGTATTTATTCCAGAATTATAAGTTCCTAATTTTTAATTTTTAATTTTTAATTTCTAATTTTGCCGCTGAATGAAGGCAATGGAAATGGAAAAGCCGGGCCATTTGATCCCGGCTTTTATTCATAAAATTAATGCTGTTCCATGGCTTCGTCATACTTTGAAATATGCGCCGGATCCACTTTCTTTAGTGTGGTAAAGATCGACTTGTCGGGGTAGTCGCTCAAATAGTTTATTATTTCGGCGTTCTTGGTATCAAAGAACACCTTCATCAGAATGCCTCTGATATCCTGCTTCTGCCTTAAGACGTCCAGATCCTTAATCAGCCTGGCAATATTTTCCTGCGCCTTCTGCTTATCCTGCGGGCTCTGAGCGTAGATATCGAGTCCGTTATAATGATACTGGAAAAAATCTTCCCTGAAGGTTCTGTACTTCTCGCTTATAAGGTCCTCTATCAGTCCGCGGCGGTGATAAGGGCTTGTGCTTTTTTCCCAGCCCTGGGGCTTGCTGCTGTTTGCACCCAGAAGCGTAACGTTATATGCCTGCGTAAAAAGCTGGGAGCCGCCGAGCATATTGTAGGAATCCGCGTCAAGACCTATAATCAGATATGCGTAAAAATCAAGAAAGCTTGTAAGCGGATCAAAAACAGACTGGTTAAAATACATCGACTGGCCGCGCTCATAAGTAAAACTCCAAGAGTTATCCAGCACATTCAGCATCAAAGAAGACTTGTTGCTCTTGTAAACAGGTCTTAAGCTGGTAACATATACCTGGGCGGAATAATGTGTTTCATCGGAGGCGCCGTCGAAAAATATGTTGAATGAGCACTTGATCCTGTCCCCATCCCATGTATCACCGGTAAAATGATTGTTGTTAAGGTATTCCTGAATCTCCCGCGCAAAATTTACAAGCAGATCCCTGTTGTTTGCGGGAAGCTTTTCGGTATTAATTTTAACCACCGCATCTAGTTCCTGAGCATACATATAAAGAGGGAACAATAGAAGAACAAGTAGGTATTTCATTTTTTAACCAATAGTTTATTAAAGTTTGACTTAATATATAAATTTGAATATTATAATTCCAGAGGCAAACCTTACATTTCCATGCCATACTTCTTTTACATTGTTATTATAATATTAGTTTCTGCGGGGCCTGTCTTTCCACAAATGAACCCCGGCGCAAGGCAGATTGCTTTATCCAACTCGGATGCAGCCTTGAGGGGAGACGTGTTTTCTGCCTTTAATAACCCCGCGGGACTCTCGGGCCTCAGGGATAGAGAGCTGGGGGTTTTCTACTCCCCTTCACCCTTTGGACTTAAGGAGCTCTCCAATGCCGCTGCAGCATATACAGAACCACTGCCCCTGGGAACACTCTCCCTTGGAGCCTCTACGTTCGGATTTTCACTCTACAGGAAGAACAACTTCTTACTGGCTTACGCGCTTGAAATCCTGGATTTCAGCCTTGGCTTAAGCCTGAACCTTCATAATTTGACCATTAAGAATTACGGCTCGGCAAACTCACTGACCTTAAACCCCGGCATTTTAATCCCCATTTTAAGAGAGCTCAGCTGGGGGCTTTCTGTCCAGAATATACTAAACGCCTCAATCGGAAAAGAAAGCGGCCAGATTCCAAGAGTAGTCTTTACGGGCTTCAGCTATCAGCCTCACAGGACGGTCATATTAAACGCTGCAATCGAAAAATCCAGCGGAAGCCCGGTTTCATTCAGAACAGGTATTGAGTACGCCATTATAAAATATTTTTCGCTCAGGATCGGGCTTTCGACTGAACCCGACAGGTTCTCAGCCGGGGCAGGAATAAACTATTCCTTCCTTAAATTCGATTACGCCGTATTTACTCACCAGGACCTTGGACTTACTCACCAGATAGGAACAGTCCTGAGTTTTAACGCTAATGACTAATACTCGGGATTCAACCCCGGAGCTTTTAATATTATAATTAGCCCTTAACACTTAAGATGAAAATTCCCTTAATAATACTGCCGGGGTTTATGCTCCTCCTAAGCAGTTTTGCTTTTGCACAGAACGATTCACTTTTAACTGGAGACGACCTTTTCTGGAATAATTTACTTGAAGAAAACCTGACAGAGGCCGATGAATCCGGGCTAAGCGAGGGACTGGAAAGCCAGCCGGTTGATCCTCTTGACCTGAATAAGGCGACGCTGGAGGACCTGCTCCGTATACCATTTCTCAGCTACCAGGATGCAAAACTGATCCTGGAATACAGGAAAACCTCCGGAATATTCTTTTCCCCAAATGAGCTATACATGGTAAAAGGAATCCCTAAGCCGCTTATTCAAAACGTCTTACCATTCCTGTTTGTAAGCTCTTATAAAGTAAAATCTACAACTTCTTCTACTTTAAAAGCAACTCCTGAACTTATACCAATTCCGGACATTGATTTTCGTTCCAGGATGCAGAGTAACTCCCTTTTTTATAAGGCACTTAACTCAAAGAACTACAGCGGTTCCCCAATCAGGCTCTATAACCGCCTTAAAGTAATGCATAAAGGAGTCTATCAGCTTGGATTTATTCTTGAGAAAGATCCCGGTGAAAAGTCCTTTACCGATTTCAGTTCTTTCCACCTTTCAATCAACTCCCTCAAGCCTTTTACCACTGTTGTTTTCGGGGATTACAACCTGGAGTCCGGGCAGGGCCTGGCACTATGGAGCCCATATGGGTTCCTGAGGGAAGGCAGCGCCGTAAGTTCTTTTCACATGCAGGAAAGGAGCATAAGGCCATACCTCAGCTCCGATGAAAACAGCTTTTTAAGAGGCGCTGCTATCTCCTTGTCATTGAGCAGTTTCAGCCTTTCAGCTTTCTATTCAAATAACTTCCGTGATGCAAATACCGATACCGCCTCGGGTAAGGTAGTGTCTTTTTATACTTCCGGCTATCATAGGACGTACACTGAACTCCAGAAAAAAGATAAACTTAGGGAGGTTCTCTTTGGTACAAAAATGGACTACACAGTGGATGATTTACTGACCGTTGGAGCCCTTTTGTACCGTTCTGAGTTCAGCCGCTCCTTCCTTGAGGAATCCCCTTTAAGCCTTTCCGGCAACAGCTTTAATATGATGTCTTTATACTGGAAAGTATTCCTTGAGAGTGTGTTCATTTCCGGAGAAGCAGCATATGCAATGAAAAAGCCTGCCTTCACAGGGTCATTGGAACTCATTCTTACGGATAACATTTCGGCACTTGTTCAGCTAAGGCACATAGAGTCCGGCTTCCCTTCCATGCACTCTTTCTTCTCCGGCAGCACTTCAGGATGCTTAAGAGAGGAGACCGGTGTTTACGGGGGAATTAACATAAAGACACTTTCCGGCACAATTGAGGTCTTCTACGACCAGTTCAAAAAGCAAAAGGCACAGACCATACTTCCTGCCAGCGGGCACAAATTTGGCATCAGCTACAGCCATTGCCCCATGGAAAACCTGAAGCTGAAGCTGCGCTACAGGAACGGAGACGAAGAGATATGCGACTTATCCGGTTCCTCTTCAGCCCTAAGCTTTAGGCAGAGCCGCTCATATAAGGCAGACATCCAGTACAATTTTTCAGCCCCGGTTTTCATAAGATTCCACGCCGGGCTTAACAGGTTTCAGGCTCCCCTGTCCCCTATAGTTGAGAAAGGTTTTATTATTTTTGAGGAGACGGGGTTCTCCAGGGAAATGCTTTCCCTTTCTGCAAGGATAGCCTGTTTTAAGACGGATTCTTACAATTCAAGGATATTCCAGACTGAATACGACACACCGGGAAACCTCGTCAGCTTCCCTTTGTTTGGACAGGGTGTAAAGTGGTATATTAACTGCCGGTTCAGGATACTGTCCGGCATTCAGGCCTCGATGAAATACTCCGAAACCTACTTATCGAAAACGAAAGCCTCCTCCCCCGGTACATACAGCCCGGAAGAGGAAAACAGCAGTTTCAGCCTTCAGCTGGATGTGAAGCTTTAGACACAAAAAAAAGCCCCGCGGCTCTTCCCGGGGGCTTTTCCAAACTTCTTATTAATATCCAAATTACGACCAGGTTCCCTGGTGGCGGATATTGCCTGAAGAGTCGTACTGCCACCACTCTCCCGAGCCATCTGGCTTCCACATGGCTTTATACGAAAGTGTGCTTCCGAAATAAAGCAGCACCTGTCCCGATTTGTCGGTATTTTCCGAAGCCTCAATTCTGGTTCTCACGCTGCCGTTGTAGTACTCTCTTAAAGTTGCGGTAAGTGAGCCGTCGTCATTTTTCTGCCAGCTGTAGTCACCGGTAAGCAGATTGGTATTCTCCTTAAACAGGCTCCAGGTTCCGGTCTTTCCGTCAGCGCTTGAGGTCCCCTGTAGCGCAAGCCAGTTATCGTAGTTTACGCTGTCCTTAGTGCCGTTTATAGTCAGTTTCCAGGCGTAAGACCCGTCGGCAAGCCTGGTTGTAGTAAGTATTGCAGTAATTGAACCGCTCACATACTTTCTTATCCAGGTGCTGTCCAAATATGTAGCCTCAACATTCCTGAACATGTCTGTATAATTCCTCAACAAGCTCAGGCCCGAGAAATAGCCTTTTATCAGCTGCAGGGCCGGGTCGCTGGAATTTGAAGCCGGTCCGTTCAGGTTTACATCCGGCACGGCCGGCGGAGTATTGCTGAAGCTTTGCTCCTTAGTTGCTGAAGGATTTGAATCGTCTTTTGAACAGCCAGAGGCAAGAAAAGCGAGTACGAAGAAAGAAATAATTAAAAAGCTGTATGACCTTTTCATAGAATCGTCTCCTTTATTTTTTATACTTACTTTCTGATTTTAAGCTTCAGAACCCTGGAAACCACGGCAAAGCATAGTCATCTTTTTGCGATATAATATGATATGAAATCTTTTTCCTCTAGTCAAAACCTTTTTAGCGGGATTACTGAAAATTGGCCGGGTAAAATAATATGGACTGCATGCAGCATCACCCGGAAGGGGGAAAACTTAATATCTTTATGAGTATGGGAGCTATAAAGCCCGGGCCCGGTAATTACTTTATATACCAGGCCCATGCTTTAATCTTCAGAAGTCACGGTATTCAAATAAAATTTATTTGCAATATTCAGAGTTTCGCCACCAGGTGGTCCAGTCTTCTTCGTTTTCAAAGTTCTGTGAGGTTTCTTTTTTAAGGTATTCAACAGCCTTATTTTTTTCCGCCTTAGTTGCGACCCAGAGTAAATTTATCAGGTCTTCAATTATCATCGGCCTGGAATACTGGTTCAGGCATTTTTTATAATACTCAGCCTTACGCTCCGGTGCTAATTCATTTTTATTCCATATCGAAGCCATCGTCATTTGGCTTAAGTCGTATATGTATCTCTGTGAAACAGGAGGCTTTGAGGAGGCAAGAAAATCTATTCTTTTTTTAATCAGTTCCTGGTTATAAATTACGTCTGCCATATTCGCCTTCCAGTCCGATCTCCATTTTTTCCACTTATCCAGCTCGCCCATAACCGCAGCGGAATCCTTTAACATAAAAACTTCCATTTCCCTGCCGGATACTTCAGATAAATAATACAGGCAGGTGAAGAGGTTGCCTCTGTGAAGGTCGCTGTTCATGTTATAAAACATACCCGCTTTATTCAATATACAGTCTATGAGAGTCTCGCTTGGGATCTGGGATATATGCTTCATTCTGATATTCCTGTCGAATATCAAAAACGATGCGTCCTGGCTTGAGACAAAGAAGTTATTTGGAACTGCCACCCCCTCGAAGACCGAATTATCTATTACATAGTTCTTATCCAGCATTCTATATGCTTTGCTCAGCCAGGTAAGTTTATCAAAAGACATCTGGTCTACTCTATATATTCCCCCTTCGTCCTTAAAATGCTCATTCAGGTAGTGTGCAATATAATACCCCTGTTCATTGCTGTTTTCCAGTTTTTTCTCTTTCATAATGGAAAAATGCCCGCTGCCGTAAAATATTACTGCTCTTGCATCAGGTTCCTTTTCCAAAAGGTCTATCACCTTTTTTGATGAATATTCGTCCCTTTCTTTCAGGAAATACTGATCCCGTTTTTCGGTGTTCCAGTTGGAAAGATCGAGAACTTTCTCAGGGCCGAATATCCTAAATGAAACCCTTTTATTTTCAGGGATAGCTTTATTTATCCCTTCAATTCTTTTATGTATCTGCCCCAGCTGATAATAAAATTCAATCATACCAGTTGTAAACTGAAATCCCATAAATTCTGTAGGACTAACAGCATCATAAGGATTTCCTGACTCAATGAACCGGTAAATATCGGCCACCATTTCAGAATCAGATTCCAGAATAAGATATAATTTGGCAGGATATTTGGAATTATTCCCCTGTTTAATGTCTTTCTCGAGAGTATCCACCCAATAGTTAAGGAAGTCAGTAACTGTTTTCATGTAAACAGTTTCCCCGTGGCCGTTATCGGCCAGCATCAGAACGCGGTGATCCTTGAGCTTTTCAAGGAAGAAACTGTTATAATCATACTGTGCATTAGACTTGATAAGGTTAGCTACTCCCTCCTCAAGATACTTCTGAGCGGCAGACTTGCCGGGAAGAAAGATTAAAAGGAGTAATGGAAAGAGAAAGCAAAAATAAGTTTTTCTAAGAAAGTCCGGCATTTTAACTCCTCAGGGATATTGTGACATTTTGCATTAAAGTGTTTTAATCTGCAAAAGACAGCATAAAATTTGCAAAAATTTTCATTTATTGCAAGTTTTATTAAAGAAGAGCACTGCTCATATTTTTAGGGGTAAGGTTGACACGTTCTTTGACACGCAAAATCCACACTCCGTTAAGATTTTCCTCTCTTCAGAAAATTATCCATGCGTCCTGTAGACCGAAGTCAAATGCATTCTTTAAAGCCTCTCTTTCCCGGGAATGGAGGCCTTATTACGGTTATCCCTTTTCCTGCTTGCTAACATAAAAGGAATTATCTAATTTATATGTCGACATTTCAACAATTCACAAAAAAGGACTCATTTATGCGCACAATAGTATCAATGCCGGGTGACGGTATAGGCAAAACGGTTCTTCCTGAGGCAATCAGGGTTTTGGATGCAGTTGGTTTTGAGGCGAATTATGTCCATGGTGATATTGGATGGGATTTCTGGATAAAGGAAGGTAATGCACTGCCGCAAAGAACGATTGACCTCCTGGCAGAACATAAAATTGGACTTTTCGGGGCCATTACCAGCAAACCTAAAGAAGCGGCGGCAAGGGAATTAGATCCCGCCCTGCGCGACAAAGGATACGTTTATTTCAGCCCTATTGTTGGATTAAGACAGCATTTCAACCTGGATATCTGCATACGCCCCTGCATGTCCTTTAAGGGTAACCCGCTGAATTTTATTAGAAGGACGGCTTCGGGTTTCGAAGAGCCGCTGGTTAATGCGGTCATATTCAGGCAGAATACGGAAGGCCTTTATGCGGGCGTGGAATGGACCAATCCCCCGAAACAGGTCCGCGATGCCCTGGAAACACACCCGAAGATGAAGTTCTTTAAGGATACCCCCAGTGAGGACCTTGCCGTATCGACGCGTATCGTAACCCGGAAGGCGTCAAGAAGAATACTTACGGCTGCCTTTGAGTATGCTAAAAAGTTCGGCTACAAGAACCTTACTTTGTGCGAAAAGCCAAACGTCCTACGGGAAACCTCTGGCATGATGTTCAAGGAAGCAAGAGAGATTGCTAAGAATTACCCGGGCATCGAGCTCTGGGATACGAACATAGATGCACAGATGATGTGGCTGACAAAAAACCCTGAAAGTTACGGCGTAATTGTGGCTGAAAACATGTTCGGCGACATTATAAGCGACGGCTTTGCAGGACTCGTAGGCGGACTCGGTTTTGCCTGCAGCGCAAACATAGGCCAGGAAGTGGCAGTATTTGAACCCACACACGGCTCCGCCCCAAAATACCAGGAACTGAACCCATCAATCGTCAACCCTATAGCAATGATACTAAGCGCCTGCATGATGCTCGACCATATTGGAGAAAGTGAAAAGGCAGGAAAAATCCGCGGCGCCATCTCTCGCGTAATTGAAGAAGGCTGCGTTAAGACCTACGACATGATGAAGCTTAAGGGAGGCCCCGAAGTCTTTAAGCACGGCGCCTCAACAACACAGGAAATGACAGATGCCATAATTGCCAGACTCTAGGGCACAGGAGGAATACAATGAGAGAAAAAGTATTAGAAATCTGGCCCGAGATCAACTGGATTCAAAACGGGGAGCTGAGGGAAAAAGTGCTCCAATGCTGGATATATGCGATTGAAAACAGCGTACTTTCAGCCGGTGACCTGGAAAAAATCCCGTTCTCACTTCTCTTAAAGGACTGCAAAGTCAGCTTCATGAACCACAAGCGCACCTGCGTTCAGCTGGCCGTCAGCATGGCACGCATCATGAAGGAGAACTTCGGCGAAGAGATTAAAATTGACATGGATACGCTCATTGCCGGAGCAATTTTAATCGACATTGGGAAACTCCTTGAATACGAGATGAAAGACGGAAAGCTTACAACGAGCGTTGCCGGGAAAATGCTCAGACACCCTTTCAGCGGCATCGGAATCGTTGACAGGTTCGGCATCCCGCCTGAGGTGGAGCACATAATTGCTACACATTCGAAGGAAGGAGACCTTGGGATGAGAACGGTTGAATCTATTATTGTTCACCACGCCGATTTTGTCAGCTTCGATCCGTTCAAGGCTTAAGTCGTTTTTTTTTGGCAGGGGACATTCCCCTGCCATGAAATTTTTTCTGTAAATGATCTTTCTGGTAAATGTTCTGTGATAATTGTTCTGTACTTTTTTCATTTCTTTAAGCACGAAATTAAACTCTTTTTATTTAGGAGATTTGACGATGGCTCAGACTTTAATTGAAAAAATTGCACAGAGATTCGCAGTCGGACTTTCCATTTCACAGCAGGTGCACGCCGGCGATTACATTTCGATCAGACCTGCCTACGTAATGACACACGATAATACGGGAGCCGTAATCCCGAAATTCAAAAGCATTGGGGCAACAAAACTTCACGACCCCGGACAGGTCGTCAACACACTGGACCATAATGTTCAGGATAAAAGCGAAAAAAACCTCGAAAAATATAAAAAGATCGAGCAGTTCTCAAAATCCATGGGCGCAGACTTCTACCCCGCAGGCCGCGGCATAGGACACCAGATAATGTGCGAGGAAGGGTACGCCTTCCCGGGCACCATGGTCGTAGCCTCAGACAGCCATTCCAATATGTACGGGGGACTTGGCTGCCTTGGAACACCTATCGTAAGAACAGACGCCGCGGCCATCTGGGCTACGGGCAGAACCTGGTGGCAGGTGCCCCCCGTTGCAAAGGTAGAACTCAAAGGAAGGCTTCAGGCAGGCGTAACGGGTAAAGACGTTATCATTGCCCTTTGCGGCTTCTTTAACCACGATGAAGTCCTGAATCATGCTCTCGAATTTACTGGCCAGGGCACGGAATACCTGTCTATTGACGAGAGGCTTTCAATTGCCAACATGACTACCGAGTGGGGGGCCTTAGCCGGAGTATTCCCCATTGACAGCCTTACAATCCAGTGGCTTAAAGTACGCGAAAAATACCTTTCGGAAAGGGGCCCTTCAGGGGTTAATTCTGATTCAAAGGGCTACAACATGCGCATAAACAAGGAAAGGATAGAGCGCCTTGAGGAGGAATGCCTCGGGGCGGATAGCGGCGCCTACTACGCAAAGGAAATTGAAATAGACCTCTCCTCTGTTCAGCCTTATGTTTCTGGACCCAATACAGTAAAGATAATGACGCCGGTTTCGGAAATAAAAGATAAAGACATCAGGATCAACAAGGCATACCTCGTCTCCTGCGTCAACAGCCGCCTTGAGGACCTTTCCGAAGCAGCCAGGATTGTCAGGGGGAAGAAAGTCCCGGAAGGCGTCAGCTTCTACATTGCAGCGGCTTCAAGCGAGGTTCAGTCCGAAAGCGAAAAGCGCGGCGACTGGCAGACGCTTCTTGAAGCAGGAGCAATTCCTCTGCCCCCGGGCTGCGGCCCGTGCATCGGCCTTGGAACCGGGCTTCTTGAAGACGGTGAAGTAGGAATTTCAGCTACGAACAGGAATTTCAAGGGCAGGATGGGCTCTCCAAACGCCCAGGCATACCTGGCCTCCCCTGCCGTCGTAGCCTCAAGCGCAATTGCGGGAAAGATCACTTATGGCTGGAACGGAAAAGCCTCCACCCTTTCCGGAACAATCAGAGAACCCAAGAATAGCCTGCCTTCGGAACGTGAAGTCAAAATCATTGATGGATTCCCTGAAAAGCTTACCGGTGAAATCATATTCTGCCACCAGGATAACATGAATACCGACGGCATCTATCCCGGTAGATACACCTACAACGACGATATGACTCCAGAAGAACAGGCTGCAGTTGTAATGGAAAATTACGACCCGGAATTCGTCAGGGTTGTAAATAAGGGCGACATACTTGCCGGAGGCTTCAACTTCGGAACAGGAAGTTCAAGAGAGCAGGCTGCAACTGCCCTCAAGTACAGGGGCATTCAGTTGGTCGTTGCGGGTTCTTTTAACGAGACCTACAAAAGAAACGCATTGAATAACGGATTCCTTCTTATTGAGGCTCCTGAACTAATAAGGGATCTGAAGAGTAAATTCGGACAGGCAAAGCTGACCGTTAAGACCGGAATTATGGCTGAAATCGATTTCAGGCATTCTGTCCTAAAGACCCCAAGCGCCGGGCAGTATCATATTAGTCCCGTTGGCACCGCAGCGCAGGAACTTATTGTAGCCGGCGGCCTTGAGAACTGGGTTAAGAACAACTTGTAAGACTCATAAATCTTGTCGGGTGCCGGGTTCTATCTCAGAGGCACCCTTTAGCAACAAATTTTAATCAGAGAGGTATTATGGAAAAGTCATTTTCTCGTCAGATTGCCGAATTTGCTGTTAATCTTAAATATGAAGACCTTCCTGCTGAAGTAGTCAATGAGGTAAAAAGATACCTCTACGACTCCATCGGATGTGCCTACGGGGGCTACAGCACAAAAGACGTAAATATTTTGAGGGATATTTATAAAGAGATCGGCGGAACTGAACAGGCAACACTGATCGGATTCGGCGACAGGATTCCTGCCGTAAACGCCACACTGGTCAATTCACTCATGATCCGCGCCCTGGATTTTAACGACATTTACTGGAAGGAAGACCCCTCGCATCCCTCAGACCTTATTCCGGCGGCCCTTTCGGCCGCAGAGATTAACGGCGCACCCATGAAGGATGTAATTACCGCAATTGTGCTTGCCTATGAATTTGAGCAGCGCCTCTGCGAGTTTGCATTACCAGGCGTACGTGAACGCAAGTGGCATCATGCAACCCTTACACAATTCGTTTCGCCAATTGCCGCGGGCAAGGTGCTCAAACTTAACTCCGACCAGATGGTAAATGCAATCGGCATAAACGGCTGCCATAACCATACAATAGGATGCCCTACGGCCGGTAAGCTTACGATGATGAAAAACACGGTGGACCCGATGGCCGTTCAGGCGGGAGTCTTTGCAGCACTCATGGCTCAGAAAGGTTACACCGGCACTGAAGCCATCTTTGAGGGTAAGGAAGGCTTTATGGATGTATTCGGCCCCCGCTGGGACCAGGATAAGCTGCTGTGCGACCTTGGGAAAAGCTTTAAGATAATGGAATGCGGCATGAAGGCATTTCCCACCGAAGCACTCACCCATACGCACATTACGTGCACGCTTAAAGCGGTCACAAAAAACAATATCAGCTACAAAGATATCGAATCCGTTACGGTCACAACAATTGCCCGCGCCTGCGACATACTCTTCGATCCGCACAAGTACCGCCCCGAATCCAGGGAAACCGCGGACCACTCGCTTCCCTACTGCATTGCAGCCGCCCTGGTGGATCATAAAATTACTACAGATTCATTTTCAGAAAAAAAACTGAAAGACCCAGCAATCTGGGAGGTAATAGACAGGATCCACGGCGAAGCATCAGTTGAATTTGAAAAAATGTTCCCCGCCAGGCAGCCTTCCAGGGTGAGGGTCAAAACCAAGGACGGAAGGGAGTTTACAGAATACCTGGAATACCCGAAGGGAGACCCCAGGGAACCGATGACCATGGAAGACCTCGAAAATAAATTTAACGCGCTTTCAAACAAGCTGCTTTCACCGGAAAAGCAGAAGTCAATAAAAGAAACCATATTCAGCTGTGAAAACCTTTCAGCTAATGAATTCATGGCTAGTCTGGTAGTCTAGAAAATCCTGAATGAAATAATATAAGGCATTAAGGCCTGTGCCTTAATGCCGGATTTAACTTCAATTAACTGCGAGAGACTAATATGGAACAAATAATGAAAGCTTCTGCCGGAAAACAGGGGGACAAGATCCGTTCCGACTGTTTTGTTGAAATTGAGCTCAGGGCCTCCGGCGGAATTGAACTGGACCTGAAGAGCAAGGTGGAAACCATGTATGGTGAAGCCATAAGAAAGCTCGTGCTTGAAATGTGTGGCTTTTTTGAAATTCGCAATGCGCATATATTTCTTGAGGACAGCGGGGCGCTGCCCTTTGTAATTGCCGCCAGGTTTGAGCTTGCCGTAAAGCGCCTTTTCCCCGCAAGCAAAAAACAGTTCCTTCTTCCGATGAATAAGAAGAACACGTACGCAACAACAAAAGACCGCCTTAGAAGAAGCAGGCTTTACCTGCCGGGCAACGAGCCGAAGTTTTTCCCCAACGCAGGCCTGCATGAGCCGGACGCAATAATTCTTGACCTTGAAGACAGCGTTGCCCCTTCGGAAAAGGAAGCCGCACAGTTACTGGTTAGGAATGCCTTAAGGGCAATTGACTTCTACGGCGCCGAAAGGATGGTCAGGATAAACCAGCTCCCGCTCGGGAAAAAGGACCTTGAGTTTGTTGTGCCGCAGAACGTCAACTTAATCCTTATACCTAAATGCGAATCGGCCGAACAGGTTTATGACGTCGAAAACGAGGTCCTACGCCTGAAGAAAGAGTATAATATCGGTAACGAGATCTATTTCATGCCCATAATTGAAAGCGCACTTGGAATAATGAGGGCTTATGAAATTGCCTCTGCAAGCGAAAATGTATGCTCACTTGCAATAGGGCTTGAGGACTATACGGCTGACCTGGGTACACAAAGGACGGACGAGGGAAAAGAAAGCTTCTTTGCCCGCTCCGTAATAGTAAATGCCGCCAAGGCCTCAGGCATTCAGGCAATCGACACCGTTTTCTCAGACGTCAGCGACATGGAAGGCCTGAAAAAAAGCGTGCTTGAGGCAAAGTCGCTCGGCTTTGAAGGCAAAGGCTGCATACACCCTAGACAGATTAAAATCATCAATGAATCATTTGCACCGAATGAAGCCGAAATCGAGAAGGCAAAAAAGATAGTGCTTGCCTTTGAGGATGCCGAGCGCAAGGGCATTGGCGTGGTTTCACTGGGAAGTAAAATGATTGACGCGCCGGTTGTAAAACGTGCACGCAACACAATTGAGCTGGCGCTGTTAAATAAACTTATTCCGGAAGACTGGAGGAGTAACTGAGATGAAATTACTGAAAAATGCTGCCGGAAGAATGGTTCCGGATGAAGTTAACGGCGAAAAGCAGATCCCGTTTAAGGGCGTAAACAAGCATAAGCCCCAGGGCTGCAAGGCAAAGCCCCCGGTTAGAAGCTGCATAGATTATCCCGAAGACGGCAATAAGCTAGTCTCAAGCCTCAAAGAAGCCCTTATTAAAGCCGGGCTGAGGGACGGAATGACCATTTCAACCCATCACCACCTTAGAAACGGCGACATTCTTACAAACATGCTCTTCGACATAATCCATGAGATGGGCGTAAAAAATATTCGCTGGTTCCCGAGTGCCTCATTCCCCTGCCACGAACACCTTATCCCCTACCTCGAAGACGGCACAATAAGCCACATCGAAGGAAGCATGAACGGACCTTTGGGCAGGTTCACTACACAGGGAAAAATGAAGGGCGTTGGCGTTCTGCGCTCCCACGGCGGACGCTACGCGGCAATACAGGATGGCGAGGTTCACATCGATATAGCCGTCATTGCGGCACCCACTTCCGATCCATTCGGTAACTCAAACGGAGTCGACGGAAAGTCAGCCAGCGGACTTATTGGCTTTGCTCTCGGTGACTCGGAATATGCCGACAGTGTAATTGTTGTAACCGATAACCTCGTTCCATTCCCGTGCGTTCCATGGCAGATTCAGGGAAACAACGTGGATTACGTGGTTCAGATTGACTCACTTGGAGACGCTTCAAAAATTGTCTCCGGAACAACCGAAGTAACAAAGAGCCCCGACAGGCTTTTGATTGCCGAATACGTGGCAGAGTTTATTGATGAAGCTGGAATAATGAAAGACGGGTTTTCCTTCCAGGCCGGCGCCGGAGGCACAAACCTGGCATTTGTCCTTTACCTGAAAGAAAGGATGAAGGCAAAGGGTGTAAAAGCACGCTTTGTAAGGGGAGGCAGCACGAAATACCTGGTGCAGCTCCTTGAGGAAGGCTTGACCGATTATATACTTGACGGACAGACATTCGACCTGGAAGGCGTAAGGTCAATGAGGGAAAACCCCGGACACGTTAATACCAGTCCGTTTACGAGCTACAACTTCCACGGCAAAGGCAATTTTGCTTCCATCATAGACACCGCCGTTCTAGGAGCTACGGAAGTGGACGTAAGCTTCAATGCAAACGTTGTTACACATTCGGACGGATACCTCCTCCATGGAATCGGCGGCTGGCAGAACTGCCTTTACTCCAAGTGCACCATTCTTGCCATCCCATCATTCCGCGACAGGATACCCGTAATTGTTGATGAAGTAACAACACTCTGCGGACCGGGGGAACTAATTGACGTTATCATTACCGAACGCGGCATTGCAATCAACCCAAAGAGAGCCGACCTCCTGAAAGCGGTTGAAAATTCGAGCCTGCCAATTAAATCCATTGAACAGATCCGGGATGAGGTCTTCGAGATCTGCGGTGGCGCTCCTGATAAGCCAAAAGTCGACCACAACAAAGTAGTTGCGGTCGTTAAATGGGTGGATGGCACGGTCCTGGATTCAGTATTCCAGGTTATTGATTAAACCAATGGCATAATTTTTTGCCGCCATTTTTTAGACCGGGGAAAAGAAATTTTCCCCGATCTTTCTAATTCCTTCCTTAAGTTACGGAAGTAAAAAAAAACGGATACAATCATAAAACAAGGAGTAACACTCTGTGCATACCTTCAAGATCAAGCCCGCTTATTTACTCAGTCTTTTAATTCTCTTTTCTTTTCAGAGCCTTCAGGCACAGAGCTCGTCCACAGTTTTCAGGGGGGACCTTCAGCATTCGGGCCGCTTTACCTCTACTGTTTTTAGCGACTCAGGAAAATTCAAGTGGAAATTCAAAACCGACGGAATGGTCAGGTGCACTCCGGCTGTCTTAGAAAATATGGTACTTTTCGGAAGCAGGGACAAAAACTTCTACTCTGTCAGTAAATCCGATGGCAGCCTTCTCTGGAAATTTCCAACTGAAGGCGAGGTATCCTCCTCACCTGCCATATCGGACGGGATGGTTTATTTCCTGAGCCAGGATAATTTCTTCTATTGCGTTGACGCAAAAACCGGGAGCTTAAAGTGGAAGTATGGAACCGGCAGGGATTTGGACCAGCCAAGGGGAAATTATAAAAACGGGGGATGGGATTACTTCCTGTCTTCTCCTGCCGTTGAAAACGGAAGCGTGTTTTTTGGCGCGGGCGACGGATTTTTCTACGCTCTGGACAAGAACAATGGCAGCCTCCGCTGGAAATTCAAGGCCGAAAGCATCGTGCGCTCTTCTCCGGCAATAAAAGACGGAATAGTTTATTTCGGAAGTCACGACGGCAACCTTTACGCCCTTGAGGAATCTTCAGGCAGGATGATCTGGAAATTCAAAACCAAAGGGAACAAATATTTTCCCAAAGGCGAAGTTCAGTCCTCGCCTGCAGTTTCAGACAGCATGATATTCTTTGGCAGCAGAGACGGCATGCTCTACGCGCTCGACCTAAAGAACGGCTCAGAGAAATGGACGTTTGACCACGAAGGCTCATGGGTTATTACCTCCCCGGCAGTTTCAAACGGCCTCGTTTATGCCGGAAGCTCCGACGCACAGTTTTTTAACGCGATGGACGTTAAAACGGGCAAGGAAAAGTGGAGGGTCAAGACTCAGGCAAACGTATTCTCTTCACCTGCCCTGGCGGGCAACATGGTTTACTTTGGCTGCTGGAACGGAGTTATATACGGGATAAATGCCTTAACCGGAGAAGAAAAATGGGGAGTATATTTAGAAGGCCCCGTACAGTCATCGCCCGTAATTGATAACGGTGTAATGTACATTGGCTGCGACGACGGCTATCTGTACGCGTTTCAGTAAGGCCAAGAAGTCAAAATAAAATTCTTAGGCTTTTTTGACAGGTTCAGGCTAATTTTAGCCTGAGCCTGCAACCAAACCTCGAAAAACAATTTCTCTACGTTAAAGTGCAGTGTATGTCAGACTGTGCACGGGCTTAAATTCGCCGGATAACTTCAGGCTGAGCTCTATTTTTGAGGTCCCGGATTTCCAGGTCAGATCAGAAGTCATTTCTTCTTTCATCATCTGAGACATTATCTCTCTTCTTTTATCCCTGCCGGCGGATGCATACTTCCTTACCCATGGTGCTATTCCTTCTTCTGGGATTCCGTATTTATTTGTAAAAAGCGAGATCAGTCTGACGTGTGTGTCTACACACCTCAGGTAATCCTGCCCTTTATCAACCTGAAATTTTATATTTATCTTATACAATCCGGAATTTGAAAACAGGTACCATATAGAGGCAAGTTTACCGTCTATATGACCGGAATATACCAAAAGGCCGTCTTCTTCCTTAATCAGCCTGGCGTTTTCAGTCCTCTTGACCTCCTCTGGCAAAGAGCCCCACTTTGCATTCCTGAAATCCTGAGCGTTAAGAAGGATTGATGAAAAAAGAATGGCTAATATTAAGAGATTTTTTTTCATACCTTAATCCCTGTTTTTTCCAGTAAACAAATTTCCTGTCAAAAATATGAATTTTTGTCCAATAACAAAAACAGACTCATTTGCATGGATAAGCTGGCTTTTGGTTTCACAAAAGTCTGATTTTCACGAATGAATAAATTCGGATGAAATATTTGCGCGCTTTTCTGTAGATTTAAGGATAAAATATTTAATCATAATAATTTGTTCACAAAGGTAATTATGAATTGGGAACGTTTACTTTCAAGCAGGCGCCTTGGAGATATCGGCAAATCGACTCTCCCGCCTACAAGCAACGGAAGGAGTGAATTCCAGCGCGACTTCGACCGTGTGGTCTTTTCTTCTGCATTCAGGCGGCTCCAGGATAAAACGCAGGTATTTCCATTGCCTGAAAGCGATTTTGTCCATAACCGCCTTACGCACAGCCTCGAAGTCTCCTGCATCGGGCGCTCTTTAGGCAACCTGGTTGGAGAAAGAATACTGGAAAGACACTCGGAACTGAACGACAACTTTACAAAATTCCATTTCGGCGAAATTGTGGCTGCGGCATGCCTCGCCCATGACATCGGCAATCCTCCCTTCGGGCATTCAGGCGAGGACTCAATTGCCGAGTACTTCAAACACGGCAACGGAAAACAGTTCGAAAAGACCCTTTCCGACGAAAAGAAATGGAACGACTTTATTAAATTTGAAGGCAACGCCCAGGGCTTTAGAATAATTACAAAACTACAGAACCCAACCATATTCGGGGGACTCTGCCTTACGGCTGCAACCCTTTCGGCACTTACTAAGTACCCGCAGGAATCCTATATTTCGCACGACGCCTCCACCGGCCTGAGCAGCCAGGTCTACAAAAAGTACGGCTTCTTTCAGTCCGAAAAAGACCTTTTCAGGGAAGTGGCACTGGAGGTAGGTCTTATTAAAAACTGCTCACACCCGGGCTGCTATTTCTGGAGCCGGCACCCTCTTTCATTTCTTGTTGAAGCTGCCGATGACATTACATACAGGATTATGGATCTGGAAGACGGCTTTCACCTTGGACTTGAAAGCTTCAACAGAACTGAAGAGCTTTTAAGGGCGCTTATTGATGAAAGTACACTTAAATCCTATAACGGACGCGACAACAACGACAAGATCGGTTACCTGAGAGCCAAGGCAATGAGCTCTCTGGTAAACCAGCTTTCTGAGATCTTCTCTGAAGAAGAGGAAAGAATTCTGGAAGGAAAGCTTTCAGAAGACCTGATCAACTTAATCCCATCGGCTGATGTCCTCAAAGAAATTAAAACCGTTTCCAAGGAAGAAATTTATTCTTATAAAAGCGTAATTGAAAGGGAAACTGCGGGATACGAGGTCTTAGGAGGCCTTCTGGACATTTTCATTACTGCCGTCAACGCAGCAGCCGAAGGCAATGCAAGCCACAAAAACGCCAAGGTGCTCCAGCTTTTACCCAAACAGTTCCTGAATCCGGGAGGCATTCCTGAAAATGACCTATACCTGAGACTTCTCAGGATTACGGATTATATCTCGGGAATGACGGATTCTTATGCAATCTCTCTTTTCCGGAGAGTTAAGGGTATTTCACTTGCGAGCATATGACGTGCTGGACGATTGAATAATGGTAAATGGAGAATTTTGAGCTTTGGATGGGAGAATTTTTCCTTTTTACTTTTTCCTTTTTACTTTTTCCTTTTTTAATTTTTACTTTTTACTTTTTAATTGTTTATGAAGGCAGGGTGAAAGAATTACTGGCAACCTCCGGGCAAGTGTACATGTTTGCAGAAAATGTCCTAAAAATAATTTCCACCGTCCATAGCGGTTACAAGTTTTTTACATTTCAATGATTATGGTTAATGTTTGAGCAAGAAATATGTTGGCGAGTTTGATTATTGTGCCGGTTTATATGTGTTCAGATTTCGTAATATATTAGCCTAAGGGACGGGATGAAAGATACGTCCCGCCCCTTGAGGACATTGGAATGAAATAACTATTCTTCCAGCGTGGAGATGTTTCCCGGGTCCTGCCCCAGAGCCTTGGCTTTAAGGACCCTGCGCATAATTTTGCCGCTTCTCGTTTTGGGAAGTGAATCCACGAACTCCACTTTTTCAGGCTTTGCAATCGGTCCCATTTCATGACCCACGTGCTGGCGAAGTTCCTCGGCAAGCTGGTCGCTTTTTTCAAACCCGCTTTTAAGCATAACGTAGGAATAAATAGCGTTTCCCTTAACCTCATGCGGGAGCCCGATTGCCGCTGCCTCGGCAACCGCGGGGTGGCTCACCAGGGCGCTTTCAATTTCAGCCGTTCCGAGCCTGTAGCCCGAAACTTTAATTACATCGTCAACCCTGCCTATAACCCAGAAATAACCGTCTTCGTCCTTTCGGGCCGAATCACCTGTCATATACATGCCGGGGAAACGGCTCCAGTACTGCTCCACGTACCTGCCCGGATCCTTATATATTGTCCTTATCATTGCAGGCCAGGGGTTTTTAATGACCAGATAGCCTTCCTCATTGGGGCCTACTGGCTCACCCCCCTCGTTTACCACGTCCATTTTCAATCCGGCAAAAGGACGCGTTCCCGAGCCCGGCTTAAGCGGCATCGTGGGAACAGGAGTAATCATGAACATTCCGGTTTCTGTCTGCCACCAGGTATCCATTATCGGGCAGCGCTCTTTTCCTATAACCCTGTAGTACCACTTCCATGCCTCGGGGTTAATCGGTTCGCCTACAGAACCAAGAATTCTCAGGGAGGACAGGTCGTACCTGTTGGGCCACGCTTCGCCGTAGCGCATGAGTCCCCTTATTGCAGTCGGTGCCGTATAAAGGAGGTTAATGCCGTACTTTTCAATCATCTGCCACCAGCGGTTCGGGAACGGGTGCGTCGGAGCGCCTTCGTACATGAAAGATGTGGTACCATTTAAGAGAGGTCCGTAGACAATGTAGCTGTGGCCCGTAATCCAGCCCGGATCGGCGCTGCACCAGTAACGGTCCTCTTCGTGTACGTCAAAGACGTATTTGAGCGTTGAATATACCCCCACCATGTAGCCCCCATGTGTATGCAGTATGGCCTTGGGTTTTCCGGTTGTTCCGGAGGTATAGAGTATAAAAAGCGGATCCTCGGCGTCCATTACTTCAATGTGACAGGTGGTGCCGGCAATCGGAAGGTTCATGAGCTCGTGATACCACATGTCGCGCCCTGCTTCCATGTTCACTTCCTCGCCCGTGCGCTTTACAACCAGCACGCTTTCAACCGTTGCAGCCCTTTGAAGTGCTTCATCTGCAATCTGCTTTAAGTGAACAATTTTTCCCCTCTGGTAGCTTCCGTCGGCAACGACCAGAACCTTCGACTGGCTGTCCTCCAGCCTTTCATGGAGTGCCTCAACTGAAAACCCTCCGTATACTACGGAGTGAATTGCCCCGATCCTTGCGCAGGCAAGCATTGCAATTACAAGCTCCGGAATCCTTCCCATGTAAATTGTCACCCTGTCGCCTTTCTGCACGCCAAGGCTTTTTAGTATGCTCGCAAAACGGCATGTGTCGCGCCTGAGGGCAAAGTAGGAAAAACTACGGAATTCACCGTTCTCCCCTTCCCAAATCAGTGCGAGCTTGTTCCTCCTGTATGTCTGTGTGTGCCTGTCCAGGCAGTTATAAACGATGTTTGTCTTTGCCCCGGTAAACCATTTATAAAAAGGCTTTTGGCTGTCATCTAAAACCTTGTCCCACTTCTTAAACCAGTGAAGCTCATTTGCCTCTTTGGCCCAGAAACCTTCCAGATCCTCCTCTGCCTCTTCGCAGATCTCTTCCCAGTTTTTCGCATGCGCCCTGGTAATTACGGCTTCCGAAGGATAGAAAACTTCACCAGTGAGCTTTTTCTCTTCTGACATTATGCCCTCTCCTTTAATGTCTTTTGATAGCTGCAATGTTGCTTTTTCCCCGGCTTTATCCCTGCCGGTAGCTAATTTATTAACTGCCATTATTATATTGTTAAGAATAAATCGCTCAAAAACAAGTTAGCTTTTCATATTCCGGATTTATTCATGCTCCTTAAAAAGAAAGGACACTACGTGCCGAACTTGTTATTATTTCCAAATAATAATGTTATATTAAATACATTCTTAACCGTCCTGTACAGACGGGCTAAACACTGAAATAATACCCGGCACAACATGAAAAAAGCTGCATCTTCAATTCTTTTACTTTTATTAGTCCCGGCACTCATTATGGCACAGTCAAACGTCAATCCTGACATAAGCCTGATCGGGACATTTAACACGTACACGAATTTCAACAAGGACTCTCCGGACTACAATAACCTGAATTTTGCACTCCCCTCCATGGAGCTTCTGGTGGAAGGAAATCTTAACCCTTACTCAAAGGCCGCGGCGGTATTATCCTACGAAGAATCCTTTCTTATTGAGGAGCTCTACGCACAGGTGCTAAGGGGCCTGCCGCTGGATATTCAGGTTAAAGCCGGGAAATATCTTGTCCCTTTCGGTAAAATAAATACCCTGCACCCGCATGCGTGGCCATTCCTGGAAAGACCACTTTTCCAACAGATATACTTTGGGCGGGATGGCTTTAATGACATAGGTGTAGACTTAAGCTTCATTCTTCCGACCGGAGTGGTCTTTACTTCACTCGAACTAGGCATTTATAAGGGTGATGCAATCGGCAAATCGGAAGCCGTTAACCCTAAGGAACAGGAAAGCATCAGGGCACTCAGGGGAAAGAGTCCGGTATTTGAAGGGCGCCTGGGCTCATTTTTTAACCCGGGGCACTTTTCAAACATTGAGGCAGGAATAAGCGCCTCGTATGGAATTCATTCCAGGAACCTCTTCAGCATTCCGGGAAATAACATCTCCCCTTTTGAAACTAGGTCACTTTACTACACCTATCTCGGGGCCGACTTTAAGTATAGATATAAACCGGATGAATATACGGCTCTTACCATTCAGGGCGAAGGGCTCTGGAACCACAGGGACGTGGCAAGGTTTCATATTACAGGACAGCTCAGGCAGGACGTAAAAGGCACGATAAATACATGGGGCTCCTTTTTATCATTAGACTACCAGTTCCTCAAAATGTTCTCAAGCGGGGCAAAATACGATTTTACTTACGGACTGCCGGGCGACATTCCCACGGAATTCACACTTTCAAATGACGACATAAATAAAACCCACGGCATATCCGGATGGTTTGCCTATTACCCGGTAGAGGGAACCCTTGCGCTTCGCCTGGAACTACAGCACCTGATTTTTGATGTGCCTTCCTACATATCCAGGAAGAATGATACCAAGCTTACGCTCCAGTTGCTCTTCTCGCTTGGGCCTCATAAGGCGCATCCGTTTTGATTTTGTGAATACAAGAACTGTAAGCAGGTGATGAAACATTAAGGAAGCAGAACATGAAAAAGCTGATTTTGATGTTGATTCTTCCCCGGACTATCGACACCATGCCGCTGCGGCAGCGGCATTTGTGAAGATAACCGTCAAACTCTCGTGTTTATGACTACTTTTCTTACCTTAATTCTTTTTTCAGGAACTGGCCCGTTAGACTCTTTGGGTTCTCTGACACTTCCTCAGGTGTACCCTGTGCAACAATTTCGCCGCCGTATTCACCGCCGCCCGGACCTAAATCGATCACGTGGTCGGCTACTTTTATTACGTCCAGGTTGTGTTCAACTACAACTACGGTGTTCCCCTTTTCAACCAGCTTATTGAGTACTCCAAGCAGTATCCTTACGTCTTCAAAGTGGAGACCGGTGGTAGGTTCATCCAGCACGTAAATTGTTTTTCCCGTTCCAACTTTGCTTAATTCCGTAGCAAGCTTTACTCTCTGTGCCTCGCCTCCCGAAAGGGTTGTTGCCTGCTGACCCAGAGTAATATAGCCCAGCCCCACGTCGTAGATAGACTTTATTTTCCTTTTTATCCTCGGCAGGTCCTCAAAGAATGTCATTGCCTCCTCGACAGTCATTTCAAGGACGTCCGAGATTGACTTTGTTTTGTAGAGGACTTCAAGGGTTTCCCTGTTGTAGCGCTTCCCGTGGCAGACGTCGCATTCGACGTACACGTCGGGCAGAAAGTTCATCTCTATTTTCTTCAGGCCGTCACCCTGGCATTCCTCGCACCTTCCGCCTGCAACGTTAAAGCTGAAGCGGCCTGTTGTATAGCCCCTCATCTTCGACTCCGGAAGCTGCGCAAACAGGTCCCTGATGTGAGTAAACACACCGGTGTACGTTGCCGGGTTTGACCTCGGGGTCCTTCCGATTGGCGACTGGTCTATCTCAATTACTTTGTCAATGTTCTCCAGACCCAGCACAGTCTCAT
This sequence comes from Ignavibacteria bacterium, assembly GCA_025612245.1. Lineage (GTDB taxonomy): Bacteria > Bacteroidota > Ignavibacteria > Ignavibacteriales > SURF-24 > JAAXKN01. The sequence goes on from JAAXKQ010000003.1 coordinate 161,150, forward strand.
GAGGGAGCGGAATGATCTTCGACTTGTAGATCTTTTTCATCAGAATTCTTACCAGCGTCTCATTTATGAGTGAAGATTTCCCGGATCCGCTCACGCCGCTGATTGCAGTAAAAGTGCCAAGCGGAATTTTAAGATCAACATTCCTGAGGTTATTTCCAGAAGCCTTCCTTATTTCAAGGCATTGCCCGTTACCTTTCCTTCTTTCCTTCGGGACTTCAATTTTAATCTCATCCTTCAGGTACTTTAATGTAAGGGAATCAAATCCGTTGCTGGAGTTTACAATTTTTTTGGTTTCACCGGCCATGCAGATCTCGCCGCCATTGAGTCCTGCCCTGGGGCCCAGGTCCACTATAAAGTCCGAACTTTCCATGGTCTCACGGTCGTGTTCAACCACAACGACCGTATTGCCCAGATTTCTGAGGTTCTTCAGGGAATCTATGAGCTTTATGTTGTCACTCTGGTGGAGTCCAATTGAAGGTTCATCCAGCACGTAAAGCACTCCTGCAAGCTGGCTTCCAATTTGTGTTGCCAGGCGAATGCGCTGCGTTTCACCGCCTGAGAGCGTGCGGGCCGAGCGGTCGAGCGTCAGGTAATCCAGTCCCACGTTCAAAAGGAACTGCAGGCGCGAGGTGATTTCCTTGAGTATCTGGTGTGCAATGATCCCTTCCCTGCCCTTCAGGTCAACATTGTTAAAGAAGTCCAGCGCTTTTTTGATGGACATTGCCGTTACCTGGCTGATATTAAGCCCCTTGAATGTCACAGAAAGCGACTCTTTCTTGAGCCTTCCGCCATTACACGTGCGGCACGGCAGTGTATTCATGAACGACTCCGCCCATTCCCTTATCTTCGTTGAAGTCGTCGTATCGTAATAATGCTTTACGTAGTTAAAAACGCCGGAATACTTGTGGACATACGTCACCGTCCTGCCACCGCCGAAGGTGTATGTAAATGGGATCTTATCCTTTGTACCGTAAAGCAGGACGTCTTTTTGCTGCTGGTTAAGGTCCTTCAGCTTTGTATCGTAATCGAAGCCGTACATTTCGGCTACGGATTTCACCTGGTTAAAGAACCATATCTGGCGCGGCTTTCCCAAAGGAGCCAGACCTTCTTCGTTAATTGTTTTATCCCAGTCGGGAACGATCAGGTCAATATCCATCTCCTTTTTCTCCCCGAGACCGTCACAATCCGGACAGTAGCCGTAGGGTGAGTTAAACGAGAATGAATTCGGAGCAAGTTCCTGGAAACTCAGCCCGCAATGCAGGCATGCCAGGTTACGGCTGAATACAAAATCCTCCTGCCCGTCGTTTACTATCACGCTGCCGGAGCCGTAATTAAGTGCCACTTCCACCGACTCGGAAACGCGCGACCTGGCATTGTTGTCCACTTTAATCCTGTCAATCAGTATCTCAATGTCGTGCAGCTTATAACGGTCTACCTGAAAACCCTTCGTGATCTCAAAGAGTTCACCGTCAACCCTGACCTTCAGGAAGCCATCCGAGGCAATCTCTTCAAAAAGCTCGCGGTAATGCCCCTTTCTGCCCCTTACGACGGGAGCAAGCACCTGTATTTTTTTGCCGTTGTGGGATTCCATTATCGTATCGACCATCTGCTCTGCCGACTGTTTTGTAACGGGCCTCCCGCAGTTATAACAGTGCGGAAGCCCCAGCCTTGCAAAAAGGAGCCTTAAATAGTCGTAGATTTCTGTAACCGTGCCTACAGTTGACCTGGGGCTTCCTGAAGTAGACTTCTGCTCAATTGAAATTGCCGGGCTTAAGCCCTCAATCAGGTCGACGTCCGGCTTTTCCAGCTGGTCCAGAAACTGCCTGGCGTAGGAGGAAAGGGATTCAATATACCTCCTCTGCCCCTCGGCATAAATTGTATCAAAAGCCAGGGATGATTTTCCCGAACCCGAAAGTCCGGTAATAACTACGAAGGAATCTCGTGGGAATTCTAAATCTATGTTCTTTAGGTTGTGTTCTCTGGCGCCTTTTATTACTATCTTGTCCTGAAAATCCATTTTCTGTTCTTTAGTTCAAATTTTTTAATTTAAAATGTTATATTAAGTATCGCTTAATTGAAAATCAACTTTATTTAGTGCATAAAATCTGGTACATACGATGCAAATGCCCGAAGAATTCTTAACTATAAAAGAGTTTTCCGAATCGAAATTCAAGGAAAAAGGATCCCTGTTTATCGGGCAGTCCTACCCCGTCTCAAGCGAGGAGGAAGCCATGGTGCACTTGGAGCGCATAAGGAAGAAATACTACGACGCCACGCACCACTGCTATGCCTACAGCATACTGAACAATCAGTTCAAGTATTCAGATGCCGGTGAACCCTCGGGCACCGCCGGAATCAGGATACTCAACGCAATTCAGCACTTTTCACTTACCAACATAATTGTCGTCTGTATCAGGTATTTTGGAGGCACAAAGCTTGGGGTAGGTCCCCTGGGTAAAGCATACTACAATTCAGCCTTTACGGCGCTTGAAAACGCACAGATAATCAAAAAAACGTGCTATAAGAAGATACTTATTACTTCCGGCTTCCAGTTCATAAGCCACGTGCACCACGCCATGTCCAAAATACCTTCCAGGATTCTCAACACATTTTACGGCGATGAAGTAAGCATGGAATGCCTTGTGATCCCTGCCGACCTGGAGCGCCTGCTCAGCTTCTTCAACGAAACACTCAGTGGAAAAGTTCAAATAGAAGACAAAAACGAATACATCTATATATAGATAGTCTATTTAGCCATCTGTTGAATTTATAGGCATTTGAGAATTATTTCTTATCATTTTTAGGAAAATTTTCCCTTGAAAGTTCATTTTTTCAACATTTCACAAAATAACCCCTATGGTATAATTATTGTTGCATAGGGTTAGTTTCTCCGATTGCCCTAAAAATAAATGAGAAAGTTGACAAAATGTATTTTTATCTCTAATTTGATACCGGACATTGACATCTATTTTTACCACTCATTTATTATCTTACAAATATTGGGGAAATTTTATGATTTACACAAAAACGGGTGAGTATGCTATCCGTGCCATTCTTTTCCTGGCCAGACAGCCGAAAGAGAATCTGATTATGTCTTCAGAAATCGCCAAAAGTGAGGAAATTCCGGCTCATTATCTGGCAAAAATTCTGCAGAGAATGGCAAAATATGGTTACGTCGATTCTTTTAAGGGAAGAGGCGGCGGATTCCAGATTACTGATTTAGCCTTGAAAAGCTCTATTCTCGAGATTGTTGAAAGGGTTGAGGGACCTGTCATTAACCTTAAATGCGTTACTGGCCTGAAGGAATGTTCCGATGAAAACCCCTGCCCTTTGCACGAAGAATGGGCCCTGGTAAGAGAAAGAATTTATCAATTAGTATCAAGCAAATCAGTACAGGAGGTAGCAGAAAAATATGCCGAGACATTGAACAAAAACAAATAATCCTATACTCAGGAGTGGTTACTTATGAGGCTTTTTCTTGCTCTGTTCCTTGCCCTGACAAGTTCTTTTGCTGTGGCTCAGAATTCCAAGACCCCAACCCCATGTATCGACTGCCACAGTGATAAAACTTTAACGACGGAGAAAAACGGAAAGGAAGTTTCTCTGTTTGTAGATGCTGATGATTTTAAGAAGTCTGTTCACGCTGATATTGATTGTATCGATTGCCATACCGGATTTGATGCCGATAATATTCCTCATAAAGAAGGCAAGGACATTGCAAAAGTTGATTGTGCACAATGCCACGATACTCAAGTTTTTTCAAAAAGCGTTCATGCCCGCAACAAGGTTGAATGCTTTAGCTGCCACACGAAGCACCAGATAGAAAATGCTTCAACCATTAAAAAATCAGAAGCAGATCTATGCGTTAAATGCCATAAATCTGCTTCTGTTGCCTCTTATAAAAAGAGCGTACACTACCAAAAATTCTTAGCCAAAGCAAAAGCCCCCATATGTACGGACTGCCACGACAAGTCTGCGCACAAGATTCAGTCTGCCAGTTTCAGCAAAAACTCTGAAGAAAAGCTCTGTGCAAGCTGCCATCAGCAGGTACAGGGTGACTTTGCAAAAAGTATACACAAAGTGGCTAAAGACTCCAATACTCCAGGCTGCGTAAGCTGCCACGGAGCTCACGAGGTTTATAACAGCAAATACTCCATTTCTTCACAGGCATGCCTGAAATGCCACTTGAACCAGTCGAAGTTCGCTGCTTCGGGCAAAACCCAGTTAGTAGGATTTGTAAAGAACTACCAATCCAGCATCCACTCCAAGGCCGGGGCCAACGGAAAGGAAGCCGCAACCTGTATCGATTGCCACGGCGATCATATGATCATGGGAACGGATGCCTCCAAGGCGCTTACTTCCCGCGAAAATATCCCAAATACGTGCGGAAAGTGCCATGCCAACATACTTAAAGATTACAAAAAATCCGCCCACGGGATGGCTTTTGCCAAGGGGCTTGCAGTTGCACCAAGCTGCGTCGACTGCCATGGCGAGCACACAATCCATTCCATACAGGATAAAGACAACAAGCTCGGGAAAATTAACGAAAAGGACGTATGCTATAACTGCCACGTCAAGAATCCCGAAGTAGTAAAGCTGACAGGAAGGCCTTCAACCGACGTTCTGGCTTATGAGAAATCCGCCCATTATATGGCTCTTAAAAACGGGAACGACAAGGCTCCCACCTGCTCCAACTGCCATACTGGTCACCTGATGCAGGCATCCTCAATGGCAAGTTCAAAAACAAATAAAATGAACATTGCCAAAAACTGCGGCAGTACGCCGGAATGCCATGCTTCAATTGCCACGGTTTATAACCAGAGCGTACACGGCGTTGCAGTCAGTAAAGGCGTCAAGGAAGCCCCTACATGCATCGACTGTCACGGTAACCACCAGATTTTCGACAAGGATAACCCTTTAAGCAAGGTTAATCACGGCAAGCAGGTTGTAATGCTCTGCAGCTCCTGCCACTCCGACGTTAAGCTCAACAAGAAGTTCGGCATTCCTGCTTCACAGGCTTCAAGCTACATGGAAAGCTACCACGGACTTGCAGTCAGGGGCGGCTCCAAATACGCAGCCGACTGCGCAAGCTGCCACGGGGCTCACAACATAAAGCCCAGCAGCGATCCTTCTTCGAATATTAATGAGAAAAACCTCTCCAAGACTTGCGGCAGGTGCCACCCGGGTGCAAACCTTACGGCCGAATTCAAGCAGGTACACCTGAAAGGCACCGAAACCGAATCCCCTGTCCTCTTCTGGCTCTCCAAGGCATACATTCTTATGATCGTCGTGATCATTGGCGGAATGCTTGCACACAACATACTGGATTTGATCAGAAAGCGCCAGGAAAAGAAAAAGCACCGCAAGGAAATCGAAGAGCTGAAAAAGCAGGGCAAGGTTTACCTCAGGATGAGCTTAAACGAGCGGATTCAGCACTTCATAATGCTTACAAGCTTTATTACACTCGTATTCACCGGGTTTGCCCTCAAATACCCCGACAGCTGGTGGGCCACCGTCGTAAGGACAATCCTGGGTGAAAATGCCTTTGAGATCAGGAGTCTTACGCACCGAATCTTCGGTATTGCCATGGTTTCTGTATCTTTATACCATACCTATTACCTGGCATTCACAAAAAGAGGCAGGCGGCTGTTTATGGACTTCCTGCCGAACCTTCAGGATGCCAAGGATCTATTGATAAACATCAAGTATCTTCTCGGAATCAGCAAGGAAAAGCCCCAGTTCGGACGCTTCTCTTACATGGAAAAAGCCGAATACTGGGCCCTTGTCTGGGGCGTAATTGTCATGAGTGCAACAGGAGCCATGCTCATGTTCAACACTTTCTTCCTGGCAATTGCACCGAAGGTGCTTCTTGACATTGCAACACTCGTTCACCTCTACGAAGCATGGCTCGCAACGCTGGCCATTATCGTATGGCATTTCTATTACATCATCTTCAACCCCGAGGTCTACCCTCTCAACAAGGCCTTCATAAAGGGTACGCTGAGTGAAGAAGAAATGGAAAGTGAACATCCACGTGAACTTGAAAAAATCAGGAACGAAGAGCTCGCAGGCGAAAATGAGCCGGAGAATGTTGAGCCTGATAAGCTGGACTGATAAAAGTTTCAATGGGTAGCCTTTCCGGGCTACCCTGCCCATGAATGCTTTAGCCCGGATCTGTTCTTTATTGAATAATGCAGGCGTTTTTTCGCCTGCATTGTTAGTACCCATAGAATTTCCACTATATTTTGTCCAAAAATTTGATAATAATATTTAAGGATTCATCGTCAGCTTAATGCGTCATTTGCCGTAAACCGAATTTATTGTATCTTTTTATTATTGACTCATCGTTTGGACATATAGAGGGAAAACTATATAAAGAAAAAAGCTCATCATTTAATTAATTGGAGGTTATATGTTACACAGACTAATAGCTGGTTCAATCCTTCTGGGGTCGATAGGCTTCTTTTCCCTTACGGCCAACGCACAGGACAAGGATACCGGTGATAAAAAATTCGGATACGTCGGTGCTGAAAGGTGCGGAATGTGCCACAAGACAGAAAAGCAGGGAAAGCAGCTTTCGATATGGAAAGAATCAAAACACTCTCAGGCATACAAGACTCTTCAGAGTGAAGAAGCAGATAAAATTGCAAAAGACAAGGGATTTACCTCAAAGGCCGCCGACACGAAAGAATGCCTCGCATGCCACGTCAGCGGATATGATGTTGATGCTTCCTTAAAGGGTGCGAAATTCAAGATGGAAGACGGCGTTCAGTGCGAGACCTGCCACGGTCCGGGCTCAGAATACCAGAAGGTCATGAAAAACAGAGATGAAGCCATGGCCAAGGGACTGGTAGTCCATAAGGATAAAGAAAAATTCTGCACGGGTTGCCATAATTCAAAGAGCCCGACATTCAAGGGCTTCGATTACGACAAATACTGGGCTAAGATCAGCCATATGATTCCTAAAGACACTAAATAACTAGAAAATGGGAAGGCAATGAATAAATTTATACTGTTTTGCATTTTGCTTCTCGGTTTGCCTGTCCTGATTTTTGCACAAAATATAAATGGAAGACTCTCGTCTTCCATTTATACCTTTGAGCGATTCGACACAACCGATGTATCCAAAACTTACGTGCGCGCTTATGAAATGCTGAACCTGAATATCAATAAGGGGCAGTTCTCTTTGCGCTCGTATCTGAATTTTGAGACCGACCTGTCACGAAAACAGGATTATGACCCAAGGTTAAGATTTTACAATTTATATCTGGAAGGAAGAAACTTATTCGACATTGCTACTATTAAGGTCGGACGCCAGCCGATTTTCAACAGCATCGCCGGAGGCGGATTGTTCGACGGCGTGGACCTGGATTTAAGGTACAGCGACTTTAAGCTTTCAGGCTATTACGGCGGTAACACCCCGGCATACCAGAAGTTTGAGGTCACAAAAAACTGGAAAGACAATTATATACTCGGCGGGAAATTTACGGCAAATTTCCTTAAAAACACTCAGATCGCTTTAAGCTACATCAATAAGAACTTCAAGCCCATGGATTATTATGCCACGCGTCTGGATGCAAACCTGAATCCCATTCAGGTTCTCATTGAAAGCAACTCAAACCAGTTCGAGTTTGCCTCGGCTGAAGTCTCCTACCGTCAGGAAAATTTGTTCACCCTGGACACGAGGTACGATTACGACCTGAACTTCGAGAAGACCTCTAAGTTTGAGGTTGACGGCAGATACGAACAGATTGAAAATCTTGGAATCGATTTATACTACAACTACAGGGAACCAAGAGTAAGATATAATTCCATTTTCTCTGTTTTCGATTTCGGGAACACCCAGGAAATCGAAGGGGGGCTCGATTACAGGTTCTTCAGTCAGTATACAGTTTTCGGAAAGTTCGCCAATGTTACCTACAAGGATGAGAACTCACAGAGAATCACTCTCGGCGTAAACAGCAGCTTCGCCAGCCTGAGCTACCGCAAGAACCTGGGCTACGCCGGTGAAATGGATGCCGTTTCCCTCTACGGGGCATATACAATGATGGAAGGGCTTCTAACCCCTTCTTTGGGCCTGGCTTATACATCGTATAAGCTATCCCGGGATGATCCCAAGAACAACCTGACCTCGGTTCTTGCGGGTTTCAACCTGCGCCCCTGGAAAGCCCTGTCCTTTGACCTTCAGGGACAGTACCTGAACAACAGGATCTATAAGGACGATTTCAGGCTCTTCTTCAAAATTAACTATTGGTTTAACACTAACTTAAAGCTGATTTGATATGAAACCAAAATACATTTACTTAATTTTGACACTGGCCATTACCGGTTTTCTGGCTTTCAACGCCTTTACTTCCGGGCAGGAAAACCCTAAAGGAAACGGCAACGAGAAAATCATTAAATTTTCTCACAAAGTTCATGCAGACGTAACAGACTGCCAGGGATGTCATTCCAAGGCTGCAACCAGCACGGAACTCGGTAAGGATCTCTACCCCAATCATGAGAACTGCGGAAGCTGCCACGATGTTGAGGATACGAATAACTGCCAGATGTGCCACTTCGATGAGAACTTTGAGCCCTTGAAGTACAGGAACTCAGGCCTCATTTTCAACCACAGCTTCCATATCTCGGAGCAGAAGCTCGAATGCCAGGGCTGCCACAAAGGAATAGAACAGGTCGACTACGGCTTCCAGGCAAAGCCTGAACCCTACCCCCCGATGAGCCTCTGCAATACGTGCCATAATAATTATAAAGACATAGCAACAAACGAGTGCAGCCTCTGCCACGTCTCGACGGCTATTCTGAGGCCCCTAAGCCACCAGACGGGAAATTTCAGAAAAACCCACAAGTTTGACGCGCTTCAGGCCGATGCCAACTGCAACATGTGCCACGATAACACATCATGCCAGGAGTGCCACGTCGGGAACAATATGCTGACCGAAAAGAATACGGAAAACAATTTCTACGCTCCTTATACTCCGACCAATTCTTTTGATTCCAAAGCCCAAAAACAGCAGATTACACGCGTTCACGACCTGAACTATGTCTATAACCATGGGACTGATCTTAAAGGCAAAACAATGGAATGCCAGACCTGCCATCAGATCGAAACCTTCTGCGCAGAATGCCACCAGAACGCAGGGCAGCGCGATTTTTCGATACCGGGCGTGATGCCTGCCTCTCATAGGCGACCCAACTTCATGATTGCAGCCCCCCACTCCGGAGGCGGCGAACATGCTGTTTATGCAAAACGCGACATTGAGAGCTGCGCTTCCTGCCATGACGTTCAGGGCGGAGACCCCGTCTGCATGAGATGCCACATGGATTCCAACGGCATTCAGGGTGATAACGCCAAGACTCACCCGGCAAACTTTATGCACGACGTGCATGGCGACTGGCACGATTCGCAGGGTTCGGTTTGCTATAATTGCCATACCAGCGCCACACCCAACTCCCCGAAAGGATTGGGATTTTGCGGCTACTGTCACAAATAATAGAAAAATTGAAGAGTAAAAAATGAAATACTTAATTACATATCTTTCATTCATCTTAATTGCCGGTCTCATTGCCGCCGGCTGCAGCGAAATCAAGAAGGACCTCCCCGTCCAGCCTTCTTCCTCTTCTGTTGTTCACGGGCCCGGATTCGCACAGTTCGGCCACCCAAACTTTCACGGCAACTATCTCAAAAAGAACAACTGGGATATTAAGCAGTGCCAGGGATGCCACACCAACTATAATGCCGGCGGCACCGGCACCAGCTGCAGAAGCTGCCATACTCAGCAGGCCGGGCCCGAAGCCTGCAACACTTGCCATGGCGACTTCTCCAACCCTAACTATATCGCTCCGCCGGAAGATACAAACGACAGCACCAGGACTGCCTTGCGCGGCGTTGGAGCCCACTCAAGCCACCTCTATACAAACCAGATCGGAAAAGCTGTCGTCTGCTCAGAGTGCCATACTGTTCCAACTTCGGTTTTTCAGCCGGGACACATAGACGGCAGGCCCGCAGAGGTCAATTTCGGAACCTTTACCGTCAGTAAATCCATTTCCGCGCCGGTATATAATCCGTCCGAGAATCCCACGTGCGCAAATGTCTACTGCCACGGCAACTTCGCCTTCTCCAGGGATTCTGCCGCCGCTCAGAACAGGTATATTTACCTGGAAAACCAGATCACGGGTAACATAACCAATACCCCTACCTGGACGGAACTCATAGTTTCAAGGGCCACTTCTCAGGTCTTAAAATGCGGAACGTGCCATGACATGCCTCCGAAAGGACACGTAGGCCACGGAACGTTTACAATTTCCAGCTGCGCCGGATGCCACATTGGAATTGTGGATGAACAGGGAAACATACTGGACAAGGAAAGGCACATAAACGGTGCGGCAAACGTGAGGGGGCAATAAAATTCCAATTCAGGATAGAAGGAAAGGCTGCCGGTTTTGGCAGCCTTTTTTATTTTATACCTGTTTAGTAAGTGTTTTTGAAATCCTACCGGATTTAATTAAATTTCAAGCCCTGTCCTTTTATTAAGTATTTCACAAACATTATTCCGGACAAAAATGAGAGCTTTACTCCGCATTCTTCCTTTTCTCTTGCTGGGCATTATTCTCACGGCTGATTCTGTTTTTGCTCAAACGGATAGATATAAGGTCGTTTATTCCGACGATGAAATGGTAATTAAGGAAATTGACTCAGAAACCTTTCTTGTGATACATACTTTTCCCTGGCCTGCAAATTCGCTGGTACTGAAGTTTTAGAAAAACCAGTTTCTTCTCATCGATACGTCCTACACCGATGAGGCAACCGAAAGACTTTTCGAAGGTTGCATTTTGAAAGCCATGGGAAACTCCTCAAAGGGAAATCTTGGGGATGCGGATATACATGCCTGGAAGGGTTCCGTTGAAAAAAGCCGGGAAAGATATACTAAGGCAAAACTGGTAATACCGGGTCACGGCTCAACGGGCGGAATTGAAATCTTCAGGCACACGATAGATACATTTTCAAAATAAGCTAAGCTGCTGAAAAGGCTGGCTGCCGGGCTTAATTCTGAGGATTTCATTCGCCCTGTTTCTGTGCGAAAGGCAGACTTTTGTTGCAGTAAGGCCGTTATTGTTCAATACTTCACGCGCTGAATCCAGCGCAAGGCCGGGCAGGTTGCACTGCTGGCTTATGTGGGCAAGTATTACGGCTTCCGGAAGCCTAGTGGACCCTTTTATTACCCTGTCCAGGAGTTCGGCGCACTGCGGGTTCGAAAGGTGGCCTATCTGACGGATCCTCTCCTTCAAGTACTCCGGCCGCCCGGAATTCTCCAGCATATCCGGGTCGTGGTTTGATTCCACTATTATTATGTCCGAATCCAGGAACCTGCTTATAATTTCATCGTGGAAGTATCCTATGTCTGTAGCAACAGTGATCTTTTTCACCCCGGCGCCGAGGTCCTTAAGTATGTTGTAACCAAAGCAGCCTCCAGTAGAATCGTGAGGAACTTCAAAAGCCGTGACCCTGAAGTTTCCAATCTGAAGCTCCTCGTCGGTAAATACCTTAAGCAGTCCGGGCTTATGCCCGCGCCCCATCGAGACGTACTTCTGCGCCAGGTCGCGCCTGATGTTATAGTGGCAGTATACCGGTATATCCGCCTTATTCAGTTCCTTCATCATCGTACGGTTTACATGATCGCCATGCGTATGAGTAATGACTACCCCGGAAATAAATGAAAGCTCCATATCGAGCAGTTCCAGGTTTGCCATTATATAACCGGGATTAAAGCCGCAATCAATCATAAGAGCACCGTCTTTATCCCAAACGAGCGTACAATTTCCGCTGCTTGAACTGCCTAAAACCCTGATATTTAATTCCATCTGAAAAAGATAATTCCATTAAGTTCAAAAAAAGTCCGGACCACAAGGCCTAAAAATAACAAAAATATTTTTAAGATTACCCCATTCTTTCCATGGGTAAAAATTTTAGCCATTACCCAAAAGTTAGAAGTGGCATTTGAATTAATTTTGTACTATCTTTTTGGGTGCCTTGCGCCCCGTAATGGGTCCAGTTACCCCTTGAACGCGCGCGTTCTTAGTATGCTTTTTCTAATGATAGATATGTGCAAAGCTGCGCCATATAAAGTTACTTCGCAATGAAAGCTTTTTCATTTCTTTAAAGGTTTCCTGGTACTTAGAAAGTCTCTTTGTGCTGAAAGTTTTGTCATTAAATTTATATCATAGAGGCATTACTTGTATAATCCGGTTATCTTTATCTGTAACGGGAAAGAAATCCGCACTTCCGCAAGCCCCACGCTGACTTTGCTTGATTTCATCAGGCGGGAGCTCTTTTTAACCGGCACAAAGGAAGGCTGCCGCGAAGGCGACTGTGGCGCCTGCACGGTTTTAATTGGCGCAGGTTCCGATGATGGCAGCGTTTCATACAGTGCCGTAAACTCCTGCCTCATACCCCTTGGAACTCTCCATGGAAAACACCTGCTTACAATTGAAGGCCTCCCCAAAGACGCCCTTTCACCCTTTCAGCAGGCACTCATTAAAGAAGGCGGTATACAGTGCGGCTTCTGCACACCGGGACTTATTATGTCCGTTACGGGATTTCTTTTATCTGAAAAAGACTTAAGCATTGAACACGCAATTGAAGCCATCGCGGGAAACATATGCCGCTGCACCGGTTATAAGTCAATTAAAAGGGCTCTGGAGAGCTTCCTGTGCGATTCCGGTATAAACCCCGAAGCCGGGGAAAAACGAATGGAAAGCCTCATTGAGAATGGATTTATCCCCCCATACTTCAGGAATATCCCGGAGCTGCTCCGTTCCATCCCCCCTTTCGCAGAAGATCCGGAAGATACAAAGCTAAAGCCTTATTTTGCGGGCGGAACCGACATCATGGTTCAAAAGCAAGGTGAAGCCACCGATATAAATTTCCATTTCCTGAAATGGTCTGAGGAAAGAGTTAGAGTTGAAGATGGCTTTATCGTACTGGATGCCGCGCTTAAGGTTTCTTCCATCATGGATTCCGCCGTTCTAAAGACTTGCTTGCCGCAACTTGAAAGCTGCCTCGGGCTCTTCGGGTCCCGGCAGATAAGAAACCAGGCAACGCTTGGCGGGAACCTCGCAAATGCCTCGCCAATTGCCGACCTGGCAAACATTTTCCTTGCACTGGATGGAAGACTGACGCTTCAGAATGGGGATCAAGTGCGCGAAGTTCCGCTAAGGGACTTCTTTCTGGGGTACAAAAGACTCAGCAAAACTGAGTCCGAAAGGATAGTAAAATTAAAACTTCCGGTTCCCGAAAGCGGCTTCTTCTTTAATTTCGAAAAGGTTTCAAGAAGAAAGCACCTCGACGTTGCAAGCGTCAACTCCTCCGTTTACATGAAAGCAATAGATGGAAGGGTTAAATTCATTCACATTGCAGCCGGGGGTGTTGCGCCCTATCCACTCTACCTTAAGGAAACCTCGTCGTTCCTGGAGGGAAAAAGTCTCACCTCCGGGATAATACTAGAAGCCGCCTTGATTGCCCAGTCTGAATGCAGCCCCATAAGCGACATCAGGGGCTCGGAAGAGTATAAGCGCCTGCTGTTAAGGCAACTGATATTTGCCCATTTTATGAAGTTTAATCCTGAACTCATTTATAGTCCCGAAATTCTTTTTCAGGCACAGGCGCCATCTAAAATATTTTAGTATATCAGGAACTCTGAATGGAAAACATTGACCTTTTATATCATGCCCGGGGCGAATCAAAGTTTATTGACGACCTGAGGCTTCCATCTGATGCGCTTTATGCTGCAATATTTTACTCTTCAACCGGGCATGGGAGGATTCTATCTTTGGACCTGCGTGATGCCCTTTTGATGCCGGGGGTCAAGGCAATTTTGACTTCAAAGGACATCCCCGGAGAAAATCAGATCGGGGGCGTCATTGCCGACGAGACACTGCTGGCAGAGGATGAAGTCCATTATGCCGGGCAGCCAATTGCCCTTGTTGTTGCAGAAAGCCCGGAATGCGCCAGGAAAGCAGTAAAAAAAATAAAAGTCCTTTTTGATGAGCTGCCTGTAGTACTGGATCCACGTGAAGCCTTCAGAAAGGGCAGCTTTATTATTCCGCCCAGAATTTTTTCCATGGGGAACACCTCGCTTGCCTGGGATAACTGCCTGGTAATTGTAGAAGGAAGAGCTGAGACCGGGGCTCAGGAGCACCTTTATCTTGAGACGCAGGGTTCGGTTGCATACCCTACGGATTCAGGCTCACTAAAAGTTACCTCGTCTACACAGGCGCCTACAGCCGTCCAGAGGGCGGTTTCCAGGGTAACAGGGCTTCCAATGAACAAAATTGAAGTTGAGGCCTCACGCCTCGGCGGCGGCTTCGGTGGCAAGGAGGATCAGGCAAACTCCTTTGCCGCAATGGCGGCGCTCTCTGCGCTGAAACTAAACCGCCCCGTAAAGCTCGTACTCTCCAGACAGGAGGACCTCAGGATAACCGGGAAAAGGCATCCGTATTCCTCCGACTTCAAGCTCGGGCTGGATTCGGAAGGCAGGATACTGGCCTACGAGGTGACATTTTATCAGAATGCCGGGGCTTCGGCCGACTTGTCGCCTGCAATACTGGACAGGACCCTTTTCCACTGCACCAACAGCTACTTTGTTCCTAACGTAAAGGCCACTGCCTACAGCCTAAGGACAAACCTTCCCCCCATGACAGCCTTCCGGGGCTTTGGAGCGCCGCAGGGAATGTTTGCAATTGAATCTGCCATCTTCAAGGCGGCAGAAAAAATGGGCGTTGAACCCTCTTATTTGCAGGAGAAGAACCTCTTGAAGGAAGGAGACGCCTTCCCATACGGGCAGAGTGCAGAAGGCTGCAGGGCAAAGGAAAGCTGGCTGGCTGCACTGGAAACATTTGAGACAGGTGAAATAAAGAACAGAATAGAGAAGTTTAACCGCGAAAATCAGTTCTTCAAGAAAGGCTTCGCCTTCATGCCCATCTGCTTTGGAATCTCATTTACAAATGCATCCATGAACCAGGCTGGGGCACTTGTCCACATCTATTCCGACGGAAGCATCGGGATCAGT
Source organism: Ignavibacteria bacterium (assembly GCA_025612245.1). Classification (GTDB taxonomy): domain Bacteria; phylum Bacteroidota; class Ignavibacteria; order Ignavibacteriales; family SURF-24; genus JAAXKN01. The sequence goes on from JAAXKQ010000003.1 coordinate 176,218, forward strand.
ACTGCTGCAGTGGAAATGGGACAGGGGGTGAATATGAAGCTGCGGCAGATCGCTTCGGCTATATTCCAGGTGAGCCTGGACAAAATTAAAATTGAGCCTGCAAACACGACGCGTGTAGCCAATACCTCGCCAACGGCTGCAAGCGCGGCTGCCGATCTGAACGGCAAGGCTCTTGAGAAAGCCTGCAACGAGCTGCTTGAACGGCTACTTAATGCCGCGGCACTAAAGCTTAAGACAGAAGATAAACCTGTAATTATAAATGAAGAAATCTTACTTAAGGAAGAAAAAACCGGCCTTAAGTGGGAGGACCTCGTTAAAATGGCATTCGATGAAAGAATGGACCTCACCTCTCATGCACACCATATTACTCCCGGAATTTACTTCGACAAACTTCTTAACCAGGGGCGTCCTTTCAACTATCACGTCTATGGAACGGGAGTAGTTGAAGTGACGCTGGACTGCCTGAGGGGGACCTATACGGTAGATTCGCTCAAGGCCATCCACGACTCAGGAAAACCGCTTAATCCCCTCATTGACAGGGGGCAGGCCGAAGGAGCCGCCATTCAGGGCCTGGGGTGGCTTACAATGGAAGAGATTGCATACGCCTCAAAGGGACCTCTTTTGAGCGATTCCCTCTCGGCTTACAAAGTGCCCGACGTTTACTTTTCTCCCGGGGAGCTTGATATTAGATTTCTGAAAGCTTCAGATAACCCTCGCGGCATATTTAATTCCAAGGCCATTGGAGAACCCCCTTTTATGTACGCAATTGGCGTTTTCTTCGCGCTTTATAATGCAATAAAAGAATTCAGGCCGGAGGTAAGAATGGACTTTACGGCACCTCTAACAAACGAAAGGCTCCTGCTTGCCCTTTACAGCAAAGAGAAAAATACAGTTACTGCATGATAAGGAAATAACTAGTGTCAAATAAACCAGAGTGAAAAATGCTTCTATTAAAAAACTGTTCTTACATCGCCGCGCCTGAAAATGGCGGCATAATTACCAATTCAGACATACTAATTGAAGCTAACAAAATAAAGCAGATCTCAAAAGGCGTATGGGAAGACCCGGATATTCATAAAACGCTCGACTGTTCAGGCTGCATAGTAATACCCGGCCTCGTTAACACGCATCACCACTTTTTCCAGACGCTTACGCGCAACCTTCCGGACGTACAGAATGCAAAGCTGTTCGACTGGCTTACCTACCTTTATGAAATATGGAAAAACATCGACCGGGATGCGGTTTACTATTCCACAATGCTCGCCGTTGGAGAGCTCCTAAAGACCGGGTGCACGCTTACAACGGACCACCATTACCTTTATCCCGAAAACTTCATGGGTGACCTTATAGGCACACAGTTCGAAGCCGCCGGAAAGCTCGGCATACGCTTCTCCCCTTCTCGAGGCTCCATGTCGCTCGGGCGCAAACAGGGCGGGCTTCCGCCCGATTCAGTCATACAAAGTGAAGAGGCAATTCTTGAAGACAGCCAGAGGGTAATAGAAGAATACAACGACCCTTCTGAAGACTCCATGAGGAGAATTGTTCTGGCCCCCTGCTCCCCTTTTTCCGTCACCAAGGCCAACATGAGAAAAACCGCCCAGCTTGCCAGGAAATATAACGTAAGGCTGCATACGCACCTGGCGGAAACAAAAGACGAAGAAGCCTTCTGCAATGATGTGTTCGGGAAAAATCCTCTTGCATTGATGGAAGAGGTGGAATTTCTGGGTGAAGACGTGTTCTTTGCGCACGGGGTTTTCTTTAATGACGAGGAATTACGCGTCCTTGCCAACACAAAAACCTCCATTGCGCACTGCCCTTCATCCAATATGAGGCTCGGTTCCGGCGTGGCAAGAGTTAAAGACATGCTGAAGCTTGGAATTAACGTGGGCCTTGCCGTGGACGGCTCGGCGTCAAACGATACTTCGGACATGCTTGCCGAGCTCAGAAATGCGCTTTTGCTGCAAAGGGTTATAAATGGGGCCGACGCCCTGAGGTGCCGGGAAGTATTTAAGATGGCAACTGAAAACGGGGCCCGAATGCTGAACTTCAGTAAAACCGGCAAAATTAAGCCCGGCTACCTGGCCGACCTTGCGGTCTTCGACCTGAACCGCCTTGAATATACGGGAAGCCTTTCCGACCCCCTTGCAGCACTCATTTTTTCCGGAATAAGCCACCAGACGAAATACACAATAGTAAACGGCAAAGTCACGGTTGAAAACGGATACCTCGTAGGTGAAGACGAAGAGTACCTGATAAAAAAAGGAAACGAGGCATCAGAGAGGCTCCTTAAGGTACTCAGGCAGGCAATTTAATTTTTAACATAAAAGGCAAACAATATGCTTTCAGAAAACCTCACCTGGGAATTCCCTTCTTCAGCAGAAGAAGCCGCAGGGCTACTTTTAAGACCCGGCGCACTTTTGCACGCAGGAGGGACCAGAATACTCAAGACCTGCCCAAAGTCTGTAAAGCTGCTCATTGACACAGGCGGCCTCGGCCTTGATTACATTAACTTTACCGATAATGCTTACTACATCGGTTCGGGGGTGACATTCTCCGAAATAGTTAAATACCCCGCGAAAGGCAAAAGCCTCCCGCTTCTTCAGTCATCACTTTCCGGGGCGGCCTCAACTCCCCTCAGGAACAGAATTACCATCGGGGGCTCTCTGAAGGATTTTCCCCTTTGGAGCAGCCTTTATGCCCCTTTAATTGCACTTAAAGCCAGGGTTGAAATTCTAACGGACAAGCCCGCAATCCACACCGTGGAAGACTACGTGTCTTCCGGAATAATAAAGACAAAGCATTTAATTAAGCACCTGATAATTGACGAAGAATCCGGTTTAATTTCAGGCGTAAAGAAGTTTTCTATCCTTAAGTTCCAGTACCCGGCCTTCACCATTGCAATTGCACTCTGCATGAAGGGAAGGATGGTTGAAGATGCCCGCCTGGTAATTACGGGGGTCAGGAACAGGTTTATGAGGTTTACAAAAGCCGAAGAAATGCTCAAAGGCAAAACGCTTAATGAGCTCACACTTGAGGAGGTGCACAGGCACATAAGCCCCTCTTTTATGTCCGACTATAAGTTCAGCGCCTCTTATAAGGAAAAGGCGGCACGCATAATTTTCATGGATCTTTTCAAAGAAATAAAAGGGGGTATGAGATGAAAATTTCCATTAACATAAACTCACGCCTAAAAGAACTTGAAGTCAAGCCCAATGAAACGCTTCTTTCAGCATTAAGAAATAACGGCTACACGGAGGTAAAATGCGGGTGCAGTGAAGGTGAATGCGGCGCCTGCCTGGTACTGCTGGATGAAAAGCCCGTCAACTCCTGCCAGGTGCTCGCTATGAGCATAAGAAATAAACAAGTTAAAACGGTAAAGGGCATTGGAACGCTCTACCTCCCGCACTTAATTCAAAAAGCTTTTGTTGAAGCCGGAGCCGACCAGTGCGGCTTCTGTTCCCCGGGCATGATCGTTGCCTCATACAGCATTCTTAAGGAAACCGGAAACAGGCCCTCGAAAGAAGACATAAGGCGAGGCCTGGATGGGAATCTCTGCCGCTGCACGGGCTACGTTAAGATAATTGAAGCCGTCGGAATGGCGGCAGAAAAGTCCCTTCAGGAAGAAACTCAAAAGCCGGAGGCGGTATGTACAAATATGTAAATAAACCGGCAGAGAAAATTGACGGGCTTTCGCTTGTTACTGGTGAGGAGAAATTCACGGACGACTTTACATATAACGACATGCTTTATGTGGCAATACTGCACTCGGGCTACGCGCACGCAAAAATTGAGGAGCTGGATGAGTCGGAAGCACTTAAAACAAAAGGCGTTGCCGGGGTTCTTTCTTACAAGAATACCAGCAGCATACTTTATACGACGGCTGGACAGGGTTATCCGGAGCCATCCCCTTACGACACGCGAATTTTTAATGACGTAATGAGGTTTGTAGGCGACAACGTCTGTGCCGTTGCAGCCGAAAGCAGGGAGATTGCAGAAGAGGCATTAAAGAAAATAAAAGTCCGCTTCAGTCTGCGTAATGCGGTGCTGGATTTTGAGAAGTCTGAATCCTCAGGCATCATAATCCATAAGGACGACAACTCTCACGCAAAGATTCCCGTTTACTTTAACCCTTCGGAAAACCTGGCCTCAAAGGTCGAGGCTTCAGTTGGAAGCTTTGAACGGGCTTTTGAAACTGCCCCTAAGAAGCTCACGTGCACTTTTTATACTCAGTATGCCTCCCATTGTGCAATTGAGCCCCATGCAGCCGTAACCTGGCTGGATAGCCGCGGGCGCCTGGTAATACAGTCGACCACGCAGGTGCCGTTCCACGTAAGAAGAATAGTCTCTTCGGTCTGCCAGATTCCAATTTCTAAAATAAGAGTCATAAAGCCCAGAATCGGGGGCGGCTTTGGAGGCAAACAGGAAGTTCTTCTTGAACCCGTTGCGGCCTTATTTACATGGCGCACAAAACGCCCGGCAAAGCTCGTTTACTCCAGGAAAGAAGTTTTCACCTCGGCCCGAACACGCCACCAGTACAGAACCGTATTCAAGGCAGGCTATGACACTGACGGGAAAATTACGGCACTTCACCTCGATGCCCTCGAGAACTCCGGGGCCTACGGCTCGCACGCCCTTACAGTGCTTTCCAACGCAGGATCCAAAACGCTGCCCCTGCTGAACAAGATCGAAAACCTTAAGTTTACCGGAAAAGGAGTCTATACGAACCTTCCCTGCGGAGGCGCCTACAGGGGCTACGGCGCAACGGAAGCTTACTTCGGACTTGGACAGATTGTTGACATGGTCTGCCAGGAGACGGGAGAAGACATAGTTGAATATTATAAAAAGTGGACCATTAAGCCGGGAGAAACCTCGCCCGTTTTCCAGGCGCTCGGTGAAGGTAAAGAAGGCGTTGCAATGACAATCGGGTCCTCCTCGCTTGAGGAGTGCATTACCATTGGCGCCAGGGAATCGCAGTGGTACGAAAAAAGAAAACTCTACTCTCACAGCACAGGATATAACGACGGGCGTTATAAAAGAGGAATCGGCATGAGCGTCCTCATGCAGGGCTCGGCAATTGCCGAGGTGGACATGGCATCGGCATATATGAAAATGAATGACGACGGAAGCTTTAACCTTCTTACTGGCGCAACGGACCTCGGTACGGGTTCCGATACCATTCTCTCCCAGATTGCCTCCGAAGTGCTGGACATACCATTAAGCCAGATTGTAGTTACTTCTTCCGACACCGACTTTACCCCCTTTGATAAAGGCGCCTACGCATCCTCGACGACCTATCTTTCGGGGCAGGCGGTAAAAAAATGCGCCGAGGGGATAAAAAAGCAGATACTGAAGACCGGGGCTGAAATGTTGAATGTGAAACTGGATCTGGTTGAATTAAAAAACGGCTTTGTCACCTCAAAAGTGGGCCTTTCCAGGGTATCTTTCGAGGAAGTCTGCCGATACAGCTTTTATGAGAAAAACCAGTACCAGATACAGGCTTCGGCCTCTCATGTATCCCCTAAGTCACCTCCCCCCTTCGCGGCTCACTTTGCCGAAATTGAGGTCGACTCAATGACAGGAATAATACAAGTCCTTAATTATGTAGCCGCCGTGGACTGCGGCCTGCCAATTAATACCAGGCTTGCCGAGGGACAGGCAGAAGGGGCAATAATAAACGGCCTGGCCTATGCGCTATTTGAAGACTATTATTTTTCTGAAAAAGGCAGGCTCTTAAACGACTCATTCGGGAAATACGGCGTTATGACCGCAGCCGACATCCCCCCGGTTAAGGTATTTCTGGTCAGTTCCTATGAAGAAACGGGGCCTTTCGGGGCGAAGTCAATTTCCGAGATAAATATCAACGGGGCCCTGCCCTCAATTGCAAATGCTTTTTATAACGCCACGGGCAAAAGGCTCTTTTCAGCGCCTTTCACCCCTGAAAAAGTCCTAGAGGCCCTCGAAAAATAAAGGATGATAATTTTCAGATGGATTTAACCTTACAAAATTGAAAGCATTATGATACTAAAAAACTGCCTCATTTACGACGAGACCACCCAAAAGGAAAGGCTTACTGATATCCTTTTTACAGACAAGATTTTGGGCGTGGGAGAAAACCTTTCCGGCATACTCACTGAAATTTCTGCAAAGACCTACAGCCTGAAAGACCTTAAGAGCGAGGATGTCAATAAAATTAACAGTGAGCCTGAGACTTCAATAATTGATGCCGGCGGAGTAATTGCAATTCCCGGCGGAATTGATCCGCACGTCCACTTCGACACTCCTGGATATACGGAAAGGGAGGATTTTTACCATGGCAGCATGTCGGCTGCCGCCGGAGGCGTTACAACCGTAATTGACATGCCCTGCACTTCAGTTCCTCCTGTTACAAACGCCGTGAGCTTCGATGTGAAGGCGCAGGCCGTTAAATCGGAAGCGGTTACCGATTATTGTTTCTTTGGAGGCGTGGATGCAAGGGACTTTAAGCCGCTTGAAAAAAACATGCGTGAACTCCTTGAGCGCGGTGTAAAAGGTTTCAAGACTTATTTTACCAGCGGCATGGCTTCTTACCCGAGGGTTACGAAATTTCAGTTCTTCAAGATTATGCAGAAAGCAAAAGAACTCAACAGCCTTGTTCTTTTGCACGCAGAGGACTATGAACTAATAAGGGAGCTGGAAAATGAGCTAAAGGACAGGCCCGACGACTTTAACAGGTACTATATGTCGAGGCCTGCAATGGCTGAAATACTGGCTGTCTCACACGCCGTTGAAATTACAAGGGCAGTCCAGGGAAGGCTCCACGTTGTTCACGTTGCCTCTTCTGCTGCGGCAAGGATAATAAATGATGCCCTTGGCGGGCTAGACATATCATACGAAACGTGCCCGCATTACCTTTATTTTACGAATAAAGACTATGAATTAAAGGGTTCGTCTTTAAAGACCATGCCGGGTGTAAAGGATAAAGCCGACAGGGAATGGCTCTGGCATTACCTTAAAGAAGGGCAATGCTCCTTTGTAGCTTCAGACCATGCGCCGGCCAGCTTAAAGGAGAAAAGCACGGGCTCATTCCAGATGGATTATGGCGGAATTCCGGGAACGCAGACCATGATTCCTCTTGTTTTCTCCGAGGGATACATGAAAGGGCGCATAGGCTTAAAAAAGCTCGTTGAGGTTACTTCCCGAAACGCCGCTCTCAGATACAATATTTATCCTAAAAAAGGGTGCATGCTTAAGGGCTCGGATGCCGACCTGACGCTCTTGGATAAGAATGAAAGCTTCACTTTCAGGAAAGAAGACCTCCTTTCCAAGGGCGAGACTTCACCTTTTTTTGGAGAAACTTTCCTGGGGAAAGTCAGGCTTACAATCCTTCGGGGTAAAATCATCTATAGCAGCGCAGGTGGAATTGCGGTAAAGAAAGGATATGGAAGATATTTATGAAAAAAAAATCCCGGCAGATGCGTGCCGGGATTTTTATTGAATTCCGCTAAAAAAAGAAACTTACTTTTTCTTTTCAACCGTAAGAGCTGAATTAACAATTTTCCAGCTTCCGTCAACCTTCATCAGTGTAACATACTCAACCTGTATTAATCTTGCATCTGTAAGCTCAATCTTAGCCATTGCCAGATTTTCGTTTACGTCAACCGAATTGATTGTAAGATTTCTTTCCCATCCGCCGATTTTACCTGATTTTACAGAGCTGATGTAATCCTCTGCTAAAAGCTGGGAAAAACGATTGTTGATTTTGTTGAAGGTTGAAAATGTAGCATTTGAAGAAAGAAGCTGCTGAAGATTTGAAACGTTTTTAGTATCTGTAGCTTTTACATAGCTTGATACGGCCTGCTTAACCTCTTCTTCTCCGGGAACACCTGCCTTAACGGTAAGAGATAGGCATAAAACAGATACAAATAGCAATAAATAACGCTGGATCCTCATAAATACTCCATAAAATTAATTTGTTTTGACTTTTACGAGAGAGGATCTGATAATTCCTGATTTTTGCGGCAGAAACGGCTTAAGGAGACAAATAAAATCCATTAAAAACCAACAGAAGAACTAAAACAAAGAAGAACCGCCCCTAAGTCAATCCAAGTAAACTTAATCGGAAACAATTAAATATTTACTTTCCGGCACAAAATTCGGGATACCAGATTACCTCAATTTCCCTTATTATCAGTAATTAAGACGCATAGTAAATAAATTTTGTTCCGTTAAATTATACAAATTTCCTGATTTTTTATAATTAATTATAAAATTTCTTATTGAGCCCGATCATACAATTCTGCTGTAATCAAGACGCATGTGTCTAAGCTGCCTGTCATGCCTGATGGCCTGGATTTCGGACAAAATGCTCAATGCAATCTCCTCCGGCGTATTCCCCCCAAGGTCAGCTCCGACCGGTGCATAAAGATTCTGAAGGTCAAGTTTTCCGCCTAATTCCTTTTGTACAAAGCTTATGGCTTCTTTTACTTTTCTTACCGATCCGATTAAACCGATGTATTTCATTTTCGGGTAATATTTATACAGGTAATGAAGAACATTCATGTCATTTAAATGATTATGTGTAACGATAAGGGCAAAGCTTTGCACGTTAATATCAATAGGAGCTTTCCCTTCAGAAGGCAGTTCGGGAAAATCGGCATAATGCTTTTCGCTGCAATAGCTAAGAGGTACTTCAGCTAAGAAGTCTTCCCTGTTGTCCAGAAGAACCACGTGATAATTCAGCAGTTTAGCCATCCTCGCAACAGCCTGCCCTACGTGACCCGCGCCAAATATATAAAGCAAATCCGTTGCGCTGAAAACCTCAAAGAAAAGAGTAACTTCACCACCGCAAAGCGATGAAATTTCAATTTTACCGTCTTCTCCTTGCGCTTTTTTACTTCCTTCTTCCCGGGAAGACTCTCTTAAGACAAGGGTTTCACTTATGCACTTTATTCCTTCACGCAAGAGCTCTTTACTCCTGTTTACAGCATAGAATTCCGGTCCCCCGCCGCCAATAGTTCCCTTAAGTCTCCCCTCTTCACCTACAAGCATCTTAAAACCCGGTTTGCCGGGTGAGCTTCCCTTTGAGCTGACAATTGTAACAAGAACCGAGGCCTTATTTTCCTTAATCCTCCGGCCGAGTTCTTCAAGAACTTCTATCATACGCATTCAACCTCTTTGTTAAACTCTTCAATGAGCCTGTCAATTTCCCCGGCCTGGCTTCTTATGCCGGCCCAGTATTCGGCTTCATACCACTGGCTGTTGAGCTCTTCCACGCTTTTTCCCTGCTGCTCAATCCAGGTAAAATATTTCAGGTTATGAATTCTTTTCCTGTCGTAGTAATTAAGCTCCTTCAGGCTCGATATATCCTTTGAAGGCATCAGGTAATGCCCGAATGCCTTTGCAGCATCCCTTTCTGTATAATCCCCTTCTTCAGTCCTAAGTTCCTGAAGCCTGGAATTATACATGTCAGCCGAGTCGGTCAGGACGGTAAAGATAACATCGTTTTCAGTAAGTTCATAGTACCTGGCTAATTTAATTGCAGAAAGGAGGTTTGCAATGCCTGAAATCCCGCAGAGGTGCAGCTTTAAGACCACGTCGGCCGGAATTGCCTCTTGAATCAGGAATTCCCTTCCCAAAGGCTCGTTAAAGAGCCTGAAAAGGCTCAGGCAGGCGTTGTCGTCAATATCAACAATAAGGTCCGTATTTCGCACGTTATGGATCCATGGAACGTGTTTATCCCCGATGCCTTCAATCCTGTGGCTGCCGAATCCGTTTTGCAGGAGTGTCGGGCACTGAAGGGCTTCTGTTGCGGCAATCTTGAGGTTGGGGTATTCCTCCTTCAGGCGGTCGCCCGAGGCTATTGTGCCGGCAGAACCGGTTGAAGAGACAAATGCTGAAGGCTTCAACCTGCTGTTTTTTTTCCTCATCTGCTCAAAGAGTTCAAGAACCGCATTTCCCGTTACCTCGTAGTGCCACAGGTAATTCCCGGGCTCTTCAAACTGGTTAAATATTACAACATCCTGCCTTTGAAGCCTGAGCTCATTGCACTTATCAAAGATCTCCTTAACGTTGCTTTCAGTTCCGGGTGTGGTAATAACTTCGGCGCCGATCTCCATGAGCCAGTTAAATCTTTCCCTGCTCATCCCCTCTGGAAGAATTGCAAGAGAACTGCATCCAAGAAGAGCCGAGTTAAATACTCCGCCTCGGCAGTAATTTCCCGTTGAGGGCCAGACGGCCTTCTGCCACGTGGAATCGAAGTTTCCTGTAATGAGCTGCGGGACCAGGCAGCCGAAGGCAGCACCTACTTTATGGGCTCCGATTGGGAACCACTTGCCGGGAAGTGCTACTATCCTTGCCTTTACACCCGTAAGCTCCTCCGGAAACTCCAGATAATTTACCCCGGAGAAAAGCCCCCCGTTTTCTTTCGGATCATTCTTCCACGTAATTCGGAACAAATTGACGGGATTTATCTCTTTCAGTCCGGTCTGCCTGAGAGATTCTTTGACCTGTTCGGAAAGTGAGGCAGGATTTTTCATCTGCTTAAATGTAGGGATCCGTATGCTTTTTTCCCTGCACCTTTGAATGTTGTTCTTTCGCGCCTTAGTGTTGACTTCAAGATTTATCATATTGCAGTCTCCCGGTTTTTTAGGAATACTTAGTATTTATAGCTGTTTTCCACGTACAAAAGAGCTTTCTTCAGGCCTTTTTCGTCATCAACGTCGAAACAGATCCCTTCGTCCTCTACCTGGCAAATGCCGGAACTAAAAGGCCTCAGCACGTCCCTGAAAATTGCATCACTGCGGTTTAGAAGAATTGCACTTCTTATATTTCCACTTATGAGAACGGGATGCCCTTTCTTCAGCCGAAGATTCCCTTCTTCCATACTGATAAGAGTGCCGGGAAAAATCACTTCCCTGCCGGACTCGGATTCCAGCATTTCCAGAAGCTTTTTATATGTACCGGCCTTTACAAAAGGCACGTCACCGGGCATGATGAAAATGCCCTCGCATCCATGGTCCACCTCCCCGAGCCCTTTTTTTACGGATGAAAACATCCCTTTGGGGAATTCCTCATTTTCAACGAGCTTAATTTTTTCCCGTGAAATCCTGTCCAGTCTGCAGATTTCGTCAATCAACGCAGAAAGCCTTCCAATGTTGAAGCCTCCCACAACAACAATTTCATCACAAACCTCAAGCATGGGCCTCAGCGTATAAAAAAGAAGAGGACGGCCTTTTATTACCAGCTCCATCTTCCAGAGATTCATCCTTGAGGAAAACCCAGCGGCAAGTACAATTCCACTCAGTTTTTTCTTAACTTTTGAAGTCATTTAATAATCAGACTTTCCTTTAATCCCAGTTTTTTAATTATCAGATCAATATCAGGCTCAAGTGCCCCGGGAAATTTAAGCTTTTTTGACGAAAATTCAATGTCCTTAAGCCCGTGCCCCGTCAAAAGGACAACAACGTTTTCCTTAGGCGGAATCGAATCCTTCATTTTCAGGAACCCCGCAAATGCTGCAGCCGAGGAAGGCTCGCAAAATAAACCCGTAGCCTCAGATATGAGTCTCTGTGAGTCCAGAATCTCATTGTCACTTACGAGCAGCATTTTTCCTTTTACTTCCCTCAAATCTTTAACTGCAGTGTAAGCGTTGCGCGCTACGTTGACAGAAATTGAGTCTGCGGCAGTCCGGGCCTTGTAATTAAGGTCGATTTTATCTTCATAAAAGGCGCTGTAAAGAAAAGAGCTTGTTTCGGCCTGAACTCCAACTATGCAGGGAATTTCTTCTGTGAGGCCCAGAAACTTTAAGTCACAAAAACCCTTTACTATGCCGCTTAAGACCACCCCGTCGCCAACGGGCAGGAAGAGGTGGCTTATTTTTCGGCCCTTCATCTGTCGCAGTATTTCAAATGAGGCGGTTTTCTTCCCTTCCAGCGTCATCGGGTTATAGGCAGTATTCCTGTTCAGGATACCTGTCCTTTTTGAAAACTCAAGCGACAGGTCGAATGCGTCGTCATATGTTCCCTTAACCGGTATAAGACATGCCCCGTACTGCAGGCACTGCACGAGCTTTGCCCTTGGGGCATCCCATGGCATAAAGACAAACACTCTTTGAGCTGCCGCTGCGGCGATGCCGCACATTGAGGAGGCAGCGTTGCCGGTCGAGGAAACGACGATCTTATTTTCATGCCACTTCTTTGCGCTGGCCGAGACAAGATACGAGGCCCTGTCCTTGAAGGAACCCGTAGGATTTAAGGCGTCGAACTTGAGATAAATGTTTTGAAAAGCAAGCAGCTTTTCAAGGTTATGCGCTTTTATAAGCGGCGTGTTGCCTACGGGAAGCCCCGGGAAGAACTTCTTCTCAATGGGCAGATAATCATGCACGTCGAAAGCTTCGCCGGGATTTTTGGAATTTTCCATTCCTCCCGGCATTTTAACCTTTAAGACGCCTTTAAGGGGCCTGCCCCTAAGGTCACTTTCTCTGCATTCAGGGCAGAGCATGATATCCCGGGATATTGGGTACGTCTTTCCGCAAAGGCTGCATTCATAAATAAATTCATCTTTCATACGATGTTCTCAATCGATACAGGATTTAAGATTCATTTACATTGTTAAGGCCATAATTGCCTTTGCCGTATGAAGGCGGTTTTCTGCCTCATCATATACAATTGAAATTTCCGGGTTATCCAGCACCTCATCCGTAACTTCATGTCCGCGGTCAGCCGGAAGAGCGTGCATGAGCTTTACGCCTTTGGATGCCAGGCGGATCCTTCTTTCATCGCATATCCAGCTTTTATATTTCTCAAGGCTTGCTTTCATTTCCTTCTTGCATTCATCCTCATTATTCAGGAAATCCTCCACGCCGTAGCGCCCGAAGCCTCCCCAGTTTTTGGGTATTACAACCTGCGCTCCCTCAAAAGCCTCATCCATATTGCTTGTGAACCTGAGGCTGCCCCCGCCTTTCTTTGCATTCAGGCAGGCCTTTTCCATTATATCGCGCCTCAAGGGAAATTCTTCAGGGTGTGCTATTGTAACGTCAATTCCGTACCGCGGGAACAATAGAGCCTGCGTCTGCGGCACCGAGAGAGGCTTTGAATGCGTGTCGGCATAAGCCCAGGAAATTGTAAGCTTAAGTCCTTTCGCGTTGCGCCCGAAGTGTTCAAAAATCGTCATCAGGTCTGCCAGTCCCTGGAATGGGTGATAAACGTCGTCCTGGAGCGACATTACGGGTACAGAAGCATACTTTGCCAACTCATCCAGGTATTTCTTCCCTGTTCCATAGAAGCAGTTTCGGCAGGCAATTCCGTGGCCCATGCGTGAAAGGATTATTGCCGTATCCTTTGCAGACTCCCCGTGTGAAATCTGCATCTTATCCGCTGTCAGGTCGTGCGCGTGGCCTCCTAACTGTGTCATGCCGGCCTCCATGGAGTTCCTGGTGCGCGTGGACTGCTCAAAGAAAATATTAAAGAGCGTCTTATCCTGCAGGAAACGGTGAGGCTCCCTTCGGGCAAACATTTTTTTCAGGTCGAATGCGGTCTCAAAGACAGTATCCAGCTCCTGCCTCGTCCAGTCATCATCGCTCAGGAAATGCCTCCTGTAAAGATCAGAAACCATGATAGCTCCGTAATTGTTTACGATTTATACTTTGCTGCACAAATAAGCGTAAAATGCGGATGCCTTAAAAAGGTGCTCAACCGGCACTTTTTCATCCGGAGCGTGAGCCATTGCTTCGTCTCCGGGACCGAAGCCAAGGACGGGAATTCCATACAGGCCGTTAATGACCACGCCGTTTGTTGAAAATGTCCACTTGTCAATTGATGCATTTCTGTTAAACAGCTCCTCGAAGGTTTCTTTTCCGGTCAGGATCAGTGGGTGATCTTCTTCAAGCTTCCACGTCGGATAGTATTTTTCCATCCCGTATTCCAGTCCCGTATAGGCTTTCTCCTTGTATGAAAGGACCTCGGCCTTTGCATTCATATCCTTAATGAGCTCTTCCACTTCACGGAGCGCAACCTGCTTATCCTCACCCCAGGTGAGCCTTCTGTCGAGGTGAATTCTGCTATAATCGGCTACAGCGCATAATGAGGGGCTTGAGGAAATGAATTCGGTAACGCTCAGGGAGCCTTTCCCTAGAAACCGGTCTGAAGCAAGGCACTCATTTAAAAGCTCCAGCTTTAAGGCCGCCTTTGCACCCATATAGACGGCATTTATGCCCCTTTCAGGGGCACTGGCGTGGGATGAAAGGCCATGGAAAGAAACCTCAATCTCCACGCGCCCTCTTTGTCCCCTGTAGATGTTAAGACTGGTAGGTTCTGTTATGACGACAAAATCGGGTTTTATATTGTCTTCCTCAATTATATACTTCCAGCAAAGCCCGTCACAGTCCTCCTCCATGACTGAGCCGGTAAAGTATATTGTTTTACCCTCGGAAAGCCCCAGCTCCTTTATGATTCTTCCAGCCGTAACTAGTGCAGCCGCACCGCCTTTCTGATCGGCGCAGCCGCGCCCGTAAACAAAACCGTCTTTAATTTCACCACTGAAGGGACCGAAGTGCCAGTTAGCCCTGTCGCCCACGTCAACGGTATCTATGTGGGCGTCGAAAGCAATGACCCGGGAACCTGAGCCTATTCTTCCTATGACGTTTCCAAGGCCGTCTGTTTTAACTTCGTCAAAACCAGCCTCAGACATCATTTTCTTTAGTTCAAGCGCACAATCTTTTTCTTTGGTGCTCAAAGACTTATGCCTTACGAGCCTTGAGAGGTTCTCTGCCGTGTAGTGCTGATATCCTTTTGCGAGTTCGAAAATCCTTTGTGCTAGTTCCATATATCATCCTTATTATGGGTTTATACTGACCGGCATTAACTTTGAAGGAATCTTCCCAAATGAACACATTTATGTCAAAATGTAACACGGATATCATTTTGCCTGGGGAATATGCATTTTCAATTCAGGCGGAACCCGAAAATTACAAGTTTTTTCTTTAATAGCAACCTTTTACTATGCAAATCTATCGGGATTATGTTAAAAAATATTTATATATTGCCACTGATTTCCAGTTCTTAACAAAGACTTTTGCCGGCTTATCTCATTTACTAATGCTCTTTACACAAAACTTCAAAGGAGCCAGTTTATGTCCGGATGCATGGAGCCCGTTGGACTTAAGGATCTTCTTGAATGGATTCTTAATGAATACCTATACCAGAGGTCTGTTTTTGGAATTCCGGAAGAAAAATTTTTCTTCAAGAAAAAAAACTCTTCATTAAGCATTTTCAGCCGGAAGCTCGACCTTCCGCTTGGCCCGGCAGCAGGCCCCCACACACAAATGTCGCAGAACATTGCCTCGGCATACCTTTGCGGCGCAAGATTCTTCGAACTGAAAACCGTCCAGAAGCTGGATCAGATACGCGTCAATAAGCCATGCATAGATGCCGAAGATGAGGTATACAACGTCGAATGGTCGCAGGAATTACCCCTTGAGGCTTCCTTTCAGGAGTATCTTAAAGCCTGGTTTTTAATTCACTTCCTGAATGCAGCCTTCGGTCTGAGTGATTCTTTGCAGGACGGGTTTATATTCAACATGAGCGTGGGATACAGCCTTGAAGGAATAGTGCACGAAACCGTGGACCGGTTTATTGAAGGCATGAAGGACGCTTCAAAAATGGAGGCATTTGAGCGCTTAAGAGATGAAATGCTTTCCATAAAGAAAAGCCTCCTTTTCCAGCAGTTTGAAAGTTCACTTAAAAGAAAAATTAACGGCAGAAACTTGGCCGGAACGTTTGAAGAAAGGCTCATTAAGTGCCTTGATAATATTTCGCCCTTTCTTTCCAATTCCGTTACACTTTCCACCATGCACGGCTGCCCTCCTGCCGAAATAGAGAGCATTGCAAAGTACCTCATAAAGGAAAAAGGGCTTAATACGTTTGTTAAGCTGAATCCCACGCTCCTTGACCTGAATGAAGTAGAAAGGATTCTTAACCGGGGGAAAAGAAACTTCCTTCTGGATGAGGATTCTTTCATGCACGACCTGAAGTTTAATGAAGCAACGGATTTAATCCGGAAGCTGAGGTCATTCTCCGAGGGCCTTAATAGGTCGTTCGGAATAAAACTTTCCAATACTCTTCCTGTTAAAAACACCAGGGGGAAATTTTCTGATGAAGTTATGTACATGTCCGGGAGGACTCTTTTCCCGCTGACAGTTAACCTCGCCTTAAGGCTAATTGAAGAGTTTAAGGCCAAGATAAGCATTTCATTTTCTGGAGGGGCTTCTTCGGTAAACATAATAAAAATCCTCTCTACGGGAATATATCCCGTAACCCTGGCTTCCGATCTCCTGAAACCCGGTGGTTATATGCGCTTAAAGCAAATGGCGGACCTGATTGAAGAAAGCGGCCTGATTATGAGTTTGGATAAAGAGGAAGTGCTGAACCATAAGGCGCTTGAGAGGCTGGCAGAGGACTCGATTAAAAATCCCGCATTCAGCAAATCGGGGAAATATCTTGAGGCGCCTAAAGTTCCATTGAAGCTAAAAATGTTCGACTGCTATATAGCCCCGTGTATGGAAAGCTGCCCCATTGGTCAGGATATCCCAGACTTCATAAAATTCATAAAGGAAGGCTCTTACGCCAGGGCATTTGAAGTAATAGTAAGTAAAAACCCGCTGCCTAATATCACCGGATACATCTGCGACCGCAGGTGCACGTCAAACTGCACAAGGTGCCAGTATGATTTTCCCGTCCGGATCCGGGAATTAAAAAAGTCTGCAGCAGAAAAAGGCTACACCGAATATTTAAGCAGTCACACTTTTCAGTTTAAGGCAAACGGCATAAAGGCTGCAATACTCGGGGCAGGGCCCGCAGGTTTATCTGCCGGATATTTCCTTTCCAGGGCAGGCTTTGAGGTTACAGTCTTTGAAACGTCTTCCAAAGCCGGCGGAACCGTAAGGCATATCATACCAGGTTTCAGAATTCCGCAGGAGGCAATTGACCGCGACGTAGAGCTTATTGAAAAATACGGCGTTAAGTTTGTCTTTAATGCCAGTCCCGATTTCTCCATCGGTAAACTGAAAGAAGACGGTTTTAAATATATTTACGTCGCAATTGGAGCCGCAGAGCCTAACACCTTAAGCATAAAAGGCGACGGAAAGGTCTACACTGCAATTGATTTTTTAAGGGCTTTCAACCTGGAGCTTGAGCTCCTAATAGGAAAAAACGTTGCCGTAATAGGCGGCGGGAACTCGGCTATGGATTCTGCCAGGAGCGCAAAAAGACTGCCTGGCACAGAAAACGTGTACATAATCTACCGCAGGACCAGGGAGTTTATGCCGGCAGACAAAGAGGAGCTTACGGAAGCAATAAGCGAGGGCGTGGTACTTAAGGAACTCCTGCAGCCGGTAAGTTTTTCAAATAAACGTCTTATCTGCCAGAAGATGGAATTAACCAAAGCCGGGGAAGACGGGCGCATGGGCGTAAAAGCCGCAGACAAGACATTTATAGAAATGGAAATTGATACCATAATCTCTGCCGTAGGGGAGCATATTGATTATGAGCTTCTAAGGAAAAATAATTTGACCCATGAAGAGTATAAAACCCCGAGGGTCAATTTGTTCTCCAATGAATCCCTGCTGGAAAATGTTTTCATCGGGGGAGATACCTTAAGAGGGCCTTCAAGCGTAATTAACGCCATATCAGACGGCAGGAAAACGGCTGGATACATAATTGCAAAAGAAGAGCTTGAAGTTCAGGAAGACGGCCTTTCAATGGAGAAAAAGTTTAAGGCTTCCGAAATACTGAGGCTTAAAGGCAATGTACTGGAGGCTTCGGATTCCGATCTTGAGCAGGCTGAAAGGTGCCTTCAGTGCAGCTATCTTTGCAACATTTGCGTGGAAGTCTGCCCCAACCGCGCGAACGTTTTGGTCCCTTCCGGCAGCAGCGGCCTTTTCCACGATAAATTCCAGATACTGCACATTGACAGGCTGTGCAACGAGTGCGGTAACTGCGAGACTTTCTGCCCGTATGAGGGAGCCCCGTATAAGGATAAGCTGACGCTGTTCCAGGATGAAAAAAGCTTCTCCGGGAGTAATAATAACGGCTTCTACGTGAAGAAAGATTCCTCCGGGACTTCAGTTGTTGCCAGGTATAATGACCAGGCTGGAACAGTTGTGCTGGACAATTCAAACGAAGTTATCTCAAGCTCATTTAATGCGGATCCAGGGGATGAATCATTGTACAGGTTCATAAAAACAATTACACTCATTCTTAAAAACCAGCCTTACATTTTATTCCATGACCAGAAAAGTGAACTTTACTCAGGAGGTAACAAAGCATGATAGTGCTGAAAAATGCTAACGTAATTAGTTTTTATCCCCCGCTTCTGGAAAAAAATAAGACTATTGTTATTGAGGGGAATAAAATAGTTGACAAGTCAGACATTCCTTTGTCTAAACAAGAAAGAGGCAGAGTAATTGACTGCAGCGGCAAGTATGTTTCGCCCGGACTCGTTTGCTCGCATAATCATTTTTATTCCGTGCTGGCAAGAGGCATTTTGGCCAATATCAGCCCGTCAAAGGATTTCACCGGTGTATTAAAAAACCTCTGGTGGCGCCTCGACAAGGCACTCGACGAAGAATCCCTTTTCTACAGTGCAATAACAGGTGCTCTTGAAGCAATCCAGTGCGGCACCACATCCGTTATCGATCACAGCGCCTCCCCTTGCTGCATCAGGGGCTCTCTTTCAATTTTAAGGAGCGCCTTCCTTGAAGCAGGCCTCCGAGGCATACTCTGCTACGAAGTTACGGAAAGAAACGGCAGAAATGGCGCGCTTGAAGGCCTGGAGGAATCCCTTGAATTTATAAAGAGCCTCGACTGCCGAAGCCTCCAGGAAAAGGAAACTGCACTGCTTGAAGGCGCAATAGGGGCACACGCACTCTTTACGCTGGGTAACGATACGTTAAAACTCATTGGCGAGGCGTTGGATAAAACAAAAAGAGGTCTCCACATTCACGTTGCAGAAGACAGGTTTGACGCTTCATATTCGCGCCACTTCTTTAATATGGACATAGTCGAACGCCTGGAGGCCTTCGGACTCCTGAACGAAAAATCCATTCTGGCTCACGGGGTGCATTTAGGAGAAAATGAAATTGAAACGATCAATAAGCACGACTCTTTCCTTGTGCATAACCCAAGGTCGAATATGAATAACTCCGTCGGTTATATGGATAAGCTTAAGCTGGTGGCTAATCCCGCGCTTGGAACGGACGGACTCGGCTCAGACATGATAGAAGAATTCAAGGCGGCATTTTATAAGAGTTCGGATGCAAAGGCAGGCCTTTCGCCCGAGTTTTTCTTAAAAGCGCTGCAGAACGGGAACAGGATACTGAAAAGATACTTCGGAAGAAATTTCGGCAGAATTGAGAAAGGCTACGAGGCGGACCTCGTTATATTTAATTATCATTCCCCCACCCCGGTCGCCTCAGAAAATCTTGCCGGGCACATGGCATTCGGATTCTCAAGAGGCAACGTGGAAACGGTAATAATAAACGGCAGCATAACACTTGAAAACGGCAGCTTTCCTTTTGACACGGAGCCTCTTTACAGGAAAGCCAGGCTGGAAGCACAAAGGCTGTGGAAGAAAATTACAGACAGCGGGAACTAAACTTAAAGTAGTCTTTATATTTTAAGTAACCTTCTGCCCCGGGGTGTCCTTTTTTATTTCACAAAGTATTGCTAAATTCAGCTTTTCAAAATTAATACTTTTAATAAATGGGTGACATTTCCAGGTTAAGGGACGCTGCGGACCTTCTGTTCAATATGGACAGGTATGAAGAGGCTTTCGACATCTATGATGAGGTTTATTCACAGATTTGGAGCGCTCTGGCTTCTGTACAGAACGGCCTTTCGGAGTTTTCCTTCGGCTACCTGACGCATAATATTCGCCAGGCAATCGAGTTCAAGAACCATTTCTGGGCTCCCGCGGTCAATACCGTATTTCTTAAGTGGTTTAACCTGGATATTGACCAGACGCTGAATGAATTCATCTTTTCAGCCTCGGGCCGCCTGCAGTCCATCTGCCTTTCAGGTACTCTCATAGAAAAGATGCCCTCGGGCAACGTCATTACGGATTACCTTATACTCTATAACCTGATCCTCCATGCTGCAGACGACAAATGGATCACGAGCCTTTTTAAGGTTGTAACTCCGGTTGCAGACATAAACAGGCTGAAGAAAATAAGGCTTAACCTGGCACCCGTTGCCTCGGATAAGCTTCTAATACAATCGGCTGAAAAGCTGAAGTTTACGGACTGGAATAACCTGAACCTGACACTGCTCGATTATTTGGACAAGACGACCGGGAAAAGCGATCTTTACCGCTCAATCTTCAGCGCATCAGACTCAAGCCAGGAAAAATGGGAAAAGCATAGCGCAAGCCAAAAGAAAAAAGAGAAATCCGAAAAGCACGAAAAACAGGCAAAAGGCGCTTCCTCCGAACACAACAGGTCCTCAAAAGCCAGGAGCGACTCTTCCCGGTTTAGCTTTACGGACTCTTCCGACGAGGAAAAGACGAGGTATTTCGGAACCCTGCTGGGCTTAAGAGGAAAAGTAACAAAATCTGAAATCAGGAAAAGATATCTGGACGAAATGGCAAAGTACCACCCCGATAAAGTTGCAAGCCTGGGCGAGGAACTGATAGACCTTGCCGAAAAGAAGACAAAAGAAATTAACGCGGCTTATGAATGGCTGAGAAAAAAGTTTAATTTATAAACAAAAAAAGCCTTAACGGACGTTTTCACTCGTCCATTAAGGCTTATATTAACTT
>JAAXKQ010000003.1:197104-428976 GCA_025612245.1 Ignavibacteria bacterium
AGTATGAGAAGATCTTGTTACCCTTTGAATGATACTTGTCTGCCTGATCCTGACGGAGATCCTTCTGAATTACCGCTACATCAAGGAGGTCACCCATAGAGTCATAAGTTTCATAATAGCCCGCGACAAAGACCTTGGCACCTGCTTCATGAACCGCCGTCCATGCAGGCCTCTGGCTTGTGAGTTCGGAGCCTCTGGCCTCGTCAATACCGTAGACATAAAGGTCTTTATATCCGTACTGCGCCATTTTGTCCTTCCAGGATTTTACCTGCGACTTCAGGCTGCTCAGTGCTGAAGAGGAGGTCGGATTGCCTGTACCCAGGCCGATAGTAAAGAGCTTGTCGTTAGGAAGGCCCACTTCTTTTCTTATCTGGAGATCCAAGTCAAGATTGTTGAGTATCTGGTATGTCGTAGGATAAAGAACTCCGTGGTCCTTTAAGTCCTGCATCTCTTTTTTGTACTGGTCGAGACTCTTTGTAGTATAGGAATACGGTACGCTTACCCACTTATCGGCATATCCATGGTAGTAGATGCTGTAGGTCAGGCGTGACTGGTCGAGATCGAATGGTAAAACCTCAATTTCAATCGGGAATGAGGTCACTGTTCCCTGGTCACTCGTAATTGTCATTGTTGTAGTATACTTCCCTGCTACGGCGTCATCGGGAATGTGAACTGTCATCCAGATCTGCCTGTTTGTAGTTCCGTCGAGCGAGAAGGGCTGGAGTGTATCGGCATCCTTTACGGTTACGCTGCTATTGGGGAATGTCCTTCCGGGATCACTTATGTTCTCGTAGTACTGTGAGCCATCTGAATTTTTTGTTACTAAAAGCAGGTTAGTCTGTGCTGAATAGTCAACCTTGATTAGATTGTCGTTTTTTACAAGCACTTCCTGAGTAAGGTGCTTGTCAAGGCCCAGCGCCAGGGCGGACTGCACGGCCGACTGATACCATACTTTAACAATTGACACGTCAAGACGGTTGGCCGGGATTGTAGCCGCACCGTTCTTGAAATCCGTCCAGTTAAAACGGATGTTGTTGATCTGCCCCTTGGGCTGGATAAACAGCGAGAGGGATTCAAACTCCCCTCTTGCAACACGGACCGACATCTTTGATATCGGGGTTATTGTAGCCGGAGTATTCTTTCCCGTCAGTTCCTGGTGCAGTGTTGCCGGCATTGAGTATACGTCTAACAAAGCCGCAGCAGTATTGCTGGCTGATGCAGATTCGTTATTACTCTGTGCAAATATCTGCAGAGTAAGTATGCTGAGGAACAACATTATTACTAGGCCTCGAGTCGTAGTCTTGGTCATCTTTTCATTCCTTTTATAATTGATCGTGACTTAGACTAGGCAACTCGGGTGCCATTTCAGGATCCTATGTTATTTTGTGCATAAAAGGGCTATTTTCTCCTGTTCCGGCTAAAATTGTTGGCTAATAGTAAACATTTGAAGGATGTTTGAGGGAATAAAATTTACCCTAACTTCTTATCCTACAGCTACTTACGTTTACAATAATTTTATAAAGGTCTTTTAAGAAAAAACGGGATTAAGTTAAGCCTTCTCCCTGCACAGGGGGGAAATAAATCAGCAGAAGCTTTACCCTCGCGTGGGAGAAAAAAAAAGCACCTCAAAAGGTGCCTTGGTCGGATAATTTAACCGGTTATTTATATTTTCGGGTTGTCTTCTTCCTGGAGGTTATCTTTCTGCGGGAGTTGCATCAAGGAATAGATCGACACGGGTTCAGTTTTGCCTTTAACCAGAATTCTCCTGTCAAAAAGGAATCTCTTACTTTCCTGAAGGCGCGAGAGCGTGGATTCTGTAATAAAAATGGTATTGGGCAAGGCAAGTTTTTCTATTCTGACGGCGGTATTTACAACGTCCCCGATTACGGTCAGTTCCTTCCTTGCCGGGGTGCCGATTTCAGCCTGAACAACGTTTCCGCTGTTTAAGGCTATCCTGACGTTTATTATTTCCCTGCCTTCATGTATGTAGCGCTGGTTGAGTTCGCCGAGTGCCTCGAGCATTTTTTCGGCCGCTTTTAAGGCGTCATTTGCGTCCACAAAAACAGCCATCAGGGCGTCCCCGATGAACTTATCTATGTCGCCGCAGCATTCCTTGATTACGGATTCACAAAGACCAAATATCTCGTTTAGCCTCTGGGCAACCACCTCAGGCGGATGCTTTTCCGAAAGCGCCGTAAACTGCACAACGTCCAGGTAAAGTATGGTCATATCGATTTTTCTGGACTTTGTGTCGCTTCCGGAGAGAACCTGAGCCATGACTCTTTCTATTGTGGCGAAGGAAACATAGCGTTTCAGGATATTATTAAACTTCTCCTGCAGTATCCTGAGATCCTCTTCCTTTGAAATATCGCGGAAGACTTCAACGGCGGCAATAATTTCATCATCCTTATTTTTTATGGGGGAAATATGGGCCATCACAGGAAAACGCTTGCCGTTTTTATGCTGCGGATATATTTTAATTTTTGTTGATTTGCCCTGTGTCAGTGCCAGTTCCAATGGACAGGTATCAATTCCTAAAGGTTCGCCATTTTCATCAATGTGCTTCAGTATGTCCTCGCTGCAACGGTAGCCAAGGACTTCCTCCGACTTATAGCCGGTCAGGTTTTCAGCGCCTTCATTCCAGAATATAATTTTTCTTTTCTCATCTACAACGTAAACACCGTCTGCAATCCCGTTCAGCACTACATCAAGCAGTGTATTTTTTCTGCTGATGTACTCTACAGAAACATCATCCATCGTTTTCTCTCCCTCTCTGATTGTGGCAGGTGATTCTGAAGTATTAAATGACAATGATCATTCTCAAAATGGCCTTAAGGAAGGTCACTTTTTTCGCCCTATTTTTATGATATGAAGATTATTAAATAATAGCAACGAGATGCGCACAAATAAAAAATATTTTTATAATTTTTTCTGTTTTTCCCGTGCGGTGTAAAAAGAAGTTACCCGCATTGGAATTGTTAATGAAACGGATAGATATTATTATACTTCTGGACGTGGTCTTACAGGAGGAAATGGTATGCTGTACCTTGTACTTTTCGCCATACTTTGCGTTCTAGCAGGCTTCCTTCTTTCTATGCCTAAAGCCTTTGGAAGCTTATCCGGGCAGATCCAGGCAAAGTATATATATTTCCAAATAATTGTGATTTATATCGTTCTTATCTGGCTTCTGGTAAGACGTCTGATTCAAACGTAACAATAAAAACACACGGCGAAAGCAGCTTCCAGGGGAGAGAAAAGTTTTCCGGCTCAATTACTTCCGGAAAAAACTTCTCCGGATAAAGCTCCCCAAATTCAGGCAAATTTAGTATAGTTTTTTTCAAAACCCTCAGTTTACACCTACCTAAAACATTTCTTCAGATCCGATTTTGCAGTTGTCCATGTTTGCTGCATTATTTAACTTTATTAAGCTCAAGCTTAAATTTAGTTACTATAGTCATGAAGAAATGATATTGATTGGCTTTTCTGCATCCGGAATTTTCAGAAACCAGGCACCTGAATTATTTAACCGCATTTGGGGGAAATTAATGGAAACTGAGAACGCAGGAAAAGAGATACCTGCTGCGAAGAACTTCTTTAAGGCAGTAACACTTTTAGCAAGCTTCTTTTTACTGGTAACACTTCTAAATCTGCTCCTGTACTTTCCGGCAAAATTCTTTCACCTGCTTCCGGACTTAAGATCATTGTTTTCCCAGGCCTTGGCATTAGTGATACTAATCTTTCTCCAGAAGCCCCAGGCAGGTTTATGCAGAACTTTTTTTAATGTAAAAGCCCCTGTGCAGTTATATTTCATTATCGTACTGCTCTCCATTCTGCTGATGATAACAATGCTCCCTCTGGTTTCAAAACTCCCGGTCATCTATGATGCAAAAGAGGCATTCAATGGGTTAAGTCTATCATTCCTGGTTGCCTATGGGGCCCTTGTTGTACCGATTCTTGAAGAAATTTTCTTTAGGGGAATAATTCTTGGGGACTTCCTCAGGATATATTCCAGTAAGAAGGCAATAATATATTCTGGCATCTTATTCGGGGCAGTCCATATAAACCCGCCCATGATTTTATTTGCATTTACCGGAGGACTAATTTTAGGATGGCTTTACTGCAAAACAGGAACGCTTGTTCCCTGCATCGTATTGCACGCAACAACAAACGCCTTAAATGGAGTAATTTATCATTATCTTTCTCCTAGTGGAGCAATATTTGGCACGCATGGGTTCTTATACGTCATTTTTTATTTGGTCAGCCTTTCTTTACTGGTCGCCAGTCTAATATTTACAAACAGGCTTTTTAAGAAAGAAGAGCTTAAGGAGGCGCTTTAATCTGACTTTTAGTACTTTCTGCTATTCTGAAAGCACGGGTCCTGTTAAAGCTGTAAAGGATAAAGGTACCCAGGAGGCTCCTGATAAAAGAAAAGCTCAGTGAATTCAAAAATTCACTGAGCTTTTTAATTCTAGTCAGATTTCACGCTCAAGAGCATCGCCTTGAGAGGTATTTGAGCCATCTGCCGGGATCGAACCGGCGACCTACGCATTACGAATGCGTTGCTCTACCAGCTGAGCTAAGATGGCCTGACACGTATAAGGGATACTAAATGGAAGACGTTGGCTTTTAAGACTTCAATCTTCCATTTTTCACCAGTATACTATCTTAATTTTTTCTTATGTCTGTTCTTCCTAAGTCTTTTTTTACGCTTGTGCGTTGCCATTTTATGACGTTTACGTTTTTTACCGCAGGGCATTTAAACCTCCTTTCATTTATGTGAATCTAATAATTCTTTTGCTTTCTTTCCAATCTCTGTTGTTGGATCTATTGTCACGGCCTTGTTCCACCAGATTTTTGCCGAATCGATACTTCCGGAAGCAAGGTTGATAATTCCCATATTAAAATTAGCTATCTGATGCCTTGGATTTATAGCAAGTCCTTTTCTCATTCTCGTCTTTGCAACATTGTACTGCTGCATCTCATAATAAACCACACCTAAATCCACCTGTACATCGGCATTCATCGGATTCTTTCTTAAATACATCTGGTAATAAGGAACTGACCTATCCTTCATGCCTGAATCATTTAGCAGGTGAGCCAGTTCCAGAACTGTATTAAGATTTGTTGAATCCTTCCTTACTGCGGCTTCGAGCTCGTTTATCCTCTGCACATTTTCCAGGCTCATTGCAGGGTTACCTGCCTGTTCCTGCACGTTATTTCCATTTGAGCTTTCCGAACTGCTGAATACCCCGGCTCCCCACATAATCAAAACGCCAACAACCAACAGTCCTGCTATCATTCCCCAAAGCTGCACCGGACTCATCTTTTTGCCTGAAGATGCAGGCATTGCCTGTGGGGGTTTCTGTGCCTGGACTTTTTTTGCCGGTGGCGCCTGCTGAGGCTTTGGTTTCTGAACGGGGGCCTTAGCTTTAGGTTCTGCCGAGAGCTCTTTCAGAGGGGACTTTACTTCCCTTTTCTCACCGGTTTTTTCCCTTCCGGTTACTTTTGCTCCGCAAGAGGGGCAAAACAGAGAACCATCAGGTACTTCCTCACCGCATACATCACATATAATATACTTCTTTAATTCCTCAATTTCATCTTTTCCTGAATTATTCTCCTGAAACCCCTTCAAATCAACTCCGCAGGAAGGGCAGAAATTATATTCCTTATCAAGAGGATAATTACAATTCGGGCATTGTGTCATTTATTAACAACCAGTCTTTCTTCTTTTAAACCTTTATCAACGATCGCCTTAAAGTCCTTTGAGAACTTAAAACTCGGGACGTAATGCTCTTCGACGAATACTTTCTCACCTGTTTTGGGATTTCTGGCCAGACGGGCTTTTTTCTTTCTAACTTTATAGCTCCCGAAACCTCTGATCTCTATTCCTTTTCCCTCTTTTAAGGCCTCTATAACGGTATTCAGGAAGCCTTCGACAATAGCTTCAGTTTCTAATTTCGTAACTCCAGTTCCCAGTGCTATTTTTTCTACTATATCCGCCTTTGTCATTATCAGCCCTTAAATTTCCATGTTTGTTTGAACAACTTTTCTATTAAAGTGCAGTAAGTTATTAAATTTTTTCATAAAATCCAACAAAATAAGTTCATAACTCGTTTAGATTCTGATGCTTAGGTTCGGATTATTTCAAATCACAACTTTCATGTCTCAAAATGATATCACTTCTCAATTTGAAACCACCTGTAAAATAAATTTATTTGTTTTTGCCCTGTGTCACAATATTCTCAATTGGCACAGGAATTGAGTTTATTCCTGAAAAATCAATTGGGAGTAAAAAATGGGTTTGTTACCAATTATCGGGAAAGCAGTCGGGTTATTTTCATTCTTGAGCATTACTGCTATTGCAATTTCATATATAATGTATAAAATGAGGGGCCCTAAGAATAAGCCTTATAACGACAGAAAACCTTTTAATAATTACCCGGTGCAGCAGAACTATATGCCGGCACTTCAGACTTCGTCATTTGAGACTCCGGCCTTCCAGAGCCCGGCGTATCAGAACGTACACTACAATGCCGAGGCTTATAATGAAAGAGCTGAGCTTCCGGAAAGAAGAATTCTCCCGGAAAGGCAGTACGTCCAGGAAAGGATGAACGTTCCGGAAAGAAGACAGGAAATGAAGTCTTCCCCAAGACAACAGAGCAAATTCCAGCTACTTCACTCAACGGAAGACGGCGAAATCAAGGCTTATCAACTCCCTACCGGCGGCTACAAATATTTTGCATAAATTAAACTGAAACCAGATTCCATCTGACTAAAAAGCCGGGCAACTTGCCCGGCTTTTTGTTTTTCAGATCTCAGCTAAAATTTATTTCATAATTTGCTTTTAGCCTCGGCAACCAGCTTTGTCAGCTGCGCGCGGAATGACTCGTCGAGCCTTATGGTAGACTCCCAGTCGTTTACCGCGTTTCTATAGCTCCGCATCTGATAGAAAATCAAGCCGCGGAGGAAATGAGCCTTGGCGTGATTAGGACTTAAACCAATTACCTTATTAAGGTCATCCATTGCCTCGTTATAATTTTCCAGGTTTTTATTTGCATTAGCCCTCATAAAGTACTTTGCCGGATCATTCGGCTCTAGGTTAATGGCCTTGGAAAAATCCAGTATTGCCCCGTAGTAATCGCTTAAAGCGTATTTCATCCTTCCGCGCGCCATGTAAGCTTCCGAATAGTTCGGATTCATGAGAGCTTTGGTAAAGTCGGCAATTGCCCCGTAATTATCCTGCAGCAGCGCCTTGGAGTTGCCCCGGTTCAGGTAATATTGGTAGTTCTCTGGGTTAAGCTCCAGCGCCCTGGAAAAATCCTTAATTGCGCCGTTGAAATCCTTCAGCCTGTGTTTTGCCATTCCCCTGCCGTTAAAAGCATCAGCCGATTCGGGGCAGAGTTCAATTGCTTTTGAAAAATGTTCCAGCGCAATACGGCAGTTCTTAAAGTTATTTTCAAGAAGCCCAAGGTTGTAGAAGATCTCATAGCTCGAGGAGTTAAGGCTGAGGGCTTTCATGTAGTCGTCCCTTGCACCCTCATAGTCGAAGAGTATTCTCCTGACATCCCCCCGTCTCATGTATGCCGTATAGTCCTGCGGGAAAGAATCTATCATTTGAGTAAAATCGCTTTCAGCTCCTTCGAAATCCCTTTTAAGGAGCTTAACAGAAGCCCTCAGCTCATAGCCCTTTGCATATGCCGGGTCTACCTTAAAGAGATCTTCCAGTAAAGAAAGCATCTCGTCGAAGTCTTCCTGCTTACTTTTAATTAGCGCCATGTAATAAATGGCATCCGGGCTTTTAGGTTTAATTTCAACGGCCTTTCTGAAGTTTTCCAGTGCGGAAGGGTAATTTTCCATTTCAAAATCAATTCTTCCCCTTAAAAAGTAGGAATTGGCGTGTGAGGGGTTGATCTTAATGGCCTTATTAAGATCCAGCAGGGCTTTCTTATAGTCCTGCAGCTTAAATTTGATGCGGCCCATGGAATAGAAAATGCCGGGGTTATCGGCGTGCAGTTCGGCTGCTGAGGCATAATCCTCACCTGCGCCGGCTAAATCTCCCGCATTTTCCCTCAACTCCCCTCTCTTCAGGTATGCAAGTGCACTTTTTGAATTGCTAAGGATAAATTTATCATAGTCAGCAAGCGCCCCTTCCTTGTCCCCGAGTCCGCTTTTTGCCATGCCGCGGTTGTAATAAACCTTAACGGAATAGGCTGGATCGATTTTTACGACGCTGTTAAAATCCCCAACGGCGCCCTCAAAATTTTCCAGGAAAAGGTTGGATAGCCCCCTTCCGTAAAGAGCCTGTATGTTGTTGGGCTCTTCCTGAAGTACCCTGCCGTATATTTCAACTGCCTCTTTATATTCACCTGCAGTATACTTTGCGGATGCCGCTTTAAGCAGCTTCTCCGACTCGTTCTTTGAGAACATTTCTTTCAGAAACCCCATAGTTCACCACCAGTTTTTCTTTGTCACACAGGAGTTAAAAAAAGAGAAAAAGAGCAGCCGGGATTTCCGTAGGACGGTCATCTTTTGCTCTTTTTCTCATGCACAAAATTTATAATAAATTGTTTGTTACTTGCTGAAAGCCCTGTTTCTTATCATCAAAGTCATATCATAGGGAGCAGGATCTCCGCCAAGGTATTTATGGAACCAGTCCAGGTGCGCATTATAATAAAGTGGCATCGATTTGACGTTATTCGGCCAGTGTCCGTCGTTCTTAAAGACGATGAGGCGGGAATCGATACCCAGCTTCTGAAGGCTGGTAAAGAACTCCAGGCTCTGTGTATAAGAGACCCTGTAATCCCTTTCTCCCGTAATGATGAGTGCGGGTGTTGCAAAATTCTTTACGTACGCCGAAGGATCCCATTTTTCATACATTTTCGAATTCCAGGGCTGGCCTTTCTGGTCATATTCCGGGAACCAGAGTTCTTCTGTGGTCCCGTAGAATGACTTCAGGTCAAACAGTCCCATCATTGAAGCGATGCATTTGAAGCGCTTTGTATGCCCCTCGAACCAATCCATCATGTATCCGCCGTAGGACCATCCCATGGCGCCCATGCGGTCTTTATCGACGTAAGGCAGCTTTTCAAGAGCGTCGGTAACCTTCATCAGATCCTGGAACACCTTACCGCCGTAGTCGCCCGAGATGGCGTGAGTATATTCCTGCCCGTAGCCTGTCGAGCCGTGAGGGTTAGCAAAGGCAACAACGTATCCTGCACCGGGATAAACCTGCCAGTCGCCCCTGAAGGCATCCATCCACTGGCTCTGAGGTCCGCCGTGCACGTTGAGAATCAGGGGGTATTTCTTCTTTGGATCGAAGTCGTGTGGCTTTACTATAAATACGTGCACGTCCTTTCCGTCTGCGCCCTTAACCCACATCTGTTCAGCTGGTCTTACGTCAACCTCGTCCAGGAAGTCTTTGTTTGCAAAGGTAAGTTCCTTTACCTCTTTTGAAGCCATATCAAGGCTGTATAACTCGCCCGGCTTTTCAACCGTTCTTTTGTTATACACTATAAACTTTACCTGAGGCGAAAGCCCAAAGGATGAAACCGATTCGTCTGCGGTAACCTTGTCGATCTTTCCGGATTCAATGTTAACGCGGTAAAGCGGAGTGTAGCCTTTTACTTCCCCGGTAAAATAAATATCCTTTGAGTTGTCGGCCCACGCAAAGTCATCCACCCAGTTGTCAAACTTTTCTGTTACGATCCTGCTTTTTCCGCTCTGGCGGTCGTAGATTGCAATTCTGAAGCGGTCCGACTCATAGTTAGGTATTACCTGTTTTCTGTATGCGATATATCTTCCGTCAGGCGAATAGATCGGATTGCCGTCCCAGCTCTTGTTCTCGGAAGTAATATTCTTTGCCTCGCCGCCCGTCAGAGGCACAAGCCAGAGGTCCGAGTTTGTTGATGAGGCAGGGTCCTTTACTCTCTTGGACATAAAGCAGAGCTCTTTGCTGTCTGGAGAAAAGTTAAATCCGATACCGCCTCCTAACTGAAATGTGGGTGACTCCCAGCTGCCGGGAGTAACATCGGTGTAGTTTTCCTTATCCAGGTTAAAAAGAATAATATGCGTAAATTTCCCGTCGGAATATTCTGTCCAGTGACGGAAGAGGAGCGCGTCGGCCATGTGGGCCTGAATGGGCCCTTTTTCCATTGCCTCTGTGTTTTCCTTGTTGCATTCCTGGTCTGCACCGCATTCAGGGAAGACCGATGAGGTAAAGGCAATCATCTTGCCGTCGGGCGACAGAACCGGGTCCGAGATTCCGCCATAGAAGTCGGTCAGCTTCTTTGCACTCCCGCCTGAGACGGGCTGATAGTAAAGCTGAACGCTTCCTTCCTTGGATGATAGATAGTACACTCCCTCCCCTTTATTGTCCCAGAAAGGATTGAACTCCGACTTTTCATCCGTGGCAAAGCCTTTATTTTCGGTTCCGTCCGCATTCATTATATAGATATCGGTATTGGTTTTCCCCTTCTCCATATCGGAAGTAGAAACTGTGTACACAATTTTCTTCCCATCGGGAGAAAGCACAGGAGAGCCGACATTTTTAATTTTATAAAGATCTGCAATTGTAAATGCCCTTTTCTGGGCGAAAACGCTTGAAGAAATGAATGACAGGACGACTAAGAAAAGGATTTTTATTTTCATTATTCTCATCCGTTTCAAAATATTAATAACTTTAATTATGTAGGACAATAAAATAGTGATTTTTTGTAATTAGTCCAATAATCCGATAAAAGACGGGCATTTGTCCTGCTGATTGAGGCCATTTTGTACGGGAGCTGTTTTTGTCCAAAATTTTGCCCGAATTTCAGCACCGGAACGCAATTTTTTGCATCTTATTGGTATATTTTAGAAAAAATGGGTACAAGAGTGGAAAAAACGCTTTTAATTCGAAACATGGTCTGCAACCGCTGCATCAAGGTGGTCAAAGAAGAACTTGAAAAGCTCGGCCTTGAAGTACTGGAAATTGAGCTTGGAGAAGTCAGAGTCAGAGCGGATAACTTTCCTTATGATGAAATAAGGAAAGTGCTGGAAGAAAACGGCTTTGAGCTGATCGAGGATAAAAAAGCAGCACTAATAAACAGGGTTAAAAGCCTCATTATCTCTCTCATTTATAACGACCGCCTGGAAACCATTGGCATGAATATCTCAGATTTCCTGGAAGAGAAGCTCAATACGGATTACCAGCACCTCAGCACGCTTTTTTCTTCCGTAGAAAATATTACAATTGAACATTTTGTAATCCTTCAGAAACTGGAGCGGGCCAAGGAGCTCCTGAAGTATAACGAACTGACTTTAAGCGAAATTGCTTACCGGCTCGGCTACAGCTCGGTTCAGCACCTTTCCAGCCAGTTCAAGAAAGTAACCGGACTGACTGCAAGCGAGTTTAAGGCTCTTACGGACAGCCGTAGAAAACCGATCGACAAGCTCACGTAAAAATTATATAACAGTTAGTTAAAATTTTGTAACGCTTCACTATGCGCTCATTTTTATCTTTGTATAGAAAATAAAATTATTAGAAATATCCGAACCGATATAGTAATTAAACAAAAACAATAATCCGGAGAAAGCACAATGAAATCCGAAAAACTAAAAATCGAAGGCATGAGCTGCAACCACTGCGTCATGCACGTAAAAAAGGAATTATCAAAGCTCGACATTAACATAAAAGACGTACAGATCGGCTCGGCCGACGTGGAGTACGATGAAAATAAAGTATCCAGGGATGATCTCGTAAAGGCCGTGGATGAAGCCGGATACAAAGTAATTATTTAACTAAAAACATTTTTTAGGTTATTTTTAGGCTCAGTCCGGGGTCCCTGCTTTTCTCAGGGCCCCGGCAATACCTTGGAGGAATAATGGATAAAGCATCGGTTAAAAGCTTACTGGAAAATCCATCGCAGAAATTTTCACTTCCCGTCGAAGGAATGACCTGCGCAAGCTGTGTGGCAAGGGTGGAAAAGGCAATCGGGAAAGTAGAAGGAGTTAAAAACGTAGCGGTTAATTTTGCAACCGAAAAGGCAAGCTTTGAAATGGATCCTTCAAAGGCAGATCTGAGTAAAATCTCACAGATTGTTGAAGACGCGGGCTATAAGCTTAAACTTCCGGAAAAGACCACTGAGGCAGAGGAAGAAAAAGAAGATAACCAGTTCTATAAGGCTCTTACAAAAGACCTCTTATTTGCCCTCATTTTGACTCTTCCCGTATTTTTAATCAGCATGTCAATGGAATTTAGCTGGTTTCACCGTTTGTTCCCGGCTTCCGTAAACCATGAAAAGCTGATGGATTACATAAATAAGGTGCTGCTCATTCTTACTACTCCCATTGTCTTTATTTCAGGCAAAAGATTCTTTACGATATTCTGGAACAACCTGAAGCATTTTGCAGCAGACATGAACTCACTGGTTGCAATAGGAACCGGAACTGCATACCTTTACAGCCTTGTAGCCACACTGTTCCCGGAGGTTATTGCCTCTTCAGGCAGAACGCCTCACGTTTATTACGATTCAACGGCAGTAATAATTACGCTTATTCTTACAGGGCGATGGCTTGAGAATCGCGCAAAGCAGAAAACGGGATCTGCAATTAAAAAGCTCCTGGAATTAAAGCCTAAAACGGCTTTTGTAGTGCGTAACAATGAGGAAGTAAAGCTTAAAATAGATGAGCTGGCATTAAAGGATATAGTTATAGTACGCCCGGGAGAAAAAATTCCGGCAGACGGCATTATTACAGATGGCCTGTCAACCGTGGATGAATCGATGATTACAGGGGAGGCAATTCCAGTCGAGAAAAGCCGTGGACAGAAAGTAATAGGCGGAACTATAAATAAAAACGGTTCCTTCCGGTTCGAAATCACTGCTCTCGGCAGGCAGTCCATACTCGGACAGATCATTAAATATGTCGAGGAAGCGCAGGGCTCCAAAGCTCCCATACAGAAGCTGGCAGATAAAATTGCTTCTGTATTTGTACCTGCTGTAGTGGCAATTGCACTTCTTACATTTATTGCCTGGATTATCTTTGGCGGCGCGGGTGCGTTTAACCTCGCACTCATAAACTTTGTGGCCGTTTTAATCATTGCCTGCCCGTGCGCACTGGGGCTTGCAACGCCGACGGCAATTATGGTTGGAACGGGCCTGGGAGCCGGTAACGGCATACTGATTAAAAATGGCGAAAGCCTCGAACACGCACACAAGATTAATGTAATAGTACTCGATAAGACCGGCACCATAACCGAAGGAAAGCCCTCCGTTACAGACATTCTCTCCGAT
This sequence comes from Ignavibacteria bacterium, assembly GCA_025612245.1. GTDB lineage: Bacteria > Bacteroidota > Ignavibacteria > Ignavibacteriales > SURF-24 > JAAXKN01. Next base: position 210,376 of record JAAXKQ010000003.1, read on the forward strand.
GGCATTACCGAAGAGGAGCTGCTTATAATCGCATCTTCTGTAGAAAGCCGCTCCGAGCATCCGTTGGCTCAGGCAGTAGTGGAATTTGCAAAATCTAAAGGCCTCAGACCTGAAGACCCCGAATCCTTCAAGAACCTTCCGGGTCACGGAATTCAGGCTGTTACAGGCGGAAGGGCCGTTTTAATCGGCAATGAAAAGCTGATGCAAAACTACGCCCTGAAGCCCGATAAGTTTGCGGCCGATTTCGACAGGCTTTCCTCTGAGGGCAAAACGATCATCTTTGTTGCAATTGACGGCAGCCTCAAAGGGCTCCTTGCAATTGAAGACCCCATAAAGAGCACTTCAGAAGAGGCGATAAAGAAGCTTAAGAGCATGAACATAAAAGTTGTAATGCTGACCGGAGACAACAGAAAAACGGCCGCGGCAATTGCAAGGAGGATAGGAGTTGACGAGTTTTCAGCTGAAATCCTTCCAGAAGACAAGGCGCGTGAGGTTGCAAAGTACCAGGAAAACGGAAGCCTGGTGTCCATGGTAGGTGACGGTATAAATGACGCCCCGGCGCTCGCTCAAAGCGACGTTGGTATTGCAATGGGTTCCGGAACGGACGTAGCAATTGAAACGGCCGATATTACACTCCTTAAGAGCGACCTTGTGGGAGTTGCAGGCTCAATTCTGCTCTCAAGAAGAACCATAAAAACAATCAGGCAGAACCTGTTCTGGGCATTTATTTATAACGTACTTGGAATACCCCTGGCTGCCCTTGGACTTTTGAACCCCATGTTTGCTGCTCTTGCAATGTCCTTCAGCTCTGTTTCCGTGGTTACGAACTCACTCCGGCTAAGAAGCTTTAAGCTATAAGGCTTTTCTTAAAAAAAAAGATCGGAGCCGTAATTACGGCTCCGATCTTTTACTTTTCTCAACCTTTTTTCTTTTTCACCTTTGCCTTTAGAATCCGTTCTATTTATCTTTTACATTAAAATCACAAATCAAATAGGATAGCTTTACAATGCAAAGGCCCTCGAAATTCTTTCTGCTCCTGGTTTTCTTTTTCTTTTCAAATTGCCTGATGGCTGGAGACGGCACTTCACGTACTGAAATTGAGGCTTTCTTTAAGGCGCTTCTTGCAGGCCATGAAAACATGGACTCATTTGTTCAAGATACCGAACTTCAAAAGGCAAATCGCCTTGGCATTTCCTATGAAAACGTTCAACATAAATTCCTGATTTCTTACGACATAGACCCGGAGGTAAAAAAGAAGGTAAACGAGGGGAACTTAAAATACGAGATCGAATATCAGGAGCTTGGGAAAGGCCTGACCAAAGCCACCTTCTCCCTGAAATCGGTGAGCTACAAAAGGGAATTCTTCTTCAAGAACGGCCGCCTGATCTCCCCTTCTTCCTACTACACTCAGGGCTGGAAAAGTTTCAGCACAAAATACTTTAATTTCTTCATCAGCGACACTTCCCTGTTCAATAATTATTCGGCTGAAAAACTGGACTCATACGTTGAAGCAATGGGAAACCTCCTGAACCTGACTAAGGATGACATGCAGCTTCTTGAGAAGAATAAAATAATTTACATACTCTGCAAGGACCAGGCAGAAATTGAAAAGCTTACGGGCTTTAATACACGAGGCATGTACACTCTTGCCTTTGATGAAGTTACAACCACCTTTAACTGCCACTTCCATGAGCTTTCACACCTCCTGATAAACTTCAGGCTGAGGAAACTCCCCCTTTATACGCTGCCTTTCCTTCAGGAAGGCTTTGCTTCGGCTACAGGCGGCAGGGGCGGACTTACAAGAAGCATCATACTGGATGCCGGCTATTACATGCAAAGCTCGGGCTATATTCCTTATAACTCAATACTGACAAAAAAGGATTTTACTTCCGAGGATGCTTCAATGACTTATCCTGTTGCGGCACTCTATAATTACTTTCTCCTAAAAGAGCTCGGAATTGAGGCATACCTGGAACTTTACAGGAATATGAGCGGAAGCAGCGGCTTTGTTGACAGCCTCACAACCGCTTCCATAAGGCTTCCCTGGCAGGTGCGCTTTGAGGAATTCCTGAAGACTTATCGCTATCTCTCAGGCGTAAGCCTGGAGAAGAAGGGTACTGCCGGAAGACTAATCTATGAAGGAGCCTCCGGAAAAATTTACGACTATGGAAATTTTTATTTCTTCCGCATAAAAAATAATATTGCCCTTTCAGGCACTGATGAAGCAGCCAGCTATAAAAGCAAAAAATTCCAGGAGATTTTTCCTAACATTTCCTATAAAGGGGAAAAATACTTAATTACTTCAAATGCAAGAGAAGTCAGCGTTTATAACCTGTACACAAATAACCTGATTGCTTCCTACTCAACGGGATTTTCCTTAAACAGCCAAATGGTCCCGCTTCAGGATGGATATTACGAATTTTACATAAACAAAGACATTTTTGACGAAGACCTGCAGCTTCTTCAGGCTTCGGGAATTTAATTTTTTTAAGTATGAAAATATATGAGGCTTATTTATGAATAAATATGAACTCCAGACCGCCCCTTTCATCGTCCCTACAAATGACGGAAAACTGATTGAGGAACATTTCGGAAAAGCCAGCATCGATACGGGCGACTACAGTTTTGCACACATGATTGCCCCTGCCGGCTGGAGCGAACCTTTCCAGACGCCGGAATTTGATGAAATCACTTACGTCATTTCAGGAAGAAAGATAATTGAAGTGGACGGCAAGAAAATCCAGCTCTCAAGAAATGAGTCAATCTGCATAAAAAAAGGGACAAGGGTGAGGTATTCCAACCCGTTCGAAGAGCCGGTCGAATATGTATCTGTCTGCATCCCTGCTTTCTCGGCTGAGAGGGTGAAAAGAGAGGGCTGAAGCCTTCAAAGATGGATTTTGGCAGCCTTTTTGAAAATAAATACTTGAAATAAAATGCCCTTAAAAAGCCACCTGGCTTTTTAAGGGCACACGACTCTAAAAGGCTAAGATGATTAAGCGCGCCCGAGAAGGAAACGCACAGCCTTATATCTTAGGCAGCCTTTCCAAAAAAGAGCTGTTACTTAAAACGGCAAAGGTTTCCGTTTTCCTGAGTTCCTCCAGCGTAAAGCAGTTCATATAGCTCATTGCGCTTTTCAGGCCGTCTGAGATCGCGTCAATTACGCTTTTTACCTGGCCTTTATATGGGACCATGGTCTCTTCACCTTCAATGAACTCGTTTCTCATCTTGACGCCGAAAGAAGCCGAACCGCGGTACTTCTTCCACAATTGCCCGTTGTATTTAATAACTTCGCTCGGGGTTTCTTTTGTACCGGCCAGCATCCTGCCCAGCATTACAACGTCTGCTCCGAGTGCAATTGCCTTTGCAACGTCGCCCGGGCTCTTTATGCCGCCATCGGCGATAACCTTAATTTTAAGGTCATCTTTTTTCCTTGCAAAGATCACGCTCAGCAAAGAAGAGACCTGGCCAAGCCCGATACCGGTCTGAATTGAAGTGGTGCAAACGCTTCCGCTGCCGATTCCAACCCTAACAGCGTCGGCTCCGGAGGAATCAAGTTGTTTTAGCGTGGCCCCGTGGGCGATATTTCCTACAATAAGTTTTGTGCCTCCAAATCTTTTCTTGATCTCTTCGGTTTTGTTTAATACAGCCCGGTTGTTTGCATTTGCAGTGTCTATGCAGATAACATAATTCCTCTCGGCAAGCTTTTCCACAACGTCCATCTCGGTATTAAGGGCAATCGATACTCCGCGCAGGTTAACGCCATCGTTTCCGTGCAGTATCTGCCCTAACGAGGAATCAAATCTATTCAGAATGCCAAGGCATCCAAGGGCAGTCAGTTCCTCTGCCATGGAAATTCCTGTGACTGTATCCATGGGGCTTGATACAACCGGAACGGCAAGATCAAGGCCCAGGAACTCACATTTGGTCGAAGCCTCGCTGCGGCTCTTAATCCTGGAAACCTCGGTTGGTATAAGACTTATGTCATCATAGGTCAGTGAGAAATGATATTCATTTAAGTCTTTTTTTGAGTATGTCTTCATTTTTTTCTCTTTTCAATGTTTTTAACATCAGACACAAAGAAGGCGAGGTCTTTACCTCGCCTTTTAATTTATTACTACTCAATATATGAGTTTAATTATTTCTGGTCAAGGAGCTTTTCCATTTCATCCAGGAGCTCATTCATCTTGCTCATGGTCTGAAGTACAGGCTCTTTGGAGGTCATGTCCACTCCGGCTTTCTTCAGCACGTTGATCGGGTAATCGGAGCTTCCCGACTTCAGGAACTCAAGGTACCTGTCGATTGCGGGCTGACCTTCTTTCTTTATCTTTGCAACGAGCGCCTGCGAGGCCGCAAGCCCGGTAGCATACTGATAGACGTAAAAGTTATAGTAGAAGTGAGGTATCCTGGCCCACGTATAATCCTCCTCCTCGTCTATTACGACGTCCGGTCCCCAGTAGCGCTGGGTCAGTTCATGGTACATGGAGCATAACTTGTCCGGCGTCAGGGGCTCACCTTTCTCAACCTTATTGTGCACCATACCCTCAAATTCGGCAAAGCAAGCCTGGCGGTAGAAAGTTGAAGTGATGTTTGTCAGGTACTTTTCTATTAGTGCCAGCTTTTCTTCTTTAGACTGCGCGTGGTCGATGAGGTAATCCAGAAGAAGCGCCTCATTTGCCGTGGAGGCAACCTCGGCAACAAAGATCGAATAATCGGCATAAGGATAAGGCTGTGTCCGTTCCGTATAGAAGGAATGCATATTATGCCCCATTTCATGCGCGAGCGTAAAGACGTCATTTAACTGGTTGTTCCAGTTAAGGAGCACATAAGGGTGAACGCCAAATGTTGTGCCCGAAGAGTATGCGCCGCTTCTTTTGCCCTTTGTTTCATATACGTCGATCCACCTGTTATCGAAGGCATTCCTGAGGTTTTTAATGTAGTCGCCTCCCATCGGTTTCAGGGCCTCCAGCACAACGCTTTTTCCCGTTTCAAAGTCATACTCTTTTTTAACTCCCGGAAACAGTGTCACATAGCTGTCGTAGATATGCAATTCATCCAGGCCAAGGGCCCTTTTCTTTATGCGGGCCCAGCGGTGCAGGGGCTCCAGGTTTTCATTTATGCTTTTAATCAGGTTGTCGTAAACAGTAACTGGAATATTATTTGCATCCAGAGCCGCTTCCTTGGAGGAATTATAGCGCCTTGCCCTGGAATAAAAAACGTGCGTCTTGACGTTGCCGCTAAAAAGCGTTGAAAGCGTGGTCTTATATTCCCTGAAAGGTTTGTAGAACCCGAGGTATACCCTTTTTCTGTATTCACGGTCCGTTGAAAAAAGCGCGGCGGAATACCTTCCGTGAGAAATCTGCACCTCGCGGCCTTCAGTATCCTTTACAACCGGGAACTGCATTTCGGCGTCGGTAAAAACGTTAAAAGTACTGTAGGGTATGCCGCTTACCTCGGAACCCATGGCAAGGAGTTCCTCCTGTTCTTTAGAAAGCGTGTGCTCTTTGGTCCTGAAGAGGTTGTCAAACTGATGGCGGTATAGCCTGAGGCCTTCAGACTGCCCGAAAAAGCTTTTTATTTTCTCCTCCGGCAGACTCAGAATCTCCGGGCGCATAAATGAGCTCAGTGCGGCAACTTTGGCCGAAAGAGCGCTTATGCGGTCGTACCTGGCGCGGTTTTCGGAATTTGCAAGGTCCAGATCCTTCGACAATGAAGAATAAAGGTAAAGCCTTGAGAGTTTCATTCCCATCTCATCGTCAAACTTCATCGCCTCAAAGAGCTCTTCGGCAGAGTTTCCAAGTTTCCCCTGGAAATTCTTGTACGCCTGGGCATTTTCCTCAACCCAGCTGAAGTCCTTCTCCCAGAGCTCTGCCGTCTTGTAAATGTCCTCAAGATTCCAGGTATATTTTGCCTCCATCTCACCTCTTGCAGGAAGGCTTCCTGTTCCATCCTGCGCCATCAGGCAGTTTTCACAGAGGCTCGGAATAATTAAAGTCATAAATAATCCTGTAAATAAAAGTAAAAAATTTGTCTTCATAAGCCGCGCCTCCCAGTTTGATGATTACTGTCCTTTATAGCGCAAATTACCGCAAAAAATCATCAAAATCGAGCACGTTTATTAAATTAAGCAATCAGCCCTTTCTTCTGCAAGTACCCTGGGGTCACATCCCAGTAAAAAGACTGGACTTCCGCAAGAAAATTTAAAATTTAATATTTTTTTTCGAATATTTAGTTAAATTAGTTATCACAATTATTTTACGGGGAATTTCCCATAGTAACTGAACTAAATATTACTTCGCACGGGATATTGTTTTTTTCGGGCAGTTTCCATATCCTGTACGAAATCAAATTTCAACCTGGCATTATTCTTTATAAATATGATAAATAAAGACATCAAGTGCCTTCTTATAGCGCCTGAACGGCAAAAGCCGAAGCTGGAAGATAGAATCGGAAAAAACGGAACGGTTATTGACCTAATTCCTATGCCTGAAGATTCAGGACTGAAAAATTATCTTTCGGAGACGGACTACGATGTCTGCCTGTTTTTTATTGACCAAGGCAGCCCCTGGTCAGATAAATTCACGGATTTTATCTCCTCGTGCCATGAGATTCCCTCCTTATTCATACTGGAAGATAAGAACTGCGAGCTCGCCTTTAAGCTTATGAAGTCCGGTGCCGGTGACGTCCTTTTCTTAGAAGAGTTTACAGACAAGACACTATTGGATTCCATAAAAAGGCTTCAGGGAAAGAACATCCTCAGCCAGTCGCCTCAGGAAGAAGGACTCCTGCTTGTTGACATGTTAAACTCCCTGTTCAAATCCACGCCCCTGGGCTTTGCAGTTTTCAACACACAAGGCTCCATGCTGGGCTTCAACAGCTCGTTTCAAAAAATCCTCGGCTTCAGCTCAGGCAAGCTCCTTTCAATGAAGCTAAGGGATATCTGCTATTCAGACTATGTCAACGAGGTTTATTACTACGACGACCTCATAAATGAAAAGATAGATCATTTTGAACTGGAAAGGCCCCTTTACAACAAGGAAGGGAACCTGATCTGGTGCAGGATATTTGTAAGCCTTATTAAGGTCAAAAGCAGAGAACCTAAGCTCATGGTTATGACCATAAACAACACCACAGAGAAAAAGCAGTCCTCTTTGCAGCTCGAAAAGGAGCGCTATTACCTGCAGAGGCTCATGGATAACATCCCGGATGCCATATATTTCAAGGACGCCGAGCACAGGTTTACAAAGGTAAGCAGGTATGTTCACTTAAAAAGCATTAAAGACTCGCGACAGGCAGTGGGTAAAACGGATTTTGACTTCTTTGCCAAAGAGCACGCACAGGAAGCCTTTGAGGACGAAGAGAATATTATCAGGACGGGTAAACCGATCATAAACAAGGTTGAAAAGGAGACTTTCCCTAACGGCGACATAGCCTGGGTATCCTCCACAAAAGCTCCCCTTTTCGACAGCGACGGCAATGTAAACGGAATTGTGGGAATTTCAAGGGACGTCACTGAAATGAAACTTTCCGAGGAGGCGCTCTTAAAATCTGAAGAACGCTACCGCAACCTGGTGGAGTATATTCCGGACACAATTACGGTTATCTGTGAAAACAAGATCGTCTTCGTAAACTCTTCCGGACTGAGCCTCATGAAGGCCTCCAGCATGAAGGATTTGCTTAACAAGGATATCTTCAGCTGCATACATGCCCATTACCGCTCAGTTGCTGAACATTTCATGGAAAAAATTCTAAAGCACGAGTCCCCTGCAAGGGCTAACAAGGTAAAACTTATCACGCTTTCCGGCGAAACAATTGACGCCGAGATGACGGGCATTCCAACTACGTATAACGGAAAACCAGCAATTCAGCTCGTAACACGCGATATTACCGACCTTAAAAGGCAGGAGAAGATCAAGCAGACTACACTGAAGATACTGCAGGCTTCCAACTATGCCAGTACTACGGATGAGCTTTTCAGGTATATCCATCAGGCTATCGGAAGCCTTATGCCCGTAAACAACTTTTATATCGCCCTTTTCGACGAAAAAAGCCAGATGCTCTCATTCCCTTACTGGATGGATGAGGAAGATGAGCAGATGCTTCCTAAAAAACCCGGAAGGGGCCTTACCGAATATGTGCTCAGAAACGGTAAGGCAATACTCCTTACTGCGAAGGATGACCTGGAACTGCAGAAACAAGGCGAGGTCGACCTGGTAGGCTCCCCGGCCAGAATATGGCTTGGCGTACCGCTTCAGATAAAGGATAAAACTATCGGCGTTATTGTAGTACAGGACTATAACCATGAGGACGCATACAACGAAACAGACAAGGAAACCCTTGAACTTATATCCTTTTCCGTCTCCCGTGCAATAGAAAGAAAGAAATCCGAAGAAGAGATACTCAACTACGTTCAGCAGCTCAAGGAAAGCAATACGACAAAGGACAGGTTCTTCTCCTTTATTTCACACGACCTGAGGGGCCCTTTCTCCTCACTTCTAGGCTTCTCGGAAATGATGCTTGAGGACTTTGATAACCTTTCCCACCAGGACCTGAAAAAATATCTCGAAATTATAAACGCCACTTCAAAGAACCTTTATAATCTCCTCAATAACCTCCTTCAGTTCTCAAGGTTCCAGACCGGGAGGATTCAGTTTGTTCCTGTAAAGTGCAACCTTGGCGAGCTTATTGCTAAAAATATAGACCTTTTGAGCGGCAACGCTCTTAAGAAAGGAATATGCCTTAAAAATGAAGCCGTAATTCGTGAAACTGCCTTTGTGGATGAGGAGATGATCAGTTCAGCTATACAGAACCTCATTACAAACGCGGTTAAGTTTACCCCCAGGAACGGGAGCATTACCGTAAAATGCACCAAAAGAGATCAGGAAAATGAGGCACTCGTTTCCATAAGCGATACCGGCGTCGGAATGGATAAGGATACGCTCGACAAGCTCTTCCGCATCGAAGTCATCCATTCTACCAGCGGAACGGAAAAAGAGCCCGGAACCGGCCTTGGACTCATTCTGACCAAGGAGTCAATCGAGAAAAATAACGGAAAACTGTGGGTTGAAAGTGCTCCCGGCAAGGGAAGCACATTCTATTTTACAATTCCGCTTTCTTTGCCAAAAGCTTAAAACCACTTCTTCTTTTTGAAGTAAATAAAAAGCCCCAGCGAGACAATAAGCATTACTAAAAGCACCAGCGGATATCCCAGGTAATAGTTCAGCTCGGGCATGTTGTACCTGCTTACACCTGTGTTGAAATTCATTCCATACAGCCCCGCAATAAAGTTTAACGGTATGAAAAAAGTGGATATTATGGTCAGCACCTTCATTATCTCGTTTAATTTGTTGCTGACGCTGGAAAGGTAAATATCCATCAGACCGGCTGTCATTTCCCTGTAGTTCTCGTTTGTATCAATCAGCTGAACTACATGATCGTAAAGATCCCTAAGGTAAGGCTGCGTGGACTTTGCAATGAGCTCCGACTCCAGCTTCTCCAGGCCTCCAATTACCTCCCTTAAGGGCCACACGGCACGCCTGATGACTATCATCTCCCCTTTCAGCTTATATATCTTCTGCAGAGTCTGCTTTGTGGGGTTTTCCACCAGCTCATCCTCAATTGCCTCGATCTTATCCCCAATTTTCTCAAGCACCGAAAAGTAATTATCCACTACCACGTCCAGAAGCCTGTAGGCCAGATAATCAGGGCCAAGTTCCCTCACCCTGCCCTTATTCTTCTTCAGGTTCTCTCTTACAGCCCTGAAGTCATCGGTCTCGTTCTCCTGAAAGGATATGACGTAGTTCTTTCCTATCACAAGGCTCACCTGCTCCGACTTCAGCAAGTCGGTTTCTTCATCAAAGGAAAGAATTTTCATTACCACAAAAATGTAGCTACCGTTATCCTCGGCCTTTGGGCGGTGTGAGGTATTCAAAATATCCTCAAGAGTAAGGGGATGGATGTGGAATTTCTCCCCTATTAAGCCGACAGTCTCGGGGATATGAATCCCGTCTAGATTGATCCACTGGTTGGTTTCCAAGATTGGCTTTATCTGCTCCGGGCCTTCCAGTATCTTTTCGGAGAAATTCACCTTGTCGTATACTGCCGTGGTAATCTTTATGCCGTCACCGGTCCTGTCGCCCATGTAAATGAGACTTCCCGGCAGCTGTCCTACCTTTTTGCGCGAGTTCTTCAGAATTTTTTTCATTAGATTTCAGTCTGTGGAAATTTTATAATTAACTACTCAACAATTTAATAATTGTTGCTTATATTTGCTCTCAAATTCACGTTAAAATTCAGAGGTAACGGTGGAAGCACCCCTAAGAGAAAAAGAAGCCTTAATTAAAGGTGCCCAGGCCGGCAGAAAAAAAATATGGAATTTCCCGTTTTCATTCTGGATATCGAACCTGGTTGAACTCTTCGAAAGGTCGGCTTACTATGCCGTCTTTATTGCAATAACATTGTACCTGACGCGCGTTGTGGGCTATAGCGACATCTGGGCAGCGTGGATAGGAGGCATTTTCTCTGCCGGACTTTACCTGCTTCCCCCCTTCAGCGGGGCATTTGCAGATAAGATCGGGTTCAGGAAAGCCGTAATACTTGCATTCTCACTCCTTTCAATCGGATATTTTACTCTTGGGGCCCTCCCCTACAAGGCCACCGTCTTGCCCGCAATTGTCATTCTCATGGTGGGCGGATCTTTCATTAAATCAATCATTACGGGCACGGTTGCCAAGACCACAAACCAGGAGAACCGCGCGCGTGCTTTCTCGATATTCTATGGAATGGTTAACATAGGATCATTCCTTGGGAAGACGTTTGCCTACCCCTTAAGACTCAGGTGGGGTCTGGAGTCGATTAACTTTTATGCCGCTGCAATGACGATTCTGGCGCTGGTGGTTGTTTTTATTTTCTATAAGAATGTCGACGAGGCGGGCGAGGCCAAAAAGCTTAAGGATACGTGGAAAAGTTTTATTTCCATTCTGACGAACCTGAGGCTTCTGACGCTGATTCTGATCATAACAGGATTCTGGATCATTCAGTCGCAGCTCTATGCCACAATGCCCAAGTATGTCCTCAGGACCGTAGGCGAAAGTGCTTCCCCGGAATGGATTGCAAACGTCAACCCTTTTGTCGTTATGATCTCCGTTGTATTTATTACCTCCTTAATGAGCAAGGTTAAGGCAATTACCAGCATGACCGTAGGCATGTTTCTAATGCCCATTTCAGCGCTTTGCATGGCCTCAAGCCCCTTGCTTGCATCCCTGACCGGAGGGCAGGTAGATTTCCTGGGGCTCTTCCAGGCTCACCCGGTAACCGTAATGATGATAATAGGCATCATATTCCAGGGGCTTGCAGAATGCTTTATTTCACCGCGCTACCTGGAGTTCTTCTCTCTTCAGGCTCCCAAAGGAGAAGAAGGCCTCTATATGGGGTTCAGCCATCTGCACTCCTTCTTTGCTTACCTGCTCGGATTCGGGATCTCGGGCTATCTGCTCACGGCTTACGTTCCGGAACGCGCCGGCCTCAGCCCAGTGGAGCTTAAGACGGCTTACATTCATGCGCATTACGTCTGGTATTACTTCGCGGCAATCGGCTTTACGGCTGCCATAGCACTGATCATATATAACAAGGTAACCAGCCGTATGGATAAAAAACATTAACGGACTCATCCGGGTCCTTAAAACTTTAGGTCATGAGCTTTATTTTCCCGTGAATGTTTCGATTATAATGTGGGAAATGGATTTTGAACATACTTATTTCTGGAGAAGAGGGATAATATGATAAATAAAAAACTTCTAAGCAGTGATGAGATCCAGGAAATAATGCCTGAGCTGGGTCTTGAGTTTGCAGTAGTTCATAACCCCGCTCTGGTTTACCCGGAAACCGAACTGCTTCCGCTTGCACCCAAAATTACAGCTCCGCAAAAAGAGCTCTCGGCAGTAGTCCTGGACCTTGAAGGGGCTGCCTGCACGACGGTTGATTTGCGGCTCCATTCGCTTGAGTATGTCATCCGTTCAATCAGCGGAAGGCTTTCCAGGGATGAGTGGAAAGGGCTTGACCCGTTATTGGACTATCCCAATCTTCTTGGCATCAGCGTCTCAGAGCAGATCCGCTACCTCATACAGCGCTACCATAATTTCATTAAGTCCGATCAGATGAAAGATGCTTATTTTAATTCGGTACTCTGGACCAGCATCCTAAGCCACGACGAGGAACGAAAGCTTGAAGCCGGGCACAGCCTGGAATATTTCGGGCTTCAGGATATGCTCAAAGACAGCAAGTTCAACGAACTCGTCATACAGAAGGAATTTAACAAGTACAATTCCAACATCATCACCAATTACTTCGTGCACAAATACGGCAGCCTGCTGAACCTTCAGAATTTCGAGAACTCCATAAGAGCTGCTGCGGAAATATTTTACAGGCATTATCACCAAACACTTGAGCTGATAAAGTATGGCGAGGGCTCTAACCTGGCTGAAAAGCTGACCGGAAAGAGCGATATGCCGCTTATAAGGCCCCTGGCCTCAGTTTCCCTGCTCTTTGCCCTCGTGAAAGGATGGCTTGGTGAGGAGGTCGATTACCTCTTTGATGAATTAAACCAGGAGCTTAAACTTAAAAGCAGCCAGGTCTACCGGATAAGCAGTCCGGCGGAAGCCAGGCTGAAACTGAAAAAGCTGGGCAGGCATTTCGAGACTCACCCGGTAAAGATTGCACTTGCTACCTCATCGGCTTCCTATGAAGCCGGCATTGTACTTGAGGAGCTCTTTAACGTAATTTCCCACGAGATAAGAAAGTGGAAATTGCCACAGGCAAAAAAAGACCTCCTTTTAGGAAAGTTTTCCGACTTCAGGAACGTAGTTGACGTTTTTGTTACAGGAAGCCAGTCCAGTAAGATGAGGCCCAAACCCCACCGCGACCTTTTCAGCTTGGCCTTAGGCAAGCTCGGTTTGCCAAGGAGCATGTTCCACCAGGTACTGGGCTTTGAAGACTCAGAGAACGGAATCATTGCACTCCGGGCCTCGGGCATCGGACTTGCCGCTGCGGTGCCTTTTGCAAAAAGCACGCGGAACGACTTTTCTGCGGCAGCATTCATACTACCCGGGGGCATAAGCGAGGCAATACTGAATCACGACCTGTTCATAAGTCTTTAGACAATATTTTATACTATAAGTATATTAGTTGGATTTTTTATAAATTTGTAGTTAAAATAAACCTATAGAACAAATTTTGGAGTAGTTTTGAGCAGATACATTCATACGGAAGGAAAATTCGGCAGTTTCAAAACTATAATCCTGAAAGATACTCTTTCAGGCACCAGCACCGAAATTGCACTCAGAGGCGCTACTCTGCTGAACTATTTTATCCCCCTAAAGGGAAAACTCTTCAACATAATTGACGGCTACCAGACTCCCAGAGAGTTCGAGGAGTTAAGCGGAGCCCGTTCATGCATAATGGCACCGTTCTCAAACAGAATCAAGGACGGATTCTACGAGTTTGATGACGCCCAGCACCAGATGTACAACCCCGTAAACCCGCAGCGCGAGCCGATACACGGCTTTGTAAGGATCCTTGATTTTGAGGTAAAGAAAATTACAACCGACGAGAATAAGGCTGAACTGATTCTCTTTACGAGCAAGATCAGAAAAGGGGCCTTCAAGGGATATCCTTACTCGGTTGACGTTGAAGTCAGATTCCTTCTGAAGGATAATGAGCTGCACGTCGAGATAACAGGTCACAACAAGGGCTCTGAGCCTGCGCTGTTTGGCTCAGGCTGGCACCCGTATTTTAAGACCTCAGAGGAAGGCGTCGATCACCTGGTTCTGACCGTTCCAGCCTCAAAGGTCATCATGGTGGATGAAAAGCTGATACCATTAAGAGGCGAGGATGCTTATCTGCCGATTGACCAAAACCCCGAGGCCGACTTCCGCCCGTCAAAAGACATCTACCAGAATACAATTGGCGACCGGGAAGTCAACTACTGCTATTCCGACCTTCAGCCCGGGAAAGACGGACTTATCAGGTCCTCAATCCGCGACCCCAAAAACGGGCTTAAAATTACCGTGTTCCAGAAAGGCGGGGTATTCTACGCTTATTCGGCCGACGAGGCCAAATACCGTCCGAGAAAGTCTATTGCACTCGAACCGGTACAATACATTACCAATTCCTATAACCGCCCAGAACTGAAGGACAAGATGACGCTTAAACCCGGATGCTCGGTTACTTTCAGTTTCGGAGTGGCAACAGAAATTCTGAGATAAAACCTTTTTGCTTTGGCAGGCCTTTACGTTATAAAGGCCTGCCATTCCTCGTACCCGTCTTCCTTTCCAAAAATCTTCCATTTTATTTTACTTCAATTGAATTCTTATAAATATAAATTTGGTCTTTTAAGTCTAATCCGGTAATTTTGAAAGGCGGTTTTTTCGCGCCAACTGAGGTGCACTAAAATTCCGCACATTTTTTTTCGACGATTAATGATCAATATTCCCCACTTAACAACATAAGGATGAGATAATTGAAAAAGATTGCAGTTATATTCGGGACACGCCCGGACACTATAAAAATGGCGCCTATAATACAGGAGATAAAAAAGAACAGTAAACATTTTGAACTATTGACCATCGCTACCGCCCAGCACAGGCAGATGCTCGACCAGGTACTTCAGGTCTTCGAGATTAAACCCGACTACGACCTGAACATAATGAAACCGAAGCAGACGCTTGCTTCAATTACAAAAAACACAATTGAAGAGCTGGACAACGTCTTCAGCAAGGAAAAGCCGGACATGGTTCTGGTTCAGGGGGATACAACTACAACATTCGTAGGAAGCCTGGCCGCCTTCTACAGGCAGATTCCCGTGGGACATATTGAAGCCGGACTCAGGACAAACGACAAGGCAAACCCTTTTCCCGAAGAGATCAACAGGAGACTTACAAGCGCAATTACAGACCTGCACTTTGCCCCCACGGAAACGGCAAAGAAAGCCCTTTTGAAGGAGAACATCGATCCTTCGGCCGTTTTCGTCACCGGCAACACGGTCATTGACGCCTTAAAGGTTTCTGTAAAGAAAAATTACAGATTTTCGATAATGAAGTTGAATAAACTCATCAGTCAGAAAAAGAGAATTGTACTGCTTACGATGCACCGGAGGGAAAACTGGGGAGAACCGATGCAGGGAGCGTGCAATGCCGTAAAAAGACTTGCTGAGGCTTATCCGGATCTGAATTTCGTTTTTCCGGTGCATCTTAACCCGATTGTCAGGGACGTCGTATTCCCTACTCTCGGCAACATTGAAAACGTACACCTGATTGAACCGCTGGACTATCTGGACTTTGTTAATCTTATGGCAAAGTCGTACCTGATCATAACCGATTCGGGCGGCGTACAGGAAGAAGGACCTCACTTCGGAATACCGATTCTGGTACTAAGAAAGGTAACCGAACGCCCCGAGGCCGTTAAGTTCGGAACGGTTAAACTGGTAGGACTGGATGAAGGCAAGATCTTCTCGACGGCAAAAAAACTCCTGGATAATAAGGACTATTATAATAAGATAGCTTCAGCCGTAAACCCTTATGGGGACGGGCTTTCGGCAAAAAGGACGTTGCAGATCATCAAGAATTACTTTGGCCTTTCCAAAGCTTCCGTAAATGAGTTCATCCCCAAGGCCGGAAATAAAAAGGCCGGAAGGAAAATTTCCGGAAACAAAAAATAAAGGACGGGGTAAAATACCGCGTTAGATGTACTCTGAATGATTAAACCGGATCTGGGGGCTTCCCTCCGGCGCGAAGCCTCAGATCCGGTTGTTTCTCCTCAGGCAATTAATTCTATAAGAGCATTCTCTTTTCCCGGAGAATCAGGCTCTTTATATTCCACTTTAACAGAAAACGTATGAGACATTATAAAATTTTTTTTCTTGTACTACTTACATTACTGACTGCCTCACTGAACTTTGCAGCAGAAAATGGCACTAAGAAAGTACTTATAGTTGTTCAGGGCAGTTCAAGCCTTAAAAACCATGCAATTGGAGACGCCCGCCAGCTGGCAACACTGATGGGGCATTTCAGGACAGACGTCACCTATAAAGGCGTTGATGAATACAAACCCAAAGAATTAAATAACTACGATTACACGTTCTATATAGGCTTCTATGTAAAAAATTCCGTTCCGCAGAGGTTTGTTGACGACGTCCTTAGGACGAATAAGCCCGTAATATGGATGAATACCGGTATGGTTGAATCCTCCAGAAATAACGCCTTTAAGAGCAAATACGGCTTCAGCATCTCGCGCATAGACTCCTCGTACCAGTTCGACCTGGTTAAGTCGGGCAAAAAGGTCTTTACAAAGGGTGAAGGCAAGAATAACCTCGTGGAGATACTGGACAGGAAAAAAGTTGAGGTGCTGGCTACGGCTTATGCAACAAGAAAGAAAGTTGAGGTCCCTTACATAGTCAGGTCCCAGAATCTTCTTTACGTAGCCGATTCCCCGTTTGCCTATGCTACAGAGACGGACCGCTATCTTCTCTTTGCAGATATGCTGCACGATATACTGCACGAAAACCACGAATCCTCTCACTCGGCAATTTTGAGAATCGAGGACATCAATCCTACGGACAGCCCGGATAAGATAAGAGAAGTGGTGGACGTTTTGTCCGAACGAGGAATTCCATTTCTTGTAGGAGTAATTCCTTTTTATGTAAACCCGGGCGACGGCACAAGGCTGAGCCTTTCTGACAAGCCCGACCTAGTCGATGCGCTTAAATACGCGGTCCAAAACGGAGGGTCTATCGTCATGCACGGCTCGACTCACCAGTACAGGGGCATTACGGCAGGCGATTTTGAATTCTGGGACGGCAACGCTGACCAGCCGATTAAAAACCAGACCGAAGCCGATATCAGGCAAAAAGTTGAAATGGGCATACAGGAGCTGATGAAAAACGGCCTGTACCCGGTTGCCTGGGAAACCCCTCACTATACGGCATCTTTCCTTCTTTATAAGACCGTGAGCAAGTATTTCAGTACCGCCGTTGAACAGAGGCTTGCAATTGAAAGCTCCGACTACAGCCAGTATTTCCCGTACATTATAAATAAAGATCTTTTCGGACAGCAGATATTTCCGGAAAACCTGGGCTACGTCCCCCTTGAAAAGGATATCAACATCAGCCGTAAATATGTCCAGAACATCATCAAGGGAGCAAAAGTTAACCTTAACGTGCGCGACGGCTTTGCAGCCTGCTTCTTTCACTCGTTTCTGGACGTAAGCCTGCTCGAAGAACTCGTCGACGGCGTACGGGCCCAGGGCTACACGTATATCGACCTTAAAGACTACAATAACTGGGTCAGGACGAACAACCGCATAGTCCTTACCGGCTCTCAGACTTACTCGCTCAGCCTGACGGACCAGTACCTGACGGAATCATACATTAATGATAAGGGCGAGGTAATAAGAAAAACTATCTCCGATAATAAACTGAGCGGGCTCATCACAAAAGACATTAAGCTCAAGCCCGGGGAACTCTACAAGGCTGAACCGATTGAGTTCAGGGAATATGAACCCTCATTTTTTGAGAAGATAGTAAACTACTTCAAGAAACTCTTCGACAGCCTCTTCCATAGAGAAGAAAAATGGAGCAATGCACACGTTGCAGTGCTGTGGAACCATTACGCCAATGGCGCAGCATACAACGACCAGGCATCCCTGGTTTCAGTCTTTAAGAGCGTCAACATTAACGTAGATACTATATTTACCGGCGAGCCCATAAACCTTTCAAATTACAACGTACTTCTGGTCCCCTACGCTGCCGTAGATTCACTGCAGCCTAAGGATTATGACATTATAACACAGTACGTTGCAAATGGCGGAAATATAATTACAGACACCAAAAACGAAGTGGCAAAGGAACTGGGCATAAAGTTCAGCACTACGAATATTAAAGTGCATGGAGTAAGGGATAAGTACTTCATGGAAGAAAAGATATTCTGGAAAGAAGGCGAACTGATGAACAAGTTTGATGTTGAAGGCAAGGTCGACGAAGTCTTCAGCACGGATAACATTTCAGGCGCCCCGGTGGAGATCGGCAAGCAGTTCGGCCAAGGCAAGGTATTGTTTATTGGTTCCCGGTTTGATCCGCACTCACTGCACGGATACAGCCTTTACCCGTTTTTGATGGAACACGTAAGGAAGTATTTTCACATGAGGCCCGCCGTAAGGCGCGATAACCTGGAGGTTTATTTCGATCCCGGATTCAGGCACAATATGAGTACCGAGGACCTTATTAAGCAGTGGGTTCACCAGGGGATCAGAATTATCCACGTGGCCGGATGGCATGAGTACCCGAAATATACCTACGACTACAAAAAACTCATTGAGCTGGCGCACGCAAACGGAATACTGGTCTATGCATGGCTGGAACCCCCGCAGGTAAGCCTCAAGTTCTGGCAGCAGCATCCGGAGTGGAGAGAGAAAAACTACAAGGGCGAGAACGTCAGGCCTTCCTGGCGCTACCCGGTTGCACTTACAGATCCGGAATGCCTGAAGGCAATGACCGGGGAATTCAATAAATTCCTTTATTCCTATCAGTGGGACGGCGTCAACCTTGCAGAGCTTTATTTTGAAGCCGGAAAGGGGCTCGAAAATCCAAACCTCTTTACACCAATGCATCCGAGCGCACAGAAGGAATTCAGACAGAGATACAACCTGGACCTGAAGAAAATATTTACGCCAGGATCTGGTTCTTACTGGAAGACAAATTCCTATGTAAAGAACGCCGTTACAGAATACAGGATCAATAAG
The DNA here is from genome assembly GCA_025612245.1 of Ignavibacteria bacterium. GTDB lineage: Bacteria > Bacteroidota > Ignavibacteria > Ignavibacteriales > SURF-24 > JAAXKN01. Next base: position 229,162 of record JAAXKQ010000003.1, read on the forward strand.
CTCTCGGAAATCTACGACCGCCTTCTGGGCGCATTCTCCGGCGTCGCACGCAACAAGAAAGGCTTCCAGGTAATAGTAACTGCAATGGACAGCTACGGCTCACCTGAATTAAAGGACTATATCGGCGTTGATATGGAGAAGATACTTGCCCTGCAGAAAAAGTATAATTTCCTGCTCCAGGTGGAGGATCCTCAGAACCTCTGGTCAACAGACCCGATGCGCTATGTCGAAATCGGGAAGAAATATGACGCTTTAATCGGCGACAGCACAAAGTTACTGCTCGATCTTAATATACTTACTTTCAGGAACAACGAGTCTTTTGCTACTCCGTTCCCGACACAGATACAGACCGGTACAGAGAGCTTCCTGCTCGTAAAGGCAGCCTCCTTAGGCGCTCCAAGGCTTACAATTTATGCCGAGTCCAGTGTAAACCCGCAGGACATGTTCTTTTTGCCCTATGCGCTTGCCAGTGACGTGGAATACTCCTTTACAGGAAACGGATACCAGACAAATGCGCCCTACTCATTCTTTATCCGTCTGCCCAAGGACGTGCAGGAGATTCTGCTGGACGGAAATCCGATTGCCCCTTCAAGGGAAAACTCGTTTTTAATACCGGCCGGAAGACATTTTATAAAGCTGAATAAAAACATCACTAATACATTCTCAACTCATGAGCTTCAGACAAGGATCATGTCGTTTACCGGAAACATACTTTCGGTTAACTACGGAATGCAGAAGGTCAGCTTCGAATATCAGTCCGAGGCACGCACCAGCATTTCGCTCAACCGCGAACCCACCAGCCTTAAGGTCGACGGTAAGGAATGCGGCTTTGCCGTTCTGAAGGGAAATGACTGCTACAGCATATTCCTTCCGACTGGAAGACACCAGGTGGAACTTGTTGCCGGGAACGCATTCTCCTACGGGATCAACCTGACGAGCTTGTGGTCTTCAAACGGAATTGCAATCTTCGGTTCCATTGCAATCATGATGCTCCTGGTAATGTATTTTACGATGAAGATATATAAGAGAAAATACCGCTGAAAAAGACTCTCTTAAAAAAAGAAAACTGCAGACCTTGGCACCCTGGAAAAACAGGATTCGATTTGCAACGACATAAATTGTTTTGCCGGGGAAGCTTAAGCTTCCCCGGCAGAATAAATGTGTAAGTTTCCAGGGGTCTCCGTTGCCTGCAGCTTTAAGAATTAATACTTATTGCTGTTCTATTTAATAAAAGGAAAATCAATGTCAGTCTTAGAAGTAGATTTAAGCTTTTTGTTCGTTGTTGCTGTCATACTGATATGGTTCATGATAGGCTATCAGTTTATCCTTACCGTATACGGTTACTTCAACTACATGAAATCACTGAAGGAAAAGAAGGAAGTGGACAGTAAGGAATACGACCTCCCTTCCTGCAGCATTCTTATTCCTGCACACAATGAGGATAAGGTAATAGGCCATACAATTGAAGCAATGCTAAGGTTAAACTATCCCAAAGATAAACTTGAAATTATTGTCATTAACGACGGCTCGAAGGACAGGACAAAGGAGATCATTGAGCACTATGCCTCTTTGGACAGCCGCGTTGTGCTCTATGACGTTCCTAAGGGAGAAGGCGGCAAAGGTAAATCGCGCGCGCTTAACCTCGGCATTAAGCAGGCCAAAAGCGAAATCATTGCCATCTATGACGCAGATAACACACCGGATGAAAACGCGCTGAAGTACCTGGTAATTCAGCTTACTACGCACAAGGAACTGGGCGCGGTGCTTGGTAAATTCAGGACTGTCAACAAAAACACGAACCTCCTTACAAAATTCATCAACATTGAGACGCTGAGCTTCCAGTCGATGCTTCAGGCAGGAAGATGGCAGATGCACAGGATTGCCACGCTGCCTGGAACAAACTTCGTCATGTGGAGCTCACTCATAAAGAAGCTCGGAGGCTGGGATGAAGAGGCCCTTACGGAAGACTCCGAACTCAGCATCAGAATTTACCAGGAAGGCTATAAGATTAAATTTATCCCGTACGCAATTACCTACGAACAGGAACCGCAGGAATGGAAGGTCTGGATCAGGCAGCGCATGAGATGGGTAAGAGGCAATAATTACGTCATCGCCAAATTCTTTAAGCATATACCAAAGTTCAAGAACAAGCGCCTGGCCTTTGACCTTTTATATAACCTTTCCCTTTATTACGTGTTCTTTGCTGCAATTCTTATCTCAGACGTGCTTTTTATTATAAGCGCGATGAACCTTGTAAGCATTGCCCTTCCGGGGCCCTATACGTTTGTATGGATCATGGCATTCTTCCTTTTCATACTCGAAATTACGCTTGCCATTTCATTCGATGAAGAGGAAAGCTTTAAGAACGTTTTTCTCATAATACTCAGCTATTTCAGCTACTGCCAGCTCTGGATTTATATTGTCCTTAAAGCTATTTATTCCGAATACATTAAGAAAGAAAAACGCACGTGGGATAAAACCGTAAGGTTTGAAGTTAAGCCTTCACAGCTGCCCCATCAGGCGGAAGTTTTAAGTAAGGAGCTGACAGATGAACGGCAGAACAAATAAAACATTTATACTTGCAGCAGCCCTGGTCGTATTGCTTTCTTCCAGGGCTTTTTCACAGTTCTCATTCTACGGCAATACGAGCTTCGGATACAACGAAAATCCGCTTTATAATTACCAGAAAAAGCCGGACCAGCTGAAGCAGTCTTACCTGGAAATGAATTATCTTAAACAATTTGAAAGTTCAAAATTGTCTTTTAGCTATGTCAGCGGGCTCATGCTCTTTAACCAGCTAAGCGACAGAAATTTCTACGAGCACAACATTTTCGCCAGATACAACCTGAGGCTTTCCAAGAAAAGCCTCAGCAAGCCTGAAGAGGCTTCATCCCCGGAAAGCTCTTCCGACTCCACGGCTGAAATAAATGGCCAAGAAGAGAATGCATCAGAAGAAGATGCCTCCGCCGAAAGCATCATGGAAGATTCAAGCGCCAGTTACCTGGGCTTTACACTGCAGGCAGGAGCCCGGCACGACAAGACTGCATTCAAGGAATTCGACAACTTCGGCTCAGGCTTCAGCCTTTCATACAAGACACAGCCCTGGGACGCATTCTCGCTCCGGATCAGCAATTCAGCAGGCTTAAGAAATTACTCCTACATCTCCGAACTCTCAAACCTGACGGACCAGCTCTCCATCCAGATATTCAACAGGTATAACGGCTCTTACCAGTACGGAATCTCTTTTTCTGGCGGTATTAAATATTATACCCGGTCCATGTACGACACCACAAAGTTTGAAAGCAAGAGGAGCTTTAACCAGAAAAGCCAGGGGAAGGGAAAACTGGGTTCAAAGATATCCGTCCCATCTTCAAAACAGATACTCCTGGAGCCGCAGGAAAACGGCACCTCGCAGTTTACTGCAGGCGTATTTTTCAATAAAAACTGGGAAACGTCAACCTCATTAAAGACAAATTTCCTTTACAGGTTTAACCCCAGGACTCTTACAAGATATCTTGCCCAGTATGCCAATACGTCCATGCTTTCTGAAGACATATATAACGACTTTTTCAGCTACCAGGGCTTTGAGGCTAAAGTTTCTCTTTACCAGCCCCTGCCCTGGAGTCTTCAGATGTCCGTGGAGTACAATTTCCAGCAGAAAAACTTTGAAGCCCCGGCGCTTAACCTGGAGGGCGTACAGATAGGAAGCGAGAAGCGCTCGGACCTGGCAAATTCAGTTGAGCTCTACCTTTCAAGAGGCTTTAGCCTCTTTGAGGGATTTGACCTGGATTTGATGCTAGGAGCAGGAATCCTAAGGAACCAGTCAAACGACGATTACAACGATTTTTCATCTTATCACTTAACAGGAACAATAGGCATAGGATTCTAATGAAATGAAAATAAAAATAATTCTTCTTTTACTGACCATGCTTGGCATGACGGCTCAGGCCGAGGACTGGCGGTGGCAGAACCCAAAGCCACAGTCTAATACGCTCTGGGCGGTATCATTCTTCAACGAATATTACGGCTACGCAGTTGGCGGCTGCGGCACAATCATGTTCAGCCCCGACGGCGGGAAAAGCTGGGAAGTACAGTTTGAAGCCATTACAGACACACTCAGGAGCATTTCCGTTGTAGATTCAATAACAGCCTTTATTGCAGGCGATGACGGCTCCATTTTTGCTACAACAAACGGCGGTACCACCTGGAACCAGCAGAACGACAAAAACGGAACCCCGCTAAATCCCAATGGACTTAACTCAATTTTCTTTACTTCCAAATCAACCGGATGGGCTGCCGGAGATAACGGGACAATTCTTTCGACCTTAAACGGCGGAAAGTCCTGGTCGGCCCAGACCTCGGGCGTTCCTTCAACCGTAAACATTAACTCAATTTTCTTTACCAGCAGTTCGAACGGATGGGCTGTCGGTTCCGGCGGAACCGTTCTCTACACTACCAACGGCGGAAGCAGCTGGCTTTCAAAGGCCATGGGTGAAAACGCCTCAGTCATTAACTCAACCGTAAAATTCCTTGACGCCTCAACAGGTTTTATACTGGGTTATAACGGCCAGAGCGGCGTAGCTTACATTACTCGCAACGGAGGAGCAAGCTGGAGCCAGGTAGGAATAAGCGCCCAGGGCGGCTTAAATGACATTACGTTCCTTTCTTCCTCGGAATTCTGGATTTCAGGAGACAACGGACTCATGCTTCACTCCTTAAACTCGGGCGTCACATGGAATAATGAACCACTTAACACCTATGCCTCGGTGCATGGACTTTCGGCTGTCTCAGGCTCACTATGCGCTGTAGGAGAGTTCGGCCTTATTGCCGGCAGGCAAGGAAATAGCACCTGGAACTTCATAAATTCGGGAACAATTCCCAGCATTAACTGGATAGCATTTGGCGACCAGTTCCACGGCTATGCCGGAGGACAGTACGGCTACATGGTTAAAACAGATGACGGAGGAAAGACCTGGACCGAAATTACCAAGGGAATTACGGGCGATTCTTTCTACGGGGCTTCCGCCATCGGGAAAGACAACCTATGGGTCGTTGGTGATATGGGAATTCTTCTTCATACTTCCGACGGCGGACAAAACTGGTCGCAGCAGATTAACACACTGCAGGACGCCGTAACAATTGAAGCCGTAAGCTTTACAGACGCCCTTAACGGCTGGGCCGTAGGTGACCAGGGTAAGCTCATACATACGACAAACGGCATAAACTGGACGTACCAGAATCCCAATACTAAGAATGTCCTCTTCGGCATTAAGTTCGTGGATACTCAAAACGGCTGGATTTGCGGAGAGAACGGACTCATAATGCGTACTCAGAACGGAGGACTCAGCTGGACAAAACAGAACGAAAACTCCTCTTACGCACTTTTGTCCGTTGACTTTAGAGACTTAAATAACGGGTATGCTTCGGGCACTAACGGCACTATACTCAAGACCATAAACGGCGGAAGCAGCTGGGTGCGCCTTAATACAAATACAACCGCCACTATTAACTCGGTTGTAAGCAGGTCCGAAAATGTTGTCTATGCCACCGCTGACGCCGGGCTTGTCTTGCACAGCAGCGACGGAGGCCAGTCCTGGAGCGAGGAGTTTGCTTCAACGGCATACGACCTGTTTGCAACTTATATGCTTAACGACTCAACGCTCTGGATCGGGGGCGACATGGGTACAATACTGGCAAAAGGGGACGCTTCAGCTATTACTTCGGTAAAAGATGATATCCATTCGGCTTCTCCCGTAGCCTTCAGGCTTTCACAGAACTACCCGAATCCGTTTAATCCTGAAACCACAATCAGGTTCTCGCTCCCCTCTTCAGGAAACGTGACACTCAGGGTCATTGACATACTGGGGCGTGAGGTCTCAAGGCTTCTTGATGGCTTTAAGTCTGCAGGTGACTACTCGATTCACTTTGATGCACACGGGCTCTCAAGCGGAATATATTTCTATGAGCTTAGAGAAGGTTCATTTACAGAAATTAAAAAGATGTCGCTCCTGAAATAAATTTGTCAGGAGATAAAAAAAAGGCATACGCTTTCTAAGGCGTATGCCTTTTTTTATGAAGAAAATTACTCCAGCTGGAATGAGGCTGAAATTACGGCCGTTATTTCCTTGTCAATTGAGCTCAAATCATTTACCCCGTAATCGGAGACCATGTTGGAAAACCTGGGCGTAATCTGAATGACACCCATCCTTGCCGATTTAATTGCCCCCAGCGACCTGTTTGTAGCCTGTGCAATCCTTTCAGCCCGGTTAATTGCATCCTTGGCGGCTTCTGCCTGTATTTCAATTTTCAGCCCTGCAATTTTTGTATAATGATATTCAGGCATCTCAACCATAAAGCTCACTCCCTTTTGAACCAGCGAACTGATATCGAGTGAAACCTCTCTTATTTTCTGAACATCGTTTGAACTGACCTCAATTCTCTGGCTGTAGTTATAATCCAGAATGCGTCCGGTCTGCACGCCGCCCGGGCCCATTTCATAGACCGGATATGAAGAGATGGTATAGAAGGTAATCTTATCCTGCGAGAACCCCTTGGAAGTCAGATAACTGACTACTATAGGCTTCTGCCTGTTTAACTCGTTATACGCGGCTTCAGCCGTTGCAGCACGCGAAGAAAGCGTTCCTCTTAAGAATCCTAAGTCGGAGGTAATTTCCTTCTTTGCCGAACCGGTTACCGTAATTGTCTGATCGGCTTTCCTGTTTGCGCGCCATGTAAGCGCAATAATGAAAGCGCAAAGGATCAATCCGGCAGCAAGGACTGCTGCCGGAATAAGAAACTGATTTTTTTCTTTCATGCCAGTGGTGTCCCGTATTTAGTTTCAAAAAGGGAATGAACACTACATTTTAAGAACTGGAGGAATAAATCGCAAAACAATTATTCAAAAAAACGCCGGAAAATTAAATTGCAAAGAATTTGTCGTCAAAGAACATCTTCCCCCTGTTTATGACGCCCAAGGCTTTGCCGGTCAAAAGGCGCTTATCGAAGGGAGAGTTTTTTGACCTCGACTTAAATGCCTTGACGTCTACGGTCCAGACAACTTCCGGGTCAATAATGGTAAGGTTTGCAATTTCACCCTCTGCAAATTTCGGAACCGGTATGTTCAGTATTTTGCGCGGATTAATTGCCATTTTCTCTACGAGCTCTTCCATGTTAAGGATTTTCTTACTCAGAAGTTCGCTTAATGCAAGTCCAAGCTCTGTTTCAAGTCCCACGATGCCGTTAGGAGCGTATATAAACTCCATTTCCTTCTCCTCGATCGAATGAGGCGCATGGTCGCTTGCAATGGCGTCTATGGTGCCGTCTTTTAAGCCTTCCAGTATGGCTTCCACGTCCTGGCGTGTCCTTAAGGGAGGGTTCATCTTTGTATTGGTATCATAGGTTTTCAGGGCCTCTTCTGTAAGCGAGAAGTGGTGCGGAGTAACCTCAGAAGTAACATTAACGCCTCTTTTCTTTGCCTGCCTCAGTATCTCAACGGAATTCTTTGTACTTATGTGGGCAATATGGATTTTCCCGCCCGTGTATTCAGCCATCATGATGTCACGCATTACCACCAGGTCCTCTGCAATCGAAGGCATCGGGGGAAGGCCAAGGAAGGTTGAAGTAACCCCTTCGTTCATTGCACCCCCTTCAAGCGACTCATCCTCGCAGTGCTCAATTATTGGAAGCCTGTACATGGAAGCATACTCAAAGGCTAGCCTCAGCATTTTTGCATTCTTTACGGCACATCCGTCGTCTGAAAAGGCAACAACTCCGGCTTCACTCAATTCCGCCATCGGGGAAAGGGCCTCCCCCTTGCGTCCCATTGTCACCGCGCCAACGGGATAGACGTCAACCAGGTGGTTTCTAGCCTTCTCCTTGATGAAGCTTACAATCTCGGCCGAGTCGATTGCAGGGCTTGTATTTGGCATGCAGGCAAGCCCGGTAAAGCCGCCTGCAGAGGCGCTGTTGCAGCCCGTAACGACTGTTTCTTCATCTTCCCTTCCGGGCTCTCTTAGGTGCACGTGCATGTCGAAAAGCCCCGGGACCACGTATTTATTGTTCAGCTCAAAGACCCTTGCATCCTTTGCCTCACCGGCAGCAACAGTGCCAATCCTGGTAATTACACCGTCAACTATGAGCAGGTCACTATTCTGGTTTAATTTCTGCTCCGGATTAAGCAGCCTTACATTTTTAAGTATTATTTTCATCTTCCGTCCGCCTTGTTTAATGTTCCTAATAAGTAAAGCACAGCCATTCTGACGGCCACACCGTTTGTCACCTGATCGAGTATGATCTGATAAGGCCCGTCTGCAACTTCAGAAGAGATCTCAACCCCGCGGTTTATAGGTCCGGGGTGCAGTATAACTATATCCTTTCCGTTTTTCTCGAGCCTTTCTGAAGTAATGCCGAAGTAGTTATGGTATTCTCTCAGGCTCGGGAATAAGCCCCCTGCCTGGCGTTCCAGTTGAATTCTTAGTACGTTAAGCACGTCGTTTTCCCTGATGGCCTGGTCGATGTTGTAGATGACCTTGACGCCCAGCTTTTCGATTTCCCTGGGAATCATTGTTGCAGGGCCGCAGAGTGAAACCTCGGCACCCATGGCCCTCAAGCCGAAAATGTTTGAAAGTGCAACGCGGCTGTGCGAAATGTCCCCCACGATACAGACCTTCAGGCCCTCCAGGCGCCCGAATTTCTCCCTGATCGAATACATATCGAGCAAAGCCTGTGTGGGATGTTCATGTGCGCCGTCGCCGGCATTTATAACGTGTGCATCCGAAATCCTGGTCAGGAACTGCGGCACGCCGGCCGAGGCATGCCTTACGACTATCATGTCAACCTTCATGGCCTCGATATTCTTTACTGTGTCCTTAAAGGTCTCCCCTTTTTTCGTGCTGCTGGTAGAGGCAGAAAAGTTCACCGTGTCGGCAGAAAGGCGCTTCTGTGCCAGCTCGAATGAGATGCGCGTACGCGTGGAGTTCTCAAAGAAAAGGTTTACCACCGTCTTGCCCTGAAGTGTCGGGACTTTCTTAATCGGTCTTTCCAGCACTTCCCTGAAAGTAACCGCCGTATCGAGTATCAGTTGTATATCTTCCCTTGGAACACCCTGTAAACCCAGTAGATGTCTGCTTGATAAAGGCATGTAATTTTCTCTCTTTAATGATTTACTTAAATTTTATTTTTGTTAAAAAAAAGGCGAAACAGGTGTTTCGCCTTGAAAAGAACTATTCTTTCGAAATATCTATCAAATAGACAGCATCTTCGTCGTCTACTTCTTTCATCTTGACCTTTACTTCCTCATTGATTGAAGTAGGAATGCTCTTGCCGATAAAGTCCCCCCTGATCGGCAGCTCGCGGTGCCCTCGGTCAACCAGAACGCAGAGCTGAATTGTATTCGGGCGCCCCAGATCCATCAGGGCATCGAGTGCTGACCTGACGGTCCTGCCCGTATAAAGGACGTCGTCAATTAAGATCACGTCTTTTTCATTGATGTCGAACGTTATATTGGTCACCGAAACCTGGGGCTGCTTGAGCCTTTTGCGGAAGTCATCCCTGTAGAGCGTAACGTCCAGCACTCCGTAAGGAGGCTCTGTCTGGTCAATTTCCTTAATTTTCTCCAGTAACCTTCTGGAAATAAACTCCCCGCGTGTGCGCATTCCAATCAGCGCCAGATTTTTTGTACCCTTGTTCCGCTCCAGTATCTCGTGCGCAAGGCGCGTTAGCGTACGGTTCATACCTTCCTGGTCAATAATTTTGGCTTTAATGTTCATATACAAAAAATCCTCCTTGACCAGCATAAACTCAGGCCGCGGAGGTTCTCCATTTTGTTTTTAGGTTTTAATTTCTTGTTGTTCATCTTTCTTTACCTCACGGGATAAAATTAAAAGAATATCGTTCTGCACTAACTTATGAGAATTTTATTAAAAAGTAAAGGGGGCATAAGACAAGGCCGAAAAATGACATAAAAAGCCGGGAATGCCGGAGAAAAAGGACTACTCAAGGATAATTCCGTTTTGAGAAAGCTTTTTCATCAGCTCTTCAAATTTATTTGTCTTAACCGAGCCGTAGAACTGCCCGTCCTCAAGGAATACCATCCTGGCGTAGGAGGAAGGATCTTCGGCGTCGCCGTCAGAGTCGCTAAGGAAAATATCCTCCCCGTTTCGGTTCTTAAGCGAAATGGAAAGGTATGCGTCAATTTCATTCATACTTGACGAAAGGTTCAGCAATTCAATCGGCAGCCTCAGCCTCAGCGTAAAATCCCCCGGAAACTTTCCTGTAAGCGTGACATCCTGCGCCCTTTTTAGCCTGTAATTACTTCCAATTATGTTAATCAGCCTTGCCTCAGCCGGATTTACCAGGTTAAACTGCACGCTAATTTTTGCCACATCCTCATCCGTACTTTCCCTGAACTTCTCCCCTCTTCGCGTGGCTCCCTTGATCAGTCTTTCTATAGAGCGGTCAAAGCAGAGGGTCAGTTCATTTAGCCTCAAAGAATCGACCTGTTTTAAGAACTTGGCGTTTAAGGTAACGTCCACCACCAGGCTGGCATCGTCACCCTGCGACCCATCGCGTGAGACCGTTACAATACCCCAGGCTTCTCCGCCCGGCTTTGAGTCGCCCCACTGCCAGCTCCTGTCAATTGTTACGCTGCGGTCATAGCCAGTATAAATGTTCCTTTTCAGGCCGTAAACCGGATGGTAAAAGTATTTGGATTTCTTGTACTCGTTCAGCGTATTGACGTCGTAATAGCCCGTAAAGGCCTGCAGGTTTTTATAGTTATTATAGCGTTCGACCCCGATCTCGCTTTTCTTATTTAGTGGCCTTACCTGCGTCCTGTAATAATCCACGAGCGCAAGTTCATTTTTCAGAAAACTGTAGCCCGTAATGGCCCAGCTTTTATCCTCAATTTTCTGCGTTATATAACAGACCCTGTTATTTATGCTGAAGCCGATTTCAATTGGCAGCTCATAGAATTTCATCGTATCGGAATGCACGAGGACGTAGTGCTTCAGGGAGTCGCAGAACATGTAGACGTAAATGCTCCTGTCGTGCTTGTTAAGGGGCCTTACGGCCATGGCAAGGTCGTTCTTGCCGTCGCCGGAAAAGTCGGCATAGTCGAGTGCCGTAATGACAAAATTCTTCGGCAACACGTTACCTTTCAGTTCAAGCAGCGCGTCCCGGTTCAAGGAACCCTTGCTTATGGTCAGAAATTCCTCGAATGTAATCGTCTGTGCTGAGAGGATTCCCGAAAATAGTATCAGTAGATATAATGTCTTTCTAATCATGTTGCATAAAAAAGGGTTACAATCTGTAACCCTCAATAAATCCAGAAAATCAATAATTCCTGTAAACTGTTCAAAATTAAATATATTAATTTAAAATCTTAAATTCTATCCTGCGGTTGAGTACCCTGCCTTCCGGGGTTTTGTTGCTGCCTACAGGATTCTGTGAGCCCAGGCCGACTGCAGTAAGCCTTTCTGCTGCAACCCCGTGGCTTACCAGGTAATCCTTTACGGCATTTGCCCTTTTGAGCGAAAGGTTGAGGTTATACGTGTCGGATCCTGTGTCATCCGTATAGCCCTGTATTTCAATCTTGATATCCGGATTCTGCAGGAGCATCTGTGCCGCGTTGTAAAGAATGGGATAAGATTCGGTTTTGAATTCCGCGCTTCCAAAATCAAAGGTCACGCCTACAAGCTGCCAGTTTGGTTTTGCTTCCTTGGGAAGAACCGGCTCATTCCTTTTTACAATTTCCTCAATTCTGTCGTAGTCCACGTTTGCTTCACCCGGCTTGGTCTGGTACTTTTTAACAATATCTTCAATCCGGTCGTAATCAATTTGAGGGGCTTCTTTCTTTTCCCCGGTCCCAACTCCCCCATAAAGGTCGCAGAGCTTGGAGGGTTCACCCTTAAAAAAGTAATAAACTACTCCAAGCCTCAGCGAGGCATATGTATCATAAGTCCCGCCAAAAAGCCCGTTGTTGTTCCCCGAGGTAAGTCCGTCAATCCTGCTCGTAGCAGGCGTGTTATAGTCAAACTCCGTCTGCAGCTTCCAGTCTTCAGACAGGTACCACTCGGCGCCAAGTCCTACATTGATCAGATAATCCCTCAAGAATTTTTTCGGAATTCCCGGACTAACAGCATTGCTCACCTTGAAGAAAAAGCCGCCCACGCCGGCCAGGATATACGGACACACAGGCTCACAGGGAGCCAGATAGTAAAACAGGTCCAGGTTACCGCTTAAAATGTCTGTTTTTTCTGTAATTGCCCCGTACTTTCCCTCAAGGCGCATATAATTGCCGGATAACCTGAGTCCCACGTGCTCAGAGAAATTCCTTTGGAAGGAATGGTAAATGCCGTAGTTGGACTCACTTGGAGAGATCCCGGAACTGATATACCTTGGATAAAGGAAACCGAAGGCATAAGTCCAACTGTTCTGTGCAAGCTGGGCAAAACCCTCGCCTGCCCAAAAGGCCATAAATGCCAGTGTTAATATGATTTTTAATTTCATACAGCCCCGCATATAATAATCTCTTCAGCCCCAAAAAAAGAGAGAGAAAGACAATAGTTTTATTGAAACTGGTTTTATTCATTAAAATTTACATAAATATAAAAGCGGGCTGGTGCAGGTATAAAAATCAAACGTATTCAAAACTGTTTCGTAGTCTTTAAGCACAAAATCACGGCATTTTACAATTAAATCAAAATAAACCGCCCGGAGGAGAACTGGCCAATTAGTACCAGTTAGCCAATTAATACTTTGTAAGTTAAAGATATATAGCTTCTAAGTCAATAAAGCCCGGAGACAGACAATAATATTTTAGAGCGCTTCTTTTTACGGGAACTCAGTCCCGGATTACCAGGAGATATAAGTTAAACGTTCCATTTTTATGCCACCTTGAAAACCGTGCTTTTCATGTCTTCCTGTGCGCACTTAAAGAAGCATATTCCAGGGGCAAATTTATGTGCACTAAAATGGCACTTTCAGGCCCCAAAAAGAGATAAATATTTCCCCTCATTTTCCGCGAAAATGCTTCAAAATGTGAACTTTTCGGATAAAATAATGGTTTTTATTTGCGAATGTCCGTCGCTATATTCATATCCTGAAAGGGTGATAAAACAGGTGAATTTAAGGGATGGAAACCAGAGTGAAAGATAGACCAAAAGAAAGGTAAAGGTAAAAAGATGAGCGATACTTTCAAACTTTTTCAGATTGATCAGGATGTTCAGGGGCTGCTCGACTCCGAAGCCAGTTATTCCGAGGATACAGGAGAACTCTTGCCTGAGATCCGTGAAAAGCTGGAAACTCTTAGCCAGTCGCGTTCGGATCTGATATATGATCTGGCACAGTACAATCTTTACTGTGCCGATCTTGAAGAAATGGTAAAAAAGGAGATACGCCGGCTTCAGGCGCTTCAGAGTAAGCTTCAGAAGAAATCTGAATCTGTAAAAAAGACGCTCAAAGCGTTCATTCCTGAAGGTGAAAGCGTTGATTTCGGGACTGTAAAAATAAGCTGGCGAAAATCCTCGCACGTTATTACCGATGAGGTGCTCGACCTGGAAGAACTCGAAAAAGCTTGTCCTCAGCTTGTTAAGCACTCGCGTGAACTTAAAAAAGAGGAAGTAAAGAATTATTTCAAGGCAACTGGACTGGTACCGCTCGGCTGCGAAATAATTGAAAAAAACAATCTTATCATTGGGTAAAAACCATTAGGAGAAGAAACTATGGAAAATGCTGTTTCAAGCTATGAACAGAATAATATGCAGAATATTGCCGAAAATGAGACTTCAAACCTGACCCCGTTTAACAATATGTACCAGAAGGCAAGCCTTCTTACGGTAACCGAAAAGGAGCAGAAAGCCCTCGAAGCACCTCTCAACCCGGATGAAGTTGAAATACGCCCCGACGGACTAATCTATTACCCGCAGGTCTTTTATCGCGAAAAGCTGAATTCAATCTTTGGAATCGGGCAATGGGCGCTCATTCAGCACTCGATCTCAAAAATCGGCAATACGCTCTGCTTCGACGGTTCACTTTATGTAAGGGGATGCTTCGTCAGCCGCGCACTCGGCGAACATGAATACTATGAAAACAACAGGAATACGAGCTGGGCTTCGGTCTATGAGGCCGCCAAAAGCGACTGCCTGGTAAGGTGCTGCAAGGATCTGGGAATCGCAAAAGAATTGTGGCAGCCTGCATACGGGCGCGATTGGGTTAAAAAATATGCCGTGAAGGTCTTTGTTGAAGTAAAAGACCGCCAGACCGGCAAGACCGAAACCAAAGCTCAGTGGAGAAGAAAAGACGCCGATCCGTTCTGGAATGAGAAAGGCATAGTACCCGGCTCAAAGTATGAGCCTCCTCAGCAGAAAAAATCTCATACCACCCCGGCGGCCCAGGCCGAGGCTCCTCAGGCCGGAACTTTTACGGAAGCTGAACCCCAAAATCTGGTTGATTCTGTAAGGGATACACTGCCAAAGCTGAATAACCTGAGCGAAATAAAGGACTACTGGGAGGAAATCTTCCCCCTTTATAATAAACTGCCGGTTGAATCCAAAAGGATCGTCAACAAGGAGTTCAAGTACTATAGAGACGCCGTAAAATCCTCCGGATTGTTCCACTGATAATCCACGAAGACTAATTGTCTCCAATAAGCAAAAGCAGGCATAGAAAAATGCCTGCTTTTTTGCTTCCACACCCGAGAAAAAGCTCGGAATAACACCACTTAAAGCTGCCTGGAATAAAGAATCCAGAGAAGGTATGAATACATTTGGGCAATATTAACCACACTTTAAACTTAAACTTTTTATAAAAAGTTACTTTTTACTCCGATTTAAGCATATCAAAGATGGCACTTTTCTTTCCTGAACTTGAACGAAATTTTAAGGACAGGAAAGATGAAAAAAGGAATAATTTTACTATCACTACTATTTGTTTTACTATTCATGACCAATACGAGCTGGGCTATTAACTACTTTGTCAATGCCGCAAGTGGCAACGACGCCAACTCAGGAAGATCGACAACTCTCCCCTGGAAAACCATACAGAAAGCTGCAAACTCCATGGCTTCGGGCGATACCTGCTTTGTAAGCCCAGGCAGCTACCCGGAAAGAATAAACGTAAGCAGATCAGGCGCACAGGGCGCTCCCATCGTCTTTAAGGCGCTTGGAAGCGGAGTGGTGACAAAAGGCTTTACAGTCATTGCAA
The DNA here is from genome assembly GCA_025612245.1 of Ignavibacteria bacterium. Lineage (GTDB taxonomy): Bacteria > Bacteroidota > Ignavibacteria > Ignavibacteriales > SURF-24 > JAAXKN01. The sequence goes on from JAAXKQ010000003.1 coordinate 244,363, forward strand.
ATTACGTTACGGTTGACGGTTTTGAGGTCACGGAAACAAGCCGTACAAGCTGGGTGGACGGAACGGGATTCCACATTAAAGGCCAGTACGTGAAAATCCTGAATAACTACATTCATATTACATACCGTGAAGGCATCAGGCTTGGGGATGATCCAAGTTCTTCAGTTACAAACAACTGCCTCCTACAGAACAATAAAATCATACGCGTAGGCCACTCCGGAATTCTTGTCTGCGGCGTAAATAACGTGGTAAAGGGAAATGAAATTGCGGGGGTTGTGCAGTGGGCTGTAACAAATCCGCAGAACCTGGATGCCGTGGGACTGAGATTCTTTGGAACGGGACACATAATCTGCAATAACTACATTCATGACATCATGCTCGGCGACCCTGAGAACGGTAATGCACCTCACGTCGATGCAGTACAGACCTGGGGCCCTGCAACATACATTACAATTGAAAATAATACTTTTGCCATGGGAGAGCCGACCTTGAACAAACAGATATCCATGGTTACAGAGGTTAATGCTCCGGTTAATGACCTTACATACAGAAACAACGTCTGCTACAACACCTTAAGAGGCCTTAATATTTACGGCTCTCACGTCTCCGGCACTTCAACCCCGATTGAAAACCTGAAGGTCGAGAACAACACCTTTGACGGCTTTTTGGATAACCCGGTTGAAATGCACGACTGCCCGAATGCCAAGGTGATGAATAATGTCTTCTATAACACAAAAGAGCTCTTTATAGACACCAAAACCGCTTCTTCGGGCCTCCAGATAGGCTATAACAGCTTTTACCATACTGACGGCACACTTCCCGCGGGAACTCATTATCAGGGCGACATATGGGGTTCAGATCCCAAATTTGTAAGCCTATCACAGAGGGATTACCGCCTTCAGACAACCTCTGCACTCATCGACAAGGGCGTTACTCTTTCTGACGTCACTGCAGACCTTAGCGGTACGGCCAGACCTCAGGGCCTGGGTTTTGATATGGGCGCCTACGAAACGTCTTCTTCCTCGGTTGTTGTCTCACCTACAACCGACATCTCTTCTCCAAAGGTTATTGGTGCCAGCCTGACCTCATCTTTCAGGCTTACAGTTACATTCTCCGAAAAAGTTTCCTCAGCTGAAGCCCTAATAAAGTCTAACTACAGCATTTCCGGCGGAATTTCAGTTAAAAGCATCTCAATGAATTCAACACAGGACGGGGTTATTATTTCCACCTCAAAGCACAAAAGAGGAGTAATATATACTGTAACGGTAAGCAACGTAAAGGACCTGGCCGGAAACGTAATTTCATCCTTCGACAACAAGGCACAGTATCAGCTCGCAATAAGCAAGGAAGCCGATGATGCCCAGGCTGAAGACGAAGAAACTTCACCCGAGACTTACCAGCTCAGTCAGAACTTCCCGAATCCCTTCAACCCGTCAACCGTTATAAAGTATTCTGTTCCCGAGAACTCATTCGTTACTCTTAAGGTCTACGACATGCTGGGTAAAGAAGTTGCAACCCTCGTAAATGAACAGAAGTCCAGGGGGAACTATGAAATCCAGTTCGACGCAAGTAAGCTTTCAAGCGGAACGTATATTTACCAGATGAAGACAAATAATTTCATCGAGAATAAAAAGATGATACTTGAGAAGTAAACCATCAGAATTTCTTCTTTCTTAAGTATTCACCTGCATTTACAATGATCCTGCTGGAGATGCTCCAGCAGGATTCATATTGACCTGAAAACAGGACTTCTTTTCCCCCCATGCCTGCCTTGAAGCGGTAGCCCCCCGGGTTATTTTCAGGATCGATTCCACCAAGGTCGTACTCCAGGGCTCCATTTTCTTTCATCCATTTTATCAGCTCCCACTGGAGCAGGTAGGCACCGAGCAGTTCACGTCCTTCCTTGTTTGCAGCTGCAAGCAGGCATATTCCCCTGTTCCCAATTAAAGAGCCTACAAGCCCTGCAACCGCCCTTCCCTGCGAACTGCAGATTAGTATGCGCATCTTGTGCCTTTCGGGAAGGTTTTTCTGTATTTCAATAAAGGTGTCAATATCGGCTGCTGCAGGAATATCTTTCATTAAAAGGAGCTCCCTGTATAACCCTTTGAACTTCAGGAAAAGATCGCTTCCCGTTCCTTCAAACACCTGAAGCTCATTTCTTTCTGCAACATTCAGCCTGTTCCGCCATTTGTGATGAAACCGGCTCCTGATTTCAGGAATCGTAGGCTCAAGGCCGAGTATAATTGTCCTCTGCGGCTTATAGGAGTCATTTTTCACGTAAAAGGAATTCCTGAAGACCTCTTCAAATTGCCTCTCTTCCTCTATAGACATTCCCGGAACAAGTCTGAGCATCAGTTTTCTTTTTATTGCATATTCATTATTAAGCGCCTTTAATATCCCTTCCAGTACTTTTTTATCCCACGCAAAGCCCTTTTTTTTCCATACAGGGCCAAAGAAAACGTATGCGATTCCTCTATGCAAAAAAGGAAGCGTTAGTATCCTTACCCCGGCAAGAGCCATAACGGAGCCTTTTTCTTTCAGAACCACGTGACTAATTTTCCTGCCTCCGGGGAAATATTTTCCGTAAGCCCAGCTCTGGTATATGCTCGCATCCTCAAAAAGGTCAAGATAACCTTCCCAAAGCTCTTCATCCACCAGGTCGGTTTCAATGAGCATGTTGCCTGGAATTTCAGAGCGGTATGGTCTTTTCCTATGTGCTAAGTCTAAAGTTGTCCGGGTACTTAATTTCATTGCCTTTACTTTATTTCTTTTTGTTTTCCACTGTTACATTTTTCCACTGGCTTGCTTTATTGGCCTTAATGTTTCTATTATATAGTTAAAACTTCTTTTTAGGACTTTTCTCAGAACATAAATTACATAAAAACAGGTTTTTCAGTAATGAATAGACAATTCTGCTTTTCCGGAGGATTCCAAAGGTTTTTAATACTGGTCACTTTTCTTTTGCTCACCGGCTGCGGACGGGATTCGGCACACACATATTATGTCGATTGTAAAAAAGGAAGCGATTCCAATTCCGGCAGATCGGCTTCAAACGCATTTAGGACCATTCGGAAAGCTTCCGAGGTCATCTCTCCGGGTGAGGTGTGCATAGTAAAAAAAGGTAATTACCCCGAAAGGGTTTATATCCATACTTCCGGCACTAAAGAAAACCCAATTACCTTCAAAGCTTCAGGAAAAGGCGTCGTTACAAAGGGTTTTACCGTTGAAGCCGATTTTGTAAGAATTGAGGGCTTTGAAATCACCTCTACTTCCCCCAAGGGATGGAAAGAAGGAGCCGGAATTCACTTAAAAGGTCGCGGCTGCAGGCTTACTAATAACTACATACACGACGTGTTCTTAGAGGGAATCCGCCTTGGAGACGACCTTACTTCAGCCTCTACCAGCAACTGCCTGGTAAGCGGAAACAGAATGATCCGCTGCGGACAGGCAGGCATTCAGATCTGCGGACAAAACAATAGGGTCGAAAATAACGAGATTTCCGGTACGGTGCAGTGGTCAAAAACTAACCCACAGAAACTTGATGCCGATGGCATGAGGTTCTTCGGTTCAGGGCACGTAATAAAAAAAAACCGCGTACATAGTATTCTCTTAAGCGACCCTGAAAACAGCGATCAGCCTCACATAGACTGCGCACAGACCTGGGGACCCGCAAGCAATATTGTCTTTGAAGACAATGACTTCAGCCTCGGAGAGAATACGCTCAACAAGGAGATCATCATGATAACCGAAGTCACTCCGCCGGTCGGAAACATTATATTCAGGAACAACATATTCCACGACGCCTTCAGGGGCCTTAATATTTTCGGTTCCCACGCCCCCGGGCATCCGAGCCCCATAGTAGACGTAAAAATTCTGAACAACACATTTGCCGGCTTTTCAGACAACGCATTTGAACTGCACGATACGCACGATGCAAAGGTCATAAATAACATTTTCTACGAATGCACTTCAATTTTTGTCGACCCCAAAAGCAGAAATGCGAACCTTGAATCGGGCTATAACTGCTACTACCGGAAAGGAGGCAGACAAACCCGGGGAGTTAAAGCTTCTCCTTCGGACTTAATAAACGTAAACCCTGAATTTCAGGATCCAGCAAAAAAGAACTTCCGCCTCAGGAGCTCTTCTCCGCTTAAGGGCCGGGGAAAAGTTTTATATGAAACAGGAACGGATTTACCCGGAAAATCCATAAAAAAAACAAAAGCTCCGGACATAGGGGCATTTATTCCTTGATGCCCGACAGACTGTCCTCGGGCACTGAAGTACCTTCTTCCGGACTTTGCTCTACCCTTCTTCTTCTTCGCCTCGACTTTATTCGTATCAGCTTTTCCTTCAGAATCCTCAGGTAATTAAGCCACGCATAAGCTCCCAGGATCTTTAGCTTAAATTCCAGGAGTGAGTCCGAAGGATCGGTTCTTACCCTGCCTAAAAGCAACCCCTTCAACTCTGAAGAAGAAACTTCATAGCCGATTGAAAACAGCCTTTTATAACCCGCTTCCCGTGCAGCTTTCAGCATACTGCAGTTTAAGTCGCCATAAGGGAACGAGAACATCTCTACAGGCTTTCCCGTTACGGCCTCCAGGACTTCCTTCGACTTTAGGAATTCCTCCTTTACCTCCAGAGAGTCCATTTTTGTCATCATCCTGTGCAAATAGGAGTGAGACCCAATTTGAACAAGGTGCCCCGGAAGGCGTTTTATTTCACGAGCTCTCATTACCTCTTCATTTCCATCCTGGAAACTCGTATTGGTCCTCCAGTTGGGTTTCCTGCCTAGGAATTTTACGGGAAAGAACAAGGCACAGGGTATTCCATGCCTTATCAGTTCAGGAAGAGCATTCCTGAGGAGGCAGTTAAAACCGTCATCAAAGGTAATAATTACATAGTTCTTCCCTGCCTGGAGTTTTCCCATATAGTCGGCTCTTATGGGTTGAACCGTTTTCTTAAGCAGTTTAATCTGCCTGATGAACTTTTCTTTTTCGTCGTCCCTGACGGAATGGTAATAAATCACCTGGCATCTTCCTGAGGGTTTTCTTCCTGAAAGGAAAAGCAAGGCATTCTTAAGCAGGAGAAACAGCCTGAAAAGAATGCTTATTAGTATTTTTATTCTGCGGTATTTCACTAGACCTGGTATTCTTTGTTTTTTGCGGTTTTTGAAGCCTTAAAAGGGGCCTTGAAGTAAACGATATTTGCTATTCGTTCTATCTGTTCTTTTCTCACATAGCGCACAAAATCGCTTGAGACCGGTCTTTCCTCCTTCTTCAAAGTTGTCCACCAGAATCCGGCAAAGCGGCATATACTTCCTATAACGTAAGGCTTTTCCTTCATTCTGAAGATGCATTTTAAGACCTGGAAGAACGGGTGATAGCCCAGAGAATACTCAACTGCTCCCTGGCGGAACTTGAAATTCAACACGTTCAGCACGGCTGTTCCCGTTCTGCGGTGGTGAAGAACCATGAGGTGTGAGATGGATTTTACCTGCCAGCCATGCATCCTGACAGAAATTTCAGCCACACCATCCTCCCCTCCGTTGGCAATTGGCGTAAGCCCACCAAGCCTGTCGAAACACTCGCGCCTGAAGAACTGAATTGCATTACCCACGCTGTTTCCGCTGTTGATCCCTTTGTGCATCTTCCCGTCGTAAAGGTCAAATATCTGCCCTCCCGCAAGCCCAAGGTCCGGATCCTTGTCAAATTCACTTATAAGCTTTTTATAGTAATCAGGCTCAAAGGTAATGTCGGCATCCAGTATGCCGAGAAAGTCGTATTCCAGGTCCCTGAGCATGTCGTATCCGATATTGATTGCATAGACTTTCGAGGCAAAATTCCTCCCTTCGGCACTCGTTACCCTGTGAAGCTGAATAAAATCATGTTCCGCCTCATAGCGGCTTACTATTTCATCTGTACAGTCTGTAGATCCGTCACTTACAATTACCCATTTAAGAGGAAGAACGGACTGCTTTAACACGGACTTTATTGTGTTTTCAATGAATATCTCCTCATTTTTTGCAGCTGTGATCAGTACGTATGAAGTCTTCTTCATAGATTTATTCTCCAATCAGATAAGGGGTTTGCACAAGGTCATTTGGCCTTAAGATGGCTGCCCTTCCTGCCAATACCCATGCAATCCAAAAAAATACCGAGTTAATTGAGTTACCTCCGGTTATTGCGGACTCGGCAAAGTTGGACAGAAGGATCATTATAATCATAGAAATTATTAAAGCCTTGTAGTCACTGGCCGGCGTAAAGCTGACGCGCCACAAAGGAATAAGCAATATTATGCACCACAGGACGAATGCCAGGAGGCCAACGCCAATTGCGACAGAAATATAGCCGTTATGAAGTGAGCTCCTGGAGCTGCCCGCCCAGAGTGAATTCTTCGGATCATAAAACCTGGCGTCTTCCCAGACCTTTCCTTCAACCGAGTATCCGTAGCCCTGAAGGGGTCTCTCTGAAATTAAAATTCCGGCTCCCTGCCAGAATTCCTCTCTTCCGGTAAGATCCGTCAGTTTCCGGTCGCCTTCGCGTTCAAAGACCTGAGGCTTGAATTGCACAAAGATTACGGCAAGCAGTATGAACAAAGCCGCCGTAAGCCCCGCCTTCAGCACCTTTTTTTGCACTAAAAACCAGGTGATCAGTCCTGCAACTGCCACAACAATCGATGTTCTCGATCCCGAAAGGTAATGCATAGAAACGGTCAATAACAAAAGAGCTACGAGAATAAGCCTTGTATTCAGGTTTTCTGACCTCCCCAATTTCCACAGTAGCACGGGATAAGAAAGCATGCAGAATCCGCCCAGAGTGTTCGGGTGGTCCCAGAGCCCGAGGAATCTTTCCTCGGCTTCCCACCACCAGACTCTTGAAGGCAAGAGTACAAGCGCCAGTGAGTTGATAATTACCGAGATAGCGACAAAGAAAAATATGACGTTCAGTGCCTTCTCAAACTGCTCTTCTTCCTTAAGCCAGCTGTCGAAGCCGAGCAAAAATCCCCCGAGAGCGAAAAAAGAGGCCGTCCGTATGAATGTAAACTCTTTGTCAATTGAATAGCTGACGGATAAAAGCGCAAACACGAGAAACAAACCAAGCAGAAGAAAATGCACAGGCATTCTTCCCTTGTTTACGGGCAAGAGCCTCAGGTATTTTACAATGCCCGCAATACCCGTAAGAGCAAGTATCCCGATCCTCAGGTACGAGCCCGGACCGCCTTCAGCCTGGTAGTCGAATGACGGAAGGTTATTGAAGAATACTGCCGAAATCCAGGGAGAGACAATGACCAAAAAGAGCGCCGTTTCGAACCTTACTATGCACAAGTATACAATGCCAAGCGCAATTGTGGACGTAATTAAGATTGAAAAAATGAGATAAAGATCAGTCATAGGTTTTCACCAGTCAGTTGCTTTTCACCCGTCAGTTGTTTTTCTGTGGTGGTGGTGGCGTCCCTGGTTTTTACTAACCCCAGCAGAAAATCTTTCTCCCCTTTTTGGAGGAATCTGCCTTTAAGCAGCAAAAGACCTGTTGCGAGCAAAATTAAAAGCATGACGGGGTAATAAAAGAGCGGGGGCAAGTTTCTAAAAGTAAATGCATTTACAAGCAGAACTATGAACGCCAGAGCTATCAAGGTGATCCGTTTGGTCTCGAGTTTCAGACTGAAATACCTGGAACCCTGAGCTATAAGGAGCAGGGCAATTGCAAACATGGTAAAATTAAAAACTACAATGAGCCCCGTTATTCCATAATGCCTGATAAATAAATAATTTAACACAACGCTTAAAAGACTCATGCTGAATACTATCAGGCCTGTTATGTGAGTTTTATTCTTTGTGTGAAGCAGCGACTGCCCCACATAATGCAGCCCCTGTGCCGCAATTCCCGGGAGAAGAAGGAATATGAAGAGATATGCCCCCCGGTATTCAGGCGGGGCAATAATTCCAAGCAGGCTTCGGAATATAAATACGATCAGAAAACCTGTTACTGTAAAAGTAAGAAGCAGGTAAGTCGTAAGCCTCGCGATAATTGTCCTGATCTCAGGGTTATTAAGATTACTGAACACAAAAGGTTCGTAAGCCATCTGAAACGGAAGAATTACAACCATCTCGGCAATCGAGGCTATCTTGAAGGCCAGTGAGTAAATAGCCACCTGTTCGAGGCTTGCAAAGTAGCCCAGGAAGTATACTGCCGAAGTGTTCATTAAAAGGTTTCCAGCCATGGCAAATATGAGTGGGAAGCCGAATTTTAAGAGCATAAAGAACAGCTTTGATGAAACAGTGAGCCCGTGCTTAAGAAAAATAATGAAGGTTACAACCGCCCATATAAGCCCATAGGATAAAATCTGCGAAATCAGAATACCCTGAATTCCCATTCTCCACTTTACAAGAAATAGCAGGCTTCCAGCAACGAGCATTACCGAGGCAGCCAGGTTTATTACCATAAAAGCCAGTCCCTGGTTTTTAGCCCTGTAGTATGAAATTATATTAATGCATAGCGACTGTGCAACTGCAGTAAGGCAGCTTAGGCCTATGTAGCCCGAAATGTCCTCCATATGGAGCAGATAATGCAGCAGGGGGCTTAGCAGATAGATTGTGATTATAGTTGTCAGAATGCCGCCCAGAATGTTTACGGCGAGGGCACTTCCCAGGAATTCCTTCAGTCGGTTTTCAGTTTCATACTTTGCCATAAACCTCATCATCCCGCTCCTTATGCCGAAATCCACAATTGTCACGAGTATCTGTATCGTAAGCAGAAGTGTCGCAAGGAGGCCATAGTCCGAGATCGAAAGGTAATGAGTATAGAGCGGAATCAGCAAAAATGATGATGCCCTTAATACTACTGTTCCTACCGAATAAACAACTGCGTTCCTGCCAAATATCTTCAGATTCAAAGCCCGGCCTCTTAAAATAATTCTTTTACTGATACTGACTAATTTTTCTCATGCTGCCCTAAATACTTTCCACCAGCTTAAGGTAGCGCCTGCCCATAACGGTGCCAGAGATTGCGCTTACCACCTCGTTAGCCTTTTGCGAAATCTCAAGGCGTTTTTCAGGATTCAGGCATAATTCTATGATGCCCTTGGCAAAGTCACCTGCACTGTCTGCCCGGGCAAACCTGATGCTGCCCTCGTCAAAAATGAGTGAAAGAGAATATAGCCTTGAGGCAACTACGGGAAGTCCTGTTGCGGCATATTCAAAAGTTTTCGTGGATAAGGCCAGGTTCATATATTGGTCATTGACATAGGGGACAAGTCCGATGTCGCTTTTCCTGATGATTTCATGTATCTCTTCAAGGCTGCGCGTGCCGTTGAGAAAAACCACGCCCTGAAGTCCCAAATCTTTGATTTTACTTTCCAGTTTTTTTCTGTAATCGTTGTCGTACCGGCCGTAGACGTTAAGCGTGCTGCCGGGAATTTTATTTTCTACAATTGCGAGGGCCTCGATTGCCGTGTGCAGGCCGAATCTTTCGGCTACGGTGCCGTGGTAAAGGAGCTTTGCCCCGCTTTCAATTGCTTTAAAGCTCCTGTGGCAATCGAACCGGAATATTCCGGGATCGGCCGTATTTAGAACGAGCGTAATCTTAGCCGGGTCATTCCCCCTTTCAACCAGTTTTTCCCTGCAGGCATCGGTTACTGTAATAAGATGATCCGCAAAGTCACATGAGAGCTTTTCAATTTTCCTTACGGCCTTCATCATAAAGGAACTTTTCTTTTCCGGCCACTTGGTCTCAAAAAGCTCGGGCGTAAGGTCGTGAATGTCAAGAATGAGTTTTTTCCCCATGAGTTTCTGCAGGGCGCCCGAAAAAACCAGGTAGTCGGGCATATTGTGTATCTGAATGAGGCTGTAGTTCCTTTTCATAGACAAAGTCTGGATCTTAAAAATGGCCAGGAGTGTAAAGACAACAGAAAGCCACATATAGCTTAGAATGCTTTCCTTGTTCACGCTCTTCATTATCCTGTGGACCGTTACGAGCCCGATTCTCTCATTTTTCGGTTCATCAGCCTCCCTGAGGCAAATGATGTCGACCTCAAAGCCTGCTTCTTCAAGCACTTCTGCCTGCCTCCTTACACGGGGATCGTAAGGGTAGGCAGACAGGACAACCATACAAACCGTTTCAGACACTTTTTCTTACCTCTTCTTTGTTGCCTTTTTCATGTTCAGATATAGCTTACCTGCATCTTCATTTTTTCCGGAGCAAGGAATATCTCGGCCCATTTTTCAATTGAAAGCAGCAGGTAAAGAAACCGCTTATGGTCCGCCTTGTTATGCCTGTGCTCATAGAACATGCGGTCGACAGCCTTTTTATTCAGGTAATTTTTTGTAATTGAGTTTTGTGAATTTAGGTAATCCAGGAGCTCATCGCCAAGCGAATCCTTGAGCCACAATTCCACCGGATCCTGAAAACCAATCTTCCTCTGGTGAACAATGTCTTTTGGCAGATAATATTCGCAGACCTTCTTGTGAATATATTTTCCCGACTTTCCTTTGATCTTTAGAGTAGCCGGAATGCTCAAAGCCGTGGAAGCAAATTCTACGTCCAGGAAAGGAACCCTGCCTTCTATGCTTGCCGCCATTGCCATCTTGTCCTGAACGAGGAGCAGGTTCTCAGAAAGCGAACTGAACATGTCATAGAGAAACATTTTTTCCACGGTTGACCCGTGTATGCTGTCGTGGAGTATTTTTTCCACCTCGTTTTCATAATCCTCTTCGTGCGAGTATTCGAAGAGTTCGCTGTTAAAAATTTTTTTCCTTTCCTCGTAATTCAGTATGCATGCTGCGCTCGTGATCCTTTTAAGGTCGCTATCCTGCCCGAGAAAATCTGCAAAGCGCGAGAGCTTTTTCTTTTTATTCAGTGAAATGGGCAGCATCAGTATATATTTCATAATCTGTGGTTTAAGGAAAGAGTACCTGTTTCTATAGAATGCCCCCAGGTGCCTGTCGTAGCCGCCGAAGGGCTCATCGGCCCCCTGCCCGTTTAAGAGCACCTTTACGGTTCCCTTTGCCAGTTCTGTGACAAAATAAACGGCAACTGCGGATTCGTTGCCAAGCGGTTCCTCCAGGTGCCACAGGTACTGTTTCAGAAAGTCGGAATAGTCCTTTGCAGTAATAACCCTGTGATGGAAGACTGCCCCGAACATTGCCGCGTTGGCCTCGGCCCTTTTAATCTCGTTATTTTCTTCTTTTCCGCCTTCAAAGCCTATCGTAAAAGCGTGTACACCACGCCCTACATAGCGGCTCATTAGTGCAAGTATGGAACCCGAATCGATGCCTCCGCTGAGCGATATTCCTACAGGCACGTCGGACATCATCTGCCTTTTTACGGCCAGTTCGAGTCCGTTTCTTAACACCTCAATCCATTCGGCTTCGCTCCTTCCTGAGTCAATTTCAATTGCCCTGTCCCAGTAAGGCTTCAGGCAAAAGCCCTCCTTTTCTCCTATGGTAAGAAAGTTGGTTGCCGGAAGCTTGTTTATTTTGTCTAGGAGTGTATATGGAGCAGGCGTATGCCTGAATGTAAGGCAGAGGTTTAATGAGGCAGGGTTAATTTCACCCGGAACTTTTGTGTAATAAAGTATCGATTTTAATTCGGAAGCAAAAACCAGCTTTTCGCCATCGACGTAATAGTAAAGCGGTTTTACACCGAAATGATCGCGTGCAAGCAGCATCCTTCTTTTTACTGAATCCCAGATCGCAAAGGCAAATATTCCGTTAAGCCTTGAAAGAAACTCATCTCCGAACTCCTCGTAGGCATGTATTAAAACTTCAGTATCCGACTTGCTCCTGAAGACGTGCCCTTTCTTAAGAAGATAGTTCTTTATTTCCTGGTAGTTATAAATCTCCCCGTTAAAAGTAATCCAGATCGTCTCATCCTCGTTACACATGGGCTGATCACCCGTGGCTAAATCTATAATGGAAAGCCTCCTGTGACCCAGGCCTACGCCTGAGTTCTGGTCAACAAAGTAGCCTTCACCATCCGGACCGCGGTGGCTCATCAGGCGTGTAGACTGCCTGAGCAAATTCTGATCTATTGGACTATGGTTCTTAAAGTTAAAGACCCCGAATATCCCGCACATATTATTTTTTTCTCCCTTGTCTTAGCTTTAACCGTTTTTTGTTTTTAGTTAATTGAACTTTTTTGAGCCATTAAAATTCCATAATAAAGACGATGAAACGTTGTACCGGATGCTTACTTTTTTAGTAATCCCCTGCCGTATGTACCCCTTGCATCCCTCTGATTTGGCTTCTCCTTGAGGCTTTTCTTGCCGGCTTTATCGCTGTAAGCATACCCATAGCCGTAACCGTAACGGTGCCTGAAGGAGGATTTTCCGATGTCGCAGGCATTGATTAGTATGCCGCTGATATTGATTCCGGCATCCCTCATCTCCATCATTCCCCAGCTTACGCTGTCCTTAAATGATTTGCCGGGCCTGAGTATCAGAACTGCATCCTTAATATATTTCCCCAGTACGAGCACGTCGACAACCCTTGTAATTGGCGGAGTATCGATGAGTACATATTCAAACGAGGAAGTGCTTATCATCTCAATAAGCTGCTCCATTTTGAGGCTGCCAAACAGTCTGCTTGAGTCCTCTGTTGTGCCGCCCGCTGTCACCATCTTAAGGTTCTGAATTTCATTTTCCCCTTTTCCAAGCGGAATCTGATAAGTATTAAATGACGTCTGTCCGTCTGAAAGGAAATTTATCAGCCCCGGAGAATCAACCTTAAGGTTGAAAGCCTTTGTCAGCGAGGCCTTCTTCAGGTCACAGTCTATCATCAGTACCTTCTTGTTCGACTGTGCAAGTGAAATGGCAAAGTTAGATACAATTGAAGTTTTTCCCGTATCCTCTTCACAGCTCGTAAACATTATGATTTTCTTACCCGGAAATCTTGTCTCCAGCTTTGTCTGAAGCACCCTGTAGCTTTCACGGAAGCCTTCCTGATCACTCATGAGAGTAACAAACCTCTCGTGGTAATGCGTAGAGTTAAAAATTCTTTTAAGCACCTCTTTAGGGTAGTGCGGAATAATTGCAAATATCGGGATGTCATACTCGTTTTCCACGTGGTCGGCATCAATCATCCTCCTGCTTTTTACTTCCTGCACCGTCATTCCTATAAGTCCTATGAATATTCCTGCAATGAGCCCGAGGCCCAGGTTCAGCGTTTTTTTAGGATGTATAGGTCTATCCGGCTCATGTGCCGGATCCAGAATTACAATGTCCTGCAGCCTTGAGAGTTCAGCAATGCGCATTTCTTCCCTTTTATCCAGTAGCATTGTGAATATCTTGTCGTATACATTCTTCTGCCGCGTGAGCTCGGCCAGGCGGCTTTCATCAGGTGGAAGAGCCTTTATCATTCCGGAATACTTTGCCGTAAGCCCGTTTAACTCGTTCTGCTTTTTCTTAGCCGAGCTAATTATTATCTGGTATGCCGTCAGCGTATTTTTGTTGTACGTTGAAAGCTTGCTTTTTATCTGGCTGATCCTCTGGTCCAGATTTACGACGTCAGGGTGGCTTTCTTTCCTGGTCTGAAGAAGTTCAACTCTTTGAACTTCAAGGTCCGAGAGCTGCCTGAGGAGATTTGAGAAAGGCGAGTTTGATTCCTCGTTGTTCTCTGGAGTGAGGTAAGTCTGATCGATGTAGCCCCTTGTCTTGAGCTCACTTTGCATCTGCGCAAGCTTATTCTCGCGGTCTGTCAGCTCAAGGTCCGTTTTGATCTTCTCGGCTTCAAGGCTGCTTAAGAAGTCGACAAGATTCTTTGAATTTTCATCTATTGAGGTCAGTCTTTTGGCAGATTTGAATTCGCTTAGGTTTTTCTCCGCGTTCTTAAGCTTTTCCGATACGTCATTAAGCTGTTTATCCACAAAGTCAAATGAGTAGCGAATATTATCTTTCTGCTGTTTGATCCTCGTGCTTCTGAATTTTTCAGCTGCCGTATTGGCAATCAGCTGTGCCGTGTACGGTGATGAGCTCTGGGCGGAGATCCTGAAGATATCAGTTTTAACGATGTGCTCCACGGTAATTGATTTTCCAAGCCTGTCGAGCGTCTCTTCAGTGTTATTTATCTGAAAATAAATCCTGCTTCCCGGGCGTGCTCCCGGCCAGTCGATTTTTATATACTTACCCGGCAGGTTAAATGCCGCATAGGAATGTTTTCCTGAAGCGGGTTCATTTTCCAGATCATCATCATATGCTTTCTTAAGGAAACTGCTGTCAATTGAGGTCTGAAGCAGGCTGTCGTTCCGGGCGTCATAAATTCCGTAGGTGTTCCCGGCCGTCTTTGCAATAAAGAAAGAAGAAGATGCCTTTGAAGGCGTAACCTTTAGCATTTCGAAAGCCGGCATAAAGCCTGCCTGACCGTTCTTAAGATAGTTCCTCGCATAATCCACGGCAGATGAATTTATTTTTAAGGTATTGCCCCCGGGCTGTATAATCCTGTCTATGGTGAGGTTGAGCTTAAGTTCCTCAACAATGCTCTTAAGAACATCTCTTGTTTTGACGAGCTCCATTTCGGTTTCAATTTCATCCTGCGTCTGAAGTAGCACGAGGCTCTTAAAGTCGTCGCCCCCGCCGGATTTATCAGCACCGGTCCTGTCTTTCTTCAGCATTACGGATGCCTCAAAGACAGGCTTTGAAAGGGTGTTATACAAAAATGCAGCCAAAAGGAGTGTAATTACAGAAACGAGTAAAGTTTTCTTTCTTCTGTTGATTATCTGGAATAATTCCGGTAATGTAAATTCTTCCTTTTTTTTGCTGCCAGGAGCATGATTCAACAACTTGGACATTTTATATTCTCCACATCTTAAGATTAAAGGACAGAAAAATCAGTTCAGCCATATAAGTCCTTTTATTTAATTGCCTTACTTCCTTACAAACAGTGCAACCAGTGTAACCAGTATGCCTGCCCCCGAGACTATCATGGCAATATTTCTTGCCCCCACCCACCATTTTCTTGGCACATAAAGCCTGTCACCCGAAGTCAGGTTCAGGTCGTCTTTATTGTCACCCTCTTCAATTATCCTGGCGGCATCAACCTTAATTTCCCTGTCATTGCGAATGATGTACATGTCGCCTAAATCCGCATCACTGGTTTCCCCTCCTGCCAGGGCCAGGAGGTCGGAGATTTTCTCCACACCGGTAGAATAATAGGAGCCCGGGGTTTTTACTTCTCCCAGTACGTTGATTCTATAGAGAGGGCGCACTGAAACTTCAGGCTTCCTGTATAGGGAATCGTATTTTGTGATTATTTCATTTTTCAAGCTCTCAAAACTCCTGTTTTCGGTCTTGAGCGTTCCTATAAAGGGCAGCTGCAGTAGGCGGTCCTGCTGAATAAAATAATCGCCCGAGATCTTATCGGTTATGTTAAAGAAAGCCAGCCTTACCCCGTCGCCGGGGTTAAGCGACTGTGCCCACAAGCTCTCAAGAGCGGCAAAAAAGAGAAGAATAAAAACTGCCGGATATCTTTTCATGATCAAATCCTGTTTGATAAAACCTACCTTTTAATTACTACTTTCTTAAAATTACTTAATGATGGAAGTAATGAGCGAAGAAGGTTCCGAGGGTTCGTTCCTGACTTTTATAATGCGTGCCGGAACCCCGGCAACAATTGCGTTAGGCGGAACGTCCTTTGTTACTACGGCCCCGGCCCCTACGATTGCATTCTCGCCAATGGTCAGTCCGCAGAGTATTGTAGCCGAGGAGCCGATGGAGGCTCCCTTTTTTACAAACGTCTCAATTACTTTCCAGTCATTCTCAGCCTGCATGCTGCCGTCCTCGTTGGTCGAATGTGGGTACTTATCGTTAATGAAAGTGACATTGTGACCTACAAAGACGTCATCTTCTATGTGGACTCCCTCACAGATAAAAGTGTGAGTGGAAATTTTGCAGTTTCTGCCTATGGTTGCATTTTTCTGGATCTCTACAAAAGTGCCCACTTTTGTATTGTCGCCTATTGAGCAGCCGTAAAGATTCACAAAATCAAATATCTTTACGTTTTGGCCGAGCTTTACGTCTTTAATATTTTTATAGTCCATTGCTCATAATCCTGATTTTCTTTATGAAATCCTCTCTTTCGAATGTCTTTACCGCGGGCTTTATTATCTCTTTCTCCTCCAGCTCGATAAGGCATCCCCTGTTCTTAATGGACTTGTCCGAAGCCTCAAGTATCCTTACCACCTCCAGGCCGTCATGGCCGTTTGTAAGGGGCTGGCGTCCTTCCTTTATGGCTGAGACGAATTCCTTCACTCCCAGGGCCAGAGCTTCGGTCTGAATTACCTTCGGAGAATACATGTCGCCAATTCTGTACTGCACGAGCGCCTTGCGGATCTTTTCTTTTGAGGAAAGCATTTCAATTCCGCAGTCGTACACCTTAATTTTTTCTGAATTTTCCATGTCGTCATAGACAAGCATTTTTTTCGTGCCCACGAGTATCATCCTCCTGATCTTTACCGGAGAGGTCCAGTTTACGTGGAAGTGAGCAAAACAGTCCTCGCTTTTGAAGTGGATTGAGATGTGGGCTATGTTTTCCTGGTCGTAGTAATTTGCAATTCCGTTTGCCGTTACTGCAACGGGAGTTTTATCCTTTAACACATAATTCATTATTGCCAGGTCATGAGGAACAAGGTCCCAGATTACATTCACGTCGTGCTGAAAAAGCCCAAGGTTAATTCTGACGGAATCGAAATAAATGATATCCCCCAGCTCACCACTTTCAACAATCTCTTTTATCTTTTTTACCGCCCCCGCATAAAGGAACGTATGGTCGACAAAAACCTTCAGGTCCTTTTTCCCTGCAAGTTCTATGAGGTCCCTGGCCTGCGCCGAGTTGGAAGTAAAGGGTTTTTCAACCCAGACGTGCTTACCCGCCTCTAAAACCCTTTTGGCAAACTTGTAATGAGTATTTACAGGTGTGGCAATTGCAACTGCATCCACGTCGCTCAATAGGAGGTTATCAAAACTATCCATGAGTTCCACGTTCGGGAACCGGAGTTTTATGTAATTAAGCCTTTCCGGTTCTTTATCGCATCCGATTACTTTTTCAATTTCATTATCCGCCTGGAAATTCCTGACCAGATTTGGCCCCCAGTATCCTAAACCAACAATTCCTACCTTCATATAATTTCCTCCAAATTTCAATTGATATATACCATTTATCTGAAAGCTTCAAAAAACAGCTTTTACCGGTATACAATAATTCACCTTCCTCCTTTTGAAAGGAGCATTACAGGTATTGTCTTAAATAAAATTTTCAGATCCAGAAAGACAGACATCCTGTGCACATAGTACAGATCCAGAACTACTGAATCATCAAAGGAAACTGAACTTCTTCCCGAGACCTGCCAGACCCCCGTGCATCCTGGAAGCACTTTAACCCTTCTTTTCTGCCAGCTTTCATAGTTCTCAAATTCATAAGGCACGCAGGGGCGCGGCCCAACTAGGCTCATTTCCCCTTTAAGAACGTTGATGAGCTGCGGCAGCTCGTCAAGCGAGGTCCTTCTCAAAATTCTGCCGACTTTAGTCACCCGGCTTTCATCAACAATCTTTTTATCCTCTCCCGTGCTTTTGTTTTTTTTCATAAATTCAAGCATCATTTTCTTTCTTTTTTCATCATCCATGCCTGTAGAAGAGTACATAGTCCTGAATTTGTACATTTTGAAATGACTGCCGTTTTTCCCAACTCTTAGCTGCCGGAAGAAAATCTCTCCCCGGGAAGTCGTTTTTACAAGCAAGGCGATAATGATCATGAGAGGAAGGAAGGCAATGAACGCAGCTGAACCGATAATTATATCCTCTGCCCTTTTTAATGCCGTAGTAAACCTGTAGCCCACCGGCGCTGAAAGGTCGATGCAGTGATTGTCAAAATAGCTCCCGAATTTAATTTTCTCACGGATTATTTCCATTTTTCCCGAGGCTACCCTGACCCGTTTACCGGCTTTTATGCATCGTTCGACAAGACTGAATATGTGGTTCAGGTCTTCTTCATCTTCTGCAATTATAACTTCATTTATTTCGTAAGCATTCAGAATCTCTTCAAGATCTTCCGGTCTGCCGAGCGGTTTCAGGGAGCCATTCAGGCTGCCATCGCCACTTTTGCTTATGAATCCTGCAACACGCGTGCCTGACTGATGCTGCTTTAATACGTCTTCTAAAAAGTGTATTGCTGAAATTTCCCTGCCGATTATAAGCACGTTTTTTTCTTCACTGCTGCCTCCTGGCCGGCTCCGGGGGCCCGTGCTGATAAATTTCATTAAAACCGGCGGAATGCCTATTAAAAGAAAAACAGACAACGCCACAAAAGAAATAAACAACCCTCCGATATATGCAAGAATTACCAATTAAGCCTCTTACCTTTTACTGACTTTCTACTTAATGCTTTCTTCCACAGCGCTTCTTTTACTCTGGTTTTCGGACTTAAAGAAGTTCCGGATTTTTTTTGCTACGTATTCAATCTGCTCTTCCTTTAGTTCGGGAAACATCGGAAGAGACAGGCCGCTCCGGGCAAGTTTTTCCGCAACCGGGAAATCTCCTGCTTTGTAGCCCAGGTAAGAAAAACATTTCTGCATGTGCAGAGGAATTGGATAGTGAAGCCCGGTGGAAATTCCGCTTTCTTTCAGGTATTCTGCCAGACGGTTTCTTTCATCTTCAAGGCCTCTAGTCAGCTGAATTACATAAAGATGATAAACGTGCTTTGCGTAAGGCATTTCAGAAGGGGTTTTAATCTCCTCGATGTCATTTAGGTACTGGCTGTAAAGCCTGGCGGCATTTCTTCTTTTTTCTGTCCAGTCCTCAATGTATTTCAATTTTACTTTCAGTACTGCACCCTGAATCCCTTCCATTCTGTAATTATGGCCGAATATTTCGTGCCTATACTTTTCAGATGACCCGTGTTCGCGGATCATTCTGATAGTTGCAGCAAGCGCGTCGTTGTTTGTTGTAGCAGCGCCTGCCTCCCCGTATGCCCCGAGGTTCTTTCCCGGATAAAAGCTGAATGATGCTGCCTCAGAAAGCCCCCCGACTTTCTTTCCCTTATATTCTGCCAGGTGTGCCTGCGCACAGTCCTCGACGAGGTAAATTTTATACCTGTCGGTAATTTTCCTTATCGGGTCCAGGTCGGCTGCCTGTCCGTAAAGATGCACGGCAACAACGGCGCGTGTTTTTGGGGTAATATGCTGCTCAATTTGCGGCACGGAAATATTGGCGCTCTCAGCGTCACAGTCAACAAAAACAGGCCTTGCACCGTTAAGGACGACTCCCCATGCAGTAGCAATAAAAGTATTTACGGGCATTATTACCTCGTCCCCTACTTTAACCCCGAGCGCCCACAAAACTGAATGGTTTCCGTCAGTGCCGGAACTCAGGCCTATGCAGTG
Source organism: Ignavibacteria bacterium (assembly GCA_025612245.1). Taxonomy (GTDB): domain Bacteria; phylum Bacteroidota; class Ignavibacteria; order Ignavibacteriales; family SURF-24; genus JAAXKN01. Next base: position 263,727 of record JAAXKQ010000003.1, read on the forward strand.
TTTTACTTCATGTACCCGGGCAAACTGCTCCTCAAACTCCTTTACAGATTTACCCAGTACGAACGCGCTGCTTTCGAGTACCTCCTGAATTGCCGGATTGATCTCCTCCTTGATTGCTTTGTACTGACTCTTTAAGTCCTGAAATGGTACTTCCATAGTTTTTCTCCTGTTATTTAGCTTTCCTACATAGCTCCGCAGCAGTGAGCCACATCTGCACTCTTAGAATGTCTATAGGCTCACTTAAACTTCCCTGGTCCCGGAAACTGCTTATTTTATGTGTATTTAATGCCACTAAACTACATCTTTCCTGCTATGATCGGCAAAGCAGGTGGATAGCTTGGCCTGTAACTCGGAAGATATTTTTATGTAATCCGGAAACAGCCAGGCTTTATCCTCATAATGTATAATTCCTTTTATATAAGAATCCCCCTCAAGGGGTGTAAACTCAAGGCAGCTTTCCCCGTTTTTCCTGTTTACCGTAATAATTTCTATTACCTTTTCGGCACAAAGCGCAAAGATCAGGTTATCGCAGTTGATCAGGAGAATTCTTGAATCGGGTGTAGGCCTTCCAGCTGCGTACCTGAATAAAGTAGTTGAATCTATAACGGGAAAACTGCTGCCATATTGTTTTAGGTTTTTGTTTCCCTTGTTATAAAGATTGAAGTATTTCTTCAATTCCTCCGGCTTTATAATTGCCGGGACTTCGGCAATATTGGCACACAGTTCATGATTATCCATCATGAATATAACCAGACCCTTAAGGGTATTTATAAATGCGAAGTCGTTGTTCATATTTTTAACTTTACTAATAGAGTAATGGGGCAAGATACGTGCCGATTGAGTTTTCATTGAAATACCTTCTTTCAAGCAGGATTTCGAAAGGGGTAATTTCGCCCCCGAAAATTATTTTTTATGAGACGTAAAAATTTTTTACGGTAGAACCTTATACATCCCGTTAAAATGCGGGACAGATGGCCTGTAAGCTCTGCGGCATAAAAAATTTTTCAGGTATCTCCCTTTCTGCCAGAAAGAATTTTCCACTGGGACGATAATACACCTTGATTTTCTATGTGCAATGTTTAACATTAAATATTATAGCTTATTTCGGAAATTCAGGCTACAGGGGTGCAGATATAGTAAGCTGGAGGCAACAGTTAAAATTCTTTTGCGAAAAACAATATGGCCCAATTTCATAAGTCAGTGTAGTTGTATTAAAGGTTCGTTGTATTGTAGGATTTTTAAGGATAGCGAAATATCTATCCGGCCTGTCTGCATTTTTTTCTGCTTTTTCCGGCTGTGACTGTGTGTTGGCGTGTGTGCATATCAGATTTGCATTAAGTGATAATGTTCTGAATGTATTGAGCTAATCTGCATGTGTATGTAATTGTGGGAAAGGGAGGAAATGGAAACTATATTAGTCATCGAAGACAACGAAATGATGAGGGCAACACTCAGGATCTTTCTAAGTGAGCTCAACTGCAGGCTGGTATTTGCTGAAAACGGGGAAAGAGGCCTGGAACTGCTTGAGAATGAGTATCCTGACCTTGTAATTACCGATCTCATGATGCCCGGTATTAACGGCATTGAGGTTTTAGAAAAAGTAAAAAAATTTGACAGGAACATACAAATTCTGATTGTAACTGCTTTTGAAGACTTCCAGTCCACAATTAAAGCAATGCAGATGGGGGCTTACGACTATATAAAGAAACCCCTGGAATTGGACCAGTTCATTACAACCGTAAAAAGAGCACTTGAATGCAGAGTCTTAAGCGAAAGGGTGGCAATTGCGATTTCCGAGGATTCTAACGATTTTCGCATCGATAACAGCATCATAGGCAACCATCCATCCATGCACGAGCTCTACAAGAAAGTCGGCAAGGTGTCCGTCAACAGGGTAAACATTCTTATTCAGGGTGAAAGCGGCACCGGAAAGGAACTAATTACAAAAGTAATTCATTATTCAGGCGTTACAAAAGACAGCCCTTTTGTTGCTGTTAACTGCTCCGCCTTATCGGAATCACTGCTCGAAAGTGAACTCTTCGGCCACGTTAAAGGCGCCTTTACAGGCGCTATAAAAGACAAGAAGGGCAAATTCGAACTCGCCGGCGACGGAACGATCTTCCTGGACGAGATCTCGGAAATCTCCCCTAACCTCCAGGTTAAACTCCTGCGCGTCCTTCAGGAAAAGGAATTTGAAAAAGTAGGCGGTGAGACTACAATTCCCATGAGAGCAAGGGTTGTGGCTGCTACGAACAAAAATCTTTCTGAACTGGTCTCTAAGGGGCTCTTTAGAAGCGACCTTTTCTACAGGCTCCAGGTCTTTACAATTGATGTTCCCCCGCTAAGGGAAAGAAAAGACGACATACCGAACCTTGTAGTGCATTTTCTCATGAAAATAAACAAAGAGCTCCATAAGAACATTAGCAAAGTACCATACAACGTTATGGAAATGCTGAGTAACTATGAATGGGTCGGCAACGTCAGGGAACTGGAAAATACTCTCCTTCAGGCGGTGGTGCTTGCAAAAGGCGATGTTCTGGAAAAAGAATATATTCTCCTGCAGAATACCCCCCAGAGGACGCCCTCGGAATATTACGGCAAGGCAAATTTAAGCCTGGCAGAAATTGAAAAAGAACACATAAAGCTCGTCCTGGATTCCGTGAAATGGAATAAGGAAAAGGCCTGCAGGATCTTAGGAATTACGAGACCTACATTGAATGCCAGAATCGAACAGTACGCCCTTACTTATGTATGCAACAGCCAGTATGTGGCCTGAAAGAAAAAAAATGGCTGACTTAAAAATAATTAAGACAGCCATGGGAAAATAACGAGCTGAAATCCAGAATAGATACGTGATCTTATAGACTGAGGCTTCCTTTTGTTACCGACTTGTAATAAACGTTCTCATTTCTATTGCCCCGATTTTGTTTACCGGTTGCAACCATGGAGAAATTGTCAACTTTTGCATCAACCAGCCCAATTCCTTTTGCCAGATATATAGCGCCCGATAATGCCCTGATCACTGTAATTTTAGAATAATAATTTATGGTGTTTTCTGTCGTTACCGAGTCATAAGAAGTGACTTCAAATCTTACCACGTTGTTATAAGTCTTTCCGGAAGTTGTAACATAGCTTGCCATTGCTTCTGCGGCTTTTACCTTAATTCTTGGAATATTAATCTTTGCTGAACTGTTCACAATCCATTCCTGCCCGATTTTGAACTCTTTGGGCAGTAAAAGTCCATTTGCCTCCTGAGGATCCGGATTAATATTCATGCCCATCAGATCGCCATTGTTGTATAAATAGCCGACTACATCAAAGCGGCCTCTTTCCTGGTTGTATCCCAAAATTGGATTAGCATTCACGTTCTTATGTGTCGTTGAGGCTCCAATCTTTGCTTCTGCATCTATTCCCGTCCAGGACTCCGAATGTGTAACGGCACCCGAAGAGTCACTTTCTGTTATCGACCCATTTATCGTCCCCTTTAAGGACTGATTTGCAGTAACTGGCATATAATCACTTGCCAGGCCTATAAATGAACTTTGATCAATGGGATTTGTAGAATCATCATTTTTGCTGCAGCTGTAGAAAACTATTGAAAAGAAAGCAACGAACAATAAAGGTTTCCACGATTTCATTTTACCTCCGGAAAAGTAGTTTTATAGATTAATTTTTCTCCCAGGCAATCAGCCAGGTAAGTCTGTCTTTACTGACAAATTCTGTGTAAAGTATTCTTTCCTTAAAGTAGTATTTATCTTGAGAGATTTCATTGTTGTGAGAATCATAAAGGATAAGCGAGCTGTCGCTGGCAATAAACTTTCCCTTCTGAAAGTTCTTGTAAACAGCTTTAATTAACGTTTTGGATACCGGGTTTCCAAGCACCTCTTTTTCCAAAACGACGTCACGGTTTATTTCCAACGTATAAGTAAAGCTGCTGTCGCTGTTTAGTTCAAATATTGCCGTTCCGTATTTCCGCAGCGGGAACGAAGATTTCAAACGGTTGGGAGCTGTTATATCTACCACTTTTCCCCTCCATTCACCTATAAGATCATGCTTGCTCTTAAATGGAGCCGGGGACGTACAGCCATACTGCAGTATTATTGCACTCAGACATAAAAATATGAATATACTTTTGTGCATATTGTCTCAATTTAAGCTTGAAAAACTCAGATAAGCCAAGAGCTGGAAGGTAAAAATACTTTTTCTGCTTTTAACTTTCACGGCCTGACTTTGAAAAATTAGGAACGCCCAAAAAGTTCTTCCGGTATCTAAAGTATTACTCTTAATGCAGAAAAGGTTTGCCCCGTTTTTAAGCAAACCTTTAAATAAATCATCGGATTTTTGTCGGGGCGAGAGGATTTGAACCTCCGACCTCCTGGTCCCGAACCAGGCGCTCTAACCGGGCTGAGCCACGCCCCGAATAAGTCAGTAATTTTCAGTGTTTAAATATAAAGATTCTTCCCCATAATTTGAAAGAAAAAAGTGTCTGATTTGAAATATTCTTTTCGCCAGGATTCCCATATTATCGGATCAGTCCCCCTGTTTTGAAGTTTTGAAGAAAAAAGAGTATATTTTGAACATATTATTCAATAACGTGGGTAGAGAAGAGTGGCACAGAATCATTCATTTGATGTAGTTTCGGAAATTGACTTTCAGGAAGTGGATAACGCAATCAACCAGGCCGAAAAAGAAATTCAGCAGAGATATGACATAAAGGATTCCAACACGACTCTTGAGTTAAATAAAAAGGACAAATATATTCAGATCAATTCCAAGGACGACTATTCCCTCAAGGCCAGCGTTGACATACTCCAGTCTAAATTCATCAAAAGGGGCATTTCCTTGAAAGCCATGAAACTGGGGGAAGTTGAACCTGCCTCAGGCGGAAGGGTCAAACAGAAGATAGACCTTCAGAGCGGAATATCAAAGGAAAATGCAAAGCTCATAGTTAAGATGATAAAGGACTCCAAGGTCAAAGTTAACGCTCAGATTATGGATGAACAGGTAAGAGTAACCGGGCCTAAGCTAGACGACCTTCAGTCGGTAATAGCCATGGTCAAAAATGCCGATTTGGATTTCCCTACGCAGTTTACAAACTACAAATAAAATTTACCGCCAGGACGGGCAGGAAAATGATTCCTGCCCTATTCTTCTTTTTTAATTCTACCACTTTGCCTTTAGTTTTTCCTTTTAATTGACTCACATGTATGCCTGCCTTAATCTTTCGTGCTCCTCGGCAGTAAATATTTCGAACTCTTCTGGCATTATCTTTTCCACGTCGCCAAAATAATCCCCTTCTGACCCCTCTTTCTGCGTTATGGATTTTATCCTGGCAGAGGTGGCCACCTCCAGGCGGTCTACAATTATGTTTCTGCCGTCGCCAGGGTCAATTTTTCCCTCAATCAGGTAAGGACCCATGGAAAGCGTGAGCTCGGCATAACGGTTATAAGTCTCTGGAAACAGGATAGCTTCAAATGTACCCGTCAGGTCCTCAAGCGAAAGAAATTTCATTATCTCTCCTTTGCGCGTCCTTATGCGCTTTGAAGACATATACCAGCCGCCCATCTTAACCCTGCGTCCTTTTAAGTTATCCATGTCCTCCGCCCTGATGATCGAGGGCCCCCCGAGGAGCTCGCTGAAAAACTCCAGCGGATGGCGGCTTACCATATAGCCGAAGGTTTCATATTCTATTGCGCAAGCCTCCTCAACCGTGTAACTTACATCGGTTATTACTTCACTTTCGAGCTTGAGAGTCTCGCCGGCAAAAAGGCTGCTCATGCTGAGAGTCTTTCTGTAGGACATATAGACGTCCAGAAGGCGCATGAGCGTGGGACGCGTCTTCTTAAAGCAGTCCATGGCTCCGCAGCGTATCAAAAGCGATGTTTCCTCATAGCCCACGCTTGTCCTTGACAGAAAGTCGGAAAGGCTCACGTACTCCCCGTTTCTGTTTCTTTCCTTTACTATCTCGCTCATCGTGGGCACTGAGAGGTTCTTAATTGCCATGAGGCCTATGCGGACCTCCTTATCCTTACCCGTGTAGTCGCGCTCGCTATTGTTCACACACGGAAGCAGCACCTTAAGCCCCATGCGCTTGCATTCCTGTATATACACGGCCGCCGAATAGAAGCCTCCCCCGTTGCTCAATACTGAAGCCATAAACTCGGCGGGGTAATACACCTTAAGAAAAGCCACCTGGAAGGAAAGCAGCGCAAAGGAGGCGCTGTGGGCCTTGCAGAAAGCATAGCCCGCAAAAGATTCAATCTGCCGCCAGAGCTCGCGCGCTGCCGCTTCACTGATCCCTTTGGATTTGCACGACGTGAAAAACTTCTCCTCGAGCTGTTCCATGGCACTGCGTGAACGCATCTTGCCGCTCATTGCACGCCTGAGTATGTCGGCTTCCTCCAGTGAAAGCCCTGCTATGTGGTGGGCTACTTTTAAGACGTCTTCCTGATAGATCATTATGCCGTAGGTTTCGCTCAGGTATTCTTTCATCTGGGGCAATAAATACTTCCTTTTTGAGGGATCCTTGTGCCTCAGGATGAATTCCTGCATCATTCCGCTTTCGGCAACGCCGGGACGTATGATGGAGCTTGCTGCCGTAAGCATTTCAAAGGTATCCACCGAGAGCTTTTTCAGGAGTGAGCGCATTCCGGGAGATTCTATGTAAAAACAGCCTATGGTGTTGCCTTCCCTGATGAGTTTTTTTACCCCCTCATCGTTAAAGAGCATCTTATAGTCGTAAATATCAAATTTTACCCTTGCGGTCTTGCGCGGAACCGGGGTATATATCTGCCTGAGCTTTCCCCGGCTAAAGCGGGTTTCAGGCAGCGTATAGCTCTTCAGGTCTATATATGCTGTTTCGGAATTAGTAATTTTCATTGCTATAAATAGTGTACGTATGTACACTATTTATAATTTTTCCCGCTAATATGCAACAGTTTTTAAGAAAGTTTTTTTCAGGAAGTAATGAAAATGACGGGGGTACTCTTACTAATACCGGGAAAGCACCCTTATGCTGCTGCTTACGAGGAGCAAAAAGAAGAGTCCTGGTGCATCGCTCCAGGCTTAAACCGGAACACAGGCCACAGTTTTGCCATGTACACAAATCATATACTGATTATAATGCTTCCAGACAATAATTCTTCGATACCGCGTTCAGAAGCCATAGAAGCTGCTATTTACTGAATCTCATCTCCCCCGAGCTCGCTTTTAATTGCGTTAACCAGCGGATCGGCATCCGGCTCCTCTGGCTGCGGCTCAGGTGCAGCATTGCTGCCGACTTCCATGAAATCATCCACATCTTCCGTTGCAGACTCGTCGGTAAAATTAAAAATGAGGCCTTTACCGAATACTGCCTCGGTCTTGGAGAGGAAGTAATCCCTCAGCTGCAAAATCATCTTCCTGTCGTGCACGTCTTTCAGCTCCACGTCCAGTTTTGCGCCTTCCATGCCAAGGACCTTCATATTCTGAAGGACGCTGCCTACGATGAATTTTTCCTGATTCACCTCATCTACAAAGTGACTCCACCTGGAAAGTATCTCCTGAAAAGCCGGCTGGTCGCCTTCAGAGACCTTTGCCGTAACGGCTGCCCTTTCTGAAGCACCACCTCCATTTGAAGGCTGAGGCTCGCGGCTTACCGATTCCTGGGCTGCAGCAGGCCTTGGGGCTGCATCCCTGCGGACGGTTACAGGAGCAATCTTCTTTACCTCCTGCAGGTTGGCAATGGCCTCCCTGATCGAGGCCGACTTCTCAAGGCCAATGAGGTGGCAGAGCGCTACTTCAATAAGAAGCTTATGGTTCTGCGTTATCCTTAATTCCTGCTGCGTCTTGTTCAGGTAGTTCATTATCCTTAAAAGGTCACCTTCTGAGAACTTTTCCTTGTAGCAAAGATACTTTTCCTTGTATATCTCGGCCGTCTCGATCAGCTTTGTCCTGCCGGTAAGAACAACGGTCATAATGTTACGGAAGTGTTCCACCAGGCCGTTCATGAAGTCTATAAAGTTCCACCCGTTCTCATACACTGTTTTAGATACCTCAAAGGCAGCAAGGAATCTCTTTTCAAGTATGGCATCCGAAATCGTAAAGTAGACCTCATCGTCGATCAGGTTAAGCATTCTTGCAACCGCCTGTGCTTCCACCTTATTGCCGCTAAAGGAAATTATCTGGTCAAATATGCTTTCGGCATCCCTTAAGGCTCCGTCGGCCTTGCGGGCGATGATCGTAAGCGACTGGTCGTCGATCTCAATTTTTTCATTTTCGGCGATATTCTTGAGCAGTTTCTTTATTGTATCCAGTTCAATTCTTCTGAAATCAAACCTCTGGCAGCGTGAAATGATGGTAAGAGGAACCTTATGAACGTCTGTGGTTGCAAAAATGAAGATCGTATGTTCAGGCGGCTCTTCAAGAGTCTTCAGAAGCGCGTTGAAGGATTCGTTTGTGAGCATGTGAACTTCATCTATGATGTAGACTTTCGACTTGCCCTTCGTTGGAGCATACTTTACAGACTCCCTGAGGACTCTTATCTCTTCAATCCTTCTGTTGGAGGCTCCGTCTATTTCAATTATGTCCAGAGACTGTGAAGTGTTAAAACTCTGGCACATCTCACACTCGTTGCAGGGCTCAAAATCGACCGGGTTCAGGCAGTTCAGCGTCTTGGCCAGAATACGGGCTGTCGTGGTTTTACCAACGCCGCGGGGGCCTGCAAAGAGGTAGGCATGAGCTATTCTGTTATTCTTAATAGCATTTTTCAGTGTTGTTGTAATGTGTTCCTGCCCCACAACATCTTCAAACCTGTTGGGGCGCCATTTTCTTGCAGTTACTATATAGCTCATATAAACTTCTTAATGTGAAATATTAATGGTAAAATTTTGACGTATTAAATTACTGAGCGGGCACAATCAATTTTTTCAAGCACCAGCTGCCCGAGCCTTTCAAGGTACTTTTTGTCAGTCTCATTAAATGAACTGTAAGAAGTGCTGTCGAGGTCGAGCACTCCGTAAAGTTCATCGTTTTTCACGAGTGGGACTACAATTTCGGACCTGGAGAAGGAATCGCAAGCAATGTGGCCCGGGAATTTATCCACGTCCGGAACAATCAGTGTCACTTTCTTAAATGCCGAAGTCCCGCAGACCCCCTGCCCGATCTTAATCCTTGTACAGGCAACTTTACCCTGAAAAGGGCCGAGATAAAGATAATCCCCCTTTTTCAAATAAAACCCCGCCCAGCTGACTTTTGAAAAAGTCTGCTTTAATGCGGCAGCAAAATTCGAAAGGGTTGTAACCGTGAAGTCATCCTCAGAAAGGAGCGTCTCCATCTGCGGGATGAGTTCACGGTATTTTTCCTCATCCGTAAACTTGTCGTTAATTTCAATTGTTTCAGACATACCGTTCTTTTCCGTTTCCCTATTTATTCCGCTTTGCCCTGCCCGGCTTTGTTTTATCCGGCTTAGATTTACTCGTCCTTGCCTTTTTCAGGCTTACGGCTTTGTCTTTCCCGAAAACAAAAGGTATTGCCTCAAATATTTTTCCGATTGAAACTATGCTTAATCCTTCCTTGACTTCCGGCAGAATTTCAAGCAGGTCCTTTTCGTTGTCCTTCGGTATTAGCACAGTCTTAATGCCGCTTCTTTGTGCTGCAAGGAGCTTTTCATTCAATCCTCCGATTGGAAGCACATTGCCACGGAGCGTAATTTCGCCGGTCATTGCGACGTCACTCCTGGCTGGCTTGCCGCTGAAGGCCGAATAGAGCGCCATAGTCATTGTAATTCCTGCTGAAGGTCCGTCCTTAGGAATTGCACCTTCGGGAAGGTGGATGTGAACCTCCTTACCCTTCTGGAAATTAGTCGGCAGCCCCAGAGACTTGGCGTTTGACCTGATGAAGCTCAATGCGGCCTGTGCGGATTCTTTCATCACGTCACCCAGCTGTCCGGTTAAGGTCAGCTTTTCGGCGCCGCTCATGACAGTGGCGTCAACGCTCAGAATTTCACCTCCAACGCTTGTCCAGGCCAGCCCTGTCACGCTTCCAACCCTTGGTTCGTCGCTTGCCTTCTGGCGCCTGAATTTCTCGACACCCAGAAATTCAACGACCTTCTCTGGAGTAATTACGTGCTGCTCAGCGGTTTCTTTCTGCTTACTGCCGTTAGCGGATCTTTTCAGTACAATCTCCCTGGCAGTTTTTCTGCAGACGTTAGCCAGTTCCCTTTCCAGGTTTCTTACACCTGCCTCACGCGTATAGTCCGTAATTACCTTGCTTACGGCATCATCCTCAAAACTAACGGCCTTATCATTAAGTCCGTGCATTGAAAGCTGCTTTGGAATTATGTGCCGCCTTGCAATCTGCAGCTTCTCGTGCTCAAGATAGCCTGGCAGCTCAATTATTTCCATCCTGTCCTGTAAAGGAAGGGGTATATTATATTTTACGTTTGCCGTAGTAATAAACATAACCTGCGAAAGGTCATAATCCAGGTCCAGGTAATGGTCGTTAAAGGTATGGTTCTGCTCCGGATCCAGCACTTCCAGCATTGCCGAAGAAGGATCGCCCCTGAAATCCATACTCATCTTATCGATTTCATCCAGAAGTATGACCGGGTTTACAGTGCCGGCTTTTTTCATGGACTGAATAATTTTTCCCGGCATCGAACCTATGTATGTCCTCCTGTGACCCCTGATTTCAGCCTCATCGCGCACGCCGCCCAGGCTGATGCGCACGAATGAGCGCCCGATTGCCCTGGCAATGGACTTTCCAAGCGAGGTCTTGCCTACTCCCGGAGGTCCCACAAAGCAGAGTATCTGTCCCCTGATCTGCTGAACCAGGTTAAGAACCGCGATTTGTTCAACTATCCTTTCTTTCGGCTTTTCAAGGCCATAATGGTCCTCGTCTAAAATCTGGCGGACGTACTTTATGTCCAGATTATCTTTTGTCTTTTTATTCCACGGCACGTCAATGAGCCATTCCAGGTAATTGCGTATCACGGTTGACTCGGGTGACATGGGAGGAGTCTTCTTAAGCTTGTTTAATTCCTCGTTTGCCTTTTCCTCGGCATACTTGGGCATTTTGGCCTTCTTCACCTTGTTGCGCAGGCGCACAAATTCAGGCGTGGCTTCGTCCTCCTCACCCAGCTCATCCTGAAGGATTCTGATCTGCTCTTGAATGATGAACTTGCGCTGCGTCTTGGCTATATTTTCCTGGACCTTGTTTTCAATCTCTTTCTCGACCTTAAGTATGTCAATTTCGGAATTCAGTATCTTTATTACTTCGTAAAGCTGCTCCTTGATGGTGAAGTTCTGCAGTATTTTCTGTTTTACTTCTATATTCTGCGTTATGTTTGCCGCCACGTAGAACAGCTTCCTGTCCGGTTCGTCTATATTCTCATAAGCGCTGATTGCCTCGGTTGGAATTGTGCGGTTGATCTTAACATAATCCTTAAAAAGATGAGTCATCTGCCTTATGAGGGCGTTCATTTCAATTGGGTTTTCCTCTTTCGGCATGATGATCTCCACCTTTGCCTCAAAGAATTCCTTGTTATCCGTAAACTGCAGGATCCTGCCTTGAATCAGTCCGTCCACCAGTATCTTCATCAGTCCATTCGGCAGCTTTAAGATCTGAATGATCTTTGCCACTGTACCTTCGGTATATATATCCTCTTCCTTGGGTTCTTCTATATTTGCCTTCTTCTGAGCCGACAGGAATATGAATTTTGAATTCTCCAGTGCATAATTTGCGGCCTTAATGGATTGTTCCCTGCCAACCAGCACCGGAAAAATCATATAAGGAAATATTACGTTATCTCTGAGAGGTAATATAGGCAAGATCTTGGGCACTTCATTCAAAATGGAATTATCATTCTCTTCTTTAGCTTTTGCTTTGTCTTTAAGACTCAAAACTTTTGACTCCTGCGTATGTTTTTAATTTCTGTGTAAATATACCAAATTTCAATTCGGCTATCAAGGAATGAAACGCCCACTAATTCTCAGGCCTTAGGGCGAAGGAAGGCCAGCATTTCCTGTCCCGGGCCATATATACCCGGAATTAGCAACTATTCTCGCCACCCAATGGAATTTCCTCCAAAAGATCAGGAATTTTTCTTAAATTATAATTTATTGCTGAATTATTAAGAAGAGACTATGAATGACCTGTTAAAAATAAATTACGAAAAGTACACGCTCGATAACGGCCTTGAAGTCATACTTTACCCCGACAAAAGCCTTCCCATTCTGTCTGCAAATATCTGGTACCGGGTCGGCTCGGCAAATGAGACTAAGGGGAAGACCGGCTTTGCACATCTTTTTGAACACATGATGTTCCAGGGCTCCAAGCACGTGCCCAAACAGATGCATTTCAAGTACATCCAGGAAGCCGGGGGCAACCTGAACGGTACGACCAGCTCCGACAGGACGAACTATTACCAGAGCCTTCCTTCAAACTACCTTGAGATGGTGCTCTGGCTGGAGAGCGACCGGATGGGATTCCTTATTCCGGCACTCGGGCAGGATAAACTGGATAACCAGATAGACGTGGTTAAAAACGAAAGAAGACAGCGCTACGACAATGCCCCTTACGGACTTGCCTGGGAGATCATTTTCTCACGCCTTTATCCCGAAAACCACCCTTATCACTGGCCCACAATAGGCTACATGCAGGATATCTCAAATATCACGCTTTCCGACGTAAAGGAGTTCTTTCATACCTACTATGTACCCAACAACGCAAGCCTTGTTATCGGTGGGGATATTAATGTCCCTAAAACAAAAGAACTCATTGAAAGGTATTTCGGTCCAATTTCAAGGGGCCTCGACGTTAAGGAAGTTTACGTTCCCAAGACAGAATTAACTGAAAATATAAGCCTCGTACACGAGGATAACGTGCAGCTTCCGAGAATTTATTTTGTCTGGCATTCAACCAAAGCTTACACGGAGGAGGATGCAGCGCTCGATATACTCTCATATATCCTTTCAAGCTCCAAGAATTCCAGGCTTTATAAAAGCCTGATATTCGAAGCGGAAATTGCACAGGACATATCGGCTTTCCAGCATTCAGCCAAATACGGCGGATCTTTTGTTGTTGTAGCAACCGCACGCCCAGGGATATCCCTGGACCAGATTAAGGAAGAAATCTTCAGAGAGCTGAAGCTCGTAATTGAAAACGGCATAAGACAGGAAGAGCTGGACAAGGCTAAAAACAACATCAAGGCTTCTTTCATTTTTTCAATGCAGAACCTTAATTCACTGGTCAATCACCTGAATGAATACAATTTTTACTTTGAGAATCCGGATTCCTTTAATTTCGATCTTGAGCGTTACCAGAAAATAGACACTGCAGCACTAAGGAGTGCGGCGGAAAAATTTCTTCGGAAGCCCTGCCTTGAACTCAGAATTATACCCAAAAGCATTACCCAAGGATAGCAAATGGAATTAAATAGAACAAAGAAACCACAGCCTAAAGGAAAGATCAGTTTTACACTCCCGGAAGTTGAAAAGTTCAGCCTGGATAACGGCCTGGAAGTCCTCTTCGTGCACAAGGAAAGACTGCCCATAGTACAGATGAGCCTTATTATCGATGCCGGCAGCCGCTTCGATCCCAATGAGAAGAAAGGGCTTTCAAACCTCGTTGCCGCGTTGCTCGATGAGGGCGCAGGCGGCCTGAATTCTCTCGAATTAAGCAACGCCATAGAATCCCTGGGTTCGGTAATGTCCGTTTCAACTGACCCTGACGCCATGTTTATTTCACTTTTGACGCTTTCTGAGAATTTCAGCCAGTCCCTTGACCTTTACGCAAAGGTCATAACTAAGCCTCATCTGAAGGAGGAAGATCTGCAGAGGGAAAAAAGAAAACAGATCAACCGCATCATACAGGCCAAGGATGACGCAGGCTATATAGCTTCTGTTGTATTTGAAAGGCTCGTCTACAGTCAGCATAGCCCGTACGGGCTTCCCGAAATGGGAATGATTGAAACCATCGAAAGAATTACCGAAAATGACGTACGCCTTTTCTATGAAACGCTTATTACCCCTCAGAATTCCACGATGATCGTAGTTGGCAGCATAGATAAAGAAACGCTGCGCCACAAGCTCAACATTGCCCTCTTAGGCTGGCACACTCACCTGAAACCAATTATAAGCGTACATACTCAGCCAAGGGAAAAAACGAAAATTTACTTTGTAAACAAGGAGGATGCAGCTCAGAGCGAAATCCGCATCGGGCACATTACAGAAGGAAGAAATGCACCCGACTTCTTTGCGAAATCCATCATGAACTCGATCCTTGGAGGACAGTTCTCAAGCAGAATAAACCTGAACCTGCGAGAGGATAAGGGCTATACGTATGGGGCCCATTCGGGCTTCAACTATAACAAGGTAAACGGTTATTTTTATGTCTCGGCTCCCGTAAAAAATGAAAATACGGCAGATTCTATAGTTGAGATCATAAAGGAATTAAAAGGAATCCTGGTATATATTTCGGAAAAGGAATTAAAGTTTGCCAAAAGCGCGCAGGTAAGGAAGTTCCCCGCCCTTTTTGAGACCTATGGGCAGATCGGAAGAAGCCTTGCAAACATGATCATCTATTGCCTGCCGGACGATTATTTCAATACTTTCCTGGATAATATCAAAAAAGTGACGCTTGAGGAAGCCTATGGGGCGGCCAGGGATAATATCTTTCCGGATGAACTGGTTATACTTGTAGTTGGCGACAGGGAAAGCCTGAGCCCGCAGCTGGAGAAGTTAAACCTGGGCAAAATAACCGAACTCGACCGGGACGGTAATGTAATTGGAATAATTTAATTTCTTTAGCTCTCATAGAAAAATTCTTTTCCTGAAGCCGTAAATCCAACATTCTCCCTTACGCTTTTCAGCGCTTCTTAAGCTCTTCCTGAATTCCGGAATCGATGCAATATCAATTCCGGAATTACTATATCCCCAGTTCAGCCAGCCCCGCAGGAGGAGAAGGAGGGGCCTTAGGAGGCAAAACGCTTCTCCTGTATGGATTTACAGGCAGAGTTGCAGATTTAACTTGCCAATCGTTTTTCTAACCATTAAGTTATGGGACAGCTTCAAAAAACTGGTGCCCGACGTGCTTTTTTAGGATGGATATCCTGATTGGGATTGTAATTTTTCCTAGTCCATGAAACTTACACAGAGGCAATGATGAAAAAACTACTAATTTTATTATTGGTATTGTCCGTAAAAGTTTACTCCCAGGAACAGCTTTCAAGTAGTGAGAAAGTTGAAAGTTTCCTCAGCTTTCTAAAGCCTTATATGGAAAATAAAGACAGGTTGCTTGAAATACCAGGCCTAAGCGAAAACGAAATTAAGCACTACATTAAGTTAAAGTATGAAGCCTGCGAGGATAATTTTAAGCTCCTCAGGACTAAAATTGCAGGACAGGAAAATGAGGTAAAAAAAACAGGAAAAAGGCTTTCATACTCTGAGGTAAATGCCTGCTTTACGAACTTTCTAAAGGAAAAATACTCCGGCAATTTTGTGGAATTCCTAGGCATCCCCTGCCTCGTCAAAGCCAGAATAATCTCCAAAAGGGATTCAAGCTTCACTTTCAAAGGGCATTTTTCTTCACCCATAAAAATCAGGGTTAAGGTAGTCGCCTTCGACGCTATGGAGGTGCTGAAAGGAAATCGGGAATTTCAGGCCGGAAAGACTTACAGGTTTTATTACGGCAATAACTGGAGGCATGTCAATAATGAAAGCTTTCAGGAAGGGAGCATCTACCTTCTTCCTTTGGAGCCGAGACTTAGCAGTGAAGATTCCAGCTGGGATAGCGCGCTGATTACTTATTTTGATGACAGCTGCGGACTTTATAAAATAGAGAACGACAGCCTGATCGACAAATATGATTTCTTTTCATTTGGCAACCTCGTCCCGTGGAAAGAATTTCTCACAGGATTTAACCTGAAAGCCGGGGCGATCAAAAATGGCGATTTCTAAAGGAAATCCACCCCAAAAATTATACCAAGGCAAGCTCAGCGGCCTTTGGACTGCACGGACTTTTTTGCCGGATTTTTCGCCTGGCTACCCTTTACAGATTTTAGCTGCTGATTACCCCTGGATGAATTTTTACCCGCCGGACTTTTACCTGACGGACTTTTGCCCGATGAACTTTTACCCGTTGTAGCTTTTGTTGCTGAACCTTTGCCTGATGAGTTTTTGCCTGAGTTCCCGTTAGATGAAGATTGATTCTGAATAGCCTGCTCCTCTTCGGGCTTTGGGGCCATGCCGAAATTAAGCTGCGAGGGGAAAACAAACCTGTAGCCCTTTTTCCTGTAAAGATCAACCAGGTCCTTTAGCTCAAGAAAGTTTTTTGCCGTAATGGTATAAACCCTTTGCCCTGACGCGCTGCTTTGGCAGCAGTAGCTGAACATCGATTCGAGGTCCTGGTCAGCCCTGCTCTTGATTTCCGTAAAGTTGCTTAAAGGGTTAAGGCTTAATTTTCTCTTCTCAAAAGCAGTTTTTACCGTAACGTAAAGAGGCGACTTATAGAGATCCGACTCGTCGTCAATGAGGTAGAGTTTTGCGCCGCCAAAAGTCCCGAGTATCGTTCTGACGGAAGTGTTAAGGCGCTTTTCACTGTAGTCCTCGTCGAACTTGAACCTTACCTCGTCAATGTTGTCACCCAGAATAATAATGTATTCCTTATTAAGCGCCAGTATCTGTTTGACTGCCTTTTCAGCTTTCTCCGAAGGGCTTAATGCCAGCGTAAAATACTCCGGAAGCGACAAAAACTCGGTTAATTCCCTGTCGTTCAGCTTCTCTATGTCTTTTATGATAAAGCCTATGGTAGCTGTGCTTCTTACCACCGAGGGGTCCGTTACAAGGTCCGCCTGAAGCATTATATTCTTGACGTGAAGTATCTGAAGCTTAGTTGTCTTTTCTTTCCGCAGCTCTTTCGCTGAAATGCTAAGGCCGTGTTCTAAAAGCCTGCTGTTCAGTTCATTCAGTATCAGAGTAACCGGAAGGTCAGTTGGCACTTTGACGGTGTAGTTATAGGTTGCCTCACCGGACTGATCCGTATGAAGCACTTTTCTTTGTATCCAGCTCTTATCAATGCCAAACTCGCATACTGCATCCTCAAAAATACTGTTTACATCCTCTGCCGTAAGATTGCTCTGGCCGGGATCCGGCATGCCTGGCTTGACCTTGTGGAAACGGTCCACCAGAATGTTGCCTAATAATAGAATAAATGAAATTCCTAATAAGTATGCTATTATCTTTTGCTTGTTTTTACCCATTTGGACATTGAAATAATTAAGCCGAAATAAAATTGCACGTAAATATATCAATTCCGGATTTCATATAACAGTAATTTTACCGGATGAGTAAAGTTTTAATAAGAATAAATTATTTTACGTCCGGTTTCCTTTGGATATAAAGGAGAAAGTGTGCAGGCGTTTGTCGGGTAAAAAGTAAAGGCCGGAGGCTGATCTTCCGGCCTTAATCATAAGCAGCAGGTGAAAAAAGAATCATTTCCCAGTAAATGTGGGTTTTCTTTTCTCAATGAAGGCTGAAGTTCCTTCCTTAAAATCCTCCGAAGAGCAGCATTCGCTAAAAAGCTTTGCCTCTTCTTCAAACCCTTCTTTTTGTGAATGATCAAGCATAGAGTTTACGGCCTTAATTGCTGCCCTTACGGCAACCTGCCCTTTGGACGCAATTTTTACGGCCAATTCCATCGACTTGTCCAGAAGTTCACCATTCGGCACCACCTTGTTTACAAGTCCTATCCTATATGCTTCCTGTGCATCAATCGGTTCTCCGGTCAGTATATACTCCATAGCCCTTCCGGGATTTATCAGCCGTGCAAGCCTCTGTGTCCCGCCAAAGCCTGGAATTAAGCCTAGGTTTATCTCGGGCTGCCCGAACTTTGCATTTTCAGATGCAATGCGCATATGGCAGGATAAAGCCAATTCGCAGCCACCGCCAAAAGCATAGCCATTTACGGCAGCAATAACGGGTTTCTCGAAATTCTCTATGTAGTTGAAAATATCCTGTCCCCTTTCTGAAAACAGGCGCCCAGTCTCCTCGTCCAGCCTGTTTATCTCCGTAATATCGGCTCCGGCAACAAAGGCTTTCTGCCCCATGCCGGTAATAATTACGGCAGCCACGTCGTTATGCTTCAGAAGTGAAAATACCTGCCTCAACTCATTCATAGTCTGAATATTAAGCGCGTTCAGCTTGTCGGGCCTGTTAATTCTTACAATTGCTACGTTATCGTTTACCTCAAAAACAACATTGTCAAAATCCATTTCATCTCCGGCAAAGATTTAACATTTATAATCCTATAAAAATCGGAATTCTTACCCTGATCTCAGCAGCAAGGTATTCGTTGTTGGGGAAATAGTTGTATGAGCCCATTACCTCCAGAAGAAACATTGATAAACCGGCCCCAACGTGAAAGCCTGCCTTCGTGGAACTCTCAAGGAAATCGCTTCTGCCTGAATCTATCTTAAATTGATGAGATTTTTCGAAAAATGCAATCGATCCGCCCAATTCGGCCGTGGGAATAAGAAGAACTATGTCTTTTACCACGGGCGGGAAAAATATTCTGGCACCCAGGTTTACCGGTACCACGTTTGTTGTAAATGATGAGTGATCGCTCCTGCGGTAATAGTCCACAGAGCCCGGGAAGTGCTCAAAGCCTACTTTTGCATAGACGAACAGCGGAAGGTATTCATTATCCGTATATGAAAGTCCGAAGTTGATTCCTGCGCCGACTGCCTGGTATTTTGCCATATCGGCTACCGGCACCCTGGGCCCAACGGCAAAGGACATAAATAGCCCGCGAGCCCTGCCTGAAGTCACGTTCTGTGCAAAAAGGGCGGAAGAAAATGCCAGCATAAAAATTAAATGCAGCAGAATATTTATTTTTTTCATTTCTCAGGTATTCCCATTTTATTTGTTTCCGCTGCCTGGAAATTATCTTTTTCTGAAGTCGGTACAATCATAAATAACAATAAAATCAGACTAATTCCAGCATGCAGAAGAAAAGTGTACTTCGAAAGTGATTTTATGCTTACAAGAAAAAATCCCTCCCAAGTGTTGTAGTTTTTGGCTAAGAGCATGTTAACCAAGGCCTCAGTCTTGCTCCCGAATAAAAGGACGTGGCTCCAGAGGACCGTAAAAGCATAAACCGCCAGGTAATAAACATTGTTTACCCGGGAGAAGAAAACTGAGAACAATACTGCAGAGGCTGCAAAGTCAAGCAGCAGAGATACGTTAAAGCCTTCCTTTCCTTCTGGCATCAGCTCAAATGCAAAGAGTGAAACTAAAATAAGCATTATCAAGGGAAATCTGTAACTTTTCCCGTAGGTCAATAAATTCAGAAAAAGTCCGGCAATAAGAATCTGCGGAAGGTTCCAAATTAAGTAAACCGGATAGTCAAAAATTGAAGAAAGCCCCAGCTCATAGAAGTAATCCGGGTCGGTCAGCTCAGCTCCGTTTATAAGAAAAAGACCTCCCGTCAGAAGCAGGGCAGGCAGAATGGCAATGAAAAATACTCCCCAAGCTTTTCCTGCCTTAAAGGACGAAAGACTACTCTTTACTTTTTCAAAAGCGTTCTTCCTGAAAAGCATCACGCAGGGAACAAGAAGCGAAATATGAAATCTGAAACCCAGCAGAATTATATGGCGTTCCAGGCCATAGGACTTGAGCAGAATACCGCAAAGGTTTATAAATATGATCAGAATCACTGCCAGCAATAGTTTTCTCTTTTTACTTTTCTATAGAGTTGTTACCATGTTTAATTACTTCAGTACCTACGCCGTACTGATAGACCAGCTTTCCTCCCAGCAAGGCGGCCTCATAAATTAGGAAGCTTCCAAGGAGTGAAAAGACAATAAATGAATATTTGAGCCATCCGTTAAACTTTTTCTTTACCATAAGGTATGTACGGAAAGCAGCCAGTATGAACATGTACCAGAGGGCATAAGTGGCATAGGTCTCATGCTTTGAAATGGCGCCCAGGGGAATCGCGACGTCAAGGTCCGAGAGCTTTTCAGCAATACCGCCTGCCTGATTGCCCGTCAGCACTGCCGCTACAGCCCCCAGAATTGAGAGCAAAAGCAGCATATATGCAGCCCTGGCAAGAAAATCCTTTTTAATTACAATGCCTGCGATTTCAAAGAGCGTATAGGCTAAAAACAAAGCTATCGGGAAATGAACAGACTTCGGATGGAGTCCTGCAAGAAAATCCATCACCTTCTCCTTTCTTGAAGCTTTAAGAGTTATAATTAACCACAGAGAATGCTTCCGCCGTTTACATTCAGTATCTCGCCATTGATGTGGCGAGCAAGCCCTGAGGCAAGAAAAACTACAGGACCCGCAATATCAACCGGATCGGCAATCCTCCCTACGGGTATATCTTGTTCCACAGACTCCTTATACTTCTTGTCCGAGAACACCTCCTGGCTCAGGTCGGTAATAACCCAGCCCGGGGCAACACAGTTTGTCGTAATGTTAAACCTTGCCAGTTCCGAGGCAAGTGACTTTGTATATGAAATCAGTGCCCCCTTTGATGCCGCATAATGCGAATGAAAGGCCTCACCCCTCTGCCCCGCGGTAGATGATATGTTAATGATCCTTCCAAAGCCGTTCTTCTTCATTTCCGGAATCACTGCCTTTGTAATGATAAAAGTGCCTGTCAGGTTGATGCTGATGGTCTCTTCCCAGTCCTTCAGGCTCATTTCGTCCGCAGCGCCGTACTTCCAGATGCCCGCGTTGTTAACAAGGATGTCAATTCTGCCAAAGTCCGAAATTACTTGTCTTACCTTTTCATGAATATCTTTTTCAGACTCCATATCCATGCTGTAGGCACGAAGAGGCCTGCTACCCTCTTTATCCAGCCTTCCAATAAGCTCATCTGCGGCAGCTTTATTGGACTTATAGGTAAATGCCACGCCGGCGCCTGCTTCAACGAACAACTCCACGCACGAGGCCCCGATGCCGCGAGAACCACCTGTAATGAGTGCCACCTTATTTTCAAGACTGATCATTTTGAGCCTTCTTCCGGTTAACTTTTAATTCCTGTTTTTTCAATATTTTACTTTGTAGAGAAACAAACCCTTTGCCGGAGCCGCCTCGCCTGCCGACTCCCTGTCGCGCTTTTCGAGGACTTCCAGCATATATTCACCGCCAAGCTTATTCCTCACGGCCCTAAGTACGGTTCCAGTAATGGTTCTTACCATTCCGTGCAAAAACCTGTTAGCTTCGATGTAAAAAATAATAAATCCGTTTGTCTCTTTCCAATGCGCGTCATATATAATGCATCTTTTATGGTTTACCTCGCTGTTTTTTCTGGCAAATGAGGTAAAGTCGTGCTCCCCGATCATGTGCTTTGAAAGGCTGTTTAGCTCTTTTAGATCAAGCTGTCCCCTGTAGAGGTAAGAAAATCTGTTGTAGAATGGGGACTTGTCTTTTGTAATAAAGTAGAGATAGCTCCTTTTTTTTGCGTCAAAACGGGCGTGAAAGCTTTCTTCTGCTTCAGCCATTTCATTAACGGCAATATCCGGAGGCAGAATGGCATTAAGCGAGTGCCTGAACCTGTAGATATCCAGCTCCTTTTCACACCTGAAGTTTGCCGCCTGCCCCAGTGCATGCACACCCGTATCAGTCCTGCCCGAACCGATCAGGTTAATTTTTTCTTTTGCAAGAATCTCTATTGCATCAAGAACCTTCTGCTGTACAGTAGAGGCGTTTTCCTGCACCTGCCAGCCCGCATAGCCGGTTCCGTCGTACTGAATGTTGAGCTTGTAGTTTTTCACTGGAATTTATCTTGTTAAAAGCTTGTCAAAAAATTAAGGAAGCATTTTGTGAAGGCAAAAAACAAAGGCGGAACCAAAAAAGAGGCCCGCCTTAAAATTAAGAAAACAAAAGCAATCACTAAAACGTCGTCTGGAAGTTAAGGTTCAGTGTAGATGGCATAACGTTCATTCGCGGCGTAAGGCTCATCGAGAGGTTCCAGCTTGTCTGTGTGTCTATGTTCTTGTTGTAATTCCGTACAATCCTTGCGGCATTAAAGGCGCTGATGATCCTGTTAACAATGAGTGCGCCTACGGCAAACCTTACGTCGTTAAATGCCTGCTCGCTCGATTCCCACATGCCGCGGTATTCCTGTCTCTGGCTCTGGCTTGCCCAGTTCCAGTAGTACTGCTCGCCGTTGTACATTCCGCTGAAATTTGCATCCAGCCCCTGCCTGCGGTTATATTCCTCCTGGCTTATGTAATCGCCCAGGTTGGCATAATAGGTGGCATCTTTTCCAGCAGGGCTAACGCCCCCGTTTGACTGGGCAAAAGCCTTATAGTTATTTCTCTGCCAGTTGCCGTATATATTATAGCCCGCAAACACTCCCCAGATGACTCCGTCGGCAATCGTAAAATATTTTCCGCTTGAATAATTTCCGCCGTATAGCTCTCCCATTCCGGGGAGTATCAATGAATACAAAACCGCAAGCATTCCGCTCTTTTTTTCAGGCTTATCAGGTAAAATCTGCGGCAATTTTTCAGCCTTTTCCGTGGTAATCTCATTTTTCTGAAATAAAAGGCTTTCTGTGGCGCTGTTTTGTGCCAAAACAGGCATAGTGAGAAATAAAAGAGCTATGATGTATTTCATGTTATTTTCTGCAATGTGAATAAGACATGCCCAATTTTACTGTTAAATTATATATTATTCAAGTAAGATTTTATTCCTTTATCACTTTTCCGTAACAGATCTCACCATCGACCTCCCCGATTCCGACCCTTGAGAATATATTTACAAGTGCGGGATCGTACTGGTGCTGAACGCGGACGTAATTGGAGGCAAAACCCTTCATAAAGCCGTCGTGGTTTTCATGTTCAAAAAGTATCTCAAGCTCCCGTCCGGTCATTTTCCTGTAAAACTCGTTTCTTTTCTTTTCGCTCAGTATACGGAGCATGTTGTTCCTTCTTTTTCTTTCCGTGTGGTCAACAACGCCCTCAAAGTCAATTGCCTTTGTATTGGGCCTCTCGGAATAGGTAAATACGTGCAGGTATGAAATCGGGAGCTCTTTCAGGAAATTATACGTATCCATGAAATCCTCTTCGGTTTCACCCGGAAACCCTACAATTACGTCGACACCTATTCCTGCATCCGGAATTTTTTCTGCTATCTTCAAAACGAGCCTTCTATAGTCTTCCTGCTTATAGCGCCTTTGCATGAGCCTTAGCACCTTGGGTGAACCGCTTTGAAGCGGAATATGGAAGTGGCGGCACATTTTTTTATTGTTCAGCGTCAGCTCCAGAATTTCGTCTGTAAGTAGATTTGGTTCAATTGAGCTCACCCTGAGCCTGAAATCCCCCGGCACAGCGGTCATTTTAAGCAGCAGGTCATAGAACTTCATGCTGAAGGCCCTGCCATAATCTCCAACGTTTACGCCCGTAATGATGATTTCCTTGTAGCCCTCGTCCAGAAGGCACCTGAAGTTTTCCATTACCTCCTCAGGATCGAGGCTGCGGCTTTTCCCCCTTGCAAGCGGTATTGTGCAGTAAGAGCACTTATAGTCGCACCCGTCCTGAACTTTTAGAAAAGCCCTCGTCCTGCCCGAAGCCTCGGAAGAAAATGCGCCGTTAATTTCATTAAGCTCATTTGTAGGTGAAACGTAGATGCAGGAGAGCTCCCGCTTCTCAAAATTGTCAATATAGTTGAAGAGCTTGAATTTTTCATTGCTACCCAGCACAACGTCAACGCCGTCTATTCCGGCAATTTCCTCTGGCCTGAGCTGCGCGTAGCAGCCCGTAACTGCAATAAAAGCATTGGGGTTATTTCTGAGTGCCCGCCGTACAACCTGGCGGCACTCCTTGTCGGCATTGTCTGTAACCGAGCAAGTATTGATCACATAAACATCCGCCTCGTCTTTGAAATCCACAACCTGGAAGCCATGCTTTACGAACTGGGTTCCTATCGTTGAAGTCTCGGAGAAGTTAAGTTTACATCCTAACGTATAAAAAGCAACTCTGCCTTGCACACACAAATCCTTTCAAAGGGAAATTATAACACGTCTAAAAACTTCAAAAAATATTGTATAAAAAAAAAGGCTGTGGCAATACCCGGGAAAAGGTTTTTCTCCGGATAAAGCGCCACAGCCTTAGAATAGATCAATTATGCCTTATTGTCGGCCGGTTTTTCCGTAGCTTTCTCAGCAGCTTTTTCTGCTGTCTGTGCAGCGGCAGCCGGTTCTTCAGGACCTTCAAGGTTAGGAATGTCTGAAGGATCAACAGTATCGGCATTAGCGTTCTTTATATCCTCGGCTGCAACTTTTTCAAGTTTGTGTCTTGTGATATATTCCTGGATTTCAGCATCTGACTTTTCTTTCAGAGCACCAAGTGCGCTAAGAACGATCTTCTTGTTTTCCTTGTCGAATTCCACGACCTTAAGCGGAAGCACTGTTTCAACCGGGAAACAGAAAGCTATGTTCTTCAGCTTTGCAGTTGAAAGCTGTGTTGCAGGAACAAAGCCGTCCACTTTTGCAGGAAGTTCTGCAATAAGGCCTTTTTCGATGATTCTGACTACTTTACCTTCAGTAATTGTACCGATGGCATAGTTCTTTTCGAAAGTATCCCAGGGGTTATCCTGGACCTGTTTGTGGCCTAAGGATATCTTTCTCTGTTCAGTATCAACGCCTAAAACAATAACGTCAATCTTTTCGCCTTTTTTAACGACTTCCCCGGGATGGCGGATTTTCTTTGTCCATGACAGGTCTGAAATGTGTACCAGACCGTCGACACCCGGTTCGAGTTCAACGAATACACCAAAGTTGGTAAGATTGCGTGCAATACCTGTGTGCTTTGAGCCAACAGGATATTTCTGCATGAGTTCTGTCCATGGATCCGGAACCAGCTGTTTCATGCCGAGAGAGATCTTCTTCTCGTCTTTATCCAGGCTCAGGATAACAGCTTCAACAACCTGTCCCATTGAGACAAACTGTGAAGGATGTTTAATATGGAGTGTCCAGCTCATTTCAGAAATGTGTATAAGGCCTTCGATGCCCTTTTCAATTTCAATGAATGCGCCGTAATCGGTAAGGGAAACGACTCTGCCGGATACCTTATCGCCGACTTTATATTTATTTTCGATGTTATCCCATGGATGCGGCAGAAGCTGCTTGAGAGAAAGAGAAATTCTCTTCTTTTCCATGTCGAAATCGGTTACAACAACCTTAATCTTTTCATCAAGTTTAACAACTTCGCTCGGGTGGTTGATTCTGCCCCAGCTTAAGTCTGTAATATGGATAAGACCGTCTACGCCGCCCAGATCCACGAACACACCGAAGTCTGTAATTGCTTTAACGATACCTTCAAGAATCTGTCCTTTTTCAAGGCTGTCGAGTATAGCTTTCCTCTGGTCGGAGATTTCTTCCTCGATGAGGACCTTGTGTGAAACGACAACGTTTTCAGTAGGAACGTTAACTTTAACTACCTTAAAGTCCATTGTCTGGCCGACGAAAGCGTCAAAATCTCTTACAGGTCTAATATCAATCTGAGAGCCGGGAAGGAAGGCTTCTATGCCCATGAGGTCAACAACCATTCCACCTTTAATTCTTTTTAATATCTTGCCCTGAATAATTTCGCCTGTTTCGTAAGCGTTCAGTATCTTGTTCCAGATCCTAAGGAAGTCTGCTCTCTTCTTGCTGAGGACCAGATTGCCTTCCTGATCTTCAACGCTTTCAATAACGATCTCAACTTCTTCACCAATCTTAATTTCATCACCGGCATTAAATTCCTGCTTAGGGATTGTACCTTCAGACTTAAAGCCGACATCAAGAATAATGCTGTCGCCCTGAATGCTTACAATTTTACCCTTAATTATCTCACCCTCTTTTACATCCTTAAATGATTGAGAGTAGAGTTTGGCCAGTGTCTCCATTTCCTCTTTTGAATACTCATCGGAATTAAAGAACCTGACTTTCCCTTTGACGTCCTTAGGTCTCGCAGTGTCAACTTTCTCTTTTGTCTCTTCAGACATTAGACCTCCAAAAAATAAGTAACTACCCGCATTTAACTCCAAAGTCATCAAAAAAAGCTAAAGCAAGTAATATTTAATTTAACATAAACAATTAGGATGACTTTCATGCCCTTGGGCAAGTTCTCAGATTTTCGATTTTCGGAATCTTAAAAATACTAAATTATTTAATAATAAGCAGTTTCTTTAGAAATATCTTGCTAAGAAAAATTATTTTCAATGTACGTCTTTATCATCTGCATCTGCCATTTGGGAGTGGACGTGGCACCCGTAATGCCTATGGATTCTGCTTTTTCAAACCATTCGGGGCTGATCTCATGCGCGTCTTCAACAAAATAAACTCTTTGGTTTTCTTCACGTGCTATGTTGAAAAGCACCTTCCCATTGCTGCTTTTCTTGCCGGCCGCAAAAATTATGACGTCATTCGAACGCGCAAACTCCCTCAGTTTTTTATCCCTTCCCGAGACCTGTCCGCAGATGGTATTCTTTGCGTGGAACTCAATTGCCGCCTCTTCTTCAATTGAGCCAATATAAAGCTGGCTGATTCTTTCCCTTAAGGCCTCGGCAATCCTGGCAAATGTCTCGCGGTCCATGGTGGTCTGGGAGAAAAGCACGGTTTTCCTGGAGAAATCCACCTTTAGAAGTGCTTCCTCCGGGCTTAATACCAGTATGGCCCTGTCCTCAGTAACTCCCCTCAGGCCGATTACCTCGGCATGATCCTTTTTACCGAAAATCACCACCTGGAATTCCTCATCGGAGAATTTCCTGATCCTTTCCTGTACTTTTGCCACCACGGGACACGTGGCATCAATTATCTCAATTCCGTATTTAATTGCTTTCTGATAGGTCGAGGGGGGTTCACCGTGAGCACGGATGAGGACTTTGCTTCCAGGTTCCAGCCTGGGGAAATCCTCAACCGTAATGGTTTCCATTCCGAGGTCATTTAACCTTTTAACTTCAGCAGCATTGTGAATTATGTCACCCAGGCTATAGATCCTTCCTGCATCTTTAAGTTCGTTTTCTGCAAAATCTATAGCCCTGACAACTCCCCAGCAAAATCCGGCGCTGGTGTCTATGTTTACCTTCATTAAATGGCTTTCTTTCTTTTAATTGCCTTTTTTATTAATGCTTTCTTTTACCTTGTTTAAGATCAGTTCGACTTCCTCTTCAATTGTTATGCTGGAAGTATCAATTTCCACGGCATCCTGCGCCTTTTTAAGAGGGCTCACCTCGCGGCTGGAATCGATCTGGTCTCTTTTCCTGATGTTGCCTTCAATTTCACCCAAAGACAAGTTTTCGCCTTTTTCCTGAAATTCCCTGAGCCTTCTCTGCGCTCTCTGGCTTATGGATGCAGTAAGAAATATCTTAACGTCTGCATCCGGAAAAACAACCGTTCCGGTATCCCTGCCTTCGGCAACTATACTCGTATTGCTTCCGATCTCCTGCTGCTTTCTGACCAGAGCAGTCCTTACGCCCGGTATCCTGCTGACTTCGCTGACGTTTGAATTAACCTCATAGGAGCGGATGGCTTCAGTTACATCCTCCCCATTCAGGAAAACCTCAGTTTTTCCATCTACAAACTTCAGCTCCAGACGGGCTCTTTCTGCCAGTTCCACAACCGAAGGCTCGTCTTTTATTATATTCTGCTTAAGGGCCAGATAGGTAATCGCCCTGTACATCGCTCCCGTATCCAGATAAGTAAATCCGAGGCTTTTGGCCACGAGTTTTGCAGATGTACTTTTCCCTGAACCTGCCGGGCCGTCTATAGTAATAATAATGTTCTTTGCCATATTTGACAAAAATACAAAAATTCCCCTGAAATTAAAACTCAATTCCAGTGGCTTCATTAAGCTTGCGAGGTCCAGGAATTTTTCACAGGGGAATTAAAACCCCTAAAACAGGCACCAAAAGCAGGTCTTCCGGCTTAATTTAACGAGCTGAACCTTCTTATTGCAATTATTGCAGCTATCACAAGAACAGTTAATATAACGGCCATGGGATTACCAAAATTTATGGTAATACCCACTCCCAAGCGTTTGGGCAAGAACATCCTCGTATCTTTTGGGTTAAAATAAAATATTCCCAGCTTCCAGCTCTTTGACTCATTTTCTACCTTATTACGCCATTTTTTCGTAATAATGGTGTTGTAAAAAACCGGAATTACCGCCAGTACGGCAACCGATAAAACAAACCAGGCTAAAGGCGACATAATTAAGGACCCCCTGTTGAATTTTCTACTTATTTCCTGCTTCTTTCAGTATCTCTACCATTTTATGGTGCACTTTCCCGTTTGTAGCAAGTATCTGCTTATGGAAAATATCCCTCTTTAGCCCATCAAAATCTGTCACCAAGCCGCCGGCTTCCTCTAGCACCAGCCTTCCGGCACATATGTCCCACGGATAGAGCGAGAGTTCCCAGAAGCCGTCAAAGATCCCGTCGGCAACGTAGCAGAAGTCTATTGCTGCTGAACCCAGGCGCCTTAAGGCACGGGCGTTATGGAGAAATGCCGAAAAGTAGTTCATAACCTTACCCGGGTTTTCCTGCACGTCGTAGGGAAATCCCGTCACAAGAAGGCTGTACTGCAGGTTGTCGTTTTCGCTTACTTTAAGTTTTCTCGAGTTGCAGTAAGATCCGTTCCCCTTTTCCGCCGTATAAGCCATATCGCGCATAACGTCGTATACAATGCCGCAGATGGTCTCGCCGCGTTTCTGGACGCCAATGGAAACCGAGAAAATCGGCAGCCCGTGTGCAAAGTTTGTCGTTCCGTCCAGGGGATCTATTACCCAGACGTACTCGGCATTCTTGTTTATATTAATTGCTCCGCTTTCCTCGGCAATAATTCCGTGCTGCGGATACTTTTTTTTGATGAAAGAAATTATGGTCTGTTCACTTTTCTTGTCAATTTCAGTAACAAGGTTGGAGGAGTTCGTCTTAAACTCTACCGTAAAGTTCTTTCTGTATCCTTCCCTGATAATTTCGCCTGCCTCTTTGGCAATGGCAATCACGTCTTCTAACATTTTCTTCTGGAATTGTTATTTGATTTATACAATTTACGAAAAAGGGAGCCTATTTTCAGCCTGATCCCGTTTTTTAAGCCCCCGATGCTCTCAAAAGCACTTTTTATCCCGCCTTATTCAGCTTATTTCAGCAGGAACTCAATTCTTTCCAGGCTGCCGTCAATATTTTTCTTCGGCAGAATATCAAATATCCTGCATAAAAGAGGGTAAACGTCTATGTTCCAGAGTGTGCCTGTCCTGTAGCCCTTCTTAAAGGCAGGTCCTTCGGCATAAAAGATACCGTGCATATCCATAAAATTGTTGTCGTAGCCGTGGTTACCCCTCGACTTACCCTTCGTGTAGTAAGCCCTGGTCTTGTTGTCCACAAGCGACCAGCCCGGCTCTGCAACCACAATAAGGGGATAAATAAAGGGGTTATCGTCAAAATGAAAGTATCCCGGCATATTATCACGCTTATAGACCTTAAAGTGCTCTTCATTTTTCTTAAGCTTATCATAAACCGCCTCAAGCTCCCCTGCCCCGGGCTCAATCATCATTACAGGACCGTCGCCGTCGAGCCTATTGCCTTTGCCAAGGATTTCCTCAACGTTTATGAGTCTTTCACTGCTGATGGAGGTCATGCCGTGGTCTGAAAGGAAAATGACGTTCACGCTGTCGTACATCTTAATGTCTTTTAGCCTCTTAAGCAGGAGCCCCGAGAGCGAATCCAGCTGCTTAATGGCAAGGTTGACCTGCGGGGAGTTAGGCCCGAATTTGTGCCCCTGGTCGTCAGTCTCGTGCATATAAAGCGTAATAAAGTGGGGTCTATCCTTATAAGGCATCTTAAGCCAGTTAATAACCCCTTCAATTCTTTTGCCGTAGGGCCTTTTGTGCTCGTAGAGCTCGTAGTACTTTGGATTTCTCTCTGCCAGGTTCAGCGGTGTGCTGGGCCAGAAATAGCTGGCAGTTCTAATTCCCTGCCGTTCGGCTGTCTGCCAGAAGGCCTCGCCCAGGTACCACCTGCTGTCGGTAACCTCGGCTGTATCCCTGATGCTGTAGACGCGTTCCGAATAAGGATCCCTGAACTCATTATGGATGATGCCGTGGTGTTCCGGGTACATGCCGGTTATGATTGAAAGGTGGTTTGGGAATGTTTTTGAAGGGAACGCCGGCCTCAGCGAAAGAGCCGAGACTCCGCCTGAGGCTACAGAATCCAGGTTTGGTGTAAGCCCACGGGAGGTATAATCCCAGCGGAAAGCATCGTATGAGACCAGAATTACGTAAGGTTTCCCCTGTGGAAGAATATTTCCTGAAAGGACAAAAATGGCTGATAAGACCCAAAGTGACAAAATTTTTCTGATTTTCATGATTAACCCCTTTAAGCTTTTTCTGACGCGCAGGTCACTTTTATTTTTATCTGAGACCTACATCTTTCATTAATTCCCGAATATTTCCCTTTACTTTTCGGATTATTGGCCATAATTTTACATGGCACATCTGGAACTTTTATAAAGCTCCTTTGAAATATAACAATTTTTATAATGTCAGATAATTGTTAATACCTAAATTTCTAAGGATTTCATCACTTGCCAACTTAGATAGTTAATTTTTGTTTTTACGAAAAAAAGTTAATTCATCTTTGAATATTCGTTCTTTTAATATCAACCTAAATGGGAGAAATCAATGAGATTAGTCAAACGACAATTTCTTTTATTTGTTCTTCTCGTTTTGTTTGGCGCCTCAGCGGCCTTTGCGCAGGGCGTTACAACAGCAGCAATGAATGGAACAGTCGTTGACAACGAAGGACAGCCCCTTCCGGGTGCAACCATTGTTGCTATACACGTTCCAACCGGCACACAATTTGGAACCACTTCACGTGTAGATGGTAAATTCAATATCAGCAATATGCGTGTTGGTGGCCCTTATACAGTAAAAGCTTCATTTATAGGATATACAACACAGGTTAAGGAAGGAATTTCTCTTAGCCTGGGCCAAAATTTTACAATTAACTTTAAATTAACGTCTGAAAGCATACAGACAGGTACTGTCAACGTAGTTTCCGACAGGAATGCTGTCATCAGCGGCAGCCGCACCGGCGCTTCAACAAACGTTGGCATCAAAGAAATTCAAGCCTTCCCGACCGTTACAAGAAACTTTCAGGACTTCGCAAAACTGACCCCGCAATTCGACGGACGCTCAAGCTCTGCGGCCGGAAGAAACAACCGCTTTAACAACATTCAGATTGACGGTACACAGTACAACGACCTTTTCGGTCTGGGCTCAACCGGCACCCCGGGTGGACAGGCATCAACAACTCCTATAAGCCTCGACGCCATTCAGGAATTCCAGGTCGTTATAGCTCCTTACGACGTACGCCAGGGCGGCTTTACAGGCGGCGGTATCAACGCCATTACACGCAGCGGTACCAACAACTTTACGGGTTCTGTTTATGGCTACTTCAGAAACCAGAACTTCATAGGCTACAGCCCAGACGACAAGAAAACCAAGATTACAGAGTTCAAGGAATATCAGACAGGCCTTCGCTTGGGCGGTCCGATAATAAAGGATAAACTCTTCTTCTTTGCAAACGGCGAATTTGTACGCCGTACTGATCCCGCAGACAACCTTGCTCTTTCTCAGGGAGGTAACCTTGGGATAAAGGACAGCCTTGCAACCTTAATGCAGAATACACTGATAAATCAGTATGGTTACAACCCGGGCGGCTTCGGTTCATTTTCAACCAAACGCCCTGCCACCAAATTCTTTGTCCGCTTCGACTATAACCTTTCAGATGAACACAAATTAACTTTAAGACACAATTTTGTGGATGGAAGCGACCAGAAAACAGGACGCAACCTTAATACTCTTGAATTTGCGGACAGAATGTATCAGTTCTACACAAATACAAACTCCACAGTATTACAGCTTAGCAGCACATTCAGTAATACAATGTCTAACGAACTGATAATGGGTTATACCAGAATCCGCGATACGCGCGACCCATCGGGGAACCCTTTCCCGACAATTATTGTCAACAAAGATCCTTCTCTTCCTTCCGGCTTTTTTTTTAAGGCAGGAACTGAAGAATACTCTCAGGCAAACCAGCTCGACCAGGATATATTTGAACTTACCGACAATTTCTCATACTACACAGGAAGCCACGTTATTACTGTCGGCACACACAATGAATTCTACAAATTCAGAAATCTTTATATTCGTAACCTTTACGGATACTATGAATTCAACAGCGTTAACGACCTGATTGCCAACAAGCCTTCAGCTTATCAGTTAAGCTACTCAAAGACAGCTGATCCTATGCAGGCAGCTAAGTTCAACGCTTTCCAGCTGGGGCTTTATGCACAGGACGAATGGACAGTTACTCCGGACTTAAAATTAACTCTGGGCTTAAGAGTTGACGCTCCTTTCTTCCCGGATGACCCGGCATATAATGTAACAGTTGATACAGTATTCAGCAAACTCGGTTACGGCTTTGAAACCAACAAGGTACCCAGCGGAAAGCTTCTTTTTGCCCCAAGGTTAGGCTTTAACTGGGACGTAAACGGCGACCGTACAACACAGCTGCGCGGCGGCGTTGGCATCTTTACCGGGAGAATTCCTTACGTATGGATCTCAAACCAGTACGGAAACACGGGTGTTGAGTTCGGAAGAATCGAATCAGATAGTCTTCCGGCTGGTTTCCAGATGATTACTGATCCATATAAACAGAGTAGGGATCTCGCAGAATCGTCTACTGAAGTTGACGTAA
The DNA here is from genome assembly GCA_025612245.1 of Ignavibacteria bacterium. Lineage (GTDB taxonomy): Bacteria > Bacteroidota > Ignavibacteria > Ignavibacteriales > SURF-24 > JAAXKN01. The sequence goes on from JAAXKQ010000003.1 coordinate 296,462, forward strand.
CTGATCCGAATTTCAAGATGCCACAGGTTATGCGCTTAAATGCCGCCGTTGACCGTCAGCTGCCTTTCGGTCTGACAGGTACTTTGGAAGGCATTTATACAAAATCCATTAACGATATCAGCTACGCAGACGTAAACATTATTCCACAGGCAGCAAGATTCATGTCCGGAGCTGGCGATCCCGGCAGGATGACTTTCACTTCCGGGGCCAAAACAACCGGCGGCGGATATGGAAAAAGTGCTTTTACAAACGTCATTCTTATGAAAAACACCAGCCTGGGTTACCAGTATAATATTACCGCCCAGGTACAGGGTACACTTCCCTTTGGATTGTATACCAATGCTGCTTATACATACACCAGGGCAAAGGATGTAAACAGCACTACTTCGAGCCAGGCTTTCTCACAGTGGAAATATAACCCGGTAGCAAGCGATCCCAATAATCCTGATCTTACTACTTCAAACTTCGAGATCCGCAACCGTATTCTCGTGGCTCTTTCGTACACAGCTGAACTGTTCACAAACTACAAGAGCACATTTACTCTTTTCTACAATGGCCAGTCAGGTCTGCCCTTCTCCTATACTTATTTCGGAGACGTAAACGGAGACGGACAGAAAAGCAACGATCTGATCTATATTCCAAAGAATGCAACAGATCCTGCTGAAATTCAGCTCGGTTCAATAGACAAGAATACAAAGGCTTTCGTAGCAGACCCTGCTATGGCCCAGGCTCTTGAGAACTACATTAACAGGGACAAATACCTGAAAGAGCACCGCGGAGAGATCATGGAACGCAACGGTGCTAATGTTCCATGGTCGCATCAGGTTGACTTCAGATTCGTTCAGAGCATTCCGGTTGTTTCCGGCCACGAATTTGAAATATCACTCGACATTTTGAACGTCACCAACCTGATCAGCTCAAAATGGGGATGGGTAAAATCAGTTCCGAACCAGAACGACAGTGTAATATCCTACCTCGGCAAAGATAACGGTGGCAAGCCAGTATTCAGCTTCAAGGATAAACCAGATCCGTTCCAGAATGACAACCTGAACTCACGCTGGCAGATGCAGCTGGGTGCACGCTACTCCTTCTAATAACGCCGTTTTGTACTGAATTATTGCTTCTAAAAAGCCTCCGGAGAAAACCTCCGGGGGCTTTTTTATGCCCATGGTAACATAGGAATTTCAAGTATGAGGAATTATTGAAAATAACGGAATGCAACGAAGAAAAGAATATCGCGGCATAAAAGAGACTTTTAATCCGCAGAAAAAAAGGGAATCCCTGGGAGGCTTATTTTTCGCCTGGCCTTAATTTCTCCAGAAGAAGGCGGAAATCTTCAGGCAAAGGAGAATCGAACCTTACAAACTCACCTGTGTGGGGATGATAAAAGCCCAGCGTTTTTGCGTGCAGAGCCTGCCTTGGCATGATTTCCAGAAGGTTATCAATTCTTGATTTCATCTTGGGCAGCGCATAGCCGTAGACAATTTTATTTCCCCCGTAGGTAACGTCGCCAAATATGGGATGATTAATGGAGGACATGTGAACCCTGATCTGGTGCGTGCGGCCTGTCTTGAGGTTCAGCTTGATTAAGGAGGCAAACTCAAATTCCTCTAGCACCGTGTAATAAGTAATTGCCGTCTTACCCTCCGTTTCACTTACAGCATACTTTTTCCTGTCGCTTTTGCTTCGGGCAATATTCTTTTCAATTACCCCCTGCTTTTCCTTCAGAATGCCCCATACAACGGCCCAGTACTCTCTTTCAATCGTGTGTTTTGAGAACTGTGCAGCAAGTTTTGCATGCGTTACGTCGTCCTTTGCAACAACCAGAATTCCGCTTGTATCCTTGTCAATCCTGTGCACAATTCCCGGGCGTCCGGGTTCGTTCAGATTGCTCAACGTCCTGGAATGGTGCAAAAGGGCATTCACAAGCGTTCCCGTATAGTTTGCGTAAGCCGGATGAGCCACCATCCCGGCGGGCTTGTTTACAATTAGCAGGTATTCGTCCTCATAGACAATATCAAGCGGTATTTCCTCGGGCATTGCATTTTCAGGGCGCGGGGAAATGGGGATTCTTACGTCCACTACGTCCTGCGGGGAGACCTTGTAGTTTGCCCTGACGGCCGAGCCATTGACCAAAACCAGCCCGGCTTCAAGCAGTTTCTGGATTTTCGAACGCGTGGCGTTTTCGATCAGGTTCGTAAGGTATACGTCAACTCTTTCTTTCTTTTTTCCCGGGGGTACCTCAAACCTGATTTTTTTTTCTGATATCAGGTTTGTCATTTCTTCTTCACCCGGCAAATGTTAAAATATGAGGTTATTAGTTGCTTGCGCATATTGAATACCGGTTCGGAATGAGAAACAGCTTAATTGCTGTTTTCCGATTTGGCCTCAACTTTACCGGCCTGCTCTTCTGCGGGCTTTGTCTTAAAGCTGAAGATGACCAGCAGCAATACGCCAATTGAAACGGCCATATCGGCTACATTGAAAATCGGCCAGCGGTCGTAAGTATATCCGAAGAAGTTCACGTCAAAAAAGTCCACGTCAATAAAATCCACCACCTTGCCATAGAACAAAGGGGCATAACCGTAGAAAAGTCCGTAGAAAACCCTATCTATAAGGTTCCCAACGGCACCGCCTAAGATCATTGCGAGAGCAAAGCGGACGATGAACTTCTCGTGCCTTACCTTGTAAAGGTAGTATATTATGCCTATACTGGCAACAATGGAGAAAAGTGATAAAAGCAGTTTGGAAGTAATTCCAAGGTCGATACCGAAGGCAATTCCCGGATTCTCGACAAAAGTGACCCTGAGAAAGTTTCCCAGTATATTGCGGTGGTCGCCATAGATCATCCCGTCGTGGTGCAAATTCAGAACGGGAATAGAAAAGCCTTTTATGTACAGCTTGGTAATCTGGTCAACAATAACTATAAACAGTGATACGAATAGTGCTCTCAAAATTTGCGCCTTAAATGGTTAGCTTCCAAAAAATTAGCTTAACGGTTTATCGCCGAGGTTGTTTTCTGCGGCCTTTGCCTCTTCAGCAGTTTGATCTTCCATGCCTTCTTCCTGGCGTGTTCTTCGGCTGAAGATGATCAGAAGAACGACGCCTGCAGTAACTGAAATATCGGCGACATTAAAAATGGGCAGGTTATCCAGATTGTACCCCAGAAGGTTTATGCCTGCGATCTTAACCTGAAAAAAATCCACCACTTTACCATAAAACAAAGGACCGTATCCGTAAAAAACCCCATAGAAAACACGGTCCACAAGATTTCCCGCCGCCCCGCCGAGTATGAAGGCAAGGGCAACTCTTATTTTTAATCCTTCCTTTCTTATTCTGTAAAGATAAAGAATAATGCCTGCACTGGCAACGATCGAGAACAGGGAGAGTAATAGTTTGGCAGCAGGCCCCAGGTCGATCCCAAATGCCATTCCAGGGTTTTCAATAAGCGTTATTTTCAGGAAAGACCCCAGAAATTCATGCGGTTCAGCGTACGAAATTCCGGGATAATTAATATTAAATAAAGGTATCGAAAACCCCTTAACGAACAGTTTTGAAACTTGATCGATTATTACTATTGCAAGCGATACAAATAATACTCTCAAGTTGTGCTCTTTCCTTAGGTTTTATGACTTTTAGGATTATTTCTTTTCCTGTCTCTGCTTTACCGGCAGGCACAGCTGGCTGTGCGGAACGGCTGCCAGTCTTTCCTTTGAAATCAACGGGCATGTCGGACACAGATTCTGCGGCTCATCAATGCATTCAATACAGATGCCGTATGTGCCGTTTTCAATTCTGTGAAGAGCATCATCCAGGTAACCCAGGAACTTGTTTTCCCTTTGTGCCCAGAGGAATATTTTTTCCCTTTCCATTGCGTCCGTTCCCTGCTCGGCCATATGAAGCGAGTATGGTGAGTTCTCGTTTACATACTGTCCGGTTGTCGGGTCCATCATCTGCTCGCGCAGGTTCTGAAGCTGCACTATGATTTCATCTCGTTTGTCAAGAATAATCTTCTTGAAATACTCAAGGTCCTCTTTGCCGTAGCCCTTTATCTTGCGCACGTTTTTCTTGGGCGAAGTAACCATGATTTCGGTAGAGTCGTTATCCTGATTAGCAGGGACCGGTTCATTTACCGTAATCTGGCCTTCCTTAACCGCAAGCTTGTTAGCCTTAAGTGTATCCTTTTCCTTCGCCGTATCCTTCTTCTTTTCCTTTTTCATAACATCCTTAACTTTAGTTTGAACTGCTTTTTTCTTTGGCTGTTCTTTTTCTCTAACAGTAGCCTTTCCTGCCTTTTTAGCTGCAGCAGAAGCTGTCCTGGCCGTAGTAGTAGTACCGTTGCTCTTCCCGGTGCTGCTGCTCTTTGCGGCAGTCTTTGATGCCTTTGGCTTATCCGCTGCAGTATTCTTTAGCTTCTTGGGGTCAGATTTAGTTGCCATATTTGGGCCTCCTGGTTCTATAAAGTTAAGCTTCCATTTTCTTAATGCTTATGGAACATTTATAATCTCCTACTTCCCAATCCTGAGAGTAGCCGTCCTTTAACTCAGACTCGGAATTCAGACCTCCGGCAAGGGTTTCACTGACAATATAGGAGCTAAAGGAGAGGACTGCCTTCTTAAGGCCTTCGTCACTCTTAAAGCCTATTGTTATTCTGTCAGTTACCTCAAGCCCCATATCCTTTCTCATGTTCTGAACCCTGTTGACAAATTCACGGGCCAGTCCTTCGTCTAAAAGCTCATCTGTAAGCTCGGTATCGAGTGCAACCGTAACACCTTCTTCGGATTCAACAAGCCAGCCTTTGATCTCGGTGCTGACTATTTCCACGTCGGTCACGGTAATTGCAATTTCCTCACCATCCAGCACTACCGTAACACTTCCGCCCTTTTCTATTTTTGCTATCTCTTCTTTACCAAAGCCCCTGATTGCATTAGCCACGGGGTTGGCTTTCTTTCCGAATTTGGGTCCAATGGACTTGAAGTTTGGCTTGGCCGATTTATTTACGATTTCTGAATCATCTTCAAGGACAACTAAATCTTTTACGTTAATCTCTTCTAATATAACATCCTTCATCTTCATAACAGCATCCCTGCTGGCCTTATCCACCGCTACCATAATCTTCAAAAGAGGCTGCCTGATCTTCAGATTTGACTTTGCTCTCATTGAACGGGCAATAAACACCACCTTCTGTGCGATATCCATCTTCTCTTCCAGCTCTTTCTCATAATAAGTGGAAACCGGAAATTCTGAAAGGTGTACCGACTCAAACTTATCCCTGCCTGTAGCCTCGTTCAGGTTTCTGTAAATTTCCTCTGATATAAAGGGGGCAAACGGGGATACAAGCTTTGCCACGGTATTCAGGCATTCATAAAGTGTCTGGTATGCCGAAAGCTTGTTCTTATTCATATCAGACTTCCAGAATCTTCTGCGGCTTCTTCTGACGTACCAGTTAGAAAGCTGGTCAATTGTAAATGATGCTACCAGCCTTGCCGCCTTAGTGACATCATAAGCATCCATAAGCTCCCTGTATTCGGAAACCACGCTGCTGAGCTTACTGATGATCCACCTGTCTATTTCGGGCCTTTCCTGGTAGGGAATAAGGTCCTCCTTAAACTCAAAGTTATCAATATTAGCATATAATGCAAAGAAAGAATATGTATTTATTAATGTACCAAAAAATTTCCTTTGCACTTCAACAATTCCTTCTTCGTCGAAGAGTGTCGGCTTCCATGGCGGGCTCGTTGTAACAAGATACCACCTGGTTGCATCGGCTCCGTATTTGTCGAAGAGCGCAAAAGGATCGACCGTGTTGCCCTTGGATTTAGACATTTTAAGTCCGTTTTTATCCAAAATGAGCTCGTTTACGATCAGGTTCTTGTACGCCACGCTGTCAAAAAGCATGGTTGAAATTGCGTGCAGCGTATAGAACCAGCCTCTTGTCTGGTCAATTCCCTCGCAAATAAAGTCTGCCGGGAAGTTTTCCTTAAAGAGCTTCTGGTTTTCAAACGGGTAATGATACTGTGCAAAAGGCATTGAACCGGAATCAAACCATACGTCTATGAGTTCCGGAGTCCTCTTGTAAAGCTTTCCGTTCCTCTCGAAAAAGATATCATCCACGTAGGGCTTGTGCAGGTCTATATTTTCCAGGTCGCGCACCTGAACTCTTTTCCCGTCTTTTTCAACAAAGCCTTCCTTGAGCTCTTCAATGCTGCCAACGGCAAACATGTCGCCGTCTTCGCTAATCCAGATCGGAAGCGGGGTAGCCCAGAAACGGTCGCGCGACAAGGCCCAGTCCTTATTCTCCTCGAGCCAGTTGCCGAATCTTCCCGAACCAACCTCAGGCGGAAACCAGTTGATCTCCTTATTGAGTGCAACCATCTTGTCTGCAATGGAAGTAGTCCTGATGAACCAGGATTCCCTTGCGTAATAGATGATCGGAACATCCTGGTGACGCCAGCTGAAAGGATAGGAGTGCGTGATGGTTTCTTTCTTGAAGAGAGATCCCATCTGCTTTAACATCGCAATTATATCCTTGTCGGCTTCCTTGACAAAGCGCCCGGCAAAGTCGGTTACCTGCTCTGTAAAAAGTCCGCTTCTGGTTACGGGCTGAAGCATCGGGAGGTCATATTTTTTTGAGACTTCATAGTCATCCGCACCAAATGCCGGTGCAATGTGAACGATGCCTGAACCGTCCTCGGTACTGACAAAGTCAGCTTCAATTACAAAGAAAGCCTTCTTGTTCGGCTTTACATAGTGGAAGAGCTGCTCGTATTCCTGTCCTGCAAGATCGGAGCCCTTGTATTCTCCCACAATTTCGTATTCCCCTTCAATTACAGAAAGGCGGCTCTTTGCCAGTATAAGGTATTCATCCTTAAGCCTGATCTTGACGTAATCTATGTCTGAGCCGACAGCAAGTGCAACGTTGGAAATAAGCGTCCACGGTGTTGTGGTCCAAACGAGGAAGTAAGTTGTCCCTTCCTTTGTCAGTTCGGAATCCTTCAGCTTCATTACAACATAAACCGAAGGATCCTTGGTCTCCCTGTAGCCGAGGGCCAGTTCGTGTGAAGACAGGACTGTCTCCGACTTCGGGTCCTGCGGAACGACCTTATAATCCTTATAGATCAGGCCCTTATCGAACAAGGTTTTTAATGCCCACCAGACCGACTCAATATACTCATTTGTGCAGGTTACGTATGCGTCCTCGAGGCGTATCCAGTACCCCATGCGCTTGGTCATTTTCTCCCACAGGTCGGTATATGTAAAGACGGAATCGCGGCATGCCTTGTTGTATTTTTCAACGCCGTAGTCTTTAATTTCGCTTTTGTTTTTGATCCCGAGCTGCTTTTCAACTTCAATTTCAACCGGGAGGCCGTGTGTGTCCCAGCCGGCTTTACGGTGAACCTGATAGCCCTGAAGCGTTTTATAACGGCAGACCAGGTCCTTTAGTGTTCTTGCCATTACGTGGTGAATGCCGGGCTTTCCGTTTGCAGTGGGAGGCCCCTCATAAAATGTAAAAGGCTTATTGTCGCTTCTTGAACTTACACTCTTCTCAAAGATATCATTATCCTGCCAGAATTTTAAGATTCTCTCTTCTATCTCAGAATAATTTATTTTTTCAGGATTCTGCTTAAACATGGTTTTATTTTTGTGTTAAATATTAATTATGATAAATCTATTGCTAAATTTCAATTATTTCTTTTAAGTTTTTATTTCTTACTCATTTTCCTCGTATTTGCGGATGAGCTCTCTTTCCACCTGAATAAACTCTTTCAGATCCTTTTCAATTTTGTTCTTCTTCTCCTGGTGCTGCCTTGCTTCAAGCTCGGCTTCCTTTACGATCATCTGTGCATTCAGCTGTGCTTCCTTCAGCTTCAGGTCGGCTTCCTTCTGAGCGTTGCTTACCATGTTTTCATAGGCACCGATCTTGTTGTTCAGGTTCAGTATCTCCTTCTGAAGAACTATTACCTCGGCAACAGCCATGCCGAAAAATCCCATGCAGCCCAATACAACGTTGCGCAGGCTGTATAAAATAAGGTTTTCTACTACAAGTTCATTTGTGCTGAAGTATTCCTTGAAGAAGGTGATCATAAGCACGCTGGTAATAGTTGTTGCAACGATTACGGCAAAGATTACTTTCCCGCCCGCCTTCCAGTACATCGTCTTATCGATCAGCCATCCGCAGGCAAATGAAAATACGGAAAGGACAAACCAGACTGAAAAGTTCAAGTCTCCAAAGGAAAAAAGCTTTGTGTTCAGGAAATTCGATCCGAACATAAAGGCCCCCAGTAGAAGGGGTGCCGCATAATAATATGGTTTTATTTTCCTGCTCATAATTGCTTAATGACTTCTTTCATTATCAGCGTCATCTTAGGTTCGGCCCGATTTGCGGCTTCAATAATTTCCTTGATGTTTACGGGCTTCAGGGCATCCGGGAAGCACTCGTCTGTAATGATGCTGAAACCAAGCACTTTCAGCCCCATGTGGTTTGCCACTATGTCCTCGGGTACCGTAGACATTCCAACCACGTCGGCTCCCGTCTGACGGAGGAACCTGTACTCGGCCTTTGTTTCAAGGTTCGGACCAGGAACGGCAATATAGACACCCTTTTGAACCTTAATTTTATTTTCAATGGCAATCTTCTCAGCAAGCTCAATCAGTTCATGGTTATAGGGTTCACTCATGTCGGGAAAGCGCGGACCCAGGTCATCTTCATTTTTCCCGATGAGCGGATTGTCGCCCAAAAGGTTGATGTGGTCTGTCATGAGCATAATGTCGCCGCGCCTGAAAAGAGGGTTCATTCCTCCGCACGCGTTTGAAACAAGAAGCGTCTTAACGCCGAGGAACTTCATAACCCTCACGGGATAGGTAATCTGCTGCATTGTATAGCCTTCATAATAATGAAAGCGCCCCTGCATTGCAACTACCTTCTTGCCGTTAATCCTTCCGAAGATCAGCTTGCCGTGGTGCGATTCAACGGTCGAAAGAGGAAAGTGCGGCAGGTCGCCGTACTCGATCTCGGCTTCAATTGCAATTTCCTTTACCAGTCCGCCAAGGCCGGTTCCAAGTATAATTCCTACCTCGTAGTCTCCGGAAACTTTTTCCCGTATGACACTAAGAGTCTCATTGATTCTTTCGAAAAGTCCGCTCATAATAGTTTTTCCAGTATATCGTCTATATTTAGGTTTAAGTTTTCAGCAGCCTCCGGCGCTTTCTTTTCGGTGGCCATATCTTTTTCAGTTACTTCCCTGCCCGAATTTTCGAGCTTCATTTCCAGCAGGCTGGCCTGTGAGTTCAAAAGAGCCTTGAGTTTTGCAATTATCAGGTTTCTTTCCTCTCTTAAGGCAAGAACAGCATTACGGATCTTATCGGCGTCGCTTTTTGCCTTCTCCACTATCTGGGCTGCCTTTAACTCGGCTTCCTTCATTATAAGCGCCGTCTGTTTTTTTGCCGACTCAACCGCCTTGGAGGAAGATTCGTGCGCCTTGAGGAGTGTATCCTGCAGGTTTTTCTCAATTTTTCTGAATTCGCTAATTCTTGCATTGGCCTTTTCAAGGTCTTTTTTCAGCGTTTCATTTTCGCCCGAAAGCTTTTCAAATTCATCGGCAAGCCTGTCCAGGAAAACCTGAACTTCGTCTTTATCGAACCCGCGCACAACTTTCTTAAACTGCTGGCTTTTTATGCTAAGAGGAGTATATTTCATTGCTCCCTCCAGCTTTTTGAATAATCGCGTTCTCCAAAAATTGCAGTCCCTATCCTCAGCATAGTCGCACCTTCCTCTATAGCTATTTCATAGTCATTTGTCATACCCATTGAAAGCTCATTCAGGTTAAATCCGCGCTCATTAAGCATGGTTTTTAAGTTACGCAATTTGGAAAAACTTTTCCTTATCAATTCCTTGTCATCGCTGTAAGGCGCTACTGTCATCAGTCCAAGCAGTTCCAGAGCCGGGGCACTCTTGCAGAATCGTGCAAGTTCCAGGAGTTCCGAGGGGTCGCTGATGCCGTATTTTGTAGCTTCCTCGGAGGTTTTTACTTCCAGAAGGATTTTCTGAACCTTACCGATCTTTTGGGCCTGCTGGTCAATTTCTCCGGCCAGGCGGATTGAGTCTACAGAATGGATTAAAAAAGCCACGGGCACTACATATTTAACCTTATTTCTTTGAAGATGCCCGAGGAAATGCCAGTTGACGGTCTTGTCAATCAGCGGCACTTTTTCCGAGAGTTCCTGCGCCTTGTTTTCGCCCAGGTCCTTAATTCCGGCCTCAAGAGCCCCGCAAATTGAAGCCAGGCCGGTATTCTTGGAAACTGCAATCAGCCTTATTTCATCGGGGTTCCGCCCAGATTTAAGGCATCTGCGGTTTATTTTATCTTTGACAATATTTATGTTTTCCGGTATCATAACTTAATTAAGAGTGTGAAGTTAGGGCTTTTAATGAAAAAAATCAACGAAAAAACGAGTTTTTTTCGTCCAGGGCTATTCTTGGGGAAATACTCAGAAATATCTCAATATAACAAAGGAAATGATAAAAAAAAGCGCTCCCGGGCATAAAGTTTGGAAGTTAAATTACGCCGGTCAAAAAAAACGGGCAGGAGGGTTTTCCTCCGGCCCGTAATTTCCAGACTAAGAGATCCAATGTGTAGGAAATCCAGAAAAATTACTTTTTCTTTTTAGCTGCAGCCCGAGGTGCTTCCGCAGGTCATGCACTTAAGGCAGGTACCGTTACGAACCATCGTTATGCTGCCGCATTCAACACAAACATCACCGGTGTAGCCTTTTTCCCTGGCTTCCTTGATCTTGCTCGTTATGGGGTCATTCTTTGGCTGTGTTATTATCTTCAGCGTTGCATCCGGCTTCATGCGCGGAAGCTTAATGTCGCCCGGGAGCTTAAGGTCGCTCCGGTTAAGCTCAACCAGCCTTTCGCTAATTACCTCTTCGCTTTCGAATTCCTCGGGTGCACTCTTGTGTCCCCTGTCTTCAGGTGCCACGTGCGCCAGGTCGTTACGTCCAAGGTAAGTAACTGCAAGCTCCCTGAAAATGTAATCGATAACGCTTGTAGCCATCTTTATTTTGTCATTTCCCAGCACCATGCCGCTAGGCTCAAAGCGTGTAAAGACGAATGCATCCACAAACTCCTCAAGGGGCACGCCGTGCTGAAGCCCCAGGGAAATTGCAATTGCAAAGCAGTTAAGCAGGCTTCTGAAGGCTGCACCTTCGCGGTGCATATCGATAAAGATTTCGCCAAGCTGGCCGTTTTCGTACTCGCCCGTCCTGATATAGACCGACTGGCCGTTGATCTTGGCCTTCTGTGTATAGCCCGTTCTTCTGTCCGGAAGGCGCCTTCTCTTTGCAATATAGCGGTGAATGATCTTCTCTGCAATCTTTACTATATCGCTGTCTTCCTTGCTTTCCATGATGCTTTCATACTCCTCAACGGCAACCGTGTTCAGTGGCTGTGAGAGCTTGCTGCCGTCCCTGTAAAGGGCGTTAGCCTTGATGCCAAGCTTCCAGGAATCCATATATGCTACCTTAATATCTTCAATAGTCGCCTGGTTCGGGAGGTTAATTGTCTTTGAAATTGCGCCCGATATGAAAGGCTGAGCTGCAGCCATCATTTTAATGTGCGCTCCCGTCTTAATGAACCTTGTTCCCTTTTTGCCGCATTTGCTTGCGCAGTCGAATACCGGATAGTGCTCGTGCTTGAGGAAAGGAGCACCCTCGACGGTCATTGTTCCGCAGACGTAGTCGTTTGCCGTGGATATCTCCTGCTTTGAGAACCCGAGCGCCGAAAGCATGTCGAAATCCCATGCACCCAGATGCTCTTTTGTAAAGCCCAGGTTTTTCGTGCAGAACTCCTCACCCAGTATAAACTTATTGAATGCAAAGCCAATCTCGAAGACAGAAGGCAAAACGGCTTCCAGGCTTTCAAGAGACTCATCCGTAAAGCCCTTGCTCTTTAAGGCTTCATGGTTGATGTATGGGCAGTTCTTCAGGCTGCCCGCCCCCTTGGCATATTTTTCAATTTCATTTATCTGCTCCTGGTTGTAACCCAGGCGCTTTAATGCAGGCGGAATTGACTGGTTCATGATCTTAAAGTAACCGCCGCCGGCAAGTTTCTTGAACTTAACGAGCGCAAAGTCGGGTTCTATACCCGTTGTATCGCAATCCATTACGAGTCCAATTGTTCCCGTAGGAGCAATGACTGTAACCTGAGCGTTCCTGAAGCCGTGTTTTGTACCAAGCTCCAGAGCCTTGTCCGCGTCCTCGCGGGCTGCTTTCAGGAGGTCCGATGGGCAGTTCTTCGGGTTAATTCCCATCGGGTATATGGTAAGTCCTTCATATTCCTCGTTTGGAACGTTATATGCTGCCCTTCTGTGGTTCCTTATTACGCGCAGCATATTGTCCTTATTCCTTTCATAAGCAGCAAACGTCCCGAGTTCTTTTGCCATTTCAGCCGAAGTTGCATAGGCCGTCATGTGCATGATAGCCGTAAGGGCTCCGCAGATTGCGGCAGCCTGGTCGCTGTCGTAAGGAATACCCTGAAGCATGAGAAGCGAGCCCAGGTTTGCATAGCCTAGACCAAGAGTCCTGAATTCATAGCTCTTCTTTGCAATTTCACTACTCGGGAACTGAGCCATTAAAACGCTTATTTCAAGCACAACCGTCCAGAGCTTTGAGGCGTGGCGGTATGCTTCGATATCAAATTTCTGTGCCCCGGCGTCGTAGAACCTCACGAGGTTAAGTGAAGCCAGGTTACAGGCCGTATCGTCCAGGAACAGGTACTCCGAGCAGGGGTTCGAGGCCCTGATCTCACCGTCTGCCGGGCAGGTATGCCATTCATTTATGGTCGAATGGAACTGGAGACCCGGGTCAGCTGAAGCCCATGCGGCATAGGCTATCTCGTCCCAGAGGTCCCTTGCCTTAAGGGTTTTGTACGGTTTCGGGTTTCTGTTCTCGTCTTTGGCCTTTTTCTTCTCGGTTCTCCAGTAAAGGTTCCAGCTGCCGTCTGTAATGACAGCACGCATAAACTGGTTTGTAATACGAATAGAGTTATTTGAATTCTGCCCTGAAACCGTGGCATAAGCCTCAGAATTCCAGTCAGTATTGTACTCCGGAAACTCAATTGAAGTAAAGCCCAGCTTTGCAAGCTGAATGACCCTTTCAATATAGTTATCGGGAATGAGCGACTTGCGTGCTTCCAGCACGGCAGCTTTAAGCTTCTGGTTCAGCTTCTTGTTGAACCTGTCGTTTTCAGGGTGCTCTTCGTAGCAGGCCCTCATAATCTTATTCAGATGCAGGTTGCAAAGTTTTGATCCGGTAACAAGTGAAGCAACTTTCTGCTCTTCAATAACTTTCCAGTTAATGTATTCTTCAATATCCGGGTGGTCCATGTCTATGGTCACCATTTTTGCAGCACGGCGTGTCGTTCCGCCCGATTTGATTGCCCCGGCCGAACGGTCGCCTATCCTGAGAAAAGACATGAGTCCGGAGGATTTTCCGCCGCCGCTTAAAGGTTCGTTAACTCCCCTGATGTTTGAGAAGTTGGAACCTGTACCAGAGCCGTACTTAAATAGGCGTGCTTCCCTGGTCCAGAGGTCCATAATTCCGCCTTCATTGACGAGGTCGTCATTTACAGACAGTATGAAGCATGCATGCGGCTGCGGGTGGGTATAAGCATCCTGAGAGACCGTCAGCTTTCCGGTCTTGTAATCGACATAAAAGTGCCCCTGTGAAGGGCCTTCAATTCCATATGCCCAGTGAATGCCGGTATTAAACCACTGTGGACTGTTTGGAGCTGCGATCTGGCCGGCCAGCATATAAAGCAGTTCGTCGTAAAAGGTTCTTGCGTCCTCCTCTTTATCGAAGTAACCTGCTTTCCACCCCCAGTACGTCCAGCACCCTGCAAGCCTGGTAAAGACCTGTCTTGCATCAGTCTCAGAGGTAAATCTTTCCTTTTCCGGCAGCTGGCTTAGTTTAGTCTCATCGGCCTTTGAAGGCTGAAGCCATGAAGGTACCCCTTTTTCATTGCACCTTACAAGAAGCTTCGGCACCCCGGCCTTGCGGAAGTACTTTTGGGCAATGATGTCCGTTGCCACCTGGGACCAGTCCGCCGGAACAATAACATCTTCCATTCGGAAGACTACAGACCCGTCGGGGTTCTTTATCTCCGAGGTCCTCTTCTGGAACTCGAAATGAGATAAAGGGTCCTCCCCCTGTTTGGTAAATACTCTGTTAAATATCATTGAAAACTCCCAAAATTTGATTTATATGAAAGTTATTCTGCTAGAGAATAACATATCCCCTCAATTGTAAGTAGAACTTACTACTAAGATTCTTAATTTTCATTAAAATAACAACAAGTTAAAATAACTAGCTTTGTAAGCATCCCCTTAAGAATTTCCTTTGCTGAAACCATCTTAAGGTGTTTAAGGTTTTTATGAGCATTAGGCTTGGCAGGATTGTGCTAATGACTGATTACAAAATAATTATTTTTTTTCTTTATCAAAAACTTTTTAAAAACTTTTTCTCCCATTTATTTTCTCAAAATATTTGCCTTTTAAATGATTTCTTTTATAGCTTATATCCCTAAAAGAAAACGAAATTGTACAATTATAAATTCCAAATAATAATTTCATAACGAGGATAAAAATGATTGAACGTTCAGCCGGCATTTTGCTCCATCCGACTTCTCTTCCCGGCCGCTTCGGAATAGGCGACCTGGGTTACGAGGCTTATAATTTCATTAACTTCCTTGAGGCAGCCGGGCAGAAGATCTGGCAGGTGTTCCCCCTCGGCCCTACCGGCTACGGCGATAGCCCGTACCAGACATTCAGCGCCTTTGCAGGAAACCCGCTACTTGTAAGCCCCGACCTGCTGGTTCAGGATGGCCTCCTGCAGGGCAAGGATCTGGAAGGAATCCCTGATTTCAGCCCCCGCGAGATCGACTACGGCCGCGTGATTAACTATAAGTTCTCACTGCTCAGAAAAGCTTTTAAGAACTACTCTAAGACACGCCGCGAGGCGCTGGAAAAGGAGTTTGCACAGTTCTCAAAAGCACACAAAAACTGGCTGGACGATTATGCCCTCTTTATGGCGGTTAAGGATTTCCATAAGGGACGCGTATGGGCCGAGTGGCCCGAGGATATTGCATTCAGAAAAAGAGCGGCAATCAAGGAATGGACGGAAAAACTCGAACAGGATGTGTCGTTCTATAAATTCATTCAGTTTTTCTTCTTCAGGCAGTGGATGGCACTCCGTGACTATGCACACGAAAGAGGAATTAAGATAATTGGCGACCTGCCGATCTTTATTGCATACGACAGTGTTGACCTCTGGGCAAATAAATCTCAGTTCTCAGTGGACAGAAAAGGCAAACTGCTTACAGTTGCCGGCGTTCCGCCCGACTACTTCAGCGAAACAGGACAGCTCTGGGGTAACCCACTCTATAAGTGGGACGAGATGGAGAAAGATGACTACGAATGGTGGCGTAAAAGGTTCTCAACCCTCCTGGAAATGGTGGATGTCATCAGAATAGACCACTTCAGGGGTTTTGACGCATACTGGGAAATTCCGGGCGATGCACCTACAGCTATAACCGGAAAATGGATTAAAGGTCCGGGAGCAAAATTCTTTAAGACCATTATAAAGTACCTGGGCGAGCTGCCGATAATTGCCGAGGACCTGGGCGTAATTACAAAGTCGGTCGAAAAGTTGAGGGATCAATTCAACTTCCCCGGCATTAAAGTGCTCCAGTTTGCCTTCGGTACGGGCCAGGAAACAAGATTCCTTCCGCATAACATCGTAAAAAACTGCGTCGTGCATACAGGCTCACACGATAACGACACTACCAGGGGATTTTTCGAGAAAGCCTCTAAAGACAGGAGCAGCGATATATATGAATTCACGCAAAAGTACATAAACTACTATGGCAGCGTGGATTATATTACTCATGCCCTCATTAAAGCTGCTTATGCCTCTGTAGCCGACATGGTTGTAATTCCAATGCAGGATATGCTGAACCTGGGAAGCGAGGCCAGGATGAACTATCCCGGACGCCTGGGTGGAAACTGGACGTGGCGCTTTACGTGGGACCAGGCGCCATATGAAGTGGCTCCTTTCTACAAGGACCTGACGGTACTTTATGAAAGACCCCCAAAACCAAAGCAGGATGTGGAGATTGAAGTACACTAGTTAGTTTGTGTGACATGTCTACTAAAAAAGGCGCCTCAGGCGGGCGCCTTTGTCTTCCTCAGCCCTAATCTTAATCCGAAAAATCTTTCATGATCAGTTGAATTCCCTGCATGGGAATAATTACCCAGTCAGGCCGGTTATTCAGTTCGTATCCGATCTCATAAACCGATTTATCGATCAGGAATAGATTCAGGAGTATGCTTAATTCGTCTTTTTTCTCAGGCACTATATCATATCCCTTTATCGTTTCCAGGTATGAACTGAGAAAAGCACCTGTAATGTAGTAATACCAGGGCTCAATCCATGGCTGCATGAGTGAAACTTCTTCAGGGCGTATTTTTGAACGCTGAAAGAATACGCTGTAGACCGCATAGTGAAGAGAACGAACCATGCCGGCAACGTCGCGCATTGCGGTATATTTCAACCTCCTTTCACCCGGAGACCGGACGGGTTCGCCTTCAAAATCAATTATCATAAAGTCGTCGCCCGTGTTTAATACCTGCCCAAGGTGGTAATCGCCGTGAATACGGATTTTTTTTGCTGATATTTTTTTCTTCAAAATCCCCTTACAAAATTCCAGAATTTTATCTTCCAGCAATAATATCTTTTCTGCTTCCTGTTTCATCTCAGGCGGAAGAGAGCTAAGGCTACTGCGCAGGAAATCCATTCCTCTGCGCGTGTTTGTCTGAAGTGTCTGATAGAGTGCCTTCTGATAATGCAGGGAAAATGGTTCCGGGGCAAAGACTGGATCCCGGGTATCCGATAAAGCTGCGTGCATCTGTCCGGTTCGTTTTCCAAGCAGCCTTGCTTTTTCAAAGAAGCTTTCACCTATCAAGCTTTTTAACGTTTCCGGTAAATCCTGGAAACTGACCCCAAAGATGTTCTCAAGCTTTAAGTCGAAGCTTCTGGGTTCGGGTTTTTGCCCGATCACCCTCTCAAAATAACGGCCTACGGCTTCGAGCGTAACTGTCCAGGCATCCCCCTGGTTATGAGTAAATTTCTGCAGCAATGCCAGAACGTGCGGTTCCGAACCGGGCTTTTGATACTCAAGGCTCCCGGCATAAGGAGGTACATTTTCGAAATTTTTAACCTCGCTTAAAAAACGGATCATTTCCGCGTCCGGGTTAATCCCCTCTTCTACGTGCCTGTAGAATTTCAAAAAGAAGGTCTCCCCGTATAAAACCGATGAATTGCTTTGCTCGGCCTTTAAGACACGCGAGTGCGAGGGAAGTTCTGTTCCGCCTGAAAGCTTATTGAAATTCTTGCTTCTTTCTGCCGAGAGCACCCCATCCCCCCCTCTGACCTTCTTCCTTTTCTGTATCATTTGAAGGAACTGGTTCCTGATCTCTTCGCTGTAAATTGCATCGTAAATAAAGCCACCTTCCTCCCCCATCCTTGCACGCGAGATAATGCTTTGCGGACAGTCTTTAATCAGTTTATCCGCTTCTTTCTCTCTTATATAGGCAACAGTTAAAACATAGTTCTCAGGTGCGCCTGCGGCATAGTTAACCTGCAGAATTAAAAGGTATGCAGAAGTCCCGTTAACCGGTATTGCTATATTTTCTTTCACCGTAATATTTTGTAACTGCCTGGCTTTTCCGCCATACCACCTGCAAGTTTTAACATAAGCCGGAAGGATCTTCTTTTCAAAATATAGCTTTGCCTCTCCTTCAAATATTTCTTTCAACTGTCTTTTGACTCTTATTTCAGCAAGAGCCGTATCACTGGCTTCCTCGGCATATTCTTTTTGCTTTTCAAGCTGGAACCAATAATGATCGTAGCTTCCCAATGTTATCACATAAGGAGTTTCTTCAATAACGGGGAAGATATTCTGGCTGAAGATTTCCCGGGGAACGTATTTTGCAAAATCAGAGAGTTTCAGTTTTATTACCTGTGCAAAACGGGATAAATTTATTACTGCAAGGACTACTTCTTCTTCATATTGCCGGGTAAAAGCTATAACTTTGGGATTACCGGACTCTATAAACTTTAGTTTTCCGTGCTGCAATGCCTTGAATTGCTTTTTTACTGCAATTACTCTTTTCATCCACCAGAGCAGTGAAGATGAATTCTGTTCCTGCATTTGGACGTTAACAGACTGGTACATGTATTCCGAATCCATTATGACAGGAGTGAAAAGCCTTTGGGAATCGGCATTTGAAAATCCGGCATTCTTCTCCCCGCTCCACTGCATGGGAGTACGCATGCCTCTTCTGCCGCCGAGATAGTAATTATCGCCCATTCCGATTTCATCACCGTAATAGATGACCGGGGTCCCCTGAAGCGAAAAAAGCAGAATGTTGGAGACTTCAATTTTTCTTCTGTTATTGTTAAGAAGCGGTGCCAGGCGCCGCCTTATTCCGAGGTTAAGCCTTGCTCTTGGATCCTGTGCATAAGTCCTGTACATGTAATCCCGCTCTTCATCCGTTACCATTTCCAGAGTCAATTCATCGTGGTTCCTGAGAAACATTACCCACTGGCAGATATCTGGAATTTCGGGCGTCTGCTGCAAAATGTTGATAAGGGGAAAATTGTCCTCCATCCTTTGCGCCATAAAAATCCGCGGCATAACTGGTAAATGAAAGGCCATGTGGCACTCATCTCCGTTGCCGAAATATTCAGCAGCATCATCGGGCCACTGGTTTACTCCCGCCAGAAGCATTTTACTGCTGAACTTCCCATCCACGTGCTTTCTTAATTCTTTCAGGAACTGATGCGACTCCTGAAGGTTTTCACAGGAAGTCCCTTCCCGCTCGTAAAGGTATGAAATGCCGTCTAGGAGGATTCCGTCGACACCCATTTCAAACCAGTAATCCACTATGTCCAGCATTTCTTCACGGACTTTAGGATTATCATAGTTAAGGTCGGGCTGGAATGAATAAAAGCGGTGCCAGTAGTAAGCCCCCGCGGCAGAACTCCACGCCCAGTTTGATGTTTCAATATCCTTATAAATAACCCTTGCCTCGGTATACTTATCCGGATTATCGCTCCAGACGTAATATTTTCTCCACGGGCTTTCGGGACCCGATTCTCTTGCCTTCCGGAACCACTTATGCTCGTCAGACGTATGGTTTATTACCAGCTCAGTAATTATGCGCATCCCTCTTTGATGTGCTTCCTTCAGTAGTCGCTTAAAATCGCGGAGTGTTCCATAATCAGGATGGACATTACGGAAATCCGATATATCGTAGCCATCGTCGCGCAGAGGCGAAGGATAAAAAGGCAGGAGCCAGAGTGCTGTAATGCCAAGGTTTTCCAGGTAATTTAGTTTCTCTATAAGCCCGTTTATGTCACCGATGCCGTCGTTATTGCTGTCATAAAATGACCTGACATGAAGCTCATAAATGACAGCATCTTTATACCACATGGGATTATCTGAAATTTTTGGATTATCGGCACTCATATTCTCCTCACAAGTATTTACATGAAATAATCAAAATCGTCTTCACGCTTTAATCTTTTATAAATCTTAAAAATACTTGCAGGAGAAGTTTCCGGGTCGAGTTCCACAAAATTTTCACTCCCCTGCCACATCAGCCTTTTATCTGAAAGCAATTCATGAACCAGATACGACTGCTTTTCAGGAATACCAAGCTTTTTAATCGGAATTTTAACTGAGCCGGACTGCTTGTGGAAAAAGTTAAGGTTTACGACGACTACTATGATGTTCGATTTATCTTCCGAAACCTTCCCATAGCAAAGCAGGTAGCGGTTATCGGAATCGTAGAATTCAATGTTAAACGTCGTCTGAAGTGCTGAATTCTCTTTTCTGATAATATTTACTTTTTTTATGATGTCTTTAATATTCCCGGACTTATTTCTGTCCCAGTGTTTAATTTCATATTTCTCCGAGTTCAGGTATTCTTCCTTATCTTCAATTCCGGTATTGTTGCAGATTTCGTATGAAGGTCCGTATATGCCGTAATTTGAGGAAAGAGTTGCGGCCAGGACAAAGCGCGATATAAAGGCTGCCCGTCCGCCGTACTGAAGATTTTCCGGGAGTATGTCTGGCGTATTGGTCCAGAAATTCGGGCGGTAGAACTCACGTGCATCACGCTTTGTCAGTTCGGTTAAATATTCCTTAAATTCATCTTTTGTATTCCGCCATGTAAAATAAGTGTAGGATTGTGTAAAACCCGCTTTTGCCAGCCGGTACATTACTTTAGGCCGCGTGAAGGCTTCGGCCAGAAAAATTACTTCGGGATATTCTTTTTTTATGTCCTTAATTAGCCATTCCCAGAATCCAAAGGGTTTTGTGTGGGGGTTATCTACGCGGAATATTTTTACTCCATTATCTATCCAGAAAAGGATTACGCTTCTTAATTCATCCCATAGTTTTTTCCAGTTTTCCGTCTCAAAATTTATCGGAAGGACGTCCTGGTATTTTTTTGGGGGATTCTCCGCATACTGAACAGTTCCATCGGGGCGCCATTTGAACCACTCGGGGTGTTCTTTTACATACGGGTGATCGGGAGAACACTGGCACGCAATATCGAGTGCAATTTCAATTCCAAAGTCCCCGGCTTTTCTAATCAGCTCCTTGAAGTCATCCATTGACCCAAGTTCAGGATGGATGGATTTATGCCCCCCTTCCTTTGAGCCGATGGCCCAGGGGCTTCCGGGGTCTTCAGGTCCCGCCTCGGTTGAATTGTTCTTTCCTTTTCTGTTTGTAATACCAATCGGGTGAATGGGAGGCAGGTATATCACATCAAAGCCCATTTCGGATATATCGGGAAGCAGCCTTTCAACGTCCTTAAATGTACCGTGCCTGCCCGGGTTAGGGCTTGCCGAGCGGGGGAAGAGTTCATACCATGAACTGAACAGTGCGCGGTGTCTTTCCACCCAGACTTCATACTCCTGTTGAAAAACAGTCGCAGCCGACTTATCGGCATACAGCCCCATTAATAAAGAAAGCTCGTCATCAAAGGCCACCCCGGCATTTCCACTTCGGATTTTATCAGAGAAATTCAGCAGCTTTTTCTGGTCGTCACCATTGGCATTCTTTGCATTCTTATCGATCATATCCGCGCCGATCATCAGTTCCACGCTTACATCCTGCCCGGCATCAATGCGCTTGACCAGATCCTTCTGCCATGTAGTAAAGTGGTCCACCCATCCTCTTATGGTAAAAAGGCAGGAGCCTTCCTCTTCAACCCTAAAAGATCCGTCCCAAAGGTCATTATCCACGAACTTCATGGGTGAAGTTTTCCAGGTATTATCTTTTGAATTGCGGTAAAGGATTTCTGCTGCAATGGTATCGTGGCCGTCGGCAAAGACGTCCGCAGTTACAACAACTTTTTCCCCTGTTACTCTTTTGACCGGGTAGGCACCGCAGTTAATATTTGGTTTTACGTTTTCAATTACAACTCTCTGTCTGCCTTCTTGATCCATATGTCCCCTTATTTTTGAGATTTACGGCACATATGGATATACAAAGAATTTTCAATCTAAAATGAAATGATAAAATTTTGCAGGGCACAGTGAGGAAATAAAAAAGTCCTTTCAAGCTTTGTGCTATCCAGGACTTTTAATTAACTTTTTATGTTATTTTCCCTGTCTCAAGCCATGAGGCATGCAATTGAAGCTGTATTTACGATGTCATTAACACTGCATCCGCGGCTTAAATCAAAGAAAGGCTTCTGCAGACCCTGACTGATTGGCCCCATTGCCTCTGCACCGCCTAAGCGCTGCGCAATCTTGTAGCCGATGTTCCCAGCCTGAAGATCGGGGAAGACAAGGACATTTGCCCTTCCTGCAACCTTGCTGCCCGGAGCTTTCTTCTGCCCTATGCCGCTGACAATTGCAGCGTCAAATTGAAGCTCACCATCTATGTTAAGGTCGGGGCGTTTTTCCTGTGCAATCTTTGTTGCTTCACGGACCTTGTCAACCAGCTCGTGATCGGCGCTGCCCTTGGTCGAAAATGAAAGCATTGCTACATAGGGTTCTTCACCCGTAATCTTTTTGTGGTTTTCAGCAGTTGAAATTGCAATGTCTGCCAGCTGCTGTGCATTTGGATTAGGATTTACGGCGCAGTCAGCAAAGCTGTACACCTTATCCGGGAAAGCCATGAGGAAGAAGCTTGAGACAATTGAAACTCCCTGCGGCATGCCAACTACCATAATCGATGCTCTCATTACATCGGCTGTAGTAGCGGTTGAACCTGAAACAGAACCGTCTGCCAGGCCTTCTTTAACCATCATTGCGCCGAAGAAAATGTCCCTTTTTATCGTATCGCGGGCTTTTTCAATTGGAATCTCCTTTCCTCTCTGCTTGCGCATGTTGTAGAAGATATTGGCAAATTCGCTCAGTTTTTCGGATTTTTCAGGATCAATTATTCTTACTCCCTGAAGGCTTACGCCCAGCCTCTTTGCATCTTCCCTGATCTTGTCTTCGTTTCCCAGCGTAATTACACTTGCAATCTTTTCTTTTACCAGAACTTCCGCAGCCTGCAGCACACGGTCATCGTGCGATTCCGGAAGAACTATGGTCTTTTTCTTCTGGATGGCTTTCTGCCTGATCTGATTAATTAGTTCAATTTCTGCCATTTTGTTTTCCGTAAAATATTGTGAAAATGAGTTTGTAAATATACAAAATTCCCCGCCAATCTTATATTAAGTGGCGCCAAAACTATTAAAAGATTGTGAAATTGTGATAAAGAATGCAAAGCCGATAACAAGTTGCCGATTTTTTTTGTATTTTGCTGTAAAAGCGCTTTTACGAATTTATATATGTCAGACGTTACATTAAACAAAATCAAAAGAGTAGCACTCGCACTCCTCGGAATCGGCGCGGCCATTTACCTGGCCTACTATTTTATTGACATCCTCCTCATGCTCGCAATTTCCGTACTTCTGACTTTCATATTTCACCCGTTCGTCTGCGAGCTTGAGAAAAGAGGCTTTAGCCGTGGCTGGGCAATATTTACGCTCCTTTTGGCCGGAGGCCTTCTTATTTTTCTGGGTATATATTTCCTCATACCGGTGCTCTCCGAGCAGATGACGACGCTGACAGATTCCGTAAGGCACGCAAACCTTAAACAGACACTCATGAATTTCGACAGAAGCGTAAGTAGGTATATTCCTTTCATACGCCCTGGAACAGTATACAGCAGAATTGAAAGCTTTGCAAGTACAATAATTATGGATCTTCTTAACAGCATGTCTTTCTTCCTTTCCAGCCTGCTCTCGCTTGCAGCCGTACTGGTAATCGTGCCTTTTATGACCTTCTTTATACTGAGGGATAACAAGATTATTGTTAAGGGAATAATTAACATCGTACCGAACAGGTATTTCGAAATGTCTTATGCCGTCATCAGACAGATCAGCGTACAGCTGGGACGGTTCGTAAGGGGCTGGCTCTTTGACGCTTTTATGGTGGGACTCTTAAGCGGCATTGGGCTTTCACTGCTAGGCATCAATAATGCCATCCCGATAGGAATTGTTGCAGGCGTCGGCCACCTGATTCCTTACTTTGGACCCATTATAGGTGGAATTCCGGCAATCATAATTTCAGTGGCACAGTTCGGCGATTTTTCAATGCTGCCCAAAATCGTAATCATGTTCCTGGGCGTTTACGCAATTGATAACGGCCTTATTCAGCCTAACGTTTTTTCCAAGAGCGTGGACATGCACCCGATTGTCATTATTGTGCTGATCATAGCAGGAAGCCAGATAATGGGGGTTTTAGGGATGCTGCTTGCCGTACCGACAGCAACTGTCTTAAGAACCGCTGCAAAAGAAATTTATAATGCTTATAAAAACTACACTATAATCAGGACCTGAGAGAAATAAAAAAAGCCCGTAGATGAAGCCTCCGGCGGCACATAAAGTAAGAAGTCCCGGGCTTTATATCAAAGCCGGGACTTCCCTAAAAACATTACTTTTTTAGTTTACTCACACCGTTTCCATGAGACGTTTTATTATGTCAACAGAGGTCACCCCGTCGGCCTCGGCATTGAAGTTTGCAATCAGCCTGTGCCTCAGAACCGGAATTACGGCATATTTCACGTCATCAATGTTCGGTGTAAACCTGCCTTCCATGACGGCCTTTGCCTTGGAAGCAAGTATCAGGTACTGAGAAGCACGCGGACCTGCACCCCAGTTAACCCAATCTTTAATAAACTTCTGGGCTTCATTGTGCTTTGGACGCGTCTTGTTGACCAGTCTTACCGAATACTCAATTACGTTAGCAGCCACCGGCACCCTGCGCACCAGTTCCTGGAATCTTATCAGCTCTTCGGCAGTGACAACCTTGCTCAGCTCGGCCTTGTACTGGCTTGTTGTTGACCTGACAATTTCCAGCTCCTCCTCATACTTCGGGTAATCCAGCCAGAGGTTAAACATAAACCTGTCCAGCTGAGCCTCGGGCAGAGGGTATGTACCTTCCTGCTCAATCGGGTTCTGCGTAGCAAGGACAAAGAACGGTTCGGGAAGCGTGTATGTAACTCCTGCAGCCGTAACCCTGTGCTCCTGCATTGCCTCAAGCAGTGCAGCCTGTGTCTTAGGGGGCGTTCTGTTAATTTCATCGGCAAGGATGATGTTTGAAAAAACCGGGCCCTCGATAAACCTGAAAGACCTTCTTTTTGAAGTAGGATCTTCCTCTATAATTTCTGTACCCGTAATGTCACTCGGCATCAGGTCAGGCGTAAACTGAATACGGCTGAACTTAAGATGCAGCACTTCGGCCAGCGTTTTAATCAGCAGCGTTTTTGCCAGACCCGGCACGCCTACAAGCAGACAGTGCCCTCTTGAAAGCAGGGATATAAGGAGATTGTTTATGATCTCATCCTGGCCTATAATAACCTTGCCGATTTCTTGTTTAATTTTTCCTATAGATTCATTTAGCTGTTCGACCAGCTGAATATCCTCATTAGTCTGAACTTCAGATTTCAAATTCTATATTCCTTTTATTAGTGTTGCCAGAGTATTCTCATCTAAACAAATCTCAGAGTCTTACTTCCCAGAAGATACTGCTCTTAAGCTCATCAATCCACTTGGCCTTCATTTTCTCCTGCTTTGTATAGTCGGCAATCTGCTTTATCTCTGCATAATCCTGGTTGATGTCGGGCTTATGCTGTGGAGTTTTCTTAATAAGATAAACTATGTGGTATCCATAGATCGAGGGGCCCAGCTCCATTCTTTTCGGATAGCTGATTTCACCGGATTTCATCGGGTTTACCACCTCAAGGAGGCTTTTGTCCAGCTGTCCTACGTCAAAACTGCCTAAAAGTCCGCCCAGTTTTGCTGTTTCCTTATCCTCGCTGTATTTTTTTGCAAAATCTTCAAACTTACCCTTACCTCTCATCACGCTATCCCTCAGGTCGCTTAAGAACTCGATGGTCTTAAGGTCGGCATCCTCATCGCTTTTAACTTTGATGAGAATATGCCTTGCGTGTATGGTTTCGCCCCTTTTTTCAATGAGCTGTATAATATGGAAACCGAACGGGGATTCCACTACACCTGAGATCTGGCCGTTTTCCAGTGCAAATGCTGCAGCTTCAAATTCCGGAACCAGGCGTCCTCTTTTCGAAAATCCCAGGTCACCCCCCTGCTTTGCCGAGCCGGGGTCCTCTGAATACTTTGTTGCCAGACTTGCAAAATCAGCTCCTGCTTTCAGTGAATCGAGCAAAGCCTCCGCAAGCTTCCTGGAGGATTCCTTTACCTTTTCACTTGCCTTTGGAATCCTGAAAATGTGTGCTATTGTATATTTTTCGGGTATCAGCCCCAGTGAATCCCTGTACGTATTGAAGAAATCCACAACCTCGCGCCTTGAGGACTCAACCTGCCCGAATTTCTTCTGAATCAGCAGCTGCGACATCAGGCCCTTTCTTGTATTGTCTCTTAAGACCGACTTTATCTTTGAAAGGCTCATGCCATAGGCCTGTTCGACTTTCTCCCTGGAACCGAATTGCTGCATAAACTGGTCGAGCTGGTAGTCGACACGCTTGTTTACGTCCTCATCAGTCACGACAACGGAATCCAGCTGTGCCTGCGCATAAAGCAATTTTTCATTTATAATTGAATTTAGCACCTGCTTTGCCAGGTTCGGATCCGAAGGATTCAGGTTATGCTGAGCTGCGAACTGGTTGGTCTGAAAATCGAGCTCGCTTTTCATAATTATTTCATTATCCACTACGGCAACCACCTTATCCAACACTTCCTGTGCGTAGAGGGAAGAACTAATTATAAGTATAACAAAAAGCACAAACTTTTTCATCTATTTCCTTTATTTGATTTCAACTTGATACTTGGAATATAAACCTTTAATATGCTCACTGAGCAGTTTTTCTTTACGCCTTAAAAGAAGCCTTTGCCTGACCTCAGGCTTAAGAACCTGAAATTCAGGTATATCCCCAACGGAATACTTTCTTTTTAGTTGTACCACCGCGAACACAGAAGGTTCCGTATTTAAGACAATACTCGTTTCACCAGACATCAGTCCCTGAAGGCAGAACAGCAGGCTGTTGGGCTGTATCTGGTAGTCGCTTTTAAGTATGCCTGTCTTTTGCTCAACGACCGAGGGGTCGTTCCTGAGCGCATTGGCTGCCTTCATCCAGTCGCTTTCAATTAGCGCAGTCCTGAAGAAAACCGCCTTATCCTCGTTCTTAAACTTAATTAAATTATAGCAATAAGTATCCTGGAAAAGCCTGAATTCTTCTTTGTGCGAGTTAAAATACTCTTCCAGTTCACTGTCTTTGAGCTCAATTTTGTTATCGTCCAGTATCTTATTAATGAGAAAAGCCCTGGCAAGTTCCCTTTTTGCCTTTTCAAGCGTCTTAAGATACTCTTTATCCTTTAAGATGTCCTCTTCTGAAGCCTCTTTATACAGTAGCTCGGTCTCAATCCAGTTTCTTATGTATTCATTCCTGCGGCTGGTTTCAAGTCCCGCTGTATCCAGGTCGGTTGCAAGATCCTTTGCCGAAAGGTAGGAATTATCCACCCTGGCAATAAAGTCCTTTCGGGGCTGTTCTTTGCCGCAGGCGCAAAGAGCGACTGCGGCCAAAAGAACGTATGAAGATTTCAGATTAATTTGACTTAAAAGCTTTTTCAAGTTTTTCGTTATCAACAACGGGTTTGTACTTGTTTTTCAGGTTCGAAATATACTCATTTTCCAGGCGTTTGCTTTCGAGATCCTGATACTGTGCCGAGACTTCAGCTTTTGCTTCCTCGAAGCTCTTTATGCGTGATGGATCCTTGGCAAGCAGCTTTACAATTATCCAGCCCGAGCCCATTTTCATCGGTTTGCTGTAAGTGCCCGGTGTTTCAAGCTTTGCAGCTTCCCTGGCTACGAGATTATTTGCCGGATCCACAAAAACTGTCTGCCCCGGTTTTCCGCTCCCAAACTTTTCGTTCTTGGCGCCAAGACTGTCGAACTCGGCTCCCTTCTGGAGGAGGTCGTAATAGTGGTTAATTACGGAATCCTTTGCGGAGAAAAGTTCGCTGTAGGCTACCCTGTCGGGCCATACGTACTGCGATTTGTTCTGCTCGTAGTAGGCCATGAGCTTTGTACTGTCGATCTGAATCTTGCTCCAGATTTCATCATCCTGAAGCTTAAAGATATAAATGCCGTTTTTATAGTCATCCATAAGTGAGGCAAACTGGGAATCTTTCTTATCGAGCTGCATTGCGGCAACTTTAAGAATCTTTGACTCGGAGTCCTTGTTTATGGCGGCATTCAAGAGATTCTGGTCGATTTTCCTGTTTACAAAGTCAGGATTCTGTTCAATATACTTGAAGAAGCTGTCGACCTGTACAGTTGTTCCGGCAAATGAATAAAGGGTTGAGTCCTTTATTGCGTTTCTCCATTTGGCTTCCCAGTACTGTCCGCCGACCTTCAGTGTATCGTTGTTCTTTGTAATATAGTTTACCGTATTGTCGTTTATCCTGAAGTTGAAGTCATCTTTCAGTTTCCTGATAAATCCGGCGTAATCAAAGTCGTAGCGGGCTCTCTGGTAAAGCTTCTTTAGCTCATCTTTTTCCTCATCGAAAGGCTTTGCCGGAGCAAGGTCTGTTACTTTCAGTATATGGAAGCCGTAGTTGGTCTTAATGATATCGGAGATCTGGCCTTTTTTCAGGTTAAACGCAGCCTCGTCAAATTCCTTAATCATTACTCTTCTTTCAAAAAAGCCCAGGTCGCCGCCATTTTGCTTTGAGCCGGGGTCTTCCGAGTATTTTTTAGCCAGTTCAGCAAAATCGGCTCCTTTTAAGAGCTGGTTGTGTATGTCCTGAATGCGTGCCAGTGCGCCTGCGGTATCCACTTTTCCGCTGTCATTCTTAAATGTAATTAAGATATGGCTGGCCCTGACCGATGGGATCCTTTCGCGTTTTTCGGTTACTTTCAGTATATGGTATCCATAGCGCGTCTTTACGAGCTCCGGATAAACATCACCTACCGCAGTCTTATATGCCGCATCTTCAAATTCAGGTATTACAGTTCCGGCAGTTATATAGTAAATGTCGCCGCCGTTGTCTTTCGAAAATGAATCAGAAGAATATTTCTTCACGAGGCTTTCAAAGCTTTCGCCTTTTTTAATCCTCTCGAGCAGCGACTGAGCCAGTTCCTTGGCCTTGGCATCTGAAATGGTGTCGGGCCTTATCATCAGGTGGCTTACCCTCAGTTCATACTTTCTCTTCTCGTAAAAATCTCTGAGTGCCGGGGCAACCATTTCCTTTTCTATAAGGTATGAGCTTCCAATCCTTTCCTTGTAGTCTGAAAGTTCAGACTGCAGGGCCGGATCCTTATCGAAGCCCCTTTGAGCGGCGTCCGAAAGTTTCATTTTGAAATTTACGTACAGATCCAGGAAATTCTTAAGTTTAGAAAGCGAGTCTTTCTGGGCTGTTTCCAGACTTGTGCCATTTTTTAAATAAACGTTTTCAAATTCACCTAACGTAACCTTTTCATTTCCATACTCGGCTATTACCAGCTTGGAGTGTTCCGGGGAACAGGAAGAAAGGTACATAGCAACCGCAATAAGTAAAACGGATAAAATCCGAATCCGCATCTGATTTACCTCCACTGTTAATAAAATTGACCTGCTATTTTACCCAAAGCTTCCAATAAATGCAAGGGAATTTGGGAAAGCTAATTATATCAAAAGTAAGCCCTTTTACAAGGCTTACTTTGCTCTTGTTCCTGTCTTTACATTCTCATCCACTTCCAGTAAGCTGACCCCGCCCTTTCCGTTATCAACTGCCAGAATCATTCCCTGCGATTCCAGCCCCATTAACTTTGCGGGCTTAAGGTTAGCCACCATAATGATCCTTTTGCCGACCAGTTCCTCAGGCTTAAAGCTCTTTGCAATGCCAGCAACAACCTGCCTTTTTTCAAATCCCAGGTCGACTTTCAATTTTACAAGCTTTTCACTTTTCGGTACGTTTTCAGCGTGCGTTATCACTGCCGTCCTGAGCTGGACCTTAAAGAAGTCATCAATGGTAATTTCCTCAAATTTCTCAACCGCCACGGGTTCTTCGGCCTGTCCTAACCTGCTTGTCTGCTCCTCGATCACCTTGTCTTCGATCTTTGTAAATAAAATCTCAGCCTTGTTGAGCTGGTGGCCTGCAGGGAGGTTTTTACTACCGGATTTATCCCACTGGACCGGCTTTGCATTTAGCATGTTAAATAACCTCTCTGCCGAGAAAGGAATTACGGGGTAGAAAAGTTCGGCAAGCGTGTAAATTGCCTCCAGGCAGACGTACAGGGTTGTCTGGCAGCGTTCACGGTCGCTTTTAACCGATTTCCACGGCTCGGAATCGTTAAAATACTTGTTGCCCGCGCGTGCCAGGCTCATTATTTCGTTTACGCCGTCTTTAATCTTGTACTGTTCGAAGTATTCCGAAACTTTCTTCGGGTATCCTTCAATAAGCTCCAGCATCTGGCTGTCAATAGGCAGAAGCGTTCCCGGCTGCGGCACTTTGCCTTCAAAGTGCTTATGTACAAAGGTAAACGTCCTGTTGACGAAGTTTCCCAGTATATCGGCCAGTTCGCTGTTATTCCTTGACTGGAATTCCTTCCAGTAGAAGTCTGTGTCCCTGTTCTCAGGCAGGTTGGCAGCCAGCGTATAGCGCAAGGGGTCGGCCGGGAAGAGCTTCAGGAAATCAATTACGTCTATTCCCCAGTTCCTGCTTTTTGAGAATTTTTTACCCTCAAAGTTCAGGAATTCATTTGCCGGCACGTTTTGTGGCAGAATGTACTTATCTTCCCTGGCGTCGTTCCAGGCCATGAGCATGGCGGGGAAGAAAATAGTATGGAATACAATGTTATCCTTTCCGATAAATGCCACGTACTTGGTTTCAGGATTCTGCCAGTACTCTTTCCAGAGTTCCGGTTTCCCGAGCTTTTGCGAGAGCTCTTTGGTGGCTGAAATATACCCCAGTACGGCTTCAAACCATACATAAAGCACTTTACCGGAAGCCTCTTCAAGCGGAACCTGCACGCCCCAGTCCAAATCGCGTGTAACAGCCCTGTCCTGAAGCCCGTCCTTAAACCATCCGCGGCAGTACTGAAGAACGTTTTCCTTCCAGCCGTATTTTTCATTCATTGAGGCTACGTATTCTTCCAGACGTTTCTGGTATTTTCCCAGCGGGAAATAATAATGAGAAGTTTCTTTCAGTACCGGGGTTTCGCCCGTAATTTTGCTCTTCGGGTTCTTAAGGTCCGACGGGTCGTACAGTGCGCCG
Organism: Ignavibacteria bacterium; assembly: GCA_025612245.1. GTDB lineage: Bacteria > Bacteroidota > Ignavibacteria > Ignavibacteriales > SURF-24 > JAAXKN01. Next base: position 327,322 of record JAAXKQ010000003.1, read on the forward strand.
CAGTTTTCACATTCATCGCTTCTTGCCTGTTCGTTTCCGCAGTTTGGGCACGTACCTTCCACGTAGCGATCGGGCAAAAACATCTTTGCCTTTTCGTCGTAAAACTGCAGGGATTTCTTTTCATTTAAGATCCCCTGCTTGTAATAGTTAAGAAAGAATTCCTTCGAAGTTTCATGGTGGACAGGTAGGCTTGTCCTTGAATAAATGTCAAAACTCATCCCGAACTTTTCGAAGGCATCCTTATTTATATTATGAAAACGGTCAATGACGACCTGAGGTTTTACGTTTTCCTTATCGGCAGTAATCGTAATTGGCACTCCATGCTCATCAGAGCCGCAGATGTAGAGTATATCGGCTCCAAGGAGCCTTTTATACCTGACATAAATGTCGGCCGGCAGGTAAGCGCCGCTTAAGTGGCCTAGATGTATAGGCCCGTTGGCATAGGGCAAAGCAGAAGTAATAATAATTTTTTCTTTATCCAATTTCATTCCCACTATTTTTTATACGTATCACTAAATATAAGTAAATTTTCCTGAAAAACCGGAATTTCAGCATAATTTATGCGATTTATTGGTCCCTCTTTTCTATCGCAAATTCCTGAAGAATCATAATTTTCCGGCAAGTCTTAAAAATAGGGATTGACTCTAAAGACTCAGCGCCATATTTTTCCGTCGCTTTATAAGAAAAAGTTTAATTAAAGACACGAGTTCATTTATAAGAAGTTTATTCTATAAGATCTAAGACAGGGCAAATTCTTCAATTTGACAGGTTCAGGAGTTTACTGAGTTTCATGAAGAAAAATTACGGGTATGAGTTAGCTGAGGCAGAAAGTGTCGGCTCCGGGAGCTATATATATTCCCCAAAAGACAAGACACAAACGGGCGAGGGGCAAAAAGAAGCGGAAAAGTTCAGGCTCTTAATTGACCAGTCGAGGGAAGAGCTGAAAAAATTTCTCAGGGCTGTCAATCAAAGCTCCAGCCTCATCATGATAACGGATAATAAAGGGATAATTGAGTACGTTAACCCCAAATTTACTGCCGTTACAGGGTATGAGCCGGATGAGGTTAAAGGCAAGACCCCTTCCATATTAAAATCCGGCGAAACGCCACCTGAAGAGTACAATAACCTCTGGAAGACGATCAGTTCCGGCAGGGAATGGCACGGCGAATTTCACAATAAAAAGAAAAACGGGGAGTTTTTCTGGGATCTGTCCTCCATTTCACCCGTTACAAATGACTTGGGTGAAATCACGCACTTTATAGGCGTCAAGGAGGATATAACTCAAAGGAAAGCCGCAGAAGAGGAGCTGCGCCGTGCAAAGGAACTGGCTGAAAAATCAGAACGGCTGAAAACCGAGTTCCTGGCACAGATATCCCATGAGATCCGTACGCCCGTAAACACAATAATGAGTTTTATCTCCCTCATTAAGGATGAGCTTGAAGGAAAGCTCTCAGACGAGCTGAAATCGGGCTTTAAGGTCATCGATAACGGCGCCCGAAGGCTGATCAGAACAGTGGACCTGCTGCTCGATATGTCGCAGGTGCAAAGCGGCAACCTCAAGCTTAACACCGTTGAAATCGACCTTGAAAAAGAGGTACTCGAAAACCTTATCTTCTACTTTCATTCGGTTGCAAAATTAAAAGGACTCCAGCTGAACTATACAAACTCTCTGCCCAGGGCACTCGTAAAGGGCGATCTTTATACCATTAACCAGATATTCGGAAACCTGATAGAAAACGCAGTAAAGTTTACACTGGAGGGAACCGTTAACATCAGAGTCTATAAAGATAAGACAGGCAGGATCTGTGTTGACATTGAAGACACGGGTATCGGAATTTCAGAAGATTACCTGCCCCAGCTTTTTACGCCGTTTTCGCAGGAGAAGACGGGATACACGAGGCAGTTTGACGGTAACGGCCTGGGTCTGGCACTGGTAAAGCAGTATGCAGAGGTCAACAAGGCCGAAATTAAGGTTAGCAGCAGCAAAAACAAGGGCTCGCTCTTTACGGTCGTCTTTAATCAGCTTACCTGAAGACCTTAAGGGCAGTTTCAAAAACGTATCACAAAAAAAGCCGCGGTTGAACGGAAAAAACAACCCGCGGCTTTTGCAAAATTAAAGGTCAAATGTACCTTACCTGATACATCTCCGAAACACGGCTTTACTTCTCCAGGCTCGAATACATCTCTTCTATCAGGTTGCCATAACGCTCCTCAATTACTTTTCTCTTCAGCTTTAAGGTTGGCGTAACCTCGCCGGACTCCAGGCTGAAAGGCCTGTCTAGAAGCACAAACTTTCTTACCCTTTCATAATTTGCAAGCTGCTTCTGGAATTTCTCCAGGTCTTTTTCAATCAGGTCGTATATTTCCCTGCTGTTCGTGAGGTCGTCATTCGACTGGTAGTCAATTCCATGCGAGTCGGCGTATTCCCTTATGGCCTCGAAGTCGGGTACTATAAGAGCGCTTAAGAACATGCGCCTGTCGCCGATGAGGACAAACTGGTCTATGTATTTGCTTCCAAGGAAAAGGTTTTCAATTGGTGTAGGGGCAATGTACTTGCCGCCCGAGGTCTTAAAGAGGTGCTTTTTCCTGTCCGTGATGACCAGGAAGCCTTCAGCGTCAAAGACACCTATGTCGCCCGTATGCAGCCATCCGTCTTTTAGGACCATTTCGGTTTCCTTCCTGTTCTTATAATAGCCATGCATTATGTTCGGTCCCCTGGCAAGAATTTCTCCGTCCGGGGCAATCTTGACCTCAACACCTGGGAAAGGCTTTCCAACGCTCCCGAATTTGTAGTCGTCCACGCGGTTGGCTGCAATTACGGGTGAAGCTTCCGTCAGTCCGTAGCCTTCCAGGATTGTAATTCCAACGGCTTCAAAGAATTCCCCTAATTCACGCGGAAGGGCCGCTCCCCCGGAGACAAAAAATCTCAGGCGCCCGCCGGTCTTTTCCTTTATCGTATTCAGCACCAGCTTTTCGGCTGCCTTGTGCTTCAAGGCAAGCGAGAGTGTCATCTTGTCGGCCTTTTTTGCCTGTGCATATTCTCTGCCCGTCTCAAGAGCCCAGTTGAAAATTTTCTGTTTTTTCTCAGACTGGCTTTCCACGTTTTTTCTGATCTTGCCGTAAATTCTTTCAAAGAGCCTCGGAACGGTCGTAATTATCGTCGGCTTGACTTCAATCATGTTATTTGCCACGGCTTCAATGCCTTCGGCATAGCAGACCGTACAGCCCGAGGAGAAAGCCGTATAATAGCCGGCCATCCTTTCAAATATATGGCACAACGGAAGAAACGACAGGAAGACATCCTGGTCGTTAAATGGAAATGCCTCCGAGGCAGCAAACACGTTGGAAACAATGTTCCAGTGCGTAAGCATCACGCCTTTTGGAACCCCGGTCGTACCCGAGGTATAGATCATCGTGCACATGTCATCGGGCCTGCAGGCTTTTATGCTTTCCCTGAATGTAAACGGGTTCTGCTGCCTGTATATTATTCCCCTTTCCTGAATTTCACGGAACGAAAAAATTTCCGGCACGCCGGAAGGAACGTCCTTCTCATTTAATACAATTATATATTTCAGAGCCTTACAGTTGGCCCTTATCTTAAGAGTCTTATTAAGCTGGAATTTATTTGAAACTATTATTCCGACGGCTTCTGAATTGTTGAGAATAAACTCCACGGAATCGGCCGTAAGCGAGGGATATATCGGAACGTCAATGCCCCCCAGGGCAAGTATGCCCATATCCGAATAGATCCATTCGGGACGGTTTTCCGAGATTATTGCAATTTTATCCTCGCGCTTAAATCCCAAGGACAGAAGTCCGTTCGCAAAGTCTTCTGTCTGATCCTTTAGTTCACCGTAGCTGATCCCCTTATACTGTCCGGCTACTTTATATTTCATCACAGGCTTATCAGTGGTTTTTGCATACTCTTCGGTAAGCATTACAAAAAGTTCGGGAATAGTCTTAAATTTTCTAATTACCGCCATTTATTCTCCAATAACACTTTTCTCGGGTTAAAACTAACATTAAACTTTAATAAAGATTTTTTTTGTGTACAGAATCCACATTATTCCGAGCCAGAAAATAACGTACATGAGTGCCCAGGCAAGCGAAGCATTAAAGCCCGGCAGCCAGGAGGAAAACAGTACGTTATAAAGATAAACCCTCAGGTCGACCAGTTGCCCGGCCTGGTCGGTTACTTTAGGAATATACAATGCACGCTCAACTATTCCTGAAAGAAAATATACCGCAATTGCATTCATGCCGTAGACGACAAAAGGCTTGCTCCACCGGGTAAATCCCTTTACGTCAATGAGCCAGTAGCACATTCCAAGAAACTGAAGTGCCATTCCGGCCGTAAAAACCACGTAGGAGCTCGTCCAGAGGTTCTTATTTATCGGGAACCATATATCCCAGACGGTGCCAAGTACAAGGCCCACATTTCCCCAGAAGAACATCCATACTGTCCTTGTCGTCTTTTCCAGCTCCGGCTTTCTTAACCACTCCCCGGTCATTATGCCGAAAATGGCAGTCGACAGGGCAGGCAGCGTGCTTAAGAGCCCTTCGGGGTCCCAGGTCTTTGTATAATACCAGATGTGTTTTCCAAAGACCAGCCTGTCCAACCAGGCTCCAAGGTTTGTTGAAGGCTCCAGGTTCGCATAGCCTACGCCAGGCACGGGAACGAGCGTCATGATAGCCCAGTAAAGGAGCAAAATTACGGCTGAAGTAACGCCTAAGCTTTTTATACTTACCTTCAGGTACAAAAGTGAAGTAACCAGGTAAACAACCGCAATCCTCTGCAGCACTCCGGGTATCCTTACCGTGGCAAAATTAAAGTCGGGAAAAGCGGCCATAAAAATGCCAAGCAGGAATATAATCGCGGCCCGCCTTAAGATCTGCAGTGCAAGTTTTTTTTTGTCATCCCCTCTCTGCTTTCTTTTGGAAAGCGAGAAACTCGTGGCTACACCCACAATAAAAATAAAGAAAGGGAAAATCAGGTCTGTCGGCGTTATTCCATTCCATTTTGCGTGTTCCAGTGCAGGGTAAACATAATTCCACGTGCCGGGGTTGTTTACAAGTATCATCCCTGCTATGGTAATTCCCCTGAAAGCATCCAGTGAAAGCAGACGTTCCGATTTTGCATTACCCATTTAAGCCTCCCGTTTTTTATTGAAAGGAAACGTTAAGCCCGCATGAAAACCAGCCAATGTAAGCCAGGGAAAAAGAGATGAAGGAAAAAGGAGCAGAAGGAAACAAAACTGAAATTTTCCTTTGGCCATGCGCTCAAATTACGGCTTCATTTTTTAAGCTTTCTTCACCCTTTTTTGCCTGAAATATTCAATAAATCCCGGCATAACAGAAATCAAAATGATCGCTAAAATAACAAAAGAAAAGTTATTTTTCACAAACGGCAAATTTCCGAAAAAGTAGCCCGCAAATAAAAAGAGCATTACCCAGAGAAGGCCTCCGAAGACGTTATAGCTTATAAAGCGGCCGTAAGACATGCTCCCGATTCCGGCAACAAAAGGCGCAAAGGTCCGGATTATCGGAATAAAGCGGGCAATAATGATTGTCTTTCCGCCGTGCTTTTCGTAGAACTGGTGAGTCCTTTCCAGGTGCTCCTTTTTCAAAAACCGTGTCTTCTGTTCAGAGAAGATCTTGGGACCTATATAGTTCCCTATCCAGTAGTTAACCGTATCGCCTAGGATTGCTGCAACGGCCAGTATTAAGAAGAGCAAAGCCAGGTTAAAAGACCCCAGTGCTGCAAAGGCTCCGGCCGCAAAAAGCAGCGAATCCCCGGGCAGAAACGGCGTTACAACAAACCCGGTTTCTGCAAAAATGACTATAAACAGCAGAAGATATGTCCAGATGCCGTACTCAAGTATGATTCCGTTTAGGTGTTTATCGAGATGAATGAACAGATCAATAAAGTATCTTATGTGCTCCAAAACTACTCCTTAATGTAAAGGGGCACTTCCTGAAAAGCGGAATGCCCCCTGTAGATCAATTTAATTGTAGATCGATTTATTACTCTTTATTTACTGCTTTTTACCTTGCCTAATACTTCCTTTGCCCTTTTGAACACGTTTTGGGCGGTAAAGCCGAATTTTTCCATTAGAACGCCCGAAGGAGCCGATACGCCGAACCTTTCCATGCTTATGGCCTCGCCTTCTTCTCCCAAGTACTTCTCCCAGCCCATTTTAACCCCGGCTTCAACCGAAAGGCGGGCTTTAACTTCCGGCAGCAGCACGGATTTTTTGTACTCCTCAGGCTGCCTGTCGAAGAGTTCAAAAGACGGGACGCTTACGCACCTTGCCTTAATGCCCTCCGATTCCAGCCTTTCAGCGGCGCCTAGAATATGCTGTACCTCCGAGCCCGAGGCCATGAGGATTATATCCGGCTTTGCCCCGCCGGTATCTCTCAGGACGTAGGCTCCCTTGAGGAGGCCTTCAGCCCCCGGGTATTTATCCTGGTCAATTACCGGGACATTCTGACGCGTCAGAATGAGCGCCACGGGACTTCCCTTGTGTTCAATTGCGGCCTTCCAGGCATAGCTCGTCTCGTTTGCATCTGCCGGACGGATTACAATTACTTCAGGAATTGCCCTCAAGGCGGCCAGGTGCTCAATTGGCTGATGCGTCGGACCGTCTTCACCAAGACCAATGCTGTCGTGCGTAAATACATATATCGGCCTCAGTCCTGAAAGGATGCCAAGGCGGATTGCAGGGCGCAGGTAGTCTGAGAATACGAGGAATGTTCCGCCGTACGGGATGACTCCTCCATAGATTGCCATGCCGTTAAGCATGCTTGCCATTGCGTGCTCCCTTACGCCGAAATGAAAATTTCGCCCGTCGCGGTGCTCGGGTGAAAATGCCGCATAGCCCTTTAATTCCGTATTGTTTGAAGGAGCCAGGTCTGCCGAGCCTCCGATGAGTGTCGGTAGAGATGAGGCAATTGCATTAAGAGTCTTGCCTGAGGCAGAGCGTGTAGCCATACCCTTTTCTTCAACTGCAAACCTGGGCAGCTTCGACTGCCACTTATCGCCGAAGTTTCCGGTCATTACCTTCTCGAAGAGCTTTCCTTCCTCGGGGTACTGTCGGCAATATTCCTCAAATTTCTTTTTCCATTCTTCTTCCAGCTTCTGCCCTTTCTGCTTAAACTGCGAAAAGAATTTGGATACCTCTTCTGGGACATAAAAAGTTTTGTCTTCGGGCCATCCGAGATTTTTCTTCGTAAGTTTTACCTCCTCGGCTCCGAGCGGGGATCCGTGTGAAGAGGAGGAATCCTGCTTATTTGGGCTTCCAAAACCGATGTGAGTCTTTGTAACTATAAACGAGGGTCTGTCTTTTTCATTCTGTGCATTTTCAATCGCCCTGTCCATTGCCTCCAGGTCGTTGACGTCATCCAGGTGCTGCACGTGCCAGCCATAGGCCTCAAAGCGCTTTCCGACGTCTTCGCTAAAAGAAAGGCCCGTGCTGCCGTCTATGCTGATATTGTTGTCGTCATAGAAGACGATCAGTTTTCCGAGCCTCTGGTGGCCTGCAAATGAGGCTGCCTCGTGGGAAATGCCTTCCATCATGTCGCCGTCGCTGGCGATAACGTATATATAATGGTCGAGTAACTTTATGTCACCTTTATTGAATTTTGCGGCCAGGAACTCCTGTGCCACGGCCATTCCAACAGAGTTTGTAATTCCCTGTCCAAGTGGCCCTGTAGTAGTTTCAACGCCCGGAGTAAGGATCGCTTCCGGGTGGCCGGGGGTTCTGCTTTCCCACTGCCTGAAGTTTTTCAGGTCTTCCATGGAAAGATCATATCCTGTCAGATAGAGCATGCTGTAGAGGAGCATGCTGCCGTGTCCGGCAGAAAGGACAAATTTATCCCTGTTAAACCACTTCGGGTTCTCAGGGTTATAGCGCATATATTTTGTAAACAACCTGTAAGCAATAGGAGCGCATCCCATGGGCATTCCCGGATGCCCTGAATTTGCTTTTTGTACCGCATCAACTGCCAGAAATCTTATGGTATTGATGCAAAGCTGATCGAGCTCGTTTGCTTTTTCGGACATAAAGGCCTCTCAAATTCTTATAAATGGGTTATAAATATAATAATATTTATCCAATATTCGCTCATGTAAGCGATATTCATTCTTCTAATGTAAAAAAATAATCAGTTAAATATGAAGTGAAAAGAGATGTCCAACGCCTGAAGCACCGAATAATGATTGTGCACGGGAAATGATTGTGCATCAAAAATGATTATTCACGGTAAATCGCCACAGGCCGAAGATCGTGCAGTTCAAGAATAGGATTTTGAAGCTAGCCGCAGTTGCAGCAATTCAATCCGTGTCAATTTATTCCGTTTCCATTCAGGTCGAGGGAACTAAAGCCGGGACAATTTAGCTCTGGCAATCCATCTTGTGGCTGGTCAGGAGGAAAAGAGAGATTTAATATTCGCTGATAATTTTACCGTTTACAACCGGGGTTACGCATATAAGAGGCTGTTCCGGGAGCTTGAAGCTTTGGAATATCTCCTCAAAAAGCTGATACTGCATTCCCTGTTGTTCAAGGCGGGCAAATTTATTGTACTTCATGAATTCCCCTCTTTTATTCTGGGGAGCGTCAAAGTGATATGCATGCTCAAAATCCTCCCTCGCTTTCCTTTTTAGAAACTCGATCTTAGTGTTGTCGCCGCCTTCCATCTCGTAGCCCTTTGCCTTGAAGGCAACGACAAACCCGTTGTTTATAATAAGATAGATATTAAGGATGATTTCTAACACTTTTTTGCCCTCTTCATCTGTCTGAAAACCCGGACAGAAAGGGAGAGTTTTCTCCCTTTCTGCCCTGCTCAATTAAATCATTTATTCAGCTATTTCTTGGGTCCTATCATGTCTTTAGGTCTTACGACCTGGTCGAACTTCTCACCCGTAAGGATTCCGAGCTCGATGGCTGCTTCCCTGAGGGTCTTGTTTTCCTTGTGGGCTTTCTTGGCCACCTTGGCAGCGTTGTCGTAGCCTATGTGCGGGTTGAGAGCAGTAACAAGCATGAGTGAATTTTCCAGGTGCTTTTTGATGTTTTGCGTATTGGCCTTGATTCCGACCACGCAGTTATCCGTAAAGCTTTCGCATGCATCGGCAATGAGCTTAATTGACTGCAGCAGGTTGAAGATTATTACCGGCTTAAAGACGTTCAGCTCGAAGTTACCCATTGAGCCGCCAACGTTAATTGTAACGTCGTTTCCGAAAACCTGAGCGCAGACCATTGTCATTGCTTCACACTGCGTCGGGTTGACCTTGCCCGGCATAATTGAGCTTCCCGGTTCATTCTCGGGGAGTGAAATTTCGCCGATGCCGCTTCTTGGACCGCTTCCGAGCCAGCGTACGTCATTTGCAATTTTCATCAGTGAAGCTGCAAGCGTCTTTAATACGCCGCTCATTTCAACCATGGCGTCGTGTGTTGCAAGAGCTTCAAATTTATTTCTTGCCGAAGCAAAAGGCTTTCCTGTAAGTTCCGAAATCTTTTTGGCCGCACTAACTGCAAATTCAGGGTGAGTATTTAAGCCAGTGCCAACGGCTGTTCCGCCCAAAGCAAGCTCGTAGAGCCTCGGCAGTGCGCAGTTTATCCTTTCCAGCCCGTTTGTAAGCTGCTGAACATAACCCGAGAATTCCTGCTCCAGCGTAAGTGGCGTGGCATCCATGAGGTGCGTACGGCCGATTTTGATGATTCCATGGAACTCCTGCGACTTTTTGTCGAGTGCGTCCCTTAGTTTTGTAACCATCGGAATGAGCCTTCTGTGGATCTCCTCGACTGCCGCAATGTGCATTGCCGTCGGGAAGGTATCGTTTGAGGACTGTGCCTTGTTTACATCGTCGTTGGGGTGTATGGGCTTTTTACTTCCCATCTGTCCGCCAGAGAGTTCAATGGCGCGGTTTGAGATAACCTCGTTTGTGTTCATGTTTGTCTGTGTGCCGCTTCCGGTCTGCCAGACTACGAGCGGGAAATGAGCATCGAGCTTGCCGTCTATGACTTCATCGGCTGCCCTTACGATTAGGTCAGCTTTTTCAGCAGGCAGAATGCCCAGCTCTTTATTTGTAATTGCAGCTGCTTTTTTCAGTATGCCAAGAGCTCTTATAAGAGGCCTTGGGAAGCGTTCTCCGCCAATTTTGAAGTTTTGTAACGAACGGGCTGTCTGTGCGCCATAATATTTATCTGAGGGCACCTGTATTTCACCCATACTATCTGATTCAGTTCTAAAATCCATGCATCCTCCATCACGGTTTATTATATTGTACGTCATTCTCTTAAAAAAAGAATTATCGTCTGATTTGTAATTTAAAGCACGATAAAATAAGCGAATGATTGCTGATTGTCAAATTGGGCCCGTAAGGCCTTTTCTTTTCAACCTTTAGCCGGAAATATTCGGGTCATAAATAATTTCAACGGCATTCCCGTCGGGGTCAGCAAACAGCAGTGAATAGCTGTCATCGGTGTGAAGCTTGGGTTCCTCCAGTATCAGTGTGCCGATCTGCCTGAGCTTATGCAGGGCTTTATCGACCTCGTCTTTTGATGATACTCTCATTCCGAAGTGAGGTGGATGGGGGGCGCCTTTTCGGATAAACGCAATGTCATCCTTGTTTTTCCTTACGAGCCCCCATTCATCGAAAATAAAAATGATGTCAAAGCCGAAGTTTACGTTATAAAAATTTGCAGCCCTCTCGACATCCTCCACCATTAGTGCAGTGTGACCTGTTCTTTTAATGCTTATGCCCATTTTGCTACCCTTATTAAAGTTTTTAACAGAGCGTGGAAGCCTGAGCAGGAAGAGGCAGCAAGTTAAGACCAGAAGTATAATTTTCCCGGGCCCCGGCTTTAATTAAATATAATACAAGGATTGGGCTAATTGCAAGTTGCCCCCCCGGGCGTCAGGGATTTTTGAGGTAGAAAGACAGAATCCTGTCTTTTTTATTTTTGATTTACATAGTAGTCGTAAACAATCTTTGAAACCCCGGAGAGGACTTCTGTTCCCCGCTCCATATCCTCCAGATTCTTCGAGAGAATTACCAGTACGTACTGTCTTCCGTCAGGAAGAATTACAAATCCCGAATCGTGCTTAATGCCGTCAACGGAACCCGTCTTGTGGGCTACTTTTACGCTTCGTGGGAGCTTTTGGGGTATTACATCACGGAATTTCTGCTTTAAGAGTATATCCGTCATCTCCCGGCAGGCTTCCTTTGAGACTACAGAACCCTTTGCAATCTGCTCAAAGATTATCATGAGGTCTTTTGCCGTAGTGGTATTGTTCAACCCCTTATCGAAAGCTTTAATGTCTTCTACGCCGCGCAGTACCCTTATGTTTTTTGCCCCCAGGCTTAGCATCGTGTTCTGTGCATTTTCAGCCTTTACAAGCTCAATGAGTATATTTGTAGCAAGGTTGCTGCTGACAGTAATCATCTCAAAGACAAGCTGGCGGATGGTCCTTTTTCGGTTTATAAATTTATAAAGGCCCTCTCCCGAGTCGCGGTCAATTGCCATGCTGAAGCTGGAGCCGTCTACAATGCTCTTAAACTCGTTTTTTACCTGAATTGAGTCATCCAGACTGAATTTGCCCATAGCAGCCTGCCTGAAGACTTCCACCATAACGGGAGTTTTCATGGTGCTTGCCGCGTGGAAAGTCTCGTCAGCATTAATGAGTATTGTATTTCCGGGATCCTGCATATCCTTAAATGCCAGGGCAAAGTTTCCCTTGACGCCAGAGAACTCTTTGCTGATTTTGTCTTTTAATTCATCTAATTTCAAAGTTTTTACCTGTGCTTTTTGTGAAACGTTTGTAAGCAGGAGCAATAGGCATAAAAAACAGGCTCTTCTTATGGACTCCATACCCGCTCCGTTATTGTTTATAAACCGAACAGTCTTTTAATTTCCTCGTCCCCGATGGACTTCTTTCTTTCCTCTTCTTCATCCACGTTCTTTTCCGTCAAGTCACGCGCGAAGTCCTCGCTTGAGATGACTTCACAACGGCAGACTTTGGCAAATTCCACCAGGTTATGGTCCGACGAGATGAGTGTAATGAGCCTTGGGTTGTTTTCCATTTCGATCTGGTTTTTAATGAGTTCGTCGGCGGTGCGCTTTTCAGAATAGTATATTTTAAGCTTTGAGGTATTAATTGCCAGGTCCCTGAAGCCGTCGAAATTCAGCGTCACTCTGACTTTTTTACCGTAAAAATACCTGTCCACCATGCCGGCCAGCTTTTCCCTTGAGGCCTGCCCGTTCTTATTCTGTAACGCTCGGAGAGGCTTAATTTTGCCAATCAGGTTATTCCCATCGATTATATAATGCTTCATTCCCATTGCGCCCCCCTCTATTCTATCTTCCGCTGAACTGGCCTCTTGAACGTTCAAGCTTAATATCCTGAAGCTGAGGCGCCTTTACCCTGATCTCGAAGCGGTAGCCCCTGTAAACCCCAAGGGGGTTCCAGCTGAGATTCATCTCCCAGCAGTGCAGGTCCTTATATATCCTTACCTGCGGGGCCGTAAAGACCTTCTGCTTAAAGTCATAGCTTCCCGTAAAGGCGAGCTTTATGCTTTCCGTAAGGCTGAAGTTAAAGCTGGTGCTCATGTTGGAATACTTTCTTACCTCTCTGGGGTCCCTTTTATCCATCGAATAATTAAAGTTCAGCGCCAGATCCCACGGGATGGAATAATCGGGCGGCTCATCCGAGTAAATTCCCATGTAAGGATTATTACGGTTGCCGTATGCGCTTTCCGTAACCGGAGGCACTGTTTTTTCCTCTTTCTTCTGGTCCTTGCCCTTCAGCCTTTCAGCAGAAATGGAAGTGCTTATGGAAAACTGGAAGTTCGTAAGCCTCATAAATCCGCCGCCTTTACGCGAGGCGAGATAACTCGTTGAAGTTGTGCCCTTGTTGTAATCAAAGTCGTAAAACGAATAGGAAGAAGATCCGTTAAAGCTGAAGTAGTCCCCCACCTGTGTCCTGTAGGAAAGCAGCAGGTCGGAGAGCTTATTTACAGGTGCGGCAAAATTATAGCTCAGGCCTGCATCCAGGTTCAACAGCTGTATCTTTTTAGCCTCACTAGTCGTGTCCGAAGGATCTTTGTCAGTTTTAATTTCAAAAATATTGTTTACAGAGAAGTTTAAGTTCTGCTGCTCGTATGCTCCGGGTCCCTGGAAGACCTCGCGCTCATATTTGCTGTATTTGACCCTATTGCCCGCAACATCGGTATAGGTTCCATAATAACCCCATTTGGAGCCTGAAAAGTCGGGCGTATAGGTATAGGAAATTCTCGGCGTAATTGTGTGTCTCATTGCCTGAATGCCCAGAATGTTCGGCTGTATGATGCCATAGAGCTTGGTTGAAGCCTCCAGGCCGAGGTCGAAGGAACGCACGGCGTCAAGTTCATGTACTTCCCTGGTTACGATGGAGTCTTTCAGTACGGTGTTCTCCACGGTTGAACGCGCGCGGTCGATGACGTGGAAATCCTCTCTTTCAATTCTTTTATTGTACCAGCGTTCAACGTAGTTAAAGCGCGGTGAAACGTTAAAATATCCGATCTTGGGGGCTATGTTGGTCGAAAGGCTGTGCAAAAATCCCCCGTGTGAGCTTAAGTTGCCGCTTAACTTTGTCCTCACGTTCTGGAACTGACCGGAATAATTAATTCCTATCTGTTCGTACCATTTTTCATCTGAGGGATCAACTTTCCCCTTTTTCTTGAAAGGATAGGTCGGTAGCATCGTAAAGTTTACAGAAGGTAAGATCTCATTTATGTTGCCTATCTGCGATGAATCCGGGCTGTCAATTATCTGGTCGCGGCTGTAGCCAATGGTCATGCTGTTGCCCGAGGCCTCCCAGGTTTTGGATAAAGTTGCCGAGGAGCGTATGTTCTGGCTTAAAAGTTCGTTATAATTAAAGCTCGTCCTGTTCAGGTATCCCTTGGAAGACATATAGTTCAGGTTTGCATCCAGCCTCATAGTCGGATCAATCTGCTGGTTGTGGTAGACTCCAATGCGCCAGTCATTTTTCTGTCCGTAATCGGGATCTCCCGACTCACCGGTGTGCAGGCTGGAATATCCACCGTCAATGCTGCCGGAAAGCGAGTAACGTTTGGCATAGCGGAAGCGGCTGCTCAGGTTGTATCCGCCCCTTAAGTACAGGTCGCTTAAGAGATTAACGTCCATATAGTCGCTTATTGCCCAGAAATACCCCAGGTGCGAAAAATACTGCCCGTATTCAAAGCTCTGCCCGTAGGCAGGTGCAATAATGCCCGAGCGGCGTCCGCTTTCATTCGGAAATACGCCGAAAGGCAGGGGTATGGGCAGAGGTACTCCCCCGATGTAAAGCCAGATCCAGCGCGCAATTATCTGTTCTTTCATGATAACTTTCATTTCCTTGGCATAGAAGAAATAGTGTGCGCTGTCGGCATCGCAGGTAGTATAGGTGCCGTTTTTAATGAAATAGGTTTCCTTGTCGATCTTTTTAACCCTGGAGCCCCCGTAGTAGCCCCCTTCGGCTTTGCTCCTGGCGACAGAAATTATGCCGCGCTGTGTCTTAAAATCGTAGGTAAGCCTGTTGCCCTCATAAATTTCACCGGCCTCAGACATGACCGGGGTGCCCTTAAGCTTTGTTTTTGCCGTATCTGAAGTATCAACTACTCCCCAGGCCTGGATCCGGCTAAGGTCAAAGTCCACCAGTATGTCGGCGCTTTTAAGTTCGGTTTTCTTATACTTCAGCTCACCGTTTCCAAATATCTGCATCTGTCTTTCCGGTATCTTGAAGATGAGTGAGTCTGAGCCGGAAGCATAAATTACGGCGTCGATATCCGACTTTTTTTTCGTCGTGTCCTTAACGGCTGAAGTGTCTGTTTTAGCAGCGAGGCTGTCTAAAGTGGGTCCGGTTTTTGGTCTGAATAAAGTACTGTCCGTCTCCTGAGAAAAGAGAAAGCCAGAGAACAGAAGGATAAAAAGAATCGTTACTTTATTCATAAATCAAAAAGAAAAAAATCATCACATTTGGCTGTTAAAAATAAACCATTTGGATGCCAGAGACAAGACAAACGGCATCCAAATGGTACAAAATACAAAAGATCAAATTCCGCCCGGAAGCTGCTTCTTCTCAGAAACGGCTCCTTCTCAAAGGCAGTTACTTCTCACTGTAAAAAACCAGTGAGGATGCGCCTTTAATGCCGGCTTCGTTTTTCAGTTTTGCCGGTACTACCTTAACCTTCGGGGCAAGTGGTGAAAGGACCCGTTCCTTTACCGTCTTGCGGACGGACTCGAACAAAGGAGCGCCGAATCCCGCCACGCCGCCTCCGATAATGACATTATGTATGTCCAGCAGGTTAATTGAAGAGGCCAGTGCATAGGCCAGATACTTTCCTGTCTCGGCAATTACCGACTTTGCGAACTCGTCGCCAAGCAGCGCTGCATCATTAATAATTTTGGGAGTAAGGTTGTTCAGGTTGTTATCGAGCAGGTCATTTATTTTTGTCGTCTGCCCGCCTTCGAGCTGCTTATGGACCCTTTCAACCAGGTAGCCGTTACCCACGTATGTCTCGACGCAGCCATATGAGCCGCAGTTGCACTTGTTGCCGTTAAAGTCAATTGTTGTGTGTCCAAGTTCTCCTGCCGCGCCCTGCATTCCGTGATAAAGCTTGCGGTTGACAATTATACCGCCACCTACACCCGTACCAAGCGTAACCATAATAAAATCCGTGAAGTTTTTCCCGGCACCAAATACCATTTCGCCGACTGCGGCAGAATTGGCATCGTTTTCAACAACCGTTTTCAGGCAGAATTCATCTTCAATCACTTTACTTAAGTAAACTTTCTTCCAGCCGGGCAGGTTCGGAGGATTCTCAACTGTACCATTTTCCATTGAAACCACACCAGGTGCGCCAATGCCTATTCCGCCTATTTCCTTTTCGTAATCACCAAGAACGAGCCTGATGCCCTTCTTGATCTGGCTGACAACCACTTTTGGCCCCTGGTGGGCTAAAGTATCGACAAAACCTTTTTTTATAAGCTTTCCTTCTTTTGAAACGACGCCAACCTTAATCGAGGTACCACCTAAATCGACACCGATCACGAATTTTTTGTTTTTTGCCATAACTTTTAGAGTTTAATTGTAAAATTATGATTTTCTACCTGTACTCCTGACTGACAATCGTCAGATCGCCGGGATAAGTAATATTCCCGATCGGACTTGAGACAGTCGGCCGGGCAACGAGTTTGATGCTTACAGGGTTACTCTGCTGACCGCCTAGCTTAAGGGCCAGGTTTATGAGTCCCTGGTAATCTTTATCATTAAAAAACTTAAACAGATCCATTTCAATTTTGAGCGGAAATTTCACATCCTGCCCCACGCCCGGAACGCTGACTGGAGAGGTAATGTCTCCGGTAATTGTTTCCTTGTCGTCTATAATGAGCTTCCAGGGAAATTTGGTCAGCTGAACGTCGGTCTTCTGGTTGCCTCCCTTACCGTCATTTGGATTCAAAGCATCCACGTTCAGCACAAAGGACACGGGAAGCTTCCTGGTCGTAACGGCCGAGGTTATTCTCAGTAAATCAGTCGCCGAAAAGTCCTTCAGGCTGGTTTTATTTGAAACGGGAATGCCGTTTAAGAGAAACCCATTTACACTGTCCAGCTTGAATTTAAGCCTGGCAATATTCTGAAAAGTCTGAATCACACTACAACTGCTAAAGCTTAAAAACATACCTGCCAAAAGCAAATATAAACATAAGATTCTGCGCGTCATTTGTCACTTCTCCTTTTTTAAGAATAAAAATCAAAGCGAGTTATAGGGACTAATCAAGCATGCGAACACTTCAAAAATGAACTTTCCCTGCGTGTAAAAATAATTTCCGCCTTCAAAATAATCAGAACAGTTAAGAACAATGCTCAGGAATTCTTACCTGAGCTGCGAACGCTCAATTTCCTTTATGATGGCTTCAGCAACCCTCAAAGCCTTTAGTCCGTCCAGACCGCTTACTACGGGCTTCGTGTGCTCAAGCACGGAGTCTATAAAGAGTTTCAGCTCGTATTGAAGCGCGTTTACTTCCCTTACTTCGGGCTGCTCATAGATAACCTGCTTTTTCTTCTCGCCAACGCCGATTTCGCCAAAAGAAATAAAATGGTTATCCACGGTCTGCTCCTTGGAAATAAGTCTGTAGACTTCCGAGACCCCCGTATTAAAGTCCAGTGAAATGTAGCTGTCCCTCTGGAACATCCTCATTTTTCTCATTCTCTTCTGTGAAATTCTGCTGGCAGTTACGTTGGCCACGGCTCCGTTTTCAAATTCCAGGCGGGCATTTGCAATATCAATGTTATCGGACACTACCGCAACCCCGCTGGCATGAACCTGTTTGATGTCACTTTTAACGAGGCTGAGTATAATGTCAATATCGTGAATCATGAGGTCTAAGACAACGGCGACGTCTGTTCCGCGCGGGTTGAACTGCGCCAGGCGGTCGCTTTGAATAAACTTCGGCTCCAGCTTGTAGTGGTCAAGAGAAAGGAGTGCCGGATTGAACCTTTCGATATGCCCCACCTGCAGGTTAAGCGATTTCTTTGCTGCAATATTAACCAGTTCCTCTGCCTCTGAGATCAGCCTTGTAATCGGTTTTTCCACGAATACGTGCTTTCCCGCCTCAAGGGCTCTTTTTGCCAGCTCATAGTGAGCGCTGGTAGTTGCCACAATTGAAACGGCATCCGATTTTTCAAGGATTTCATCCAGGCTTTCAAAAACATTTACATTAAATTCATTGCCGCATTCATGCGCCCTTTCAGCGTCCATGTCGAAGATGCCTATGAGCTCGCATTCAGGGATGGTCTTAGATATCTTAATGTGAAGTTTGCCTAAGTGCCCTGTTCCTATAATTCCAAGTTTTAATTTTTCCATTTTACTGCTTTAAAATCTGCTGATTACTTTTTGATAACCGATAATTCTATCGTAGCCGCCCTTATCAGGATCGGCGTAGTAAATAAAAACGTGATAAATATTGCCCGTAGCAAAGCTGTTTCCTTCCAGAGTCACCCAGTCGATGCCACTTATCTTTCCGTCGTCCAGGTAGGCCAGGACATACTGGTAGTCGTAAACCCCTCTTTTAAGCATCAGGGTTTCAGTGAAGAGGCCGTCGTTCTCGGTCATTTCATTTTCCGGGAGAACATCCCAGTTGGAAAAAGGCCCCACAAGGAAGATCTTCTTTGCATAATCCTCAGGCGGTCTTAACCTGAAAGTGACGTTCATATAGACGGCATTTTCGTCCTTGTACCTGGTAAGTATTGAGCCACCGTTAAGGTCGTTCTTCCCGTTCTTAAAGAACCTGGAAGTTTCAATTCCGTCAAACTGCGCGTTTACATTCTTGGAATTAAAAATGTTATAGTTCCTGAGATCCGTCTGCCTGTACTCATTTCCCGGTCGCAGCTCTTTGGACGTAAAGCTGAATTTTTTGTTTCCGTCCCAGGAATAATACCTGTTTAGAGTGTTATCCTCGGTCCTTTCAACCGTGTATGGGTAATCGATCTTGTGGTTTTCAATTATTTCCACGTTCTCAATGTAAAACGGGAAAAGCTCTTCGGGCAAATTGAAGTCGGTCGTAAGATTAAAAACCCTGGCCAGATCGCTCGGAAAATAGTTCTTGTCTTCCAGGAATTCCTGTTTTATGGTGCAATTAGCCGGCATAATTGGATGAAGTGCGAAAAACTTACCCGAAGCATAAACCTTCGAGGTATCCTGCGAATCCGTGATAAAGTAGCGCCATTTGCCCGAGAATGGGAAATCGACGTAACCGTATTCATCGGGAAAGCTTCCCTTAAAGTGGTACTTTGCCTCACGGACCGTTACGGGCAGAACTTCAAAGTCAAGATTGCGCGCTATGTTCTGACCAGTATTGGTCAGAAAAAGATTTGTATACGGAACCCAGTTTTTGTCGCAGAACTTAAAGACGATGCTAAGGCTCGGCGCATGGTCGGCATCAACATCAAACTCAATCGTCAAAAGGTCGCTGCCGCTTTCATCATAGAGTAAAACGGGCAGTGTGGTTTCATCCCTGTTTGTGTATGCTTTAAGCGATAAAATGCTCCTGAGCTCTTCGGCAAAAGAATCTGAGGCGAAGAGGACAAAAAGGGCGGACAATACAGAGAAAATAAATCCAAATGACCGGCTATGCCTAGACATTAAAGATTTCTACGCATTTAATTGAATGATGCGGAATAAAAATCTTTACCTGCTGCGATTCCCTTGTAGTCTCCAGAAGCAGCCCATCCTCATACTCACCAATGAGTTTACCTGTCTTGAAAACTATTTCATACAATGGAGCCTGACTTTTGGAATCGTAAGTCATCCCGTAGTTTTCCATCATGGTAACGTTAACCATTCTCTGCAGGTATTCCTTCCAATCCAGTTTCATAGATCTCCTTAAAGCAACTTTGAAATTTGTTCTTTAAATTCTTTCAGGTCCTCACAAAGATAATACTCTTCCAAAAGTTTATCTGCAAGTGCATATTCATCCGCATAGATATAATTAGCATAAGCAGAGGCAATTGCGGCTTTCAGAAGTTGCGAGGATTCGCAGTTTCTCCCCTTTTCCTTGAAGAAAGAATCCATAAAATCTATATTCGCATCATTTTCCGAGAGAAACACGTTGTAGAGCTGGTCGTTAACAATTTCCAGTGAAGAATCCACAAAACTCCAGCAAACAAGCGGCGAAAAGACGTCCTGCCCTCCTGCATTCAAGGAATCGAAGTCGGGACTTCCCGTAACTAGCACCACATTGTTAATTTCGTCGGAGAAGAAGGAATAAGGCTCCTTTAAGCCTGAATATATAGAATCGATCAGATAAAAGCTGCCAACCGTGTTATATACATATAGGGTATAACTATCCTGTCCTTCAGATTCGTTATCATCATTAATTAAAAGCTCAGAAGCACCGTCACCGTCAATATCGAGCGTATAGGCGTATGGGTCCTGAAACTGCCTGTCGTAAACGGTTTTGTTATCCAAATCACCGACCAGGAGCTTTGCATCCTGGATTTTTATGTTAAAATCCTCAACAGCAAAAGTGCTGTCCTGCGCAAAGGCGTAACCGCCAAAAAGCGCAACAAAAAATAATAATAGTGTCTTCATAATTAATGTATAAAACTATCTAAAAAAGGGGATTTATACAAGAAATTTCACACAAAGTGAAATTAATTTTGATGCATGTTTAAGGCAGGTCCGGTCCCTTTTTATAAGGGGAAAGCCGGACCTGGCAGGAATTTCAGGAAGTAGTTCCCGGTGGAATATCAAGCATGGCAGTCACTTAAGGATTTTAATGTCGCCACCTGAGGTATAGCAGTGAAGTGTTTTTCCGCCGCCGTTAAGCGCTCCTTTGAGCTTTGAGGAAGTAAGCTTGCCGGTTTGAGTAATAGGCAAAAGGCATTCAACTTCCCCGCCCGTAGTTGAAATATCGGCATCTGCAGAAAAATTGCCGGGTACCTTAACAGTAATGTCGCCTCCTGAGGTCTCAAGGTCAATTCCATAGTTGGTATCGAAGTAGTCAAGCGTTATGTCTCCGCCCGTAGTCGAGGCCTCAACCCGGCCGCCCTTGCCTTGAAGCTTCATATCCCCTCCTGAGGTGGAAGCCTTCAGGTTACCCTCGAAATTGCGTGCCTGTATATCACCTCCCGAGGTAGAGATTTTCATGTCGCCTTTTGTATTTTCGAGCTTAATATCCCCGCCTGAAGTGCTGATATTTGTGTTCCCTTTTGTATTGAAGAGGGAAATATCCCCGCCCGAGGTCTCAAATTTAATTGTACCGTTGAGGTCGTAGATTTTTATGTCCCCGCCTGAAGTCCTGATAAAAGCATTATAATTGTTAGGAAGCTTGATTTCGTATTTGACGTAGACAGAATTCCATCCCAAAGAGAACCAGGAGGAGTTGCTTTTCCCCTCCATTCTGACGCCGCTGTTGTCGCCCTGAAGGTTAAAGTGCATTTTGTCGGAAGCCCTTTTATTGCCGCTTACCTTGACGTAGACCTCGGGACGGTCCCATGTGCTGATATATACGTCGCCCGAGGAAGTGTTTAGTTCAAGTTTTTTCCCCATTGAAGTATTAAATGTCCTCTCCTGTAGAGTCCTCAGGTCGCCTGCTTTAGATACAGACACAAAGTCCAAAGTAAGAATAAACATTAAAAATAAGCCCAGGCCCCTTAAAAACATCAGATATACAGATTTCATAATTAACCCCTTTATTGTCTCTACCAGTTTAGACGCAGTGCAAGGCGGAATGGTTACAGGGACAACTAAAAATTAAAAAGTATAAATTAAAAAGTACAAATTAATAGGTTCCGCCTTCGGCGGGTTCGAGGTTCTAAGTTCTTACGAAAGGAAAGCATTGAGAATACCCCTATTATATAGAACCGAAGGTGCGTCTGTTTGTAGCCTGGAGTGACAACCCCTGCGATGCATGCACAAGTTGGGACCGGTGTATTACCTATAGCCGGGAGTTCAGAAAAGAAGATAAAAGCAGTACACCTTACATAACACATTCCCCAAAATCCGGGTGGACATCGTGCTAATAACACGCCCCGGCATCCCCCAAATTCAATGACCTTTGAAGAATCGGTATCCGGATTCCGGACATCCCCACCCAATCTAAACCAATAGAACAACATATCCCCCTAGTCCCGGAGGGACGCTTCGTCTGTAGCAAACACCGGTATCCCCCTATATTCCAGAGCTCCTGTCAGGAGCGACTTGTATCTTACTTCCTATTGGGTAAATACATCATTGAAACCTGAACGCATACACATAAATTTACATGGGGCATTTTAAACAGTTCAGGAAATGGTGAAAAAGTAAAACTTCAAGATTGTGAAATTACGACCACGGGATCTAAGGCTTTCAGGAATTACGCGCAACGTTTCGCGGTAAGTTTGTTAACTATAATTAAATAACTCATTCCTCTTAACACAAATGCCGGAGATGAGTTTTAGGAAGATGAGAATTATGTAACTTATTTCTATTAATATAATTATGCCACATGGAAGGAAGTTATCATTTATATGAGAGCTGCAAACGCCAGCCGCATTTTCTTTTTGCGTTCTTCCCTGGTTTTACTTTTAACCTGCCGCCTTGAAATGAAAGTTACCCAACGCATGGAATTCATTATATTTACGTGTCTTTATGGTATATGGCTTAAACCGGCTCATGAATTCATTATTTCTACACCCATTATTCTAAAATCAGTTGTCAATTTGATATACAAATTCTTTCAATAATTGTTAGTGCTTAGAATAATCAGATAACTCATTATCCACACTGCTCTTCTGCCATCTAAATAAGATAGTTTTTAATTCCGGACATTTTTTCTGCAGGGAATTATTAGGCAATTTTAATCCGCCCCTGAATTCTATGTGGAACAATAGACAGTATGAGGCTTAATAAGTGCAACAAAAAAGGGATGTTTCTCTTGGATAGAATACTCCTTCATGGACACGGGAAATGCATTATCTATACCGGCTATTGAGCTCTTTTTTTTACTTAGGACCTGAATTACAATTCAGATAATTTATTGCTTTATTCCCCGGAGCCGGCGAAAGGATTTTTTATATACTTGCATACTAAGCTATTCTTAGGTTAATTTGTAGTTCAATTTTCAGGCATGTTTTTCATCGCTAAGTTAAACCTTCTGCCCCACCTAAGCCCCCGGGAAAGAGGGTTATAGAGCTAAATATTAAGGATCTCATGGATAAAGAATATTATATTTTATGGTACCGCCTAAACGGCAAGGATCAGTACATTATCTGGTTTTCAAATGAGACAGACGGCGTCGTTACGGACCCTTCGGGTAACGTGATAAGCTTTGACTCTAAGGACCAGTTGGTAGAATATGCTTCAAAAAACAATCTGACTATCATAGAAGACGAGCCTGAACTTCATAACCTGGACCTCGTCTCAGAATGGATATCTGAAAATACGCCTGAACTCATAAACTTCAGCCAGTTCAACAATATATGGAACCTCTGGACAGACATTTCCAGCAGCACGGGTAGAAGCTTTGATAACAAGGACAGGAATGCCGCCGATATGATCTACGATAAACTCTTCTGGAGCTGTACACTGCCTACGGGAAAATCTAAAGAGCAGGAATGCATTCCGGAATGGACGGAAAATGAATTAAATACTATGAAGGAACTGTTCCAGGAGGGAATAGCCATGTTTAAGGATGCTGTTGTGCCGCATGTTCAGGATAATTAGGGCTGAGAAGGCAGCCTTCTTTCTTTTCCCCCTGCCTGACAGAATAAAGCTTTAATACAGATATATCTAGGATATATGCCCCGGGGGGAATTCCGGAGGCCGGTGCGTGTGTGTGACAGGGCAAATACTCTTCTTTTCTTACTTGAGATTCTGCAAGCAATTCATTAGCTTATTTTAGAAAATTGAAGAGGTTTGTCGTGAAACACTTTTTATGGTCTCTTTCAATATTATTCATCTTCTCGGGTTTCTTTCCGGCTCTGCATCCGCAGACTTCAGACTTCAGCATCAGTAATTACAAAGCTTTCCTGTCAAATAACCAGAATCTTACAACTGAAAAACTCCTTGGTCTGCACCCGGCAGGAAACTTCATGGGTAATCTGAGGCTTAATGCCCTTAACAGCCCCTCTGCAAAATTAATTGATGAAAAATTTTCCCTTACCCCGGGAGAAAAATCGCTGCTGAATAAGAATGGATTCATGGTAACCGAAAGGATGAGCTATCCAACTTTTCAGTCTGCTTTCATGGATATTTATAACAAGGATATCCCTGTTATGGTTACAAGCGATGCAATCCTGCACGCTTTTCATATTTCGTACGATAACATCCTTATAGATATGGAACAGGAAGTACTGATACCCGAGCTGAAGAATTTCCTCTCCCGGCTTCATGAAAAGTTGCCTTTACTTGCCTCTGCATACGCTTCAGATGCAAAGATGGCCACTTCCTTAAAGGATGTGGATATTTATCTTACCGTTGCAAGGACTCTTCTTGGCGACCAGGCTGCGGCTTTCTTTGCTGAAAACAGCGGCGAGATTTCTGAGATTCTGCAGATGGTTGCCTCTGAACAACCTGCAGGTATAAAGCTTTTTTCATCTACGGAAAGAACGGTTGATTTCAGCCAGTTTAAGCCGCGCGGGCATTATACACTCAGCTCCAGCCTGAGCAGCTACTTTAAGTCCATGATCTGGCTGGGCAGGACGGAAATCTACCTTCTGGCGCCAAGGGCAGATCAGCCTCTGCCTACATCTGAAGACATACAAAGACAAACAATTGATGCCGGGCTTATACTTGAGGCGGTTGAGGCTTCCGGTAGCCTGCCGCAGTATGAGAAAATTAACGGCATTATTGAGTTTTTTACGGGCAAGCAGGATAACGTAACGCTTACTGACCTTAAAGACCTCACCAAATCGCTCAATATCACTAAAGCCAATGAATTTCTTGACCTCTCCAGGCTTAAGACTTTTCAGGATTCACTTAAGAGTCAGGCATACGCTTTCCAGAAAATCCTTTCACAGATTTTAATGACAGGGTTTGATTCACCCGACAGCATTATGCCTGCTTCGGCTTTCCTGCTCCTGGGGCAGAGGTTCGTAGTTGATTCCTACGTTACATCACAGATTGTCTTCGACAAAATTACCTTCAACAACAGCACCGTAAAAAGGATGCTGCCTTCAACGCTGGATATCATCTATGCACTCGGTAACGACGCCGCAGCCCAGCTGCTGCAGCCGGAACTGGATGCCTTTCACTACGGAACCAACCTGGCCGCTTTAAGATACCTCATAGATTCTTACGGCCCCGATTTCTGGGATCTTTCACTCTACAACGGTTGGCTTGATGCCATAAGACAGCTAAACCCGAAGAGCGACAGGTCAAAGCTCCCCTTGTTTATGAAGACTGCCGCCTGGTGGCAGCAGAAGCTAAATACGCAGCTGGCCTCCTGGGCACAGCTCAGGCACGATAACCTGCTGTATGCCAAGCAGTCTTATTCCGGTGGTGTAGGCTGCTCTTTCCCGTATGCATACGTTGAGCCTGTCCCGGAACTCTTCCTGAGGCTAAAGAAACTCTCTGAAAAGGCAAAGGATTACTTCTCGGGCTTCAGCTTCTCAAGTTCATACGAGAAAGACAAACTAATGGATTATTTCACTAATGCTATTTCTGTCTATACAATCCTCTCCTCCATGGCAGATAAAGAGCTGAATAATACCGCAGTTTCACTCGAAGAGCTGGGCTTTATAAGTTCCATGTTTTCAACGGGGAACCCGTGCGGCAGCATGGGTAACTTCTCTTTGGGCTGGTATCCAAAACTCTTCTACAAAAATGAAGATTATAATCCCGGCAAAATGGAATCCGTTGTAGCCGACGTCCACACCGCGCCTACTGACGAGGCGGGTAATCCTGTAGGCTGGGTGCTGCATGCCGGTACGGGGCTCGTTAACCTGGGAATTTTCTCAATTGTAACTCCGACCATAGAAAAACCCTCGGGCGACACGATTACATTTGCAGGCCCCCTCATGAGCTACTTTGAGCACCGTACGACAAACTTCCAGCGACTCAGCGACGAGGAGTGGACAAACATGATCAGCGGAAATGAAAAAGTATTCCCGGAACACCCGGAATTTGTAAACCTCTACATGGCAGATAAATCAGGAAGCGAAAGACAGGCGGGCCTTTCACTTTTAACCTCTGTCCTGGACAGACAGGATAACGTTCTGCCCAAGACAACGCTAATAGCAAAGAATTTCCCGAACCCATTCAATTCATCTACCATTATCAGCTTTGTAATTCCAAATGCAATGGCAAACAGGCAGGTGACACTGAAAATTTACAGCGCACTTGGAACCGAGGTCAAAAAGCTGCTCGATAACACTCTTCCGGCAGGCAGCTACCTGACGCGCTGGGACGGGACGGATAACTTCGGGCAGAACGTCTCAAGCGGAATTTATTTCTACAATCTCATACTCGATTCAGGCGGACTTAAAGAAAAAGTTTCAGGGAAAATGATACTGATGAAGTAAAAAAGAAATCCCCTGCCTTTTTTGAGAAGTGCAGGGGATTTTTTATAAATTTGGCATGAATGCTATTTATTGAAAATCATCTTCAGCGATATAAGAAAAAGCACCAGGCCGAAAACTTTTTTCATCATGGCCTCCGAAAGGCTAATAGCTACCTTGGCTCCCAGGAGGGCCCCAACGACAAAACCCGCACAGATGAGTCCTGCCACCTTGACATCAATCAGCCCCTCTTTATAGTATGTCATTGCAGCCAGAATGCCTACAGGAGGTATCAGAACGGCAAGACTCGTACCCTGAGCCTGATGCTGCGTCATTCCAAATAACATTACGAGCGCAGGAACAATCAGTATTCCGCCTCCTATTCCAACCAGTCCGCTGAGGGCGCCGGCTAAAAGCCCCAGCAGTATATAAAGATAAATTTCCGACATCTTTAATTTCCTCTTTTGCATAGTTTAATTGTTTTCAGCGGCTACTTTCCTGGAAAACTGCTTTATCATAAAAACCAGCAAAAGCCCCAGCAAAGCCCCGGTAACGTCTGCTGCCAGGTCGCGTATGTCGCAGCTTCTTCCTGGTACCAGTAGCTGGTGCAGTTCGTCTAAAGCTCCGTAAAAAGACACCGTCAGGATCGTCATCAAAAAGGGCTTTGAAGATAAAAGCCTGAATTTTTTCTGGAAAAGATACGTAAAACAGACTAAAACCGAAAGGACCATGTAGCCGGCAAAATGCTCTATTTTATCGCTTACGCCTAAGCTGGGCACATCATTGCCCGGCAGTGTAGTTGCAATAAAAAGAATTGCCCAATAAACGGCGAGCGGAATATATATAAAATACATCTTATTTCTTTCCAAATACTTAAACACTGGACTTCCTTACAAATTTAATTGCTTCCGACAGGTTATTCATAATCTCTGTAGCCATAAGGCCGTACTCTGTTTTCTCTTTAAGAAGAAGGTCGGCCGAGAGGCTGTGCAGGTATACAGCCGAGACCACAGCGCCCTCAGCTTCATTCGATTGCGCCATAAATCCCGCAATTATACCCGTTAAAACGTCCCCGGTTCCAAACTTTGCCATTCCCGGGTTCCCCGTGCTGTTTATGAGCGCCTCCCCTTCGGCGTTAAAAATGACGGTCGGCGAGCCTTTTAGAACAAGCAGCGCCCCGGTTTCCCTGGAGAACTCCCTCCCGTAGGAAAGAACATCCTCCTGGAGCTCGCTGAGCTTTATGCCCAAAAGATTTGCAAACTCTGCCTGGTGCGGCGTTAAGACGCAATTCCTCAAGTTGAGGCTCTTATATCTTCCCTCTCCAAGGGCAAAAAGGGCGTCGGCATCAAGGACGATTTTCTTGTTTTTGTTGATGCGTATTATTTCCAGAACTGCCTCAACCGTCCGGGCATCCCGCCCAAGCCCAGGTCCAATTGCCAGAACGTCCATCCATCCGAAGCGTTCCTTAAGCTCTTCAAGGTTCTCTTTTCCTAGTATCCCCTTTTCTTCGTCTTTATATGGAAGCACAATTACTTCGTCAAGCTTGCCCTGAATGAGACCTCTTGCCGACTCAGGAAAGCATAAAATTGAGGCTCCGGCACCGGAATGCAGCACAGAAGAAGCAGTCATGAACGATGCCCCGGGCAGGTTCTTTGAACCCGCAATTACCAGCACCTTGCCCGCGCTGTATTTATAAATGTCTTTTGCCTTCTGAGGTAAATTATAAAATGCGTCCTCAGGTTCAATTACATAAGTATCGACTTGAAAATTATCAAAAAATTCTGCCGAAAGCCCGATGTAGCCTTTCTTAACTTCACCCGAAACGGCGGCTCCCTTGTTTACAAAGAGCCCCTTTTTAAGCTCGGCGAGCGTTACCGTAAGGTCGGCTTCAAATGGCTCCTCGCCAGAACCTTTATCGGCATCAAGCCCCGTCGGGATGTCCAGCGCTACGCGTATGGTGTTAAACTTATTCAGTTCTCTTACAATTTCGGCATACGGGGCTTTTAGGCTTCCCGAGGCACCCGTACCAAGCAGGGCATCAACTACAAGCTGTGAATGTTCAATCCTTTTAAGGTCGCGCACCGATTTGTACTGCCTCATGAAGGAAGTTTCATCGGAAAAGTGGATTACGTTCGACAGTATTTCAAAGTTACTAAGAGCGTCGCCTTTAAGCTCCTCGGAGCCTGAAAGATAGATCACTCCAACCCTGAAACCCGAATTTATAAAATGCCTAGCAAGCGCAAAGCCGTCACCACCATTGTTCCCCTTGCCGCAGACAATTCCAATTAGGTCGTTTTTATTTAAGGATGGATAATGCTCCCTTATGATGCTGTAAATGCTCAAAGAAGCATTTTCCATCAGGAGCAGCCCGGGAATCTGAAGCTGATTTATTGCATAATCATCAGCGTCTCTTACCTGGGAAACAGAAAATAAAGGTATCATTTAATTACCATTGCCCGTAATATGTTAAAATAAAACAAACAGCTTCCAAAACGGAATCTATAACATTATTCCAATCTTTAAGATACGAAAAATTATCTGAGGTACGAAGTAATTAAATTAATTAAAGTGCCAGGGAATATGCCAAACATAACTACAAGGATGGCGGAGATAACCACTGCAAGCACGCCATTTGCGTTGTTGTGAACCGGCAGTGCCTCCGGCTCCGGCTCTTTGAAATACATATATACAATTACGCGCAGGTAGAAATAAACGCTGATTACGCTTGAAACTACGCCCAGAATTGCCAACCAGGTAAGATCCGCCTTTATGGCAGAGATAAATACATAATACTTTCCAAAAAATCCCGCAAACGGCGGAAGCCCCGAAAGCGAGAACATAAAAAGTGCCATCAAGGCCGAAAGGAGCGGATGCCTCTGGCTGAGGCCGATGTAATCCTTTAGTTCCAGATTCGTATCGTCTGCGCCTTCAACCATGGCTATTATTCCAAAAGCACCAAGGTTCATGAACGTGTAGGCAACAAGGTAAAACATAATTCCCGCAACGCTTTCCCTGTTCCCTGCTGCAAGACCTATCGCCATGTAGCCCGCATGTGCAATTGAGGAGTAGGCAAGCATTCTCTTAAGGTTATTCTGCGAAATTGCAACTATGCTGCCATAAAGCATCGAGAAAGCCGCAATTGCGGCAAAGTATGGCCTGAAAACGTTTGCTGCGTTCCCCGGGAATACCGCGCCAAGCGCAATTAATAGAACGCTGAAAGCAGCAGCCTTGCCGCCCGTGGACATGAGCCCTGAAACCGTGGTTGCACTCCCCTGGTAAACGTCCGGCACCCACATGTGGAACGGGAAAGCTGCAATCTTAAAGGAAAAACCAACCAGAAAAAGAAGCATCCCAGTAACAAACAGCAGGTTGTGGCTTAAAGACCCGAAATTTGAAACTATCACCTCAAGGCTCGTCGTATGCGCCGTTCCGAATATGAGAGCTATTCCGTAGACGACAAAACCCGTTGCAAATGAGCCCAAAAGAAAATACTTGAGCGAGGCTTCATTTGCATTCTGTTTCTTCCTGTTGATGCCTGCAAGCACGTAAAAGCAGATTGACATGAGCTCGAGGCCTATAAAAACCATGAACAGGTCCCTGGCTCCTGCCATGAGCATCATGCCGAGCACGGAGGAAAGGAGAAGTATATAATATTCGCCGAAATAACTTCCGTATTTCTTTATGTACTCCATTGAGCTTAAGACGGTCAGGGCCGCGGCAAGATTAAAAAGGGAATAAAATATAAATACATTCCCGCCGTAGGAAAGCATGTTGTTGTAGGCTGTACCGCAATTGTTGAGGTTAAATACTGAAAATAAAGAGGTCCCCAAGAAAACCAGAACCGAGAACCACGGCAGTATTTTTTCACTCTTAACAGAGCCAATTTCAATTACAACTGAAAGAAATACTCCGCAGGCAACCAGAACTAGCGGTAAAACGTTATAAATTTCCTGAAAATGGTTTTGCATATTTACCCTGAAATAAAATCTTTTTACTCATTTTTCCGTATTATTTCTTGCCGGCTATTTACCTGCCGCCACCGGCCTGACCTCAAAGCCCGGAACCGAAACCTGCTGAATGATCCTGTTCGTGGATTGTTCAGAAAGCTTCAGAAATGTACCCGGGTAGATCCCGATCCAGACGATAAATACAAATATGGGGATCAGGACCAGCACCTCTTTTTTGTTCAGGTCCTTTAGGCCCGTAAGGTTTTCGTGCTTTACTTCGCCAAAAACAACCCTCTGGTACATCCACAAGAGGTAAACGGCCGCAAATATTACGCCCGTTGCGGCAAAAACAGCAAAGCCCCAGCTGTTCAGTACGGGTGACTTGAATGACCCGAGCAGTATTAAAAACTCGCCGACAAACCCGTTTAAGCCCGGAAGCCCCATCGATGAAAGCGATGCAATCATCAGCGCCACAGAGTAAAGTGGAACTATCTTTGCAATTCCTCCGTACTTTGCAATCTCCCTTGTATGAGTGCGGTCGTAGATCATACCGACTAAAAGGAACAATGCGCCTGTTGAAAGGCCATGGTTAACCATCTGTATCACGCTTCCCTGCACAGCTTCTGTTGTCAGTGCAAAAATGCCTAAGACAACAAACCCCAGGTGTGAAACCGAGGAATAGGCAACCAGCTTCTTCATGTCCTTCTGCACCATTGCTAGCAGTGCACCATAGATAATTCCTACTACTGCAAGTACTGAAACATAAGGCGCAAATTCCAAGGCCGACTGCGGGAACAAGGGCAGGCAGAACCTCAGTATGCCGTACGTACCCATCTTGAGCAAGACTCCTGCCAGAATGACGCTGCCTGCCGTGGGTGCCTGAACGTGCGCATCCGGAAGCCAGGTGTGGAACGGGAAGAGCGGCACCTTAATGGCAAAGCTTAAAAGAAATGCCAGGAACATCCAGGCCTGGATTCCAAAGGGCAGAAATGGACCAACCTTGTAGAGCTCAAGAAGGTTTGTCGTAAATACCCCGGTAAACCTGGCAGCATAAACCCCGAGCCAGATTATGGCAACCAGCATGAGCAGGCTTCCGAACATCGTATAGATGAAAAACTTTACCGAAGCGTAAATCCTCTTCTCCCCTCCCCAGATACCTATTATAAAGTACATCGGAATCAGCATTGCTTCCCAGAAGATGTAGAATAAGAACAGGTCCAGAGAAACAAATACGCCAAGCATTCCAACTTCAAGCAAAAGCATGAAGAAGGTAAACTCCTTTACTTTTTTCCTGATACTCCCCCAGCTGGAAAAAAGCGTTATCGGGGTGAGAAATGTCGTAAGCATTACCATCAGTATGGATATGCCGTCAATACCAACGTGGTAGCTGACGTTAAGACTGCTTATCCAGGGAAGGTTCTCTATGAACTGAAAACCTGAAGCCGAGCCGTTAAAGTTCAGGAACAGAAGCAAAGAGAGCATGAAAGCGGCAAGCGAAACTGTAAGCCCAGTCCACCTGATTAAGGATTCCCTGTTCTTATTGAGGAACAATAAGAACAGACTTCCTGCCATGGGCAAAAATAATAAATACGTAAGTAAGTGGCTGTTTTCCATATTTTATAGGCTTATAATTATCCAGAATAAAGCTATTGCTATACCCACCATCATTATGAGGGCATAAAACTGTGCGACACCCGTCTGAAGACGCCTTATGAGGCTAGCCGTCCTGTCAATCAGGGAAGCAGCGCCGTTGACAACACCGTCAATGATTCTGCTGTCTGTAAACTTCCAGAGTAAGGTCTCCGAGGCCCTCTGCAGCGGCTGAACAACGGCTGCCTCGTAGAACTCATCGACGTAATACTTATTGAGTAAAAGGTTATATAGCTTCCTGAGCTTCCTGGAAGTCCTCTCTGCTATGTCCTGCCTTTTTGTATAAATAAAATAAGCAAAATAAATTGAGCAAAGGGCCGCGGCAACCGATAGCACCATGAGCAGAAGCTCTTCAGTGTGGGAGTAGGAGCCGTAGAACTCGAGCTTCCTTTCGGCGCTCGTAAAGACGGGCGAAAGCCAGTTTTCGAAAAAGTTTCCTCCTTCGCCGGTAAAAACTGCGGGAAGACCTATATAGCCACCCACTACGGATAAAAACGCAAGCACCATCAAAGGCAGAGTCATAATAGAAGGCGACTCGTGCGGGTGCAGGTCGTGAGAAAACTTTTCTTTCCCGTAGAAGGTCAAAAATACGAGGCGGAACATGTAAAATGCAGTCATTATTGCCGTAAGGACGCCAAGAGCCCAGAAGACGATATTTCCATGAGCATAAGCGTACCAGAGGATCTCATCCTTGCTGAAAAAGCCCGAGAGCCCGGGGAAACCCGATATTGCCAGTGACGCAATAAGGAACGTTATGTAAGTTCTTGGCATGTATTTCTTCAGCCCTCCATAATGCCTGATGTCCTGCTGGTCGTGCATCGAATGGATCACAGAGCCCGCCCCCAGGAACAGTAACGCCTTAAAGAAAGCGTGGGTCATTACGTGGGAAATGCCCGAAGTAAATGCTCCTACACCCATGGCAAGGAACATGTAGCCAAGCTGGCTAATGGTTGAATAGGCTAGGACTTTCTTGATGTCATTCTGCACAAGCCCTACTGTAGCGGCAAAGAAAGCCGTCATCAGCCCAATTACGGCAATAAGTGTCATTATTACCGGAGCCGAAGCAAAAATAATCGAGCAGCGTGCAACCATATAAACGCCTGCCGTAACCATTGTGGCAGCGTGTATTAAAGCCGAAACCGGTGTCGGACCCGCCATTGCATCCGGCAGCCAAACGAAAAGCGGTATCTGTGCCGATTTTCCCGTAGCACCAATGAAAAGGAAAAGAGCAATAAAACTGAAGACTTTTTCGGACACGGGGAAAAGTTCAGCCTTTGAGAAGACTTCCTGGAAGTTCAGGCTGTCGAAAGTCATGAATATTAAAAACATTCCCAGAAGAAAGCCGAAATCGCCTATCCTGTTCACAACGAACGCTTTCTTTGCTGCCTGGCTTGTAGTGCCTTTTTCAAATTTCCTGTTGTACCAGAAGCCGATTAAAAGATAACTGCAAAGCCCCACTCCTTCCCAGCCCAGGAAAAGGAGGACAAAATTGTTTGCCAGAATGAGGTTCATCATTGCAAAGATGAACAGGTTCAGGTACGAAAAGAATCGCCAGAAACTCCCGTCGCCATGCATGTAGCCGATTGAATAGACGTGAATTAAAAAGCCTACACCCGTCACAACAAGCGCCATAACGAGTGAGAGCTGGTCGACGAGATATGCAAACCTGACGTTAAGGCCGCCCGTACTCAGCCACGTAAAAAGCTCAACTTCCTGCCTTCTTTCCGCCGCAGGAAGAGCAAGCGTCTGAAAAAAGGCAACAAGAACAATCAGGAAAGACAGCCCTACGGTGCCGCTTCCGATTGCGCCGATTATTTTTTCATTTTTAATTTTCTTTCCCAGAACCCCGTTAACAAGAAATCCCAGCAGGGGAAGCAGGATTGTAAGATAAATATAGTTGACCATTAATTCTTTACCACTTAAAGATGTTGATCTCGTCTATGTTAACAGTTAATTTATTCCTGAATATGGCTATTATAATTGCAAGTCCAACGGCAGCCTCGGCAGCCGCAACCGTCATAACGAAAAATACAAAGATTTGCCCGGCAGAACTCCCCATATAAGATGAGAATGCAACGAGCGCCAGATTGCCGGAGTTCAGCATGAGCTCTATGCACATAAAAACGACAATTGCGTTTTTCCTGATTAGTACGCCTGTAACCCCGACGGCAAACATGAATGCGCTCAGGATCAGATAATATTCAATTGGTATTAGGTTCATAATTTTTGCTTTGAGTAAATATTACCGGGAAACGGACAGATTTTTAATTGAATTTCTTCTTTGCAAGAACCAGAGCACCAATCGTAGCAGCCAGAAGCAGAAAACCAGCGGCTTCGAATGGGAGAATATAGCCCGTATAGAGCTGACGTCCTATCTCTTCAACAGTGCCTGCCTTAATACTTGCAGCAACATCCGGTGAAAGGCTCCGGGAAGGGGAAGAGAAAAATATCAGATATGCAATCTGAATGAATACAAAAGCAGCAAGTACAATGGCAAAAACCTTAATTTTCTTCTGGCCGCTTAAAAGCTTCTGCTCACTTTTGCTGTTTAGAAGCATCAGAACAAAGAGGAATAGAACCATAATTGCCCCGGCATAAACTATCACCTGCACGACTGAGATAAACTGGGCATGCAAGAGCAGGTATAATCCGGCAAGAGCAAAGAAGTTAATGACCAGGAAAATCGCGCTCATTACAGGATTTGGCCTCGTAACCATAACTACAGAGGATACTGCAGCTATGAGTGCAAAAAATACAAAGAGTATTATTTCAAAAGGCATATATTTTATTAATCCTAAAAAAACTGATTTTACTAAAACTGATTAAAGTGCTAAAGGTACTTACAACTAAATTCACCTAACCCTGTGAAAGAGCCTGCATTTTTATGCAGGTCCTTCACAAGGTTAAAAGTAAGAATTTAGATCTCGTTATAGAGCTCGAGGTTTCAATTTACGGAGTGTTCCTGTAAATCATTCTTGCAAATGGAATTGTCTCTCTGACATGCTCCAGGCCGCATATCCAGGCTACAGTCCTTTCAATGCCCAGCCCGAAACCAGAATGAGGTACCGAACCGAATCTTCTTAAGTCCAGGTACCACTCAAAAGCTTCCTGAGGAAGTTGATGCTGTTCAATTCTCTCCAGAAGAAGATCAAGGTTGTCTTCCCTCTGGCTTCCGCCAATGATTTCACCATATCCCTCCGGGGCAAGCACGTCAACTGCCAGTGCAAGCTTCGGGTTCTCAGGGTCGCGCTTCATGTAGAAAGCTTTTACCTCTGAGGGATACCTGTGTACCATTACAGGACGGTCGAACTGGTTTGAGACCACGGTCTCATCTGTTCCGCCAAGGTCGTTGCCATATTCAAAATCAATTCCGTTTTTATGCAGGATTTCAACGGCTTCGTCGTAAGAAATCCTGGGGAAGGGCCTCTTGACCGCTTCAAGCTTTGTGGTGTCGCGCTCCAAAATCCTGAGCTCCTCTGCCCTGTCTTTTAAGACGGACTGTACGATGTACTCCAGAAACTCTTCGGCGAGATCCATGTCGTCGTTCAGGTCGTTAAAGGCAACTTCAGGCTCAACCATCCAGAATTCCGTCAGGTGGCGCCTTGTCTTCGACTTCTCGGCGCGGAATGTGGGACCGAAGGAATAAACTTTGCCAAGGGCCATTGCGCCTGCCTCGGCATATAGCTGCCCCGACTGTGTGAGGTAAGCTTTTCCTAAATCAAAATAATCGGTTGCAAATAAGGTGGAGGTTCCCTCGCATGCACTCGGCGTAATGATGGGAGCATCCATGAGCGTAAAGTCGCGCTCGTCAAAGAAATCGCGAATTGCTTTGACTATCCTGTGACGAATCTTCAAAATGGCTACCTGGCGCTGCGACCTGAGCCACAGGTGACGCTTGTCCATGAGGAACTCTACTCCGTGTTCCTTTGGAGTAATCGGATAATCGACCGATTCGGCAATTAACTTAAGATCCGTAACGTCCATTTCATAGCCGCCCGGAGCGCGGGATTCAATTTTAATTTTTCCTGTTATCTCAAGAGATGATTCCTGCCCAAGTTTGTCTGCAGCTTCAAAGGCTTCAGGAGTAACATTGCCCTTGAAAACAACGCACTGAAGAAGTCCGGTACCATCCCTCAGTATTACAAATTTTACCTTGCCGCTGGA
Organism: Ignavibacteria bacterium; assembly: GCA_025612245.1. Taxonomy (GTDB): domain Bacteria; phylum Bacteroidota; class Ignavibacteria; order Ignavibacteriales; family SURF-24; genus JAAXKN01. The sequence goes on from JAAXKQ010000003.1 coordinate 363,099, forward strand.
TCTTTTATTGTAAAGCCAGCCTTTCAGGCTTACCGTCTGATCTACATACTGCGATAGATCTTTTATGTACACTTTTTGCATAATCTGATTCTGGTTTAATATTTTAGTTATCAAATATAATGAGGTACTGAATTAAAAGCAAAATTTATTGCTCCTTTAATGGGCAGGTGCCGCTCTAAGTTACTTAAAAGCCACAATTTATGCGGACAAGCTTTAGCCGTTTGCAGCTTCCTGAAGGCCGATTTTTTCGGTTGAAACCGTAAGCGTGCGCCCGAAAACTTCCTCAATCAGGCTCTTTCTTCTTTCCAGGTTCCAGAGCTCAATTTCCGGGTATTCCCCGTTATAGAACAGCTTGAGGTGCAATCTTTGGGGCTCAATGTCCACTTCGATCTTCCCAATCAGGGCCGAATGGGTCCTGTCAAGCGAGTCGGCAACCCTCAGTATGGAAGAGAGTTTTCTTATGACGGTCTTGTGTTTTTCAGACATTTTGCTGAAATCTGCGTGCGCAGGCTTTGGAAAGCTTTTCCTGTGGTACCTGGCAGTCTGGGCAATGATTTCAATTTCGTTTTCACTGAAGCCCAGAATTTCGGCGTTTCTTATGATGTAATAGCTGTGCTTGTGGTGCTGCGAGTGGGATATATGGTAGCCGACGTCGTGAAGCGTGGCAGCAGCTTCAAGATATTCCCTGTTCTCAGGATTCAGTCCGTGCAGGGCCTCCGTCTGGTCATAAAGCTGCAGGGCCAGCGTACAGACGTGCTGCGAGTGAACCTTGTCGTAGTTGCACATCTCGGCAAGTTTCTGAATGCTCTGGAACCTGATGTCCTCAATTCCTGCGTGGCTTTCGTGGGGCCTCATCTTGTGCATAAAGTCCAGTATGGTCCCTTCCCTCAAAGCGTAGCCCGATACGGTCATTTCCTTCAGCTCCAGTGCCTTTACGATTGTATTGAGTATGATGAGTCCGGCAGGAATTATGTCGGCCCTTTTCTCATCCAGCCCCCTGATTTTTTTTCTTTCTTTCAGTGAGGTTTTCTTAAGTACCAGATCGGTAACCTTCTGAAGGTCGTTCTGGCGGAAGGAATAGTTGTTAAGCATGATGTTCTCGGGCATCTCGCTCGTTTTTTTGGCCTGTATCATCAGAGCCGCAGCCATTATTGTGCCCGAAGCGCCAACGGCAGTCTCAAAACCGATTTTTTTTATCTCCTTTACGGTAGAGTATATTTCTCCTGCCACCCAGCTGATGCATTTGTCAATGCCCGGTTTTGTAATCTCATAGTCCGGGAAAAACATCTGGCTCAAGCGCACGGCGCCCAGCTTGAGGCTCTTTGCAAAAAGCATTCTGCCCTGCTGGCCTATGATCATTTCAGTCGAGCCGCCGCCGATGTCAATGCAGAGAACCTTTTGGTTGAATACTGGAACCGCCTGAAGCACACCCAGGTAAATCAGGCGGGCTTCTTCAATTCCGCTTATAACCTGTATTTCAATTCCTGTTTCGTCGTAAACCTTCTGAATAAATTCATCGCGGTTCAGGCTTTCACGCACCGCGCTCGTTGCAACGGCACGAATCTGAGCATCGTAGGAAGATGCAATTGTCTTAAAGCGCTTTAGAGTTGCAATGGCCCTTTCCAGCGCATCCGGCTGTATGTGCTTTTTGTCGGGGCTGCTTCCAAGACCCAGCCTGATTACTTCCTTTTCGCGGTCGACAATTTCGAAGCTGCCATTGTCATTTGTCCTTACCACAATCAGGTGGAAGGAATTTGTGCCAACGTCAATTGCTGCAAGATGACTGTTAGTCTGCATTGTTTTGTCTTTCAAATCTTTAGAAATTTTGTTCTCACCGCTTCAGCTCGGAGACCTGCTTTTTTCCCGTTATGGCTTTTTCCATAAGGGCTTTTTCGCAGAGCGTATAGACTTCGTCAACCGAAATGTCGTCAATTATGTCAGACTTGCGTATAAATATTTTGTTGCTTCCTACGGGCGCCCAGTTATAAGGGTTTGTAGGGCCGAATATGGAAACCTGGGGTGTAGGCGTAGTCCCGGCTACGTGCATTATGCCCGTATCGTTTGTAATAAACAGGTCGGCCTCACTGATCATTGCTGCAACCTCGGGTATAGTCCTGTTAAAAAATAATGCGGGTTTTACCGTAACATACTTCTTAAGATAGTCAATTTCCTCCATGTCAGCCGAGCTGCCAGTAAGAAAGAACCGGGTGCTATAGCTGTTGTTGAGCCTTTCGATCAGTTCGGCAAACTTCATAAGTGGCCACCTGTTGGGAGGCTTTCCGGCTCCGACGTGCAGCCCGATTAAAAGCTCTTTAGCCTTAAGGCCATTGGACTGTATAAACTCGCTTGCATTTGCGGCATCTGCCGAATCAAATGTAATTTCAGAAGAATAGTTGTTTGTCGAAATGCCGAACGGGCGCAGCATATCGAGGCAGAACTCCGAGACGTTCTGGTCCGGGTGCCTGTTCCAGTCCATGGATACCCTTCTGTCGAAAAGAAAGCCGTACGGGTTACTCATGCCGTTTAACTCTCTTACGCCAACTCTTACCTTTGAATTCGAAAGACGCGCCATGATGTTGCTGGTAAAAGAGATGGAAACCGTTACAGGAACAACCGCCAGGTCGTACTGCCTTCTTAAAAGTTTCCGGAACCTGGTAAAATAGCCCGGCCGGTAGATTTTCCTTTTGTCAAAAACAAAGTACTCGTCTATAAACTTGTTTTTTGTTATGGCCGCAAAGTTCTGTGGGCTTACAATTACCGTCACCCTGGAACCGGGGAAAGTTTCCTTTAATGCCCTGAAGAGCGGCACACAGGCAAGCAGGTCGCCAAGCTGGTTGTGCTGTCTTACGACCAGTATATTCTTCGGCCTGCCTATCTCAGTAGATTTAATTTCCCTTAGGGCAAATGCCTTTTTTATTAAGCTGTAAAATAGTTTCTTAAACACTTTCTTTTTCCGGGCTCGTTATTCTGAGTCTTTATCCTTGTTATCTTTTTCTTCCGGCTTTTCAGGTTTTATCTCCTCGAACTCGGCATCAACAATATCTTTACGATTTATGTTATAATGGGTTTTCGTCTGTGCCTGCTGCCCGTTGTTTGTATACACATCGGAGCCATTTATATCGCTATTTCCTTTGCGGGTGCTGTTCTGCAGAAAAAGAGCATTTATTACGTTGCGGACAAATCTATAAATAAAATAAAAAATTATTATCCATATTAAAATTTTGGTCATGTCTAACCTTTTGATTCGGGTTTAAAGTATTCACTAATTCCCCTGTCTTTTCTGAATATCTGTGTATAGAGTTCGTCAAAATCTTTTTCATTATGCACAAAATCAATCTCGGTAGTATTCACAATGAGCAGCGGGGTACTGTTATATTTGAAGAAGAAGTTGTTATAAGCCTCACTGAGTTCTTCGATGTAGCTGCGCGTGATGTTACGTTCAATTCTCCTGTTTCTTCTCTTAATGTTATACATCAGCCTGTCTAGGCTCGACTGCAGGAAAACCACCAGATCGGGCTTCCTTAAGTCCCTGTGCAAAAGGGGAAAAAGAGTTTCATAGAGCTTCAGCTCGTCCCCTTCCAGGTTTAAATAAGCAAATATCCTGTCTTTATCAAAGATATAATCAGAGACCAGGAACTGGCTGAAAAGGTTTTCCTGGCTAAGCTGCTGAAGCTGCTTAAATCTGTTTATGAGAAAAAACATCTGTGTCTGAAAGGAATACCTCTTCCTGTCGCCATAGAACTTCTCAAGAAAAGGATTCTGTTCAAACTGTTCAAGGACAAGATTAGCCCTTATCTTATCCGACAACTTGCGGGCCAGAGAGGTCTTACCGGCTCCAATGACTCCTTCAATAGCGATAAACTTTATCTCAGACATATCAGGCAAACGCCAGCTCCCAAATGTTTTAATTTATAAGTTAAAATTTATTTACAATTCGGCAGATATTTTCCCAATAATCAGTTTCTCCAGCTCGCTCGTGCTGATCTCAGAGACTTTAATCTTAAGGACGGGGTGTTCAAACTCCGGGGCAATTTCCTTGAGCGGAACGAGCACGAAATCCCTCAGCAGCACTTCCCTGTGCGGCACGGTCAGCTTTTCACTGGAATAGACAGTGTTGTTATAGAAAAGCAGGTCTATATCAATTTCCCTCGGCCCCCACTTGGGCCCCTCCTGCCGGCCGATTTCCTTTTCCAGGTTTTTTATCCATGGGTGCAGCTCCATCAATGTGCGCTCCGAGCTGATCTGTATTACGGCGTTTAGGAACTGATTCTGCTCTTTAAGTCCGTAAGGCTCGGTTTCATAAACCGAGGATATCTTTTCCAGCTTCGTATCAGCATCGGCGCGAATTTTACTTACGGCTGCCTTCAGATAGTCTATTCTGTTGCCTTTATTAGATCCAAGTCCAAGAAATATATTTTCAGTCATATCCTCTAAACGTTCCCTGAAAGTATAATGTTCAAATTAAGTTCCCTTTTTTACTGAAGTTCTTCTCTGTCCTTAACAACTTCGGCCTCGACGTAATCGAGGTAGCCGCCTACAGGAACGTTGAGTTTTCTTACCCTGACGGCCACTTTATCGATCCTTGGAAAGTCCAGAAGGAGTCCGTTGGCTATGTTCATGGCAAGGGTTTCTATGAGCTTATACTTTTTTTCAAGGGCCAGCTTGCATATGTACTTATAAACCCTGTCGTAATTGACGGTTTCCTTCAGGTTATCGTGGCCCGATGCATCCTGAAAATCGGTATATATGTCCACATCGGCCTCAAACTTACCTCCCAGGTTCTGTTCTTCGGAAAAGAAGCCGTGATAGCCGTAAAATGTAGCTCTTTTGATTCTTAAAACGTTAATCATTTGCTCCTGCTCTCTGCGCCACAAGATAATTTTTCAGATCCTTAAAATTAGCAAATAAAATGGCTATTAGCACTAATGAACTTCCGATTAAATCCCTTGAAGTAAGTATTTCACCCATAAAGATCGCCCCTAACACCACGGCTACAATAGGGGTAACAAAGGAAGTAAGCGAGAGCAAAATAATATTTATTTTCTTCAGCAGCCAGTAATAGGTAGTAAAAGTTACAATTGTGCCGAAAATGGCCAGATAAACGATTGAAACTACTGCTTTTGAATCCAGCTTTATGGCAGAAATATCCTCAAAAGCCAGTCCCATGAGTGTAAGTGTAACGCCGCAGATGAGGATCGGTATAAAATTCATAGTCAGCGGATGGAGGTGTTCGCCGTACTTTTTAACCGTAACAGCAATTCCAGCCTGCAGCACGGCACCCAGTAAAACGGCTATCATACCCCAGAAGCTGAAGCCCGTATCCCAGGAAAGGTTTTTTGAGAAAATCACGAAAATCCCCAAAAATCCCAGTATCATTGCGGCAATCTTATCGCTGTTTACCTTTTCCTCAGGGATGGCAATGCGTGAAAAGATGACCACAAAGAAAGGCATCACGGCAAAAAGAATTGAAGCAAGCCAGGATGGAATATAGTTTTGCCCCCAGTAGGAAAGCCCGAAGGGGATTACAAATGAGAATACGCCAAGAATTATGTATAAAACAACCGAGCGCCTGTCGGTCTGAATTTTCACGCGCTTGTATTTCATGTAGATGTAAAGTGCAGCCGAGGCAAGCAGGAACCTGAAGCCTGCCGATAGGATCGGGGAAACAGAATCCAGACCGATCCTGATTGCCATCCACGTAGAGCCCCATACCAGGCAGACCATTGTGTAGCCTAGAATAATTTTAATTTTTTCAGTGTTCATTGTTCCCCTTCATAGCAATTATTCCCAGAAGACGCCCTGAATTCAGGCCGTTTCTCCTGTAGGAATGCAGCAGATTATCCATCTGGAAAGTGCACAAATCCGAGACCTGTATGTGTGACTCTGGCACCCCGGCCTCAAGGAGAATATCCAGGTTTACCCCTTTTACGTCCAGAAGATACTTCTCACCCTGGGCTTTAAGGTACTTTTCGTCAAATAGACCGGTAAATTCCTCTCCTACTTCGTAATTTTCCTGGCTTATTGAAGGACCGATATAGGCTATAAGGTCTTCTGGGCGGGAATTAAAGTCGTTTGCCATTTTTTCCAGCACGTTTGCGAGGATTTTCTTCTGCGTTCCCCTCCAGCCCGAATGAACGGCTGCAATAACCTTGTTTTTAGTGTCATATAAAAATACCGGTGTGCAGTCGGCAACCGAGACCGCAAGGCCGAGGTTTTTCTTATCTGTCAGAAGCGCGTCGCTTTCGCCGCACATGCCTGCTTTTTGCGTATACGTGCAGATGTCGCTATGCGTCTGTTTCTGCAGGGCAACGCTCTTTTCAGAAAGGTTCAATGCCTGAAAAAACTCCCTCCTGCTATCTTTTACTCTCTTCGGGTCGTCACCTACGGAAAGCGACATGTTAAAAAAGTAAGGGGATATGGCTCCGGAACTGATTTTTGTGCTGAAACCGAAAACAATTTCAGGATATTTCCTGAAAATGAGACTTTGTAAGACTACCATAAAAGATGATCTGCCTTTGGCTAAAAATTGTGGAAACTTTGAGAACTTTATAAAACTGCCCTCTAAAACTATCAAATAATCCAAGAATAAAAAAGTAAAAAGGGAAGGCACCATAAAAGGTATTATGATGGAAAATGAGGGGTAAAATTGCCGCTTTAACGGCTCCAGACCCGATTGCCCCGGTTCTGAATTGCATCGATCTAAATGGGCTAGTCAGGGGAAAAAAATTCTTAATTAGTTAAGCAAAACTGCACAGCCCCGACTCTGAGGCCGGAGCTGCATGCAGAATGGAACATTTCTCCACCTGGGAATTTGAACTACTTAGACCACCTTCAGGCACTCCTCAAGGTCCAGCAGGAGGTCGTCCGTGTTCTCCAGCCCCAGAGCAAGCCTTATTCCCCCCGGGTCAATTCCCTTTTCATAAAGCTTGTCGGCAGGAACTACCGAATGCGTCATTGATGCCGGGTGTTCAATTAAGGTTCTTGTATGCCCAAGGCTTACGGCAAGTGTCATCGTATAAGCGTGGTCGGCTACATAATTCATGTATCTTCTTCCGTTCTCACGGCTTTCCTCGGGAGTTGAGCCCTTAAGGACAAAGTAAAGCAGGCTGCCAGGAGCAAAGTTGCCGTTAAAATCCACCATCTGCTTTTTGGCAAGCTCATAATACTTAAATTCCGGGAGTCCGGGGTAGTTCACAAATTCAACTTTAGGATGATGGCTTAAATACTCGGCAACCCTCTGTGCCGACTTTATCTGCTGGCGCTGCCTTACGGCAAGTGAAGGAAGCCCATAGGTCAGAATAGCCCATGCGCTTTTGGTATTCAGAACGCCGCCGAAATCCTTGCGGTAAAGCAAAAGCATGTCGCGGTAGATTTTCTTTCCAACGACCGCACCACCCATATCGGTCCCAAAGCCCCCAATACCCTTGGTAAGTGAATGCACTACAAAATCGGCCCCGAAATCGAGCGGCCTCTGGCAGAAAGGAGTAGAGAATGTATTGTCGACTACAATTTTTATCTGGTTGGCCTCGCTTCTGTCCTTGTTTGCCTCTTTTACGATCCCGGCGATTGCCTCGATGTCAATAATAACGAGGTTTGGGTTGGCGGGACTTTCAAAGTAAATTACCTTTGTATCCTTGCTGATCAGGCTTCCCAGATTTGCGGAATCAGTCAGGTCGGTATAAGTTACCTTAATGTTATATCTGGGGTACCAGTTGTCAAGTAAAGATATCGTGCAGCCGTAGAGTGTTTTATGAGCAATAATCTCGTCCCCCGTTTTTACCAGCATTCCCAGCACGCCCGAAATCGCCCCCATGCCGGAAGCAAAAGTTACGGCCATCTCCCCCTTTTCAATATAGGCCAGGTTTTCCTCAAGTATATCTTTATTCGGTTCTCCAAGCCTGTCGTAAATGTAAATTGGCGTTTCGTCCTCACGCATGCTCGGGGTGTTGGCAAAGCTTATAAAGCCCTGCGCTCCTCTTTCAACCGAATCCAGCCTGAAGGTAGTTGAAGAAGAAATTGGTGAAACCACGTGGTGCGAATAATCCCATTTTGTGGTGATATTCTTCCCATAGATAAGGTGTGTATCCATGGAATACTTGGTGTCGTCGACTACCTTGTTGTTGTTTTTGACATTTGACTCAGTAGACATAAAGCCTCCTTCAAGTTGAATGTTGAGAGTTTTAAGTTCCGGCTTCAGGCAAAGCTCAAAACAAAGTGAGAGTGTGTATGAGACAACTTAAAACTGTTTTTGACGTTATTTATTTCTGACCCATTTATCCCTTTCCATTTATTTTTCCCGATTTTGCATAGCTTTAACACGTTAATAATATGCTTTTAACTTCAGATTTTCAACCCTCTTTCAATATCCTCTATAAGGTCCTCAACGTCCTCAATTCCAACCGAGAGCCTGACCAGGCTTTCGGTAAGGCCGAACTTTTCCTTCTCTTTCTTCGGCACCGAGGCGTGTGTCATTGAGGAAGGATGCGAGATGAGGCTTTCCACGCCCCCGAGGCTTTCACCCAGAGTAAATACTTTAACGCTCTTTAGCAGATGCCTGGCACGCTTCTCATCCCCAATTTCCAGGGATATCATTCCTCCGAAACCACGCATCTGCTTTCTGGCTAGCTCGTGCTGAGGATGCTCCTTGAGACCCGGATAAATGACTTTTTCCACGAGGCCCGATCCGTTAAAATGCTCTGCAATGGCAATGGCATTCTGATTATGCCTTTCCATTCTTACGGCCAGGGTTTTTGTTGAACGCAGTATCAGCCAGCAGTCGAAGGGCGAAGGCACACCGCCGGCGGCGTTCTGGACATATCTGAGCCTTTTGTGTATATCCTCATTATTTGTTATAAGAATGCCGCCTATGACGTCGCTGTGCCCGTTAATGTATTTTGTGGAGCTGTGGATTACGACGTCAATTCCAAACGTGAGGGGGTTCTGAAAGTACGGGCTCATGAATGTGTTATCCACAACGCTTATGAGGTTATACCTCCTGCAGACTTTTGCAGCCTCTTCAATATCGGTCAATACCAGCATCGGGTTTGTGGGAGTTTCAAGAAAAACGAGCTTTGTATTCTTCCTGACCGCCTTTTCTATGTTCGCTGCGTCGCTCGTATCGACCCAGGAGTATTCAATTCCGAAATCCTTCATTACAAGCTCAAAGAGGCGGTAAGTTCCGCCGTAAACATTATGCGAGCCTATTACGTGGTCACCTGCCTTAACGAGGCTCATGAGTGCGTGCTCGGCGGCAAGCCCCGAGGCAAAGGCAATTCCGTATTTTCCTTTTTCCAGTGTTGCAACATTTTTTTCCAGTGCCTCGCGGGTCAGGTTCTGGGTTCTTCCATACTCATAGCCCTTGTGCTTGCCCAGTTCTTCCTGCGCGTATGTTGATGTCTGATAGATGGGAGTAATTACAGCGCCCGTTGTTGGGTCGGGCCTCTGCCCGGCATGAATAGCATCAGTTGAAAATCCCATAATAATTCCTTTTTGTTTAATATTGAAAATTTACTGATAAGCATCTGAATATTCAATCAGGTCGTACCTTGTCACAAGGTCAACTAACCTGCCGTATTCAGCAACCAGGACCGCAGTTGTGCGCGTAAGGTGCTTTTTAAGCTCTGCAATGTCGGCATTCACGTCAAGTACGGGAAAGGTCTCAATCATAAGCTTTGAGACTTCCTCTTCCATCATGGCCGGGTTTTCCAGTACGGCAGCCATGAACTTCGGCTCGCGGAGGCTTCCAACTGCATGGCCCCCGTCCATTACAGGAAGCTGTGAGATCCCCTTCTCATTCATCAGCTTAATTGCCGACTTAATTTTGTCGCGTGCTTCAACAAAGATGAGGTTTTTAATGTTTCCCGATCTTTTTGCTTTTGATATATCGCCAAGCGTTCTGGCTGCATTAAGGAGCAATCTTTTCTCCCTGAGCCATTCCTCATTGTGAAACTTGGAGAGGTAGCGTTCCCCGGTATCACTTACTACAAAAACCAGCACGTCACTTTCACTTAATTCCTGTGCAATCTTGAGCGCAACGTGGAGGTTAGTGCCCGTACTGCCGCCGCAGAAGATCCCTTCCTCGCGCGTAAGCTTGCGCGCGGCGGCAAATGACTGTTTATCGCTGACCGTTACAATCTCATCTATATACTGGAAATGAACGTTCTCGGGGATGCAGTCCTGCCCGATTCCTTCAACCAGATACGGAGTCCCTTCGGTAATTACGCCGTATTCCTTGAATTCCTTGAAGATTGAGCCTACGGGATCGGCAGCAATAACTTTAATATTCGGGTTCTTTTCTTTGAGGAACCTGCCCGTTCCGCTTATGGTGCCTCCCGTTCCGATATTGGTTACAAAGTGAGTAATCTTCCCGTCCGTCTGGCGCCAGAGCTCGGGACCCGTGGTTTTATAGTGTATGGCAGGGTTCGACGGGTTTGAATACTGGTACATGAATACCGAATTTGAGGTCTCACCGGCAATTCTTTTGGCAACGTTCACGTAGTACTCGGGACTCTCGGGTTTGACCGCATTTGAGACCACAATCACCTCAGCACCCAGGGCCTTGAGGTAGTTAATTTTTTCGACGCTTACCTTGTCGGTGCATACAAAAAGCGACTTATAGCCCTTGACTGCGGCAGCCAGAGCAAGGCCTATACCCGTATTTCCGCTTGTAGCTTCGATGATGGTTCCGCCGGGCATAAGAGCGCCCCTTTTTTCCGCGTCCTCAACCATGGACATTCCAATGCGGTCCTTGACGCTTCCGCCCGGGTTAAAAGATTCCAGCTTGGCAAAGATCTGGGGCTTAAGCCCCCTGTTTACCCTCTGGAGCTTTATTAAGGGAGTATTACCCACGAGCTCCAGTATGTTATTTTTATATTCCATTTTGTGCCCTCTTTTTCGCGTTATTGATCCGACATTAGAGCGGGTATGCTGTCATACCGCCTTAAACGACATATTTTCTATTATAACGAGAAAAATTCTTAAAGAAAAGGATCCAGATGAAGGACAGACGTCGTAATCAATGCGACACGGATTGAATCATTGTAAGCAAATTATCGGGCGCTAGGATTGGGGTTATTTTCAGTCTGATTTGACAACAAAAAGAGTATCTTTTGCAACGTGCCCGTGCCAGTAGGATCTGTAAGTTGCAATTATTTTGTCGCCTCCCCGGCTCACCTCAACAGTGTGATTATGGGCAACTGGAATGCTGCGTTCGGGATTGTAGAGTCTGTACTTCAATATTTTTAAGTAAGGAGTGATATTATCGGCGTGCTGAAGCCATCCTGTATCGTCATCCAAATAAAACTTCTCCCTGTCGCCTTTAAGGGTTTCAACTTCAAAAGATAATTCGCTGCCCTGGGCGGGGCAGGGTTTACAATCGGCACGGTTAAACTCAGCAACAAAAAAGGCCAGCGTATCATTCGAATGGAGTGTGTTAATTCTACTTATTTCCGGAAAGGTAATTCCATGAAACTTGGTTAAATAATACTTGCTGAAATGAACTATTGGATCCCTTGCATAAAATCCTTCCAGCCGGTCCTCATTTTCAACCATGTTGCACGAATTAAAAAGAAGCAGAAGCGAAAAAAGAATAAAATGTTTTGCCATTTAATCTCCACCGGCTTATAACAAACTGCCTGCGATTTGCTTAGCGCAGCCTTAGAATACTTGTGGCTTTAGAATTTATATCCCCTTAAGAACTCTTCTATTCCCATGCGCCTGCGCCCTTCAATCTGGACTTCAAGAAGGTCTAATGCGTCAGTGCCGCAGCCTATTGTGGCTTCCGTTTTGGTCCGGAATATTTCACCCGGGGAAAGCTTCCTTTGGCAGTTTATAGTGGATCTGTAAATCTTAATAACTTTGCCGTTATGCGTGAAAAAAGCGCCTGGATGAGGCGAAAGCCCGCGTATGAGGTCGTGTATCTGAACGGCAGGCTTATTCCAGTCTATCTGCGCCGTTTCTTTTGTAATCTTTGGAGCTGGAGTTGCAGTTGCATCATCCTGCTTTTCAACCGGCACATTTCCCTTTTCTATCAGTTCTATGGTCCTCAGAACAAGCTCTGCTCCAATAGGACTCATCTTGTCGTGCAGGCTCCCGAAGTCATCACCTTCCAGGATTTCCACTTTCTCCCTCAAGATCACATTTCCCGTATCGACCTTGTCCTGAAGGAAAAAAGTTGTAAGCCCGGTTTCCTTTTCCCCTTTGATTATTGCCCACTGTATTGGCGCCGCCCCGCGGTATTTCGGCAATAAAGAGCCGTGCAGGTTAAACGCCCCCCTTGGAGGAATTGAATATACTTCTTTGGGAAGTATCCTGAAAGCCACGATTACAAAAAGATCTGCCTGAAGCTCTTTCAGGCGGCTGATAAAACTTTCATCTTTAAGTGAAACTGGCTGAAGCACCTCTATGTTATTCTTAAGTGCGAACTCCTTTACGGGCGTAAATGTTACTTTCTGCCCGCGGCCCCTTTCTTTATCCGGTGTAGTAACAGCTGCCACAACACTATGCCGGCTTTCGATTAGCGCCTTCAGGGAAGGTATCGCAAAGTCGGGGGTTCCCATAAATATTATCTTCATTTCAAAATTTCCGGAATGGTTTAATCTTTGTCTGCTATAGGGTAGTCAACATCAATCTTGCGGCTTTTAATTCTGTTGAGCTCTTTTTTTACCTGCTTTTTCTGCTCTTCGGAAATTTTATCCGTAAAGAATACGCCCAGCAGGTGATCGTACTCGTGCTGTATTACGCGTGCAAAGAGTTCATCTGCCTCCAGAGTCAATTCATTCATGTCGGTATCCTGGTACTTAACTTTTATCTCTTTTGGGCGGATTACTTCGGCTCTTAGATTCGGCACGCTAAGGCATCCTTCTTCCATCTGTATCTTATCATCAGAGGTGAGAATGATCTTGGGATTGATCATTACGATAGGTTTAATTTTCTCGTAACCTTCAACCGGCGAAACATCAATTACAAAAATGGACTTATTCAGACCCACCTGGTTTGCCGCCAGACCAATGCCGTTGGCATTGCGCATGGTTGCGAACATAGCCTTTATCTCCTTGATGGTCTGTATGTCAACATCAGTAACCGGTTTGGTTTTCTCTCTTAATATCCTGTCGCCGTAAATTGTTATTGGTAAAATCGACATTCCTTCTCCTAAATGACTTCTTCAACCTGCGCGGGAATGACCTGCGCATTAATATCCTTGTACAAAATGACTTCTGTAGCTGTAAACAGCATTTTTATTGATAACCTAAATATAATTAAGAATTGTTGAAGAATAAAGGTAAGAAGTAAGTAAAGGTAGTGGCTCTTTGGGAGCAGGTCATTTAAAAAATTATATACAATGGCACCCAGAGCGCCCATTATGGCAACGAGGAAAAAGACCGTAAAGACGCGGCTGAAATTATCCTTTAGAAATCCCATTAAAGGATATATTTCCGGGAATATTCTGCTGCTGTCCTTAGTTCCAAGGGCAACCTTCAGGTAATCACCCACAGCGGTTACCATTCCAAGCAGGAATATCAAAAACAGGTAGCGTGAGGCTCTTAATATGAATTCAAAGATGATCTTCTCCTGGTCTGCAAACATGTAGCTCAGCAGCTTCCCCGTAATGTCGTTTAATTCGAAGGCCAGTGAATAAAACACCACGGACAAAAGAAGAACCTTTGTAAATCTGTACCAATACTTGACACCCCCGTAGAAGAAATCGACGTAATGGTCTTTCTTTGTATTGTTGTAAATTGAAATAAGACCGCCTAGGAAAAACGTCTGTATCAGGACGTAAATTCCTGCAACGCCGTAAATCATGTACGGAATTTCGCCTATATTGGTACCGTAGAGGTTCCTGAACTGAAGATACCATATATAGTCGAAGCCGTAGCTCAGGCTGTCGCTGATGGCTGAATGCTGGAGGTTATCATTAAGCAGGTAAAAAACCGGAAGCGAAAGTACAATCGAGAAGGCCAGGTTGGCTCCCCAGTAAAGCCAGATAAACCTGTAATTTTTCCATATGAGCCTTATTGCCGGGCGAAATATTTCCTTTATGTGCAAAATCATGCGATACTGCTAATTATTAACAAAAGATTCTGAATCCAGAAAAGCCAGCGTACGGAAAGATTCATGCTTCCGCCGTACTGTTCATGAATCAGGTAAGAATTATTTGCGTAATTAAGATCCATTATGTTTTTCCTGAATGGATCTATTTCTGCGCCAATGACCTTGTTGCGGGTCCTGAAAATCATTTTCTTCCATCTCTCCTCACCGTTCCACTTCTGAAAGAGAGTATCTTTTTCAGTATACAAAGCCACCTCCTCTTTGAAGGCGCCGTCGCCCAGCCTCTCGGCCATGACCTCATATTCACCGGAATTGCCGGTAGTTTTCACATAATCTATCCTGTAGTCGAATGTAGATGAAGACGAGTAAAGGTTTCTAAAAAACCAGCCCATATCCTCACCCGAATGCTTCGCCACCGTACTTATAAAATCTTTTCCCTCGGGATGAGTAAACCTGTAGGTGTTGAAGAAATCCTTCAGAATCTCCAGCACTTTCTCGCGCCCCAGGTACCTTTCCAGGGAGATCAGCATGAGTTCCGGTTTATAGTAGCCTGAAACCGAATAGCTTTCAGTGTCGGGTAGTTTGTATGAAGTATCCGCAATTGCCGATAAAGAAGGGTTTCTGTAGTAGCCTGCAAGTGCCTGCATGCCTTCCGGCACCGGATAGCGGCCAAGCGTATAGACCAGCGGAAGCTCACTATAGGAAAGGAAATCCAGTCCGAATACCGGGTAGTAGCCAAAAAGCTTAAAGTTAATGAGGGCTTTGCCGTAATAATGGTTCAGTATTTTTCCCGTCAGGTACGATGCGAGTCCCTCATCCAGCCAGGCTTCGTAGACTTCATTGTTTGCCACCATTCCGTAGAAATACTGGTGCGTAAATTCATGGATGGTGACCATTTCAGGCGACAGCGTTTCGAGCGGCGAAAACAGGTCGCTTCTTACCGTAATAAGCCCCGGGTATTCCATGCCGCGTGAACGGCTCGTCTTCGGCAGATCGACAAGTGTAATTGTCCTGTATGGATACGGCCCAATATATCTTTCAAAAAATGAAAGCGAATTTTCTACCGCCTTTATGTAGCGCTCAAGGTATTTTTCGTTCTCGGGCTGCACGTAGGCTTTAATTAAAATCCGGCTCTTGTCGCCTCTTAAGAAGCTCGTGCTTTTATAAATTATATTATCTGAGGCCATCCAGGCAAAGTCGTGTATGCCGGACTGCCTGAAAGAATATGACGTTCTGCCGCCGCTGATGTTTTTCTTTTCGGATTCCACCCCGGCTGCTGCAACGCTGTACTTGTCCGGCAAGGTAATTTGTACCTCATAATTCCCGAAATCCGCAAAGAAATTGGTAAAAGGATGGTACTCGCTGCATATCCATTCCTTACCCGTAAAGACTCCGGCTTTTATGAACCACTGAGAGATGAAATAAAAATCCCTTCCCGCGGCGTAGCCGAACCTGTGAAGTGATTTTGGGACGGGCATTCTGTAGGTAAATTTAAGAGTCACAGAATCCCCCGGGTTAACAGGCCTGTCGAGCGCCACCCTGGCTACCGTGCTGTCGAAAGGGTTCAGTGATTCAGTATGAACGTATTGCATCTCAAGCTTTTTATCACCCAGCAGGATATCCTTAAAAACAATGCCTGAGCGGTAATCGTCCGAAAACTCAGATTCACGTCCCTTAAAAAACTGAGTCCTGGAATTCCTGAAAGCGTTTGGATAAAGGTGCAGCATGATTTCTGTGGCGAGACTGCCGGTTTTGTTTATCCAGGTCATTTCCTCACTGACATTCAGTGTCCGGGAAGAAGGAATAAGTTCAGCTTTGATTTTGTAATTGGCAACAGAAGGGACAGGCGTATTTTCCAGGATTCCGTTCCTGTAACCTTTTCCTTCAGAAGCCGGGCTGCTGCTTTTGGATAGTAAGCGCTCCCCCCAGCCTGAATTATTCAGGTATGTAAGTCCTGCAAATACAACAACAACGAAAATGAGTAAGAGTTTCTTCATTGCCCGTTTATCTGATTTTTGTTCTTTCCAAGCGCCAATTATAAAAACTGCCTGGTCAAAAATAAGCACGTTTTTGCGTTAAAACAAAATGACGCTCCTATAATAATTTCCGGCAGGAGCACGAATGGTACGGGGGGGATAAGTTGTGAATTTTAAGTTTCGAATGGGGGGAAATAAAAAACCCGCCATTTTCTGGCGGGTTTCAAGAAAGGAGATATTACTTTATCTCTATTGTTTTGGGTTTTAATCTTTCGTGTTTCGGCATGTGTATAATAAGCTGTCCGTTTTCCAGACGGGCGTCTATCTTCGAATCATCCACACCGTCGGAAATGTGGAACTTGCGGTAAAAGTTGCCTATCTGTGTCTCATTGAGAATATATCTCTGGCTGATCCTTTCGTTGTAATCAATCCTGCCCATAATTATCAGGTCGCCGTCTTCAAGCTTTATCCTTACATTCTCCTTTGAAACTCCGGGCATATCGGCAATTAACGTATAGGCTTCATCTGTTTCATATATGTCTACCAAAGGACCAACCCAGCTTTCTTTTTCCAGCGCTTCATCCCAGGTGGTCTTCTGTGTTTCCTGTACCTGAACGAGATCCTTATTGTTTTCCATTTTTCTCCTCCTTTGTAAAATATTTATTTTTATAAAACTCATAGTTATACCGGTTCTGAAATCATTATTTCAAACTTTTTTTGTAAACTGACAGGAAAGTAATTTTTTAGATCAGCAGGGCAGATTTTTTAAGTCCGCCCTGCTGCAGAATGATTATTGTTTCTTCTTATTTTTCTCTTCATCATCAACAACCTCGTAGGAAGCATCCTGCACGTCTTTTTCTTTACCTGCCTCCTGCTGCTGCTGCTGGCTGCTGCCCTGAGCACCTGCGCCCGGCTGTCCCTGTGCGCCCTGTTGTGCGCCAGCCTGCTGGTACATCTGGGAGGCAACTTCGTTCCAGACCTTGTTGAGTGAATCGGTTGCAGCCTTAATGTTATCCGTATTATTGCTTGCAATAGCGTCTTCAACTTTCTTGATTTCGCTTTCAAGCCTGTTCCTGGAATCGGCCGAGATCTTATCCTTCATTTCATCAAGCTGCTTTTTTGTCTGGAAGACAAGATTGTCGGCCTGGTTCTTGATCTCGATCCCTTCTTTTCTCTTTTTATCCTCTGCTGCATGAGCCTTGGCGGCATTTTTCATATTTTCGATTTCGTCCTTGCTCAAGCCGCTGGAAGATGTGATCCTGATGCTCTGCTCTTTTCCGGTACCACGGTCCTTTGCACTTACGTGCAGAATACCGTTTGCATCTATGTCAAATGTCACTTCAATCTGAGGAATGCCCCTTGGTGCAGGCGGAATTCCATCCAGGTGGAAGCGGCCCAAACTTCTGTTGTCCGAGGCCATCGACCTTTCGCCCTGCAGAACGTGGATTTCAACCGAGGGCTGACTGTCGCTTGCCGTTGAAAATATTTCGCTCTTCTTCGTCGGTATTGTCGTATTTGAGGGAATCAGTGCAGTCATAACTCCACCCAGGGTTTCAATACCAAGCGACAAAGGAGTAACATCCAGCAAGAGGACGTCCTTTACGTCGCCTGTCAGTACGCCGCCCTGAATAGAGGCACCGATAGCAACAACTTCATCGGGGTTAACACCCTTGTGAGGCTCCTTGTTAAATAACTTCTTTACGAGTTCCTGTACTTTCGGAACTCTTGTAGACCCGCCGACTAAAATAACCTCATCTATCTGTGAAGGAGTTACACCGGCATCGCGCATAGCTTTTTCGCAGGGTCCTGCTGTTCTTTCGATCAGGTCGTCGATGAGCTGTTCGAATTTAGCGCGTGAGATCGTGATATTTAAGTGTTTAGGACCTTCCTGTGTAGCTGTAATAAAAGGCAGATTAACGTCTGTCTGCAGAGAGTTGGACAGTTCTATCTTTGCCTTTTCAGCCGCTTCTTTGAGTCTCTGGAGGGCCATCGGGTCTTTTCTAAGGTCGATGCCTTCCTGTTTGTTGAATTCATCGGCCAGAAAGTCGATAAGCCTCTGGTCAAAGTCATCGCCGCCAAGATGTCCGTCACCGTTGGTGGACTTAACCTCAAAAACTCCCTCGCCAAGCTGGAGTATTGAAACGTCGAATGTACCGCCGCCAAGGTCGTAGACGGCAACAAGCTCGTCTTTACCCTTTTTGTCGAGGCCGTATGCCAGCGCTGCGGCAGTAGGTTCGTTGATTATTCTTCTGACCTTAAGGCCTGCGATCTCACCGGCGTCCTTGGTAGCCTGACGCTGTGAATCGTTGAAGTAAGCCGGAACCGTAATAACTGCTTCGGTTACTTCCTGGCCAAGGTAATCTTCGGCCGTCTTCTTCATCTTCTGAAGAATCATTGCACTGATTTCAGGTGGGGAATATACCCTGTCACCTATCTTAACACGTGCTGAGTTAGCGTCACCGGAAACGACCTGATAAGGCACTTTTGTCATCTCCGAGGTAACCTCATCCATCCTTCTACCCATGAATCTCTTTATAGAAAAGACTGTATTCTTCGGGTTCGTCACAGCCTGGCGCTTAGCAGCCTGGCCTACAAGTCTTTCTCCGTTTTTTGTAAAAGCAACTATAGATGGAGTTGTTCTACCGCCTTCGGAGTTGGGAATAACCACCGGGTCGTTACCTTCCATGACAGCTACGCACGAGTTAGTAGTACCCAAGTCAATTCCTATTATTTTTCCCATTCTTAATCTCCCCTTTCTTTGTTAGTAATTGCGGCAGAAACCGGTTTGGGATTGACTTTCTGCCGCCCTTCTCATGCCATAAGTTATGACAATTTTATTTCTTTTTCGTTGACGGGTTTCGGATTGATCTTTTCCATTTTGACCATCAGTGTACCGTCCTCGAATTTTGCGTCAACTTTATCAGAATCTACCTCAACAGGCAGCGTAAAACTTCTGGTAAAAGTGCCGTATGTCCTCTCGTTCCTGTAGAAATTTTTATCCTTCTGCTCTTCGACTCTCCTCTTTTCACCCTTGAGTGTAAGAATATTGTCGTGGAGCGTTATCTTTAAGTCCTCTTTCCGGATTCCCGGCAGCTCGGCTTCAACATAAAGATGTGTGTCATCTTCTGAAATGTCTATCCTCGGACTGAAAGCGCCCGAAAGATCCATACCGAATCCCGGAAAGTCTTCAAAGTATCTCTGAATACGGCTGCTGAAATTTTCCAACTCTTTCAAAGGTTCAAATTTCATGATTGACATATTCTAATCCTCCTTTTTTATTTCTACGCTATTAGATGTACAAGCTCCGTGCCAAACTAATTTTCTGCAAAAACAGCGCCTTTTTGCGCTTTAGAATTCTTCTCCTTTTTCCAGGTACGACAAATTGTCAGAAATTCCGTCAATTTGTCGCTTATGATGACAAATTGTCAGATTTCGTGCACGCTTACAAAAAAAACAGTCCTGGAATTATTGGACTGATCAGTGCTCCATGAAAAGAAAAAGAGCTGCAGGCTAAAGGTATAATAATTGAATTTTTATTTCTCCCCTGCAATTGCTAAATTTGTGGAAATAATCGAGGTAGAATTTGTTCAATTTTGAAAATTTTGAGATAAAGCTGGATACCGATGTAATCGGCAGAAACTTTATCTATTGCGAGGAAGTGGAATCTACAAATGCCGAACTCCTCAATGAAGAAAACGGCATTGACATAGACGGAACCGTGCTGCTTGCCGAAAAACAAAATAACGGCAAGGGCAGAAAGGACAGGAAATGGTACAGCGCAAAGGATCAGAACCTGACTTTTTCAATTCTCCTGAAAAGGAAAATTAGTGAAAGGAAGGTCAACCTGGTCAACTTTGCAGCAGCTCTTGCAGTCTCCTATACACTGGAAAACCTGTTCCAGATAAGGGTTAACCTCAAATGGCCGAATGACGTTTTAATCGGCCACTCAAAAATTTCCGGAATTCTTATTGAATCCACTATCAGGGGTAGCAAGATCAATAAGCTGGTAATAGGAATAGGCTTTAACGTTAACCAGATTGCCTTCCAGGGAAGCTATATCATACCCCCTACTTCAATCCGCAAAGAGCTCAACCAGGAAGTCGACAGAGAAAGAGTTTTAAGCGACCTGCTGAATAACTTCGAGGACCTCCTGAACCGGGTGGACGAGAACCCAGAAGGTGTACTTAACGACTGGAAAGACCGCTGCCGGATGCTTGGCGAGAAGATCATGATACAGGATGAGAATTATTCAAAAAGCGGAATCTTTGAAGACGTCGATGAACAGGGATTTCTCATGCTCAGAACGGACAGGGATACCGTGGAAAAGATCCATTTCGGGGATGTGAGCCTGCGCTGATATGATCCTTGCATGCGACATAGGTAACTCCAGGATCAAATTTGCACTATATGATCTTTCCGGACTCAGGGAGCTTAAAATAAGCTCCCACGACCTTCTGCCCATGGACTGGTTCAAGTCGCGTGACATTACAAGCGTTGCCATTTCTTCTGTTGTGCCTTCTGTTACAGCCCAGCTCTACATATACTTTTCAAGGGAATTTAACATAAAGCCGTTTGTAATTACTCACCAGTCACTTTTCAACCTTAAAATCGATTATGAGACCCCGCAGTCGCTCGGCATCGACAGGATCTGTTCGGCCGAAGGCGCTTTTGCGCTTTTTAAGGCGTCACCCGAATTCAGCGGCTATAACGACAGGTCATTCATTATTACCGTTGATATGGGAACCGCAACCACGGTCAATATTGTAAAGTACAACGGGGTCTTTGCCGGAGGCATCATTATGCCGGGCATATTTACGATGGCCGCCTCACTTAAAGTTAATACGGCACAGCTTCCCGAAATTTCAATTGAAGGCGACTACAGGGATTTTATAGGGAAAAATACGCGTTCATCAATTGCAAGCGGAATACTCAATTCCACGCTGAGCCTGATTGACAGCTCCATATGCTACCTGAAAAGCCGCATGGGAGCCGAGGTAATAAAACTCTACACTACGGGCGGAAACGCGGCACTTGTAGACAAGCACATGAAATATGAACACGTTATGGTTGAAGACCTCGTACTCAGGGGGGTTAAATCAGTTTTTGAAAGGAATGTAACTCTTGGTTAAGAAAGTTTATTTTGACAATGCAGCCTCTACCCCGCTCCACCCCAAAGTGCTGGAGAAAATGCTTCCATACTTGAGCGAATACTTCGGAAATCCTTCCTCTATACACGAGGCGGGAAGAAAGGTGCGCGTTGCAATTGAAGAGGCAAGAGAAGTCGTTGCAGGCTTCATTAATGCAGACCCCGCCGAGATATATTTCGTTTCAGGCGGAACAGAGGCAAACAACTTCCCATTGTTCGGAATTGCAAAAACAGAATTTCAGGAATCGGGCAAAAGAGGCATAGTTTCGAGTAAAACGGAACATCACTGCGTACTGGAATCCCTCGACGAGCTTTCAAGGCAGGGCTTTGAGACCATTTTATCCGATGTTAGGTCAGATAGCTCTCTTGAGACTGAAAAAGTAAAGTCTCTTTTATGTGCCGGGAAGACTTCTCTTCTTTCAGTCATCCACGCCAACAATGAAACCGGAACAATTAACGACATCAAAGCTATGGCTGAACTGGCGCATGAAAGCAAGGCCTGGTTCCACAGCGACGCCGTACAGTCATTCGGGAAAGTGCCAATTGACGTAAAAGCCTTGGGCGTTGACGCCCTTTCGTTTTCTTCTCACAAGATCAACGGCCCTAAAGGCGCCGGAGCAGCTTTTGTAAAAAGCGGAACGCCCTTATCCCCCCTCATTTTCGGGGGCTCGCAGGAGCGCAACAGGCGCGGAGGCACGGAAAATCCTGCGGCAATTATCGGGTTTGCCGAAGCAATTAAAATTTCTTCGGAACTGATGGAACAAAACTTTGAAGTAGTCCGAAACCTGAGGAGTAAGTTTGTTGAAGGGCTTTTTTCAATGGACCCCGTGGGAATTGAAATAAATGGCGGAAACGACGTAATTCCTTACGTGCTTAGCGTAACCTTCAGGCATGAATACTATAACTCCGATGCCGAGGCGATGCTAATTTACCTGGACATAAACGGCGTTGCGGCCTCTAACGGCGCCGCCTGCACCTCGGGAACACTCAAACCCTCGCACGTCATTCTTTCCATGGGAAAGACAATTGAAGAGGCAAGAGGAACGCTCAGGTTCTCATTCGGCTCACAGAACACGCCTGAAGAAGTGGAATATGCGCTGGAAATCCTGCAAAAGCTGACGCTGAAATTTAGAAAATAATAAACAGCATTAAAGCTTAGCTGATTAAAGAAAGCCAGCTACACACGGAGAAGGGGCCGGACTTTATTGCTGATAAAACCCGGCCAACACTTTCCAATAAAACCGTAGCTTATTTAGTCTACCTATTCCCGTAGAGACTTTCATAATACTTCTGGTATTCACCTGAAATGATGCTCTTCCACCATGACTCATTTTCCTTGTACCACTCTATCGTGCGGCAGATTGCTTCATCAAACCTGTAGGAGGGCTCCCAGCCGAGCTCGGTCCTGATCTTGGTTGAATCGATTGCATAACGCCTGTCGTGCCCCGGGCGGTCCTTTACGTACTCGATGAGCTCTTCACCTTTGCCAAGGTTTTTTAAGATGAGCTTTACGATATCAATATTTGTCATCTCCTGGCTGGCGCCGATGTTGTAGACTTCCCCGGTTCTTCCCTTTTCAAATACCAGGTCAATTGCCCTGTTGTGGTCAATTACATAGATCCAGTCGCGTACATTCATACCGTCGCCATAGACAGGGAGCTTTTTGTTATTCATGCAGTTGAGAATCATAAGAGGAATGAGTTTCTCTGGGAACTGGTACGGCCCGTAATTATTAGAGCACCTGGTTACAACTACAGGAAGCCCGAAAGTATGATAGAAGGCAAGAGCCATCATATCGGCTGAAGCCTTGCTGGATGAATAAGGGCTGTTTGGCGAAAGGGGTGTCTTTTCCGTAAAAAGCCCTTCTTTTCCAAGACTGCCGTAAACTTCATCGGTTGAAACCTGCAGAAATTTCTCTGCCTTAAACCTTCTTGCAGCCTCAAGCAGCACGTTTGTCCCAATGACGTTCGTCCTGAAGAAAATCTCGGACCCAAGTATGGATCTGTCCACGTGGCTTTCGGCAGCAAAGTTAATTACATACTTTATTGAGTAGTGCTGGAATATATGGTCCACCAGTTCAGCATTTGTAATGTCACCTTTAACAAAGCTATAGTTCTTCCTGCCTTCAGACTCCTTCAGGTTCTCGAGGTTACCCGCGTAGGTAAGTTTATCGAGATTGATGATGTTGTAATCATCCCTTGTTCTGAGTATGTGGTTAATAAAGTTGCTGCCAATAAACCCGGCTCCGCCAGTAACTAAAATGTTTTTCATAAGTCTTCTTAATAGTTAAAAAATCCAATAAATATTCCCGCCTGAATAAAAAGCGAATTGCTGTTCAGCTCCTTGGGGACGTTGGTTAATTCCTGATCGTTATCCACCTTCCAGTTATTTCCAAGGGCAAAGTTATACCCGGCGCCGAGCCTGATGGCAAAAAAGCGGTAGACCGGTATCTCCACGTTTAATGTTGGCGCCAGCAGGAAATAGCTGTTGGATATCGTCCTGTGCTTTGTCTGCCCCTGCGCCGAAGTTACGTCCTTCCACGCGTCATCCCAGCTCTCGGGACCCTGGTTTTCGTAAAGCTCAAGTGAGTTACCTCCCCCGCCCAGTATCACCCCGGCTGAAACGGCAATATTTTTTATAAACGGCATCGTATACTCGGCCGTAACTCCGCCCATGCCGAGCGAGTATACAGCTTCCCTTCTTTTTCCGTTGACAAGGGAGGAATTTTTCATGGATCCTCCCAGCCCCATGCCGCCGAGCCTTATGTTTTTAATGATGGCAATGGAAATGAAACCCGTACCACCGGTAGCAAAAAAGCCGGAAGTAGAAAATTTGCCCACGCCAAAGGATTCCACTTTCTGGTTTATCATCGAAAGATCCGGCACAAACCAGGCAGGCGTAAAACCTCCTCCTGCGGCAAACTTGGCGTCCCATGCCGTCTCATCCTGCGCATGGATTTGCGCCGTGGAAAGTAAAAATAATATCAATACCGGAACTATGCGCTTAATCATTTTTAGAGCCCGAAAATTGTTGTAAAATTAAGAAAGTGTAGAATAAAACAAAATAACAAAAATTCAAGATTGTTGAAATTACAGGTCCCGCAAAATCCCGTTTTTTTGCACACCGGGAAAAACCTGCATTTAAGGGATCAAAATATCGGCTTTGTTTTTGAAGGCAAAAATTCTTATATCTTTATTACTTCAGGTACCTTATCTCCCCGGGGCTTTTTTTAAGAAAAGAGTTAACCCGGGGCCGGAAAACATAGGACGGTCACAGTTTTTCGCAAAACTTTAAAATTAGATGGAGAAAAATAATGAAACCGATTTCACTAATTTTAGCTTTTATACTGGCCGTATCCGTAAGACTATCCGCACAGGTATCAACTGCGCAGATAAGCGGGCACGTCTTCGATGAAAACAAATCTCCTCTGCCAGGAGTTACAATTGTCCTGTTCAACCCCGCAACAAACCGCACGACGGGCACAATGACCAATGAAAGGGGAATTTATAACATGGTTGGAGTTCAGCCTGGAAGATATCAGCTCTCGGCTTCTTTTATAGGCTACCACAAGACGACGTCAAATATTCAGCTGACCGTAGGGCAGAATGCTGTTGTCGATTTCAATATGGTACCATCCTCTGTCCAGCTGGCACAGGTGGACGTCGTTTCCAATGCCCCAAAGTTTGAGCTCTCCAAGTCCGACATTTCAACCACGGTAAGAGCCGAGCAGATCATGCAGCTGCCCGCTGAATCGCGTAACGTGCTTAATCTTGCGGGATTGTCGCCGGGTGTTAAGTCTTATTCGCCCGTAGGAGGCCAGACGCTCCCTTCGGCAGGAGCCGTATCCTCGTACAACTTCCTGAATCTTTACGTTAACGGCGTTGAATGGAAAAGCCTTTATAACGGAAACATCGTCGGCCTCGGGCAGACCGGTTCACCCCTGGCTCAGGATGCCATACAGGAATTCAAAGTGGTTCTTAATGCTTACGACGCCGAATATACCAGGGGCGGATCTTTTATAATTTCCGCCATTACCAAGCGCGGATCCAACGATTTCAGGCTGACAAGCTTCGGAACTTTCCAGAATAATTCCTTCCTGGCGCGAGGTCCTTTCCAGACCAAGGTACCCGACTATAACCGCCAGCAGGCAGGAATTTCAGTCTCGGGCCCCATTGTCCGCGACCAGACTTTCTATGCCGTCACATACGAGGTGCAGAACATTAATAACTTTCTGGACGTCATTCCGGGACGTCCAAGCTATAACCCCGAAATCTGGTCCGGCTATGCCGGTACATTCAAGTCACCCAGAATAAACCACATAGGATCGGTTGCACTTACACATTACCTGGACCAGGATAACGTGCTTGACCTTAACTGGAATTCGCGTTACACGGATGCAAAATTCTACTTCGGCGGCAACGTCGCCTATCAGGCAGGCCTTCATGGCACCTATAAAGTCAATGACCTGTCCTTGAGGCATACACACATGTTTACACCCAAGATAATGAATGAACTGACTCTGCAGTACCTGGCCTGGAGGCACGATGAGCCTACGATAACTTCGGGACCGGCCTATATATACCCGAGCGTTCAGCTTGGGCGTGGAGACTTCCCGATACAGCTCAAGGAAGACCACTACGGACTCATAGACCGCTTCACATTCATGACGGGAGACCACGTCTTTAAGGCGGGAGTTGAAGCTAAAAACATTCATGCCGCCCCATGGTTCCCATATTATGCACAGGGACAGTTTAACTTCACGACCGACACGAGCAGGCTTCCATACCAGGCTATGATAGGCATCGGATCGACAAACCCCAATTCAACCGATGATGCAAGGGGAAAGACAAGCGGCTGGGCGCTGGGAGCTTTCATACAGGATAAGTGGCAGATCTCAGACCGCCTTACCATCAACTATGGAGTACGCTGGGATGGCGAGGTTAATATGCTCAATAATGACTATACTGTCCCATGGGTCAACGACACCGCCATTGTAAACCACGTCCCCTCGAACTTCCTTAACAGGGGGAACAGGAAGAATTCACTCAATAACGTCAGCCCCCGCTTTAGCTTTAACTACGATCTGTTCGGCAACAACCTCACATTCATCAGAGGCGGCGCGGGACTTTTCTACGACAGGACCGTTGGCTACCTTGGCTACTTCGAGTGGCTGTATTCCAACTGGCGGATTTATACCATACAGAACCCAACCACCACCGACGTGAACGCACTCAAGCAGCAGATACTTAGCGGAACAGGTACAACAAAACCGGATCTTTACCTGGTTGACGTTAACATGGATGTCCCAAGAATCTTTAACTGGTCCGTAGGCTTCAGCCACCAGCTCAGCGAAAACTTTGCCGTTTCAGCCGACTATGTCTGGAAACATTACGACCGTATCTACAAGTCGTATAATGCCAATTACTATATACCAAGCCTTAAGACAAGGGCAATTAGCAACAACTTCGGCAACATGGACCTTTATTCCAGCATGGGCAAGGCTGAATATTACGGAATTCTCTCTGCCTTAACCTTCCGAAGGGGTGAAATGTTTGCTCAGCTGGCATATACACTCTCCTGGACATACTCACAGAACGACGCAAACAGCTACGTCCTGAAATCGCTGTACTATATGCAGAGAAGCAACCTCGATGAGCGCCACCGCTTTGTCCTTAACTTCTCTTACGACTTCCCGCTCGGGATCCAGTTCGGCGGCATTTTTACGCTTGCCAGCCCAACGCCTTTTACCAGGTACTTCGGACAGGACATCAATAACGACAACAGCTTTACTGACGACTGGATAAACGGACAGCGCTGGGATATTGCCGACCCGCATAAGATCAGGAACTGGTACAAAATGCTCGACGTAAGACTATCGAAATACTTCGACTTTACGGAAACATTCAGGCTTGGAATTATGTTCGAAGCTTATAACGTGGGCAACTGGTTTAATTCTTCGGGATATTTCGGAAGAATTGAGGATGCAAGCGGAAATCCATTGTTAAACTACGGGACCCCGAACGGTACATACATGCCAAGGTCGATGCAGCTGGGCTTCAGATTATATTATTAAAACCCGTTTTTTTAACAGGCGCCTTTTTGTCCTAAAAGGCGCCTCTTTTATAAAGCGGCTGTTAAATCCGGAACTTAAATCATGTTAATGATTCATCTGCGGAAAAGTATTTTTTTCATATTTATTTTCTTTTGTCCGGTAACCAGCCTTTGGGCACAGAAAGCCCTGTCATTAGATGAAATTGAGGAAATCAAGACCACTTCACCTGCCGTATGGAATAAAACCGGGGACAAACTTTATTTTACTTCCTCAAAAGGGCTCTGGTCTTACGAAATAAAAAAAGGCAGCCTTAAGGAATTACCCCTTCAAAACGGCTTTTTGTCTGAACCCAGGATTTCACGGAATGGCCAAAGCCTCGGCGTTCAGTGCGGAAGTGAGGTATGCATTGTAAATCTAAGCGATGCCTCAATTGTAAAAAAGGTCACGGGAGAAATTGATTCCAGGTGGGACATTAAACCCGACGGAACAGATATAGTCTTTGCCGGCAAGGGCTACATCTGGAGCAGGGTCTCAATTAAGGGGCAGCAGGCAAGAGTGAAGAAGTCACCCGAAATGTTCGGACAAAACGAGCTCTATATTGATGAGCACAAAGTACTCTCCGAGGAAGGAATTGTCTGGATATTCTCCCCCTACGGGAGCCCGTTCGAGTGGTCGCCTGACGGCAAGAGGCTTTACTTCCTGTCTGCAAAAACCGGCTGGACAAAAATCTGGAGCATGAGAAATGACGGATTGGACATACGCCAGGAGACATTTGGTGAGGGTGATGACAGAGATTTCAGGATTCTAAGGAATGGCTCAATAATATTTGTCTCAAACAGAAATAAAAGGATGGAATGGTCGCTATTCCTTAAACCCTACGGTAAAAATGCGCGGCATCTTTTTGGAAAAGACTGCCTTATAAGGGGAATCAACCTTTCATCTGATGAAAAGAAAGTGTCGTTCCAATATTCCACGCCCGTAATGCCTGAAGAGCTCTTCATATACGACCTGTATTCAAATAAGGCCCTGCAGATAACACATAATTCCCCCTTAGAGCCGAAAAATCTCATTTTTCCAACTGTCGTAAAATTCAGATCCCAAAGCCGCGAAATTGAAGGCATGCTTTTTATGCCGGAGAGTTCAAAAGCTCCACTGCCTGCCGTCATCCTTCTTCACGGGGGACCATCTATGCACGACGGACTATCCTGGAACAGCCTTAGGCAGTACCTCGTTACCCGCTCATACGTTGTCTTAGACATTAACTATACCGGAAGCGCTGGATACGGAAAAGCTTTTGAAGAAGCCGACCGCTTCAGGATCGGAATTGATGACTGCGACGACGTTGCCCATGCGGCCTTTTATCTTTCTACGCTTCCACGTGTGGATAAAAAAAGAATCGGCGTTACCGGAAGCTCCTATGGGGGCTATCTTACTAATCTGGTAATCGGGCGTTACCCGGAGGTCTTTGCCGCTGCCGTTGACTGGTTTGGAATTACGGACTGGAGGAGTCTTGAAGTGCCGAGGCTTCACCCGGTGGTAAGATACTTCTTCCGCGACCGCCTTGGCGACAGCCTGAAACACAGGGACCTCTACACGATGGCCTCCCCGGTCAGCTATGCAAAGGCAATCAAGACCCCGATAATGATTGTGCACGGGGATTCCGACTTTGTTGTGCCCTTCAGCCAGTCGCTTGAGTTTTTGGATTCATTAAAGAAAAACCATAAGAAAGTCGAATTCATCAGATACTCAAACGAAGGGCATGGCTGGACAAGAAAGGAAACAAGGCTGGATGCGCTAAATAAAATGCTCTGGTGGTTTGACACATACCTGAAAAGAAAAGAGGACTAAAAATGTCCTCAAACCCTCTTTCCCGTAAAAAAATGGCGGGCCCCAAGGGCCCGCCACACGCTGTAGAGACAGTATATATTATCTAAACGATTATCATTTATAGAGCAGATACTTCTGCCTTATTTTCTTAAAATCCGCCAGCTCTTTCTGGTAGGATTTAATTATTTCTTCGGGCGACTTCCCGGCGTCAATCATCTGCCTTAACCTTGGGGTTGCAGCAAGCAGGTCTATCGACTTTGTCTTCCACTTGAGGCTGTCAGCTCCTGTCTGCTTGAAAGCCCAGAGGAGGTAAATTCCGGCCTTTACGGGTTCAAACGAATTCCTGTCCTTAACGCCCAGGTAAACGCCCTTGCAGAGCTTCTTGTAGAACTTTGGCGGCCTTGCATTATTTGGAAGGAATTCAGGCGTAAATTCCACGGCCTTAAAATCGGCACCTTTTATTTTTTTGTCTTTCAGGAGCTTTGCTACCTTATTCTGGTCGGCCCAGGGTGCACCTATATACTGGAAAGGCCTTTCGGTTCCCCTGCCCTCAGAAATATTTACGCCCTCAAAAAAGCAGGTCCCCGGGTAGACCTCTGCTGTTTCAAGCACGGGCAGGTTAGGAGATGTTTTAACCCACTTGAGCCCCGTCTGGTCGTACCACATGCTTCTTTTCCAGCCTTCCATTTTAACTACCGTAAGATCAGCCTTGCGACCTCCTGCAAGCATTTTTTCACCGTTATAGAGTTCGGCCAGTTCGCCAATTGTCATGCCATGCTGAACCGGAATCTTTCCAAATGCAACGAATGATTTCAGTGTGTCGTCAGTTACAAATCCGTCAACATGCACTCCGGTAATTGGGTTCGGCCGGTCCAGCACTATAACCGGTATATTGTTCTCTGCCGCGGCTTCCATTATATGCCCTAAGGTAGAAATGTAAGTGTAGAATCTGGCGCCTACATCCTGAATGTCGTAAATCAGAACCTCAACCCCTTTTAGCATCTCCGGCGTGGGTTTGTAGGTTTTTCCATATAGCGAAAAAGCCGGCACGCCAGTTTTCTTATCCAC
This sequence comes from Ignavibacteria bacterium, assembly GCA_025612245.1. Lineage (GTDB taxonomy): Bacteria > Bacteroidota > Ignavibacteria > Ignavibacteriales > SURF-24 > JAAXKN01. The sequence goes on from JAAXKQ010000003.1 coordinate 393,217, forward strand.
CGCATTTTCAACGGCGCCTGTCGTATCGCCTCTTACGCCGTGCTCGGGACCGAAGAGTGCAACAAGCTGTATGTCCTTATTTTCATGCAGCACGTCGGCAATATGCCTGCCGTCTGAAAGCAGGCCGGTATGGTTTGTAACGAGGCCTATCTTTTTGCCCTTAATCAGGTTGAAGTACTTTGTCAAGAGAAGGTCGTCACCTGTTTTAACCTTCAAGTTCTGTGCAGTTAATAGTAAACCGGGAAGAAAAAAGAATAAAAGAAGAAATATTTTTTTCATCAGAATCTCCGTTGAATTCAAAGTTAAGTTATTGCTGATTATCCGTTTTTGTGTCTCTAATAAGAAGAAGGCTGTTTCCGACAGGTCTTTCGCCTTCTTTATCCGAAGGCCTGTTTACAACCCTGCCCCTTATAACCATTGTAGTTGAACCTCCGCCATCCAGATTAAGCCCCTCGTAGATACCCTCGGAAAGCATCAGGTTGGCAAATTCCTTTAGTGTAGCACCACTGCTCGACTCCTGCCTCCCGTCAACTGCAATAAGGTAAATGGTAAGGCTGTCGCTTGAAAAGCCGATCCCGGTTCTGGGGTGCTTTACACCGGAAAACTTGGGGAATGTGCCTTCAGAGCTGTCCACCTCATCCGATATATTCATCCCATGCCTTACAATTTGTGGCCATCCGCCTGCAAGGGTCCTGATCCCTTTGACGTAAGGGTTAAGCCTTGCAATTACTTTCAGAGTATCTCCATATTTCACGCCTTTTTCCAGAAAAGCTGCATAACTGCCAAGCCCGGTAAGAATTGACTTCCCCTTTGTAATTGTATGTTTGCCCCCTAAAAGAACGCTGCTGCTGGCAACGCAGGTAAAGGTATCCGCCCGCGTTAAAACCGGCTTTATTTCAACTTCCGCACAATGGTTTGTAGCCTCCTTAATTTCAGGCGTCTCAGCGCCTTCATAGAAATTATAAAGCGTAAAGGAATTTGTATCTGCAGCGGAATTGATGCGTTTGATGTTTTTTTTATTTCCGTCCGGCAGTATTACCTCACCCTGGAAGCTGAACCTTTCAATGAGGGGTTTATTGTCATAAGTATAGGCAAACTGCGAATGGATAGTATGCTTGGAATCGTAAGGTGAATCGGTGATTTGAAGAGCTTTAAGGAACTGCCCTTCAATTACCATGTTGTTCTCAACTTCTCCGGTTTTCATGTTGAAGAAGTCTGCGTTTACGGCACAAAGGACCTCACTTGTGCTGTCATTAAATCTTGCAGCAATCTGGCTTACTTTTTCCCTTCCCAGGAGCATGTCACGTGCCTTGGCAGCTCTGAGGTAATAGTTACCCTGTCTTAGATCGATCTTAACCAGGTTAACAGAAAGAGTATCGCTCGCCCGGAATATTTTTGAATAAACTATTCCCGGTGCCAGTTCCTCACTGTAAAGTGAATCCTTAAGTTGTGCCGGTGTGGTCTTAAAGGTCAGGCTTAATAGAATTAGGATATAAAAGAGCAGTCCGGAAGTCCGTTTTATCGTATTCATAATTTTCCTTCAATAACTATATATGAATTTACAAAGATTAAACTAAAATTTCATTCATATTACAGAAGTTGAAAAGGGATCTTCAGAAAGAAACTGAGGCATAACCAATTCTAAGGCAAATCCGGGCTCAAACTCTCCTCTGGAGGATTAAGCTAGAACTTCAAGGGGAAGCCCGTTACGGGCGACATCATTTCCTTAAATGTCTCACCTTCATATATTACCTGCTCTAAGAACAATCCTGAAGGAGGAGCCGTATATTTTGCAGGCTCCGGCGAATTGGACTTAAGGAAGTGCTGTATATCCTTTTCCGTTAAATTGCCGCGTCCGATTTCAACCAGCGTACCCACAATTCTTCTTACCATTTTCCACAGGAAGTGCGAACCCTGAATGCGGATTAAGATAAGGTCGCCTTCTTCTTTCATGCGTATACTTTCAATCAGAACTTTTGTGGATTTTTCCAGCTTGTCCTCGTCCGAGAATGAACGGAAGTCCTTCATTCCCAGGAAAAGCTTTGAGGCATTTTCCATGGCCTTAAAGTTAAGCTTGTCCTTGATCCACCAGACGTACGGTTTTCCGAAGGCAGTTCTGCGCCTGGATATCTGATAGATGTAGCTCCTGCTTTTGGCATCGTGGCGTGCGTGAAACCTGGGGTGAGTTTTTTCAACTTCCAGTATATTAATGTCGTGTGGAAGCTTGTCGTTAAATTTCATTCTGATGATTTCAGGGGCAATCATAGTTTTTACATCCATGTGTGCCACCTGGCAGATGGCGTGTACGCCGCTATCGGTCCTGCCCGAACCCTGAATGTCGGCTTTCTCATCCTTGAAGATTTTTTCCGCCACATCCAGCAGAGTGCCCTGAATTGTCCTGCTTTGTTTTTGAACCTGCCAGCCGCTGTACCGGGTTCCATCGTACTCGAGGTATAACTTAAATCGCGCCATAATAGATCAGACTTCTTTAATATTGTTGAATCAGTTGGTTTTCAGTGCCACACGCAGAAAATGAGCTGAAAACTACTTGACCGTAAGGTTTTCAAATCTTCTTCCGCCCATAAATCTCTTGTTGTAGTATTCCATGTTCAGGGAAGATACCATAACACCCTGACGGCTGGAAGAGTGGGCAAAGAGATTATCGCCAAGATATATCCCCACGTGTCCCGGTTTTACGCTGCGGCGCGTATTAAAGAAAATCAGGTCACCGAACTTCAGGCGCGAGATATCGTCAACTTCTTCTCCCTGCTGGAATTGTTCGCGTGCCGTACGAGGCAGCTCATAAGAGAATGTGTTGTTGTAGACCGTCCTGGTAAATGCCGAACAGTCGATGCCCTTGCTCGTTACACCGCCGAACTTATAAGGAGTATCCAGATACTTAATGATCTCCATTATAACTTTTTCTTTCAGGTTAACCGAGTCAGAAGGCTCAGCATACTCGTTTCCCGTGACGTACTTTTCAACAAGCTGCGAAACGCTGATGAGGTCCTTTTCAGTCGGAAGGTCTTCACCATCCTCCTCATCTGAAATCTCGTCATTTGACTCATCTAGTGTGTCATCAACTGCAGTCCGGTAATCGGGGTTATAGCGCGGAGTGCTGGGAAGCTTTTCCTTTGAAGAGTTCTTCTTAGAAGAATTTTTCCCGGAAGAGTTCTTCTTAGAAGAATTCCCCTTAGAAGAACTTTTCTTTTTACTTTTCTTATTTGAAGTTAAAGTAGACTTATGCTTTTTACCGGATTTATACCTCTGAGCGTAAGACGATGGGGAACAGCCTACGACAAATGCAAGGATGGTCCCCAGTAGCAATATTTTTAATAATTTTTCTATAATCATTTCCCAAAAGTAAACATTTCAACCTAAATATGCACGTAAATTTTTACTTCTGGAGGCATGCCTCAGCCTTCTGATGGCCTTTTCCTTTATCTGTCTTACTCTTTCGCGCGTCAGGTTGAATTTCTCTCCTATTTCTTCAAGCGTGAGAGAATGCTCCTTATTCAATCCGAAATAGAGCTTAATAACCTCGGCTTCCCTGTCAGTCAGCGTAGAGAGGGCGCGTTCTATTTCGTTTTTAAGAGATTCAGACATTAAATTAAAGTCAGGTGAAGGCTGCTGATCGTTCTGGATTACGTCAAGCAGGCGGTTTTCCTCGCCCTGCAGGAACGGGGCATCCATGGAAACGTGTCGGCCCGAGATCTTCAACGTATCGGACACCTCGCTGATGTCCATGCTGAGCTCCTGAGCAAGCTCAGTTGCGCTGGGTTCCCTTTCAAATTCCTGTTCAAGATTGCTGTATGCCTTGCCTATTTTATTTAAGGCACCCACCCTGTTCAAAGGAAGCCTGACGATTCTGGACTGTTCGGCCAGAGCCTGCAGTATTGACTGGCGAATCCACCATACAGCGTATGAAATAAACTTGAAGCCCCTGGTCTCATCAAAGCGTTTTGCTGCTTTTATAAGCCCGAGGTTTCCTTCGTTGATCAAATCACCTAAAGACAGCCCCTGATTCTGATACTGTTTTGCGACGCTGACAACAAACCTGAGATTGGCCTTTACGAGCCTCTCCAGGGCAACCGGGTCATCGTTTTTAATGTTGATAGCAAGGTCAATTTCTTCATCGGGAGTTAACAGATCCACTTTTCCGATTTCCTGCAAATATTTATCGAGAGACTGGCTCTCCCGATTGGTATATTGCTTTGTAATCTTCACTTTAACTCTCCTTCTTAGTGATCTAAATTTATATAGTCTACTATTCCCACAATAGAAGCATCCACGGGAGCCATGTCTACATCCAAAGGTATAACCGCCTCACTGGCCGTTATATAGTAGATGATTTCTCCCGGACCCGCACCTATTGTATCGATAGCAATAATTGGCTCACCTGTTTTTTCCAGCTTTCCGTTCAAGGGCTGAACAAATTGCATTTTATAGCTGGTAAGCGCACTATATTTTTTAGTAGCCCAAATTGTGCCGATCACTTTTCCAAGAAGCATCAAGCGCTCTCTTTTCCGCCATCCACGGTCTGTTCTTTTACGGCAACGTCGAGCTTGTCGACTATGGCCATAATTACCGCATCGATAGGCTTGTTTTTCGTAAATGCCGTCTGGCGCGCAGAACTTCCCATTGCAGCCAGAACGACCTCTCCTATACCTGCCCCGACACTATCAACAGCAACAATAAAATTACTTTTCTCAGTATAATCCAGGTTTAATTCCCGAACGATCAGAAATTTAGCACCAACGAGGTTCTCGTCTTTTCTGGTTGACCAAACTGTTCCAATTACCCTGCCTAAAATCAAATTGACCTCATGCTTTTGTTTGGATTACAGATAAAAGTTAAAACTTGTATATATGAATTTGGACTAGAATTTTCCCGCCACTAATCAGAATTACAGAAGTATTTATACCGTTATAGTCGAACCGTAACGGTAATTTATTTAGCAATATACACTTAGATCGCTTTATGAGTATAGCATATGAAAATAAGACTCACGCAACCTTTTTCAAGCTAATTTATCTTTTAGAATATGAAAAATCAAGCAAAAACGATTTTTCAGCTCATTTTTCAAGAAAACTTGTACCCTGCAGCCTGTTTTCAACTCCGAAGAACCGGGCTGCGGTTTGGGCAACGTCTGAAAACGTTCCTCTTATGCCTAAATTTTTACCCTCTTTTCCTTTCCTGTAGAAAAGCAACGGAACGTATTCTCTTGTATGATCCGTACTGATGTCTGTCGGATCATTCCCATGGTCGGAGGTAATAACCAGGCAATCTGACTCATCCAGGTGTTGAATTATTGCGGGCAGTTCATCGTCAAACTCCCTTATTGCCCCGTAAAACCCCTGGGGATTATTCCTGTGGCCATAGTAGACGTCAAAATCTACCAGGTTGGCAAATATAAGGCTGTTCCTGGTCTTCTGTGTGTATTCTATAATCTTTGAGATGCCTTCGAGGTTGGATTTTGTTTTTTCAATTACACTAATGCCGCGGTAATTAAAAAGGTCGTTAATTTTTCCAATTGCAACTGTATTTATCCCGCTACTTTTTAAGATGTCCAGTATCGTATCGCTTTCGGGATCCAGTGAATAATCTTTTCTGTTTGTAGTTCTGGTATAGTTGCCGCTTTTTCCAATGAAAGGTCTTGCTATTACCCTTCCTGCCGAATCCTTGCCGGTCAGGACCTCGGTGCGCGTAATGGAGCAGATTTCATAGAGCCTTTTAAGCGGGATCACTTCTTCGTGGGCTGCTATCTGGAAAACTGAATCGGCAGAGGTGTAGACAATCGGGAATCCAGTCCTTACGTGCTCGTCACCCAGCTCCTTTATGATCTCGGTCCCTGAGGCCGGTTTGTTTCCAAGCACGCCTTTTAATCCGGTTGCCTTGAGAAATCTTTCAATCAATTCATCGGGGAAGCCTTCCGGGTAGTAAGGGAATTCAAATTCAACTTTTATGCCCCCGATTTCCCAGTGACCCGTTGTAGAATCCTTTCCATTGGAGACCTCATTCATTTTACCGAAGGAGGCTTTTGGTTTTTGGGTCCTTGCGACCCCCTGTATATCTATTATGTTTCCAAGGCCAAAAGCTTCAAGGTTTGGAAGAGTCAACCCATGAAGAACCCTAGCCATGTTGCCGAGAGTATTGCTGCCGGCATCGTTATATTTAGCGGCATCGGGCAGTTCGCCTACACCAATTCCGTCCAGAACTATAATTACGAAGTTATTCATAAATGACAGCTTGGTTTAATTAAGCTTAAAGAAAAATCCGTCTAGTTAATGTTCCTTACCGTATTGCCACCCTTCTCGAGAGCCTTCTTCAGTGCCAGTTCGGCATTTTGCAGCACCTCTTCGGCACTGGTCTTGTTTATGGTGGAGGCAACACCTATTGAAACAGTAAACGTCGTCTGTTTTGATACCACGGCAATCGGCTTGCGGGCAATTTTAACCCTGAGCTTTTCAGCCCACAGGAAAACATCTTTTGTCGTTGTATTGAAGAAATAAACCCCAAAGACCCTTTCGCCGATCCTTCCGAGCAGGTTCGTTACATTTGTTTCCTCAGATATCGTCTGTGCAACGGTCTTAAGTACTTTCGGGAACGGGTTGCCTTCGAAGAGCGATTCCTGTTCCAGGAAGTCATCAATGTATACGAGTACAATTGCACCGGGAACATTCAGGTTCACAGACTTCTGCAGGTCCGAATTTAGCCTTTCTACAAAAGTATCTTTATTCAGGGTTTTTGTTTCAATGTCAACCGAGAGGAGTTTCTTCAGAACCGACTGAGCCGAGAATGAATAAACGATAAAGGCAATGATCCTTGCGGTGTTTCTCATAAAGTGAACGTCGGCATTCGTGTAGGCGTTTTTCTTCAGGCTTTCAAAACAGAGAACGCCGTAGCTCTGATTGTCGTAGACGAGCGGAATTGCCATAAATGACCCGTCGAACGAAACATCCTCGCTCTTTGAAAAACGCACAAATCCCGAAGACGAGGTATCATCTATCTTAACCGGCATACCGTTTACTATGGACTTGCCCACGAGCGTGCCGTTTAATTCAACTTCAAGGTTTTCACCTATGTATTTAAGCGAAGTGTTGTTTACAATCTTAACAGACTTGAACTTCTGCTCCATGGGCCTGAAGAATACAAAGGTAAAGGCATCCCAGTGCAGGAGGTTCTTCAGTGAGACTTCGAGCGACTTGTAGAGCGACTCCTCGTCGCTGAAGAACTTGTCTTCATTAAGTAGGCCAAGCAGGCCGTTTAGTTTCTTCTCAGCGAGTGAATCGCTGTACTTCTCGTCGAAGAGTGCAATTAAAATTGAAATTACGCGTACAAACCTGCCCAAAGAGTAAACGGTTTCAATGCCATAGGCATCGCCGACCTTGGAATCCAGAGCAAGAATTCCGGCCAGGTTCTTTCCATAATACAAAGGCACACCGACGAAGCTCTTTATCCCCTGCACAGATGAGTAATATCTTATTACGTCCGCCTCTGCCGTAGGGGTAATTTCCGTAAGGATTTCCGGCTCTTCTTTCTGGACTATCTTGCTTAATATGTCGTCTTCCAGGTCGAACTTTCTCTGTGTTATTTCGGTGCTGTTCGAGACATACCTTTCCAGCGTAAGCTTTTCTTTTCTTTTATTGTACCAGAAAAATACAGCCGTATGAGCCAGGTAGGCTTCCTTGATGATTGTCAGTATCTTTTCCAGAAGGAATGAGAACTGTTCATCGTGCCCCGTTTTTTCAGGGAATGCCTCATTTGCAATCTTAACAAAATTCTCTTTTAAGTCGGGCGGCTTGAAGAAGTTCTTTTTCCCGGCATGTAGCTCGGGCACATATGTCTCAGCCGTAATCACCTCAACCTTTTTCGTCCCGGAGATAATTGTAATTGCTTCACCGTCATCAGGGGCATACGTCGGGGGTTCAATGGTGATGTTCGGTACCGGATAGCTTTCCTCGCCCCTTACGGAGTCGCGCAGGAAAATTATAAAGCCCACATAGATTACGATAAGCAGAATTGTGATCCCCTTAAAGAGAGGGTCGTCAACGAAAAATAAGAGCAGAGCCAGCAGAGGTATGACTGAAAATATAAGTATTCTTTTCTTTAATTTGTCTAGTGCCATCGTAACAGTGTCTCTAAATATTGATTTTATGATAATATACCGGACTAAATATAAATTTAGATTTTAAAAATAGCAACAATAAATCTATTTTTTCTCCAAATCTGAAAGTCTTTCCATTATTTCCCTGTGCCCTGTATTATTCAGGGCAGAATAAAACATTAAGGTTTCACCCGGGACGAGTTCGGGGAAGGTCTTTAGAGCCTCGCGTTTTGCCTTTGCAAGTTCAGACTGATTGAGTTTATCCGACTTGTTGAGAAGAACTATATAAGGGATTGAGTTTTCCTTAAGGTAGCTGTTTAGGGCCTTGTCCAGAGCTGTTGGTGTGTGGCGGCTGTCGATAAGGTGAATGGCAAGAAGAATGTTCCTTCCCAAAGAGAAGTATCCTTCCATAATTTTCTGCCAGTAATTTCTTTCCTCCTTGCTTACCTTTGCGTAGCCGTAGCCCGGAAGGTCGACCATATAGAAAGAATTGCCTACCTGGTAATAATTAAGCGAGCGTGTCTTGCCTGGCACAGAACTGGTCTTTGCGAGGTTTTTCCTGTTGAAGAGTGAGTTAATAAATGAGGATTTGCCAACGTTGGACCTTCCGCAGAGTATCACCTCTGGAAGATTTGCCGATGGCAGTTTCTGGATGGAAAAAGCCGCTGTTATAAATTCTATTTTATTTAGCATAATAAAAAAAGAGTAACCTTTTTAAGGGTTACTCTTTTATATAGTTCAAAAGTAATTATTATTTCGATTCTTCAATTACTTTAGCGTCCTCAACCTCAGCCTGCTCTTTGGCAGCTTTTTTAGCTTCTTTGCGCTCAGTTTTCTGTTCCTGCTTTGCAGAAGCCTTCTGGTTGGCAACTTCGTTAAAGTCGACCAGTTCGAGGATAGCCATTTCGGCAGCATCGCCAAGGCGTCTTCCGAGTTTTACAACTCTTGTGTATCCGCCCGGTCTGTCGGCAATCTTAGGAACGATTTCACCAAAGAGTTCCTTAACAACATCAGCGTCGTTAATGAATCTGGCGATATGTCTGCGTGCGTGCAGTGTATCCTGTTTAGCCTTAGTAATTAAAGATTCAGCAAATGTTCTGGTTTCTTTAGCTTTAGCAACAGTCGTTTTAATTCTTTTATGTTTAAACAAAGCAGTTGATAAAGATTTCAGTGTTGCATTTCGATGACTGGCAGTTCTACCAAGTTTTCTACCTTTATTGTTATGTCTCATTACTAAACCTTTTAATGTTGAAAATCCGCCTTTGAGCGGCAAAATTAACTGTTATCGTTTTTATCATTTAGGTATTTATCTACATCCATTCCGAATTCCAGGCCGAAGTTATCGACTATTTCAATAAGTTCAGCAAGAGATTTTCTTCCGAAATTTCTGAATTTCAGCATTTCGTTTTCATCTCTGCGCACGAGCTCAGCCAGGTTCTTAATGTTTGCGGCTTTCAGACAGTTATGAGAGCGGACGCTCAGTTCAAGGTCGTCAACACTAGTAGTTAATATCTTCCTGATCCTTTCTCTTTCAGCATCCTGTTCACTTACAACTTTTTCTTCTTCCTGCTCAACATCGAAGTTAATGAACAGTTGAACATGATCTCTTAATATTTTACCGGAATTTGTAAGAGCATCTTCCGGAGTTATGGAACCATCAGTTGTGATTTCCAGAGTCAGCTTTTCGTAATCGTTCTTCTCTCCGATTCTGACATTCTCAACATCATACCTAACATTTTTAATCGGTGTAAATATTGAATCAATAGGAATCAGGCCAATAGACTGATCCGGAATTGAATGCTCGCTGGAAGGGATATAACCCTTTCCTGTACCGAAACGGATCTCCATTCCGAACTTTGCTTCCTTGTTAAGTGTAGCAATGTGCAGATCGGGATTTAAGATCTCTATGTCAGAGGAATTCTTCTGCAAATCGGCAGCCGTAAAATTATATGGCCCCTGGAATGATATTTCCAATTTGTTGGTTTTCTTGTTAAGAATTTTCATTCTTACCTGCTTGAGGTTGAGAACGATCTCTGTCACGTCTTCAACAACTCCAGGTATGGTAGAAAATTCATGCAACACACCATCTATTTTTATTGCCGTTATTGCTGCTCCCGTTAAGGAAGAAAGCAATACTCTTCTTAAAGAATTTCCGAGAGTTACGCCAAAACCTCTTTCTAAAGGCTGTACTGTAAATCTTCCAAAAGTGTTGGTATATGTAGATTCATCCAGCACAACAGATTCGGGCATTTTTAAATAAGGGAAACTCATTTATAATCCTCTTTTATAATTTATACTTTACGTACTTATCTAATTTTACTTAGAGTACAGTTCAACGATCAGCTGTTCGTTTGCATTCAACGGAACTTCAGCTCTTTCCGGAACCTGGAGGAAAGTGCCTGTAAGGGCAGCTTTATCCACAGACAGCCAGGAATAAACGTTGTCCTTTGTCCTCTTAAGTGAATCGTGAATAATATCGAGTTTTTTGCTCTTTTCACGTAATTTAACTACATCTCCGGGAGAAAGCAACAACGAAGGAATATCCACGATCTGATCGTTGATCAGAAAATGCCTGTGCCTGATAAGCTGGCGTGCAGCTTTTCTTGAAGGCGCAAATCCGAGTCTGTAGACCACGTTATCGAATCTTCTTTCAATAAGTTTCACCAGGTTTTCGCCGGTAATGCCTTTTTGCTTGTTAGCGTTTTCAAAATAGTTGTTGAACTGAGTTTCAAGCAGGCCGTAAATCCTTTTTACCTTCTGTTTTTCTCTAAGCTGAACACCGTATTCTGAAAATTTAGCTCTTCTTGATAAACCATGCTGTCCCGGAGGATAATTCTTCTTCTCAACGGTGCATTTTTCGGAAAAACATTTAGCTCCCTTTAAGAACAATTTCTGTTTTTCTCTTCTGCATAATTTACAAGCAGCTCCAATATATCTTGCCATCTAAAGTTTCTCCAATAAATTAAACTCTTCTTTTCTTAGGTGGACGACACCCGTTATGAGGTATCGGGGTAATGTCTTTTATAGAAATAATTTCAATACCCGCAGTATTTAAGGCACGAATAGCAGCTTCTCTACCGGCACCAGGACCTTTTACATAAACGTCAATCTTCCTTAAACCTAAGTCATATGCTTCTTTAGCTGCTGCTTCAGCGGAAACCTGAGCTGCATAGGGCGTATTTTTTCTGGATCCCTTAAAGCCGTTTTTACCCGCCGAAGACCATGAAATAGTATTGCCATAGATATCAGTTAAAGTAACGATCACATTATTGAATGTAGCTTTAATGTGGGCAACACCTACCGCATCTACATGAACTCTTTTTTTAGTCTTTTTAACTACTTTAGCCAAGTCTTATTTCTCCTTTTTTTCAAACATTATTTCTTAGCTGGGGTTTTCTTCTTTCCTGCTACTGTTCTGCGCTTACCTTTCCTGGTTCTTGAATTCGTGCGCGTCCGCTGACCTCTAACAGGAAGACCTCTGCGGTGTCTTAAACCACGGTAAGATCCAATGTCCATCAAGCGTTTGATGTTCTGCTGAACTTCACTTTTCAATGCACCTTCAACCTTATAGTCGTTGGTCATAATTGATCTGATCTCAGCAACTTCTTCTTCTGTTAGATCACCGATCTTCTTATCAGCATTTACTTTTGCTTTTTCTAAGATGGATAAAGCAGTATGCTGGCCTACACCGAAAATGTAAGTCAAGCCGATGTAGGCTTTTTTATTCTTTGGTAAATCGATACCTGCAATACGAGCCAAACTCTAGCCTCCTAATTTTCTTTTTAACCTTGGCGCTGTTTGTGTTTCGGGTTCTTGCAAATAACCCTAACGGTGCCTTTACGTTTTATGATTTTACAATTATCACATATTTTTTTAACTGATGCCCTAACCTTCATTATAGCTCCGCTATTTATATCTGTAAGTTATTCTTCCTTTATTCAGGTCGTACGGAGATAATTCTATAGCTACCTTATCCCCAACCAGAATTTTAATAAAGTGCATTCTCATTTTTCCTGAAATATGTGCCAGTATTTCGTGCCCGTTATCAAGCTTAACTCTGAAATGGGCGTTTGGCAATGTTTCAGTAACAATACCGTCTACTTTTATAGGACCCTGTTTTGACATATTTTTTTCAACAAACTGTAAGAATTTCTGGTTTACCGCCGTCAATAGCCACTGTGTGCTCAAAATGTGCCGATGGTGAGGCGTCATAAGTCAGAATCGTCCATCCATCATCAGCCATCCTAACACTGTATTTTCCGTAATTGACCATTGGTTCAATTGCAATTGTCATTCCGTTTTTGAGCAGGGCTCCTGTTCCTCTTTTACCGAAATTCGGAATTGAAGGATCTTCATGCAGATACTTCCCTACTCCATGCCCGCACAGATCTCTTACAATAGAGAACCCGTTTTCTTCAACATATTTCTGTACGGCAAAAGAAATATCGTGAATCCTGTTGCCTTCTACGGCCTGTTCAATTCCTTCGTATAAGGATTTTTCTGTTACATCCATTAGTCTCTGCTTCTCAGCAGAAATCTCTCCTACGGCTACGGTCAAAGCCGCATCTCCAAAATATCTGTTCTTTACGACACCGCAGTCCAGAGAGATGATTTCACCTTCATTGAGTACTCTGCCGCCCGGTATTCCGTGAACAACTTCATCGTCAACCGAGGCACAGATACATCCAGGAAACTTGAATGAGCCCGCCTGGGAATACCCCTTAAAAGCTGATTTCCCCCCCTGGCTCTGTATGTAATCATCGGCAATACGGTCTAGTTCCAAAGTTGTAATGCCGGGTTTTACATACCTTTTGAGAAGCTGCAGTGTTTCAGCAACAATTTTACAGCTCTCACGAATATAATCAATTTCCTTCTTAGTTTTTACATAAATCACAATAAACTCTCATCTTCTTCCCTTGATCTTACCGCTCTTCATGAAACCGTCATAGTGTCTCATTAGCAGATGTGATTCTATCTGCTGTAAGGTATCAAGAGCTACACCAACGATAATCAGAAGGCTGGTTCCGCCAAAGAAAGATGAAAACTGTCCGGAAACTCCGAATCCTGAGATAAAAGCAGGCAATATAGCAACTATTGCAAGGAAAAAGCTTCCGGGCAAAGTAATCTTAGTTAATATATTATCAATAAAGTCTGATGTCTGTTTTCCGGGTCTGATACCAGGAATGAACCCGCCCTGTTTCTTCATTGTATCGGCAACGTCCTTAGGATTAAAAGCGATAGCCGTATAGAAATAGGTAAAGAAAATAATCATCAGAGCGTAAATTACAGAGTAAGTAGCAGAACGGTACTCAAAGTAATGTGCCAGGCTCTGCATAAATTCATTATTCGGGAAGAAAGAAAGTACAGTATTCGGAATAAACATGATTGACTGTGCAAATATTATAGGCATTACACCTGCAGTGTTAACCTTAAGCGGGATGTACTGTGTCACGCCGCCATAAACCTTTCTTCCAACAACTCTCTTTGCATACTGAACCGGAATTCTTCGCGTTCCCTGTGTTACCAGCACAACACCGGCAATAACAAGAACCATAAATGTAAGAATAACCAGCTCAATAATTAAATTTCTCTGTCCTGAATCAAGTAATCTGTATTCATCCAGGATTGCATACGGGAAACGATCGATAATACCGATAAAGATTATAAGAGAGATACCGTTTCCGATACCCTTATCTGTAATCTGCTCGCCCATCCACATCATAAACATGGTGCCTGCAACGAGGAAGAAAATAGTTGAAACTGTAAAACCGATTCCTCTTACAGCATCAGGAACAATAGGAAGACCGTTATTGTTCAGATTCAGCAGGTGAATTGTTACGCCCCATGCCTGTAAGGCAGAGATTAAAACAGTTCCGTAACGTGTAAGCTGTGTGATTTTCTTTCTTCCGTCCTCACCTTCCTGCTGGAGTTTCTGGAAATAAGGAACTACAGCACCCATAAGCTGGATGATAATAGAGGATGAGATATAGGGCATAATTCCAAGAGCAAATATAGCAGCATTATGGAATGCACCGCCCACGAACAGATCGTATAACCCGAAAAGATTGTCAGAAGTTCTGTTTGACATAGCATCTGCCAGAACTTTTGCGTCGATTCCGGGTAAAGTTACGTGTGCGCCAATACGCACGATAACAAGTAAGGCAAAGGTATATAAAAGCCTTTGCCTAAGCTCGTGAATCTTAAAGATATTTCTGAAGGTTTCTTGTATTTTTGCCATTATTTTATAATTTTAATTGTTCCACCGGCAGCTTCAATCTTCTGTCTGGCTGATTCACTGCAGGCATAAGTCTCAACATTTAATTTAGCTTTTAATTCGCCGTCTCCCAGGAGTTTGAAAGGAGCATTTGCATTTGAGATTAAACCTGATTTATAGAGTACAACCGAATTGACCAATCCGTCTGTAATTTTCTTATCGTCCACAAGTTTCTGAAGCCTGCTAACGTTAACGGCAATATATTGAATTTTAAAGATATTTGTAAAGCCGCGTTTTGGAATTCTTCTCTGTAAAGGCATCTGGCCACCTTCGAACCATGCCTTTTTATTTGCACCTGAACGTGACATCTGTCCGTTCATACCTTTTGTTGAAGTGCCGCCATGACCGCTGCCTTGACCGCGTCCAATTCTTTTTGTATTCTTTTTTGAACCTTTTGCGTACGTGAGATTACTTAAAATATCCATTTATGTTCCTTAATCTTTTACTTCGACTTCTTCAATGCTTATTAAATGAGAAACCTTGTTTAACATGCCTCTTATCTGAGGAGTATCGTTATGGACAACTGTATAATTAGGTCTGCCTAATCCAAGGGCTTCAATTGTCAGTTTCTGCTTTTTATTTCTGTCGATCACACTTTTGGTTTGGGTAATTTTTAACTTTTTAGGCATTGCAAATCTCGTCTCTCTTAGGATTTAAATAATTCTTGTGTTGTTATTCCTCTTTTTGAAGCCATTGTTCTGGCATCTGTCAGCTCAAGCAGACCGTTCAGTGTCGCTTTAACCAGGTTGTGAGGATTACTGGAGCCCAGAGATTTAGTAAGAATATCCTGAACACCTGCTGATTCCAGGACAGCACGAACGCCGCCGCCAGCAATAAGACCTGTTCCCGGAGAAGCTGGTTTCAATAAAACCTTACCGGCCCCATACTTGCCGAGGATTTCGTGAGGAACAGTGCCTTTTACGATGGACACCCTATAGACGTTTTTCTTCGCGTCGTCAATTCCCTTGGAAATAGCATCTGTCACTTCATTTGCTTTTCCCAATCCTACCCCTACATGTCCCTGTCCGTCACCTACGACCACAATCGCATTAAAGCTGAACCTTCTACCGCCTTTAACAACCTTGGCGACTCGGTTTATATAAACAACTTTTTCTTTGAGACCTTCAATTTCACTTACTTTTAAGTTCTTCAATTTATTCTCCGTTTACTCATTGCTCAATTTAATTTCTGGTTTCCTGGCTGCCGGGAGAGGATTCGAACCTCTACAGACGCCTCCAAAGGGCGTTGTCCTGCCATTAGACGACCCGGCAACTTTCATTAAAATTTTAAGCCGCCTTCTCTTGCACCATCTGCAACAGCTTTTATTCTTCCGTGATAACGGTAGCCGTTACGGTCGAAGACAACAGATGTAATATTGTTTTCCAGAGCCTTCTTAGCAGCAATTTTTCCTACGACCTTGCTCATTCCAACTTTACCCTTAACGCTCTTAAGCTCTTCTAAGGCGTCTTTTGACTTGCTTGATGCCGATACGAGCGTGCGCCCTGTAACATCATCAATCAACTGCACATAAACCTGCGTAAGGCTTCTTGTGATTGTCATTCTGGGTCTTTCGGCAGTACCAGAAATATGTTTTCTAATTTTAATTTTAGAACGATATCTTGAATTTTTTTCTTTTGAACTCATTTTTCAGAATCTCCAATTCTACTTACCGGCAGTTTTGCCTGCTTTTCTTACAATTACTTCGTCAGAGTACTTAATTCCCTTACCTTTGTAAGGTTCTGGTTTTTTGAAGGACCTAATTTTAGCTGCGACCAGACCTACTAATTCTTTATCTATTCCGCTGATTTTAACCTGTGTTGGTGATGTTACCTCAAGAGTAATCTCGGCCGGCGGCATGAAATATATCGGATGTGAATATCCGAGGTTCATAAGGAGATTTTTCCCCTTTAATTCCGCCCTGTAACCAACGCCAACTATATCTAAAGTTTTAGTATATCCTTCCTGAACTCCGGTAACCATATTCTGTATCAGAGATCTAGTTAATCCGTGTAAAGCTCTGTTTTCCTTACTGTCATCAGGTCTAGTGACTAAAACCTCATCCGTATTAGCTTCAATTTTCATGCTTGGATGAAAGGTCTTAACTAATTCACCTTTCTGGCCTTTTACTTTAAGAGTATTACCTGTTACGTTAACAGTTACTCCTTTTAATGATACGGGCTTTTTACCTATACGTGACACTGTCAAACTCCATACAATAAATTACCAAATATGGCAGAGTACTTCCCCGCCAACTGCTTCCTTTTTAGCCTGTTTTTCCGTCATTAATCCTTTTGAAGTAGATATGACAGCAATACCAAGTCCATTTAACACTTTAGGCAGATTATCTTTTCCGGCATATATTCTTAAGCCTGGTGTGCTTACTCTCTTTAATCCTGAGATTGAAGGAGAGCCCTGAATATATTTAAGCTGAAGCTTCAGAAAGTTCTGCTTGTTGTCTTCAATTACTTCGTAACCTGTTATAAAGCTTTCATTTTTAAGAATTTCAGTTAAACTCCTCTTCATTGCTGAAGAAGGTATTTCAACAAATTTCTTTTTTGCTTTTACAGCATTCCGAATTCTTGTTAAAAAATCTGCAATAGGATCCGTAACTGGCATTTAATATTCTCCTAAATATTACCAACTTGACTTTTTAATTCCAGGAATTTCGCCGCGAAGAGCCATTTCTCTAAAGACCAAACGGGAAACTCCGAACTTTCTATAAACACCTCTTGCTCTTCCGGTCATCAAACACCTGTTGTGAAGCCTGATAGGGTTTGCGTTTTTTGGAAGTGCCTGTAAAGCATCATAATTTCCGCTTTCTTTCAATTCCTGTCTGATTTTCTTGTACTTATCAACCATTTTTTGTCTTTTAGCTTCACGAGCCAGCAACGATTTTCTAGCCATCTAAAATTCCTTTTTACGATTGTTTAATTTCTTTTTTTCTAAATGGAACACCAAAAGCAGTTAAAAGTTCATATGCTTCATTGTCTGTCTTGGCGCTTGTTACAAACGTAATGTCCATACCTAAAATTTTTGTAACCTTATCGGTGTTAATTTCAGGAAATATGATCTGTTCCTTAATACCAAGAGTATAGTTCCCGCGGCCATCGAATGACTTGTCGGGGATACCTCTGAAATCTCTAACGCGTGGTAAAGCTATTGAAATAAGACGGTCCAAAAATTCATACATCCTTTCACGTCTTAAAGTTACCATAACGCCAATCTTCACGCCTTCACGCAGCTTGAAGTTAGAGATGGATTTCTTGGCTTTTCTAACGCTTGCCTTCTGACCCGTGATGGTCTCCAGGTCCCTTGTAGCTTCATCAAGGTTCTTAGGATCCTGAACGGCAGAGCCTACACCCATGTTAATAACGATTTTCTGGAGCTTTGGTATCTGCATTACGCTCTTGTAAGAGAATCTCTTCTGCAATTCAGGACCAATCTCTTTTTTATATTTTTCAGCCAACCTGGGTGTAACTTTTTCCTCTTTAGCAGGAGCCTCAGCTACGGCAGTATCCTTGCCGGCTTTTGCCCTGGGTTGTTCTTTTTTCGTTGTTTCAGTTTTCTGTGATTTCTTTTCAGCCATAGTAATAATCAAACCTCTATAAATAAAGTATTATGAAAGCATTTCACCACTGTGTCTGCTAACTCTTATTCTTTTCTGTTTTCCAGTTTTTTCATCAATAATTATCTGTTTGCCAACTCTAGCCGGTTTATTTGCCTTCGGATCCATAATCATAACGTTTGAAGCATTGATTGGAGCTTCCTTCTCAACAATGCCTCCCTGAGGATTTCTCTGATTTGGTTTAGTGTGTCTTTTTCTGAGATTAACACCCTCAATAATAACTCTATTCAGTTTTGGAAATACTTTCAGGACTTTACCGGTTTTACCTTTTGAGTTGCCTGAAACTACCACTACATTATCATTTTTATGTATTTTCATTTTGAAATCCTGCTTTATAACACTTCTGGGGCTAAAGAAATAATTTTCATGAACTTCTTGTCTCTTAACTCTCTTGCAACGGGGCCGAAGATACGGGTTCCCTTGGGTTCATTCTGATTGTTAATCAGTACGGCAGCATTTTCATCAAACCTGATATAACTTCCGTCCTTACGTCTAACTTCCTTAGTAGTACGGACGACTACTGCTCTTGAAACCTCACCCTTTTTTACGGTTCCGCCTGGTATTGCTGTCTTTACGCTGACAACAATTGTATCTCCAACGCTTGCATATCTCCTGCTGCTTCCCCCAAGTACTCTGATGCACCTTACTTTTTTTGCGCCCGAGTTGTCAGCAACTACTAGATTTGTTTCTTCCTGAACCATTTTGGTATTCTCCCTAAAACTTTCCCGTCAAGCCGGGATTTTTATAAATCTCAACTTTTACTTAGCTTTTTCAATAACTTCAACTAATCGCCATTTTTTCCGTAAGCTAAGAGGCCTTGTTTCCATAATTTTGACAAGATCACCAACTCCGCATTCATTCTTTTCGTCATGAGCCATTAGTTTTGTAGTTTTCTTGAAGTACTTCTTATAAAGGCTGTGTGCGACTTTGCGCTCTATAGCAACAATAATGCTTTTTTCCATTTTATTGCTGACTACATAACCAATTCTCGTTTTTCTTAATGGCCGTTGTTCCATAATTTTACAGCTCTCACTCCCTATTTATTTTCTTTCTGAACTTGTTGGCTATTTAATTCTCTCTGACGCAGAACTGTCTGCATTTTAGCAATATCTTTACGGATAAGCTTCAGCTTTGCTGTATTAGTAAGCTGCTTCAAAGCGTGCGAGAAATTTAAGTCCAGAAGGTCTTTTCTGTCTTCCTGGATTTTCTTTTTTATATCATCAGAAGTCATTTCTCTGATTTCATGAATTTTCATCTTTATCAACCTTAATTATTGTTCAAAATCAGGTCTGGTTACGACTTTAGTTTTAATTGGCAGCTTATGTGAAGCTATCTTCAGGGCTTCAACTGCCAGTTCTTTCGGCACGCCGGCTACTTCAAATAACACTCTGCCCGGCTTTATAACTGCTACCCAGAATTCAGGAGCACCTTTACCTTTACCCATTCTTGTTTCAAGTGGCTTTTTAGTAACAGGCTTATCCGGGAAAATTCTGATCCAAACCTTACCATCCCTTTTCATTTTTCTGGAGATGGCAACTCGGCACGCTTCAATCTGGCGGCTGGTGATCCAGGCTGGTTCTAAAGACTTCAGGCCAAAATCTCCGAAAGAAACCGCACTGCCGCGGAAAGCCTTTCCGGTCATTCTTCCGCGCTGCGTCTTTCTATATTTAACTCTCTTCGGCATTAACATAATAAAAAATCTCCTAAGAATTACTCTGTTGCTCGTTTACCAAGAATTTCTCCACGGCAGATCCATACCTTTATACCGATAGAACCATAGATGGTCTGAGCGGTAGCCGTTGCATAGTCTATGTCGGCTCTTAAGGTATGCAATGGAATCCTTCCTTCTTTGTATTGTTCGGTTCTGGCCATTTCAGCACCGCCTAATCTGCCGGCGCACATGATTCTGATGCCTTCAGCACCCATTCTCATAGCTGAGGTAATGGCACCCTTCATAGCGCGTCTGAAAGAAATTCTTCCTTCCAGCTGGGAAGCAATATTATCAGCTACCAGAAAAGCATCTAATTCAGGTCTTTTAATTTCTGTGATCTGTACTTTTACTTCTTTATCTGTAATCTGCTTTAATTCTTGCTCAAGTTGGGCAATTTCTTTCCCGCTTTTACCTATAACCACGCCTGGTCTGGAAGTAAAAATTGTTAAGATTATGTTCTTAGAGGTTCTGTCAATTATTAACCTGGCAATACCTGCTTTTTTTAATCTCTTCCTGACGTACTGCCTTAACTGGGTATCTTCAACCAACTTGCCGGCATAACTCTTACTTTCGTACCAGTTGGATTCCCAACCTCTTATGATCCCTAATCTAAAGCCAATGGGGTTTGTTTTTTGTCCCAAAAGTCCTCCAAAAATTACTCTTTAGTAGCAACTACTATTGTTAAATGATTTGATCTCTTTTTCATTCTATAAGCTCTGCCCATTGGAGCAGGTAAAATCCTCTTCAATGCAGGGCCCTGATTCACATAAGCTTCCTTAATGAATACATCTGCCTGATCAATTTTTGCCTCTTCATTCTTGTTGAAGAGATTTGCAATTGCTGATCTTAAAACCTTCTCTGCATCCTTGGATGCATGTTTAGGATGGAAATGCAGGACTTCCATAGCCTTAGTGACAGAAACGCCACGAATCAGGTCAATAACCAGACGCATCTTTCTGGGAGATGAATTTATATATTTGTGTGTAGCTTTAGCTTCCATACTAGCTGAACCTCGACTCTTAAAAAATTATTTTACTTTTGACGTTTTTTCGGCTTTTGTTCCAGGATGTCCCCTAAAGATTCTTGTAGGAGCAAATTCACCTAACTTATGCCCCACCATATTTTCTGAAATGTAAACCGGAATCATTTTGTTTCCATTGTGAACAGCTACCGTGTGCCCAACGAAATCAGGAGATATTGTGCTGGCTCTTGACCAGGTCTTTACAATTTTCTTCTGGTTGTTCTCATTCATCTGAGTAATTTTGTTGAGCAACTTAGCGCTGATAAAGGGTCCTTTTTTAACTGATCTTGGCATTATTAACTCACTTACGACGTTTAATAATAAATTTATTTGATGGATTTTTCTTCTTTCTGGTCTTGTAACCCTTTGCAGGTGTTCCCCAGGGGCTAACCGGATGTCCGCCGCCGGAAGTCTTACCTTCACCACCACCCATTGGATGGTCAACCGGGTTCATTGCAACGCCACGAACATGTGAACGCTTGCCTAACCATCTTGATCTGCCTGCCTTTCCAAGGCTAAGATTTTCGTGCTCTGAATTACCAACTACTCCATAAGTAGCCATGCATTCAGTACTGAGAAGTCTTACTTCTCCGGATGGCATTCTGAGCTGTGCATATTTGCCTTCCTTGGCAACCAGCTGAAGCGAGCAACCTGCGCTGCGGCCTAACTGTCCGCCTTTGCCAGGCTTAAGTTCAACGTTGTGAACAAAACTTCCAAGCGGCATTTCCTTTAATTTAAGAGCATTGCCTACTTTAATTTCACTTCCGGCACCTGAGGTTACTTTATCTCCAACTTTCAGGCCGTCAGGGGCGAGAATATATCTTTTTTCGCCGTCAGCATAGTGAAGCAGGGCTATTCTGCATGTACGGTTCGGATCGTATTCGATTGAGAATACCTTGGATTCAATACCGTGCTTATCGCGCTTAAAATCGATAACTCTGTATTTTCTTTTATGTCCGCCGCCAATATGTCTGGCAGTAACTCTACCTTGGTTATTCCTTCCCCCGGATTTCCTGAGGGCTGACACCAGAGTCTTCTCAGGTGTCGTCTTTGTTATTTCCTCGAACGAGGCGTACGACATAAATCTCGTACCCGGGGTCATAGGTTTTAATTTTCTGATTGCCATTAAATGCTACTCCAGTTCAAAAATCCGTTTACTGTACTTGTTCAAATAGGTCTATTTTCTGACCTTCTTTTAATGTAACTATCGCTTTCTTAAAGCGTGAGGTCTTTCCTGAAAATCTGCCGCTTTTCCTGAATTGGGTTTTCATCTTGCCTTCGTACCTGATAGTATTCACGTCTTCAACTTTGACATTGAATTTTTCTTCAATGGCCTTTGCGATGCTGATCTTATTGGCATGAATATCTACAACAAACCCGTATTTATTCAGTCCTTCATTTAAGTTATTCATCTTTTCGGTCAGGAGTGGTTTATATAATACTTCCCGCATCTCTTAGTTACCTTATAAATTTTTATCAAAAGTTTGTTCAATTAATTTTACGGCACTCTTCTGAAGAATAATCATCTGGTTGTTAAGCAGGTCATATGTAGAAGCCGTATTTGCTTCCATAATGTTTAACTTCTGAATATTTCTTCCGGAAATAAAAACATTCTTGTTGTTTTTATCGTAAAGGACGAGTGTCCTTTTGCCGTTCAATTTGAAAGCAGATAAGATCGCATTAAATTCTTTTGTTTTAGGAGCATCAAATCCAAAGTCTTCAACAACAATTATCTGTTCACCCTTGGCTTTAAGTGCAAGAGCGCTTTTTCTGGCCAGTTTGCTGACTTTTTTATTGACAGACTCCTTATACTCAATGGGTTTGGGTCCAAATACTGTACCGCCGCCAACCCAGAGAGGTGAACGTGTTGTACCGGCTCTTGCGCCGCCGCGTCCTTTTTGTCTCCACGGCTTTTTTCCGCCGCCCGAGACTTCACTGCGTTCCTTGGATTTATGCGTGCCCTGACGTTTGTTCGTCATCTGAGCTTTTACTGCCAAATAGATTGCATGCTGATTCGGCTCAATATTAAAGATGCCGTCGTTCAGATCTATCTGCTCGCCGCTTTTTGTGCCATCTATTTTATAAACATCTAATGTCATTTTTCAAACCAAATTGATTCTTAGAATTTCCGGGTTTGACCGGAACAATTACTTATTGATTTCAACGATTGAGTTAATGGCGCCAGGAACAGCACCCTTTACCATAATTATATTCTTTTCAGGAATAATTTTAACGATTTTAAGGTTTTGTACTGTTACTTGTTCAAATCCGGTACGTCCGGCCATCCTCTGACCCTTAAATACTCTTGAAGGGTAAGAACTTGCGCCAATTGATCCGGGAGCTCTAAGTCTGTCTGACTGGCCGTGTGTTGTACCACCAACGCCGCCGAAACCATGCCTTCTCATTACGCCCTGGAAGCCTTTTCCTTTTGAGCGGCCAGTAACCTTTACAGAATCTCCCTGAGTGAAAATTTCAACTCCAACACTGTCGCCAACCTTGTAATCGGCTACATTAAAATTTCTAAATTCTTTAACAATCTGGGCCGGAGTTAAATTTTGTTTTTTGTACTGTCCTAAAACAGGTTTGCTGACTCTATTTTCCTTGCGTGTCCCAAAGCCAAACTGTAAAGCTTCATAACCATTCTTCTCGATGGTCATTACATTCAGCACAGGGCAAGGTCCAGCATTTATAATTGTCACAGGAACAAGCTGACCGTCATCAGTAAAGATATTACTCATTCCTATTTTTTTACCAATCAATCCAGGCATTTTAGTATCCTTATAACTTTATCTCGATATCGACACCCGCCGGAATTTCCAATTTGCTTAAAGAATCGACGGTTTTATTATTTGAGTTATGAATATCTATAATTCTTTTATGTGCTCTTATTTCAAACTGTTCTCTTGATTTTTTATCGACGTGCGGTGAACGAAGAACAGTAAAGATAGTCTTTTTTGTAGGAAGCGGAATAGGGCCGCTTACTACTGCACCAGTACTCTTTACAGTCTTTATGATCTTCTCTGTCGACTTATCAATGAGAATATGATCATATGATTTTAACTTTATTCTAATCTTTTGACCAGGCACTTTAACACTCCTATGCAATTAGCCCTAAGGAGAATAAATTCTCCCTAGGGCTGGATAATTTATTCATAAATTTTAGTTACAACACCGGCACCAACGGTTCTGCCGCCTTCGCGGATAGCGAAACGCAGACCTTCTTCCATAGCGATTTCTGTAATCAGATCAACTTTCAGTTTTACGTTATCACCAGG
This sequence comes from Ignavibacteria bacterium, assembly GCA_025612245.1. Taxonomy (GTDB): domain Bacteria; phylum Bacteroidota; class Ignavibacteria; order Ignavibacteriales; family SURF-24; genus JAAXKN01. Next base: position 417,230 of record JAAXKQ010000003.1, read on the forward strand.
CATAACCATTTCTGTTCCTTCCGGCAGGTGTGCAACACCAGTTACGTCTGTGGTTCTGAAATAGAACTGAGGCCTGTAGCCATTGAAGAACGGGGTATGACGCCCACCTTCTTCTTTTGAGAGGATGTAAACTGAACCTTCAAATACCTTATGAGGAGTAATTGAACCGGTTTTTGCTAAAACCATTCCTCTTTCGATCTCTTTCTTGTCAACGCCTCTTAACAGGATACCAGCGTTATCTCCAGCCATAGCTGAATCGAGTTCCTTACGGAACATTTCGATACCAGTAACAACTGTCTTCTTGTGTACGCCAAGACCGATAAGTTCAACTTCTTCCTGTATCTTAACCTGTCCGCGTTCTACCCTACCGGTAGCAACTGTACCACGGCCGGTAATTGAGAAAACGTCTTCAACAGGCATCAAAAACGGCTTGTCTACATTTCTTTCAGGAACTGGGATGTATGCGTCAACAGCGTCCATGAGCTCCCAGATGCAGTTTAATCTTTCATCTGTAACAGGAACTGAATCGTTGCTTGCAGCATCAAGAGCCTGAAGAGCTGAACCCTTAATGATTGGAATTTCATCTCCGGGGAATTCATACTGATTCAGAAGGTCGCGAAGTTCAACTTCAACGAGCTCGATCAGTTCAGGATCGTCAACCATATCAACTTTATTCATGAAGACAACTATTCTAGGAACACCTACCTGGCGTGCTAAAAGGATATGCTCTCTTGTCTGAGGCATAGGGCCATCTGTAGCAGCAACAACCAGTATAGCGCCGTCCATCTGAGCAGCACCGGTGATCATGTTCTTAACATAGTCAGCGTGTCCAGGGCAGTCTACGTGTGCGTAGTGTCTGTTAGCTGTTGAATATTCTACGTGAGCTGTAGCAATTGTAATACCTCTTTCTCTTTCTTCAGGGGCATTGTCAATTGAATCAAATGTTCTCTTAGCAGATAAACCTTTCTTGCTGAGCGCCATTGTAATAGCGGCTGTTAATGTGGTTTTACCATGATCAACGTGACCAATTGTACCGACGTTAACGTGAGGTTTACTCCTATCAAATTTTTCTTTGGCCATCCTCGGTTCTCCTTCTTATTTTACTTTGCTTTATAATCTAATGTTAAATTGTCACGGACTTTTTAGACTGTGTCTTTTCTGCTATTTCCTCTGCAATTGATTTCGGCACTTCAGAGTAATGTGAAAATTGCATTGTATAGATTGCTCTACCCTGAGTCATAGATCTAAGGATTGTTGCATAGCCGAACATTTCTGCAAGAGGCACCATGGCTTTAATAATCTGAGCATCGCGTCTTGCTGCAAATCCTTCAATCTTTCCTCTTCTTGAGTTCAGGTCTCCCATTACGTCTCCGAGGTATTCCTCGGGAGTTGTAACTTCAACAGCCATCATCGGCTCTAATAAAACAGGTTTTGCACGACGGGCACCTTCCTTGAATGCCATTGAACCGGCAACCTTGAAGGATATTTCATCAGAGTCTACTTCGTGATAAGAACCATCGTACAATTTAACTTTGATATCCACAACCGGATAACCTGCTATAACGCCGTTACGCATAGCTTCCTGGATACCGTTTGATACCGCAGGAATGTATTCCTTCGGAACAACACCGCCAACAATACCATTGATAAACTCATAACCTTTTCCAGGTTCATTCGGGCCGAGTTCAATCCAAACGTGACCAAACTTACCGCGTCCACCGGACTGCTTAACAAATTTACCTTCAGAGTTAACAGTTGCGGTAATTGATTCTCTGTAAGCAACCTGCGGCTTACCTACGTTAGCCTCAACCTTGAACTCTCTTTTCATTCTGTCGACAAGAATCTCCAGGTGAAGCTCACCCATACCGCTTATGAGTGTCTGACCTGTTTCTTCGTTAACCTTGATCCTGAACGTAGGATCTTCGTCCGAGAGTTTCTGCAAAGCTTCAGAAAGTTTATCCTGATCGGCTTTGGTTTTAGGCTCAATGGCAATTTCAATAACAGGTTCTGGAAATACCATCTTCTCAAGAACAACAGGTTCTTTTTCAGAACAGAGCGTATCGCCTGTTTTGGTAAACTTTAACCCGATTATTGCGGCAATATCACCGGCCTTAATTTCGTCTATGTCAAGACGCTGATTTGCATGCATCTGCAGAATGCGTCCTACTCTTTCTTTCTTTCCGCTTACAGAATTATAAACGTATGAGCCTGCCTTGCAGGTACCGCTATAAACCCTGATATACGTCAATTTTCCAACGAAGGGATCGGTCTGAATCTTAAAGGCCAGACCTGTAAACTCTTCTTTCTCGTCGATCTTGCGAACGACTTCGTCGTTTGAATCGGGGTAATGTGTTTTCAGATCACCAACGTCAACCGGAGAAGGAAGAAAATCGACAACCGAATCCAGAAGTTTCTGTACACCCTTGTTCTTAAAGGAGGAACCGCAAAGGACAGGAACAATTTTGGATTCTATTGTTGCAGTACGCAATACTCTTTTAATTTCGTCTTCAGTTATTTCCTGGCCCTCAAGATACTTTTCAAGGAGCGTATCGTCCACGTCTGAAACTGCTTCCAGCATCTTGGTTCTGTATTTATTTGCCAGCTCTTTTAACTTTGCTGGGATATCGATCTCTTCGAATTCAGCGCCCAGGCTTTCTTCCCTGTACATCCTGGCCTTAAAGCTAATAAGGTCAATTTCTCCAGCGAACATGTCGCCTTCACCAATAGGAAGGACAACTGGAATGGCATTTGCACCAAGGCGTTCATGCATCATTTCAACAGCGTGAAAGAAATCGGCACCGATTCTATCCATTTTGTTTACAAAAGCTATTCTTGGAACACCGTATTTATCTGCCTGACGCCATACGGTTTCCGACTGCGGTTCAACACCGCCAACAGCGCAAAACAAAGCAACTGCGCCGTCTAATACACGCAGGGATCTTTCAACTTCAACTGTAAAATCGACGTGTCCCGGTGTGTCAATAATGTTAATACTGTGACCTCTCCAAAAACAGGTAGTTGCAGCACTCGTAATCGTAATACCACGCTCTTTTTCCTGCTCCATCCAGTCCATTGTAGCAGCACCTTCGTGAACCTCACCAATACGGTGGGTTTTACCGGTATAAAACAGTATACGCTCTGTAGTTGTAGTTTTACCGGCATCGATGTGCGCCATAATGCCAATATTTCTTACTTTATCTATACTAACTCTATCTGCCATAAAACTTTAATCTTTCCTTTTATCCTTACCATTTAAAGTGTGCAAATGCCTTATTAGCTTCTGCCATTTTGTGTGTATCGTCTTTTTTCTTAATTGAAGAACCTTCGCCATTGGAAGCAGCTATTAATTCCGAAGCGAGTTTAGCAGCCATCGATTTGTCGTTTCTGGCTCTGGCATAGGTTTTCAACCAGCGGAAAGCCAATGCAAGTCTGCGCTCGGGCCTAACTTCCATAGGAACCTGATATGTTGCTCCGCCGACTCTTCTGCTTCTTACTTCAACATATGGCTGAACATTGTTAACAGCCTTGGTGAATACTTCCATGGCTGGTTTCTTTGTACGCTCTTCAATAAGGCTGAAGCTGTCGTAAATTACTTTGCGTGCAACTGATTTTTCACCATCATACATGATAGCATTGATGAATTTTGCTAGTACCAGATCGTTATATTTAGGATCCGGTTTAATATATCTTTTTGGGGCTCTTCTTTTTCTCATATTCTTTTATTTTGCTTTGGGTTTTTTAGCGCCGTATTTTGATCTGGCTTTTCTTCTGTCTTCAACACCACTTGTGTCAAGCGTTCCACGAATAATATGATAACGTACACCAGGCAAATCTTTTACCCTGCCACCTCTAATCAAAACTATGGAATGCTCCTGTAAATTGTGACCTTCACCCGGAATATAAGCTGTTACTTCCATTCCGTTTGTAAGCCTGACTCTTGCTACTTTTCTAAGTGCAGAATTCGGTTTTTTGGGTGTTGTGGTATACACTCTTGTACATACCCCTCTTTTCTGAGGGCAAGCCTCAAGTGCTGGAGCTTTGTTTTTTGCCAAGATCTGAACACGCCCTTTTCTAACTAATTGATTTATCGTGGGCACTAATATTCCTCCTAGTATTCATCGAAAAATTTTAGACTGTAAATATATATAGATATACAATTATTGTCAAGTAATAGCTTATTTTTTATTCAGAAATCCGTGCTTTTGGCACGGATTTCCATGAATTTATTTAACTGACTGAAGTATTTACTTCCACAGGTTTTTCCTTTTCCAACTCGTCGCTCTTCAATATAATTTTCTTATATTTCTTCAGACCTGTACCGGCCGGGATCAAATGACCCATAACGACGTTTTCTTTCAAGCCAACCAGGCTGTCTGTCTTGGCCTCTGTAGCGGCGTTTGTCAGAACCTTGGTCGTCTCCTGGAAGGATGCGGCTGAAATAAAGCTGTCAGTCGAGAGTGCAGCCTGTGTAATTCCAAGGAGCACGTGTTCGAATGTGGCAGGTTCAACTTCCCTTACCTCTACCGTCTTTTTGCCCTTGCGAGTCAGTTCTGCATTGGCCTCCCTGACCTTGTTCTTGGAAGCAAGCTGCCCTGTTTTGAACTTTGAATTGCCCGGATCGAGTACATAGACCAAAGATTTGATCTTCTCGTTCTCTTCATTGAATTCAACACGATCAACGTAGTCTTCCTCAATGAATTTTGTATCGCCCGAGGAAACAATTTTCAGTTTCTGTAACATCTGGCGGACAATCACTTCAATGTGCTTGTCGTTTATCTTTACACCCTGCAGACGGTAAACGTCCTGGATCTCATTTACGAGGTATTCCTGAACAGCATTTGTACCCTTGATCTTCAGAATGTCGTGAGGATCAATTGGACCGTCTGTTATCTTTTCACCTACAGGAATTTCATCCCCTTCCTGGACCAGAATGTGCTTGCCGTAAGGTACAGAGTAAACCTTTTCGTAGGACTGGTCGGGGGCAACTACTACAATTTCCCTTGAACCTTTCTTCCTGGCGCCAAACTTTACTATACCTTCAATTTCAGCAACAGTTGCCGGGTCGTGCGGGCTCCTTGCTTCAAAGAGCTCGGTTACCCTCGGCAGACCGCCTGTAATGTCACGGGTCTTGGAAGCCGACTTGGAAATTTTCGCCAGAATTGTACCGGCCTGAACAAATTCGCCTTCGTCAACCGAGATATAAGACCTCGTAGGAATGTTGAATATCTTCTTGTTTCCGTCATTATCCGTAACAAGAATGCTAGGCGTAAGTGTCTTATCCTTGGACTCGATAACAACCTTCTGAACGTGTCCGGTCTGTTCATCTGTTACCTGCTGCATTGTTACGCTGTCTACCAGGTCCAGGAAGCTTATGCGTCCCGGAATGTCAGTCAGAATAACTGCATTGTAAGGATCGTGGTTGTAGAGAGGAGCTCCTTTTTTGATCTCCTGATCGTCGTCAACCAGAAGCTCGGCACCGTAGGGGATCTCATAACGCTTCATAGTACGGTTGTCCTTGTCGAGCAGGTTAATTAAACCACGCCTGCCGGTAACGACCTTAACTTTTCCGAAGAAGTCGGTCTTTTCAACGTAATAGACTTTTTCGAACTGTACGCGTCCTTCAACCGAAGCCTCAACCTGCGACTGGCTGGCGATACGCGAAGAAGTACCACCCAAGTGGAAAGTTCTAAGCGTCAGCTGTGTACCAGGTTCACCGATCGACTGTGCGGCAATTATACCAACTGCCTCACCAACCTCAACCAGCTTTCCGTTTGTAAGGTTACGTCCGTAGCATTTTGCACAAACCCCGCGTCTTGATTCGCAGGTAAGCACTGTTCTTATATATACCGATTCTATGTTTGCATCTTCAATTGCCTCGGCTATATCCTCCGTAATGAGGTCGCCCGCGGCAATAATAACTTCATCCGTCCTTGGATCGTAGACGTCTTCCTGAGCCGTACGGCCGGTGATTCTTTCAGCCAGCGATTCGCGTTCAAGTTCAACGTCCTTCAATGCTGTTACGGCAACGCCGCGGATGGTACCGCAGTCGTCTTCTGAAACTATAACATCCTGCGCAACGTCGCAGAGCCTTCTGGTCAAGTAGCCTGCATCAGCCGTCTTAAGAGCAGTATCGGCAAGACCTTTACGTGCGCCGTGAGTTGAGATGAAGTATTCGAGTACCGACAAACCTTCCTTGAAGTTAGCCACGATCGGGTTTTCAATGATTTCACCGGACTGGCCTGTCAGGCTCTTCTGAGGTTTCATCATAAGACCTCTCATGCCTGCGAGCTGACGAACCTGCTCCTGGGAGCCTCTAGCGCCCGAGTCGACCATCATGTGAAGTGAATTGAAACCGTTCTGATCGCTTCTCAATTTTTCCATGAGCGACTTCGAAACGTTGTTTGTCGTATGTGTCCAGACGTCGATAATCTTATTATAACGCTCGGCATCGGTAATAACACCCTGCTCGTGCTCGTTAAGAATATCGGCAACTTTCTTGTTTGAATCCTGGATGAGTTTTACTTTTTCCTCGGGAACAATCATGTCTGCAAAGCTTACCGACAGGCCGCCTGCAGTTGAATACCTGAAGCCCAGTTCTTTAAGGTCATCCAGAAACTTGGCAGTTACTTTATTGCCAAGCTTAATGAACATTCTGTAAATAATTCCGCTGAAGATCTTCTTTACAAGGAGCTCATTCAGGTAGCCCATTTCCTTAGGCACGATCTGGTTAAAGATGACGCGCCCGGTCGTTGTATCGATGATCTTGTCATCAATTCTAACCTTAATGCGGGCGTGCAGATCGACAGCCTTTGAATTATAGGCAATTAAAACTTCCTCCATTGAACCAAAGAGGAGACCTTCACCCTTTGCACCTTCTTTAACCTTTGTCAGGTAGTAGCACCCGAGCACTATGTCCTGTGTCGGAACAACGATCGGGCTTCCATTTTGAGGTGAAAGGATGTTATGGCTGCTGAGCATAAGAAGAATGGCTTCGAGCTGTGCTTCGTATGAAAGCGGCACGTGAACGGCCATCTGGTCACCGTCAAAGTCGGCGTTAAATGCCGTACAAACCATCGGGTGCAGCTGAATGGCCTTTCCGTCAATAAGCAAAGGCTGGAAAGCCTGAATACCGAGCCTGTGAAGCGTAGGAGCACGGTTCAGGAGAACCGGATGTCCTTCAATTATATGTTCCAGCATCGACCAGATAATAGGATCTTTCCTGTCTACCACTTTTCTTGCGCTTTTAACCGTTTTATTGTGCCCGCGCTCGATGAGCTTGCGTATAATAAACGGCTTAAAGAGCTCAACCGCCATGTCTTTCGGAAGGCCGCACTGGTGGAGCTTGAGTTCAGGGCCTACGACGATAACCGAACGGCCTGAGTAGTCGACACGTTTACCGAGAAGGTTCTGGCGGAAACGGCCCTGCTTGCCTTTGAGCATATCGCTTAAGGATTTTAGCGGGCGGTTGCTGTCGCTTCTTACGGCGTTTCCGCGCCTCGAGTTATCGAACAGCGCATCAACTGCTTCCTGGAGCATTCTCTTTTCGTTTCTTAAAATGACCTCAGGAGCCTTTATATCTATAAGTCTCTTTAACCTGTTATTTCTGATGATTACCCTTCTGTAAAGGTCATTCAGGTCGCTCGTAGCAAACCTGCCGCCTTCAAGAGGAACAAGAGGCCTTAATTCAGGCGGAATAACCGGAATTACGCTTAAAACCATCCACTCAGGTTTATTGAGCACCTTGTTTTCTTTTTCACGGAAAGCTTCCAGGACTCTTAAGCGCTTTAAGGCATCGTTTTTCTTCTGCTGTGAGGTTTCAACCTTGACCTGTTCACGCAAATCCTTGAAGACCTGGTCTACGTCTGTTCTCTTTAAGAGCTCTTTGATTGCCTCGCCGCCGATCTTGGCAACAAATTTTTTCGAATCCGTATCTTCCAGCTTTTCATTTCCTGCTGGCAGGGAGTAAAGAATTTCAAAATACTGGTCCTCCGAGATAAGATCTTTCGGACTCAGTCCTGTCGGACCCGGATTAATGACGACATAAGATTCGTAATAGATGATCTTTTCGAGTTCCTTAGTGGTCATTCCAATGATATTGCCGATCTTTGAAGGAAGAGCCCTAAAGAACCATATATGTACAACAGGAACGGCGAGTGAGATATGCCCCATTCTTTCCCGTCTTACAGCCTTTTGTGTAACTTCAACACCGCATCTATCGCAAACAATTCCTTTATATCTGATTCTTTTATACTTACCGCAATGACATTCCCAATCCTTAATCGGGCCAAAGATCTTCTCGCAGAATAGACCGTCTTTTTCAGGACGGAAGCTCCTGTAGTTGATCGTTTCCGGCTTTGTTACTTCGCCGTGTGAGCGGGAAAGTATGTCATCGGGACTAGCCAGGCCGATTGTAATGGAGTTGATGGATTTCATTGCATTTTCTTGAATTCTATAAGGCATAATTTCTCCTAATTTCTAAGTGAAAATGTAGCCCGCTCTTCACAAAGAGAAGGGCGGGCTTAAAAGTTACTAATTAATTTTGATGTCAAGGCCTAAGCCCTGAAGCTCCTTAATTAGCACGTTAAATGACTCTGGAACATTCGGTTCCATTAAATTTTCACCTTTTACTATTGCTTCATAGGTTTTAGCACGGCCAGCCACATCGTCACTCTTTACGGTCAGTATTTCCTGCAGAATATGGGATGCCCCGTATCCTTCAAGAGCCCAGACTTCCATTTCACCAAACCTCTGACCACCGAACTGTGCCTTTCCGCCCAGAGGCTGCTGTGTAATGAGTGAGTACGGCCCAATTGACCTGGCGTGAATTTTATCGTCTACCATGTGTCCCAGCTTCAACATGTAAATGTATCCGCATGTTACTCTCTGGTGGAACTTCTCGCCGCTGCGGCCATCGTAGAGCGTAGCCTTGCTGCCCGGGTCGAGTTCAGTTTTCTTGAGGTAATCTTCAATGTCCTCAACGTGTGCACCGTCGAAGATCGGAGTAGCGAACTTTACGCCCAGCTTCTTTCCGGCCCAGCCGAGTGCTGTTTCGTATAACTGACCCAGGTTCATTCTTGAAGGTACACCAAGCGGGTTAAGAACTATATCCACCGGGGTACCGTCTTCCAGAAACGGCATGTCTTCAGCGGGAACGATCTTGGCTACAACACCTTTGTTCCCGTGGCGGCCTGCCATTTTATCACCGACATTAAGCTTCCTTTTCTTAGCAACGTAGACCTTAGCCAGCTGGACAATTCCCGGAGGCAGCTCGTCGCCGCTTTGAATTTTGAGTTTCTCCCTCTTGAAATCTTCTTCAATATCCGTCAGCAAGCTGAAGTAGTTCTCATAAAGCTTCTTTATAATATTGTTTGTTTTCTTAGATTCGAACCAATCTAAAGCATAATCAAGTTTCGTGACATCTTCCATACCAGAAAAGGTGGATTCCTTAATTACTGCACCGTTTCTCAGTACAACGCTGCCGTCAAGATCCTTGATTCCTGTGGTGTTCATGCCGAGAGTAATTTTTGTAAGCTTTTCAACGAGCTTACCATAATACTCATCGCGCGTCTTTTTCCAGGCATTATCAAGGTTCTCAAGCTGTTTTTTTTCTGCCTTTCTCGATTCGGATTCTTTGCGTTTGCGGCTGAAAAGCCTGGTTTTGATAACCGTACCTTTCAGACCCGGCGTGGCTTTCAGTGATGCATCTTTTACATCGCCTGCCTTATCACCAAAGATAGCCTTGAGGAGTTTTTCTTCGGGTGTAGGATCGGTTTCACCCTTCGGCGTAATCTTGCCGATTAGTATGTCGCCTTCCCTTACCTCGGCACCTTCCCTGATGATACCGCTGTCGTCCAGGTTTCTTGTAGCTTCTTCGCTGACGTTTGGAATATCTCTTGTGAGTTCCTCCTCGCCGCGCTTGGTCTCTCTGACCTGAAGCTCGAATTCTTCAATATGAATTGAAGTGAATATATCTTCGCTGACCACTCTTTCAGAAATTACAATAGCATCCTCAAAGTTATATCCTCTCCATGGCATGAATGCAACAAGAACGTTGCGTCCAAGGGCAAGTTCACCCTTATCGATTGCAGGGCCATCTGCAATGGCTTCACCTTTTTTAACCCTCTGCCCTTCCTGTACGATCGGCTTCTGGTTTATTGAGGTTTCCTGGTTCGTTCCGGAGAACTTGTTTAATCTATATTCTACTTTTCTTGCATCTTCAAAGCTCGTAAGAGCCTCAATGCTGTTCGGGCTGATGTCGTATTTGACAACTATTCGTTCAGCATCAACATAATCGATGACGCCGTCATCCTCGGCGGCAATTACGCCACGGGAATCCAGGGCAAGCTTGCCTTCAAGACCGGTACCTACAATCGGTGCCTCCGGCCTCAGAAGAGGCACTGCCTGGCGCTGCATGTTAGAACCCATGAGTGCACGGTTGGCATCATCATGTTCAAGGAACGGTATACAAGCTGCTGCCGCGCTTACGATCTGTGCCGGAGCAACGTCCATATACTGTATCTGTGTAGGAGGCACAACAGGAAATTCACCCTTGTTCCTGCATTTTACCCTGTCGTTCAGAAAGTTTCCCTGTTCATCAGTAGCGGCATTTGCCTGAGCAATTGTAAAGGCGTCTTCCTGGTCGGCACTCAGGTATTCAACTTCCTGTGTAACCTTGCCGTTAACGACCTTCTTATACGGGGTTTCCAGGAATCCATACCTGTTAACCCTCGAATAGATCGTTAAGGAAGAAATCAGACCGATGTTCGGGCCTTCAGGAGTTTCAATCGGGCAGAGACGGCCATAGTGCGAATGGTGAACGTCACGTACTTCAAAGCCTGCCCTCTCCCTGGTCAAACCGCCAGGTCCCAGAGCTGAAATTCTTCTCTTATGCGTCAGTTCTGCCAGAGGATTTGTCTGATCCATGAACTGTGAAAGCTGGTTTGTACCGAAGAACGCATTGATAACGCTGCTGATGGTTCTTGCATTAACAAGGTCCTGCGGCTGAAAGTTCTCGCTGTCACGCATATTCATTCTTTCTTTGATTGTGCGTGCCATTCTGGCAAGACCTACGTTATACTGCTGTCCGAGCTGTTCGCCAACTGTTCTGACGCGGCGGTTTCCAAGGTGATCGATGTCGTCAACAGCAAAGTTTCCAACCTTGAGCTTAATGATATACTTCATTATAGCTATTATATCTTCAACCGTAAGGATTGTGATATTTGAAGGTATATTCAGCTGCAGCTTATCATTCATACGGAAACGGCCAACCTCACCAAGGTCGTAGCGTTTGTCGTTAAAGAAGAGTTTTTCAATCAAACCCTGAGCTGTTTCAATATCGGGAGCCTCGCCCGAGCGGAGCTGGCGATAAATTGCAAAAAGGGCTTCTTCTTTTGTCCTGGATGTGTCTTTTTTTAATGTATTTAATATCAGGTCCTGATCCGGAATGGTTTCGGAGCTGATCAGTTTAATCTGGTCTATAGATGAATTACGAAGTCTTTCAATGTCCTCTTCTGTAAGCGCCATGTCCTTGCTGAGGAAGATTTCGCCTGTCGTCATGTCAAAGACGTCTTCGGCAACGATGCGTCCCGTAAATGCCTCGGCAGTAACGGTCTTTACGTCAACAGCCTCAACAAGGTTAAACAGGTCGAGAATCTGCTCATCTGTTGTAAAATCAAGTGCCCTGAGAAGAGTAGTTGCAGGAAATTTCTTTCTGCGATCTATATAAACATATAATATATTATTGATAT
>JAAXKQ010000040.1 GCA_025612245.1 Ignavibacteria bacterium
CGCCGAAGCCGCCGTTATCTATTTCACCTTCAAAGACTGTTTCCCTCTGTGCAAAAAGACAGGTAGTCACAAGGAAAAAGAAAATTGTTATTTTTTTCATACAGTCACCCCCGGTACAATAAGTTCAAAGAATTTCTGAATGCTCCATTGTCAATGTAATATATATGCCGGTTATTATCCAGTAAGTGGTAATGTTCCCCGGCACAACTTTCTGAAATCCTTTTTCAGAAGAACGTATACGTAAATCCCAATAGCAGCATTTCTTTCAGCTGGGTTTTGGGTGAGAGGGCTTTTTCATAGAGCGTCAGAACATTCAGCTTAACGGTAAAGAATTTATTTATCTGTGCCGCCACGGTGTTGTCCCATCTTACATCCCACACGTCCAGGTTCTTAAAACGCGTGAATAGCCTGAGGCTGCTTTTATACAGCATATTTTCGCCCAGATCTGTTTCCAGGTCAGTTACCGATTCAAGACCCGTTTCAAACTTGAAGGCTTCAGCTTTATCCATTGTCCCGGCATCATCCGTGTACTGCCGGTATCTATTTGTAAAGGTTTCCTGGAATGCAAGGCCAAACCTTGTTGTAACAGTTTTGTTTCTCGTATATGCAAAGCCCGCACTTTGCGTTACGAAACCGGGGTCAAAAAAGTCTGCAGTCTTAACAAATGGAGTAACCTTATAATTATACCCCGTGCTTACTGCCGTCCTGATAGTGTTGCTTACATAAGGCTCAATGGCCCAGCCCACAAAGTATGAGTACACGTTCTCAAGATAGAGCTCATTGTCGTTTGTCCTGTAGTCACTCTCTCCCAATTTGGTTCTGCCGTAGGCTAGTTTGAAGTTATTCAGGAATGAGTAAGTTTTTGTATAATAGTTCAGCCCCAGTTCTCCGTTAAGGATCCAGGTAATTGCATTATCCCCTCCCTGCGCCCACTGGCTTAGAGCTATCTGGCTTACATTAATTCCCGCAGCACCTTTGGGTATCCATTTGTAAAGCAGGGAATCATTCACTTTCTGTGCAAAGACAGTGCATGAAATGGCGAAAATAAAAAACAAGAGCGACCTCCTCATATCGACCCCTCTAAAAAGTTATTCAGCCCTCTTTCTTATTTAATTTATAAGTCTTTTTATGTAAAACAACTTCCTTCATCAAATGAGGAGAATTTTAAAGTTTGCTATTAAAACTTATTTTTCTAAAATTCGGACATCATTTTTCTATTGGAATTTTAATCCGGAGTTTGTTATGCATTTAAGATTTACAGCTATTCTTTCTGCCTTAGTCTTGTGCCTCGTCTTAGCTTTCCCCATAAAGGCACAGGAAAAGACAGATAACCTTAAAGACTATAAGGAATATTTGGATAAGAAATTTCAGGACCTCGATCACAGGATCGATGAAATGGAGAAAGCCATTGACGACGTGCTCTGGTACGACAAGGTAAGTGACGTGGCTAACATCGACAAGGTTTATATTGTGGGCCCTCCCTCAAACCACGTAAAGAACCCTACAGCCATGGGCGCCAACAACCCGCTGAAGTTCTGGTGCTACGTTTTTATACCACAGAAACTTGACCGCAGCAGAAAGTATCCTCTTATTATCCTGCCTCACGGAGGAGTCCATGCAAACTTCACAACTTACCACACGCACATAATCCGCGAGATGGTTTCCCAAGGCTACATAGTTGCCGCCCCCGAATACCGCGGAAGCACGGGATACGGCAAAAGCTTTTATGAGAAAATTGATTACGGCGGACTTGAAATTGACGACAACCACGCTGCACGCGACTATATGGTTGAAAACTACGACATAGTCGATAAAGACCGCGTTGGAATTGTGGGCTGGAGCCACGGCGGACTGATCACACTCATGGATATTTTCCAGCACCCCGACGACTATCAGGCGGCATTTGCCGGCGTACCGGTTAGCGACCTCGTAGCCCGCATGGGTTATTACGACGACGAGTACCGCAAGGAATTCTCGGCTGAGTTTCACCTGGGCAAAACTGCCAACGAGGACGTTCAGGAATACAGGAAACGCTCACCCGTTAACTATGCCGAAAAGCTTAAGACTCCGCTCCTCATTCACACAAATACCAATGACGACGACGTTAACGTGCTTGAAGTGGAAAGCATGATTAGGGCCCTTAAGGCTGAAGGCAAAAAATTTGAATACGAGATCTTTAAGGATGCCCCCGGCGGCCACAGCTTCGACCGCATAGATACGAAGCTTGCCAGGGAAACACGCATGAAAATTTACTCCTTCCTGGCGCGCTATCTTAAACCTCCGCACCCGTTCAGGTCAACCCGGGATCTTGAAGTAGTTGCATATAAATAAGTTTGTTGTAAGATGGGCAGGTTTTCCCTGCCCATCCACTTTCATGCCCCATCCTCTAATCCACGTATAAACAGACGTCTTATCTTTTTACGGGACTTGAATATACTTCCGCTACTTGAAATTGATAAAATAAAATT
>JAAXKQ010000033.1 GCA_025612245.1 Ignavibacteria bacterium
AAATCTTATGTTTAGGCCTGCATCGGTCAATTACACGGATTCTTGGACAGACTCTTTTTATTATTTCCGACCTTTAAAATTTAATTTTGCTCATTTTTCTTAGATAATTCTTTAGATTTCAAGCATATTCGCATTTTTTACTTTCTTAATGAATTTCCGACCTTACTTCCGACCTTTTTAAAAAAGGTCGGAACTATTTTTAACGGTTTAGAGTGTTTCAATAGATGTTGGACTGGGTATATTTTTGATTTTCGCAGTTTTTTCGGGTATGATCAATTGTTTTCCAGAAAATTTATATATCTCATATTCGGTGCTTTTTTGTGGCAATAAATCGGTAAAACCGGTAAAAATATCTCATCGGCCGTTTTTTATGAAAAAGCCCCAATACGAACCATTTTCGAAATTTTTTCACCGTTTTTCAGGGTATCTCACTATCTCATATTACCTGAGAAATTATACCGGCGATGGAGGGAAATATTTAGTATATTGCAAAAAATTTTTGAATAACATAACAATTTGGTTTTAATGGAAAAAATTAAGCAGTACAATAAACATGACAACGGAATAGATATTTTCAGGGGACTTGCAGTATTATCGGTAATTTTGCTTCACCTTAATATAAGAATTCCTTTCAGCGGCACCTTTTTAGGAAGTTTGATACCAAAGCCAATATATAGCATTTTTTTCTGGAGCGGATATTATGGCGTGTGTACGTTTTTTGTCATTTCGGGATTTTTGATTACCAATTCGGCGCTTAATAAATGGGATTCATTGCCGAGGGTCAGTCTGCGAGGCTTTTACACCATGCGAATTGCGCGCGTAATGCCAATGCTGGTATCATTATTATTAGTTCTTTCTGTGCTTCATGTGAGCGGGATAGCGGAATTTGTAATTAACCCGGCTCAAACAACTCTGGGGAGAGCCATTTTTGCCGCACTGACATTTCACATAAACTGGCTTGAAATAAAGGTGGGCTATTTGCCCGCTCCATGGGATATACTCTGGTCGCTCTCGATAGAGGAGTTCTTTTATTTCTTTTTCCCGGTTGTTTGTTTTTTCTGCCGCAAGGAGTGGCATTTTGTTGTTCTTGTATCGGTTTTTCTTATTGTATCCCCGTTTGCGCGTACGACGTGGTATCAGGGGAACGAACTGGCGGACAGGAATCACTTTGCATACCTGGATGCAATTTCCCTTGGGTGTATTGCGGCGCTGGCTGCCAGAAGAATTGACGTAAAGAAAAACGCTTTGCTTATAATGAAATTAGCGGGCTGGTTTATGTTTCTGCTGGTTTTCATTTTCAGGAAGTGGGTTTATTCACTCGGTTTAGCTACCATTGGGTTAAACGTGAGCATTTTGGCCGCGGGTGCAGCATTGATACTGATCTGCATGCACAAGCGTTCTTCCGACAGCCAAAAGACACCGGGGAAGTTTACCGAAGTGCTGCTTGTTTTCGGGCGGAACAGTTATGAGATTTACCTTACGCATATATTTATTGTGCTCTTTGCTGTCTATATTTTTAGTCTGCTGAAATTATCGGGCGAATGGATCTGGGTGCTTTATGTTTCCGTAATAGTTTTGTCGGGCATTTTGGGAAACTTTGTGGCGCAGTATTTCTCAAATCCTCTTAATATTTTCATACGGGGAAGGTGGAAGGTTCAAGGGAGAGAGGTTCAAAGTTCTGGGTTCGAGGTTAAGGAAAAGGGGGAGGGGGAGGAATTTTAAGGTTTAAGTTTTAAGTTTTAAGTTTTAAGTTGGGAAAGAGGTTCAAAGTTCAAGGTTCGAGGTTCAAGGGAAAGAGGTTCAAGGTTCAAGGTTTTAGGAAAAGGAAAAGGGGAAGAGAAGTTTTGAGTTTTAAGTTTTAAGTGGGGAAAAGGTTTAAGAATGTGGCTTGGGAAATGGGGCGTTAGTGGCATTAATGGGAATGGCTCAATCCCACCGGGTTGTATACGGGGGCTGACTACAGGGGCTGCTGAGTGCGGCGTTGTGAAGAAGGGTTTTAAGCGCCGGGTTTAGGGGCTGTGCTTTCTGCCGGCAGAGTAAAATAAAAGGTGGAGCCTTCCCCGGGTGTTGATTCCACCCAGATCCTTCCGCCATGGCGTTCTATAATTTT
The DNA here is from genome assembly GCA_025612245.1 of Ignavibacteria bacterium. Taxonomy (GTDB): domain Bacteria; phylum Bacteroidota; class Ignavibacteria; order Ignavibacteriales; family SURF-24; genus JAAXKN01. The sequence continues at coordinate 2,111 of JAAXKQ010000033.1, forward strand.
TTTGCAAAGCGCCAGACCGATTCCGGTTCCCGGGTATTTATCCCTATCATGGAGTCTTTGAAAAATTATGAATATCCTGTCGTAAAACTGCGGGTCTATGCCAATTCCGTTATCCTGGACTTTAAGCATCCATTCGGGTCCCATTCTTCTAGAGCTGATTTCCACTTTAATACCCCCGTCCTTTCTGAATTTAAGGGCGTTTTGTATTAAGTTCTGGAAGAGCTGCCGCATCTGGAGGCTGTCGGCTTTTACCGTGGGCAGGTCGCCATAAGTTATTTCGGCGTTGCTTTCATTTATGAGAATTTCCAGGTCGCCCAGGACGTCTTCAAGGACATCTTTGAGGTGGACGTTTGTAAATTCCTTTTCTTTGGATGAAGCCCTTGAATAGATAAGGAGGTCATTTATAAGGGTGTTCATTCTGAATGCGCCGTCTACAGCATAGCTGATATAACTCTCGGCTTTTTCATCCAGATTATCTTTGTAGTTTTTAGAAAGCAGCTGCAGATAACTTGAGATCATTCTGAGCGGTTCTTTCATATCGTGGCTTGCCACGTATGCAAATTGTTCGAGTTCGGTATTGGATCTTTCGAGTTCCTTTTTAAACTCCTCAAGTCTTCCTTCAATTTCCTTCTGGTCGTGAATATCGGTTGAGGTTCCGAACCATTTAATAACGTTGCCGTAGTTATCCTTAAGAGGGACGGCTCTGGTAATAAACCATCGGTAGGAGCCGTCGCGCCTTTTGAAGCGGGGAATAACCTCAAGCGTTTTGCCTGTGTTCAGGGTTTCTTTCCACAGTTGGGCGGTTTTCTCGACGTCGTCGGGGTGGAGCATATTAAGCCATCCCCAGCCTTTCACCTCCTCCTGGCTCATTCCGGTAAAGTCGATTGCCCACTGGTTGATGAAATCGAGTTCGCCAGTAGTATCGGCAGTCCACACGATAAGCGGCAAAGCCTCGGCAATAGTGCGGAATTTTTCTTCGCTGAATCTCAGTTCCTCTTCAGCTTTTTTCAGTTCGGTAATATCCTGGTTTACGTTAATTGCGCCTACAATATTGCCGTCCTTATCCTTAAGGGGCATAGCAGAGTTCAGTATAGTTTTTGGGGTACCCTTAAAGCATTTGATATTGACGGTTTCATTAATGACTGTTTCGCCTTTTTCGATGGCTCTGGCCGCAGGCCATTCATGCGCCTCAATAGCTTTGCCGGAATCGGGCCAGAAGCCGATATATTGGGAAAAACCCTTGATGCCCACGTGATTCTGGCCGCCCCAGATTTCCCGGGCTTTGGGGTTTGAGCTTAGGACCTCGCCTTTCTCATTAAGGAACCAGATACCGACGGGGAGGAGCTCGAGAGTCTGCTGCAGGAGGGATTCTCTGTACTTAATTTCCTCTTCCTTAAGTTTTCTTTTAGTAATATCCTCCACGACGCCGACCAGGAAGATTTCGTTAGTAGTAGTCTCGTGCATCAGTGTGCAAGTAAAGATGGTCCAGGCGATTGAAGAATCGCTGCGTATATATCTTTTTTCCATTTTGAAATCGCGTATTTCGCCTCTGAGGAGTTTCATTCTGCATTCGAGGTCGTTTTTAAGGTCGTCCGGGTGGACGATATCTGAAAGGGAGAGATGCATCATTTCTTCGCGTGAGTGACCAATGATCTGGCAGTATTTATCGTTCATTCTGATCCAGCCGCCGTTTGTATCCATATGTACGATGCCGGTGCCGGCCTCCTCGAAAGTTTTTCTGAAGAGGTTTTCGCTTTCGATCAGCTTATTTTCGAGTGATTTTCTGTAGTTAAGGATATAAGTAACGAACACGAAAGCGGCAATTCCGGTTGCGGCATTAAAAGCGGCAATGCTATAGCTACCGGTACGGGGGCTTAAGAAGAACTCGGCTATTATGAGGATTATGCAGAGCAATAATGTCAGGTTTGTGAAGATTGGTTGTTTTAACCTAATGGATACGAAGATAAGCGGAATAAGGTAGAGTATCCAGACCGCGTATCCGAGCGGGAGGTACAAATCTATAATAAAAATCAGTGCAATAAGAATTTTTGATACCGCAAGTGTAGCTAATGAACTGCCCCCCTCTTTATAGCCTGTAGGGGGGCGAATAACAAGCTGCATGAGACACCTCAACTCTTTCTAAACTGCGTGAGTTTTTAGCTCAGCACAACAATTCCGGGCAATATGGCACTATGTGCCGTGAAAAAATGCTTAATTACGCAATAATTATTTATTATTATGTATAACTATTCATATAAGCTAAACTGAAAGAGCCGGAAATCAAATACCATAAATCGGTTCACAAATGCGCGGGGTAAAGAAAAGGCCATTTGGCAAAAAGAAAGATTATTTTACTTTTTTGGTAAAGAAATCGAGGTTAAGCTTCATAACTTCGCTGATCTTAAGGAACATCAGCTGTGGAATTGGGATATTATAGTCAGTAAGCTTTACCTCAAAGCTGCTTTGAACCCTAAAGCCGCCGGCTGAAGAGGGGGTTAAAGTACCTTTAATTGAAACAGGTTTAGTGACCCCGTGAATGGAGAGGTTACCCTCTGCAATTACGTTCAGAATTCCGCCGGTAGATTTTTCGGCCTTAGTAAGTTTACCCTTAAAGGTTGTCATGGGGTATTTATCTGTCTCAAGGTAGTCTTCCCTCATATGTCTGTTTCTGAGGCCGATACCGGTATCGAGGGTTCTTAGGTCGACTTCAAAATAAAGCTGGTTTTGGGAAAGAATATCATCGCCGTTCCAGGTCATATAGCCGTCTATTTTATCTGTAGTGCCGTCAAAGGTTTCGATTTTGGCATCAGAGGTAAATTTAACCAGGTTTTTTTGCGATTTATCCACGTCGTGCTCTGTAGCAAAAAGTGAAGCTGAAAGCAGGGCAAGGCAAAAAATAAAAGCTGCCGGTTTAAATCTGACGATCATGTTAAAGCTCCCCGGGCGCGAAACGCCCGAAAAATTAGTTATGAAGCAGGTTATTATGTATATGGGCCGATTAAGAATTTAGCCAGTTTCAGGAATATTATCATGCCCATTTTATTTACCAAACGTAAAAATTATAAGAATTACCAGGCCAATAGCAGCCAGGACAGGGTGAAGCAACGCAAGAGCCCTGGGAGGGGGCTGTTTTTTGACCAGGTCGAGATAAGCCATTACAAATCCGCCCAGGGCAGCAACAACAAAGAATACGAGGCTTGCAATGGCGGTACTGCCGGATGTGCCTCCCGCGATTTTAATAATAAGAAGAACAAGAGCCGTTGCCACAAACAGGCCGTGGAGCGCTACAGATACTTTGGGTGATGGCTTAGAGTTAAGTATATGTGTAAGGACATGGAGCCCGAACAAGGCTCCGATAATAAAAAGAATGATTGCCGTGACCATTTTCAGTCCCTTTCTTTTGTTTCTAAATATTTGATAATTGAAGGAATGAAAGGTTACAAAAGCGGGGTGCGGGGGGATTTGTAACCTTTCAGGTTCCGGGTAATCCAATAATAAAGATCAGAGGAAAGGTAATGGAAACTGAAGTCAGGACGTACACTTTAGCGGCAAACAACACAGTAAGCGACGATGAGATAGTAAAGAAGGTTCTAGAAGGGGAGGTTAATTTTTATGAAGTGATCATGAGGCGGTATAACCAGAGGCTATTCAGGATAGGGCATGCTTACCTGAGGGATGAGGATGAAATAGAGGAAGCAATACAGTCGGCCTATCTGAAAGCATACGAGCAGCTGCGTAATTTTCAGGGCAGGTCCAGCTTTTCGACCTGGCTGATAAGGATATACATAAATGAAATACTTCAGGGTTTGAAGAAAAAGAAGAGGTTCCGGAATTATTTTGATTCCGACATGTTAAACAACAATTCATATGATCCGCCTGAGGCGGGGAAGAGCAATATGAACAATCCTTATAACAGTACGCTAAATAACGAGCTCAAAGATATACTGGAAAGAGCGGTAGATGAGCTGCCCGAAAAGTACAGGGCAGTATTTATAATGCGGGAGATTGAGGACATGAGTGTGAGTGAAACGGGCAAGGCGCTTAATATAACGGAATCCAACGTTAAAGTAAGGTTAAACAGGGCAAAAAGTCTCCTGAGGGAGAGTTTGAGCCGGTATTATCACTACAAGGACATATACAACTTCAATCTCATAAGGTGCAACAGGATAGTTGAGAATGTATTTAACAAGATAAGAAAGGCAGAGTAAAAACATGGAGTTCAGGAATAATAAATTGGCTGGAAGAAGTTTGCGTTTATTGGCGGTATTGATCTTTTTAGGCATAATAGCGCTGGCAGGGTGCAGTAAGAATGATACAGGGACAAACAGTAATCCGGGCGGAAGCAATCCAGGAGGAGGAGGAACGGATACGAGTAAGGGCACTACGTACCAGGTAATGATGAAGAACACTTCATTTTCACCCTCGGCGATAACGGTTACAGCCGGGACGACGGTTACGTGGACGAATATGGATTCGTACGCGCACACGGTAACGAGCGGAGTGCCCGGAAGTCCCGACGGAAAATTTGACAGCGGTAATATGGATGCGGGTGCAACATACAGTCACAAGTTCGATACAAAGGGGACGTATGCTTATTATTGCCGGTATCATTCGTCGATGATGAAGGGGACGGTGACAGTGCAGTGAGGAGGAGAAGAAGTGTTAAGTTTTGAGTTTTGAGTTTTAAGTTGGGAGAAAGGTTCAAGGTTCAAAGGAAAGAGGTTCAAGGTTCTAGGAAAAGAGGTTCAAGGTTCAAGGTTCGAAGTTTAATGAGAACAAGCATAAGGTGGAGGGGGAAAGGAAACATCCATGAAGGCTGGGAGTTTGGAATTGTGCAATGAATTAGCCCGCAGCGCGGGCGAGATCTTTGTAGCCCGGGGTGAGGGAGCCCCCGGATGGGGGCGACTGAACCCCGGGGAAAAGGATTCCACCAACAATACACAAAGCTCCGGTCAGGAGCGGCACAGAGGAATTATGAATGGAAGCAATGTGGTCGGGTGTAAATGTGTTGGGATTTCTACCGCTTTAGCGGTAGCATGTTTGTAGAAATGGTTACAAAAGAAGTTTTCCCTACCGCCCATAGCGGTTGCATGTTCTTTTTCATTTCCCTGATTGTGCGTTTTGTGTAATGGATATTTAAGATAATTCTCGGTTGTTTTGACGGGATGGTTTTTATGTGTGTGTTCAGGTTTCAATGATATATTTAACCATGTGGGAAGTAGGATACAAGTCGCTCCTTCCGGAGCTCTGATTCTTTTTTTATTCGTTTTTTTTCTACAAACAAAGCGCTCCTTCCGGAGCTTGGGGGAGGCGTGATTATATTGGTTCAGATTTTATGGATGGGGATTCATGGTTCCCGGGGGTTCCCGCATCCCTATCGGGA
>JAAXKQ010000034.1 GCA_025612245.1 Ignavibacteria bacterium
AGGAAGGTCTTAATAATCTCTATCCATATCAAACAAGTCGCCCTTCCAGGGCTCTCAAAAGAGAGGGAAGGAAGCATTCTTTTCTACAAACAAAACGCCCCTCTGGGGCTAAACCCATACCCAATTCCAATCCCACGCCCTTCATATTCATTTCCTCCCTAAAACCTCGAACCTCGAACCTTGAACTTCAAACCCGCTCAAGTCTTCCGTTACTCCTTACGTCAGGCTTATTCTTGAACTTGGTTTTGCCGCTTTCACTCAGCTTGAACCTCCCTACCAGGTTCTGAAGGTTGAAAGTCAGCCGGCTCAGGTCCTCGGCCGCTCTCGCTATTTCCATTGTCCCCGAGGCCGACTGCTGACTTACAGAGGATATCCCTTCAATGTTCTTGCTGATCTGCTCTGCTACCGTCGACTGCTCCTCGCTCGAGGCTGCAATCTGCACCATCACGTCATTTACATTTTGAGCTCCTGTAAGTATCTGCCCCAGCACTTCGGCAACCTCCTTTGTCAGCCCCATGCCTTCTTCAACCGCATGCTTTGCTTCTTCCATCGCATTTTCAGCTCCCCTGGCTCCTTTCTGAATTGCCTTTATTGTTATTGCTATCTCCTTTGTTGCCTTGGTGGTCCGCTCTGCAAGTTTCCTTACCTCGTCTGCTACAACTGCAAAGCCCCGGCCCTGCTCACCGGCCCTGGCAGCCTCAATTGCGGCATTCAAGGCTAAAAGGTTCGTCTGGTCTGCTATGTCATCAATTACCTGAGTGATCTCACCGATCTGCTCGGTCATCGTAACAAGCGCTGTAACAGTTCTGCCTGTTTCATCTGTAGAAGCCACAATCTTCTCAATTCCATTTTGTGTCTGTGCCACCTTTACGGCTCCCTTTTCAGCCACCATGCTTGCTCCCTTCGAAATCTCTGCAGCATGTGTAATATTCTGCGACGACTCATAAATGGTTTTTGTCATCTCCTCTACGGCCGTTGCAATCTCGTTCGTCTGCTGGCTCTGCTCCTGGCTTCCGGCGGCCATCTGCTCACTTGACGAGGATATCTGGTTTGCCGCGCTTGCAGTCGCTTCTATGGCTTCTGCCACCTCGTTAATTGCTTTATTCATAGAATCTGCAACCTTGTTGATGCTGTCTTTTATTATCCTGTAATCACCCGGATATTCCCCCGTCATTTTTGCCGTCATGTCCCCCGTAGCCATTACTTCCAGCACCCTGCCCGATTCATTTATCGGCCTTGCAACAGCCTCAAAGGTTTTGTTTAGCCCTGTAATCAGCTTCCTGTAGCCGCCTGAAAACTTTTCCGAATTCCCACGTACGGACAGGTTTCCTTCTATGGCTGCCTTTACCAGAAGCTCCGATTCCTCAACCATCTCACGTATCGTTCTTTCCGCACTTTCAACCGAAGTAACAACCGTCCGCACTTTGTTTATAATCTGGTTTACACTTGCCGATAAATCCCCTATTTCATCCTTCGTATCCACTTCAAGCGGCTTTGTCCCGGTCTCAATTTTCATGTCAAGCACACCTTCGGCCAGGCATTCACTGCCTTTGGAAAGATTCGTCAGGCATACCTTGTCCAGACTGGCAAACCTGCCGGCAATAGTTTTTATGTGCCCGGAAATGTAGTTGGAAACAAAGATCCCTGTTGCGGTTGCCGCAACAAGCCCCAGCCCCAATAAAAGCAGGATCCTCCTGACAAGCATACCCGCATGCTCAGTGTTCGAGTCCGACTTCTCCCTGGCCAGCCTCATCTTTAATTCCACAAGCTTATTTATCTGGTCATTTTCCGCAGCAGCTATTCGGCCCGCCTCCCCGTATAAAACAACCATTGCCGCCTCGTCATTATTCGAAAGCGAAAGCTCTTTTACCTTTTCCAGCAGCGCCATATATTTATCCCTCAGGTCAAGGAACCTCTTAAATTCCTCTCTTACTTCCTTCGAAATGATTGTCTTATCGAACAGCTCGGCATTTTTAAGAATAATCTCACTGTCTTTATTTATTTCATTTATCTTCTTTTCTACGTCCTCTTTTCCCGAGGCAATCACCATATCCCTTGCGTTGATGCGTGTAAGCTGAAAAGCCGTCGATATCGCCTGAAGATTCGATAAAGGGGCAGTCATTTTTTCATATAACTCTGTATCCGAGTCGTCCAGTTCTTTTATGTTGCCAATGGCCCAGAAGCTTAAAAAAGCCGTAATTGCAATGACAAATGAGAAGCTTAAAAGCATCTTGTTCCTGATCTTCAAATTATAAAACCATCTCATTTCTTCACCTCTTTCTTTGAAATTTTTTCCGGTTATTTAGTTTTAACTCTCTAATTCTTTTTGAACATTCATGCATGGTACTGTAATTGTTACTTCGGTAAACTGTTCCACCTCGCTTCTTATATTAAATTCCAGCCCCGTATGTTCGGCTATCTTCTTTACCGTAACCAGGCCAATTCCGTTTCCGCTTTTGCCCATTAAGGCATCCCGGCTAAATTGCCTGAATGCGGCAATCTCCCTGATCTGTTCAGGACTCATTCCTATCCCTTCATCCCTTACCTTTATTTCATACCTGCCTTTGGAACAATTACCCCTCAGGCTTACCCTTTGCCCGCACCTGGAATACCTCATTGCGTTATTTACAAGCTCCTCTACCATAAAGGATAGGTATGTCTCATCAATGCTTAACTCCGCATCCTGAACCCGAATATCCAGGTCGCTCAGCCTTTTATAATGCTCTGCTATCTTTAAGGCGCTCGTATGCAGGGTCAGCTTTGCCGATGATACCCTCCGCTCCCTTACTCCCTTTAGCGTGCTTTCATCATCCATCATCAGAACTACGTTTGTGTAGTTTGTAAACTTCTGCACCAGTCTGTTGAACCTTTTTACAGAATCAGAAAGATTGTTTACAATCTCCTTTATCTCGGTGTCTTCAATCGTCCTGGCTATGTCTTCCTTCAGTATTTCCGAATAACCGAGTATTGCCGTAAGAGGAGTCCTGAATTCGTGCGGAACCGTCAGGGCAATATTATCCCTTAACTCCTTCAGCCTTCCTTCATGCTTTTCATTTTTCTCAAGCACCGTGTTCACCGATTCAAGCAGATCCTTTATCGTAAAAGGCTTGAAGAGATAATCGTCTGCCCCCATCGCCATCCCTTCCCTCAGCTCTTCATAGGTCGACTTGGCCGTGAGTATTATGAAAGGAACGGATGAATGAAGCCTTCCGTTTCTTATCTTTCCAAGCAGCTCCAGGCCATCTATGCCTGGCATCATTATGTCGGATATTATTAGGTCGGGAGTAATTTCGCTCAGCATCCTGAAGCCTTCAAGCCCGTCTTTTGCAGAACAGACACAAAAACCGTTGCTGTCTAAAATGATTTCAAGGTTGTTTCTTACACTTTGATCGTCTTCAATTACCAGTATCGTTTTCATGGCGTCCCTTTTGTTTTTCTTTGTGCAAATATGCGCACGGGACCCGCAAAAACGACTGAAGAAGTCGTAAATGGCGTGTTTCTACGCTAAGCGGTTATTTATGGCAATGAAATACTTTCCGGCAGCTTGCTTCAGATAAAATACAGTTCTTTTATCCTGCTGGTATAACGCCTGCTGCTAACAACAGGTTCAGATAAACTCTTCAGGTAAATGCGCAGGGAGTGGTTGAACCATTCTTCAATTTTAATGATGTGTCTGATGTTGATTATTGCGGATCTGTGAACGCGGATAAAACTGTCTTTTGGCAGGGTTTCTTCCCATTCCTTAAGTAGTTTTTTTACCGTGTGCTCCTTGCCTGTTGAAACCACTACCGAAGTATATTCCCCCAGAGCCTGAATGCACACAATATCCTTCAGGTCTAAATTAATGATGCCCCTGGCGCCCTTAATAAACACAGTCTCGGGAGCTCTCAGGTTATCGTTTTCGTGCGTGAGGTTTGTCTTTCCCCTCAGCTTAATCAATTCAAGTCTGGCGTTTATGGCCTCCACAAGCTCTTTTGCATTGAATGGCTTCGTCAGGTAGTCATCTGCCCCAAGACTCATTCCCTGGCGCAAATCTTTGTGGTCGGTCCTGGCAGTAAGAAATAAAAATGGCAGGTCCTGCACCTCAGGATTCATCCTGACATGTTTTAATATTTCAAAGCCGTCCATATCGGGCAGCATTATATCTGAGACGATGACATCGGGAATAATTTCTTCTATCAGCTTTATGGCTTTCTTTCCGCATTCTGCTGTGAATGCCCTGAAGCCTTCCGCTTCCAGTATAATTTCTATATTTTGCAGTAAAAACGGATCGTCTTCAATAACTATTACCTTATACATTTTCTATGCCTTTAATGGAAGTTTAACCGTAAATGTGGAGCCTTCTTTTTCGCGGCTCTTTAGGCTCATTTTTCCGCCCAGCATTTCTGCTGCTTTTTGTGCAATGCTCAGCCCCAGCCCCGTACCTTTTATGTTCTGCGTTTTACTCGACCTCATGAAGGGCTCAAATATACTTTCCTGCTCTTTTTCCGGAATTCCTATGCCTTCGTCTTCAACTTCAAAAATGAATTCATCGGCGGAGCTTTCAATGCTTATCCTTACTTTCCTGTCGTTTGCCGTATATTTGACCGCATTTGAGATCAGGTTCAGGGTGATCTGCCTTAGAAGCTTTTTATCGGCCGTAAGCTCTAGGGCCCTGCAATTATTCCTTATTATTATCTCAGGCCTGTCTTTATAGGTAGTATAAATCTCGTCCAGTATTTCCTTCAGTAATTCATCAAATATGATTTTCTTTGGAGCCAGCGTAACTTTTCCCGAATCAATACGGTTTATCTCGCTTACTTCATTTAAGATGTCCAGAAGGTTATTTATGGAAGTTTTTATTTTCTGGTACTGCTGCTCTTTTTGTTCAGGAGTAAATTTTGCCGAATAATATTCCAGTATCTCGGCCGAAGAGAGAATGGCCGCAAGCGGGGTCCTGAACTCGTGCGAGACAAGCGAAACAAAGCGCGATTTCATTTCGTTAAGCTCTTTTTCCTTCAGTAAGGCCTTCTTAATTTCGGCCTCGGCCCTCTTCTGCTCCGAAATATTGATAAAGTTTGCAAGAAGGTACTGCGGGCGCCCTAGCTCGTCGTTAATCATGGAACAAACCATTGTAACAGGCAGTAGAGAACCGTCGGCACCTACAAGTTCCATCTCTCCTTGCCAGTCCTTCCCCTCATAAAGCAAAGGAAGAATCTCGGTAGTCAGCTTTCTTACGCCCTCAGCATTGGTAAAGTCGTAAATATTTTTATTTATAATGTCCTCTTCCCTGTTATAGCTTCCTATCCTGAGAAGCCCATTATTAATAAAAATTACATTTCCCTCCAGGTCAGTAAGCACTACTGCAGTAGGAGTGCTTTCCACGGCTTTGCTTAGCTTCCTGATCTCATCTTCATTGAGTTTTCTTGCAGTTATATCATTCAGCGTTCCGGAGGTTCCGGTAATCTGCCCGCTTTCATCAAAGGTCAGTTTCGCAAATACCTCAATCCAGCAAAAACCGCCGTCTTTCTTCAAATATCTGATCTGATGCCTGCAGTAATCTTTTTCCCTGTTTATAAGAGGAATGAAAAGCTCACTGTTTCTCTGCCTGTCATCCGGATGGACGTAATCCAGAAACAGTCTTCCAAGCGATTCTTCAACCTTAAAACCCGTAATTGCTTCCCAGGCCGGGTTTAAGAACGTCCATACGCCATCCTTATCCGTCTGAAAAATCACTTCCGTCAGGTTGTCCACTACCGATTTATACTGCCTCTGGCTTGCCTGCAGCCTTTGTTCATTTTCCTTCCTTTTTAATGTCCCTGAAAGTATGTCGCTGAATACTCTTAACAGCATTACACTGTCTTTATCCCACTTCCTGTATTTCCTGACGCAGTCAAAACCGAGATATCCAAGCAGCTCATAGCTATATACAACCGGCACAATAACCAGGCTCTTTATTCCCTGTGGCTGAAGTATTGCTTTTTCAGCCGACGCTTCCTCGGGAAGCTCCTCTATCGAGTCAAGGGCTATACTCTCCATGTTCACAAGTCTTTCCATCCACCAGGGAAACATATCTGTCGGCAAATTCTGCAGGTTGTCCTTTTCTTCACTGCAGTCTTCACTGCACCACTCATATGCATTCGACATCTCTTTGAGATCACCGCTGAACCGGAATATATAGGACCTGTCCACACCAATAAAGCGACCGATATTCTCAAGCGCCAGGTTTATTACCCTGTCCAGGTTATCAATCTTTGCCGAAATAAAGGAATAAGACAGGTTTGTTATCAGCTCTTCAAAATCGAGGCGGTACTTAAGAGAAGATTCTATGTTGAGGTATTTGGAAATATCGCGGTATAACCAGACGCTCGCATTATCCAGCTGATTTTCAATGATCGGTATATACTCCCTTTCAAGTACTCTTCCATCTTTCATCTTAAGCTGCTGACTGTTCAAAGGCTGGCATGCCTTAACGGCCTCATCGGTTTTCTCAAGGAAATCTGCAGGATCTTCAAAAAGCTTTGAGGATTCTTTTGCAGCCTGCGCGCAGTCATATCCTATCAGCTGCTGTGGTTCAAGCGGAATTGAAAACATCTGGCAGAATTTCTTGTTGACGTAAGCAATATGCCTGGTTTCATCTTCAATTAGTACCCCGCCGTCAAAATGCTCCAGCAGTACGGAAAACTTCCTGTTGAGTTTATGTAATTTAATTTCGGGCAAATTCTGGATTCTCCATATCCCACATAAAAAATGTGTAACAAGAAAAACATTCAGTTTTATAACTATCCGGTAATTTTCCATTATCGGACATTACCCGAAAATATTTAGGCCATTTAAGGCCGGTTGTAAGCTGATAATTGCTTATAAGCCCGCAAATGAGGCGCACTAAAAAGAAAACCGTCTTTTTTTTACAAAAGACGGTTTTCTGACTTAACCGGTATATTTATTATGCCCCTGACTACAGGAGGAAATAAGCATCAAAGAATTTTAACTTTCACAACTTTTTACTGCCTCGTAAGCCTTCCGTTGCTCCTTACGGCAAGCCTGCTTTCATTGCCCGAAAAGCTGCCACCCTGACTTATCTTAAATTTCGAAACAAGATCCTGCAGGTTGACAGTCAGTCGGTTTAAGTCCTCTGCCGCCCTTGCAATCTGCTCGGTCCCGGCTGCACTCTGCTGTGTAACCGAAGATATGCCTTCAACGTTTTTCGATATTTCTTCTGCCGTTGTCGACTGCTCCTCGCTTGCCGCTGCAACCTGAGCTACAATGTCCGATACTGTCTGGTTTATGTCCAGTATCTGGCTTAGAGCTGCTGCAACTCCCTCGGTCAGCATCATTCCTTCTTCAACTGCCCTGGAGGCACCATCCATGGATGCATCAG
>JAAXKQ010000017.1 GCA_025612245.1 Ignavibacteria bacterium
CACAACTTGCCTTAAGAGCAATAAAGTTGTAAAAGCTGTTGCATAAAGAGGCTGGTTTTATCAGCCTTTTTTTATTTTAAAAACTGCTATTTGTTTCTGTGTAAGAAGATACAGGTTATCCTTAAAGATTAGTCCACCAAGGATTTCCAAAGAGGGATCAAATCCGGTGAGGTGTGCTTCCTTAAGCTGTATCTCGCCTTCATTCAGATCGGCTGTAAATACCCTGTTGCCGGAAGTTAAAACGAGTTTATTAAATGTAATGTTTATGCTTCCGAAGGGTATTTCTGTTGGTATTCTTGTAAGTCCACTTCCAAACTGGTCGAAGATGACCAGGCTCGTGTCATCCAGCGCATAGATCTTATTATCCCGTGAAATTGCAAATTTCATGGGATTGTTGAGTGCATATTGGCCTGAACGGTAGTTCCCGAATTGAAGCGCATATTCGCCCGAAATGTTGAACTTTAGAATTCTTTTGTTCTCAGAGTCCAGTATGTACATGTCTCCAAGCGTTGAAACAGCCGAGCAGGTAGGGTATCCGAAGATAATGTTATCCTCCGAACCGGTATTTGTGCTGCTGTTTGTGTTCCTGTTTTCATTGCCTCGTGTCTGAACTACGGCAACAAAGTTCAGGTCCTTGTCGAAAATCTGTATCCTGTGGTTGTTCTTGTCGGCGACATAAACATTAAGCGTGGTTGCAAAGACGTCCGCGGGATCGTCAAATGCCGAGACGTCCCATCCGTAGCCTCCAATGAACCTGACCTCATTTCCTGTTAAATCCAACTTATGGATTTCATTTGTTGCGGCATCAGCCACGAAAATATAGCCCATTGGGTTTACTGAGAAAGAGGAAGCCCCCTGGAAATTTCCCAGTTCTCCAAAAAATTCGTATTCCTGGGCCATTGCGGCCGAATAAAATAAGCCGCAAAGGAAGAGTATTGTTGTAAAACGTCTGATCATAATCTGCAAAGTACAAAGTACTTCTGAGAAAGGCAACGGATTTAACGCTGCAGCTTAGGCGGCTTTCAGGGCTTAAGGTACTGGATGGGAAAATAACGCAATGGCTTTGATTTTAACCGGGGAATAATTAACTTACCTCAGAAATAAAAACAACTTACGGAGAATTTATGCGTTGTTTGATTCTTTTCTCAATTCTTTCTTTTATTTCCATGTTTGGGGAAAACTCACTTGCCCAGACCCAGCCTTATAGTTACCGCGGAAACCTTATAAAAATTGACATGAGGGGTAAATCTATATCGCTTTCTGATACGCTCGGATACTGGGACGACCAGTACTCGGTTGATAGTTACGGGCAGTATTCCGAAGGCAAAGCTTATTATTACGATCACCTTACGCTTCCAGGACACAGCTACCTCCTGAAACAAACCGGCAGCTTCATGGGCCCCTATTTACAGATGTACGAGGGTGAAAACATCATTGAAACCGAAGGGCAGGCACTCAGCAGGCCGTTCAGCAGTACAGGTGCCGGATGGGACGTAATTCCTCCTTATTTTATCCGTGTTACAGAAGTTACGCCCGTTTCCTGCGGTATGTGGCTTATCAATGGCTCTCTTGGAAATGCGTTTATAAACAATAACGACAGCCTCAACGTTTTCCAAAGGCCTGTTCAGGGCAGCCAGTTCTTGGAGGAAAGACTTGTGTCCGTTCTAGGAACCGTGGACAGTTTTTACCTGGGAGCCTTTATGAAGAAAGGTAATGAAGGAGATGCGTACGAATACAGGCTGGTTAGTCTTTCAAACTCCCCGTCCATCAGTATGGAAAAAAGCCGTGCCGTTCACCTTATAGGAACCCTTGAGCCTGCTTCAGACTTTTATGGAAGAATTAGAAAATTGCATGATGACCTCTACATCACCGGTGTAACACATGGAACGGGACTAAGTATTGTAAGATATAAAGATACTGCATTCGTCTTTGTTAAAACGCAGTTAAACCTGCCTAACGTATGTCCTTCAATAAACGAGAATTGCTGGGATTTCAGGAATAACAAGTTTTATTATCTGGAAGGAAGCGCCTTATACACTTATGACTTGAATTCTGCTGACACAACTTTAATTAACAGGAAAGCAGTCCTGGAAATGCCCGACCGCGCTAAATTCTTTGGCGTCGACAGGGAGCTCAAATACGCTGCCCGGATTGACGCTGACACGCTTAGGATTTTCGACGTTGACAGGGAATGCTACATAAATGCAATAGATATTAAGGGAGTAAAAAGCCCGTTCAGGCCTGTCGTGGATTATCCTTACGTTTACCTGCATCAGACTAACTACGCAGATGGAGAAAACAATTCAATCCTTGGCCTTGAGAAAGGAAACGGTGCAGTTATAAAGAGCTATGAACTCTCAGCCTTTCCAAATCCTTTTAACCCTGTAACCACACTGGAGTTTAAGATACCCGCAGCCGGAAAGGTGGAGCTTAAGATCTATGATGCACTTGGAAAGGAAGTAGCCACTCTTGTTAATGAAGAAAGAAAGGAAGGAACCTACAGGGTTCAGTTCGATGCTTCCTCGCTTCCAAGCGGAATTTACTTATGCCGGATGAGCGCGGGAACCTTTAGCCAGACCAGAAAATTGGTACTGCTTAAATGACGGGTAAGGTTTAAAAAAATCTGGAGAAGCTTTTTTAAGGCTTCTCCAGCATAAATTATCTAATATTTGAATTACTTTTTCAACCGGCTTAGCCTTTGCTGACCGGTAAAAAACTAATCAATATGTTTTTCTGCCTTTTCTTCTACCATTCATTCCCTCCATACTAGTGAAAGAAAACTAATATTAAGGAATTAAATGTTGAAAGTGATATCAATTTCAACAGCAAGGCTCCGGATGCCTTACAACTATAAGATATGAAGTCTTTATAGAACTGTCAAGCACCAAAGCAGTAAGAAAAGAAAAGGAAAACAAGCTGAAGCATTTTTTGAGAGAAGGATCACAAAAAAAATGCATAATTTTATCTTAAAAAATGAAAAAATCCCGCATAAAATTCTTTTGATTTACTAAGAACTTTTATTATATTTGTAGACACAATTGCCCTGTGGTGTAATTGGCAACACGTCTGACTCTGGATCAGAAAAGTCCAGGTTCGAGCCCTGGCGGGGCAGCTATAAAAAAGCTCGTTTTGGAGCTAAAAAGGCCGGAAATTTGAACTTCCGGCCTTTTCTGTTTTTAAAACGTACAGGGGAGTGTAACCTAAATTGTAACCTGATCTTCCATTGAAAAGCTCACTTTTTCACTCTGAAGGTGCTCCTAATGCAAGTCCTCTTTTTCCAGGTTCCTGTGTGGCTTGGCTGGCGAGCAGTATTGGCCGTTTTCATCTGGAATGTGGTTTATCATTAAATTAGTGTGCTGATTCTAAAGTAAATTAAGAGAAATTAAACCTCTCATGGAAGGATTTTTCCCACGGAAGGCTTACTGGATTCAAAGATCAATTGTGTTTTACAGATCGAAAGGTATGTCCTCAGATATTCGTTCTCCTTCTGGAGCTCTTTCAACCTCTGCCTTAGTTCTGTTTCTGTGACAGGATTCTTTTTTAGTTTTTCTTTCTTCATTGCCGTTATATTGTTCTGTAACATCATGTACCTATACTTATATATATGGTGACGGAAGGCGTTTTCGGAAAAATTTTTCAAACATTTTAAAATTTTTTAAAAAATCGTGCTCTCAGCCCCTTTTTGCGCCCTTGGTAGTTTTTTCTATTCTGCATCATTTGTAAAACTATCCTAACCCGGCAGTTTCGTGTTCTGAAAAAGGTTCTTCTTTGACGAGTAGTGACTTCTTTTTATCTTCTAAGGGTATTTTTCCCAAAATACTGCCACCAATGAACATTTGTACAGTACATGTTGTTTAATGTATATTAAAAAGAACACTAATATTGCCTGCTATGCAATTTTTACCTGGAAACGCGTCTTTTTTTCTGGCATAAGCATTGCTAACTAATGAAGAAAGGACGCTTTGACAGGCTTTACACGAGGTACAACATGAAAAAAATTATGATTTTTGCGGCTTTTATCCTGACTCTGGTTTTTAGCCCCTTGAAAGCTCAGGATACTGAGTATCAGGATTACCACGGCTATACACATGAAAGGGAGACTTTTAACTATTTTTACAGCTCGCTTAACCCGTACGGCGAATGGATGGAAATGGACAACAATGTTTTTGCCTGGCACCCTTATAACGTGGGCAGAAACTGGCAGCCTTATACCGTAGGACGCTGGGCCTGGACCGCAGACGGCTGGTACTGGGATTCTTACGAGCCTTTTGGCTGGGCTACTTACCACTACGGCAGATGGTATTTTGACGATTATTACGGCTGGATCTGGATACCTGACGATCAGTGGGGTCCTGCCTGGGTTGAATGGAGATACAGCGATGACTACATCGGCTGGGCTCCGCTTCCTCCTTATGCCGTATTTGATATACACATAGGCATACATTTTACATACGACTGGCATTTCCCGTACAGCTGCTGGAATTTTATGCCTTACCGCTACTTTGACGGCTACGACGTCCACCGTTATTATGTGACGCCAAGAGATAAATACAGGCTTTACAGGGATACCCGCTACAGAAACGATTACGGCTACTCGAATGGCAGGGTAATTAACAGGGGAGTTGACAGGCAGTTTGTTGAAAGGCGTACCGGTAGAAATGTTCAGCAAAGGGATATTGTACAGACCAGAACCAGGGACCTGGGCCGCAGAACCGGCGACAATAACAGGGTTGAGGTTTTCCGCCCAGGACAGCAGGAACTCGCTAAAACGAGGGACATAAGGACGCAGGACATAAAGAGAACTGAAAGAAGAAGCTCACTGGAAGTAAATAAGATTGAGCGCAGGATTGGAAGCAACACCAGGCGCGAGGAGATAAACCGTAACGGAAGAACCACTGAGAGCCCTGTTGTAAGGGAGAACACGCGGAATAATCCCGGCTCAGAAAGGAATCCGAATGTGACAAGAAGACCTGAAACTAACGGAAATACTACAACTCCACCGCGCGTTGAAAACCCTAATGACAGGCAAAACAGGCAAAACCAGCCAAACGATCAGCCCCGCAGGGAGCGCAGAATTGAAAAGCAGGGTGGCGAGGCGCCAAATGTCAATCCTCCCGTCAATAGAAATGAAAACCCAAGAGTAAACCAAACTCCAGAGGTAAGAGAGAACAGGCAGCCTGAAAGAAGGAATGATCCTCAGGTAAGGGAAAACAGGCAAAGGGAAGATAGACAGGGAAATAGCAGACAAAACAGCGGCGAGCGCACTAATAACAACGACCGTAGACAAAGAAGATAATGGAATAAAGAATATAATTTCTTAAAGCCCCGGGGAAATAGATCTCAAACTCCGGGGCTTTTTTCATAAGTGTTAAGCATTTTTATTGTTAAAAGGATCAATCCTGTCTTTCATGAATTCCGGACGGTAGTTCTCCTGACTTTCCATCTCCTGTATCCAGCCGTTATTGATCTGGTACTTTTCCATCATGTCCAGGACCTTCTCATACTCAGATGCCCTTATGGTGCGGTTTATTAGTATATCCTTTTCAGCCTTGTTCGTGGGGAAGTACTGCGACATTAAAGACACATGCACCTCCGGGCTTAGTTCTTTTGCAATAAACTTAAAAACCTCTTCGGACTCAGCAATGCCGTTGGGAAGGACGAGGTGTCTTATTATCAGTCCGCGCACAACCACATCTCCCTCATAAACAAGCTCGCTTCCAACCTGGCGGAACATTTCTTTTACGGCAAGCTTTGCCTTTTCAAAATATTTATCCGCCTTTGAATACTTTCCGGCACTTTCATCCGAACCGTATTTTATGTCGGGAAGGTAAATATCTGCAACACCGTCGTAAAGTTTTAACATATCGACGGAATCGTATCCGTTTGTATTATAGATTATGGGCAGCTTGAGTCCCATCCGGGCGGCTATGGAAATGGACCTTAATATCTGCGCCGAAAAGTGCGTCGGGGATACAAGTCCTATGTTGTGGCACTGCTTTTCCTGCAGCTCCAGCATAATGGAGGCCAGGCGTTCAAAGCTCACTTCGTGTTTTCTTTCGGCTTTCCAGTTCTGTGAGATTTCATAGTTCTGGCAGAAAACGCACCTCAGATTGCAGTTGCCGAAGAAAATGTTTCCCGCCCCGCGGCTGCCGGAAAGAACAGGCTCTTCGCCAAAATGAGCGGTATAAGAAGAGACTATTGGCAAATACCCGCTAAGGCAGACGCCAAGCTCGTCGTTCATACGGTCCGACAGGCAGTTGCGCGGACAGCTGCTGCATGAGGACATTGTGGCATCGGCCAGGAGAGCACGCCTTTGCAGCTCTCCGGACTCATGCAGTTTTATATATGAAGGTGTAAAACTCATCTTAAAATTGGCCAGTTATTAAATTAAATATTCAGGCAGAAAAAATATCAATTAAAACCAAATAATGAAATGGAAAAAGCCGTGTAATGGCAAGTTTAATCTGCCCGGGGGATGCTTTCAAGCGCTGGCAAGTTCAAGGATAAATATATCCAGGGCTACCGGTGAACGTTTTGAAATGAAACTGAAACTTGCTATTTTACTTAAGCGCTGCAACTTTGGACTGAGAGGTGAAACTTTCTTAATTCTGTAGTTTTGGCCACTTAAGACAATTGGAGTGATGTTATGAATTGCATTTTAACAGCATCCAATTCGGTATATCTGGCAGGTCTTAATCCTCCCCGGAAAGCATGTATCTGTTTAATTTTGTCTGCTTTGTTTTCCCTTCTTCCCGTTGTCATTTCCCCACAGTCATCCGACATCTACTTTGACCCTATTTCCCGTGAGCAGGGGCTTTCGCAGAGTATTGTCAGCTGCATACTGCAGGATAATAAAGGCCTCATGTATTTCGGTACTGAAGACGGGCTTAACGTTTATGACGGCTATGGATTTAGCGTCCTGAGAAATGCCCCCAACGATACGAACAGCCTGTCTTATAACGATATTACGGCCTTGTATGAAGACCGCGATAAGATCATCTGGGTAGGAACTTTTAACGCGGGATTAAACAGGTATGATCCTTCGAGTCTTGGCTTCAGGAGATTCTCCTTTAATCCTCTGGACAGTAATTCAATCAGCAATAACAATGTGAATGCCATATGCGAAGACAGCCAGAGCAGATTGTGGATAGCTACCGATAACGGGCTCTGCATGCTCGAAAAGGGGGCTTTGCCGGAAAAACCTTGCAGGTTTACGCGGTTTTATGCCTGCCCTGAAAATTCCAACTCCATCAGTAATAACAGGATACTGTCTTTGATCTTGGACCGCTCGGGCAATCTGTGGGCAGGGAGTGAATCGGGAGTAGATAGGTTAACTATTCATGGCTCGCACATTTCTTTCAGTCACGTTTATTCGGGTGCAAAAACACCTGCAAGCAGGCGCGTAAGGACGATTTTTGAGGATTCAAGGGAAGACTTGTGGATTGGTACTGAAGACGGGCTAATACGCCTCCGGTCTTCGGGGATAAAATCAAATGCCCCGGGATTCACTTTTTACCGTAATGATCCCGCAAATAAAAAGAGCCTCGGCAGCAATTTTATTACTGCCATCAGTGAGGATGAGCAAGGGGTAATTTGGATCGGGACAAACGGCGGAGG
This sequence comes from Ignavibacteria bacterium, assembly GCA_025612245.1. GTDB lineage: Bacteria > Bacteroidota > Ignavibacteria > Ignavibacteriales > SURF-24 > JAAXKN01. The sequence goes on from JAAXKQ010000017.1 coordinate 7,618, forward strand.
AGTGGATCTCTTTGACAAAAAAAACGGGGAATTCCGCCACTTTAGGCACGACCGTTATGATCCGGCCTCGCTTAGCTATAATGAGATCAGATCTCTTTACAGAAACAGATCCGGAATAATGTGGGTGGGTACCTATGGCAGCGGCATAAGCAAAGTCTCCCGCTCCGGAGGTCAGTTCTACCATTTCTATTATAAGCCTGAGGACTCAAACAGCCTGAGCCACGCAATAGTATGGTCAATTTATGAGGACAAGGACAGCGTCCTCTGGATCGGCACCCACAACGGGCTTGACCGCCTGGACCGCAAAAGCGGCATTTATACGCACTACAGAAATAAACGGAATGACACGGAGTGCATCAGTAGCAACATCATAAGGGTTGTTACTGATGCCGGGAAAGGAAAGCTTTGGATTGGCACCCATGGCGGCGGCGTGAACCTCTTTGACAAGAAAACAGGAAAGTGCACGGTCCTAAGGCATGAGCCCGGAAATCCCAACAGCCTGGCATTTAATGAGATAAGATCAATTTTCAGGGACCGGGCGGGGACAGTCTGGATCGGCACATACGGGCATGGCCTGGATGCTTATGAGCCTTCAAGCCAAAGGTTCAGGCACTACAAGAATGAAATTGGCAACCGCGAAAGCCTCAGTAACGATTTCGTAAGGGTGATCTTTGAGGACAGAAAGGGGAATCTCTGGATCGGAACCGAAGGCGGCGGAATAGACAGGTTCGACAGGAGAACCGGCAAGTTTAAGTGCTTTATGAATAACCCCGCCAATATGAATTCGCTCAGCAGCAACCACATCTTTACAATTTATGAGGATAAGGAGGGCTTTCTCTGGCTTGGGACCTGGGGCGGAGGGCTGAATAAATTTGACCCCGTTCAAGAGAAATTCCAGCGTTTTAATGAGTCTGACGGACTAAAGAGCAATTCCATTTATGGCATTCTGGAAGATAATTTTGGAAACCTGTGGATGAGCACGAATGCCGGGCTTTCAAAGTTCAATCCCGGATCGAAGACTTTTACAAATTATACAATCAAAGACGGACTTCAGGATAACGAGTTTAACGGGGGAGCATATTTTAAGAGCCGGAATGGTGAACTATTCTTCGGGGGCATCAATGGCTTCAACTCCTTTTATCCCGAAAAAATTAAAAGCAACCTTCATCTGCCTCCTGTAATCATCACTTCATTCAGAAAGCTGAATAAAGAGGTTAAGTTCGGATGTCCCGTCGCTATGATACGTGAAGTTGAGTTGTCTTACCAGGATTACGTATTCTCATTCGAGTTTGCGGGCCTCGACTATATGGCCCCTGAGAAAAATAAGTATGCATACAAGATGGGAGGCTTCGATAAGAGCTGGACTTTTGTAGACGCCTCAAAAAGGTTTGCCTACTATACAAACCTTTCTCCGGGCAGGTACACGTTTATGGTCAAGGCATCCAACAGCGACGGCATCTGGAACGAGCAGGGAGCAATGCTTGGTATCATTATTACACCCCCGTTTTACAGAACCTGGTGGTTCATGGCGCTTGCCGCCTTTCTCCTCTTTGTTTTTGCCTATTTATTCTATAAATGGCGGCTTAAGAACAATGCCATGAAAACAGAGCTCAAGGCGGCCCACGAGGCACAAATGTCAATTATGCCGCGCTCAGATCCGCACCTCTTGGGGCTGGACGTTTCAGGTATATGTATTCCGGCAAGTGAAGTGGGAGGAGACTTTTTTGACTACTTTAAGTACAATGACCGCGAAAATATACTTGGCATACTGATAGGAGATGTGTCGGGTAAGGCGATGAAGGCCGCAATGACAGCGGTACTTTCAAGCGGAATGATGATGCCAGACATAGTGGCATCAGAAGAAATTAAAACAGTTTTTACGAGAGTAAATAAGGCGCTTTATGTTAAGACAGACAAGCGCCAATTTGTGGCAGCCTGCATTATGCTGATTGACGTAAAAAATAACACAGTAAGCTACGTCAACGCGGGTAACGTAAATCCTCTCGTCAGGTCGGATGGGAGGGTCTGCTGCCTGGAGGCAAGCAATCCCCGCTTCCCCCTGGGGCTGATATGCGGCGTGCAGTATGAAGAAACCATAGTTGAGTTTAACAGGGGCGACGTTTTGCTTTTAATGACTGACGGGCTAATTGAGGCTCAGTCAAAGTCTAAAGAGCTTTACGGAATCGAGAGGCTGAAGGATATTCTTTCAAAGCCTGAAATTACTGATCAGTCTGCCTCTGAAATCAAGGACCGTATTGTCTGGGAGGTAAACTCTTTCTGCGCGGACGGCAGTCCTCATGACGACATGACGATTATTGTAGTCAAGCGCCTTTAGAATAATTTAATTACCGGGCTTAAAGTTTGCTTTGTGACGCAAAATTCAGGCAATAAATGCGGTATTAAACGCCGAAATAAAATTCAGGCAGATTTTTATTTTCTTCATTTGAATTTTGGGAAAATAGCCGGTAAATTATCATATGATTTTAGAAAAGTTTGTCATTAAAGTTTAGGTAGTATTATGAAAATCTACTTTTTATTTAAATATATAGACGAAGAGTATATCTGCAATAATATATATGCCGAAGAGGAGGGGAAAGTAATTAATTATTCAGTTGAAGAGGACTATATTGTAAAAACAGAAGATCCTGCGGTAAAAAGCCTTGCCCAGCTTGAGGAATTCTATCAGGCAAAAGCAAAGGGAAAGAAAACCACTAAGCCGGCTGCCGCAAAACAGACTTCAAAGCAGGAAAATCCTCCGAAACTGGTTCAAAAAGAGTTTGACGACGTGAAAGAAGCCCTTTATTTCCTTGAAGGGACGCTTGAGGATTTTAATGAGGATATTCCGGCCCGCAGAAAACTTCTGCCTATTGTAAATCCTTATGATCTCGACTTTGAAGATGACAGCGAAGACTTTGCAGCCTTTGGCGAATCTGAGGAGGATCTGGAAAAAGGAGGCTTTTTTGAAGATGATGATCTTGATGATTTTACTGCTGGTGAGGATGAAGATGAGGATGGATTCGGCTCGGATTATGACGACGATGAGGATGACAGGTACGATAAGTACTAAAATTAAGTAGTGCTGAAGCCCTGTGCTTGCTCTTTGTGGCGGCCAATGCTATACAGTGTTTTTCTGAACGTATTCGAGAGCGGGAAATTCCGCTTAGAATCATAATATCCAAATCCGGTCTTAAATGAAACCTAAATTCCTGAAAAAATATCCTATTACAGATTATTTCTTTATTTTAATTGGAGCCTCAATAATGGCCCTGGGTATCGGGGTCTTCCTCGTGGACGCTCAGGTTGTTCCGGGCGGCGTAAGCGGCCTCTCCATGGCAATTCACTATCTTTCCAATCGCACCGTTCCCGTTGGCCTCATGATGTGGCTTTTGAACGTGCCACTTTATGCCTGGGGTCTTAAAGAGCTGGGAAAAAGATTTGGCATAAGGACCTTCTACGGCTTTACGCTCAATTCCTTCTTTATTGATCTTTTCAGGGGCGATGTTCCGGGCTTCAGATTCATAAAGCTGCAGCAGACGCAAACAATACGCGACCTCTACCAGCACGATTTTCTTTTCCTCATACTAATTGGCGCCGTTTTGCTGGGCATCGGGCTTGGCATTATCTTTAAGTTTAAGGGCACTACGGCCGGAAGTGACATTGTTGCTGCAATTATGCAGAAGCGCTACGGCTGGAAACCGGGGCAGGCTATCATGTTTATCGACTTTTTCGTCATTGCTTCTGCCGGTTTTATCATTGAAATGAAGCACCTTTCACCCTTAAGACCCGCCATGTCGCTTACTTTGTATGCTTTCTTCCTTCTGTTTGTCTCAAGTAAGCTGGTGGATACTATAGTTGACGGATTTGATTACGCCAGGATGGCATTTATTATTTCGGATAAATCCGATGAAATTGCCAACCTCATCATGAACGATTTCAGCCGTGGGGCAACGGGCCTTAGGGCGCACGGCCTTTATAAAAATATAGACCGCGAAATCATCTTTACCGTCGTAACTTTTAAGGAGATTCCGGAGCTGACGGAGGCAATCCGGGAAGTGGACCCTGATGCCTTTGTGATAATAGGTAACGTGCATGAAGTGCTTGGCGAAGGGTTCAGACGAAGATTCTAAGTATTGTTTTCCCGGGCAGGCGTGTGCTGTTTGTCACTTGCCTTTGTCATTTTAAGTATATACTTTATACTTGTAGTAGTTGGTGGAGTTGTTTAAAATTAGTGCAATTTTTCTTCTTAAGTCTTGACATTATTTTTTAATCAACATATATTGCCGTCATGAAAATCAAAGTAACCATACTTTTTCTATTTATTGTCGCTCTTTTTGCCGGGACTCTAGTGGCCGAAGCCTGGGTTTATGATTTCAAAGCCAGCAACGAAGGCGACGATATATTGGTTGAATGGAGAACTACCCGGGAAAACAACCTTCAGTATTTTGCCATTGAAAGAAGGTCCGGAAGCAGCGGCGATTTTTATGAAATAACAAGGGTAATTCCAAGAGGCAGCAACTCGTATTATTCATATACAGACAAATCTGCTTACAAACCAACTGACAGTTTTTATGCCTATCGGCTTGCAATTTATGAACAGGGCGGAAAAGTCAACTACATCAAAGAGTATGGTATCTCGCATTCTACAGTTTCAGGAGTTAGACGTACCTGGGGCAGTATCAAAGCAATGTTCAGATGAAGCACTTCCTTTGTCCGATTCTTTCTTAAAACACCGTTATTCCCGATTCCTCAAAATGACCGAATTTCTCTCTTTTTTTGTCTTTGCCTTACTGTTTGTTCAATGTTCGGCACCCTCAAGACTCAATAAAACAAGATTTAACAAAAGAAATGAATCATCCTTAGTCCGCGTACTTTTGGATGATGACATTCAGAAGAAAACCGTATCTTTTGATATACCTGTTGTTCTGAAAAACAGCCAGGGCCGGGTTACCGAAATTGATGCCGGCGAAAAGTTTTCTTTTTTTGCCGATGAAGGAGGCGTATCCCTTAAAGTGGGGAAGAAAAAGTTCTCCGTTGCACTGTGCGACATCGAGCCTGAATCCCGTGAGGAGCTCCTGACCTACAAGGGCAAATCCTATAAGGGCAGCTTTTCGGTCATGAATTCAAAGGGTAAACTGATGCTCGTAAACTCGCTCGGACTGGAGGATTACCTTAAGGGCGTGCTTTATTCCGAGATGGGCGTTGCTTCCTCAAGAGAAGAGGACCTTGAAGCCCTGAAGGCATTTGCCGTATGCGCAAGGAACTATACCGTTATGAGGCTCAGGCAGTCCGGACGGCAGTTCGACCTTTATTCCGACATCCGCGACCAGGTCTATGGAGGCTACCACCCGTCAAAAACTCTGATAAGCCGTGCAGTTGATGAAACCGCAAACCTGATCCTGAAGTATAACGGGGAGCTAGCAACGGTTTATTATTCCTCCTCGTGCGGGGGCAGGACGGAGAAGGCGGATAACGTTTTCAGCCAGAAAAACCTCCCTTACCTGGCCGGCATGAGTGAAGGGGATGATGCTTACTGCCAGATCGCTCCCGGGTATGAATGGGAAGAAAATTATTCGGCCAGGGATATCATTGGCTTTCTTACAGGCTCGGGCTACATAAAGAAGGGCGATTACACCATAAAAGATATTGAAATTAAAAGCAGGTTCGAATCAGGGCGCGTAAATGAGCTGAATATTTCTCTGGAGAACGGCAAAGGCGAGCCTATGAACGTTACCATCATCGGAAACAAAATTCGCTATGTCATTAGGTCCAAGGCATCCAAAAGCCTTCTTAAGAGTACCATGTTCGACCTTAAGCCGCAGTATGAAGGTCAAAACCTGGAACGGGTTACCTTCCATGGTCGAGGTAACGGACACGGCGTGGGTTTATGTCAGTGGGGTGCAATTGGGCAGTCTAGAACGGGCAGAAAATTTGAGGACATACTGAGCTTTTATTTCCCCGGAACAGAATTAAGTGAGATTGAACAATGATTAAGACAGATCTACCGATATACCTTGCTTCAAAGTCTCCAAGGCGGAAGCACCTGCTGGAGCTTCTGAACCTGAAATTTAAGACGTTCAACGTGGACTTGAATGAGGAGATTCTGGATGGTGAACACCCGGTTAAAACGGTAAAAAGGCTCTCTGAACAGAAGCTTCTCGAAGCACGCAAAAGGATTTCTTCGGAAGGAATTTTTATTACGGCAGATACAATTGTTGTGCTTGAGGACAGGATCATTGGCAAGCCCCGGGATGAGGCCGATGCCGAAAAGATTCTCAAGTCCCTGAGCGGAAAAACACACGCCGTCTATACCGGTTTTGCCGTCAGCAATACGGTAAAAAACCTTACGCTCATTGAATACGAAAAGACGCTCGTTACATTCCGGCACCTGGAAAATGAGGAAATACTGGACTATATTAAATCCGGAAGTCCAATGGACAAGGCCGGTGCATACGGAATACAGGACGATTTCGGCGCCGTCTTCGTGCGCAGGATCGATGGCTGTTACTATAATGTGGTTGGATTGCCACTGACAAAGCTTTATGATGCATTAAAGAAAGTCATTTAAGAGGATTTTACGTGTTAGAAAAAGTAAAAAGGAATATATTCCGCTCCCTGGCCGTTGCAGCAATTCTGTACCTTGCCTTTACGGTCTATGCCGATTACAGGAGCGTGATCTCGGCATTCGCAAGGTTCAGCTGGGCCCTTCTGCCGCTTCTTCTGGCGCTTTCATTTGTGAACTATCTAACAAGATTTTACAAGTGGGATTATTATCTTAAAGTTCTGAACGTAAAGATTTCCAGGCTGGATTCCTTTGCCATTTTTATGTCGGGACTCATAATGAGTGTTACGCCGGGAAAGATGGGGGAGCTGCTGAAATCCTACCTGGTTAAGCAGGTTTCTAATGAGCCGATAAGCAGGACGGCACCCGTGGTGATGGTTGAAAGAATAACTGACTTCATTTCGCTGGTCCTTTTGTCGCTCATAGGTGCATATGTATTTAACTACGGGCGTCTTGTTGTCATCGGTACGGGGATATTTTTCCTTTTGATTACACTCGTAATCAGCCATAAAAGGCTTTCTTTTTACCTGATTGACCTGGTTGTAGGTCTGGGGTTTCTGAAAAAATACGGCGAAAGGATACGTACGGCATACGAAAGCATTTATCTTTTGCTGCGCCCCCTGCCGCTTTTCTACATGGTTGTAATCAGCTTTTTTTCCTGGTTCCTTGAGTGTTTGGGTTATTATATAATTCTTTTTAATTTCGGGGTTCATTTTAACATTCTCTGGCCGACATTTGTTTATACATTCTCCACGATTGCCGGGGCAATAACAATGCTGCCGGGGGGACTCGGGGTTACAGACGGTTCCCTGACATTTTTATTGATTAAAAATAAAGTCCCCAAAGACATTGCCGTTTCTTCGACATTTATTGTAAGAGCAGTTACGCTTTGGTTCGCAGTTCTACTCGGAGTCATTAGTGTTTCTTTTTATCAACGCAGGTATGGTAATATATCAGTTGAAACTTCAATAAATAATTCATAGGAGAATCCGCCATGGCAAAGTTCAAGAACATCAGCGTTCCGGATGAAGGCTCTAAAATTACCATCCAGGATGACAGGCTGGTCGTTCCGGATAACCCTGTCATCCCTTTTATAGAAGGTGACGGAACAGGCCCGGACATTTGGAAAGCCTCAAGGCTTGTCTTTGATGCCGCAGTTGAAAAGGCTTATAAGGGAAAAAGAAAGATCTCATGGATGGAAGTTTTTGCAGGCGATAAAGCTACCGGGATTTACGGGAAGGACCAGTGGCTTCCCAAGGAGACAATTAAGGCCATAGGAGAATATGTAGTTGCAATTAAAGGTCCCCTTACAACCCCGATAGGCGGGGGAATAAGAAGCCTTAACGTGACCTTGAGACAGAAGCTTGACCTTTTTGCCTGCGTCAGACCCGTTAAGTATTATGCTGGCACGCCAAGCCCAATGAAGCGGCCGCAGGACCTCAATATTGTTTTATTCAGGGAAAACACTGAGGACGTTTATGCAGGCATTGAATTCAAGGCGGGCTCCAGGGAAGCAAACAGAATAATTGAAATGCTGAAAAGCGACTTCAGGAAGGATATCCGCCCTGATTCGGGTATAGGCATAAAGCCAATGAGCGAATTCGGCTCGGCAAGGCTCGTTAAAAAGGCCATAGATTACGCCATCCAGAATAAAAGGAAAAGCGTTACGCTCGTTCATAAAGGCAATATCATGAAGTTCACCGAAGGCTCATTCAAGGAATGGGGCTATAAGGTTGCAAAGCAGGATTATGCAGATGTAATTGTAACCGAGGAAGAAGTTTCTTCTAAGTACGGCGGCAAGGTGCCAGAAGGCAAATTGATAATTAAGGACAGGATAGCAGACAGCATGTTCCAGCAGCTATTGTTAAGGCCGGGCGAATATGACGTGGTTGCTACACCCAACCTTAACGGCGATTACCTCTCGGATGCTGCTGCTGCACAGGTAGGCGGGCTTGGCATTGCGCCTGGAGCTAACATCAGCTATCACGTGGCGCTCTTTGAGGCTACACACGGTACGGCTCCTAAGTATGCAGGGCTCGATAAGATCAACCCCGGTTCAGTCATACTCTCCGGTGTAATGATGCTCGAATACATGGGCTGGCATGAGGCTGCTCTTTTGATCGAGAAGGCAATGACGAAAACAATTAAATCAAAAGTTGTGACCTATGACTTCGCACGTCTTATGACGGGCGCAAAAGAAGTAAAAACTTCGGAATTTGCCCGCGCAATTGTAGACAATATGAAGTAAATTTGATATAATATAAAATAAATAAGTCCACTTTATCCATTATGTTGATTTTCAAAAGTGGACTTCTTATTTTAACAAAACTATTAAAATTGAGGAGGCACCATGTCCAGAGATAACGGTCTGGGAAAAGGATTATTAATAGGTTTAATAACCGGTTCAGTTGTAGGTTCAATCGTCGCTCTCCTGTACGCTCCTAAAAGCGGCAAGGAACTCAGACGCGACATTAAGGACAAAACTGACGAATTTATGGGGGAGGCTGAACAGTACCTTGCCGACGCTAAGGTTAAAGCCGTGGAACTTATCAACGATGGGAAAAAAAAATCTGAAAAGCTGATTTCTGACGCCAGAGTTAAAGTAGAGGGCTTGCTTCAGGATGCAGAGAAGGCTCTTGATAATGCAAAGAATTTGGCCGGCGACGAAGGCGACAAGCTCAAAAGCGCTTTCAAGGCGGGGCTTGATGCATACAGGAACGAACAGAATTCTTAAAATCCGAAAAGCAACTATTTTTTTCTGGCTGCGTTATTCTTAAGATGCAGATCTGTTTGATTTTAGAGGATGAGTCTAATTATTATCTAACTTAAAGCCTCGTCATTAAGGCAGGGAGATTGAACTATGGATACAGCGTTGAATATCTTTCTGATTATTTTGCTGATTGCGGCATCAATTCTGTGCATTTATCTTATAATTACCCTTAAACAGGTTACAAAGACAATTGCGGCCCTACAGAAGGATGTCGAACAGATAAAGGGAAATGTGGAACCTATTCTTGCCAACGTTAACATTATTACAGGCAAGGTGGCCCTTGTTACCGAAGAGGTTGAATCTGTTATTTCGGCAGTAAAAGTATTAATCGAAAACTTAAAGGATAAAGCTGAAGATCTTCTGGACAAAACTAAACGAATCAAAGCAAGTGTGGGAGATAGTCCGGGGGGAGATGTTTTCAGGAAAGTAGTTGGAATTTCCCGCGGAATATCTGCCTTTTGGGGTACTCTAAAAAATAAATAAATTAAGGGTAAATTTTAATTTAGTGGAGGTCTCACTTGAAAGAATACGGATCGGATTCTATCCGGAATATTGCGTTCATCGGTCATGGCGGAAGCGGTAAAACTTCTCTATCTGAATTGATTCTGTTCACTGGTGGTGAAATTAATCGTATTGGCAAAATCGAAGAAGGTAATACGACTTCGGATTATAGTGCCAACGAAATCGAAAGACAAATCTCTATATCTGCTACTCCTCTTCATATCGAATGGAATAATACAAAAATTAACATTTTAGACACACCCGGTTATTCAGACTTTATCGGACAGGTTAAAGGCGCCCTTCACGTCTCTGATACTGCTGTTGCTGTCCTGAAATCAGCCGAGGGTGTTGAGGTGGGTTCAGAGGCAACGTGGAATTTTGTAAAAGAATACCAGCTGCCTGCGGCGCTTTTAGTCAATAAAGTTGACAACGAGCACTCAAAGTTCAGCCAGACGATTGAAATGGCAAAGGAAAGATTAAGCCCTGATGTTACGGCAGTTACTATACCTGCTACGGAAGGCCTGAATTTTGATACTGTTATTGATCTTATCAGTATGAAAGCTTATACCTACGGCCCGGCAGGAAGTAAGAAAGTAACCGAGTGCGATATCCCCGGCGACAAAAAAGACGAGGCTGAAGCCTTGAGGGAAGCTCTCATAGAGAAAGTCGCTGAAAGCGACGAGGAACTGCTGAATACCTTTTTTGAAAACGGCACACTTACCGAGGAAGAGCTCCAGAAGGGGCTCAAAATGGCCGTCCTGAAAAGAGGCATTGTTCCTGCATTTGCAGTTTCTGCCCTCAAAGGCGCAGGCTTAAATAATTTCCTGGACTTTGCTGCAAAGTATTTCCCCTCACCGGTTGAGAGGGATAACATTGAAGGCAAGCTTAAGGATAAGGACCAGAAGGTTGCAGTCCCGGTTAATGATAAAGCCGAGCCCGTGCTTTTTATGTTCAAGACGCTTTCAGAGTCGCACGTAGGTGAACTCTCTGTCTTTAAGGTCTTCTCGGGCACGGCTACGGCAGGGCTCGATCTTGTAAACGAAAACAACGGCAAGACGGAAAGACTAAGCCAGCTTTTCTTCCTCAACGGCAAGAACAGGAAGGATGCCACAAAGATCCACGCCGGCGACATCGGAGCCGTGGTTAAATTAAAGGATACACATACAAACAATACCTTGACTTCAAAGAACTTCCCGGTTGTACTTAAAACCATTGTATTCCCCGAGGCAATCATCAGCAGCGCAATTATAGCTAAGGCCAAGGGAGATGAAGACAAGATTTCTGCAGGCCTGCATACTCTGCACGAAGAGGATCCTACGTTCAACGTAAAATTTGATCCCGAGCTTGGGCAGACTATTGTTTCAGGCCAGGGTGAGCTTCAGCTTTCACTGGCTGTAAAGCTCCTCAAGGACCGCTATGGCGTGGACGTCGACCTGGCTGAACCCAGGATTCCGTACCGCGAAACAATCAAGGGCGTCTGCGAGAACGTCGAATACAAGCACAAGAAGCAGTCGGGCGGTCGTGGCCAGTATGGTCACGTTGTAATGAAGCTTGAACCCTTACCAAGGGGTACCGGTTTTGAATTTGTCAACGCTATTGTTGGCGGCGTTATACCTGGCAGGTTTATCCCGGCCGTTGAAAAGGGCATAGTCGAAACCATGCAGAAAGGCATTCTAACCGGTTCAAAAGTAATTGACATAAAGGCTACTTTGTTCTTCGGTTCGTTCCACGACGTTGACTCTGATGAAATGTCCTTCAAGATTGCGGCCTCACAGGGCTTCAAGAAGGGGTTCATGGATGCCAAGCCGGTGCTGCTCGAGCCGATATACGAAGTTGAGGTAACCGTTCCGGAAGAGTTCATGGGTGACGTTATGGGCAACCTTTCCAGCCGCCGCGGCAAAATCCTCGGCATGGATTCCGAAGGACCCTTCCAGATCATCAAGGCCAATGTGCCTCTTTCAGAACTCTATAAGTATTCAACACACTTAAGAAGCCTTACCTCGGGACGCGGACTTTTCAAGATGAAATTCGCATTCTATGAGGAGGTTCCAAAGGAAGTTGAAGCCAAGGTTATCGAAGAATATAAAAAATCAAGAGAAGAAGAATAGTTTCTTATTCGTATTTTAAAGGCGGAGGAAATTCTCTTCCGCCTTTTTTTTTTAATATTGTAAATTAATAGAAGTGTAACATGAGGTCTGATATGGACAAACTTTGGTCTCCCTGGAGATCATTGTACATCGATTCATTCAAGGAAGAAAAAAAATCCAACAGCTGCATTTTTTGCAACCAGAAGGATGCCGATGTGAACGATATGAATAACCTGGTTGTTTATAAAGGAAAGCTGACATTTGTTGTGCTTAACCTCTATCCTTATAACAGCGGGCACCTGATGGTTGTGCCCTACAGGCATACGAGCGATTTTTCGAGCTTTTCAAGGGAGGAAAACCTGGAGGTAATGGAAAACCTGCAGCTTGCCTCAAAAGCCCTTGAAATTGCAATGAAGCCTCATGGCTTTAATATGGGAGCTAATATAGGCAAGGCGGCCGGTGCCGGAATTGACCAGCATATACACTTCCACCTGGTTCCAAGGTGGAATGGCGACATAAACTTTATGCCGGCAATTGGAGAGGTAAAGGTAATTTCGCAGGATCTCCTGGAAACAAAGAAAAACCTGCTTAGGGCGTTTGAAGAACTAAAGAAATAAAATTATGCCCAGGATCTTAATTGCTCCTAACAGCTTTAAGGAATGCGCCGGTTCGGTCAGGCTTGCGGACCTGTTCCACAAGGCCCTGGAAGGCACGCTAATGGAAAGGTATAAAAGAAAAGACTTCCATTTTATAGACAAACCCGTTTCAGACGGCGGGGACGGGTTCCTTGATGTATGCGTTGAGAACTTCCATCTTAAGAGGGAGGAAATTACGCTTCCGGCTCCTTTTGAAGGTGGCGAAATAAGGGCCAGTTTTGGCTATTCCCCCGAAAATAAAACTGTCTATGTGGAGTCGGCCGGGGTTCTCGGCATGAGGATTATTCCGCCCGAAAAAAGGCATCCTTTGGAGCTTAGTTCAAAGGGGCTTGGTGAGCTTTTTCTTTGGCTAAAAAATAGTAAGGCCTCGGGGAGGCTTCAATTTGATCAGCTTACCCTTGGCATCGGCGGCACCGGGACGAACGACTTTGCCATAGGCATGGCTTCAGCCCTGGGCTTAAGGCTCCTGGATGAAAAAGGGCGGTATGTTAAGCCCCTTCCGGAGAGTTTCCGGTACGTAAAGAGCGTAGAGTGGGAGGATCCCGGACTGGATTTTGAAATAGAGGCCATACTTGACGTCAATACGCCTTTACTCGGCCAAAGGGGTGCTGCCCGCATCTTTGCTCCTCAGAAGGGGGCGACTCCGCCTGAAGTTGAAGAGCTTGAAAAAGGGCTTGAGTGCGTTGTCCGTGCAATCGGGAAAAGTGATTCCTCCGCTGACCTCCTGGGCGCGGGAGGCGGCCTTGCCGGCGGGCTTCATTATTTTCTTGGAGCAAAGTACAAGTTTGCACGCGACTTTTTAAGGGAAGACCTCGGTATAAATAGCGCCAGACTTAAGCCGGACCTGGTTGTAACAGGCGAAGGGGTATTCGACTCGCAGTCGATGATGCAAAAAGGGGTATCTTTTATACTGGATGAATTCAGGCGCCTGGAAATTCCGGTTTTCGTCTGTGCCGGAAAAATTAAGGACGTGCCTGAAGAACTTGCGGAGGAAAATGTGAAGTTTATTGAACTCTCGAAGTTCTTTACGAGTCCCGGTGAGTCGATGCGCAACATAGAAAAAGGGGTAGAGCTGGCATCTGAAGAAATTTTGAAAATTTATTTTGCAAATAGGGGCTAGAATATTTTATATTCAGGTACCTCAGAAACTCCACTTATGCGAGTTAGTTTTGAACTTATATTTTAGGGAAGAAAAAAAACAGCCTATGAAAGAATATCTCGATCTGGTTAAACTTGTAATTGAAAACGGCACACGAAAGCCTTCACGCACTGGTGTGGATACGATATCATATTTTTCAGCTTTTTACCGCGTTGACCTCTCGAAAGGTTTTCCGCTCTTGACGACAAAGAAGATGATGTGGAATTCGCTTCTTCGCGAAGTGCTCTGGTACCTTTCGGGTGAAAACCACATAAGAAACTTAAGAAAGCATACAAAGATCTGGGACGCCTGGGCAGATGAGAATGGAAACCTGGAAACGGCATACGGGTATTACTGGAGGCACTTCCCGAGCGCCGAAAAAGATGAGAATGGCAACTGGAAAGTAACTGAAATCGACCAGATCAGATATGTAATCGATACGCTCAAGAAGGATCCTTACAGCAGGAGGCTGGTAGTTACAGCCTGGGAGCCCGGAAACGCCACAAAAAGCAAACTTCCGCCCTGTCATTATACGTATGCCTTTAATGTAAGTAACGGCAGGCTGAACTGCCACCTTACACAGCGCTCCGGCGACATTGCTCTCGGTATTCCCTTTAACCTGGCTGCCTATGCGCTTTTAACGCAGATTATTGCACAGGAAACCGGACTTGAACCTGGATTTTTTGCCCATACGATTATTGACGCCCATATATACGTAGCCGACAAGGGCAGCCCGATGGAAAAGTATGACCACCTGGAAGGCTTAAAAGAGCAGATAACAAGAAAACCCCTGCCTTTGCCTCAGCTGAAAATTGCAAAGAAACCGATTGACGAGCTGAAGTTTGAGGATTTTGAGCTCGTAAACTACCAGCACCTGGATAGAATTAAGTTCGAAGTAGCCGTTTAAGCAAAGGAGAAAATTACTTGCAGAAAATTATTGTGGCGGCTGTAGCCCAGAATGGCGTTATAGGCAATGAGGGCAGTATCCCATGGCATTCCAGGGAGGACATGCGGTATTTTAAGAATCTTACCATGGGAAGTCCCGTGATTATGGGAAGGAAAACCTATGAGTCCATGGGAAAACCCTTAAAAGGAAGGCTTAACATTGTGCTTTCCGGAAGCATGAAAAGTGCGACTGAAGGCCTTCTGGTGTTTGATTCGCTCGGTAAGGCGCTGGAATATTGTGAAAATGAAGTAAAGTCGGAAAAGGTGTTCATAATTGGAGGCGGGGAAGTTTACAGGCAGGCAATTAAATTAGTAGACGAGATGAGCATATCGAAGATGAAATTTCAGGCCGAAGGAAGCGTCCTATTCCCGCCTTTGAAAGATTCAGACTGGGACGTGGAAGTAAAAGCCGAGTACGAGGATTTTCAGGTCTTCTGGTACAAGAGAAAACAATTTGAAGTAAAAAGTTAAGAGAAATGAAAAATAAAATAAAAATACTCCCGGAGAATATTGCCAACAAAATTGCCGCTGGCGAGGTGGTGCAGCGCCCTGAGTCGGTGGTAAAAGAGCTTCTTGAAAACTCAATTGATGCCAGGGCAAAGAATATTGACGTGGTCATTAAGCACGCAGGCAAGGCGCTCATACAGATAGTGGATGACGGCGAGGGAATGACAGAAGAAGACGCCATTTTGAGCATTCAGCGCCATGCTACGAGCAAGATCTCCGTCTATGAGGACCTGGAAGCCATAAAGACGCTTGGCTTCAGGGGGGAGGCCTTAAGCTCAATTGCCGCGGTAAGCCAGCTTGAAATAAGAACCGAAATGATGGACGACGAGGTCGGGATCTGCCTTAAAGTGGAAGACGGCGTAAATGTGACGATTGAGAAGGGCTCATTTTCAAAGGGCACTTCAATCTCCGTCAGGAACCTTTTCTTCAATACGCCTGCCAGGCGCAACTTCATGAAAAGCGACGCAACCGAGTTGAAGCACATTATCGAAACTTTTAAGAGAATTGCCTTAAGCCGTCCCGACATCACATTCAGGTTTTTTAACGACGACGAAGTGATCTTCGACTTCCAGGCAGGAACAAGAGACGAGAGGATCAGGGCCATCTTTGCCGACAACATGATGGATGCCCTTATTGAGGTTAAGGAACTCACAAATTTCCTGAGCGTTTCGGGCTACATCGCAAAACCCGCCTACTTGAGGAAGAGCAAGGGGGAGCAGTACCTTTTTATAAATAACCGTTATGTAGTAAGCAAACAGGTCAACCACGCTGTCTTCCATTCCTATGAGAATATACTGGATAAAGGGGACTACCCGTTCTTTATCCTTTTTATGGAACTGGACCCAAGGGAAATTGACATAAATGTTCACCCCTCAAAGCTTGAAGTCAAATTCGAAGATGAAAAGGACGTCTATGCCTTTATGCACGCCGTTATGAAAAAAGCGCTTGGAAGCTACGACCTCGTTCCTTCGATGACTTTCGGCCCGGAATCGGAATCTGGAAAGGAAAGGCTTCATTTTGATGACTTCCGCAGGACGGAAAAAAACGATTTTCAGGACAGGCCGAACTTTCAGAGCCAGGCACCGGCTTCACGCGATGAGGCCACATCCTCACAGCCGCAGGCCATGAGGGGCAGCCGCGGAAGCGATTTTTCAGACAGGGATATTGACATGCTTTTTAATTCACTTAATACAGAGATCAGGAAAACGGCTCCGGGTGAAGCCGTGGACCATCCGTTCAGCCAGACCGAAAACAGGGAAGTATATCATTCGGTTTCACCCGGAAGGCCGGAAGATGAAGCCCAGGATATGAAGGTCTTTACATCCTTTATTATTCAGCTTCACAATAAGTATATACTTTCTCAGATAAAAAGCGGACTGATGATAATTGATCAGCACGTGGCCCACGAGAGGATACTTTATGAAAAGGCCTTACAGTCCTTTAACGCGGACCTGCCTTTTTCTCAGCAACTGCTTTTTTCGCAGTCAATAACTGTGGATGCAGGCGATTATGCCCTTCTTAAGGAGCTGAAGCCTTTCCTTACAAAGCTGGGCTTTGAGCTGAAATTCTTCAGCAAGAATATGGTTGTTGTTGACGGTGTGCCGCAGGATGTGAAGCTTGGTACCGAGGAGAAGATACTACTTGAGATAGTAGACGAGTACAAGAAAAACCAGAGGGAAAAGCACCTTGAGGAAAGAGATAACCTCGCCAAGTCGTTTTCCTGCAAGACGGCAATTAAAGCAGGCGACAGGCTTTCTGAAAAGGAGATGAGGCTTTTGGTGGACCAGCTTTTTGCCACCTCAATGCCTTATGTATGCCCGCACGGGCGCCCAATAGTAATTAAAATTCCTCTCGAGGAGTTCGACAAACGTTTCGGGCGCACCTGATAATAATCCCCCCCCCCCGGGCTAAAAGCCCGGGCCCGGTTCCAAAGACGGCAAATACTAACTGATTAGCTACAAGCAGAATGCCTTTGTCACAAATCCGGTACCCATAGCTAAAGCTATGGGCTAGTCAAAAAACAAATCCTTCTTGATTGGCCTCTACCTTCGGGTTAGGGGACAATGCGCAGCCAGTACACATCCCTAACTGGTACTCCATGCCTTCTTCTTTTTCAACTTTTATATGTTCACGCCTTTCCGTATAATTAGTATTAAAGAAATTCAGAGGGCAAAAATGAACCAAGACTTTAAAAAAGCGATGGAACAGTACCTGGAAAAGGCCCAAAAGGCCAAAACTACGGGTATGAAGCATACTACCGTGAGCGGTGAACCTGTAAACGTGCTCTATACTCCACAGGATATTTTGGAGAAGGACTACATGAGAGACCTGGGATTTCCGGGGGAGTATCCTTATACAAGGGGAATCCATTCCAATGGCTACAGGGGGAAAATATGGACCATGAGGCAGTTTGCCGGCTTTGGCACGCCTGAAGACACGAACGAAAGATTCCACTACCTGCTTAAAAACGGGCAGACGGGGCTTTCCGTGGCCTTTGACCTTCCGACTTTGATGGGCTGGGATTCCGATGCGGCTATGAGCCAAGGGGAGGTCGGTATCTGCGGCGTTGCAGTTTCTTCGCTTGAGGATATGGAAATACTGTTTAAGAATATCCCGCTTGAGAGGGTTTCGACATCAATGACAATAAACTCTCCCGCGGCCATGATATTTGCTTTCTACCTGGCTGTAGCCAGAAAGCAGGGGGTCGATTTCAAGGACCTGCGGGGCACGCTTCAGAACGACATACTTAAGGAATACATTGCACAGAAGGAGTTTATTTTTCCGCCCAAGCCCTCAATGCGCATTATTACGGACATGATTGAATACTGCACCAGGGAGGTTCCGCAGTGGAACCCGGTCTCCGTAAGCGGCTATCATATCCGTGAAGCCGGCTCAACGGCACTTCAGGAGCTGGCATTTACGCTGGCAGACGGATTTGCATACATCGAAGCCTGCATTGAAAGGGGAATGGACGTTGATGAATTTGCCCCAAGAATTTCTTTTTTCTTTAACTCCCACCTCGACTTTTTTGAGGAAATTGCAAAGTACCGTGCGGCACGCAGGATCTATGCAAAGAGAATGAAGGAAAAGTACGGGGCTAAAAACCCAAGGAGCTGGTGGCTCCGCTTCCATACACAAACCGCGGGCGTTACTTTGACCGCGCAGCAGCCTGAAAACAATATTGTAAGAACCGCTTTCCAGGCTCTGGCAGGCGTACTTGGCGGCACACAGTCGCTCCACACAAACTCAATGGATGAGACACTGGCCCTTCCAAGCGAAAAAGCCGTAAAAATTGCACTCAGGACGCAGCAGCTTATTGCCTATGAAACGGGTGTCATAAACACGGTCGACCCCCTTGGGGGAAGCTATTACGTTGAGGCTCTGACAGACAGGATGGAACGAAAAACAAATGAAATATTCGAAAGGATTGATGCCTTGGGAGGCGTTATTGAGGCAATTGAAACCGGTTACTTCCAGAAAGAAATTGCAGATGCGGCCTACCGCTATCAGCTTGAACTTGAAAGAAAGGAAAAATATATTGTAGGCGTAAATGAGTTTATTGAGGAAGAAGAGAAAATAGACATTCCTATACTTACAATTTCTCCTGAAGTGGAGAAAAAGCAGATACAAAGACTTGCAAGCCTCAGGCAGTCCAGGAACCAGGAGAAAGTGGATGAATCTCTTAAGGAGATAGCGCAGGCTGCTGTGGATGGACGTAACCTTATGCCCGTTTTCATAAGGGCATCTGAGAACTACCTCACGCTTGGCGAAATGGTGCAGGAACTTAAAAAAACTTTCGGCACCTACGAGGAAGTTGCGGTATTCTGATTTAAACAATCCGATAGATATTATTGCGGCTCTGCCTTTAATGGCAGAGCTGCGTCTTATGCCACGGAATAAAATTTCAACAGAGGAGACACTCTTGACCCAAATCTCCTGCCAGCACTTATATGGAGTTATACGCTTTGGAGTTTGTGGCTATGACGACGACTACTTGCTTTTCTATGTCTTTCTTACTAGGTTGAACATACAAAAATCTACTTTAAGGAGATCTATCGAAATAGTTTTACTCTTTTAACTCATTTTTTCTTGTATATCCGGGAGTGTAAGATGAAAACTACTATTGTCCCCTTATCTTTCCTTTTCTTCAGGTCCACAGATACTATAATGAATTTCCCAGGTTCATTTGCTAAAATCATCATTTTATTACTTTATTTGTCCTCTTTATGTATTGCCCAAACTTATCACGTTGAATTTAATAAAAAAGATATACTAGACGACCAGGGCCTTCTTCTGGAAATAGTTAAGAAGGACTCCCTTAAAAATTATATTCTCCCCGCTACAAAGGACTCAATTAAAGGAACTGTTTCACTTGAATACTTTGACTTGTCAGGAAATTTCAAGGTGGTAAATATCCTTGTTGCATCCAATAACGATGCCGATATGTTATATATTGACCGGAAAGGTACCAAAGATTTTTCCAAAGCCGGTCTGCCATTGGTGTTTGGCAAAAAGCAAAATAAAATTCCTGTTGACATATACGTAGACGACTCAGACACCAACCGAATTGCCAAATTCGCACTTCTAAGGTGCCCTCTATGGCCCGATTCGGTGCTAAGGCGCTATGTCCTGGAAAACGGTGACCTTAATCCGAGGTTTGCAAAAGTTTTCGGCGGTATGAAGGGGGTAGCGAATTTTGAGGGGAAAGCTGGCAGCTTTTATTTTGTGGACCAGAATAACTTAAGCCGCGGCAAAGTGACTATAGAGGGGAGAACATATTCAATAGGGCTCTATGACTATCAGAAAAACGGTATCTATAACGACAGTAAAGATTTGCTGATGATTAACCTGCACGGAGGAGAAGAGCTTAATCTAAGTGACGAGAGTTGTGTCTTTAAGCTGAATGATATATTCAGGATTTCGCCATATAATTACAAAATTAAGAACTGCGATAAATATGGAAAGTGGGTTGACCTGGAAAAAACGGATGAACAGCCGACAGACTATTACATTATGGACACGGTATATACTTCCGGCGATTCAAGGGCTTTTCATAAATACCAAATAGATAAATCCATCTGGGACTCCCGGCTGACAACCTTATCGGGTGAAAAAAATGATTTAAGGCAGTACAAGGGAAAATATCTGTTGCTGAATTTCTGGGGCGAATGGTGCCACGGCTGCATCCAGGAGATCCCGGAACTTTTAAGCATCAATGAAACGTATAGCCCGGATAAAATTAAGATTATAAGTTTCATTAAAATGTACAATAAGGAAAAAGCCCTAAAAATGATCAAGGAGAAGAAAATGACCTGGCCTCAGGTAGAGCTTAGTAAAGAGTTATTGGAAAAATTTAATATAAAAGGCTATCCGACTAATATTCTAATTCTCCCGGATGGGTTCCACTGTTTTATAAATGAAGTGATGAATAAGAAGAACCTTGAAAAAATCATAAAATAGGGCGCATTTATGATGAAGAATTATTATTTATCATAAATAAGGCAGTATAACCGGGAGATAAAAAATGAAGAGTATGCTGATAATTTAATTTTTGGCCTTGGGAGAATTTCTGTCATATGCCCAGGCTCCCGACACAATTGTGATAGAATTAAAGGCTACGGCCCCTTTACGCATACAGTCACATATTAGCCCGAACGACTGCTCCAAACAGCCCATTGGCAAAGGCTCTTGACCATGTATAGCGCTGATAAACGAAAGATATTGGGATTGGTTACCGGGTGGAAATACTAAGGCGGCGTGGAATTTTGCAATATTCAAAAAACCAGCCGCCCGAAAAACAATGGTCAATAAATCCACGTATTGAAGATCAATACAAGCTATTTTGCTAACTGAGGGCTTCTAAGTCTTCTATCAGCCTGGCCTAAATTGAATTTCTCAATCAATTCAGAAAGAGTGTTCATTAGTCTGACTAATTCCTCTGCAGAATTTGTAATCTCCGTAGAGTTTGTTGCGGACTGCTGGGCAATATTGCTGATTTGTTCGATATTTTTACTTATTTGCTCAGATGAAGCCGATTGTTCCTCACTTGAGGATGCTACAAGATCGATAGTATCTGCTACATTATGAATTCCACTATTTATTTCCTGCAGTACTTGTGATACTTCCTCTGCAAGCTGCATTCCTTCCTTAACCGAAACTGATGCTCTGCTCATAGAGCCGTCTGCCTCTTTTGATTCGTTCTGAATAGAAAGAATTGTTCCTGCAATTTCCTTTGTTGCTTTTGTTGTGCGCTCAGCTAATTTTCTTACTTCATCTGCAACAACTGCAAATCCGCGTCCCTGCTCACCGGCCCTGGCAGCTTCGATTGCTGCATTTAGTGCAAGCAAGTTTGTCTGGTCTGCAATGTCGTCGATCACCTGGGCTATTTCCCCAATCTGATCGGTTTTGCCGGCAAGAGACGTAATTATTTGTCCGGTTTTATTTGTTGCGTCAAATATTTCCTTAATACCTTTCTTTGTCATCTCAACTTTTTCAGTCCCTTTGCTCGTAAGTTCAACAGTACGTTTTGAGATATTAGCAGCTTCGGAAACACTTTTTGTATTTTCAAAAATCGTTTTTGTCATTTGTTCTACAGCACTTGCAATCTCTGATGTTTGTGTATTTTGCAGGTGGGCGCCTGAAGCCAGTTCCTCGCTGCCTGATAAAATAAGAGAAGAAGAATTTACAGTTTTTTGAACAGCATCGGAAACCTGGAGAATAATTTTCTTTAAATTATCTGCGGCCTGGTTAAAGCCCAGGAATAGTTTACCGATATCATCATTTTTATTTTCCGGGTTGACACTTACCGTCAGATCACCATTAGCAAATTTTCCCATCTCATTTAATAAAACTCCCGTATTTTTTGTCAGGTATTCTTTCTGTTCATCTGAAATGAGGCTGGCTTCCCTTGCTTTTGAAGTGGCTTCTTCAGCCTCTTCTTTTTTACGGTTGGATTCATTAATCGAATTCTTAAGATCATCTACCATTTTCCTTAAGGAAAGGGCCAGGTTTCCTACTTCGTCCTGACCTGCAACGGGAATTGGAGTATCAATTTTCCCTTCCGTAATACTTCTTGCAGCAGCATCAAGGGCTTTTACCGGGCGGGCGATTATTCTTGCGGCAAATAAACATAATAAGGATGCAATTAAAAGAGCAACAAGCATATAAATATAAATGCTCATCTTAAGATTCGCCACATCATTATCAAGGTCGTCAGTATAAAGTCCGCTTCCGAGAATCCATCCCCAAGGTTCAAATAACTTTACGTATGAAAGTTTTGGCAGGGATTCCTTTTGCCCAAGCTTGGGGTAGTAGTAAATTACAGTGCCCTCACCCTTATTTCGGGCTACCTTAATCATTTCCTGCACAAATTTAAATCCCTGACTATCGGTGAAATTGTACCTGTTATCCCCGCATTTTTCGGGTGCTGAACCGAGTGCTCTGGTGATTCCCTGCATATCGTAAATAAAATAATATTCATTTCCTGAATAGCGCAGCTTGTTTATTTGATCTGCTGCTTCTTTCTGTGCAGTTTCCAGAGGCATTTCCCCGGAATGAACTTTATTATCATAAAACATCATAACTCCATAGGCTGACTCTATAACCTGCCTGAGTGAGGCTTGTCTGTCATTATGATATCTTTCGGCTGAATCAGGAACAATCTTAAAAAGAAGAATTAAAAAGATCGGAATAAATGAAGCTGCCGTAAAGAAAAGATATTTGGAAAATATTGACCAGTTTCCGAATTTTTTAAATCCCATTATTTCCTCATTAAATTATTATAAAAGTAAGGTGTCGAACAGTAATATTTAAGAATAGGTGTCAGGAGTATAGTCCTACGTATTTCAAAAACAGATAATATCGAATCCAAAGCTCATAAAATTATATGTTCAAGGAAAATTTATTGAAAAATCAATTCGTTTCCGGAAAAGATGTTAGACCAAAGTATTCATAAGAAAGTACAGACACACAGCTGGTCCAAACGGAAAATAATATATATGAACGGCAGTGTTGATAAATTGGTTGGACCTGCCAATTCATAGCGCAAAAATGCTTTTCAGGAACCGTGAGGAATTGACTTATTACACGAACTAGGTACCAGAAGGGAAAAGCAAGGCAAGTTGTCCAGGCGGAAGATATGCCTTTTATGGGGGCAAATATTATTATCCTTTTCTACGGAATAAAAAAACTAATCAGAGCAAAAAATCACAAACAAAATAATCGTATATAAAAATAAATTTCTCGCGTTAATAAAATCTGGATTTTATTCCGGATCAAAATATACAGAACAAAGTAATTTTGTAAATTAATTATCGTTTTAAATCTCTTTTTCTTTAATCAGTTTTTATACCGGAAAGTTGATTACGCACAGAAAGTGCGTAAGGTGAATTATGAAATGCATTTCTTGACAGGCATGTTAAATTAATATTGAATTTTGCTAAAAGTGAATAAAAAGCATATATTTTATCTGTAAATCAGGGAAAATAAGTTAAACTTAGGTTAAAATGGGGCAATCTGCAGACTTCGTATACTCAAATTCACTTTGGGCGTCAGTAGCTAACTATCTGAAGCTTCTGCGCGTTACACAATGGATCAAAAATCTCTTTGTATTTGTCCCGCTGCTGTTCTCGAAGAACCTGTTCAACGCGAGTTATTTTTTACTCGTGCTCCTGGGCTTTCTTGCGTTCTGCCTTACCTCAAGTGCCGTGTACGTCATGAATGACCTTTTTGACGTGGAAAGCGACCGCCTTCACCCGCAGAAAAGAAGCAGACCCATTGCAAGCGGCCTGATTTCTGAAAGAAGCGCATTTATTACAATTTTAATTCTTGCTGTCGGAATTTTTGTGCTTGTCTATAAACTGAACGTGACTTTTATTCTTGCGCTTATTGGCTATATTGCCCTAAATATACTCTATTCTGTTAAACTCAAGCAGCTCGTTATAATTGACATTATGAGCATTGCTGCGGGCTTTATGCTCAGGGTCCTGGCAGGCGCTTACGTCATATCGGTTTATGTATCGAGCTGGCTTATTCTGACTACCTTGTTTATTTCATTGTTCCTTGCCATTATGAAGCGCCGCTCGGAGCTTGGCCTCAGTCACGCGGAGGGAAGCGGCAGCACAAGGAAAGTCCTTTCGGAATATTCAGTCAGCTTTACAGAGCAGATGGCTTCAATTTCAGCCGCCGGCGTAATAATCTGCTATGCCTTATATTCGGTCTCGGAAAAGACTATCAGCTACCTGCACAGTGAAAACCTGGTCTATACGACAATTTTTGTCGTTTTCGGGATCTTCAGATTTATGTATCTTGTTTATAAAAAGAGCAAGGGTGAAAATGCCACAGAGGTAATGATGACCGACGTTCCGATGATCGTCAATATCGTGCTTTACGTCTTAACGGCAATTTATATAGTTTATTTTTAACCAGTATACATGAATCTTATATGATCTGGCAGATCGCAGTACTAGCAATACTAATCATTTTAAGTGCATTTTTCTCTTCGGCAGAGTTTGCCTTTGTCGTTGCAAACAGGATTAAGTTTGAGATAAAGGCACGGAAAAACAACCTTGCGGGCAAGACCGCCCTGTACTTTTTTAACTCCTCGCAGATTTTCTTCTCTACCATTTTAATCGGCAATAACATTGTAAACATCACTTTTGCCTCCGTAATAACGATTCTGCTGGGTTTTTATTTCCACCTTTCGGACCTTAGCATCCTTTTCATTTCAACCTCTGTGCTCCTGTTTTTCGGTGAGCTACTGCCAAAGTATCTGGCAAGGGAAATGGCCGACCGGGTGCTAATGGTAACCATAGTCCCCGTTAGAGCCGTTACGTTCATTTTGTACCCGTTTGTAAAGCTTACCTCGCTTGTCTCCAGGTTCTTTTCTCGCGGAGAGAACGTGCGCGAGGAGAGCATAAGCATGCTTTTTGACCGCCAGGAAATTCAGCTCTTGGTCAAAGAAAGCCAGGAGGCGGGGCTCGTAAATGAAAGTGAAACCGACATCCTGACCAGGATTATCGAGCTCGGCGACCAGCGTGTCTATGAGCTGATGCGCCCGAGGACGGATATTGTAGGGGTGGAAATCTCAAGCACAATCGATGAAGTACTGCAGACTTTTATTGACTCAGGCTATTCAAAACTTCCTGTGTACGAGGAAAATCTGGATAACATAAAGGGTCTGGTGCTGGCATACGACCTTTTTAAAAATCCCCCGAACCTGGCTTCAGTTATGCGCCCCGTAATATTTGTCCCCGATACGAAGAAGAGCACTGAAATGCTGAAAGAATTTTCCTCAAAGAGGGTATCCTTTGCCGTTGCCGTGGATGAATTCGGCGGGACGGCAGGAATTCTGACCATGGAAGACATAATTGAAGAGCTCCTTGGGGAGATCAGGGATGAGTATGATACCGATGACGAGATATGCAGGAGCTTAGGTGAGAATACGTACCTCATCGGCGGGAAAGTTGAAATTGACCATATTAACGACCAGCTGAACCTGAATATCCCGGAAGGGGATTATGCCACAATTGGCGGATATATTACATCGCACATAGGAAGAATACCCCTACAGGGCGAAAGCCTTTCAATCGACAGGTTTAAGATTCTCATTATCCGCTCCACACAGATCAGAATTGAGCTGGTAAGGGTGACGGTAATAACGGAAGAAGAATAAATTTTATTAAAATAAGTTTTATTAAAAGAATATTTCCCTCCCTGCATACAGGTCATAAAGCCCAAAGGCCAGGAGCGCAAAGGCTGAGCGAGGCTGCAAGAAGAAGTTTGCTGATCCCGGGCGCCAGGTTCCATGCCGCCGCAAAAATGACAGTTATCGCGCCTGTTACTATGACTATCGTTGTGTAGATGCTTACAAGTGTGTAGGAGCTTACAAGCGGCGCAATGCCGTATGAAGGGGATCCTTTCCGGATACCCTCCATACCGAGGTGCCACTCTGAATTATTTTTATTAGATCATTTCTGTCTGAGGAGTTTGTGAACGTGCGAATTCAACGGCTTTGTCGATTTCCTGTTTGAACTCTTCAAATGGAAGCTGCATGCCGTTCAGATATGCGCTCCAGCCTGCCGAAGCCTTTGCATAGTGGACTGCTGACTGGATTTCTTCATCCGTTGCCCCAAAGAGCTTGGCTGCTGCGGTGTGGTAATAAGCGCAATAGCGGCATTTGGTAACGGCTGCAATGCCAAGACCAATAAGTTCCCTGTATTTCTGTGGGATTGGGCCGTCGTCAATCTGCAGTTTCTTAAACAGATCCCACTCGCTGCCTATGGTCTGGTCGGGCAATGTTTTAATAAAAGAGGGGACAGATCCAAATATTTCCTCTACTTCTTTATATACTTGCTTACGATCCATATTATTCTCACTTTCTTTTATTTTTGCCGGTTTTTCCGCGGCTTTTAATTTTGTGAAATAATTGTCTTATAAAATCAGGCATTACCGCATAATGCCCGGATATAAATATTCTTTATGCCGGGGAGATTAAGAAGAAGGAGGGTCCTGGCAAAAAGATATGGCGGTCTTTAACACAAAAAGTGTCTCAGGTCCTTTCATATTATTTAACAATCAGTTAATAAATTGGAGGCTGTGACAGGCCATGCCTCATGCCTTGCCTGTCAAGCGCCAAAAAATGAGATAAATGCAAGTACTGAAACTTTTCTTCCGGAGCTTATCTTTTTCAGTACCAGGAACCGTGCAGATCTAAGAAGAATAGATGGATTTTAATTTACTGTTTTTTAATACACTAGCAAGTGTTTTTAGAAGGTAAAAAGGCGGTAGCAAAGAAATAAAAAGGGCGGGAAAATTTTCCCGCCCTTTTGTAATTTTTGAAGCTTGGCGCGTTCTTAAATGAATCAGGACTTTTCTATTTTTGCCCAAGAGTCTTTAAGTGCAACCGTGCGGTTGAAGACAAGCTTTTCCACGTTTGAATCCGGGTCCACGCAGAAATATCCCTGGCGCTCAAACTGGTACTTTGAGCCTTTGGGAGCATCCTTAAGCCCCGGTTCAACCAGGCATGAGTTCAATACCTGCAGTGAGTCTGGATTTAGGTTACTCTTCCAGTCGGCGCCTTCTTTTTCCACCGTCGGGTCCTCAACGTTAAAGAGGCGGTCGTAGAGCCTTACCTCGCAGGCAAGGGCGTGCTGAGCTGAGACCCAGTGAATGGTGCCCTTTACTTTTCTTCCGCTCTGGTCGCTTCCGCTTTTTGTTTCGGGGTAGTAAATGCAGTGCACTTCCTTAACCTTACCGGAGAGCTCATCTTTTACAACGTCCGTACATTTAATGATGTATGCATAGCGCAGGCGTACTTCGTTACCGGGGAAGAGCCTGTGGAACTTCTTAGGCGGAACCTCGCGGAAATCGTCCTGCTCAATAAACAAGACCCTGGAGAAGGGAATTTTTCTGGTACCCATTGAAGCGTCCTCGGGGTTATTTATAGCTTCAAGCTCTTCGGTCTGTGCCTCAGGATAGTTGTCTATAACTAGTTTCAGTGGATTAAGAACCGCCATAACCCTCTGTGCTCTTTTATTTAAGTCCTCGCGTATGCTGTGCTCAAGAAGAGCAACGTCAATTGTATTTTCCCTTTTAGCCACGCCGACTTTCTCGCTGAAGTTGCGTATGGATTCAGGCGTATAGCCGCGCCTTCTCAGGCCTGAGATGGTGGGCATTCTCGGGTCGTCCCAGCCGCTTACGTAGCCTTCTTCAACAAGCTGAAGAAGTTTTCGCTTGCTCATAACGGTATAGTTCAGGTTGAGGCGTGCAAACTCCACCTGCTGTGGGTGATAAACGCCAAGCTCATCCAGGAACCAGTCGTAAAGAGGGCGGTGGGCTTCAAATTCAAGCGTACAGATCGAATGAGTAATTCTTTCGGCCGAGTCGGAGAGTCCGTGTGCAAAGTCATACATCGGATAGATGCACCATTTGTCTCCCGTGCGGTGGTGTGTGGCCCTTAGAATTCTATAGATCACGGGGTCGCGCATATTAAGGTTCGGCGAAGCCATGTCAATCTTTGCTCTTAGCGTGCGGCTGCCGTCGGGGAATTCACCCTTGCGCATGCGCTCAAAAAGCTCCAGGTTTTCCTCAACTGAACGGTCGCGGTAAGGGCTGTTTTTACCCGGTTCGGTAAGCGTGCCCCTGTACTCCCTCAGCTGCTGTGCGTTAAGGTCGCAGACGAAAGCCTTGCCCTTTTTAATGAGTTCAACTGCGTGGCTATAAAGCTGGTCAAAATAGTCCGAAGCGTAAAACATCCTGTCGCCCCAGTCAAAGCCGAGCCATTTTACGTCCTCGATTATCGAATCCACGTACTCAACGTCTTCCTTGCTGGGGTTTGTATCGTCGAACCTGAGGTTACAGAGCCCGTTAAATTCCTGTGCCACACCGAAGTTAAGGCAAATTGACTTTGCGTGTCCTATGTGTAGGTATCCGTTGGGCTCCGGGGGAAAACGGGTATGTACCTTGCCCGCAAACTTATTTGTCTTTAAGTCTTCGGTTATAATGGCCCTGACAAAATCCAGTGCCGGGCTGCTCCCGTTTACGGCAGTCTTATCGCCCTCTGCAGTTCCTTTTGTGTTATTTAGAGGGATATTCTTTCCGCCCTCGGCGTTATTTCTGTTTGTGTTTTCTTCCATAAAAGTATGTATTGTTAAAAATTTATAACTCTAAATTTAAGAATTTAGAGGTCTTTAATTCAAGGAATCAAAAAGTCCTCTATTTTCATCTGGATTTTCTTTTCCCATTTCAGGTTTTATTTCAGATTTTAACTCTTTCAAGGGCATCCTGAAGCCTGAAGATTGTTTCTTCTTTGCCAAGAATGACCAGTATGTCAAAAAGCCCCGGCCCGGCACTGAGTCCCGAAGTGGCAAGGCGGACAGGGTGAATAAGCTTTGCATTTCCAACCTGTAGCTCTTCAGCCGTCTTGTGAAGCACATTTTCATAGTCTTCCTTATTCGGGCTATCGAGTTTCGAGAAAGCCTCAATGAGCTTTTTGAGGAGTTCGGGAGTATTTTCCTTCCAGCTTTTTTTTACCGCGTTTTCCTCGTAAGTCTCGGGTCTTTCAAAGAAATAAGGGCTTTTTTCTATGTATTCCCTGACAAAAGATACCCTTTCTTTCATTGCCGTAATTACCTTGAGCAGGTATTCATCGGAATAGTCATTGTTCTTAAACTTTGATGCGGCCAATTCTTCCCTTAAGAGCCTGAGCAGGTCCCGATCCGGCAGTTTCCTCAAGTGCTCCGCGTTCAGCCAGTGGAGTTTAGCCAAATCAAAAACTGCACCGGATTTATTAACTCTTTCCAGAGAGAATTTCTTGATCATTTCATCAAGGTAATAGAATTCCACGTCGTCGCCGGCGTTCCAGCCCAGGAGCGCAACAAAGTTAAGGAGTGCTTCCTTAAGGTATCCTTTTGCCCTGTAATCCTCAACTGCCACGTCACCCTGGCGCTTGCTGAGCTTGGACCTGTCGGGGTTTAACAAAAGCGGCAGGTGAGCAAACTGCGGCTTTTCCCAGCCGAAGGCGTCATATAAAAGAACGTGTTTGGGTGTCGAAGAAAGCCACTCTTCACCCCTTACGACGTGTGTGATTTTCATAAAGTGATCATCAACCACGTTTGCCATGTGATAGGTTGGATACCCGTCGCTTTTAATTAAAACCTGGTCGTCAATTCCGTTACTGTCAAATTCAACGTGTCCTCTTACGATGTCGTCAAAGGCAACCTTAAGATCAGGCGGAACGTTGAGCCTTACCACATAAGGCATTCCGCTTTTGATATTATTTTCAATTTCTTCCCTGGAAAGCGAGAGGCAATGCTTATCGTATTTCGGCTGAAGGCCTTTCTGTTTCTGTTCTTCCTTTACTTCCGAGAGTCGCTCGGGGCTGCAGAAGCAGTAATAGGCGTGTTTTTTCTCGATGAGTTCCTCGGCATATTTTTTATAAATATCGAGTCTTTCCGACTGCATGTAAGGGCCGTAGTTGCCGCCTTTTGCCGGGCCTTCGTCATAGTCCAGGCCGATCCATTTAAGAACATTGATCAGGTTTTCAACCGCACCTTCAACAAATCTGTTCCTGTCGGTATCCTCTATTCTGAGAATGAACTTTCCATTCTGGTTCTTTGCAAATAGATAATTATAAAGAGCAGTCCTTAATCCTCCCACGTGAAGGTAACCCGTAGGGCTGGGAGCAAATCTTACTCTTGGATGTTCGCTAATCATTATACCTCTTTATCCTCTATAAATGATACTAAAAAAATCGAAGTCTGTTATTTAAAACGAATTTGGTCATAACTAAGTTCTTTCAGCGGGCATCTAAGAAAAGTCCCTGCTGAAAAACTAATGACTAAAGCATAAAAAACTAAAAGTACAAAAAAACTAAAAGCGAACCGGAGATTCGCTTATTAAAAAATCCAATACAAAAAATAAAGTTTTCGGACTTAAGGGCAGAAGCTCCGAAAGTCCCGCGGGTCCGTTTTTAAGCAGTTACTTTTTTCAGGCTCGTATAGTATTTAACCTTTTCAATAAACTCCTTGCTGTCGATCGGTTTAGGTATATAATCTGTAGCTCCTGCCTCAAGGCATTTTTCGCGGTCGCCCTTCATGGCAAAAGCAGTCAGTGCAACAATAGGAGTATCCTTGTATTCAGGAATCAGCCTGATTTTTTCCGTAGCTTCAAAGCCGTTCATTACGGGCATCTGCATATCCATCAGTATCAGGTCGAAGTGTTGCTTTTGTGCGTTCTCCAGGGCTTCCTCGCCGTTTTCGACCACAATTATATTTTCAAAACTGTTCTTCTTAAGAAGCCTGGTGACAATTATCTGAGAATGCTTATAGTCTTCGGCCAGA
Source organism: Ignavibacteria bacterium (assembly GCA_025612245.1). Taxonomy (GTDB): domain Bacteria; phylum Bacteroidota; class Ignavibacteria; order Ignavibacteriales; family SURF-24; genus JAAXKN01. The sequence goes on from JAAXKQ010000017.1 coordinate 38,620, forward strand.
AGAATTTTAATGACGTTATCCCTTTTTGCGATCTCCTGAGGGGGCAGGGGAACGTCATTGCGGTTAATCATTTCATTTATCGTCTGTGCAAGGTCTTCAATGTTTGTGCTCTTTTTGCTCAGGAGGTCCTCAAAAAGTCCGTCAATTTTCATCAGGTCTTCCTGGTAGTTTTCCTTGCCGGTATAGATAATAATTGGAAGCCGTGCAAAGTTGCTGTCCGATTTAATGAGCTTAATCAGCTCGAATCCGTTCGGCTCCGGCATATCCAGATCCACTATTGCCAGGTCCAGGTCCTTATCCCTGATCAGGTCCATCACCTTTGCAGAGGACTGTTCAGCAAGGGCATTGTACCCCGCATTAACGATTGCCTCCTTAAGAAGGTTGAGTGTCGGCAGGTCGTCATCGACGCAAAGGACGGTTGAATCCTTCTTCAGGCGGTAGCTTTGGAGCACTTCAACCAGGAACTTATACTTGATCGGTTTTACAAAATACTCCACAGCTCCGAGCATAAAAGCCTTCTGTTGTTCGGCTTCAATGGAGCAGACAATTACCGGAGTATTCTTTGTATGCTTATGTTCATGAATTGTCTTTAAGAGTTCAAGCCCGTTTGTATTAGGCAGGACGATGTCCATAATTATTGCCAGGAATTTCTCCTTTTCAATCATTATCATCGTCTGTTCGGCGTTGTTGACAATCGTAGGCTCATAGCCCCATTTATTCAGATAGTTGCTGAGGAGTTTCGAAGTTGCGTAGTCGTCCTCAATAACGAGCACCTTGTTTCTACTTCCCTCCGGGGCAGGGAGGTTAAGAATCTTTTTTTCGATCTCCGAGACCGCCTCAATGCCCAGCGTAAAGATGAACGTGGTACCGCGCCCTATTGCGCTTTCAACGCTTATGTCGCCTCCCAGGAAATTAACATACTTTTTTGCAAGCGTTAAACCCAGCCCTGAGGCTAAGGGTGTCTTCAGGTGGTCAATGGCCGAAAAGGCGAACGGCTCAAAGACGTTTTTTAGCTGCTCGGAGGTAATTCCCCTTCCCGTGTCGGATACTCTTACGGAAAGCTGGTTCTTGCCGGATAAGGCCATGCGAATGACAATTTTCCCGCGTTCGGTCATTCTGATGGAATGCTGCAGTATGTTCTGCAGTATGTATTTAAGCCGCGGCACGTCAACCAGAATTTTCTCCGGCATGGAGCTGTCGAATTCAGCCGTGAGCTCCACGCTCCCGGGATCGGTCTTGGAGGAATAAATTTTTATAATGTCATCAACAAGTTTTTTTACTTCTGTAAGCGTCCTGTTTTCCTGGATTTTGCCCGAGTCGATCTTTGATGCTTCAATAAGGTCGTTTAATGTAAGAAGAAGGTTCTGGGCGTTGCTTTTAATGATGGAGATGTATTCCGACTGCGAGGACGTAAGGCTGTCTTCGCCGAGCAGGGAGGCAAAGCCGATTATGCTGTTTGCCGGCGTGCGCAGCTCCTGAGAGATATCATTGATTATCTCAGAGACAGACTTGCCGGCAGAGGTAAAGCTTTCACCCCTTGTAGCCGACCATGTCCTGAGTATATAGCCCAGAAATTCGGAAACAGACCTCAAATTGTCTATCTCAGCCCTCAAAAAAGGGGTCTTCTTTGCAAATTTTATAAATCCTCTCTGACCCTCTGTGATCTTGGCAGTCATGCATGCTTCATAAATTACAAACTCGGAGATGAGCATCTGGCATTCGGCATCGGAATGGGACTGGAATGTAGGATTTTTCTCCCTGACCAGGCTGCAGACCGGGCAACGGAAGATGGCCCCTCTGGTGTAGTTCTTTTTTGCCGAAGCCGAACGGCCAAGCACCATAAGGCTTTCATCGTCATTGACCTTAAATAAAACCATGGCCTGCAGCTCGAATTCATTTACAATATAATCACACAGTTCATCCGTGAACTGCTCATGCCCCCTTTCTGCAAGGGAGTTCAGATAATTATATTTTTCCAGGAATTCCAGTTTAACACTTTGCATCTATAGGACCTTTGGATTTATTTAATGAAAACACAGAAACATAGCACAAATATAAACAAAATATAATAAAACTATATAGCTCATTTGCCCTCTGGAATAACTTTTTTTCCCATAAAGCATTACAGGGTAAGATTTTAATTGCTGATCCTGCCATGCAAAGGAATAATGTTTATTATGTGCTGCTTCCGGGGTTTAAGGCTGAAGGATCAGGGAGGATATAAAAAGCCGGTGGACGTGCATATTTGTGCAAAATCACTGGACATAATTGCAGAAAATTTTATACTTAAATAGATGCGCATGATTTCCGAAAGGAAAGGGAGGCGTTGCCCTTGGCAATAAAGCCCTCAAAAATTGATTAAATGAATAACATACTGGAGATACGATGAAACAGGCAGCTATGGCTGAAGTAAAGCCGGGAGGCGGGTTTGATGAAAACGGTTATTCGTATATATTTAAGTCGAACGGTCTGGAGGAAGAAATTGACCGCTTCAAGGAATCTAAACTAAAAGAGATCAGGTTCTCAGTCGTAACTAAACACATTCTTTTTTCCCTCCTGGCGCTATTTTTATCGTTTTTTCTGGATCTGGCTTATGTTCCCATTCTGGGAAACATCTCGATAAACATAGCAAAGAGCATTTTCCCAAACTGGTCGCCAATAAACCAATCATTCAGCTCGATTAGCTTCTGGTGGATGCCTGTTGTAACCTACCTGTTTTTCCTCCTCTTTGCATATAAAGCCTATGGCGAACTAAGAAGGGAAGTAAAACAGTCTACATCAGCCGACATTATTGACAGGATCATAGGCTCTTCCATCAGCGTTATCGACGGTATTGCAACGGCGCTTCCCTTAATTGGTGCTGCCATACTTTTAATCAGCATCAAACTGGGACCTGAGGTCTTTCTGGGCCTTTCGGTTCCATTTGAAATCAAAGCCCTCATAGTGCTGGCTTTGGGGAAACTTTTTGAGCCCGTGCTTGATGAACTGAGCATAGAGTTCCAGCACGTAATCAACAGGGCCAACGAGCTTAAGAACAGGTACTATGCACAGACACAGATAGAACATTTTCAGAAAGTGATAGACCAATTGACAGACAATACCAAAATGGCAAACGTTGCAACCGTAGCCGATTATATGCCCCTGAACGACCTGAAGCAGTATGAAGAGGTCTATGTCCATATGGCAGAGCTGAGCCGTCAGATGCACCAGAACATAAGCAGCACGCATGAAATGATGGATAAAATGAACAGACTTCAGGCAGGAAACTCCCAAAAGCTGGGTGAGTTAAGAAATCTTGCCGAGGCAGTAGCAAATGCCTCAAATGCACTAAAAGATGAAAAAGCCCTTAAGGCACTTGAGAGCATTGAGGCAATTCTGAGCAGAAGATAGCCCTGAGATGCACATAAAGTAATATCAAAGGCAATTATCCGAATTGAAAATATTTAAGGCGTAAGATGGTAAGAAAAAACAGGGACAGCAAGTTCGTAATATACCAGGTGCTTTACATCTTTGTAATTACCGTCCTGGCAATTAAAGGCGCAGGACTGGATCTGGGTGAAGTGATCTCAAAGAAAGACGCGGTAAAAAGAAGCGTTCGCGACTCGCTCCTTACGATAATCGACTCACTGAGCATAATGGGGGCAAAGATCGACCTCAGGGTTGAACATGACATGGCAAGCGAGAACGTGGCACTGAAAAGGAAAATTGAATCACTCAGCCAGAATATGGCATCCCTGAGTAGGAGGGTAAACGAGGAGGAGCCAAAGCTCGAAGACATTCCATTAAATAAGCCGCGTGAGGTGCCAAAAGACCCGATGCCTATTACCTCGCCGATTGCCGAAGGGCAGAAGTTCATTCAGTATACGTGGAACCTCGCAAAGAATAGCGGCAGTGTGCCCGTGGATATAGTTGACCCCAATAGCGGCAGCCTCATTACAAGAATTGCCCCCGGCGAGCAGAAGAAGTTTGACCTTACGGGACAAAAACAGGTCCTGGTCCGCTTCAGCGGGCGCGAGGAGAGGCTGGACGTGCTGCCAAAACGCCCGCCTGAGATCAGGATTGATAACGTTTCAGTGAAGATGAATGGCTCTGAGGTCTATGCTCAGGACCTGCAGAAGACGACTGTCTTCAAGGTTAGCGTTAATTCTCAGCGTCCGGAGGACCTGAATATTGCCTACAGCGGACCGGTCAGCGTTTCTGGACCCGTAAAGGATTTGAAGGGTAATCTTGTTTATAACGTATCGCTCAGGCTTGCACCGAATGAAGAAAAATTTGACGAATGGCTGGACAAAACACGCCCTTTGCGTGAAGGCGACGGCAGATACAAGGTCAACTTCTTCTTCGTTGCCGTAGACAAGATTACGAAGACCAGGGTTCAGGTGGGGGATTCCTTCTATTTCACCTCATTCCAAAGATAATCCTCCTTATATATTCCCGATATATACTATTTCCCAGGACAGTCGGATCGACTTTACGCCAGCTGAGTAGCCCAGCAGGGGAAAGTGTTACCTTATTGAACACAGTTTCACCCTTAAATTTTCCCTATGAAGCGGAATTTCATTGAATTAAGAATTTCATTATATTAGTAATCTGATTTCCTTTGCATTTATAAAAAATTAATATTTCAGAAAATAGTCATGGAGAAATAGATGGCAAATTTCATTGGAACATTTAATGTAATTCCTTCGCTGCCTCAGAATCTTGAGCGACTTAGAGAACTGGCTTATAACCTGTATTGGACGTGGAGCCAGGATACATTTGAACTGTTCAGACGCCTCGACAGGGAATTGTGGGATTCTACGGGTCATAACCCTGTTATGATGCTTGGGAAAATAAGCCAGGACAGGCTGCAGGAAGTTGCCAATGACGACGGTTTTATTGCCCACATGAACAGGGCTTACGATAACCTTAAAAGCTATCTTTCCTCTCCAAACTGGTTCCAGAAAAATTTTAAGCAGAATGGCTCAAAACCATACATCGCATACTTCTCGGCTGAGTTCGGCCTTACAGAGTGCCTGCAGATTTATTCCGGAGGTCTCGGCATTTTAGCCGGAGACCACCTGAAGTCGGCAAGCGAACTTGGACTTCCGCTCATAGGTATCGGACTTCTGTACAAGGAAGGTTACTTCCAGCAGTATCTTACCTCGGACGGGTGGCAGCAGGAAAGATACGAGATAAATGACTTCTATAATCTCCCCATGACTCTCGTAATGGACGAGAATAAAGTGCCCGTGAAGATTCACTTAAATTTTCCCAACCGCCTGGTCTATTTCCAGGTCTGGAGAATTGACGTCGGAAGAATTCCTCTTTACCTCATGGATACAAACGTGCCCGAAAACAGCGACGAGGATAAAAAGATTACCAGGACACTCTACGGCGGTAATGCAGAGACCAGGATTCAGCAGGAGCTGATTTTAGGTATCGGCGGGCTAAGAGCTCTGCATACGCTTGGTATTAATCCGCAGGTATGCCACATGAATGAAGGACATTCGGCATTCCTTTCACTGGAAAGAATTCGCCACATTATGAGCACTGAAGGCTTAAGCTTTGCAGAGGCAAAAGAGCTTGGCTATGCATCAAACATTTTTACTACACATACGCCTGTTCCTGCAGGAATTGACGTCTTCTCTAACGAGCTGATGGAAAAGTATTTCGGGAGCTACTACAGGCAGGAACTGAAAATTCAGGACAGGGAGTTCTACAGGCTGGGGACTCTGGACAAGGATGCCCCGATGATAAATTTCAATATGGCTCACCTTGCCATGAATACCTCGGGCTACGTCAATGGCGTCAGCAAGCTCCATAGCGAAGTATCCAAAAAAATGTGGGTCTCGGGCTTTAAGGGCGTGCCCTTTGAAGAGATACCGATTGATTATGTTACAAACGGTGTCCATACGAGAAGTCACATTTCAAACGACATGGTTGAACTCCTCTTCAGGTACTTGGGCGATAAGTTCATACAGAAACCCGAGGATCAAAGCATCTGGGAGAGGGTAGACAAGATTCCTGACGTAGAGCTCTGGCGAACACACGAAAGAAGGCGTGAAAGACTGGTAGCATTTGCAAGAAGCAGGCTAAGAAAACAGGTCCTTGCACGCGGAGGCTCTCATACGGAGATCGCCTCGGCGAACGAGGTACTGGATCCCGGGGCCCTGACGATCGGTTTTGCAAGAAGATTTGCCACGTATAAAAGGGCAAACTTGATCTTTACGGACCGCGACCGCCTGGCAAATATACTGAATAACCCGCTGCACCCGGTACAGCTGATCATTGCCGGAAAAGCTCACCCGAAGGACGATGAGGGAAAGAAATTTATACAGGAAATTGTCCAGATTGCAAAGGAGGACCAGTTCCGCAAGAAGATCGTTTTCCTCGAAAATTACGATATGAACGTTGCAAGATATATGGTTGAAGGCTGCGACATATGGCTGAACAACCCGAGAAGACCCCTGGAGGCAAGCGGAACCTCGGGCATGAAGGTAATTGCAAACGGAGGCCTTAATTTCAGCATACTCGACGGCTGGTGGGATGAAGGCTACGACCCTGAAGTCGGCTGGAAAATCGGCAACGGCGAGGAATACCTGGACGTAGATTACCAGAATGAAGTTGAGTCACGTGAACTCTACGACACGCTTGAAACTGAAATTGTGCCTACTTTCTACAACCGTTCATCCGACAAGCTGCCGAGGCTTTGGATCAGCAAAATGAAGTCTTCCATGAAAAAGCTTGGCCCTGTTTTCAATACAAACAGAATGGTAGAACAGTACTTCGTAAAGTTCTACAACCGCGCCTTTGAAAGCAGAAAGGCACTCATGAAAAATAACTGCCAGCAGGTAAAAACTCTTACCGAGTGGAAAAAGAAGGTAAGGGATAACTGGAATCAGGTTAAATTCATGAGCCTCGTAAGCGAGGGCTCTTCGACAGATGTAAAGGTCGGTACTGAATTTTATGTAAAAGCAGAAATTAACCTGGGCGGACTTACACCCGATGACGTGGAAGTACAGATCTATTACGGGTCGGTTGACAGGCAGAACATTGCTCACGCAAACTCCTTTGTTACAATGCAGAATGAAAAGAGCAAGCCAAGGAACAATGTATATACCTATAAAGGCGCCATTGTCTGCCAGCAGAGCGGCCAGTTCGGCTTTACGGCAAGGGTTCTACCGAAACATCCACTATTAAACAGTCCATTTGACCTGGGCCTCATTGCCTGGGCATAAGGGCTTATCCTTGGGAAAAGTTACTTAAAAAAACGTTAAAAGGGTGCTGCCAAAGCTAAAAAGGGTTGCACCCTTTTTTTTATTCAGCGCTTCATAGAATAATCAGCATTTCTTCTCTCGGTCCATTTTATTTCAGGCTCCCCGAAGGAGGCAAAACAGCGACATAAGAGATAGCTTGAAAATTTTAGACATTTTTAGGATCTTTAATTAAAGTATCTTCTGAACTTAAGGGAGGGAGGTAAGATATGTTAAGGACCGGAGAGTTAAGCGTACATGAGTTTGTAGTTGAAGAGGTGATTGATTACCTTCAGAACCGGGGCTTTACTGAAATTACGGCCAACCTGCCCGGTTTTCCACAGCCTGAGAAGGTAGTCTCAAGAAACAAAAGAACCTCTTTTATTCCGGACATAATTGCCGAAAGGCAGGGCGATACGTACATATTTGCAGTTGAAACCGGTGAAGTTTCTCTTGAGGGTTCTTTGTCCAGAAAATGGAAGGAGTTTGCCTTTTATGCCGAGTCCAACGGCATGATTTTCCATATCGTTGTGCCAAAGGGAATGCTGAAAAAAGTAGACTGCATTCTTTCGAGCCTTGGCATAACTGCCGTCGTGCATCAGGTGGATCAGTAAAATAGGTCGTTTTATGAAGTTTTTTCTTCTCTGCCAGTTAATGAACATATTGCTGCGTGTTTATGGATATTGCTGCCCAATGTTTCCCGGCCTGAATTTTCCTGCATGATTTATTTTTCTTAAATACCCGTGCCTTAGAAAGGAACTTTTCCACCGTAAAGAAGCATTGTTAAGATAGAAGACATTTTGGGGTTCAGGCAGTGAAAAATTCACTTTTCAGGTCCATAGAGCATTATCCTGGTCTGGGTCGGCTCCCACTGCGGATAAAAGCAAAAGGCTGCCAAATGTAAAATTTAAAAATCTGTAAAAAATCTTTTACAAAACAATAATAAATGTACTGCATTTAAGGATACTTTTAATTAAATTTTGCGCTCGAAATTTCACAGGAAGATGATTTGAAAAAGACAGCTATTTATTTTTTATCCATACTGTTATTATTTGTTACAGCATGTAAGAATGAGAAAGTCCCTAACGTCAGCAATGCTGCAGTTTATAAGAGAATTACCTTTAACCGGGAGACGACCGGTGCAACAGCCAGAATAAATCAGTTTTTTACGGAAAGGAACAGAAAGGGTGTTTTTAACGGTGTTGTTCTTTTTGCAGAAAAGGGAAACATAATTTATGAAAAGGCTTTCGGATATTCTGATTTCAGGCGTAAAACCCCTCTTACAACAAATTCAGTCTTTCAGCTTGCTTCAGTCTCGAAGCAGTTTACGGCATTTGCCATAATGCTGCTGAAAGAAAGAGGGAAGCTTTCCTATAGCGACAACGTGAGGAAGTTTTTCCCTTCATTTCCATATGAAGACATAACAATCAGGCAGCTTTTGACGCACAGTTCCGGCCTGCCTAATTATATGTACTTTGCAAATGACTACTGGCCCGATAAGTCGAAGATGATGGATAATAAAGACGTGATAGAAATGCTGGAGAGAAATCTTCCACAGCCTTATTTCAGGCCCGGAATCAGGTATTTCTACAGCAATACCGGCTATGCGCTCCTGGCTTCCATAGTGGAGAAGGCCTCAGGCATGCCATTTTACAGGTTCATGGAAAAGGAAATCTTTAAGCCCCTAGGCATGGAAAGCACATTTGTTTATAACCCTGAAAACCCGCTTCCCGCGGTTGTTGCAGAAGGGCATAACCCAAACAGGACTCCGGTCGGCTTTAACTACCAGAACGGTGTAGTAGGGGATAAGAACGTGTATTCAACGGTCGAAGATCTCTTACGCTGGGATTACGCTCTTTATAAGGCACAGCTGGTAAGCCAGGAATGCCTTTCCGAGGCCTTTACGCCTGCTTTCAAAAATCTGCGTGATGACCATAATTACGGATTCGGATGGCGCATAAATGAAAAGGACAATATTGTATACCACGGCGGATGGTGGGATGGCTACCGCTCTTATATAGTAAGGTCATTAAGCGACCAGAGAACGATAATTGTACTTATAAACAGTGCGGCTCATATTTCTTTCCGCCTGCAGGAGCTGGAAGACCTTTTCTAGTAAAATCTGAAGTTAGCAAAACAAAAAGCCGTTTTATGAAAAATTCATAAAACGGCTTTTTATATAAGGCAAAGACTAAGTAAATTTAGTCCTGCGCAAAGATCGCTCTCATTCTCTCGATACCTTCAGTTATGACTTCAGGAGGGGTAGTTGAGAAGGAGAATCTCATGTTATCCGTAAAAAAGTGCCCGAAGCATGATCCGTGCACGGCGGCAATTCCATTTTGCATCAGAAGGTTATAGATGTAGGAATTCCTTTCCGCGCCTTTTAAGTTCTTTGGAATTAGCTCTGTAAAGTTAGGGAAGAGGTAGAATGCACCGTCGGGCTTTTCGACCTTAACGCCCGGAATAGAGCGGAAGCCTTCGAGCAGTTGGTCGCGTCTTTTCTGAAAATCGCCGACCATGAACCTGATGTGCTTATCGCTTTCTTCTTTGTTCGCCAGTGCCTCGGCGGCGGCATACTGCATGAAAGTTGCCACGCCGGCCGTCTGTGTATAGTTGCCCATTTTTATAAGCTCGATAAGCCTCTTGTTTCTGGAAGCCAGGTAGCCGACTCTCCAGCCCGTCATGGCGTAGGTTTTTGACATGGTAAAAACGCTAATGATGTTGTCAAAATCCAGTGAAATCGGGCTGAAGTGCTCTTTCCCCTCAAAAGTAATTGCCTCGTAGGCCTCATCCGAGATGAGGTAAACGCCGTTCTGGCGGCATAACTTTACGACTTCCGTGACCTCGTCCCTTGTAAACAGCTTTCCTGTCGGGTTCTGAGGAGTATTCAGATACAGGAATGATATGTCCTTAACAAGCTTCTTTAGTGCATCGAAGTCAATGCTGAAATCCTCATTAAGCGGGAGTTCAGAAAAATTCGTATCGGCATAAGGGATAAAGTTTTCCAGCACGCAGCTCCAGCATGGGGCAAATCCGCCGGCTTTCTTTCCCTGGAAGAGCTTAAATGTAAGCTCAAGGCCTTCCTGCCCGCCGTAGGTGGCAACTATATTGTCTTTTCCCAGTCCGGTGGCTTTGTTAAAATATTCAAGTTTCTTTATAACCGCCTCTTTAAAGACGTCCTCGCCGCCCGACTTTGGATACTTTGTTTTTCCCTCGTCCATTGCCTTCTTAGCCGCGTTTCTTATGTATTCAGGCGTCGGGAAGTCGATTTCTCCTCTTTGAAAAAGAAGAATCTTTTTCCCCGTTTTTTCAAAATATTCGGGTCCTTTTTTTCTTGCCTCCTCGCTGATCGATACAATCGGCGACATTCTGATGTTTTCTACATTTTTATCGAATTTTGCTTCAGTCATTATTGGTTTTCCTTAATGGGTTCTATTATGTTTAATTTTAATTAGTTTGTGCAACCAGAATACCGGGGAATTAATTATTGCTGAAAGTAAAATAAAAAGTTGCTCCATTGTTTAATTCAGACTCGATCCATATCTTACCGCCATGCCGTTCTACAATTCTTTTGCATACAGCCAGTCCAATTCCGGTTCCAGTGTACTCGTCTCTTAAGTGCAAACGCTGAAAGATCTGGAAAATTCTTTCTCCATACTGGGGGTCTATACCAATTCCATTATCTTTAACGGAAAAAATCCATTTGCCGTTTTCCTGAGCGGCTGAGACGTGAATTTCAGGCATCTCAGCACCGCGCCTGAATTTAATGGCGTTACTGATGAGGTTTTGGAACAGTTGTATCAGCTGAACCTCGTCGGCCATTACTACCGGCAGGACTTCAGAGTATATTCTGGCCCCGCTTTCCCTGATACTGATTTCCAGATTCTTTAACACATATTCCATCACTTTATTGCAGTCGACTGGAGAGTATTGCCTTGCATTTGTTGTAATTCTGGAATACTCAAGAAGTCCCGTAATGAGCATGTGCATTCTACGGGCGCCGTCGACGGCAAACTCAATATACTCAAGCGCCTTGCTGTCCAGCTTGTCTTTATACCTTCTTTCAAGCAGCTGAGTATAATTACTGACCATCCTTACCGGTTCCTGGAGGTCGTGTGAAGCTATGTAAGCGAACTGTTCGAGTTCTTTGTTCGAACGTTCGAGCTCTTCTACAGCAATCTTAAGGCTGATTTCAGCCTTGTCTTTGGATCCCAGCTCTTGTTGGAGCCGGTCATTGATTTTTATTAGTTCAAGTTCACTTTGTTTTAAATTACGGAACAGGAGGTTGAAAGGTTTTTTCATTCCTGTTTGTATTATGGCCTTATACAACAAAAAATAGGAAATTATCCTTATCAGGTGTGCCGAAGCATTGGAAAGGTCATATACCTCAATATAAAAAGTAAAAGCCAGCTCAGACAAAATTAGAAGTCCCAGTGAAAACATAACAAGCCTGAGCACTTCAGGATCAAAAGAGGATCTCCTCCTGAAGAAGAACACTGCCGAAAGGGCAAGAATAAAAGAGACCACGTACTCGCTAATAACCTTAAATGGCGTAAGACCCGCTCCCTCTACAAAACACACAGGGAAGACGTGCCAGAAGGCTATTGCAAGTAAAAGCAGAACAGTAACGCAGGAGAATAACGCAATTACGGGTCCGAAACTAATTCTGCGGTTCAGTACAAAAGGCATCACTAAAAGAGAAGTGCTCTGAAGGTACCTTCCGGCAATCCAGAACTGTGTCGCCAGGTTGGCATCGGAGCCCGGGAGGACGTTCATACCCTTGTAGGCAAGCGTATGGAGCAGATCTATGGCCCCGGTGAATAAAAATGCAATTCCGATGAATATGACTGAATGATCCTCCGAGAGATCACGCAGATTCCAGGCAAGCATAAAAAGCCCCCAGGCTACGCCGATGGAGATCATTTCGGAAATTGTATGAAAAAGGAGAAAACTGAAAAAATGAGTAATATATAGCGCTCCCAGTGCCAAAATGCCTAATAAAATTAAATAAAACCGGGTATGTGCCTTAAATTTTAATATCATTTTCTTATAATTTAACCCGAAAAGTAATAATTTTTTTGGAAATAGGAAAGGTAAAGTTGATTTCTATGAAGGAATAGGGGAAATTTATAATTATTCAGCTCAAAGTTACTTTGCTTAACCCCATGCAGCGGAGCGTTTTAAGCCAGCCATCCTTTACTTCTTCGGAGGCAGTTTTAACGCCTTCCAGTGCCGCAGGCCTGCCGATCTTCCGGGCCTTGTCGTTTCCCATGTTGTGGTAGGGCATTATTTCAATGCCTGAGAGTTCCGGATACTTTTCTGCAAGCAAGGCTATTGCCTGCAGGTGTGCAATTGAATCGTTAATGCCGGGAATTAAGGGCAGGCGGAGGATGATTCGGGCATTATTCCGGTACAGAAAGTCCAGGTTCGACAGGATTGCCTTGCCTGAAACCCCGGTAAGCCTTCTGTGCGGTTCCTCACCCGTAGCTTTATAGTCAAAAAGAAAAAGGTCAGTTAAAGGGAGGAGATTACTGAAACTATTCCTGGGTGCAAGCCCGCAGGTTTCAACAGCCGTATTTATATTGAGCTCTTTTAGGCGTTTTAAGAGTTCCATCGTAAATGGAAGCTGTGCCAGCGGCTCACCTCCCGAGATGGTGACGCCGCCCCCGGAATTCCTGTAATAGTCCAGGTCCCTTATTACTTCTTGCACCACCTCTTCAACGCTTCTATGGTATCCGATTACTTTTATGCCATCCCGCGAATTTTTCCTTATGCTCTCCAGGCATGAGCTGCAGAAAGGGAAGCTTTTAAGGTTAATTTCACCTTCAGCTTCCCTTAGAAATTTATTAACCATGCTGCGGCAGCTTTCACAAAGCTCGCCCCCGGAGGAGACTTCAGGAAAGAAATTTTTGCTCTCGGGGTTATGGCACCACAGGCAGTCAAGAGGGCAGCCTTTTAGGAAAACCGTCGTTCTTATCCCCGGGCCGTCGTGAAGGCTGAAGCGCTGTATGTCAAAAATAAGTCCCTGCGTACTCATGTCACACTCAATCCATTAATGTCTTAAAGCTAATAAAGCGTGCGGCTCAAAATTTCCAGCTGCACATCCCGTGAAAGCTCCACGAAGCGGGCGCTGAAGCCGCCGACTCTTACAAAAATATGGCTGTACTTTTCAGGTTCTTTCATCGCATTTTCCAGGTCGTTCCTGTTTACAACCGTAATCATCGCCTGGGCCCCTCCTTTCTGGAAATAGGTTTCGAGGAGGCTTTCTACAACAGGGCGCTTTTTTGTGAACATATCCCTGCTGAACTTCATGTTCTGCACGGCGCCGGCATGGATGTAAGTGGAAGGTTTTACAATTGAATTGAGCATTGCCGTCAGCCCCTTGCGGTCGAAGCCGCTTGAAGGAGCGTTGCCGTTATTCATAGGGCTTCCTGAGGTGCGTCCGTCAGCCGAGGCTGAGGTCTGGTGCCCGAGGAGCGTGTTGGCGCTGTTGTTAATGATTACGATAAGGTAAGAATGCAGGTTTGTCCTGGATTTCTGTGACTTTACGTACCCGGCGACGTGGTCATGGACTCTTAAGAGCATGCCGTCGGCACATTCATCGTCATTTCCATACTTCGGGCATTTCAGCATCAGTTCACGTTCGGCCTCAAAGCCTTCGAAATTCCGGTCGAGTGCATGGAGGAGTTCTTCCTGTGTTAAAGCTTTTTCATCATAGACAAGCTTTTTAATTGCGGTAAGGCTGTCTGCCGTATTGGAGTTGCCGTAGGTCTCAAGCGTTCCGCCAAGAAAGTCAATTCCCCCCGAGAAAGCGCCTTTGCCTTTTTCAAGGCAGCCATCGTAGAGCATGCTAAGAAAGAGGAATGGGGCAGTTTCGCCGGCAAGCTTGTATTCCAGCTCTTCCTGAGAGGCCAATAGGTCTACAAAATGCTCCACCTGCCTGGTGTAGGCTTCCCACAGCTTTTCAAATGTGTCAAAACTTTTGAATTCACCCAAGTCAAGTCCTATACTGCGGCCCGTAGCCGGATCTATTCCGTTATGCAGTGTAACTTCGAGCGCCTTAAGTAAATTTATCACGCCGCTTGGTGTACCAAAGCTTTTATGGTCAATTATATATTCACCGCACCCGAAAGGTACGTACTGCTCGCTTAGGGTACGGTTAAGGCAGAAAGCAGACTGTACAGAGGGGATGTTGACGTCATCGTTATAAAGCATCGGGTATGTGCGCCCTTCCCCAATTACAAAAAGAGCCTTATCCATAAGTAAAGGATTCATTCCTTTATAAAATCTCAATGAAAGCTGCGGCTCGGCTTCTTTTACATTCAGCGTTGCTTCCATAGCCATGAGAGCAAAGCGGTCGGCATTTTTTTCATTTACGCGCCCTTTTCCCCCGATTATTACGCGGTTATGAACAACGGTATTTCTTGCTGCCATTAGTCTCCAGAGTGAGTCCAGGAGCCTCTGGGCTTCATTTTCGGAAATAATGTCCGAGTTCAGGTCATTAACCAGAAAGTCGCCCAGGTAGACGTCCATCCTTCCGTAATTTCTTATGTCTGAAGCCAGTGAATAAAGCCAGAATAGCTGGATTGCCTCACGGAAAGTCTTTGGCTTTGAGACTGTCACTTTTTCGAGCGCAGAGGCCATCTGGAGGAGTTCATTTTTACTTTCAGTGTCACTTTCAACCTCAGCCTTAAGCCTGGCCTCACGCGCGTAATGGCGGCAAAGGTCTGAAAGGACTTCCAGTGCAATAAGCATGGCGTCATAAAATTCAGTTTCCTTAGCATCACGTTGAGCAAATAACCTGAAACGCCTGATTTCTTCGGACAGCCCCGGGATTCCAAGAGTCAAGAGTTTCCCGAAATTTATGTTTCCACCAGTAAGCCTGTAAAGGGGGAAAGCGATGCCGTAGTCGTGCATCCAGTCATCCGCAGGAAGCCACCTGGCCATTTCCCCGCTATATCTTTTGCGGAGTTGAGCCGAAGTGTTCTCGGTTCTCCAGAAAAGGAGCATTTCTTCAATTTTTTGCCTGCGGGTGCTGTCAAGTTCGCTTTTTGACATTAGTTCACGTATTTCACTTTCCTGGCAGTAATATCCGAATGCCGTGGGTCCCCATTCATCAGGCGTAACTCCCACAAATGTATGCTGAATCCTTCCGGCAAAGAGGTCTCCTCTCTGGATTTCGGTAAAAAAAGCCGGATACTGGACCTTAAGGCACATTGCCTCACGGATTGCCGGATGAGCATTTTCATACTGCTTATAAGTTTCTGTGAATTTCAGCTCTGTTTGTAATATATTGTTCTTCATCATAACTAAGTATCTCCCAAAATATTCCCCGCCAAGCGTAAAAATAGGGAGTAAAATGGAAATAATCTTGTCTTTTAATGATATAATAATTGTGCTATATTGACATATGGATTACGAAATTTCCGCAAGGGGAGAAATGCAAAGCGTTTTAATTATGAGGAAGGATGAGCTGATTGATCCCGTTACCGAGATCCATTATGCATTCCACAGAAGCCTGAAGAATATTACAGTCCCTCACAGGCACGATTTCTACGAGTTTTTTATTATTATAAGGGGAAGTGTAATTCACAAGATTAACGGCAAGAGTGAACTTTTAAGCGAGGGCACACTGGTCTTTATACGTCCTGATGACGTGCACTACTACGAGAAAAGCACAAGCGAGGTCTGTGAGCTGGTAAACCTGGCTTTCCCGCCGAAGGCCGTAAGTGAGCTCTTTAGCTACCTTGGAGAGGGCTTTATGGCAGGCAGGCTTCTTAAGGCCGAAAATCCGCCTCATGTTTTGCTAACCGCGGGTGAAAAGGACTTTGTTGTTGAGAAGCTGGAAGAGTTAAACACTCTGCCAAGGAAGAACAAAGAAGAAATCAAAACGCGACAGAGGATACTTCTGCTTGAAATATTTACGAGGTATTTTCAGTTAGAAAAAATTGAAAAGAAAAGTGCCGTTCCCACCTGGCTTAAGGAGCTATGCCGGCTTTTGCAGGAAAAGGAAAACTTCAACCGGGGAATTCCCTGGCTTCAGGAGCGTTCGCAAAGGAGTCCCGAGCACTTATGCCGGGCTTTCCGGAAATTTCTTAATACGACGCCTACGGAATTTATAAATGAACTCAGGCTTAACTATGCGGCTAACGTTCTTTCCAGCACCGACCTTGAAATAATTGAGGTCTCAGCGCGCGCAGGCTTTGAGAACCTGAGCCACTTTTACCACCTTTTTAAGGAAAAATACGGCCTTTCGCCCGGAGAGTTCAGAAAGCAGCACAAGACGAGCATGATCCCCTCGTGATATTGATTCTAAAAGTCAATTTGTCTATGTTGCTCATTATAGACACAAGCCCGGGAGAAGGTGAAGCATGAGGTCTTTGTTTCTTCTAATACTGCTTTTCTACGCAGCAATTAAGCCTCCTTTTACGCAAGGGCAGCAAAGGGATCGGATTTTCTTAGGAGGTCAAAAGCCTGAAAAGGTCTTCAGCGGGGGCTTTTTTACCGAAGGACCCGCCGAAGGGCCCGATGGGGATATTTATTTCAGCGATCTTACGTTTACCTCGGAATCCGGTATGCAGGCCGGATACATCTGGAAGTTTAATCCCAAAACCGGTAAGACGGTTCTTTACCGCTCACCGAGCGGAATGGCAAACGGCATTGCGTTTGACTTAAAGGGTAACATGCTTGTTGCACAAAGTGCCGACTTTGGTTTAAGGTGCCTGACCAAAACAGACATGAAAACGGGAAAAAGCAGCATTTTAGCCGGCCTCTTTGAGGGAAAACCCTTTAACTCTCCAAACGACCTCACGATGGACAAAAAGGGAAGATTATACTTTACAGATCCCCGTTATACCGGTCACGAGAAACTGGAACAGTCCGTAATGGGGGTATACCGCCTGGATATGGATGGGAAAGTAAGCCTGATAATCAGTGATATTCCGATGCCAAACGGCATTGCCATATCCCCCGATGAGAAGACGCTTTACGTCGGCTGCTACGATGAAGGCAGCGAAACCGAAGGCCTTTCAAGGCCAGCCAGAATGGAAATACTTTCTTACAGCCTTAACGGGGATGGAAGCGCTATTTTCAGAAAAGTTCTTCTCAAGTTTCCGCCCGACGCCGGGGGACCGGACGGCATGAGGCTCGATGAAAAGGGGAATATTTACGTTGCAATTAGAAATGAAGCCTCCCCTTCGCTTAAGGTCTTTTCTCCTGAAGGGCAGGAAATTGCCTCTTTGAGCCTGCCGGAGGTGCCAAGTAGTCTTGCCTTCAGCAGAAAATCCGGGGAAAACTATCTTTACATTACGGCAGGCAAGAGCCTCTACAGGATCAAAACGCTTAATAAAGGATATTTCATTTCAAAATAAAAAGCCGGTTAAAACGCAAAGGTGAACCATGAAAAAAGTAAAACTTGGCATAATCGGGTGCGGAATTGCAGCCAGGGAACTCCACCTGCCTGCCTTAAGAAAGCTGCAGGATAAGTTTGAAATTACGATGCTCTGCAACCACACTGAGCAGAAGGCCCGCGACCTTTCGGAGCAGCTGGGCAGAGTTCCATACGTCCTTGACTACCGCGAGCTCCTGGAAAGCAGTGAAGTCGAAGCCGTAGACATTGCGCTTCCCATTCACTTGAACTTCAAGGTGGCAAAAGACTCTCTCTTAAAGGGAAAGCATGTCTTTGTGGAAAAACCTGTTACGGCAAACCTTAGGGAGGCTAGAAAGATTCTCTCCCAGTCGGAAGCCTCAGACTTGGTAATGCTGGTAGCCGAGAACTTCCGCTACAGGAAGGTATACTTACGGGCTAAAGAGCTCATGAAAAAAGGGAAGATAGGAAAGCCTTATGCCGCCATGTGGGATCTGTTTAACCAGGTGACACTGAACAGTAAATACGCAAAAACCAAGTGGCGCCAGCATCCAAAGTATCCGGGCGCATTTGTAAGCGACGGAGGGGTTCATAACGTTGCAGCCCTAAGGATGCTCTTTGGGGAATTTACTTCTGTAAAAGCATTTACAAAAAGCATAAATCCCAAAATCGGCAGCCCCGATACGATGAGCCTTCAGTTCAGGTCGCAAAGCGGTGTGGATGGCGTCTTTAATATATTTTACTCTGTTGACGGGTACTGGGAAAACAGGCTCCTGATTTTTGGCAGCAGGGGAAGCATTATAATTCAGGAAAATAAGCTCATGCTCAAAAATAACAGTGAAGATGATTACATAGAAGAAGTTGAAGATGATAACGGCTACATAGCTGAATTTACAGATTTTTATAACGGAATAAGAAAGAAGAAAAAAGTTCTCAGCACTCCCCATGAAGGATTAAAGGATCTTGAAGTAATAATTGCCGCACTTAAGTCGGCTGAAAGTAACAGGAGCGTAAGCCTCACGCACTAAGAGGTTCTTTACCGGTTTTTAATACATGGCGGGAATTTTTAGAGTGTGTCCGCCATGAGGGAATTGATAAGAAGTCTCCTGGCTTGTGTGTGCGGATGCATGCGCGCGCGCAAGTATCCATCCGGCATTCCCGGCTGGAGCACTTTCCGTAATTAAAATTTCTGCTTTTTAATTGAGCCCGCCTCAATAAAAATTTGCTTTATCTCGGGGTAGCAGGAGGTTATTTTATCTTCCAGGCGGCTTATTACGTCGGGCAGTTCCGTAAGAAGCACATCCTTGCTGAACTGGATTTCCATATTAAGCAGTACCTCATCAGGACCAATGTGCATTGTAAGAATCTTGTCGGTATACCTGACCGAAGGATCGTCGTCTGTAATTTCCTTTATCTTCTGCACAACCTCACGCTCTGCGCTTTCACCGATAAGGAGCTGTTTACTTTCAAAGGCCAGGAAAAACGCCACTATGGTAAGAACGGCTCCAATGAGCAGCGAGGCCACGGCATCCAGGTTAGGGTTATTGAGCGTATGGCCCAGGTATATTCCAAGCGCGGCAATGATCAGGCCCGCAATTGCCGCGGCATCTTCCAGCAATACGGTGTAATTTGTAGGATTTTTGCTCGTTAAAAGTGCATTTACAAAACTTCTTTTGCCTTTTTCCTTCAGAAATTCCCTTAGCGCAATTAAGAAGGAAATGCTTTCAGAGACAAAAGCAACTGCAATTACTATGTAGTTCCACAAAGGGTCCCTTATTTCAACGGGCTCATTGATGTGTTTTATTCCCTCGTAGAAAGACATTCCGCCTCCAATGCCGAATATTAGAACAGCTACGACGAGGCTGTAGAAATAAAGCTCCTTGCCGTGACCGAAAGGATGCAGCTCATCGGGGGGCTTTTTGCTCTTGTGAATTCCGAGTAGAAGGAACACCTCGTTGCCCGTATCCACGAAAGAATGGATTGCCTCTGAGAGCATTGCCGAACTTCTGGTAAATGTGGCAGCCGTTAGCTTTGCCGCGGCAATTATTAAGTTTGCTACGAGCGCTCCATAGACCGCAACCGGGCTTTCTGTCTTTTTACTCATATATAATTTCCTGAAAAATAAGGTTTCCGGGGGAACAAGTCAGCATAATTTAATTATGCGTTTAATTCCACCTGGATTCAATGGCAATTAAGGGGTGTTCCCTGTTTTATTTAAGCGCTCTGAAAAGAAAAATCGATGTTGAGAAATAAGGGTAATTAGCCGGTTACGCGGAAGGCTGTAAAATTTTTCAAATTGCACTTAATCATAAAAATAACTATATAGCACCAATTGTTTAATCCGGATGAATCAACCGGAAGAAAAAAATAACTTTTTCGGGAAGAGTATAAGTGAAAAATGCAGTTACTATTTCCCTGATCTTATTTGCCTTTTCATTATTATCCTGCAGCCGGAATGACAGTAAAAAGGTAACAATTACATTCTGGGCTCTGGGGGCAGAAGGGGAGACCGTAGAAAAACTGGTTCCGGGCTTTGAGAAAGAAAATCCCGGCATACACGTTGTCGTCCAGATGATACCCTGGACTACAGCGCAGGAAAAGCTCATTACCGCCTATGCAAGCAACAATACCCCCGATGCCTGCCAGCTTGGCAACACCTGGGTCCCGCAGTTTCAGGCTTTAGACGCGCTTGAAAACCTGGACAGCTGGGTGAAGGCTTCACAAGTCATCAAACAAAATGAATATTTCAGCGGAATCTGGGATACAAACGTTCTTGACGGAAGCATTTACGGAATCCCCTGGTACATTGATACAAGGCTTCTTTTTTACAGGACTGACATATTAGCCCAGGCGGGCTACAGCACACCTCCAAGGACCTGGGCGGAGCTTTATGAGGTTTCGAAAAAGATAAAACAAAAGGCCGGAAATTCGGAAAGGTATGCCATATATCTTCCTACTAACGAATGGGCTCCTTTTATTACTTTCGGAATTCAGAACGGAAGCAGCATCTTAAAAGATAACGGGCGCTATGGCGACTTCAGCGGCGCAAAATTCATGAAGGCGTTCGACTACCTCGTGAAATTCCACAAAGAAGGGCTCGCACCTACGGGCATCTCGCAGGTCACAAACGTATATCAGGCTTTTGCCGAGGGCTACTTTGCGATGTATATTTCGGGCCCCTGGAACGTAAAAGAATTCTCAAGGTGGATGACGGGAAGCCTGAAGGACAAGTGGATGACTGCAACACTTCCTGCCCCTGAGGCTGGAAAAGCCGGCTTGTCACTTGCAGGGGGATCGAGCCTCGTCATTTTTAAGCGCAGCAGCCATAAAGCCGAGGTATGGAAATTCTTTGAATACCTTTCAAGGCCACGGGTACAGATGCAGTTCTACAGGGAGATAAATGACCTTCCGGCCATTAAGGCTGCCTGGCAGGACACCGCACTGTCCAGGAATAAGTACATGAAAGCCTTTTTTGAGCAGTTTCATCATGTGGTTGCAACACCAAAGGTGCCTGAGTGGGAGCAGATTGCATTCTCGAAGGTCCAGCTTTATGCAGAACTTGCCGCAAGGAATGTAATGCCCGTAAAAAGCGCCCTCAGTGCGCTGGACAAGGATGTAGACAATATTCTGGAGAAAAGAAGATGGCTTTTGAGGAAATAACCAGTAAGAAGTACACGGCAGGACTGAACAATAAATTAATGGAAAACAGAACCCCGGAAGCTAAGAATACAAGGAAAGCACCCGGTCGTACATTTTCATTTAAGCTCCCGGCGGCTTATTTTTTTCTGGCACCTGCGCTTCTGACAATATTTGTTTTCTTTTTTATACCCGTTGCCGCTGCCTTTATAATAAGCTTTACGGATTTCGACATCTATGCCCTTAGCAGCTTTTCAAACCTCAGGTTTATAGCGCTTAAGAATTACGTAAGAATCTTTGGTGAGCCACTGTTCTGGAAGGCCTTGGAGAATACGTTTTATTTTGTCATTGGAGCAGGCCCCATTTCAATTGCGGTTTCATTAGGGGCTGCAATGCTCCTTAATTCCAAGCTTGTCAGGCTCAAAGGGCTTTTCAGGCTTTTTTATTTTATTCCCGTCGTTACGACGCTTGTTGCGGTTGCCGTTGTCTGGCGCTTTATTTACCACCCGCGCTTCGGCATACTTAACTACCTGCTCGCATTTCTGGGAGTAAACCCCATCGACTGGCTTGGAGACCCCAACTGGGCTATGCCTGCAATTATACTCATGGCGGTATGGAAAAATTTCGGCTACAATATGATCATTTTTATTGCCGGCCTTCAGAGTATTCCGGAATACCTCTATGAAGCCGCAATGCTTGAGGGGGCGGGCTGGTGGCCGAAATTCAAAAGCATAACGCTTCCAATGCTCGCTCCTACTACCGTATTTGTGGGCATAATAACAATGATCGGCTATTTCCAGCTTTTCGCCGAGCCTTACGTCATGACGCAGGGAGGCCCATTGAACAGGACACTCAGCATCGTACAGTATATGTACGAAGAAGGCTTCAGGTGGTGGAACATGGGGTATTCGGCAGCTCTGGCATTCGTGCTGTTTTTGATCATTTTTGCCGCAACCCTCATTCAGCTAAAGCTTCAGAAGGAAACAGAATAAAATGACGACAAAAAAAATCCTTTTGCATTCATTTCTCTTGATAACCGGTCTTCTTACGCTTCTTCCGTTCATATGGATGATTTCGGCTTCCTTCATGGCAGACGGCCATGCAAGTGTTTATCCGCCGAGGTTTATTCCGGATTCTTTTACCACAATGCAGTATGAGAGCCTTTTTTCGAGGCTCAACGTGGCACGGAACCTTTTTAACAGCCTTTTTGTAAGCATACTCGTTACCGGTGTTTCGTTATTCATCAACTCAATGGCAGGTTACGCGTTCGCAAAATACAGGTTCAGGGGGCGGAATAAAATTTTCAACCTTCTTTTGAGCTCAATGATCATTCCCTCACAGGTAACTATGCTCCCGTTGTTTCTGATGCTTAAGTATATGGGACTAATAAATACTTACCTTGCCATACTGATCCCGGGGATGGCAAACATCTTCGGCATATTTTTAATCAGGCAGTACGCACTCTCAATTCCAGACAGCATTATTGAGTCCGCCCGCATCGACGGGGCAGGCGACTTCCAGATCTATTCCAGGATAATTCTTCCCCTGTTAAAGCCGATCCTTGTGACGCTGACGATTTTTACGTTCATGGGTACGTGGAATGACTTCCTCTGGCCACTTATTTCACTTACCGACAGCAACATGTATACTCTCCCGGTTGCGCTTTCTAGCCTGATGAGGGAGCACGCAAAAGATCCTGAGCTGATGATGGCTGGTTCCGTCATTACAATTGTTCCCGTCCTGATAGTCTTTCTGGTGCTGCAGAAGCATTACATAAAAGGAATTATGCTGGGAAGCGTTAAGGGGTAGGGCAGGGCAGTCCCAAATTAAACATCCCGAATGGAGTACGGCATCTTCCTTCACAAAAAAATGAAATTATCCGGCAAAAATTGAATTTTCTTGACTCGAGGAATTAAAATAGCTAACTTTGAAGGGATGTAAACGTATACATCCCTTTTCTTTTTAAGTTAAAATGCACGCGTGTCTTGTTGAAATTTGTGTGTCTGTAGTTAATTTTTCAGCTCAAAAAAACAGGCATCCGGGAATGAAAGACTTTCGAGTATTCTCTTTAACTATTTTTCTACTGTTGACCTTGCCCAAATGCCTTGCGGCGCAGGAATATCCTTACCGGGGAAGCATTCACTATAATTTTACTCCTGAAGAAAACCAGTTCCTCGATACGCTTGAAAGGAGAACATTTGATTATTTCTGGCAGGAGTGCAACCCTTCAAACGGCCTGGTAAAGGACCGCTCTGTTGAAACTTCACCCGCAAGCATCGCTGCCACGGGCTTTGGAATTGTTGTCTGGGCAATTGGTGCCGGGAATAACTGGATCTCAAGGCAGGAGGCAGAAGAAAGAACGCTCAGCTTACTCAGGTTTCTTTTTGCTTCAGAGCAGTCGGAAAGTCCCGATGCAACAGGCTACAAAGGCTTTTATTACCACTTTCTTAACATGCAAACGGGTAAAAGAGAGTGGAACTGTGAGCTTTCAACAATTGATACGGCGTGGCTTCTGGCTGGCGTGAGGTTTGCAAGGCAATTCTACTCCGGGAAGAATAAAGCGGAAGAGGAAATAAGAACGCTTTCAGATAAGATTACTTCACGGGTGGACTGGGACTGGAGCGTACTTAAGCAGGGGAAGTATTCAGGGTTTATCGCTCAGGGATGGAGGCCCGAAAAGGGTTTCCTGGATTTGGGATGGTTCGGCTACAATGAATCGCTCTTCCTTTTTATTGTGGCCTCGGGAAGCACGCTAAGCAACCCAATCCCGGTCTACAATAACTGGCTCAGCACTTATGCATGGATAAATCCTTACCCGGAGCTTTCGCACTTTCTATTCCCGCCTCTTTTCGGGCACCAGTATAGCCATATGTTTATTGATTTCAGGAACGTCGCGGACATGAAGCTGAAAGAAAAAGGAATAGATTATTTTGAAAATTCCAGGCGGGCTGTCCTCTGCCAGAGAAAGTATGCTTCTGAAAACCCTTTCAAAAGGAAAGGCTACGACTCTCTTTGCTGGGGAATGACGGCCTCCGACGGGCCTTCCCATAACGGTTATATCGGATATGCGGCACGCGGAACAAGCGGCAAGGGCTTTGAGCATGACGATGACGGAACCATTGCTCCCACGGCTGCCGCAGCCTCAATTCCATTTGCTCCGGAAATATGCATGAAAACAATAAAAAATATGTATGAAAAGTACGGACAGCTTGGACTCTGGGGAAGGTACGGCTTTGTGGATGCCTTTAACCCGGATGCCAACTGGGTTGACAGTGATTACCTTGGCATAGACCAGGGTCCCATCATAATAATGATTGAAAACCTCAGAACTGGCCTGGTCTGGAAAGAAATGATGAAAGATGAGGTAGTTCTTGCAGGCTTGAAAAGGCTGCAGTTCCAAGCGTACTACCAATAAAATACAACCAAAAGTGACATAAATGAAATTTTTTAAGCACCTGTTATACACTGCCGTGTTCATTCTTGCCTGCACGCTGCAAAAATCCTTTTGCCAGGAGGTAATGCTGGATGACTTTGAATCCGTAAGCGGCTGGACAGCCTCCGCTTCAGAAGGCGTGGAAATTTCAATCCTGCCTGGCATAGGCTTAAATGGAAACTGCATTGAAATTAAATATAACTTCACGCATGGCGCCGGATACTGCGGAATTCAGAAAGTCCTGCCCCTAAAGCTTCCGGAAAACTACAGGTTTTCCTTTTATATAAAAGGGGATTCCCCGGACAATAACCTGGAATTCAAGCTTACTGATAAATCGGGAGAAAACGTCTGGTGGCTGAACCAGAGAAAGTTCAGGTTTCCGGGCAACTGGACAAAGCAGGTAATAAAGAAAAGGAACATCAGCTTTGCCTGGGGGCCTACCGACAATAAAGAGCTAAAGGAATCATACGCTCTTCAGTTCTATATATCTTCTTCTTCTGGAGGAAAAGGTGTCATATTCCTGGACGGGCTTACATTTGAGATACTTGAGGCTCCTTCAGCTGAAAAACCTGTTCCGGAATTTTCAATGGATAAGATTAAAGCCTCACTACCGGCTTCAATTCCCGAAGGAAAGGCCTTCACGATAGATCTTGGCAAGCACTATGAATATGGCGGGCTTATTCTTAAGTGGGATGAAGCTAAATTCCCGTCAAGCTATAAGGTTATGGCCTCAGATAATGAGAATTCGTGGTATGAAATCTATAGAGTAAAAAACGGGCAAGGGGGCTTAAGATTCCTGGACCTGAAGGGAAATGAATCCCGTTACATCAGGCTCGACAGCCTGGAAAGTGCGCATGGAAATTCTTTGCTTCTGAATGGCTGTGAAATAATGGATTACACCTTTACAGAAGAGCCGGAGAACTTCTTCCGTGAAATTGCCCGCCATAATAAAAGGGGATTATATCCGAGGTATCTCTACGATGAACAACCCTACTGGACGATTAGCGGCGTAAGCGGAGACAGGAAAAAGGCTCTCATTGGTGAGGATGGAGCCGTGGAAGTAGATAACAGTTCATTTTCACTGGAGCCCTTTATTTATTCCGGCGGGAGGCTCATCTCGTGGAATGAGGCGAATATTTCGCAGGAGCTGGAAAAAGGATATCTGCCCATTCCACAAGTAAAGTGGTCACTTGACGGCCTGGAAATGGAAGAGAAGGTGTTTTCTTCGGGAGAAGCGGGAAATTCAAGCCTTATAATTGAGTACAGGCTGATGAACTGCAGAGCCGAAAAGCTCGACGGGGATCTTTTTATTTCATTAAGAGGCTTTCAGGTAAATCCTCCCTGGCAGTTCCTGAACACAAAGGGCGGAACTGCAAGGCTCGCGAAAATTGAATATAATGGCGGCATATGCAAGGTTAATGACGAAAAAGTAATTATACCTTTAAGCACGCCGGATGGCTTCGGTGCAACGGAATTCGATTCGGGGGAGATAACGGAATATCTGTCTAAAGACAGCCTCCCATCGTATACTTCGGTAATCGACACCAGGGAAAGAGCCTCGGCATCATACAGGTACCGCTTTAGTCTGGGAGCAAATGAGGAAAAAACGGTTGCGTTCCTTATCCCTTATTACGCGCTTGAAATTCCTGAGGCGGTTAAAGATCCTGCTAACTTTCTGACGCGGGAGCTGAAAAAGACCGAGGACTTCTGGCAGGAGAAATTAAACGGGGTTACACTTTGCCTCCCGGATTCGATGCTCGTTAAGGTTCTAAAGTCAAACCTGGCCTACATTTTAATTAACCGCGACAGTCTGGCCCTGCAGCCCGGCAGCAGGAGCTACAAGCGCGCCTGGATCAGGGATGGATCCTTAATTTCAGCGGCCTTGCTCAGAATGGGACTTTCCAGGGAGGTAAAAGAGTTTATCGACTGGTATTCAAAATACCAGTTCGAAAGCGGAAAAGTCCCCTGTGTTGTAGATGAGCGCGGGGCGGATCCGGTGGATGAGAACGACAGCAACGGGGAATTTATATACTTGGTAATGGAATACTATCGGTTTACACAGGATAGCACTTTTCTAAAAGACAAATTCCCGGGTATCGTAAAGGCGGTGAACTATATAGATATGATGACCCAAAAGTGCAAGGCAGATGAGTTTCTTGGTAACGGTAAAAAGGTATTCTTTGGCCTCATGCCTGAATCCATCAGTCACGAAGGCTACTCTTCCAAAGCAATGCATTCATATTGGGACGACTTTTTTACCTTAAAGGGGCTGAAAGATGCCGTTGAAATGGCAGGGGTAATCAAGGAAAAAGAGTGTGAAGATAAATGGAGCATTTTAAGAGATGAGTTCCGGAAGGATCTCTACGGCTCAATTACCCTGGCCATGAATAGCAAGAAAATCCAATACATCCCGGGCTGTGCCGAGCTCGGGGACTTTGACGCCACTTCAACTGCAATTGCCTTTTACCCGTGCGGTGAAATGGAAAATCTTCCCGTGCCTTATGCCGATTCCACATTCAGCATATATTACAGAAATTTCAGTCAGAGGCTTCAGTCAAGCTGGGTAAATTACACCCCGTATGAGCTCAGGCTGATGAATCCCTTTACGCTAATGGATAAAAAAAGCAGTGCCCACAGCCTCCTGGAATTCTTCCTCGCTTCTTTGCGCCCCAAGGGCTGGAATGCCTGGGCTGAGGTGGTCTGGATGGGCTACAGAACTCCTGGCTTCATAGGGGATCTGCCTCATACGTGGGTAAGTTCAGAATACATAAATGCCATAAGGAACATGTTGGCGTATGAGACCGGTAGTGGAGAACTCTTGCTGGCGATGGGAGTAAAGGAAGAGTGGCTTAACGGAGACGGCCTTAGAGTCCGGAATCTTCCAACCCATTTCGGAATAGTCAGTTACAGCATGAAAAAGGAAGGTGATAAGGTGAGGATATTAGTTGACGGAGAGGAGAGCATTTTGAAGAAAAGCAGCTCGGTTGAGATACTAAATCCTTATGAAAACGTTCCCACTGAAGTAAAAATAAACGGCAATGAGGGGGTATCTCAAGCGGGGAACAAAATAAAAATTTTTCATTTTCCTACAGAAATATATTTGAATTTTAAAAAGAATTAATTAATTTTTCTCCAGGGCATAATAAAGTACATTGTAAGTCACTGATTTTTTGAACTGTATATATTGTCGTGTAAACGTTTACACGGAGCTGAAAAATGACGGTTACAATCAAGGAATTAGCCGGAAGGGCCAAAGTATCAATTGCCACGGTTTCCCGGGCGCTAAACAATGATCCAAAAGTAAAACCGGAGACCAGAGACCTCATTCTCAGTCTCGCCAGCCAGCTTGAATACAAACCTAATATTCTTGCCAGGAATTTTGTCAAGAAAAAATCCAATATAATAGGAATTGTGCTCCCCGAGGCCGTGGACGGGTTTTTTACCGAATTCATCAGGGGAATTGGGGAAGTGGCCTGCGCTTCGGGCTACAACACCATGATTGCCGATACACACAAGGAACGCACGATAATTGAATCTATTAATAACTTCTCGGCAAGGGGAGTCGTGGACGGAATTATACTCATGGCGCCGTCTTTAACCGACCGTCTTAAAAATGCCCTCTCCAGGTGCGAAATACCCGTCGTCATAATCAGCGGTAGCAACGACCTGGAGGAATATGATACTGTTGGGATAGACAATTTTCAGGGAGCGTACTCAATTACTGATTACCTCATAAAAAGCATGGGCTACAAAAAGATTGCCCACATTACAGGTCCCGCACTCAATGCAGACGCCCTGGACAGAAAAGCCGGTTACCTGAAAGCACTTCAGGATAACGGCCTTTTTGTTTGCGAGGATTGGATAATTGACGGGGATTTTACCGTCAAGGGCGGACAGAATGCATGCCTCAGGCTGCTCAGCCTGCCGGAAAAGCCCGAAGCAATTTTTGCTTCAAATGATATGACTGCGATCGGATGTTATAAAGCCGTAGAATCCTTTGGACTCAAAATACCGGATGATGTTGGTATAGCAGGTTACGACGATGTCTTTGTTAGTCAGTTCTTAACACCCAGGCTCACAACCGTACACGTACCGATTCAGGAGCTTGGGCGGACCTCCGCAATTCTGCTGACGCAGAGAATTAAGGAGGGTAAAAAATTTCAGGAAGGTATTCTAAAGAGAAAGCACATAAAAATATCTACCGGCGTTGTTGTCGGTAAGTCCTGTAAATTTCATGACTAAAAAGTTAGGAAAATTACCGCTGTTCTAAACAATTAACCCAATCTATACTAAAGGAGTAGGCCTATGAAGAAGACCTTTCTATTTGTGCTGCTGCTTGGTTTGTCCATGGCGGCAACAATTCAGAATTCTTATGCCCAGGGGCATAAAGACCCAAAATACTTACAGGTTGTTTCTACGGAAAAACCCCTGGTTATTGACGGCAAACTGAACGAAACCGACTGGCAGAGAAGGTTCGATTATCTTATCTTCGGCAAAAAGACCAAGCCCGGCGACGTTGAATACACCGTAACCAATGGCATTATCGTAGATACGGGATATGTAGATACCACAATCTGCCAGGTAAAGTTTATGCACAGGGGGCTCGATCTTTATATCTCCCTGAACTCTAACGACAACTCTATCTGCAGAAGGTCAACGGGCTGGGAAGGTGACGGCATGTTCATGAAAATGAAAGACGCAAAGGGAAACCCGCAGGAATTTAAGCTCTACTATAATCTTGCAGGCACAAACGCCCCTCTGCACGTCGAAACTCCCGGATCTTACAAAAATTCGGCCGAGGGCGCCGGAATTGCAAGGGGAATTGTAAACGTCATTAATCCTCCCGATACCGGTTATACGGCTGAAATGGTAATCCACCTTGATTCTCTTGGCTACACAGATCCTTACAGCGACATCCCTGTTTTGATTAATATCTTTGATCCTAACGGATTTACAGATACTACCATGACAGGCTCTTACTTCAAGAGCTGGTGGGGAAGCGAATGGGGAACAACTGATGACTCCGGCTGGAGAATCTTAAGGCTTGCTGATCCGCCCTTAAAGAATGCAATTAAGGTCGATACCGCGATCAATCTGGACGGAAAACTGGACGAGACTTTCTGGTCGAAGGCTGAATCAATCGTAATTGGTGAAGGCAGCAACACAAGCACCGGCGGATACTACATGCAGTGGACAGATACAAACAACACTTACAGGCCAAAGACCATGTCGAGGGTTAAATTTGCTCACAAGGGAACCGACCTTTACGTAGGCGTTGAATCCGACGATAAATCCGTTACCAGATGGTCCTCCGGCTGGGAAGCCGACGGAATGTTCCTCTGGATGACAAATAAGGGTGAAATTCCTGCTACAAGCCAGAGAATTGAAATCAAGAACATGTATTTTAAGGATAGTATCGGCGCACACACGGAATTCCAAATGACAAACGTGCCTAACGGCGGAGCCGAGGGCACTTCCTATGAACCGGTTGGAACAATTACAGATTCTGAAATTGGCGGCCCTGATAAGGGTTACACGCTTGAGACTGTAATTCATACCGATATGTTCGGCTACAGCGAGGGCGATACCGTAAAGGTCAGCATCTGCATGTGGGATATACAGTACGGAGATAAAAACGCTCTTTCACAAGATACTTCCGACTATGCTCCTCACTGGTGGGGAACGCAGTGGGCCGATCCCAACTTTGAAAAATATTTCATGTACCGCGGCATTGTACTTTCTGGCAATACATCGGGTGTTAACGACGGAAATTTAATTGCTCCCAAAGTTTATTCACTCGACCAGAACTATCCAAATCCATTCAACCCAAGTACTACAATCAGGTATTCATTGCCTGAGAACGCAATGGTAAGCCTTAAGGTTTATGACGTAATTGGTAGAGAAGTGGCACGGCTTGTAAATTCAGAAATGAAAGCAGGCCTTCACGAGGTTCACTTCGACGCCTCCAGGCTCTCCAGCGGACTGTACTTCTATCAATTAAGCACAGACAAATTTGTTCAGACAAAGAAAATGATGCTCATTAAGTAGCCTGAAAAATAAGGTACTTTCCCGTTGACAACAGGGGCAGTTTATACTGCCCCTGTTGTGACAATTATTTCTTGCTTTGAAGGTTCAGAAAATTGGAAGTTTAGGTGAACTGAATACCGAAAACGGCTCCTCTTTGACAAGACAGTTCTCAAAAAAAGAGACAATTTAACTGAAGGCCAGTTATGAAACTTTACAGAGTCCTGAATATAATTTTACTTTTTGCTTTTATTTTCTCTTTCTCCAAGGCTTTTGCCGGACAGACCGGGAAGATTACGGGCGTGCTCAAGGACAAAAAGACGGGCGAAGCCCTCATGGGAGTGAATGTTTATACGGAGGATAAAAAGTACGGAACAGCCACAGATGCAAGCGGCTATTACGTGCTTCTTAATGTGCCTCCCGGTAAATACAGTCTCATTGCCTCAATGACGGGCTACCGGACAGTCAAGGTTGAAGGCGTTGAAGTCTCTGCCGATAAGACTACTTCCATTGACATTCAGCTCGAGGAGACGACCGCAGTTCTGGGGCAGGAAGTGGTGATTACGGCAGAAAGGCCGGTCATACAGAAGGATATTACCTCAAGCGAACTGTCCGTGGGTTCACAGGAAATTAAAAACCTTCCCGTTGAGAACCTTAAAGACGTACTGCAGTTAAAAGCAGGCGTAATTACAGACGCCAATGGCGGCATTCATATCAGGGGCGGCAGGACAAGCGAGGTGGGATACCTTATCGATGGCATACCCGTTTCGGATAACTTCACCGGATCCCAGTCCTCGGGCATAGACGTTCAGGTAATGGAGGAGGTAAAGGTAATAAGCGGCGTCTTTAACGCCGAGTACGGGCAGGCAATGTCGGGCATTGTGGACGTGATTACAAAACAGGGAAGCGATAAGTTTCAGGGAAGCCTTAACGTCTCATCGGGCGATTACCTGACTTCTGCAAATAATATCTTCCCTGGCCTGAACAAAGTTCATCCGCTTCAGATTAACGACATTAAGGCAAATTTAAGCGGCCCCATTGACCTCTTCAGGCAGAAGGTGAGCTATTTTTTGGCATTCCGCAGATACCAGAATGACGGATGGCTTTACGGACAGAGGAGGTTTAACCCTAAAGACAGCTCTTTTCAGAAGGGAAACCAATTCTACATTAATGCCACGGGGGATAATGAAATGGTTTCTCTCAACAGCAACCTTGACTATAATCTTCAGGGTAAACTGAGCTTTAATTTATTTAATCCCTTGAGGTTCTCTGACCTGTTTTTATATGACGACTCAACCCATCAGTTCTATAATCACCTTTACAAGTACGACCCGGACGGTCTCCCGAAATATTACAGCCGTTCGTATAACAATATACTTACTCTGACATATGTATTTAATCCTAGTACTTACCTTACTCTTAAGCACTCACTCAGGTACTCTGAGAATAAGACTTACGTTTTCCCCGATATTAACGATGAGCGTTATGCCAATCCACAGCTCTTGCAGCAGCTGACCGGGTATTCCTTTTATACCGGTGGAACGGATATGGTGCACTATAAAAGGAGTACTACGACAAATATCATCAAGGCAGACCTTGAAAGCCAGTTAGACAGGTACAATGACGCCAAAACGGGATTTGAGTTTAAGTTCAATAAAATTAACCTTGATAACAGGACTGCAGAATACAGGGATACGGCATTAATTTTTGACATCAATAAGTATTTTAACGAAGGCTATTTTACGCACAGGCCTTTCGGCATGGCTTTTTATATACAGGATAAAATTGAGTATGAAAGCGTTATTATAAATGCAGGGCTGAGATACGATTTCTTTAACTCAAAAGGCCTTATTCCGACCGACACCCGGGATCCCGAGAACAGCCTGAAGACGAGGGCAAAGGCACAGAGCCAGATAAGTCCCCGTATCGGTATAGCATTCCCGATTTCAGCCGATGGAACGATTCACTTCAGCTACGGGCACTTTTTCCAGATCCCTCCCCTGGAATTTCTCTACTCAAATCCCAATTTCAGGGTTGCCCCGGGCGGGGTTTATACTCTCATGGGGAATGCAAACCTGAAAGCACAGTCAACCGTTGCCTATGAAGTCGGCCTCCACTATTCATTTTTTGACTTGCTGGGCCTTGAAGTAATAGGCTACTTTAAGGATATGACAAACCTACTTGGAACGGAAATCCACGATACTTATATAGGAGGCGACAGGTACGCCGTCTATGCAAACAGGGACTATGGACAGACAAAAGGCATCACGATATCATTATATAAGAGGCCTTCTGCCGAGGACAATATTTCGGTTTCGCTGGACTATACATTCCAGAGCGCACAGGGTAATGCCTCCGACCCGAATGACGCCTTTAACAAGGTTCAGGGAAATAAAAAGCCCAATATACAGGTCATCCCCCTGGACTGGGATCAGACGCACACGGTTAATCTGTCACTGTTCTACATTTTGCCGGATAACTTGAACCTAGGTCTCATTGCAAAATATGAAAGCGGCTTTCCTTTTACGCCCGAATACCAGAACCTGGAGACGAGCTATGAGAACTCTTCAAGAATGCCGAACAAAATTAACGTGGACTTGCAGTTAAACAAGAACCTGATTGTCTCCCGGACGAACAGCATTTCACTTTATCTAAAAGTCTATAACCTCTTTGATACAAGAAATGAAACAAATGTCTTCAGGGATACAGGCCGCGCGGGCTATTCACTGGTAAGTCAGTACACGCCCGAAGACCAGGGGGTAAACACTTTAAGCGAGTTTTTGACCAGACCCGACTACTACTCGGAACCGCGGAGAATAGTTCTGGGACTTAATTACAATTTCAATTTTTAGGTGCAATTTTTAAGGCGGACTTAGAATGAAGATTAAACAAGCCTTACTCATAATTTTATTGCTTTTACCGGCTTCAGCTGACATTCTGGCGCAGATTCATGTACCCTTGGATATGCGCGGCAATAGAAAGTACAGAAAAGAAAGCACTCATAACGGTAACAATGTTGAGACGCTGTTCTACAATTTCGGTGAAGTTGCCTGGTGGGGGCGCCAGCCCTCAGGCGTATGGCCCAAGGGGAGCGGGCATTCGTACATGGATGGAATTTCGCCCATTGTAGTTGCAGAAGTCAAGGGCGCATCGGGAAAAGCTATTCACATCGATGAGGCCGGATACAGAGAAAACATGGACGTATCTCCCACGGGTATCGAGCGTGGCTGGCAGCCTAGACCCGGTTATGCTAATCCAAACCAGGA
Source organism: Ignavibacteria bacterium (assembly GCA_025612245.1). Taxonomy (GTDB): domain Bacteria; phylum Bacteroidota; class Ignavibacteria; order Ignavibacteriales; family SURF-24; genus JAAXKN01. Next base: position 72,580 of record JAAXKQ010000017.1, read on the forward strand.
TGAAATTGCCCTGAGCGATAAGCCCAAGACGTGGCCCGAAAAATGGGCCGATAAGGATGAATCCTGGAACGGCTACTGGAACGGCTACTTCGGGAAAAGAACCAATGCCGACCAGGAAAGCTGGTACGTTGTTGACGACCAGGCGGATGACGGGCAGGATTTCTATCCCGACTCGACCGACCGTTCTAGGCGGGGACTAGGACTGAAAATGGGGGTTAGAGGCTTCCAGTGGTCAAACCTCCTGGCTCAGGACCTGATTTTCTGGCATTATGAAATTACAAATGAAGGCACTACAGACTACGACAAGATCATCTTCGGCATGTACGTCGATTGCGGCATTGGAGGCTATAACGACAGCAATGACGACCTGGCTAACTTCGATACACTGAATAACATAGCCTACAGCTGGGATTATAACGGAATCGGAGACGGAGGCTGGGCCCCCACGGGATATGCAGCCTATGCATTTCTGGAAAGCCCGGGCAATTCAACTAACGGAATTGATGATGACCACGACGGCATGACTGACGAATCGCGCGAAGACGGCATCGACAACAATTCAAACTGGAATGCCGAGACTGATGACGTCGGGTTAGACGGAGTTCCCGGTACCGGGGATTTCGGCGAGGGGGATGGAAAACCTACCTCAGGCTGGCAGCAGCCGGGACTGGTACCCGGGGCGCCGACGGGGCCCGTCAACAAATACGGCCTTATCGATACGAATGAGCCAGGGGAGCCCGGCATTGATAAAACCGATAAGGATGAATCGGACCAGATCGGTCTTACTGCTTTCGACGGCTTCTATGTCGGAAGCGGCGTTGCCTTCAGGAACGACGACATCATCTGGGAAAGAATGTCATACCATCATTTTGTTACGCAAACACTCTTTGGCAATGTTGCCTTCCTGTTCGGTTCAGGACCTTTCATTCTGAGGTCGGGAAGTACGGAAAGATTTTCCCTGTGCCTCGTATTCGGGCAGGACCTGCAGGCAATTCAGAGAAATAAGATTACCGTCCAGAGCATTTACAACAATAACTACAACTTTGCCCGGCCGCCAGACAAGCCTACGGTTACGGCTGTAGCAGGGGATAAGAAGGTTACTCTTTACTGGGATAACAAGGCCGAAAAATCATACGACTCTTTCCTGAAGAAGTACGACTTTGAAGGCTATAAGATCTACAAGAGTACAGACCCAGGATTTCTGGACGCAAGGCTCATTACAGACGGCTACGGCGATGCAACCATATTTAAGCCCTCTGCCCAGTTTGACATTCAAAATGACGTGAAGGGATTTTTCCCGCTGGACTTCCACGGCGTAAAGCTTTACATGGGGGATAACAAGGGACTTCAGCATTCATGGACAGACTATGACGTAATTAACGGACAGACTTACTATTATGCCGTGGTTTCCTATGACAAGGGAGACGCCTCAATAGGCTTGTACCCATCCGAAGTCACTAAGGTAGTCATACGTGACCTGGCAGGCAATGTTACACTGGACAAGAATACCGTAATGGTCGTACCCGGTACACCTTCGCTTGGCTATGAGGCCCCGGGTCTCAAGGACAGCATTATTCACAACTCGGGATTTGCTACCGGGAGCGTGTGGACAAAAGTGATTGACCCGAACCTTGTAAGGAATAAGAATTACTTCATCAGTTTCGACAACAAGACACACAAAGACACATTACGCTACTCGTTATATTCTGTTCAAAACGGAGACTCAACCCTCATAATTCAGGATTCACCCTACACACAGGGAGAAGACGCAAACCTGCTTTTTGACGGAATGAGGCTTTTTGTCCAGAATGATACCGTGGCATTTCTGGACCGCAGGTCAGGCTGGAGGAATAATGCCTCGAACCTGGTCATCGTTGGTAAGATGCTACTGCAGGGGAAATTGCCGTCTGAGGGTTTCCCTTCGAGCTATGAGTTGAGGGTGGGCGAGCCCGATTCGTCGTGGCGCTTCGGCTACAGGGCTGCCACAAACTTCCAGATATGGGATAAATACAATAATACAAAAGTCAGGTATGAGCTCAGGAAACCCGCTTCGTATACATTCGGGGAACTTGAGGCCGGCGACATCGTGAACATCTGGCTGCAGATTAACGGCTCGTGGAAGCAAGTCTGGGAATTTGACTTCGTTGCTCCTCCAGGAGGAATTCAGGCGGTAAAACCGGCAGGTGGCGCCATTGCGGATCTGACGATCGGGACACCATTTAAGAGCGGCGACACATATAGCTTTGCTACTAAGGGGCAGCAGATAAGCCGCACGCTTGCTGCAAGCCAGATGGATAAGATTGCAGTCGTTCCAAATCCCTATGTCGGCGCAGCACGCTGGGAACCCCAGAGGCTGACTAATTCCGGACGCGGCGAAAGGAGAATTTATTTTATCAACCTGCCGCAGACCGCAGAGATAAGAATATTCACAATAAGCGGCGACCATGTGACTACACTTTACCACAATTCTACTGAACTTGATGGCAAAGAGCCCTGGGATATGACTTCCAAGGAGGGCCTCGACGTAGCCGCCGGAGTATACATATTTCATGTGACTTCACCGGGACTTCCGGAAAAAATAGACAAGTTTGCATTAATCAAGTAGCAACAAGCAAAAGACATGAAAAAGATTTTTTTAATTTTAATTTCTCTTTGCCTCTCGGCTCAACTGCACGCGCAGGTCTTCTCGGGCACGACAGCCGGACAATTCCTGAAAATTGAAGCAGGTGCCAAGGCAATTGCAATGGGAGGCGCATTTGTTTCTCAGGCCAACGACGCAAGCACCATTTACTGGAACCCGGGCGGTATCTCAAGGCTTGAGGGGAGTGTCGCTTCTTTTTCACACAACTTCTGGCTCGCCGATACAAGGCACGACTTTGCTGCTGTCATTATAAAGCTGAACGAAATGCATTCTCTGGCCGTAAGCTACACATCACTTTCGATGAATGACATGAATGTAAGGACGGAAATGTTTCCCGAAGGCACCGGTGAACTCTTCAGTGCGTCGGACTATGCCATTGGCATCAGCTACGGACTTAATCTTACGGACAGGTTCAGTATCGGCTTTACCGGCAAGTACGTTGGGCAGTCAATCTGGCATATGTCTGCCTCCACTTTTGCCTTCGACGTTGGAGTCCTGTACTCAACACCCATTCAGGGGCTGCAGATGGGAATGAGTGTTTCCAACATTGGCGGGAAAATGAAGTACGATGGAAGCGATAATTTCGTTAATTACGACTATAACCCCGCACAGACTGGCAACAGCGATAAGATATTCGCCGAGCTTAAAATGGACCAGTGGGCGCTCCCGCTTTTCTTCCGCTTTGGGGTTTCTATGCAGGTGCTTAAGGACGAGTACAACAGCATAATTATTAGCGCAGACGCAAACCACCCGAACGATTACGGCGAAAGCGTAAATACGGGAATTGAATACGGCTTCAGGGGAAGGGTTTTCTTAAGGGGAGGCTATAAGTCCCTCTTTAAGAAAGAAAGCGAGGAGGGGCTGACCGCTGGTGCGGGGCTCGTCTATTACGTGACAGAACAGTTTCCCGTAAGGGTCGACTATGCTTATGAGGATTTCGGCAGGCTGAAGGCAATCCACAGGTTTTCCGTTGAAATCGGGTTCTAGAAAGCCAGATAAAGTGCTGCCGGTGAAAAACTTTTGCTCAACAAAAGAGGTGAAATGAAAAACACTTATTCAAATAGTCTTTTTGAAACAAAATACGGCTCGTTTTCATCGGAGGGGAATGAATATATAATTAAGACTCCCAGAACCCCAAAACCGTGGGTTAACGTCATTTCCAACGGTGAATATGGCATGGTTATTTCCCAGGCAGGCGGCGGCTTCAGCTTTCAGTCTCATTCTGAATTCAACAGGCTTACCAGGTGGCACCAGGACCTCATAAAAGACGACTGGGGAAAATACATCTATGTGAAAAACGACCTTACGGGTGAAGTCTGGTCGCCAACGTGGATGCCGGTTAAAAGTGAACTGGACTTTTTTGAATGCCGGCATGGACTTGGATACAGCGTGTTTACTTCGGAATATAAGGGGATAAGTATAATTCTCACCATTTTTGTCCCTTTTGGTGGCAGCCTTGAAATCTGGGACCTGAAAATTCAGAATAACTCGGGAAAGAAGGCCGAGCTTTCTTTCTATAATTACTTCGAGTGGTGCCTTGGCTCTTCAGGGGATTTCCACCGTGAGTTTCACAGAACGTTCATCGAAACCAGGTTCGATAAAAAGCTGAACGCTGTTGTGGCGGGTAAGAGACTCTGGGAAATCCCCTTAGGGGACAGGGGCCACTGGAATACCGAATATGCATACAAGGGCTTCTTCAGCTGCAGCAGGACCGCGGAATCCTTTGAATGCGATAAGGAAATGTTCCTCGGGCAGTACGGAAGCCTCGAGAGGCCGAAAGAAGTTGAAACAGGAACGCTTTCTGAAACCTCGGGAAACTGGTACGACCCGATTGCGTGCCTGAAGGTCAGATTATCTCTTGAAGCCGGGCAGCTGTATAGATTTCATTACTGCCTGGGACTTTCAAAGGAAGTAAATGAAATCGGGAAAGTTTTATCAAGGTACAGAACCGATAAGAAGGTTGATGAGGCCTTAAGCCAGGTGGCAAAAACATGGGAGAGTTTGCTCTCACCTTTAGAGATAGATACTCCCGATGAAGCAATGAACCTCATGGTAAACAGGTGGCTTCCTTATCAGGCAATTTCAGGAAGGCTCTGGGCCAGGACGGCTTACTATCAGCAAAGCGGGGCATTTGGCTTCAGGGACCAGCTCCAGGACAGCCTTGTTTATCTTCCTCTTAATCCTGACCTGACCCAAAAGCAGATACTCTACCATGCACGCCACCAGAAGAAAGACGGCACGGTGCTGCACTGGTGGCATCCGATTACGGAAACAGGCCTCGAGACGATTATGACCGACGACCTCCTGTGGCTCCCGTTTCTGGTGCTGCAGTACATAAATGAAACGGGTGAAGATTCAATCCTGAAAGTAAAGGAGCCTTTCTATGACGATGAAAAAATCTCTTCTAGCCTCCTTGAGCACTCAATTAGAGCCATAGACAGGGTGCTGGAAAGGATGAGCAAAAGGGGGCTTCCTTTTATTGGCGCCGGGGACTGGAATGACGGCCTCAGTGCCGTTGGGCTCGACTGGAAGGGAGAATCCATATGGCTTGCAGAATTTCTCTATTATGTCGTGACCGGTTTTTCAGGTCTCCTGGAAAGCCACTCAAAAAAGAAAAAAAGTGAAGAGTATAATGTCGCCGCCCAGAGGCTCAAAAAAGCGTTTGAAAAACACGCCTGGGATGGCGAATGGTTCTTCAGGGCGACAAAGGATTCAGGGGAGAAGATTGGAAGCAGGGAGAACAGCGAAGGAAAAATTTACCTGAATGCGCAGAGCTGGGCGGTTATCTCGGGCATTACTTCGGATGAAAGAAAAAACAGGGCCATGGATGCAGTTGAAAAATATCTGCTGAAAGATTTTGGCCCTCTTTTACTCTCACCCGCCTATTCAAAGCCGGATAAATATATCGGCTACCTTTCGCGTTATGCGGCGGGTAAAAGGGAAAACGGCGGAGTCTATATGCATGCTGCCGCCTGGTCAATCTGGGCATTCAGCCTGCTTGGGCGCGAGAAAGCGGCCTATGAGGTCTTCAGAAGGATATGCCCGGTTTATAACGGCATGGAACCCGACAAATATGCAGCCGAACCTTATGTCAATCCGGGTAACATTGACGGACCTGAATCGGCCTTTTACGGGAGGGGCGGCTGGACTTGGTATACGGGTTCTGCAGCATGGCTTCAAAAGGTGATTGTTGAGAGAATTCTGGGCCTTAGGGTTCAAAACGGGGGCCTGGTTATTGCCCCTTGCATACCTTCTGACTGGGAGAGCTACTCTGTAAAAAGAAAGTTCCGGGGCACGGTTTATAACATACGCGTCTTAAATCCCGACCACGTTTCGTGCGGCATAAAATCGATACTTTTGGACGGCAGCCCTTATGCTGAAGGTACAATTCTGCCGCAGAAGAAAAAAGAGGTGAGCGTTGAAGTGATGCTCGGGCAAAGGGAATTTTAGAATGAGTAATTTTAATAAAATTAAAAGGTGCAATATGCATAAGCTTTTTACTGTACTGCTTGTATTCTTTGCGCTGTCTTTCCCGGTAGTAGCACAGGATTATGTAATTTTCAGCGACAGCCCGGATAAGGTATTCTACGACTGGAGCTGGGGCTATGTAAACGGAGGCAGCACTCTGGAAAGAGCAGGGGAGAAGTTTCCTGTCGATACGGCACACCACTTTTCCGGCACAAACAGCCTAAGACTTCACTGGAAATCCAAAGCTGGCGGCGACTGGGGAATTGCCGTAGCGCAGATGGGTACACCCTGGCCGGTGCAAGATATAACAAAAAAGGACTCTCTTAGCTTCTGGGTTTTTGCCAAGGACTCAATTGCTAAAAGTGACCTGCCGCTGCTTTATATGGAAGACAATACTAATAAAAAAAGCTCCCGCGTGATGCTTTCTTCAATTGGAGACGGACTGCCGGCAGGCAAGTGGGTAAAAATACAAATCCCTCTTTCACTCTTTACACCCGGATCTCAGGGGGCGGACCTGACCATTATTAAAACCATTTTCTTCGGGCAGGATAAAGCGGATCTGAACGAGCACTTTTTGTACATAGATGAGATCCGGATGAGTACCTCGGGCTCGGCAAGCGATACGCTTCCTCCAAACACTCCTTCAGGAGTAATAGCAAAGGGCTTTGACAGCCATATAGACCTCCTGTGGTCTCCTAACCAGGAAAGTGATCTTGCAGGCTATTACATCTATAAACAGGATGGAAATAGCTTTAAGCTTTTGGGTACGGCCTCCAGGGATGACCACGTTTTTACCGATTTCGTCGGGGCGCCCGGCATGACGGCTACTTACAAGGTTTCGGCCTATGACGCACGCGGAAACGAATCCGGCTCCTCCGGACAGGTTTCGGCAACAACTAAAGCCTTGAATGACGATGAAATGCTTTCAATGGTCGAGGAGTCGACTTTCCGTTATTTCTGGGATTATGCACATCCTTCAAGCGGTATGGCAAGGGAGCGTACGGGCTCTGCCAATACTGTGACTACGGGCGGAAGCGGCATGGGCATAATGGCTATTCTTACGGGAATTGAAAGGGGCTTTATAACACGTGAACAGGGCATCTCAAGAATGAAGAGAATACTGAACTTCCTGACCCTGGCAGATAAATTCCACGGGGCTTTACCGCACTGGATGGACGGCTCGACTGGAAAGGTAATTCCATTCAGCCAGTACGATAACGGGGGTGACCTGGTGGAAACGGCGTTTTTGATGCAGGGGCTCCTGGCTGCAAGGCAGTATTTCAATAAAAATACAACCGATGAAGACATTATAAGGGTGTTGAGTACGGCCCTGTGGGAAGGAGTAGAGTGGAACTGGTACCTGAAGGATGCATCAAGCACTCTTCTTTTCTGGCACTGGTCGCCAAACTACGCCTGGCAGATAAATATGGCCCTGCAGGGCTGGAATGAAACAATGATTACATACCTGCTTGCCATAGCATCGCCGACACATTCCATTCCGGCATCGGATTATGAAAATGGCTGGGCCAGCGGCAGCAGCTACAAAAACGGGAAAAGCTATTACGGATATCCCTTATATGTGGGCTGGGATTACTTCGGGCCATTGTTCTTTGCTCACTATTCTTATCTCGGTTTTGACCCCAGGGGAAAAAAGGATAAGTATGCAAACTATTTCATTAATAACAGGAATGCCACTTTAATTAACAGGGCATACTGTATTGATAACCCGAAAAAGTTTACGGGCTACAATGAGAATACCTGGGGACTTACGGCCAGTGACGACCCTGAAACTGGCTATGCGGCCCACCAGCCTGTACAGGTGGATAACGGTACAATTGCCCCGACGGCAGCGCTTTCTTCAATGCCTTATACTCCGAATGAGTCAATTGCAGCGCTGAAGAATTTCTACCACACCTACGGCGCGAAACTATACGGGCCTTACGGCTTTAAGGACGCCTTCAACGTCCAGAAGAACTGGTTCGACAACAATTATTTGGCAATTGACCAGGGCCCGATAGTGGTCATGATTGAAAACTACAGGTCGGAGCTCCTGTGGAAAAACTTCATGGCAAACAGTGAGATTTCGCCGATGCTCGCAAAAATAGGGTTCGTTGAAGATACAACTACAGTAAGCGTAAAAGAGGGGGTTCAGAGCGTAAGGACTTTTGAGCTGAAAGGAAGTTATCCAAACCCGTTTAACTCTGCAACAACAATTGAATTCATGATTCCTGCAAGGCAGAAGGTGGAAGCTTTCGTTTACGACATGCTGGGGCGGAAAGTAGCAACGCTGTTAAATAAGGAGATGCAGCAGGGGAAAAACCGCGTTTCCTGGAACGGGCGGAATGAGAGAAATGAAAATGTAAGTTCAGGAATTTACATCTATACAATCCGTTCCGGCGGAAAGCAGCTGACGGGTAAAATGATCCTGCAAAAGTAGCGAGGAAAACAACTGCTCTTAGAGAACATTGAAAGCCGCCTTAAGAGGCGGCTTTCTTACTTGAACTGCCTTAGGTTCAAGAGAGTGTTTTTAAATTTCCTTCTTTTTACCTCTACCTCTGCCTTTTTGAAGAAATAAAGTGGCGAAAGAAGCTTTAGCGGCATATATTTGTGAAGCATTCATGATAATATGTATTTGGAAGCTGCCATAGCCTCTCTTGCAAAAGATAAAATGTGTACACTGGTCATATTCATCTTTAACTAATTCCGCAAGGTGTTTTATTGAAAGCAAGATTCTTCTGTTTTCTGTTATTTACTGCACTCTTCATTTCCTTGCACTCCGGTACACGGGGAGCTACCCAAATTACCGGAATAAGGAACACTGGAAGGCAAAGCAAAAGTTCGGTTGAATTTGCTTTAAGGACGAAAGGGGCTCACCGGAAGTGGTCCGTAAGGGTTGCAGACCAATTCATAACGAGTCATCCTGCCGATGAGATTTATGAGGGGGGCTATAACGGGAAGTGGACATACGCCCAGGGTGTATTTCTTGAAGGGCTGCAGCAGTTGTGGCTTAGTACCCGTAAGCCCAGGTACTTAAGATATATAAAGTCCAATATCGACATGTTCATCGGTGGTGACGGTTCGATCAGGACGTACAATTATTGCGATTTTAATGTTGAGAATATAAACACCGGAAGGCAGCTTTTATTTCTTTACACTCTAACCGGGGATAAAAAGTACAAATCAGCGGCAGACACACTGAGAAAGCAGCTGAAAAATCAGCCGGGAATAATAAGCAACAGCACCTCTTCTGAAGCCTGCCCTTTTCAGATGCGTCTTGAAGGCCTTTATATGGCCGAGCCTTTCTTCACGCAGTATTCTAAAATTTTCCGTGAAAGAAGAAATTTTGGGGATATAGCCCAACAGATCCTTCTCATGGAAAAAAAGACTCGTAATGAAGAGACCGGACTTTTATCAGATGCCTGGGATAAAAGCCTGAATGAGAGGTTGTCTGATACTAAGGCAGGGAACTCACTGAATTATTTTACCCGCATAATGGGATCTTATGCAATGGCTGTAGCTGATGTGCTGGACTATTTCCCGAAGAATCATACAAAGAGGTGTGAGCTGATCCGAAGCCTCAGGAAGCTTTCAGAAGCCATGATGAAAGTGCGGGATAGAAATTGCCACCTCTGGTATCGCCTGGCAGATAAGGCAGGAGGAAAAGACAACCCTCATGAATTTACGGCAAGCTGTATGCTGGCTTATGCCTTTGCAAAGGGAGCAAATAGGGGATATCTGGATCAAAAGTACCTGAAATTTGCAAAAGAAATTTTCTATGGCGTAGTGAATAATTTTGACGCAGCTAAGGAAAGTGTTCCCAAGGACTCTCAGCAATCCTTCACCATTAGAGATGCTGCGGGAGAGCCTTTTTCTGGCGTCGGAAGCTTTAGGTACAAAATAGATGAACTTCAGAAGAGCGCCAGCCTTGAAGCTCTAGGTTCGTTTTTACTTTTGACACTGGAACTGGAAAAAGGGAAAGTGCTCTAGGAAACAGAAATCCCTCGTGCAGGAACGCGCTAAGAAGAAGTCTCTAACTGTCCTCAAGAAATTCCACGTGAAGTATGTTGTTGTTGATTGCTACAACGTTAATCCAGGATGCCTCCTTAAAATTCAGCTTGTTATCAATCAGCGCCAACCTGTAGCAGTCCCGCAGGAATTTTTCGGCAATATTCGTATTACTGAAGACGGGTATTGTCTGATCTATATACTCGTTACCAAGCACGCCCTCAATTGATTCTGCACAGTACCTTTTCTCAAAACCGAGTTTTTTACCGATATCCATTATGAACTTTCTTTCACTTTCCGTTATTTCACGGTCGACAGCAGCCAGGACTACCAAGCCTCTTAAGTAGCTGCTTTCATCCTGAGTAAACATAAAACCTCCTTTAATATATTAGCACCCCCAGATGTTCCACCGCCTGGAATTTTACAAAAATGTTGTTCTTGTACGGATGGAGCTGAGCCGGATTGGAGATTGAATCCTGTTCCTGAATTTTGACCTGAAAAAAGAAGAGCCGTTAAAACAGCGTTTTGCGGTATTTTTCCCATTTCTCCACGAGAGAAATTGTTTTTAGCTATTTGTAAACCTAATTAATAATAAATAAAAAAATTCTCAAAAGAAATGCACTTTAGTGACGCGCATCTCAGGAAAATTACATATTTGCACCTTGAGTTTACATATTCATTATTCCTGGTGCAGCCCTAAAGTATACTTCTAAAGACAGGGGACTTTTGCCATACAGGTACTCAAGCGCTCTGACTGTAGTAAACAGGCTGCCCTGAATGCCAAATCTTATGCCGGTCTTTTCAAACTGCAGCAGTAAATAGTTGACGCCAAGTGTTACGGCATTTACCGGAAATAATCTCTTTGACTCAAAGTTAAGGAGCTCAAGCTCTTCGGCCGATTTTTCTATCCATTCATATCTTCCGTAAAAAGCAAACTTTTTAATATCCAGATCTGATTCCAGCGTTACTGAATGTTCTTTATCATCGGAGCCCAGGTAATTAAATCCCCAGATTATGGCAGAATTAATGAAGCCTCCGCTTAAAAGTTTTGTGCTGTGTAAAACTGAAGCCGTTGTCCTGTGGATGTTTTCTTCCGGGTGCAGGCTTTCAGGTCCTTTAATGAATGCGTATGAAGTCTGAAAAGAGAAGTCATCCGTGGGATTGAAGGAAATCCTGCCAGAATATGAGTCAAACTCAGGTTTATCGAAGTTATACCTGTTTTCATTAGGTTCACGCCCTGAGAAGACCGATCCCTCTATCTTTAGACTAAAGAGTCTGAGGCCCAGAGTTGCTACTCCGAATGTGATGTGTGTTGCATCCTGCCAGTGATGACCTATGGGGGAGTCGGGATCATTTTGCGCGGAAGGGCGGTGCATGAAGGCAACAGGACCTATTGCAGGTTCCCCCGGATAAGCAAGGTATGCATTCAGTGCAAAGTGGCGGCTAAAGCTATAAGTGTATTCAGCTGACAGCTCACTGAAAAAGTCATGCGGGTGCTGCCTGTCCACTAAGGGCCTGTCTTCATAAGTTTCGCCCGATTGGAATAAAAGCGGATATCCATTTCCCCCGACAAGAAGGGGATCCAGAGACATCATTAAGGAAAACTTTAGCTTGTTGCCTTTTCCCAGGCTTCTTTCCGTCATTGCCATAAACCAGTCCGGTGCATCATACTTTGAGGCACCGCGGCTTCCTTTATTTGTTACATCCTGAGAATTGTATCTTAAGAAAATGTTGCCGTGGAACATGAGCATCCAGCCTGCCACTTGGCTCATGTATCCGAATGAGGGTGAAGACTTCGGAAGCCAGCTTGTGCCTGAAGCCGGCTGGAAGGGCTCAGGGCTGCCTTCCATAGAACCCGCAGTCTTGTGCATTCTCATATCCATATCATGGTCCATCTTCATGACTGTATCTTTCCCCATCTGCATTACGGAATCTCTTCCCATATGGGGCTTATGCTCCTGCGGCAGAACTGAAGCAAGAGTCAGAAAAAACAGGAGTAACATCAAAGCACAAGGTATTACTTTTCTCATCCCTCCTCTCCACATAATTTATTCGATTACCGTCATTAATTCCTGTTTATTTTTAACAGCCTGGCGTTTATCGCAACAATGACTGTGCTGGCCGACATCAGTACCGCACCAAGCGCCGGGCTTAAGAGAATTCCCAGTTTGTAGAGTACCCCTGCTGCAAGAGGAATGGCAATTATATTGTATCCTGCTGCCCACCAGAGATTTTGTATCATCTTTTTATATGTCGACCTCGATAGTTCAATTACTGCTGCAACGTCATTCGGGTTATTCTTAATGAGAATTACGTCTGCTGTTTCAACAGCCACATCGCTTCCGGCACCTATGGCAATACCTACGTCTGCCTGTGCAAGGGCAGGGGCATCGTTGACTCCGTCACCCGTCATAGCAACTGTAAAGCCCTCGTTCTGGATTTCTTTAATCTTACCCGATTTTTCACTTGGAAGAACCTCAGCGATAAAGTCGTCAAGGCCGAGCTCGTCTGAAACAAACTTTGCCGTCTGAGTATTGTCTCCTGTCAGCATATAGACTTTTATTCCCACGTCTTTGAGCTTTTTTACGGCTTCAATGGATTCATTTCTTACTCTGTCGCCAAGTGCTATGGCGCCTGCGGGATGGTTGTCTATTAAAACAAATACAACCGTTTTCCCCTGGGCCTGAATTTTGCTGATTTTGTCCGTATCATATGCTATGCTGCTTTCTGCAAGGTATCCGGGGCTTACGACTTTTATAGTTCTTCCGCTGACAGATCCTTCAATGCCTTTCCCCGTAATTGAATTAAAGTTTTCCACCTTAAAGGTTTCTTTTGCAGAGCCTACAATGCCTTTTGCAATCGGATGCTGTGAATTTGCTTCAACAGAAGCTGCGTACTTAAGGATATCCTCATCATTAAGATCGCCGGAAAAATTAACTATGTCCGTTACGCCGAAATTCCCTTCGGTCAGTGTGCCTGTTTTATCAAAAACAATGGCCGTTACGTTTCTGGCCTTCTCGAATGCAGTTCTGTCCCTGATCAAAAAACCGTTGCCAGCAGCGATGCTAGTTGAGACTGCAACTACGAGGGGAACTGCAAGTCCCAGTGCGTGAGGGCATGCAATAACCATAACGGTAACCGTCCTTTCAAGTGCAAAGGCGGTATCGTAGGATGAAAGAAGATTCCAGAGGAAGAATGTAATTATGCCTCCCGCAATGGCCACAACGGTCAATAAAAAGGCCGCCCGGTCGGCCAGGTTCTGTGTCCTTGATTTGCTTTTTTGTGCCTCCTCAACCAGCCCTATTACCTGAGAAAGGAAGGAGTCTTTTCCCAGCCTTTTTATCCTTACGGTCACGGAACCTTCGCCATTAAGGGAGCCTCCAATTACTTCACCGCCAGGCTGTTTGGAGACAGGTTTTGACTCACCCGTAAGCATGGATTCGTTTATGAATGTCCTGCCTTCAAGGATGTCCCCGTCGGCAGGGACTTTTTCCCCGGGCTTGATCAGAATTTTGTCGTTTACTTTAAGCTCTTCGAGTTCGATATCCCTAAGTGTGCCGTCATCCATTACTCTGTGAGCCGTTGAGGGCAAAAGCTTTGCCAGCTCTTCCAGTGCGCGTGAAGCGCTCATAACAGAACGCATTTCAATCCAGTGGCCAATGAGCATAATGTCTAATAAAGTTGCCAGTTCCCAGAAGAATATTTCACCTCTTAGACCGAAGGCAACAATGCTGCTATAGATGTAAGCCGTGGTAATTGCTATGGCAATTAGTGTCATCATACCGGGCTTTTTCTTAAGGCGCAGTTCCTCGTATATCCCTTTTAAGAAAGGGAAACCCCCGTAGAAATAAATTATGCTTGAAAGGGCAAATAAAACCAGAATATCTCCCCTGAACCTGAGAGAATTGTCCAGTCCTAAGAAGAGCTGTATCATCGGCGAGAGAATTAAAACCGGAATTGTAAGGAGCAAAGAAACCCAAAACCTACGCTTAAAATCTTCAATCATTCCTTCATGCCCCTGGCGTCCGGCGTGTTCCGCATGAGTTTTGGAAAGCCCCATTTCCATATGGGAGTGTTCTTGCCTCATATTGTGGCGGTTATGATCCCTGTCAGGCATTTTATGGTGGCTGTGTTCCTCGTGACCTGAGTGTGAACGGTTTTGGGGTGGATTATCCATAATTCCTGTTCGTTTTATTGGAAATTCCGGATTGTCTTCAAATTCAGCTGAATATACCGGCTGGTGAAGAAGCTGTACTGTAAAAATACCTGAGCATCAGCCGGCAGACTGAAGATAACGCACTTCTTACATCATCTCGCGGTCAGTGACGCTTGCCGTATGATAGTTCCTGCATTCCTCGGCACATTTCCTGCAGGCTTCGGCACACTGCTGGCAGTGCTTCATATGAGTATGTTTCTGGCATTCATCGCCGCACATGGTGCAGATTTTTTCGCATACGGCTATAAACTGCTGTGCAATTTCAGAGTTTCTCTGTATGAGCCTTGCTCCTTCATAGCATATGTCGGCACAGTCCATATCGAGCTTTATGCACTTTGATAGCATCTTGACGTCCTGTTCATTCAGACAGGCCTCGGCACACATATCGCAGGTGCGCGCGCAGTCTAAGAGTGACTGAACCAGAGTGTCATTTTGTTTCATTTTAAGAACTCCCTTTTTATTTTATGTATAATATAGTATTCAATTAAATGCCCGTTCCTTCAAGGTAAAAAAGCAGCATAGAAGATGAAGCACCCGTTCCTTCTACTGATTTTACCGGTGAAGACGCGTAAAAATTGGGGAATTATCACCACATTTTTTCTGTTTATGGAATAAACACTTCCATGGACTTAGTAACAGGGGACTTAATAAAAGGGCGGAATTGAACAAAAGTAAACTTTGTCATATATTAAACTGATTTTTTAAACTTAAAAAACAAAGAGTAAAGTGCATACCTTCATAAAAGAGCAATATGAAACCCGACATAACTGATCTGATCTTTTTAATATCAACCATACTTGGTGCAATAGGCCTGAGCGTAATTATCTATTCAAGGGATAAAGGCAATAAAAGCAGCAGACTTTTTCTTTTGACTCTGGTATTGGTGGTGGGATACATAATTTCCCACGGAATCCACTTCCTTGTAATGACAATGGGAGACGTAACCATACTGGACAGGTCATGCCATTCCTTTCTTCTTCTGATAAACATGAGCCTGACGTTTTTTGCCTGGAACTTTCCAAGGGAAAGAAAGACCGGCTTTGTTAAGGCTTCAATAATTCTCCTGCCCTCTGTCGTTGTACTGGCGCTTCTGTGGGGAGGCCTCCTGGTCAAGGAATCGCATGCCCATCACTATCATTTTGAGCCCCAGTTTACGGCTCTATACCCGGTTTATCTTGTCTGGTACCTCTTTTTGCTGGCATTTTCCGCCTTTATACTGATCAGAAGGTATAAAAGTGAAACCTCAAGACAGCTCAGGATGCAGATCATAACATTCCTTCTGGGGCTTACGATAACAAATCTTACCTCATTTATATTTGGTATGTTCATCCCATGGACTCTGGGCTTTTATTACCTCATTGAAGCCAGTCCCCTGGCCTTCCTGGTTGGAGTGATCATGTTTACATCGGTCGCGGTAGGGAAATTCAACATGTTCCCGAAGGCTCTTGACCGCGTGCGTGAGTTCAGCATCAACAGGAAAGTAATGCTGATTGCACTAATTCTTGTACCTATCATCATCATGCTCATTCAGGTGCCTTTGGGCCGTGCAATAATCGGTGTCAGTAACGAGGCCTGGCTGGGGTATTTTGCCATAAGCGTAATGGGCGGCTTGATAGTAAGCATCAGCATGGCAATACTGATTAACATTATAATTTCTTATCCCTTGAAGGAGCTGAAAAACAAGGCCCTTGAAATTAAGCAGGGGGATTTTAATACGAAGGTTTCCATAAATTCGAATGATGAACTCGGAGAGGTAGCCGAGGCATTTAACGAAATGGCACAGACACTGCTCCAGAATTCAGAGGAACTAAGGAGCAAGGAGCAAAGAATTACGCTGCTTCTTAACGCGTTTGAAAAATCGCAGGCTTCAATTGCCGTAGTGGATAAGGATGCAAGAATTCTTGAAGCCAATAAGACATTCTTCAGGCTTTTAGGCAGGGAAGCCTCCGAGGTCCTGAATCAGAATATTTTAGCCCTTCAGTTCAGTAATTGTAAAAGTAACGGTCTTATAGGCGTTACTACAGCCCTTAAAAACCGGGGAAACTATGAATGTGAAATTGAATATCCGGATCCCACGGGAGTGAGAAAAGACCTGCTTGTTACAATTTCCCCGGTATATTTTGATGAAGTAAAATATGCCGGGCACATGTTTGTTGAGGTTGACATCACCGAAAGAAAGATGCTCGAATCAAAGCTTCTTCAGGCAGAAAAGCTGGCAGCTCTGGGTAAAATGTCGGCTATACTGGCTCATGAGATAAAAACGCCGCTTACGTCAATAAAAATGAATGCCGATATATTGTCTGAAAGCCTGAAATTAAGTAAGGAGGATGAGGACTCTTTCCAGATAATACAAAAGGAGATAAAAAGGCTGAACAACCTCGTGAAAGAGGTTCTTCAGCTGTCCCGTCAGCCGGAGCTTAACTGTTCGGTGCTGAATCTCAAGGAGCTCATGGAAAATGTCAGGAAACAGTTCCAGGCAAGGCTGGAGGAAAGACAAATCAGGTTCATAAATGGGGTTCAGGACTGTGAAATCAGCGCAGATGAGGAAAAGCTGAGGCAGGTATTCATAAATTTAATTGAAAATTCGCTTGAAGCCATGACTTCACGAGGGGAGATTTTAATCTCTTCGAAAGCTGCAGACAGATTTCTCTGCATTCACGTTAAGGACACGGGTATCGGAATCGCCTCGCCTGAGAAGGTGTTTGATCCTTTTATGACGACAAAAGCCTCCGGAACGGGACTTGGATTATCTATCTCCCGGAAAATAATTGAGCAGCATGGCGGAACGATCAGTCTGGTCAATGCTGAGGCGGGAGAGACAACTTTTGAAATTTTATTACCCATGGGGAATTATAAATAATATGGAAAGAATTCTTGTAATTGACGATGATGAATCCATCAGGAAAACAATAGCTAACTACCTGAAAAAACAGGGCTATGAGGCGCTTTCGGCTCCGGACGGCACTTCGGGCCTTGAAATGGCTGAAAAAGAGCAGGTTGACCTTGTGATTTCGGATATAAGGATGCCGGGCTTAAACGGCCTTGAAGTGCTCGATAAAGTTAAAGCCATGGACGATCAGGTGCAGGTGATCTTAATAACGGCCCACGACGACATGCAGTCCACGGTTCTGGCTATGCAGAAAGGGGCATATGATTATATCGAAAAACCTCTTGAAATTGAACGCCTTAAAGTAGCCGTAAAAAGGGCCCTTGAGAATAAAAAACTTAGTGAACAGCTTTCATCTTTTCTTACGATTGAATCTTCCGAATATAACCTTGAAAACAATATCGTCGGGAAAACTCCCGAAATGAAAGAGGTCTATAAGAAGATCGGGCAGGTTTCCTCCAGCAAGGTAACCGTACTCATCAGCGGCGAAAGCGGCACTGGTAAAGAGCTTGTTGCCAGGAGCATACATTACATGGGAATAACGAAAGGCTATCCTTTTGTAGCCGTAAACTGCACCGCGCTTTCGGAGTCGCTCCTTGAAAGCGAGCTCTTCGGGCACGTAAAGGGCTCTTTTACGGGTGCCGTAAGGGATAAAAAAGGGAAGTTTGAGCTTGCAGGCGAAGGTACTATATTCCTGGACGAAATTTCCGAGGTCTCACCACAGCTTCAGGTAAAACTATTAAGGGTGCTGCAGGAAAGAGAGTTCGAAAGGGTCGGCGGCGAGGTCTCCATCCCCATGAAAGCCCGCATCGTTGCGGCTACAAACAAGGACCTCACTATGCTGGTAAATGAAGGCAGGTTCCGCGAAGACCTTTACTACAGGCTGAAAGTAGTCGACATTGAAATGCCTCCCCTCAGGAAAAGGGTTGAAGACATCCCTCTTCTTGTGAACCATTTCCTGGGAAAAATCAACGCCGAGCTGCATAAGAACGTGAACAAGGTGACCGAAGAGGTTATGGAAATTTTGAAGCGTCATGAGTGGACCGGCAACGTACGTGAGCTTGAAAATACACTCATGCAGGCCGTAGTTTTAACACAGGGAGACGTCCTTTTGAGGGAAAATGTGATGATTGGAAAATCCGACAGCACTCCCCAGGACGCTTATAGCGAGAGTCTGAGCCTGTCGGAAGTGGAAAAAATCCACATTAAACGCGTTTTAAGCGCCAATAACTGGAACAAGCAGAAGACCGCTGAAATACTGCAGATATCCGTTCCCACATTATATTCCAAAATAGACCAGTACAAGATTACCCGTGACTAGGATGCCGCAATCAGCAGCATCTGGTTACTTAAATTTTTTAACACCCTTAAATTATTTAAAAACCAGCCTTAAATAATTTAAGGGTTTTTTGAGTTTGTCCCTTTATTTCCCTTCAAAAACGACGTTTCCCCAGTGGCACGCTACTTGCACTTACAGCATCAAAAATCAAACATGAGTTTTATATGCTTGTGCAAATAATTTTTATTCTCGGTTATGCCTTTATTGTCAGCCTCTTTATTGCAGGCTTTGCATACATGGTCAGAAGTCACTTTAGCCATAATAATAAACCTGAGGGCGGGAAGCCTTTTAGTCCTGAGGAATGGGACACAGGGCTTAAAACCTTTAAGTAAAATCAAATCAGTGGGAAATTAACGAAAATAAATCCCTGGCACGCTAATATAGCTCAAGAAGTGCCTGGGGCAGGAGTCAGCTAATGATCGAAAAACTAATTGAGTGGAGTGCAAAGAACAGGTTCATCGTAATTCTTATATACCTGATCGTAATAGGATTCGGTATTTATAGCGTGGTTAACCTGCCTGTTGATGCAATTCCCGACTTGTCGGAAAATCAGGTAATCATCTATACAGAATGGATGGGTCGATCACCTGAAATTATTGAAGACCAGGTGACTTTCCCAATCACCACCGGACTTCAGGGACTGCCGGGCGTAAAGGCCGTCAGGGCAAATTCAATGTTCGGCATGTCTTTCGTATTTGTAATATTTGATGATAACGTCGACACATACTTTGCCAGGACAAGAGTCCTGGAGCGCTTAAACACCGTTCAGGCACAGCTTCCGCAGGGCGTTGTTCCGTCTCTTGGCCCCGATGGAACTGGTGTCGGACACGTTTTCTGGTATACTGTTGAAGGTAAAGGCTACGACCTTGGCTCATTAAGGTCCATTCAGGACTGGTATGTAAGGTATAAGCTTGCCGCAGTAGACGGTGTAGCCGAAGTGGCCTCAATCGGCGGCTTTGTAAAGCAGTACCAGGTGGATGTAGACCCGATGAAGCTAAGGGCTTACAACCTCACGGTTTCCGACGTCGTAAACGCCATACAGAGGACGAACAATGAAGTAGGCGGAAACATAGTTGAAAGAAACGACGCCGAGTACTTTGTACGCGGCCAGGGCTATATTAAAAACAAGGAAGACGTCGAAAATACGGTTGTCCGCAATGAAACTAACGGCGTTCCGGTCCTTATAAGTAACGTTGCAAACGTCCAGATTGGAGGCGACATTAGGCGCGGCTCACTGGATAAAAACGGGGAAGGGCAGACCGTTGGCGGCATTGTTGTGATGAGAAACGGCGAAAACGCAAAGAACGTCATAGACAGGATAAAGGCAAAAATTGAAGAAATTAAACCGGGGCTTCCTTCTGGAGTTGATATTGTGCCTTCCTACGACAGGAGCACGCTCATACGCGAGGCGGTAGGGACCCTTGAACGCGCGCTTGTTGAAGCCTCAATTACGGTTGCCATAATGGTAGCCATATTCCTCCTTCACTTCAGAAGCATCGTCAGAATTTTAATTGAGCTCCCGATCTCGGTCCTGATAGCATTCATACTGATGTACGCCTTCGGCATAACATCAAACGTAATGAGCCTGGGCGGAATAGTGCTGGCAGTAGGAGTGATAGTAGACTCGTCCATTGTGCTGGTCGAAAACGCGTACCGCAACCTTGCCCGAGCGCTGGAGACAAAAGGGCACCTGACAAAGCAGGAATACATGGATATTTCCATCATGTCGGCTAAGCAGGTGGGACGCGCAATTTTCTTCAGTGAGCTCATAATACTGGTATCGTTCCTGCCGGTCTTTATGCTTACGGGACAGGAAGGTAAAATGTTCAAGCCCCTGGCATTTACCAAAACATTTGCCATGGCTGGAAGCGCAATCGTTGTAGTTACGCTTATCCCGGTACTGATGACAATGCTCATGAGAGGCAAATTCCGCCCCGAGGATAAAAACCCCACTACTAATTTCTTTATTAAACTCTACAGACCAGTGATACACTGGGTTCTGGAGCACAGGAAGCTTACAATTGGAATAAACGTTCTGGCGCTTCTTGTAACAATCCCTATGGTCATGAACACGGGAAGCGAGTTCATGCCGCCATTGGATGAAGGTTCAATACTTTATATGCCTGTAACTCTTCCGAACGCCTCGATTACCGAGGTGAACAGGATCCTGCAGGAACAGGATAAAATCATTAAGACTGTGCCTGAGGTCCACCACGTCCTGGGTAAGGCCGGGCGTGCCGAAACTGCGACGGATAACGCACCTTTAAGCATGATTGAAACCATCATTCTCCTTAAGCCCAAGAGCGAATGGAGACCGGGGGTGACAAAGAAAGATATCATTAGCGAGCTCGACAGCAAGCTCCAGATCCCGGGCGTGCGTAACGGTTGGACACAGCCCATCATTAACCGCATCAACATGCTTGCTACAGGCGTCAGGACGGATATAGGCTTTAAGATATTCGGGCCAAACCTGGATACGCTTGAGGCTTACGCAATTAAGGCCGAACAGATACTTAAAGACGTTCCCGGTGCAGCCGACGTCGTGGCAGACAGGGTGCAGAACGGATATTATATGGATATTCAGGTCAAGCGTGATGTTGCAGCGCGCTACGGCGTAAACATACGCGACCTGCAGGACATTATTGAAACAGCGATAGGCGGACAGAACCTGGGAATCGTGCTTGAAGGCAGAATGAGATTTCCCATACGCATGCGATATGAAAGGGACTTCAGGAACAATATTGAGGACTTGAAAAATCTGATCGTACCGGTTTCCACCTCTACCATGGGAGGTGCACCAGCGGCTTCTTCCGGCGGTGCAATGGGTGGCGGAAGTTCAATGGGAGCTTCACAGTCCTCCGGCATGTCTTCAATGGGCTTAGGCAGCGGCTCAAGAACCGTTCGGACTGCTTCAGTTACACCGGGCTCTTCATCTGAAGATAATTCACTTACGGCACCTTCAGCGGGCTCCACAGTTTATCTCCCGCTTTCTGAAATAGCTGACGTTAAAGTGCTTACCGGTCCACCAATGATCTCCAGCGAAAACGGAATGCTCAGGTCAATTGTATTTATGAATACCCGGGGGCGCGATATGGGAAGCGTAATGGTGGATGCTAAGAAGGTTATTTCCGAAAAACTGCATCTTCCTTCGGGCTACTCGTATACTTGGAGCGGACAGTATGAGAGTAAGGTAAGGGCGCAGAGAACAATTACTGTAATAATGCCCGTAGTGTTTCTCTTAATATTTGTCCTCCTTTACTTTACTTTGAAGGACTATAAGGAAGCAGGCGTCGTAATGCTCTCGGTGCCTTTTGCACTCATCGGCGGCATGTACATGGTTTACGCCCTGGGTTATAACTTCTCGGTTGCAGTCTGGGTCGGATTCATTGCACTCTACGGCATTGCCGTTGAGACCGGCGTCGTCATGGTGGTCTACCTCCATGAGGCACTCGATAGGCGCCTGAGGGCTTACCACAGGGGTGAAAGGGGAGAAATTACAAAACAGGATATCTATGAGGCAACCGTTGAAGGCTCTGTTTTAAGGCTGAGGCCCAAGGTGATGACGGTGGCAACTGCAATGGTGGGACTTATACCCGTCATGTGGTCTACCGGAACAGGAAGCGACGTTATGAAACCTCTGACAGCTCCTATGATTGGCGGACTTCTGACCAGTGCCATGCACGTACTTGTTGTAACCCCTATACTCTTTGCCATAATGAAAGAGCGCGCCTTAAAGAAGGGTAAGCTCGAAGTATCAAAAATGGCCGACTGGATGAGGGAGGGGGACTAAAAAAGATGAATTATGAATTAAAGATTATGAATTATGTTCTGCCTGATTTATTCTCAGGCATGATTTCCCAAACAGAATGCAGAAAACATAACATTAAAATGAAAAAAACTGTAAATATATCGAGGGTTTTAGCGCTTCTGCTAATGGTGTTCACATTTATGCCGCCTGTTGCCTGGGCGCAGTCGGTTGATTCCCTTGTCAACGAGGCAATCAAAAATAACCCCAGGCTTAAGTCTTTTGAAGCCAAAACCCGTTCGGCTGAATTCAGGGCGGAATCTTTTAACTCCGCGCAGGCACCGACGCTCGGAATCCAGTTCTCAGAGATCCCCTTTGGCAAATATAATATTGTTAACGACGCCCTGTCCAATGAAGTCTCACTCTCACAGATGTTTATGCTTGGAGGCAAGATCAGTGCGATGACCGAAAGTGAAAGGAAAAATGCCGTGGTTCAGGGGGATAATTACAAAGTTTATAAGGTCAACCTTATAGGGCAGGTAAAGATGGCTTATTACGGCCTGTGGATGAATGAAAGAAAAATAGAAGTACAGAAAAGAAACATAGATCTTTATAATAATCTGATAAACTATCTGACTACAAATTACTCCGTAAACCGCGCAAGCCAGGCCGACATACTGACACTTAAAGGAGAAATTGCTTCCAGCCAGACGCAGCTTGTAACACTTCAAAGGGAATTTGAAAGCGGAACCTATAAGCTCAATCAGCTCCTGGGGCGCGACCTGTCATCCGGGGATATAAAGATTGCAAAAGAAATTCCGAACGATACACTTGCTCTTACTCAGGCAGAACTTGAAGATATGCTTGCCAATCTTAACCCTTCACTTAAACAGATGAGCAACATGGTTGAGATGAATAAGGCAATGATTACAGCCAATCAGAAAGACAGGATTCCTGACCTCATGCTTCAGGCTATGGTAATGCGCCAGCCACAGGGTATGATCCTTACTTCCAAGACCGACCTTTCAATGCTTTCCATGGGAATGGAAGAGCCCAAGACTGAATATATGTATTCTCTGATGGCTTCAATTACTCTGCCTTTTGCCCCATGGAGCAAAGGCAAGTTTCAGGCAAGAGAAGAGGAGCTTTATGCCGGAATAAAGGGAATTGAATATGAAAAAAGTGACATGCAGCGCGACATGACGGCACAGCTTAAAGCATCAGTAACAAAATATAAAACGGCCGAAGACCTCCTGAAACTCTATTCAGGCAATGTAATCCCCCTCTACGAGCAGGCGGCACAGGCCCAGCTGACGGCATATCAGAGCAACCAGACAAGCGTTGCCACTATTATCGATACCTACAGGATGCTCCTGATGCAGCAGATGAACTATTACATGGCGCAGGCCGACTTGCAGATGTCTTTAGCGGAAATTGAAATGATGGTGGGCGGACCGGTTAAATGACAAACAGTTTAAGTTTTATATACTCTTTAGTAGAAAATATTACGGGAATAATCATGAAAGCAAAAGAATTTATAAAAGGAAAGAAAATGAAAGTCTTAAAGTTATTGCTCATACCCTTATTAGTAGCTGCCTTTGTAATGGCCGGGTGCGCAAAATCCTCGGGAAGTGAAGATGGGCATGAACATTCGCTCGAAGCAAAGAAGTCGGGTAAAAAGGAATATTATACCTGCACCATGCACCCCCAGGTGGTTTCAGACAAGCCCGGTGTCTGCCCGATCTGCAATATGGAACTGGTAAAGAAAACAATTGACGATGCCGCAGATAATAAGCAGACTAACGTCAATGACATGGAGGCTATGATTGCAATTCACGGCAACAAGCTCATTCTGGCAAATGTATCAACTGTCAGAGTTGAAAAAGGCAGCCTGCAGAAAGATGTTAGCGCTTATAGCTATCTCGACTTTGCCGAACAGAACAGAAAGTATATCTCTGCAAAGTTCAACGGAAGAATTGAAAAACTCTTTGTAAACATGACCGGCGACTATATCCGAAAGGGGCAGCCTTTGTTCGAAATCTATAGCCCCGACATCGTTCAGGCTGAGAATGAGTACCTGATTGCCCTTAATGGCAATAATCAGCCTGCGGGCCTTTATCAGGGAAGTGGAAACACAAACAGGCTTTTGTCGTCTGCAAGAAAGAAACTGGAACTCTTTGGAGTAACGGACCAGCAGATAAAAAATCTCGAGAACTCGAAAGATATAAAGCTTACAATGACTTATTACTCTCCTGCAAGCGGAACGGTCATCGATAAGAAAGTCCAGGAAGGGCAGTATGTTAATGAAGGCGCGATTATTTACGACGTTGCCGATATGTCTACACTCTGGAGCATATCTGAAGTCTACGAAAAAGACCTTGAGGCAATAAAAACCGGAAGCAGGGCAGAGCTTACTCTGCAGGCTTACCCGGGCAGGACTTTTGTCGGCAAAGTAACTTTTATTTACCCCGTACTGAATTCATCTTCAAGGACAATCAAGGTCAGAAGCGAATTTGCCAACAAAGGCGGACTCCTTAAACCGCAGATGTACGGACAGACCCTCTTCAGCCGGAACCAGGGCGCAGGGCTTCTTGTTCCCTCCGGAGCCGTTCTCTTTACGGGAAAAAGAAACATCGTATGGGTAAAAGCCCAGGATGGCATGTTTACGAGCCGCACGGTTGAGGTCGGTAGTAAATTCGGCGACAAATACGAGATCGTCTCCGGACTTAAAGAAGGCGAGGAAGTTGCTTCTACGGGAGGATTCCTGATAGACTCAGAAAGCCAGCTTCAGTCAGGAGCCCCAACCGGGGCCCAGCATGAGGGAATGAACATGGATAACAATAAGGGGCAGCAAAACCGGAAGGGAAACAATTCCGGCCAGATGGATCCTAATATGAAGATGTAAAAAATGTGAAAGCTTAAAAATACAAGAACTTATATGAGGTAAATTTTACCTTGAATGAAAAAATAACAAAAACAAAACTATGGAGAAATAATGAGGAAGTTACTTAAATCAGTAAAGTTAGTAGAGCTCTGTTTAGTCCTGGCTTTAATTGTTGCTGCATACAGCGGAAGTGTTATGGCTCAGGGTGCAGGCTCAAAGAAGGACCAAAAGACCTCAGCGCATAGCCACATGAATATGGAAAAAGATAATGGCAAAGAGCAGCCCAAAGCCTATAAAGGCGTAATTGACCTCAAGGCAGTTGACAAAAACAAGGATGGTAAAGTTTACCAGGATCAGATGGACTGGAACGTTTTAAGCGATAAACCTGGGACCTGCCCTCTCTGCAAAATGACGCTGGAGGAAGTAAGCCTTAAGCAGGCAAAAGACAACCTGAAGAAAAACGGCTTTAAGGTCAAATAAGCCAGGAAGGGAATGCTTTATGGCCCGAAATGCCGGAAAGTATTACTGCATATTTTCTGGCATTTATCTTTTTTCCGGGTGCTGCCCCTATGGTTTAAGGTGCAGCACTCGCTTTATAATGAATCGCTTTAATCTTAAGTCGTTTTGAAATAAATTCTTCCGGCGCATTGTAATTTCCCCGATTTATATTATTTTATGGCCTTAAGTTTAAGCTTTTTCTGAGTTTAGGTTAATCCGCTGTCATTTTTGCGGCGGATTTGGAAACATAATTGGCGAGGCTGACGTATAATGAAGGTAGAATTGCTCCTTTGGGAGCTTCTCATCTGCTCAAAGGCCATAGTAGGGTTTACCGGAAATTGGGGCTATTTGGGATGAGTTTTCTCTGGCAGGAATAATATCCTTTGCCGGGGAGGAGCCAGTAAAAAATAAAAAGAAAGAGGAAGGACATGAGCCAGATAGAAATAAAGGATTTGCAGAAGTACTATCCGACACAAAGCGGATTTGTAAAAGCTATAGATGGAATATCTTTTAGCCTGGAAAAAGGCGACTTTTGCATGATAACAGGGGATGAGTCTTCGGGTAAAAGTACACTCCTTACAATGCTGGGAGGCCTGAACCGCCCCACTTCTGGAAGCATAATAGTTGACGGGACTGACATATATACCCTGGAGACGGAACACCTGGCCGATTTCAGGCATAAGAACCTGGGTTTTATGTTTCCTTCATTTCAATTGCTTCCATTTCTTACTGTGCTTGAAAATGTAATGCTTCCTTTCGTTACCAATGAGCATTCACTGGAGGAACAGAAGGAAATGGCGCTTTCAGTTTTGAGGAAGGTTTACCTCTATTACAAATCCGGTATGCTTCCTGGGTCCCTTAATCGGGGTGAACAGCAGAGGGTTGCCATAGCACGCGCCATGGTTAAAAACCCAGGCTCAATTCTAATCGACGAGCCAGATCCAAATCTTGACTCTGCAACAAGCGTCGGAATTATGGAACTCCTGAAAGAGCTCAATGAAGAAGGACGGACCATCATTACGGTGCACCATAACAGGGATTTTGAAGGCTATGCAAACAGGATCATTAACTTATGCGGCGGAAAAGGGGAACTGGAATATAAATAAACGCTGTAATGAAAATGCCTTCAAACCGGGGCAGAACAATGGAACCCCGGCGCTGGCATTAGGAAGCCATAGGTTTTGACTGAGGTACTTGTCTATTAAATTAAATAGACATATATTTACACAGTTTTAGTTGAGTCAATTCCTTTGAGTATCCCGAAGTAAGCCGGATTCATAGTGCCGGGGCAGGATAATTCATGAAGGAATGTTTCGCTAAAGCTGCCTTTAGTTGCATGATGTGTGAATCAAATAAATCTGTTCTTAAGGAAGAAGGGAAATCAGTCTTTAATCTGAAGAATGAAGTAAGACTGGTGGAATAACGTATCCTGGCTCAGAAAGTGTATCAAATAGGGGAAACAGACTATCATAATATGCTTTTAGCTGAATAGAAAACTTATTTATTTATTATATAATAAGCTCAAAATCACGCGGTTTTGAGCTTTTTTTATCTACCCAAAATACGGTCATTTTGACGCCATTTCATCCTTTTAGACAGTCCGCCGCAAGGGGCAGTCTCCGGGGATGAAAATTTAATTTATAAATAATTGTGCTTTAATTTACCACTAAATAATAGTCATAAAAAATGTCAAAGATCAAAGTAATACTTTCGCAAATGCTCATATTGTTGGTCTTTTCAGTTGAACTGTTCCCGCAACAGTTGCAAAGACCCAAATTGGTTGTAGGGATAGTTATTGACCAGATGAGATACGATTATCTCTACCGTTTTGAACCGTATTTTGGGAAAGACGGCTTTAACCGTCTTAAATATGAAGGCTCGAATTTTACTTTCGGGCATTATAACTATGTCCCGACCTATACGGCTCCGGGCCATACGTCAATCTATACAGGAACCAGTCCTTACTATCACGGAATAATAGCAAACGACATTTACGACAGATCCTTGAAGAAGATGGTTTACTGCGTGAGCGACACCACGGTTTCAAGCGTAGGCAGCAATGATGCCGAGGGACAGATGTCGCCAAGGCGGGAGCTCTCGACTACAATCACAGACCAGCTGAAGCTGGCGACAAACGGAAAAAGCAAGGTAATAAGCCTTTCACTGAAGGACAGGGCCGCAATCCTTCCCGGGGGCCACTGGCCCGACGGCGCTTACTGGTACGACTATAAAACGGGTGATTTTATCTCTTCAACTTATTATATGAAATCTCTTCCTGCCTGGGTAAAGGATTTTAATAAGAGAAAGTTTGCTGATAAGTATTTGGCAGGCGAATGGACGCTTTCAAGGCCGGAAGAGAATTATTCATCATTGGGCCCGGATGAGTCGGCCTATGAAAAGGACGTCTTCTCGGAAGGCAAGACCTCGTTTCCTCATTCATTTGGAAAAGTTAAAAGCGACTCAAAGTATGGAGTACTTGAATCCACACCCGGAGGCAACCAGATCGTTGAGGAACTCGCCAAAGCGGCACTCGTTGCTGAAAACCTGGGAAAGGGAAAAGAAACTGATTTTCTGGCTATAAGCTTTTCTTCAACCGACTATGTAGGCCATTCTTATGGGAATTATTCCCACGAACTGCAAGACATGTATATTAAGCTTGATGAGCAGATTGCAGATCTAATGAAAGCCTTGGATAAGCAGGTGGGAAAAGGTAATTACGTGCTGTTCCTGACGGCTGACCACGCAGGGCTTGATACTCCGCACTTCCTGAAGGACCATAACCTCCCGACTGGAGAGCTTGGTTCCAGAGCTTTCGGTGACTCTTTGAAGGCTTTTGCCGCAAGGAACTATGGAAGCGCAAAAGTCGTGGAAAACGTATCAAACGGACAGGTATTTATAAGCCGCGATGAAGTTAGGAAAGCCAACCTGGATCTTCATGAAGTAACCAGGGTTTTCAGCGATTATATAAGAAGAACTTTCCCTCAGGTTTCAACTCTCATGACGAGAGGCGACCTGGAAAAGCAGGTGGCAGAGCGTGAAACGAGCAACCTGATTCTGAATGGGTTTAACCCCGCACGCTCGGGGGACATAGCATTTAACCTTCAGCCTGGATTCCTCTTAAGCTTTCTTAATACAGGGACAACCCACGGCGCTCCGTACTCATACGACACTCATGTGCCGATACTTTTCTACGGGTGGCATATTCCAAAGCAGACCGTAAATACCCCGGTCTATACAGTTGACATTGCGGCAACGATAGCAAACCTGCTTAAAATTACAGAGCCCAGCGGCTCAATGGGAATCCCTCTAATAAAATAATTATGTTAAGGATGGGCAGTTTTAGGACTGCCCGTCTTTCCTTCATCATACTTTTGTCCCCAAATGTTTCATCTTAGGCATTCTCTATCCACCGGGAGCGTTTAACTTTCCGACGCTGAAAAACGTGAATTCATGCAACAAATTACCGGAAGTATCTTGACATTGGCAGGCGGAACTTTATAAATTTCAAGAGTCCGCACGTTTTATCTTGATTCTTGGCGTGGATTAAATGCTATTTCCTTTTCCTGTATCATATCAGTGTATCTTCTCTTATTATTTGAATAATGGGATTGTTCTTTAATATAATAATATATTTCCGGACACCTGCCGTTTGTCTTATTAACCTTTAATTGATTCTCTTCCTATCAGCCCGGATATTTTTTTCTTAACAGAAAATTATTCAGATAAAATTTACAATATGTTAAACGACACGGTACACAGAAGGCTTAATATTCTCACAGGGGAGTGGGTACTCGTCTCCTCAGAAAGGACCAAACGCCCCTGGCAGGGACAGCTTGAAAAGCCGAACCTGGAAGCCAGACCATCCTATGACCCCGACTGCTATTTGTGCCCCGGAAACCTCAGGGCTAACGGCGAATATAACCCAGCATATAAATCCACTTACGTCTTTAATAACGATTTCAGCGCGTTGAAGCTTCAGGAGCAGGAATTTTCATTAAATGATTCGGACGTTCTTGTTGCTGCCTCCGAAAAGGGAATATGCAGGGTTGTGTGCTTTTCTCCAAAGCACAGCCTTACGCTTGCCGAGATGGAAACCTGGGAGATAAGGGAAGTGGTAAAAACCTGGAAAAAAGAATATGAGACTTTGGGCAGTGATGCGCGGATTAACTATGTGCAGATATTTGAAAACAGGGGAGAGCTCATGGGCGCCAGCAACCCGCACCCACACTGCCAGATATGGGCTGAAGAGTCCATTCCGGTTGAGCCGCAGAAAGAGCAGAATAACCAGCTCAAGTACCTAAAGGAAAAAAAAGATTCTCTTCTTCTGGATTACCTATTTCTTGAGCTCGAAAAAAAAGAACGCATAGTTTATGAAAATGCATCCTTTTGCCTGCTGGTTCCATTCTGGGCTGTCTGGCCGTTTGAAACGATGATCATTCCCAAAAGAAAGATCCAAAGCCTGAGTGACTTTACAGATGATGAAATAATGCAATTTGCCGATGCGCTCAAAATCTGTACGGTAAAATACGACAACATTTTTAACGTGTCCTTCCCGTATTCGGCTGGAATACATCAGTCTCCTACGGACGGATTGCCTCATCCGGAGTGGCAGCTGCACATGCATTTTTACCCACCCCTTCTCCGTTCGGCTACGGTAAGGAAATTTATGGTGGGTTATGAAATGCTCGCAAATCCGCAAAGGGATATTTCAGCCGAAAGGAGCGCGGAGATTTTAAGAGGCACAGCAATGGAACACTTTAGCAGAAAATAGACTCATTATTTCCCGGGGAGCGAAGGTCTCTGCTTGAAATGTCAGGGAAAAGTAATTTTAATAATGTAAAAGAGTGAATATGCCGGAGAATAATCCTTTGACCCGTAAAGTTAAATTGGAGGACTTATATAAGGACAAGCGCACACTTGAAGTTCAGGCGGGCAGGTTCAAAAGTCTTCTTTCCAGCTTTAGCGATATTTTTAGGCCGGCTGAAGCAGCCTTTTTCAGCAGTCCCGGAAGGATTGAACTTGGAGGCAACCATACCGATCACAATAACGGATGCATTCTAGCTTCGGCAATAGACATTGATACCATTGCCATTGCCGCAAGAAATGACCTGAATATAATAAATCTGGTTTCGAGAAACCTAGATCAAACTTATTCGGTTAATCTCGCGGAAACACAGCCAAAAGCTGAAGAAAGGGGTACTGCATCGGGGCTTATTCGGGGCATTGCAGCCCGGTTCCTCCAGAAAGGGCATCAAATTGGAGGATTCGACTGCATACTTGAAAGCAATATCGGCATTGGCTCCGGCTTGAGTTCCTCGGCTTCAGTTGAGGTGCTGGCGGGAATGATATTAAACGATTTTTACAATTCCTCCTTCATACCGCCGGTTGAGATTGCAAAATACGGGCAGTATTCGGAGAATAATTACTTCGGTAAACCCTGCGGGCTGATGGACCAGCTTGCAATTTCCACGGGCGGAATAATCTTTGTCGATTTCATGGATAAGGACAATCCCAAAGTTGAAAAGTTAGACTTTAACTTTTCAGACTACGGATTTGAAGCAGTCATTGTCAATACGGGTAGTACGCATGCCGACCTGACGGATGACTACGCCTCTGTGCCTCATGAAATGAAGGCTGTTGCGCGCTATTTCGGCAAGGAGTTCTGCCGCTTCATAAAGCGTAAAGATATTGTAAATAACATGGCTGAGCTTAGAAAAACTCTAGGCGACCGTGCGGTTCTAAGGGCGCTTCACTTCCTTGAGGAAAATGAACGCGTCAAAAGGGAAGCTGAAGCCCTGAAAAAAGGTGATCCCGATGGCTTTTTTCTGCTGGCCGGGCAATCGGGCAATTCTTCCTCAAAATGGCTGCAGAACGTTTATTCCAGTAAAGACGTCAGGCAGCAGGGCCTTTCAATTGCACTGGAGCTGACGGAGCATTACCTGAGGGATAATTCAAGCCGCGGTGCCTGCCGGGTTCATGGGGGCGGATTTGCAGGGACAATACTGACGTTTCTTGAAAGCAGCCTTCTTAGTGGTTACCTGGAGCTGATGAATAAAATCTTTGGGCAGGATTCAGCACTTAAGGTCCGCGTAAGGGCATTCGGTGCGTGCGGGGTATTAGTCTGATGAATGGAAAATGTGGTTAATCCTGCAATGGCTTCATAGATTGCAGTATAAAAGAAAAGGGCAGAGAAAGACTCTGCCCTGTATTTCTTTTACTTTAAAAGCATCAGCTTCCTGCTGGCAGTGAACTCTCCGGCCTTAATGGTATAGATATAAATACCGCTTGGAAGGTTTGAAGCATTAAACTCAACCGAGTGAGTTCCTGCTGCCTGATTGCCGTTTACGAGCGTGGCGACTTCTTTTCCCAGTATATTAAAGACCTTGAGCATTACCATTCCGGGCTTTGAGATGCTATAGCTGATTACAGTTGAAGGATTAAAAGGATTGGGATAATTCTGCTTCATCTGGTAGCTTTCTGCAACTGCGGCATTTTGATCTTCAACCGCAGACACTGTCTGTGCTGCTGTCAGGATTATGAGGTTGCTTACAGTGCTCTGCTGGAATGAAACCGTGTTTTCAGTCGTATTAACGGCTGCATTTCTGACTTCTACCCACTGGTTTGAATTATTGTCCCAGTATTTTGCGGTTATGTTGTTCTCTGTGAAGTTTCCATACCGGATCTGATAATCATTAAAATGCAGTTGAACCTGTGCTGTTGAAGCGAAGTTTACGTGGTTTCCTCTCATGCCGTTTTTGAGCAGTGTGTTGTTCCCATACTGATCGAAAAGGCTTACTTCAAAAGCTGCCAGAACTTTTTCATCTGCCCCATTCGGTACGTCACACGGCATGAGTTCCAGTACCTGTCCGTACATCTGGTCTTCCATCATATTTCCCATCATTCCGCCGGCCCAGCCGGGGTTAACGCCTACAAAACTCTTGGGATCAAAAGGTGAGTGGAATTTTGACTGTCTTCTGCTATCCCTTCGGATCCAGCATCCGCCCAAATCTTTTCCTATAATTGTGCTGTCGAGCCACACCTGTCCATTTATCTTATATACAATTATCATCGGCTTGAGGTTACGGTTTAGAAGTCCTCCGGATATTTCTACACTCTCTCCGTCCTCTGGCCTAATGGCTCCAGAAGAAGGCGTGTACCAGTAAGGACCGAAGTTAAGTCCGTAATCTGGTATCGAGTCGTTGTTTGTGTCGATGAAGAAGCGTTCATTGACAAAGGTGGTATCGGCAATAATTTTGCCCGATACAGTAACAGTTGTCAGCGAATCATGCATAAAGCCGAAGCCGTAGCCCTTTGGCCCTTTGCCGCCGTGGTCCCTGTCGTTTGAGTGTGTCCCCATTTTGTTCCAAATGGCGTCCAAAGGATCGCGCCACAGGTTTCCATTAATCTCATAGACGACTACCATCTTGAGGCTGTCTCTTGTAAGGCGTGAAGGCTCTCCGCCTTTAATTGTAACCTGATCCCCGTCCAGTGGCCTTAGAGCGCTGCTGCTGTCGGGCTTATACCAGGCAGGTCCGAAATTCAGCTCATATTCAGCAATTCCGTTAGTATCCGTATCGAGCAGGTATCTTGTCATCCGGCGGACGACGACAGTATTCTTATGCCTGAGTGTGTCTTGCACTGTTATTGTCTTTACCATTACTTTTCCGGTGAGAGTAACCGTAGCAAGCGAATCAGGGCGGAAGTGGCCGCGCTGTGCCATAAGGTTACCGGCCACGAGCAAAGAAATAACAAAAACCGAAGTAACCATTTTGACCGATTTCATCCATATTCTCCTATTGATTGTGGAAATTATACTCAATAAGATCAACAGTTGTGCCACCGGAATTTTGCCCTGTTTTACACTTCTTTTGTTTTTAGGAGAATATGATTTCGGCAAAATGGTCGAACTTTTTCGGCGTTTAAGTCGAAGTTACCTTAACTCAGCCTGGGAAAAGAGGGCAGAAGCTGGCTGTACTGCGGGTCGTTTTCGGGACTTTCCCTGACGATAAGGATTTCCCAGAAATCGTGCTGTATCATGCTTACAAGTTCTCCTTTCCCAAGAGAATAAGACGTCATATTCTGCCAGGATTTCCCGCTGTCAAGGGTTCTGTATAAGCCTGTTCCGGCAACTAGGCCATACTGTTTTGCGTAGCCCGAATCGGATGAAAAGGCAATTGCATTTATTTTTCCGCTGCCCGGCACAATTACCGTCTTCCAAGTCTTTCCGTAATCCATGGTTTCATAATACCTGCTGTTATTTGTCCCGAAGCGGAATATTCTGAAGTCCTGGTTTCCGTCAAAGGA
Organism: Ignavibacteria bacterium; assembly: GCA_025612245.1. GTDB lineage: Bacteria > Bacteroidota > Ignavibacteria > Ignavibacteriales > SURF-24 > JAAXKN01. Next base: position 106,567 of record JAAXKQ010000017.1, read on the forward strand.
ATTCGGACGGCTTTTCTCATCCGGACTGCCGGCCATAAGTCTTACTCCCGTGGAATCCCAGGTTTTTCCGCCGTCATTTGTGAGCCATATCTGCCATCTGCCGTTGATCGGGTTGGCATAGAAGATACCGTGCTTCTGGTCGAACATAAAAATTCCAAGTCCTTTTGTGCCTTTTTGTGTAAAGACTTTTGCCCAGCTGACCCCGCGGTCCGCAGTCCTGAAGATATAAGTCGTGGTTTCATGTGTATTGGGGTCGGTTTCAGGCGAAGCAGTAGTAAGTACCTCATTTGCATTAATTGCAAAGATTCCAAGGAGGTCGTTGCTGCCGATTATCGGGCTTCCGCTCATGTCCCTCCATGTCTTGCCTCCTGAGGTTGTAAGCAGCAGAGTGCCCTCCTTTCCGCAGATCCAGGCCACACTGTCGGTAGCCGCTGAGGCAGAGAGCAGGTCTTTCTTCGAATTTGTATTTCTTTCCCACCAGTCGTGCGAATATGTAAGCTGGGATATAGTAATCACGATCAAGAGTAAGATACGTTTCATGTTGATCCTTTCATAAAAAAATGTTAAACACTTAGAATAGTTTTATAAGTAAATGAAGTTAAACTGAGAAAAATGGGGGATTATTTATATTATAACCTAAAAAGAGATATTTCAACTTATTTTCTCCGGGTGTTGTAAAATTTTTTCTTTTGGTCGGGGCAGGAAAGCTTATATATTCCTTTCCAAGCGTCAAATTTGTAATTCACGCTTCAACTTTTTAAATTATGAAATGATGTTTTGTCGCATTTCCCGGTGATGCCGCATCCACAAACGTTTGAACAGGAGGACTATATGAGAGGAATTAATAATTTATTCATCCAGCTTTTGGCGCTTTTGGCAACCTATTCCTTCGCCTTTGCGCAGGATACATATTACGTCAACCTCAGTAAAGACTCTACCCATTTTATCCGTGTAACGATTGTCCCTGAGAAGCTTTCTTCGGAAAACAATGTCTACCAGTTCGCTTCAACCGCTCCCGGGACCTACCAGACAATGGACATAGGGCGCTTTGTAAGACAGTTCCGCGCTTTTGATGCCTCTGGAAGCGAAATTACCACCACTCACTCCTCGCTCAACCAGTGGTCGATTTCAGAGCCTTCCAGGGTACAAAAAATTGAATTCGCTGTTTCAACTACAATGGAAACGCCCGTCGACAGCAACGTGGTTTACCCGATGTGCGGGTCCTCTTTGCAGTACGATAATGCTCTTTTGAACGGACAGACATATGTGGGCTACTTTAAGGGAAAGCAGTACTCACCCGTGAGAATAAAGTTTGTGTACCCTCAGGACTGGACAGCTGGTACGGCACTGGAGAAGGATTCGGATGGATTTTACAGGGCTGAGAGCTTCGATAAGGTAGTGGATTCGCCGGTACTACTTGGTAACCTGACGCATGCTTCAATGAATGCCGATGGAACAGATGTAGAGGTATACACTTACTCGAATTCCGGCATAATTACCTCGGACAGCATGATGAGCTTCATTAAGGACATACTTCATGCTGAATCTGAATTTATGGGCGGGCTGCCTGTTAAGAAATACACATTCCTGTTTCACTTCGGTAAAATGTCCTACGGGGCATGGGAGCATTCCTACAGCTCCGACTATACAATGGAGGATCAGCCCTTAAGTCCCGGATACAAGGACATGCTGCGCACAATAGTTGCACACGAGTTTTATCACATATTTACGCCTCTTACACTCCATAGCGAGCTCATTGAACACTTTAACTACGAAAAACCCGTAATGTCGCAGCATTTATGGCTTTATGAAGGTGTTACCGAATGGGCTGCAAATATGATGATGCTCAGGACTAACATGATTTCGCTGGACGATTATCTGAAAAGGATGTCTGAAAAGCTGGCTGAGAGCAAAAGCTATGGAGCCAATGTAAGCCTGAGGGATCTGGGTGTGAACAGCGTCAGGATGCAGAGGCAGTATGCCGATATCTATGCCAGGGGTGCCATTGTTGCAGGACTTTTGGACCTGAGGCTTCTGGAGCTTTCAAAAGGGAAGAGGGGACTCAGGGAGGTGCTTCACGACCTGTCGCAGGAATATGGAATAAATAAATCCTTCAGCGAGGCGACGTTTTTTGACGACTTTACGCGTATGACCTACCCGGAAATTAAAGACTTCTTTAACAGGTATATAATTGGCAATGAGCCGCTTCCGGTAAAAGAGTATTTCTCGAAGGTGGGGATTGAATATCAAGACTTTGCAGGCTATGATTCTTCGAGGGCCTATTCAGGACTTTCAATGATGGTATCTGATAACATGATAGTCGTCAGCAGCATAGATTCAGGGCAGTCGGGAGTTGACATCAAAAAGGGGGACGTTGTTTTCAAGGTATACGGCGACACGCTGACGCTGCAGAACGCAATGCAGAAGACGGCAGTCTTAAGAAAGCTGCAAGTAGGCGATGAGCTTCAGTTGACGCTTTTAAGGGATAAAATGCCTCATGATGTGACACTAAAAATGCTTCCTGTAAAAAGGAATTTTATCTTTAAGGAAGATCCTATGGCTTCGCCTGAGGAGCTCAGTCTCCGCGAAGCCTGGATGAGCCTGAAATAAGCCGGGGTAAATTTCTCGGGCGCGCTTTCTTCATGCCAGTCCTCCGGGCGCGCCACTTAATTTATTGCAGGTATGCTCCAAAGCGCCTTCAGCATGGAAGCCGCAAATCGTGCAACAAACCTTCGCTGTACTCTTTGCCGGTCATACTGTGTACCCGAAACAGGCCACAAATCATAATAATTCCCCAAATTTCAAATTATAACCTCCTGGTACAGAATATGCACTATAACCATTGCAGACTCATTACTCCAAATATTCCGGGGTTTACAATGAATAGAACGCATACACTCTCAGCCGCCATTTTTATACTTCTGATCTCCCTTACGGGGTGCATAGAACCCGTCTATTTTCAGAAGAGCGAAACTCCCTCAAACCTGGAAGGCTTTCTGGGCATCAAATGGGGAACCCCTTTGAGCATTCTGGACGACCATATGCTTGAGACATTTGATGTAATCCCCAATTCGCGCTACGACGATTATTACAGCCTCACGTACAATAACTACTACTTTATGGATAAGAAGACCAGCCTGGTGAAATTCATTTTCAGCAATTATGGATTCAAACAGGTTAACCTGTTTTTCCGGCCAGATTCTGAAGATGTGTATCCTGAATTGGATTATTTTCTGGAACAACTGTCCTTGGTCTACGGAAGCCCGCTTGAAATGACAAGGCATGCAGAGAAACCTGAATATACGGGCTATATTGAGGGGTATTACTGGTTTAGCGGAGGGCTGACAATTACATTGATGCCCGGTGACTTTATTATAATCCGTGCATACGGTCTTCCACAGAGGCCGCCCGATGAGCCCATCCCGCGGACTATTCAGGTATACGACCATGTAGAAGCACCCCCCGAATCAGATATTCCGTAAGCAAATAGGGAAGTGAAAAGGAACCGTTATTTTGTTTTGTGCCCTGAAATAATTGGTGATAATAAATATAATATTCCTTATGTTTCGTCAAATAAAATAAAATTCAGAAGTCATCATGAAACTCTTAACAGCCATAATATTACTGATATCATTTGGGAGCCTTTATTCTCAGGGAGAATATATAGAAAGCGGCCAGGATGCCTACGGCTTTTCTATTGCGGCGGGATATCATCCGAAAGTCTTTGCATTAGGGGGCTCTGCTGCGGTATCGAATTCCGGCACTTTCGACTTCGGCCTGTCATATACATACCTGTTCTTGCAGGAAGAGAATCTTATGGATAAGTCCCCCTCAACTGTTATTGCGCCTTTTGTTGGGTTTCACTTCTTGAAGCAGACTGATACGAACCCGTTTGCCCTTTCTGCGCAGTTTCAGTTTAATGTTCACAGGATCACCTCAAAAGATGAAAGCGGGCAGACAAGCCTGGGCTCCTGGGCACTTGGCGGCTCGGTATTTCACAGGTTTGTTATCTCTAACGAATTTAGTTTCCAGCCTTTTGTAACAGGAGGCATGATTAAACCGGAAAGGCCTACCGGGGAGCCATCGCCCGGAATGTCCGCATTTTTTGACTTGTCGGGGGCGTTTATTGTTCAGAAAAAGACACGGCAGATGATACTAAAGCCTTCAGTATCCATAAGTAATGATGAAACTGTTTATTCCCTGAGCTTCCTATTTGTGGACCTGATTTGATCTTTTAGTTGTGTCTGAGATTGACTTTTATGCGTTGGGCAAAAAAAAGCCTGAAATCACGTGACTTCAGGCTTTTTTGAATCAGAAAAACGTGGTTTCTCTTCTTAGAAAATTCCTCCTTCAGCCTTATCTCTTCCGTCATCAATATTGCGTTCACGGTGCGGCTTGTAGTCGTTGAACATATAGGTTATTCCCAGGCTCACGCTCCTGCTGTTATTAATAGTAAAGGATTCATGGGAATAAAAGTTGCTGCCGAAAGTCTCATCCTCAAACCTCATTGCGTTCAGTATGTCTGAAAAACTCAGGCTCAGTTTCAGCTTGTTTTCCAGGACCGATTTGCTGAAGGAAATCGAAAGGTTTTTCATCCCGTTTGCCGTCGTCCTTGAGTTTTTCGTCCTTGGACTGTACATAAAATATGTGCTCATGTTTACATCGTACCAGAGATTCAGACTCAGGTTTGCCCTGAGCCACATGCGCCTGTCGTTATAGGTAAGGTTTTCACTAAGATACTGGCCCTCCTGTTCGCGGTAGGTAAATCCCCAGACAACATTTAGCATCGATATGAAATCGGGCAGATGAATTGGCATTGCCGGTGAATTGAAGTAGGGAAGTGTAAGCTCAATTCCGTATGTCTTGTTGTTGCCAATATTAATGAAGCTGTAAACAGAAACGCTGTCATCCACATTACCGGTAAACCGTGTGAACATTCCGTTTGAGAACACATAATAAGCGTTTATGTACTGCGAAAGGCTTACGCTGTATGAGTTCAGGAAATATGGTTTCAGCCCGGGATTTCCCATCCTGTAGCTGTTTGGCCCCATGTACTGTTTGAACGGGTTTATGTAATAAACCTGGGGATAAGTTACTCTTCTGAACATGTTAAATGTAAGCATAAACATGTCGTTCAGCTTATAGCCGACATTCAGGTTCGGGAAGAGGTTAAAGAAGTTTTCCTTAAAATTTTCGCCCGATGTCAGCTGGTCTCCCTGTGTGTGCAGGTTCTCGGCTCTCATGCCGGCCTTGACGTCGAACCTGCCGAACTTCTGAGAATAGGTTGCGTATGCTGCGTGAATATCCTCCCTGTAATCAAAAATGTTGCTCAGCCTGAGGCTGTCCTGCCAGTCACTGACAAGGTATGAAAAGTCACGCACGCTATAGTCGTTCCTTCTCGTTCTGTACGTGTAGCTGTAGCCCGCTTCCAGTTTTGCGGTTTCAATAGGTCTTGTGTAGTCGGCCTTGAAGATAAATGTTTTTGCATTTGTGCCCGTGCTGTTTTTCTGCAAGTAGGGAGCCGAGGGGCGGTAGCTGTAGCCGATATTCAGGTCTGAAGTAGAAGGCATGTCCATGGTTGTATACATGGCGTCAAAGGTTATTTCGTGTCCCTTGTCTGCAAATTTCCTTTTATAAAACCCATAGAATGAAAGGTTTGCCCAGGTGTTGCCTGTTTTGTCGTAATTGCTGTAGCTATACTGCAACAGGTCTGCGGAATTCCAGACCGTGTTGCCGCTTTTGCTGTCGCCGTCAAATTTTGTCCTGCTGTAAGCTCCGTAAAAAGTAAAGGAGTTGTTTGCATCCAGGTCGTAGTCCGCCCCGAGCTTAAAGTTTACCATGTTTCCCGGCATTGAGTTATCGCTTCTTCCTTTTTCGTGATAGAGGCTCCTGCTGTCGTAATTGAACTTGTCGGTTTCACTTACGTAGCTTTGTTTGCCGAAGCCGCCGAAAATCGAGCTGAACAGATTAAGCTTGTTTTCCTTGTAGTTCATGTTCAGTCCGCCAAAAGTCATACTGTTCGTCGACGAGCTGATATTAACCGAGCCGTTATAGTTATCCATTGTATTTTTCTTCGATACAAGGTTCAATATGTAAGCTCCGCCCTCGGCGCTTTCCCTGGCTCCAGGAGCAAGAATGACTTCTACCTGTTCAATCATTGAAGCAGGCATTTGCGAAAGCATGTCTACGGGCATTTCAAAAGGACGACCGTCCATCTGAAGTTTTACCGATTGTCCTCTTACTGTAATATTGTTGTTCGAGGGGTTGACTTCCACTGTTCCCGAGTTCTTCAGTGCTTCTGTAACTGAGCCCATGCTGCCGGGAACTCGGTCCATATTTATCACCTGCCTGTCTACCCTGAACTCGACCATCGGTTTGACGGACTGGATTACGATTTCCGGCATCTGAATGACAGTTGACCTGAGCTTAAAGAGACCTACGCGGGGAGTTTCCTCAAGGTCCACGGAATCCAGCATTTTCGTTTGATAGCCCATCATGGAGAACTTAATTCTGACGTTTCTTTTTTTTATGTTGTCGACCAGGAAGCTGCCTTTTTCGTCAGTTGTTCCGCCGCCCAGATTCTTGTTATCGGTGCGGGATAAGATTACCACATTGACACCCTGGATCCCTTTGCCGGTTGCGCTGTCGGCAATGGCGCCTGTTACCTTATAGCTTGCCTGGGCTGAAAGCAGGGAAGAGAATAATAGAAGCATAATAAAAGGAAGAACGGGTTTGATAGTCATTGTTTCCTCGATATATTAAATTGGATGAAAATTTACCCATGTACCCCGGCCGGGTGACGTAATAAGATGGCGAGACAAAAAAAAGGCCGGATTGCAGCTTCCGGCCTGCATATATATAAACAAATTGAGAGTATATTTACACCTTTAGACGCCTGAAGTACCAATAATGTTCCCTCCTGAGGTGAAAAACTTTGCTCTGGGGAGCACACTATCTTTTGCCGCCACAGAAGCCCGTCTTTAAGCGGGAATTACCACACCGGAATCTAAATATAGAACAGGTGGATTTCCTTTACGTACTTTTCTTCCAGTATGGCCTTGATCTTTTTTATTATGTTTCTTCTGATCTCAAGCTCCCTAGGAAGCGACGGGTCCTGGTGCGCCTCATTGATGCGTGTGCCCACGTAGAAATCTATTACGTCGCTTTCCTTTAAGAGCTTTACCAGGTCAGCCGCCGCAGTTTCATCCTGACAGTTGTCCCTTTCTTTTAAGAGCTGGTAAGTCCTTGTAAGCGTAAGAATGCCTTCGGTAACAAGGTCAATTCCGGGCATTTCGGAGGCTGCAGGGAGGTCTCCCTGCCTTTTAATGGAAGTTTTTACGGATAGGTTCAGTTCCCGCGAAATAATGTTTGCCGTAGTGCCTCCGCAGATAACTTTTTTGCCGTTATACTGTATGAGCTTCTGTGCATAATCCGGATCCTGTTCAGGGTGGAACGGGGGACCGGTCATGACAACGGTCCTTCTGGGGTGACGGTAATAAAGAACCGAGCACGTCATGTCGTCGTGCGCGCGTGCGTCGGGCTCGCAGTGTCTGGCCTTAAGGATTACTTCTTCGGATAGCCTGCCGGCAGAAATAAAGGGATTTTTTGCCACCAGGGACATAATAAAATCCTGGCAGCCCTTGTCCCGCCATCCCATAGGAAGGTTCTTGCTCCCAAGCCCAGCCTGAGTCACTCCGTCAGAAAAAATTATAAGCCTGTCTTCGGGCTCCACGTTTACCTTTGAAATGCGTATTGTCCTGTTCTGCCAGCCGGCTGCGGTGTAAAGCCTGGATTCGGAGGGGATAATGTCACCTCCCCTTAGATGAATAAACTGCGGGTTGCCCATCTCAATTATTCTGGTTTCACCGTAGAGCTGTGTATCTACTACGGTCAGGGTTGAATAGCTGATTTTACGCACCTCGCAGACGGGAAGAACGTCCATAATGATCTTGATGGATTCAATTATATCCATTTCATTTGCAATGAAACGAATTGCCATTTCTGCCGTCATGCACGATAAGATATTGGCCTTTACACCGCTGCCAAGTCCGTCGGAAAGCACGGCAATGCGCCTGTGTCCTTCCTGGAACTGTTTTACGGCAAATGAGTCGCCGCAGATCTCCTCACCGAACTTCTTTTCCTGTGCAAAATCTATATCCACAAACATCTGCTGGTCCTTCATTTCTCTTTCTGCCCCGGCTGGTTGAGTAATACGGGCTGCTCTTCCTCACTTGGGAAGCCTTTTGCAATGGATCTTAAAATTATTTCCGTATCAGCCATGTGCTCTCCAAGAAGCTTTGCAATTCCCTGAACGGTATTCAGGTTTTTCCTGAGCACTTCGTTTGCCTTACTTGCAATAGCCTCGCGCTTTGCCTCGATGCTTGTTGCATCCTGGATTATTGCCCCTACTGTCTGCTGAGATTCAATTGTGAATATGCTGATGTTGAGAAGCTTGCCGTCCGACTTGAAGTTTTCTCTTGAAATGTCATCTCCCGTCCTGAGTGCCGTCTTAAACAGATTTGCAAAGGGGAGAATCTTTTCAATATAAACCCCGTTTAATGTTGAAAGCACCTGGTATATTTGCATGGTTTCTTCGCCAAACATTTCGGCAAAATGCCTGTTGCATTCAATTACTCTGAGCCTTGAGTCTGTTATTACAGCAGCCGTAGGCATGCACCTCAAGAGTGCGTTTGCCTTTTTTTGAGCCTGCTTTTTCATAAAAGAAGCGCACATGGCTGTTTCCGCCTTGTTATTGATCAGAGCCTCTGCGAAGAGCCTGCAGGTATCGTAACCGCAGCCTCCGCAATTAAGTTCGTCGGCAGGGGAAGTCTTCCCGATTTTTGCAAGCGCCAGGATGAGTTCGCCAAGTGAAGAAGATCCCGCCTCAGCAGGCGGCGAATAAGGCAGCGGAAGGTCTGTATTTATGCGGGGAGTTCTTTTTACGTTTTTTTCGGGGTAGCTTACCCTTTTTTTTACGAGCAGCCTGTCGTTGAGGCCTTTACCTCTTTCCGACCTGCACGGTCCGTTGACACATCCACCCTTGCAGGCAAGGGCTTCAAGGAATATGTTTTTATCCAGGCCTTTGGGGTCGAAATTTTCCAGATAGTATTTTAACCCGTCCAGACCGCTTACGGCAAGAGTCTCTGTTTTATTGGTGTCGAGCCAGCCATTAAGAGTTTCATTCATTCCCCCCTCAACCGGGTAGACGCTTCCTTCCTGTGCAGAAAATGGGATAAACTTTTCAGAGGTTTTTTTTAGGTTTCCCTGCATTTCAATTTCCCTGTCAGAAAGCCATTCTTTCAGTTCATGGAACGTGAGCGCCAGATCCAGCAAATCCTTATTGCGGTCGGCTTCCAGCTTTTTTGCCGTGCAGGGTCCGAAGAATACAATACCTATATCGTTGCCGAATTCTTTTCTTAATATCCTCGTATGGGCAAGGAGCGGGGAGGTAATGGCTGTGACGTTCTTTTTGAAAGCGGGCATGTATTTACATATATACTCGACTACAGCCGGGCAAGCCGAAGAAATGGATAACCCGGCTTCCGAAGAGTTGAGTTCATCTACGAGGCGTGCCGAGACTTCCTGAGCACCCAGAGCCGTTTCACTGACGCCGTAAAAGCCGAGCGCTTTTATGGCGCTGATAAAGCCTGATGAGTCAATTCCCGGAAATTCGGCAACCCAGGAAGGGGCAACCGAGGCAATGACCCTGACTTTTCTCTGTAAGAGATTTTCCGCACGCTTTACGTCATTTCTAATTTTCTTTGCCTTGGCCGGACATATTGCCACGCAGTGTCCGCAGGCGGTACATAGCTCTTTTATTATACTGGCGTGGCCATCCTGGACGCGGATAGCCTTCGAAAGGCAGCCCCGCACGCATTTATAACAGTCCTGGCATTCTACAATTTCGGTGTAAATCGGGTGGCTGTGATCCATATGTGGTCTTCTCCTGCTTGCTTAACTTTTCCAAGCGTATCTGAGAGCATAGAATTTTAATGAGGCCCATTGTTTTCTGAATTTCCTTTCTTAAACAGCTGATCCAAAAGGTCAAGCAGGCAGCCGGATTCCACCTGGGTGTGAATAACCCCATCTATAAGAACGTTCGGACCTTTACAGCACCTTCCCTCGCACCTGCTGCCGGAAAGCTCAATTCTATCCTGCAGCCTGTATTTTGAAATATAATCCTCAAGTATCCCCAGGTTTTTCTCGTTTCCGCGGGCAAAACAGGAACTTCCCATGCATATGCACAAATTTTTCTTTTCTTTGTCTTCACTGGCCATGTTATTGCACCGGAGCCTTTGATTTCTTATCAATTGAAATGGAGAGAACTGCCAGCCCTGCTGCCAGGTCCTCATTCTGGAGGACTACGTCGGCGGGCACTTTGAGTTCCTTGTTGGAGAAATTCCATATCCCCTTTATTCCGCAAGAGACCATTTTTTCCACTACCTCTTGTGCCGATTCCTCGGGTACGCACAATATGCCAATGTAAGGATGCAGGCGTGCTGCTAGCACGGGAAGCATTTCAAGCGGATAGACGTCTTTATTGTGGACTGTTTTATTTACTTTCTCTTTGTCGAGATCGAATGCAGCTGCAATGTTCAACCCGTATTTTTCAAAACCTTTGTAACCCAGTAACGCTGAGCCCAGATTTCCAACCCCTGCTAAAAATGCGGTGTCTTTCCCCCTGAAGTTAATGACGTTCTCAATTGAAATGATCAAATGCTCAATACTGTAACCAAGTCGGGGTTTTCCGCAATTGCCCGTAAAAGCCAGGTCCTTACGGACCACAATTGGTTTAAGGTCAAGTGCCTGTGCAATTTTCTCGGAGGAAACGAAGTCTTTACCCTCAGATTTAAGCTCGATTAAGAGCCTTAAATACCTGGGCAACCGGCGTACGGTAGGCATTCTGATGATAGTTTCAGAATTTTTAGCTATTTCCGGGAAAGAATCCATTAAAATATGCTCGTATTTATGTTGTTGATATTTATATATCGATATTTTAGTATCGAAAAATACCGCATATTATTTACGCTTGCAAGTGTTTGGTCAATATTTGCTGAAGTTTTTGGGAAGTCTCTTTTAAGATACCCCCGCAACTTTGAAGGGATTATTCTGAAGTGAGAAAAACCCCGGAGGCTGCCTGAAAGAGCATCCTCCGGGGTGATGACAAAATTTGTCCCGGCAGAATGGGATAGTTTCTTCTGCAAAATTATTTCAGGAGAAGAAGCTTCCTGGAATCCCTGAACTGTCCTGCCCTTATTGTGTATATATATACTCCGCTCGGAAGCTTCGAGGCGTTAAACTCCACGGAGTGGCTTCCTGCTTTTTTTAATTCACTGACCATGCTTGCAACTTCACTTCCCAGAAGATCGTAAATCTTAAGTGTCACAAATTCCTCTTTGGGTATGGAGTAATTGATTCTGGTGGTGGGGTTAAAAGGATTGGGATAATTCTGCGAAAGCGAATATGCATGAACAGTTCCCACCGGCAGATCGTCATCATCTATACCCGCCGGGATATCCTTAAAGACTGATAAGCCTTTGTTGGACGTTCCGACCCATACAGTTCCATTTGTATCAACGGCAATTGTCGAGATGGAATCACTTACAATATCCGAATTGGATGTATCAAAGACGCTCCAGGAAGGGGAAAGAAACTTATGTAAGCCTCCGGTTTCTGTCCCAATCCACTTCTGGTTCTTCAGGTCTATGAAAATTGTGCTAATAAAGTTACTCTTCAGTTCTGAGTTAAAAGTATTATAAATGTCGCACGTTGTGCCGGCATGGGCTACAAATCCCTGTCCCTTGGTACCTACCCACAGAATTCCCTTCTTGTCGATAGTGATCGTCTGTACATCATTGCCGGGCAGGGGGGAATTATCCTTATTGTTGATGGTCCAGTTTGTGCCGTCAAACATAGCAACGCCGCTGTCTGTGCCGAAAACAGTAAGACCCATCATGCTGTGGTAGGCGACGCAGTTGATGTGATTGCTTGGAATCTTGGAATTTGAGGTGTTATAAACCGTCCAGTCTTTGCCGTCGAACTTAGCTGCTCCGCCGGTGGCCGTTCCTACCCATTTGTTCCCCTCGTTATCAATGGCAACAGCGGTTACCCATTTATCGGCCGGCAGGGGTGAATTGGTACTATTATATACTTTCCAGTTAGTTCCGTCGAATCTTAAAAGTCCCGCGCAGTAAGTTGCAATCCACAGAGTATCCTTTCCCTCGATGGTAATTTTCCCGGGGTGGGTGCATGTTACTGCTGAATTCGATTTGTCGTAGAGTGTCCAGTTATTCCCGTCAATTTTAACGAGTCCTTTTTCAGCCGTGATCCATTTTACGCCAAAAGAATCAATTGCCACGGAATGTATATTATCCGAGGGCAGTTTTGAATTTTTACTGTTATATGTTACCCACGGTGTATCCTGGCAGAAGGAGTAAGAAGAGACAAAGAGCAAAACAAATAAACATAGCTTTTTCATATCGTCCTCTCATATTTAATAATTCATCTTTACAACCCTTTCCAATTAAATCTAATTATTGACATAGCTTTCAGTTCACCAATCCATTCGGCTTAAGAGTTCTTTCTGTAGCCTTGTGGAAAGTTATATTTATTTGCACCCAAATATAAACAAATAATTTGAGCGAAGAACCGCAAGTATAAAGCGAAGAATTAAGAGGTTTCTTTAACATGAAGAACCCCGGAAACGGCTCAAATGAGCCATTGCCGGGATCACACTTAATGGGTAAGTGCCGTTGCAGGCGCTGAAAAGTCTCGAAATCAGTTCAAAAATGCGGACCTGTTAGTAAGTGTCAGCTGATTGTGCTATAGATCACAAAAATCCGGTTTGGGGACCGTTTTCCGAAAAAAACTTTCCCTTCTAGGGCTGAAACGACGAAATGTAACACATTTCAAATACTTTAATTGCTGTTGTTTTCTTTTATTATCTCGTCATGAATTTCATCAATACTTCTTCCCTTATGGTGCTGCCAGAGCCCTGAGAATTTTATTTCAATGTCTCTTAAAAGCAGTATGCATAAATCAATATCTTCAGGTGACATGTCGTAAAAAATGATCTGGCTTACTTTTGAAAATTCATTATAGCACTCCTTCAGAAGTTTGTCTCCCTCTTCCGTGAGCTCCAGCCTTTTGGAGCGCTTATCTGTGGGATCGTCATATTCGGTTATATACCCCCGCAGGCGTAAATCGGCGAGCAGATTCAATCCTGTAGAAAGTTCATGCATGGTAAAATTTATGGCGTCTGTTTTTCTGGGGCTCTTTAAGTGTGCAACTGCATTTAGAAGCATAAACTCGTCGAAATGTTTCAGGTTCAGGTCTTCCAGGGCCATATTGGCGTATATCCTGTGGAGCCTTATTATCCAGTCGAGCAGCTTTAATAAAACAATCCTGGGATTGGAAGGGGAGATTCCGTCAAAAAGCTGGCGCGTCAGGTTCTTTTCCCTGTTTTTGGAAAGATAGTACAGGCAAAAATCCTCAATGCCGGCACCGGGATGTTTTTCTTCAAAGCTGGCCCAGAGATTGACTAATTCAACGGTCTTATTCATTAAAATCCGGATCACCAAAAATATTTGAAAACTGAGATTAAATATTTGATAAGATAAGAACTTTTGCATAGGTTTACAACCTCATTACAGGAAATTTGATGTAAATTGACAAAATTTAGATCGGATTTGCGTTAAATTTTAAAGCAGCAAAGTTTACTCAGAATATATAAGGTGCAAATGATGGAAAATGAGCAATTAAAAAAGACGATTTTCAAACGATACATAATTCCCGCTATTGTGGCTGTAATTTTGATTTTTGTGGGCTTCAGGGTCTGGGATGCCCTGACACACGAGGAAACCGACAATGCCCAGATCGAGATGAGGCTGGTTCCGATTATGGCGCGCGTGCCCGGATACATAGACAAAATTCTGGTCGAGGATTTTGCTAAGGTTAAAAAAGGCCAGCTGCTCATGGTTATTGACACAACTGAAAGTGTCCTGCAGCTTAAGGAAATGCAGGCCGATTACGCACAGGCTCAGGCTGACCTAGAAAATGCAAAGGCTTCGCTGACAAATGCCGGGGCAGCTGTTGCACTCTCAAAGGGCAATACAGACGTAATGGCCCTCCGGAAGGACAAGGCTATAAATGACTTCAGGCGCGACAAAGAGCTTTATGAGTCAAATGCAATTACAAAAAAGCAGTTTGACGAGAGCAAATCAAATTACGACATCACATTAAAACAGCTGGAAACGGGCTACAAGGATGTAAAAGTTTCGGAAACACGTATAGGCATTCTGAAAGCACAGCTTGAGCGCGCACAGGCCCAGCTCGAGATAAAAAAATCCAGGATTGAGCAGCAGAAGCTGAAGATATCTTATTGTTATATTTATGCTCCTTCTGATGGCAACCTCGGAAAGCGCAACGTCGATGAAGGGCAATATATTCAGCCCGGAAGCCCGGTCTTTACGCTTGTCAACGACCAGGAACTCTGGATAGTTGCCAACTTTAAGGAAAGCCAGATAAAGAATGTCAGGGAAGGCAAGACAGTTTCGATTTCAGTTGACGGATTCCCCAGGATGCCCCTTAAGGGAAAGATAGTTTCACTCTCAGGCGCAACCGGAGCCCGCTTTTCGCTTCTGCCGCCTGATAATGCGACGGGCAACTTCATTAAGGTTACACAGCGCGTGCCGGTGCGTATAGAAATAGAAAATGTTGAAAAATACAAGAATATACTGCGCGCGGGAATGAGCGTGGATGTTTCAGTTCCTGTAGATTGAGCGGTTTAATATGGCATTAAACAAATTAGCTAAAATAATAATTGCAATAACCACAATATCGGCTGCCATTATGGAGCTGATAGATACATCCATAGTCAATGTGGCGTTAAACCAGATGGCGGGTTCTCTCGGGGCTTCAATTGAGGATATCTCCTGGGTGATTACCTCCTATGCCATTGCCAACGTAATAATCATTCCGATGACCGGATTCCTGCAGGGCTTCTTCGGCAGGAAAAGATATTATATGTGGTCAATTGCTATATTTACAATTGCATCTGTCATGTGCGGCATGTCCGGCTCGATCTATACGCTGGTCTTCTGGCGCTTCGTCCAGGGACTGGGAGGCGGCGGGCTGCTTTCGACCTCACAGTCGATTTTATTTGATACATTTTCGCAAAAGCAGCGCGGACTTGCGGGTGCATTGTTCGGAATGGGCATTGTTATTGGACCTACACTGGGTCCAACTGTAGGGGGGATTATTATTGATAATTATTCCTGGCCTCTTATTTTCAACATCAACGTGCCCTTCGGAATTCTGGCAACATATATGAGCTACAGGTTTATTGAGCCTGACCCTGAGAGCCTTCACCGGCCTAAAATTGACTGGCTGGGAATAGCCTTGTTAGCAGCAGGCATTGGCTCATTGCAGTACGTGCTGGAACGCGGTGAACCCGAGGACTGGTTCGATTCGGAAAGGATAGTTTGGTTTTCGGTGATTGCATGCATAGGACTTATTTCTTTTGTTCTATGGGAGTTAAGGCAGAAGCACCCTGTTGTGAACCTCAGGATATTAAAGGATCTCAACCTTGCCTTTACGACTGTACTTACATTCATTGTAGGCTTTTCGCTTTTTACATCGGTGTTTGTATTTCCTCTACTGCTTCAAAGAGTGCTTGGCTATACGGCTTTTGCAACCGGAATAACACTACTTCCGGCCTCGGCACTCTCGATGTTCATTATGCCGGTTGTAGGAAAAAGGCTTCAGGCCGGAACGTCGCCCAAGGTTTTTGTGGTAATGGGATTTTTGTGTCTCATGCTTTTCGGCTTTCTTATGTCAAGGGCGGATATAAACGTTTCAAGCGGATTTTTTACGCTTCCGCTCATGATACGCGGGGCCGGGCTTGCACTGCTAATGGTACCGCTCACGCTTTTGGCAGTACAGGGGCTGTCGCCTAAAGACATGCCGCAGGGAATTGCGCTCAACAATATGATGCGCCAGCTGGGAGGATCCTTCGGAATAGCAATAATCAATAATTATGTGGCAAACCGTTTTATTGTACACCGTACCAGCCTGATCTCGAACATATACCAGGGCAGCGTTCAGCTTTACGAAAGGAGCAATCTTCTGATGCAGGGCCTTCAGTCCAGGCTGCCCGACGCCTCAAATATACAGAAGCAGGTCAACCAGATACTGGATCTGACTGTAACGAAACAGTCTTATTTGCTGTCGTATCTGGATGCGTTCCTTTTCTCGGCAGTCTGCATACTGGTAGTTTTCCCGCTGTTGTTCTTTACAAGAAAGAGGAAGAATTCAGCCGCAGACGCAGGCAGCAAACAAATGGCAGCAGAAATTTCTGAGGCCTCACATTAATTGACAATTATAACTTAGCATAACATGAAGAAAAACATAATTATAGCATTCTTAATTTATTCCGGGTTCTTATGCGCGCGTGACGTTACTGCCCAGGAAACCGGCGCTCCTTTATACCTGAAGACTCTCATAGAAAAAAGTTTCGGGAATTTCCCCCGCATGCGTTCGCTTGATGAAGCAGTTAATATGAGCTCAATAAAAGTGGGCATGAGCAGGGCAGGGTATCTTCCAATTATAAATGCCGATGCATCGTACACGTACCTCAACCCGACGAACAAGGTCTCAATTCCTATGGGACCGGGCATTGTAAAAGAATTGCAGATGAATCCTGCCGACAACTACAGCGCAACTCTCAGCATTGTTCAGCCGCTCATTGACTTTAAGACGCCGGCAAACACTGAAAGGGCAATAAGCGACCTGGAGATTTCCAAAGCCAACAGGGAGTCGATGCACTCGCAGCTAGCATATCAGATTGCACAGGTTTATTACGGCATCATATTCTTAAAGAAAAGCATTACTGTTCAAAAGATGCAGTTAAACCTGGTTCAATCCACTATGAACCTAATCGAAGCCCGTCTTAAGAACGGAGACGCGCTAAAATATGACCTGGTAAGTACACAGGTACGCTACACCAACATAGAAAACTATATTACGGAACTAAACAATCAGCTTGGCAAACAGTATAACCTCCTGGGGATGCTGACCGGAGAGGACATAAAAAATAGCTTCCCGGCTGATTCCACCTTTAGCTGCGGCTATCTTGATATAGCAAAGGATTCTGTTCAGGCGGCAGCCTTTTCAATGAACCACGATGTGAGAGTTGCCGAGGCAAAGGTAAACTTTTCCAACTATGACGTCTCTGCCGTAAGGCGCACATTCCTGCCATCGCTAAATCTCATTGCCGGAGCGGGATATAAAGATGGAATAGCCCCCAGGATATTCGACACAAATTTCAATTTCTACTATGGCATTAGTCTTTCTTTACCAATACTGCCTGCTTCAAGACCGCATCTGCAGCTTGAAATGGCAGAGGCAGGGCTAAGGCTGGCAGAGGAGGACCTGCAGTACCAGAAGCTGGCCGTGTCCAAAGATGTTGCAAATGCACTTGATGATATTCGGAAAAATGAAATGAAAAGTGCTAGCATGGATACTCTTTTATACCAGGCAAAACTAGCCGTTGAGCTTGGGACGGAGCGTTTCAAGGAGGGGGTTATTACCAGTGTGGAACTGATGAGTGCATGGACCAACTATCAGGATGCACAGTTAAGCAAGCTGCAGACAGAGTATAGCCTGCTTTTGTCAAAGCTGGAACTAAACAGGCTCTCAGGCAATCGCTGGTGGTAAAGTTTCAGTCCATCTTTAAAGGTTTCTTTTAGAAACCGGCCTTACTTAAAAAACATTTTTCCCGGTGCAGATAAAGAGCATCTGCGCCGGGAAAAAATATTATGCTCAAACTAAGATTATGCTCACATTTTTTCTGTCGCGTGCCATTTTATGATTCTCCGGTCTTGCTATTTCAAAAGAACCAGTTTCTTTGATTCCCTGAACTCTCCGGCTTTGATTGAATAAATATAAATCCCGCTTGGCAGGGAAGAGGCATCAAATTGAACACTGTGTTCGCCGGCCGGTTGCTCTTTATTTACAAGAGTCGTCACTTCTCGCCCCAGAATGTCAAAGACCTTCATCGTAACAAATGACCGCTTTGCCAGCAGGTAGCTTATATTTGTCACGGGATTAAAAGGATTCGGGTAATTCTGCATGAGCGCAAATGAATGAATTTCCGAGGGATTCTTTTGCCCTTCGACATAAGAAGGCGCGTTCATCCTCTCGACAACAGTATTTATCAGGTTTTTTGCGTCTTCCTGCTTAAAGTAATAAAGAGGGTAGCTTAATACAAAGGTTCTGTAGTTTTCCCCTAAATATTCAACTCCGACAGGCAGTCCGTTCATGCTGCCTTGCGGCAGCGAAGAGCTAAAATTGCCGGTGTATTTGTAGACCTGACTTGCTTCGTTTTTGGCAGACAGACTTTCAATGTTAAGTAAATGAAAATCTTTTTGGTATGCTTTTGCCGAATCGATCCTGATATCCTTATATGGACCGAATAAGGAAATTGCACCGTTGGATTCTGCCATCTTACCATCTTGAAAGTGTTTTATCTTAAGATAATCAAATAAGAAGTTCCCGGGATAGAAATCTGCCGCTGTACCGATTTGGGACTGGAAATACCATACCGGATTGGAGCCGAGGTAAATTAATTTCCCTCCGATGTCCAGATACTTTTTCAATTCCTCTACCTCTAAATAGTTACAGTATGATACACATTTCAAGGGGTCGTCGCGAACTATAAGTACAGTCGAATACATTCCCATTTCCAACAGGCTGAT
>JAAXKQ010000004.1 GCA_025612245.1 Ignavibacteria bacterium
ATTTCCCTGATTGTGTGTTTTGTGTAATGAATATTTAAGATAATTCTCGGTTGTTTTGATGGGATGGTTTTTATGTGTGTGGGGTCATGGTTCAATGATATATTTATCCAATAGTAAGTAAGATAAAAGTCGCTCCTTCCGGAGCTCTGGAATTCAGGGGGGATACCGGTGTTTGCTACAGACAAAACGCTCCTTCCGGAGCTTGGAAGATGCGTGATTATATTGGTTCAGATATCGTTGAGATAGTTGTGGGATTATTCGCCCGGGGGCAGTCTATCCGGAGCTTGGGGGAGGCGTTGTTCTGTTGGTCTGGATTTTATGGGCGGGGGGATTTGGTTACCCCGGGCTAAAGACATGTGGCCCCTTAAAAGGAGCTTGGAAAATGCGTTATGTGAGGTGTTCTGCTTTTTACGTTTTTGAATTAGCGACTACAGGTGATGAACCGGTGCCGGATTGTGTATGCACCGTAGGTGCTTTCCACGGGGCGAAAAAAAACTGCCTGAGAAATCTCAGGCAGCTTTTAATTATTAAGACATTGCTTCAGTAAATTTTACATCCCTAAATTCAGGCCTGCCGGCTGAGGCGGGCAGTTAGGATTTGTATCTACTTCAGTATAAGGATAAGCCAGCCATTCATGTGCAAGCTGAGTATTCCTTTGCAGGTTAACGATGTCGATATTGTCGTTCTTGAATCTCCTTAAGTCCTCAAAGTGCTGAGCCATAAGGTAGCATTCGTAGTATCTTTGAATGAATATCTGCTTTAAGATTTCACTGCCTGAATATTCGCCTAATCCGGCAGCTCTTCTTACATTGTTTACTTCTATGAGTGCAGCCGGAGCATTTCCGCTTCTGGCGGAGGCTTCAGCCTTAATAAGAGCCATTTCGTTCAAAGTATAGATTTTATACGGTGTCGTACGGGCATTATACTTAATAATATAGTAAGCGCTATCGCTACCGAAGTAACCCTTCTTTGAATTAAGGTCAACTGTGGCCGGGATTCTGTTATCACCCGGTTCGGCTCCTTCCACCCAGCCAGCCAATGCGGCAGAGAATAAAGAACTGGTATAGTTAACAAAAAGTGGATTAGGGATAGCATCAGTATAAGTATACTGAGATTCGGCAGTAACCTTGGAAGCTGCTGAGATTGCGTTTGCGTAATCGCCCTTCATGAGATAGACGCGGGCCTTGTAAGCCTGGACGGTGCTCGGCAGGTCCCAGGAGGTACCGATGATCTTACCGATGAACTCTTTCTGGTCTATTCCGCCCGCAAGGTTAGCCTCGGCGTCGTTGAGCAGGTTAACGCATTCATTAATGACAGCGTCCCTGTTAACAAAAGTAGGGTGCTGTGTGTTAATGTTGATTGGGATATTTTCCCAGTGTGTAATGAGGTTGTAGAGAGCAATTACCTTACCGACTTCGGCAAAAGCGGTGATATTCTTTTTCAGAGTGGCATCCATTCCGATGGAGCCGATGCTATTGAGAATATCGCTTGCGCTCTTAACAATCTGGAACTGGACAGACCAAACCGTTACCATGTATTCGTTTGATTTATCGAGTTCGCTTCTTTTTGAGGCATCGGGGTATCTTCTGATGGACTGATAGCCCACGTAAGCAATAATAGGACTGGTTTCTCCGGAGGCCGCGCCCGAGACGGTATTAAAATCGCCGATGGACTGGGACAATCTGGCCTGCATTCCGATGGCAGTCATTCTTATACCGTCGTAGGTTTTTATGTCCTCATTAGTCGGAGAGTTAGGGTTTGGTTCATTAAGATTGCAGCCATAATTCCAGAAACCCAGAGTAACAAAGATAAGCAATGCTAAGATTTTATTTTTCATAGTTTAATTTTTCCTCTAATAATTTCTTATAAATTCAATGTAAGGCCGAAAATTATGCTGCGCGGGATCGGGCATGTAGCAAAATCGAATCCTCTGATGTATGCAGATTGTCCGGCGGCGTTAGTTTCAGGGTCGTAACCCGAATAATTAGTAAATGTAAACAGGTTTCTTCCTGTAAGGCTTACTTGAATATTATTCAATCCGACAGAGCGGATAGCTTCATTTCTCAATGTATAGGAAATTGAAACTTCTCTTAATTTTACAAAGCTTGCATCGGAGACGAATTCGCCGAGAGCGCTGTTAACTCTTACGTTATAACCCCACGGGAGTTCGCCGGTATATTCTTTTGCAAAGTCGGGTGAATTAGGATATGATGCACTCTTTAAGTTTCTTGAATTCCAGTCGAGTACCTTGAAATCCCACTGAGCATCAAACATAACGCGCATTGAGAGATTGCTCCACAAGGTAAAATCGTTTGTAAAGGACCACATAAGCTTCGGGTTCGGGTCGCCAAGATATTCCTTATAGGTTTTTCTTGTCGGGAGGCCGTTAGCGTCGAGCTTATTATAGTCGATTTTATAGGTATAGAAAGTAGAAGGAGCCTTACCTTCCTCGAGGACAGTCTGATACCAGCTGATGACAACCTGTTTGCCGGCATAGAGTTTATCGACGATAGGGTTATTTGTAGAAACGGAAATTGTAGAAGACCAGTTAAAAGACGGCATCTGGAAGTTAACCGTTCTTAAGAGGAGTTCGATACCCTTATTGGAAAGGATTCCAACGTTCTGGAACTGGCTTGTAAAGCCTGTAGAAGCATCAACAGGGGCCTGCATGATGAGGTCCTCAACTTTCTTGTTGAAGTAAGTGAATTCCAGGCCTATTCTGCCGTTGAGCAGTTCAAAGTCGGTACCGAGTTCCCATTCTTTCATTCTTTCAGGTTTCAGGTTATCGTTGCCCAGAATCAAGCTGTTAATGAGGCCGAGTTTGCCGTTATAGGAAACCTGGGTATAGTTAGAAAGCCTACCGAAGCTTGAAGCAGGCTGACCGCCGGAGAAACCGAAAGCGCCCCTGACCTTAAAGTAGCTGATATAGTTAGCGAGGTTTTCTTTCCAGAAATCGTTTTCAGATACGATATAAGATGCGCTGTATTTCGGGAATATCTGCCATCTCTGGTCGGCGCCGAAAGTAGAAGATGCATCGGCTCTTAAAGAACCGGTCAGATAGAGCAGGTTATCGTAGTTGAGAGTTTCCTGGAAGTAGTAGCCCAGAGTTTTCCTGACGTCTTTAGATTCAGAGACGGCGTCGTAAGCAGCGCTACCGTTAAGCAGTTCTACAAAAGGAGTTAAATCCTGGGTCTGTGAAGAAACGAGATCACTTTCCATCTGGAAGTATTCTGTACCGACGGCAGAGGTGGATTTAATCTTTGAAGTCAGGCTGGTATTATAGGTAACGTCGATATTAGAGTTAATGCTCTGGCTTTGTTTTGTTGCATCCTGGGAGAAGCCGTTAGGATACATTGTTTGAGAGGAGATGCGGGGTATATAGTATTTGTCGTTCTGTGAATACCCGTCAAATCCCAAGCGGTACTGGATTGAGAGTCCCTGCAGGGGTGTAGCGTCCAGTTTCAGTCCGCCGACGAATCTGTTGATTTCCTCGGGAGATTTCCAGTTGTTGATGATGTCTAGCGGGTTAGCTCTGTTAGCCGGGTTAAAGCCTGCCAGAGGATAAATGCCGTTTGCATCGGGGTATGAATTATAGGTATTCGGGAGGTTAGTAACCGCAGTTAGCACGCCGAATCCGTTATCATAAGCGCCGCCGTTAGCGACGATATTGTTAAGAGAGTGGATATAGTTAGTACTGACAGAAGCACTAAGCCAGTCGTTAAAGATCCTGTCTATGTTCACTCTGAAGCTTTTCTTGTCGTATCTCTGAGATTTGATGATACCTTCCTGGTTATTCCATGAACCTGAGAGGAAGTATTTAGTTGTCTGATCGCCGCCGGATAAAGACAGGCTTGTAGTAGCCCTGGGAGCGATCTGGAAGATTTCATCCTGATAGTCGTACCTTGTAACCGGAGTTAAAGGTGCATCTTTAGAAGTTTTAGTATAAGGATAGGTGATCATATCGAGTTTTTTGACCACCTGGTCGAATCCGTAAGTAGTATTGAGGCGGACCTTCATTTGTCCGGACTGACCGCGTTTTGTAAAGATCTGAACGACGCCGTTATTGGCGCGTGATCCATAGAGTGCAGCGGCAGCAGCGCCTTTAACCACCTCAATTCTTTCGATATCTTCGGGGTCGAAGTCGGCGATACGGTTAGTAGCGTTACCGCCCATATCTATAAGGGCGCTGGCGCTGTTATCGACAATAACGCCATCGACGATATAAAGCGGGTCGGAAGTACCTGAATAAAGTGTAGAAAGGCCGCGTAACCTGACGGAAGTACCGCCGCCGGGGTTACCTGAGTTTACCTGCACCATAGCGCCGGGGATCTTACCGGTTAAAGCCGCATCGATCTGAGCGGTACCGATATTTTCGAGTTCTTTTGATTGCAGTGTACTGATGCTGTTGCCGAGACTTTTCTTTTCAACTGCTTCGGCGTTTCCGGTAATTACGACCTGGTCGAGCAGTAAGATGTCTTCTTCGAGAGTAAAGTCAAGAGTAACTTTTCCTGTTTGGGAAGGTAAAGTTTCTCTTTTGGTTTTATAGCCGACGAATTTTACTTCGACTGAGTTAGCGTTAGCGGGAAGTTTTTTTACTTCAAAACTGTACTCGCCCTGTGCATTTGTACTGGAACCATAAGTAGTTCCGGGAACTATTACAACTGCACCAATAATAGGGTTCGTTTGTTTGTCGGTAACCTTACCCTGGATAGTTACCTGGGCACTTAGGGAAGCGGTCCAGGTAAGAACCAATGCCAGCATGGACAAAAATATAATTTTTCTCCTCATTCACGACTCCATTTGTTTTATTTTGGTTTTTATTGTATTGCATTTGTCCTGACGGAAACTTTTGGTATCCGCCGCAGACATAATTAGAACACGAAGTTATCATTAATTCTTTAGAGCAATAAATTCATGAAGTTCAGCTGCAGAATTGGAAAGAACTAATAAGTAAGCCTGAATACAGGGGCATAAATCAGTGAAGGAAACGCATTTGTTCTTCCGATTATGCCATCATTACTAAATATTTCGTATATAAAACTATTTTACGAGCGTAAACAAAATAGAGATATTCTTTTTGTAATTCAAAGCTTTTGAGATAAAATTGTGCGATATTTACAGAAAATTTTTGCTTTTATGGAGGCTAAGATATTACTTCCTGATTAATATTTCCCACGCGGGAATATTGTTATTTAGCCTGTAAGCCGGCAAACTAATGCCGAGGGAGTAAAAAAATGAGATTTTGGCAGAAAAAGTGAAAAATTTTTCCGAAAACGCTGCGTGTCACCATATATATATAAAGAGACAAAACTTTTAGTGGAAATATTCTTAATTATTGAGGCAAATTGAATGTCAAAACTATTGAAACTCACTTTCCTGCTGTTTTTAATAATTCCGGCAGAGATATTTTCCCAAATAAGTACGCCATACCTTCCCGTAATGACGCTGGACGTTGGGAACATACAGCTTAAGATGGATGCCAGGATGGGAGACGGCGGTCTGCAGACCCTGTTTAGTTATAATATTGATGCCACTGCATCGGCAAAAGAGCTGATGAACTGGCCAAGGGATGAATGGGCGTCCAACATGCTCTGCCAGATATTCAACCCGATAAGCCTTGACGAAAAGGTTGGAATAGTTAATCAGAACGGAGCCAGGATGACGTCGTGTTTGAAAGGGAGTCAGCTGGTCAACAATGGAATAACGGATTGGGCCGAAGAGACCCGGCGCTACCGTCCGCCCATAGTAAAAGTTGACGGGGTTGTAGTAAGCAAGCCATATACCTGGAAAGTTGATCCGGGATTAAAGTCGGATATAAAGCTTGAGTTTGAAGACGTTCTGCCGCAGTTTGGCATAAGGAGCCACGTGGAAATATATGCATTCAGCAATCCATATTTTTCTGATTTTTTCATTTGGAAAGCGACTCATAAGTTTACGGGTGAAATTACCACGTCGCTAGATACGGCAAACTATGCGGTCAGAATTCCAGATCAGACGATCAGGTTCTGGTGGCCGATTGCCTTCAGTTTCGATCCTTCCAAGGCAGGCGTGATGGCCAACACGGGGAGCTATGGATATGAAGGCGACGATGACAGGGACTCCTGGTTTAGCAGGAAATCCGAATTGGTAACGGACAGGACGAGGGATTCTCTTTATGTAGCCTACTACTATGATGGGGATGATCCTCAGGTTCCAGGTGATGACACAGGCGATCCGGATAAGTCGACGGGTTATTTACATTCAACCCAGGTTCCGGGTTACGCGCTTTTATATGCAGACAAGTCGGCCACAGAAAAAGTTGATTCAAAGGTTCAGCCCTATGCGATGTCGCACGCCGGCATTGTGGAGGATTTCTGGAGTGATACAAAGTTTCCGAGGATACAGCAGAAATACCGTGGCGACTATTTATTAGGCCGTTTTCCGGGTGAGCAGAACTATGAAAAGGGGCCAATGCGTTTTATTGTAACCGGTCCATACGAGCTCACAAAAGACGCATCGCAGAACAGGTATGATTCTCTCACATTTGTTTATGCAGTTGGCGCAGGAAGCATTGGATACAATGCAGCCGATTCGATAGGCAGGCTCTGGTTCAATAAAAAGATTACGGATAGTGAGAAAAAGAATTGGGTAATGAAAGGTGTAGATTCGCTCTGGAAAGTAATGGACAGGGCGAACTGGGCGTGGGAGCGTATGAGCAGTAACCAATCCATACCAACTCCTCCTCCGCCTCCGGATGTTGAAATTATCACTGGCAGCAAATCCATAACGGTAAAGTGGAGTTACCCCGAGCAAGGGTACTTTAATGATGCGGAAACGGGAAAAGACGACTGGAATGCATGGCGTGTATACAGGAAAAAGGGAGCCATGCTAACAGGAGATCCATTGGATAAGGGAAGCGGTGAAAAATGGGAGGTTGTATTTGAAACGAGCGACAGGAATACGCTGAGTTATGAGGATACGGCAATAGTGAAGCAGGAGAAGTATTTTTATGCTGTTACGGCTTTGGATGACGGGACACAGAATTCGACGGGACTTTTTACGGGCAGAAGGCTGGAAAGCTCAAGGTTTGCCAATATGACTGATTATCCGGCGATAGTTACGGGGGTAGAGGGCAGGAGCAACAATTTAGGCTTCAGTTATGCGCTGGGGCAGAATTATCCGAACCCATTTAACCCGTCAACCACGATCAGCTATACGATATCGAAGGGGTCTTTTGTTGAATTGAAGATATACGATATGCTGGGGCGTGAAGTAACGACGCTGGTAAATAAAGAACAAAATGCAGGGGAATACAAGGTTAACTTTAATGCATCCGGGCTGCCCTCGGGAGTGTACATTTACAGCATTCGTGCAGGGGAGTTCAGGGATTCTAAAAAGCTGGCTCTTATGAAGTAATTTATGAAGAGAGCCGGCAATTTGGATAGAGCAGTTGCTTTATAAAATGGTATTTTACGCAGAAAGAGAGACTTCAGGGTTGCAACTAAAGTCTCTCTTTTTTTGAACGTTTACGTTAAGTGCCGGGCCAGGGGAAAAATTAATATTGAGGCTGTTACTTAATTTCGGACTTAACTAATTTTGTATATTCGTATGCAAATCCATTTAAGAATGAATATGTCATTCCAACTCCTTTCTGATAGGTAACACCATATCCGTTATCTATTAACTGTGGAATAGATTCAAAAGCCATGATATCACCGTTCTTTTTAGAAACCTTAAGGTCCTTCTCCCAATAGGCCTTATCATTCAGATTTAAGGAAAAGTCGGCAATAATATTTTCTCCTTTTCCCATATGGGCAAACAATATTTTGTCGCTCATTCTTAAAAATGCCGTATCTTTAATGCCGGAGGCTAGTTGAGTTGAGACAACCTCATAATAAGTTTTATTATCGATAGATTTCTGTCCGGTTACCTCCCTGACGACATTAATGGAAGATGTATCGGAAATTCCGTTAGTGTGATAGTACCATTTGTTACCCACTGCCAGTGGAAAATACTCTGAAGAAGCAGGAGCCGGTTCATTTGGGGATTTGCAGCCGGTTAAAAAAGAAAGAAAAAGAAGGATACACAGAGCAGAATATTTTATCAGATTAAAGATACCCGTTTTCCCCATAGTTTAAGAAGTCCTTATTGTAATTAAAGAATGTTTATATAGAGTATAAAGTTTTGCCTGAAGTATACGCTGCCCCGGTTTAATAAAATGTTACCACTACATCGCCAGAAACCTTAGCCGGAACCATACTGAAAAGGTGCTCCTTACTGTAAATAATTATAACTCTGCCGCTGACTGTCAAGAACCGCCGAAACAATTCGGCTGTCCCGTGTGACTTTTGCAACTTTAATAATTAGAGTTTAAAAAGTCAATAGTGGTCCTTTTTTAATTCTTGCCTGATCCGAAAATGATTTGCCTTTGCGCCTGCCATCCATGTGACATCCGTTTCTGTCCCATACCTTTGCGGACGTAATATTCCAGAATGTTTAATGAATAAATTCATGGTAGATAATATGTTAAATTAGTATGAGTGTTTAATGTTAGCTATAAACGCGTTATCCCGCTAGGAGCGATAAAGTATTTTAATTTTGTAACGATGATTAATAATTAGTTCTAAAATTTATGTGGATTTGATTTTCCTTTAAACTATTCAGGCTACTACTAAGTTTACAATAGTTCTGAATAAGAATTATTGCAGGTCAATTATAGGCTTCATATAACTTTGGGAAACAGTTATCAATCATTTTTTAATATTAGTGGGATAAAATTAAATGAAATGGTTCTACGATCTAAAAATACAGGCAAAGCTGCTCGTATCATTCGGTGTTATCTTAGTTATACTGGTTTCATTAGGCATATTTTCACTTTACCGGCTTAATGAGGTGAATAGTATTCAGGAGGAAATTTCAAGTGTTAGCTTACCGAGCTCGCTAGCACTGGCAAACCTGAATGAAAATATAGGAAACTTCAGGCGTCAGCAGATCCAGCACGTAGCCGCTAAGACAGCTGATAATATAAAGCTTTATGATGAAAAAATGAAGAAAGCACTCGAATCCATGAAAAAGAATGAAAGCATTTATGAATCTCTTAATTTTTCTGATGATGAACGTACTTTATATAAAGAATTTCTTAACAAATGGGACAAGTACATTGAAATAGGAAATTCAGTAATAGCTCTTTCAAGGGAAGGTAAAAAAGACGAAGCTCAAGTAATGTTAAACGGTGAAACCAGCACAAAGTTTTATGAGGTAAGTGATACACTCCTTAAGCTTATTGAGCTACAGAAAAAAGAAACAAATGAAGCAACAATAGCAGCTGATAAGATCTATTTATCCTCCAAATACTTGTTGTATACTGTTCTTGGTCTGAGTGTCATAGTTACACTATTTTTAAGCAGGTTTATATCTAATTTGTTTTCAAGACGTATCCAAATAATCTTAGACAGATGCAGGAGTCTTGAAAATATTTGTATCACCAACCTGGAGAATGGAAGCAGGATGATGGCTGATGGCAATCTTGACTTCAGAATAGAGACAGGAACAAAACTTATTGGCATTAGTTCAAAAGATGAAATAAGTCAGATAGCAATAAATTTCAATCAAATAGTAAAAAAACTTCATGGTACAATCGGATCAGTTGAGAATGCAGCAGGCTCTGTACGCAGTCTTATTTCAGAAACCAAGACTCTGGTTGACTCAGCATTAAATGGGAAACTTTCTGAAAGAGGCAATGCAGATAAATTTAATGGCGGCTATAGAGAGGTTATAGAGGGATTAAATGGTACGCTTGATGCCGTTGTAAATCCGATGAACGAATCCAAAAGAGTTCTTGAGGTAATGTCAAATGGTGATCTTACGATTAGAATGGATGGTGAATACAAAGGTGATTATAAATCACTAAAGGATAGCATAAACCTTTTAGCTGATTCAATTGGACATGCTTTATATGAAGTAAATGAGGCAGTTCAGGCCACAGCCAGCTCTGCAAGTGAGATCTCAAGTTCAAGTGAACAAATGGCAGCAGGCAGCCAGGAGCAATCTCAGCAGACAACTGAGGTTGCGGGTGCGGTAGAAGAAATGACAAAAACTATCCTCGAATCGAGTCAATATGCAGCAAATGCAGCTGAGAATTCACGCCATGCAAGTGACAGTGCAAAAGAAGGTCAAAGGAAAGTTGAAGATACAAAAAAGGGTATGCTGAAGATTGTGCAGTCGACAAAATCAACAGGAGAAAAAATCACTTCACTTACAAAGAGAACAGAACAGATAGGTGAGATAACTCAGGTAATTGATGATATAGCAGATCAGACAAATCTGCTTGCACTTAATGCAGCAATAGAAGCAGCGAGAGCCGGAGAGCAGGGAAGAGGATTTGCTGTTGTTGCAGATGAGGTACGTAAGCTGGCAGAACGTACGACAAAAGCAACAAAAGAGATAGCTGATACTATCAAGGCAATTCAGGTAGAAGCCAAAGAAGCTGACAGTGCAATGGATGATGCAGAAAAAGCTGTAGAAGAAGGCATGAGGCTTACTGAAGCAGTTGCACAGTCGCTAAATCAGATACTGGAGGTAAACCAGAAAGTATCCGATATTGTCTCCCAGGTGGCTGCAGCCAGTGAGGAGCAGTCCAGTACTGCTGAACAGATCTCGAAGAATATCGAGGGCATTTCATCTGTTACGCAGCAGTCTGCCGCAGGAACAGAGCAGATTGCCAGAGCTGCAGAAGATTTAAATCGTCTTACTGTCAACCTTCAAGAACTTGTTTCAAGATTCAAAATGAACGAAATAGAAGGCAGATCTTCCATGGGCAGGTTAGCTATCGGGAACAATGGAAAGCTGACAGGCTAATAATATTCTAAGAGGAAAAAGGAATGGGGAAATCGAGACTATAAAATATATTGTGTAATTAGAATCATTAGCTAAACGTAACCTTCAAGTCTTTCACTAAAGCTAATAGAAAACTTAAGAAATAACAATGGGCCAATAGCCCTTCTTGAGACCATCTTTCCGCTCCCTTAAGCTGCGACATTTTTATGGATGTTTTCGCTTAATGGAGCGGAAAGACTATTTGCACTTACACAAAGTATTTTACACTACCGGCAGGGGAAATTTACTATAGAGGCTGTTACTTAATTTCGGACTTAACTAATTCTTTGGATTTATATCCAAAATTATTTGAGTATGAATATATCATTCCAATTCCCTTCTTATAAGTAACAGCATATCCCCAATCTTTCATCGATGGAGTAGACCCAAAAGTTATAATATCGTCATTTTTTTCAGTAACCCAAAGGTTCTCCTCCCAATAGGCCTTATCATTCAGGTTTAAGGAAAAGTCGGCAACAATTTTTTCTCCCTTTTCATTGCGTAAAAGCAATTTATTGCCTTCAAATCTGTAATAAAATGTACTAATGGTATAGGAAACAAAGTCAGTTGAGATAACTTCATAATACATTTTATTATCGATAGTTTTCGTTCCTGTTATCTCATCGATAAGAGTAAACGAATCTGAAGTACGAGAAACGCCGTCGGTACTATAATACCATTTGTTGCCCACGGCCAGTGGAAAATACTCTGAAGAAGCAGGAGCCGGTTCATTTGGGGATTTGCAGCCGGTTAAAAAAGAAAGAAAAAGAAGGATACACAGAGCAGAATATTTTATCAGATTAAAGATACCCGTTTTCCCCATAGTTTAAGAAGTCCTTATTGTAATTAAAGAATGTTTATATAGAGTATAAAGTTTTGCCTGAAGTATACGCTGCCCCGGTTTAATAAAATGTTACCACTACATCGCCAGAAACCTTAGCCGGAACCATACTGAAAAGGTGCTCCTTACTGTAAATAATTATAACTCTGCCGCTGACTGTCAAGAACCGCCGAAACAATTCGGCTGTCCCGTGTGACTTTTGCAACTTTAATAATTAGAGTTTAAAAAGTCAATATGCCTTTAGATCTTTTTTGTTATAAGATAAATTATCATTCCGTGTGCTACAGATCGGTTATTTCTGCTTGATGAAGGGGATAAAAGACGGGGAAAAAAGCTGAAAAAGGCGGTAAGCCTGTCCGGCAATTTGATGGGAAAGTGGGGGAGTATTAACTGGTTTATACCTCAGGGGTCAAGTGTTAGAGGCAGGTATGTAGGGGAATAAGTCCCGAAATTTACATTAAGAGTCTTTATGGAGCTGGCGGAGGGATTTGGAGCACACTGAGCAGCTGATTACAAATAAACCGGCTTTGTTCTTTAATACGTCAAAATCGCAATATTTACCCCATTTGTACAGTCGAATGTACAGTTAGCCTTCTTTAATTGAATAAACTTCCATTAGTTATTTGAACTATACCAGACGTTATTTCTTATACAATGTAGCAGTTAAATACAAAAATAATGTCGAGGAACTACTTAGCCAAACATCTTTATCTGAACATTATAATACCTTTCTAAAGATAATGCATGATAGCACTCTGGTTACCTCATGAATGTTTTTAATGTGTGATACGCCAGTTGCCTTTTGGACTATTTGCGTTATCGCCCATTCCAGACATTTTCTACAAACTACAGGATCATTTGAATGAAAAGCAGTATGACAGTCATAGCATAATGGGATGATATTATAATAGCTCCTAGGCCCACCTTCAGCATCTGCAATAATATGGGCTTTTTGTGTAACCCTTTTAGGATTTCCGCATACGGCACATATTCTCTTTTTCTTTTTTCGTTTAGGCTCTTCTAATGCTAACCCTGTATCTCTACGAACTGGGAGACCAAGACGTTCGACCCAGCATAATCTTTTTCCTGACGGATCATGCCGAAAAATTAAGCCTCTTGAAGTATGTATACTTTTTGCAAATTTCTTTTGTCCCCAACCCTCTTCTAAATAATGTTTCCGATAATATTCTTCAAATGTACAAGAAATCATTTTTTCAACCCAAAGTATTGCAGGGGTCTTTACGCCTATAGGGATCGCCTTAAATTGACCCTGGGAATTTCTTTCCATTTTTTCTCCATTAATTATTCTTGAGTAATATATATTGAGCATTTTAGGAATAAATTTATATTATATTTGGCAAAACAATAATGAAAGAGAAAAAAGCGTGGCCGCAATGACCACGCCTTAAGGTACTACCACTGAACCCACTGACACTTGAGCGAGTGTTGGTATTATTTAGCGATATTGAGCGAGAGAATCTGTTAGTTTATGTTATTTGAATTCTTAACTAGCTGCACTTGGTGAGATGTGGAATGGAATTGAACGTTTCATTCGCTTCATTTGTCAAGGAAGCAGAAGTACTGGGATTCAGTCGTTATAGCTATACAGTTCGTAAGAGTTACTGGAACGATTTAATACTTGTATCACAAAATTCATAATACATCAAATCATGCCTGCCCAGGAATCGATATCGTCCTCTTTGCGGGGTAGCGAGAAGAACTGGATCAGATTCGTTCCATTACAGTGAGGCGATCTACTCTCTCATCGAGCACAGAGCCACAACGACTAAGCCAAAAGGCAACGATATACCGGACATTTATCAAAGCGGAGTCACCTCCGTATTTCTGACGCATTCCTTCCGAGTCTGAGGACTAGCTTCGATCCCGAGGAGTTTGTCCGTAAGAGCTTTGCCCTGCGGAGTTGAATGGAATTTCCAGACCCCCGGTACCTCGAAACGTTTTAAAAAGAGATTCCATATGGCGTTCGTAGAGATACCAGGCAATGTGTCCTTGACCATCTATATTGAGTGCCATGTATTAATTGAATTATTAGAAATAATATGATATATTAGGGATCAAAAATCGAGGAACGTTTATGAGACTGTACATCGCAATATTGATCTGCTTGGTATCAAATGTGGGCATCAGAGCCCAATTAACTATAAAAGCGAATGTCTCAGGTCAAATGGTTATGAACGTTATTGATGTAACGACCGGCAAGACTTCATATATTAGTATGGCGGACGCCAATGGATTGAATATTATTGATGCACAGAAGTTCACTACTGTATTGACGATCCAAGATCCTGATGTTAGCTACGCGAATTATTTGGTCAAGGACACCGACAAAAATGGAAGCGATGAATTCGTAGTTATATACTATGACAAAACCAATTCTCTAAATTATTTTAAACTGATTGACATCAAAAGCAAAGAAGTATTACAGGAGTGGAAGGGGGAGCAGTCTTTTTATCCCCATATGACTGTTTCAAGCGACAACCATATACTACTTGAGATTGAAGATTCCCAAAGTAAACAAACCCTGTTCTACGATCTCGGTACTTGTAATACTTCGTCCTCAGTTGTTAGTTCGGACGCGCCAAGTAGTTATGGCCTAAAACAGAATTTTCCTAATCCGTTTAACCCATCGACAACAATAGGGTATACATTATCTGAAGCAGGACCGGTCAAACTTAATATTTACGATATATCAGGCAAACTCGTGAGAACAATCAATGAATCTGCTTCAGCCGGATCACATCACTATATTTGGAACGGCCTAAATGATAATGGCGATAAACTATCAAGCGGCATGTACATCTATCAGCTGGAAACGAAATCCTTCAAGGAATCGAAGAAAATGCTGATGCTTAAATAGTTATTTATTTACATAAATATTGTCGCCTGTGTCAAGGTCAGTTCCATATATGTCAAACGGCAAAAGACTCTTGGATTCTTTATATGAGGCTTCGATTGATATTTTAGGTGAATATTCCTGTGGTTTTCCAGTCGGTTGCCGATAAAACATAGACTAGCTTTTGCGGCTGCACTTACTAAGCCGAACAATAAAATATTTCAACTATTTTGGTACCAAATCGAAGTTTTGTTCCTGCACTTTTGCATAGTACTACTAGGACCAATAAATTAAACGCCTTAATGCTAGCAAAACCGTTCAAAATCCACGAAAAACGTGGATGTGGATTGATTTTCGAAGCAGAAAATGGCGGCTTAGGCAACGTGGCGCTTGAGTGGACGTGAGATCCTTTGCTCGAAATCGGTTATGGTAATCGTCTTGACATGAATATAAATAAACGTTCCAACAGGCAAGAAGGTCTTTCTGCAGCAAGGACCGTGTTGTTCTGTATTGAGGTCCTTACCTCGACTTCGCCAGGTATCAGGCGCCGTCTGTGATGGAATCTTTTAGAACGACTATTTAACCAAGTCCGATATTAAATGCTAACCATAACGGTTTTTCAAATCTGGCGGTGTACGTCCCTGAGGCGTGTCATTGACTAGTGGCTGATTCGACTGAAGTGGGATCAAGCACCCTTTTATTTCAGGCGATTACGCGGCTTTAGTTGAGCAAGGAAGGGGAACGCCAGATTTTGCGGTTACGAGTTTGTTTTGCAATACGCATTTAGCTGATCGATGCCGCTTATGCAGTATTTTCGCCATAACAGAGGAAGCTTTTTTTTTATTCAGATGATCGTCAAGGAGGGAAGCTTCTTAAAAGCTTCCTCTCTGGAACGTTATTGGCGATTCCGCATTTGGCAGTTACGTCAGTTAGCGAAGTTAACCGATTTTGCAGTCCTAACGTTCATAATTGTTTTTTGGCGCCGCGACTACGAAAATGATTAACTTGGTTAACTATCCACGATCACGGAAGATAAACTATGACGGTCCTGAACCTGACGCGCATGTGTTAAGTGACCTCTTCCTTGAGAGGGAACATTCCAGAAGCTAATATGTGATACAGTGCGTGTTTAATATTCAACCGCCGTCGGTTATGCGAAGTAGATTTTGAAACGTAATAAATCTCTACAGGGTGTACGACCAACTTATTCGTTCGGATTCCGTAGCGGACCTCTGTACCGCAAATAAAAAAACCTCACGTTAATGATGGTTAGTCTAGCTCGTATATCGTCTATCCAGTTAAAGGTCGCTAATTCGTACTATTCCTTGAATGTATCGGCTATTACCGGCGCCGGATTTTATCTCCAGGCCGATAGAACTTTCAATGGAGTTGTAGAAATCATTTCGGCTGAGAGGTTTCACGCGAGTCTGCTGGCAGTACTCTATATAACTTTCAAAAGCCTCAGAAGCCTTAACCTGTCCGCAGTCAGCTAAGCAAAATGTATCATTTATGAACTCATCAACGTTATTCATTTGATTGAATGCCGCGTGAGTCTCGTTTTGCACACATTTCGGAGCATCAAATCTGATGCTGTATCTGAAATCCTTCTGCTCAAAAATATGCGAGAGCTGTTCCAATAACAGGTTCAGGAAACCTGATTTTTCAGTTTCTGTAATCAACTTGCCCTTCAATCCAGTGTCCTCCTTGCCCCCTGAAAATGTCTGATCGAAATGGATTAAGACATATCTCCGTTTTATCGCCTCATTTATTTCGCCTAATTGAGGAATATGGTTCGTTAAAATTAGGATACGGGCAAAATTCATGAAAGTAACGGGTTCTTTTCCTTTAATATCGGCCGTAATGGTAGATTCGCCACTGAGCTTCTTAAGATTGTCCTGACTTAGTTTTCCTGCCCTTTGCTCGCTGGAAATATTAACGAATTTGTTCCTCAGGCAGCCCAGGAAGAATCTGTTCTCGGCTATGTCGTATGAACTTACACTGGCACAGTTTGCATCACCCAGTATCGCCTGAATGGTAGTTAATGCTGTATCTTTCCCGTTGCCGCCGGAGCCGTAGAACATCCAGATCTTTTGGAATTCATACGTCGGAATCAGCAGATACATCATTATTGTTAAAAAGTACTTATATTTCTCCTCGTTTGGCAATATCTGCTTCAATGTCCGTATATTGAATTTCGCTACCGCTTCGGGATCGTATTCGACATTAAATTGCCTTGTTATATAATAATCAGGTGAATGCTCTATCTTCTGTATTATCCCAGAGCGAATGTCTAATATGCAGTTATTTAAGTTAAGTAAGTACTTATAACTGTCGCCATCAAAATCTACTCTGTTATCCATGCAGGACAACTTGAACAGATTGTAGACATTATCCATTAATCCTGACGTGGGATTATGAACCATATTCTCTTTACAGAATTGAAGAATTCGTCCCTTTATATAGAGGGAGTCAATCTGCTTATAATAGCCTTTTGCCTCCATATTATCCTGGTACTCGTAAAACGTATCTGAGTTATTTGATAACTTTATATGCGGGTAAGCCTTTATAAATTCATCAGCAATATCCATGGCGTTCATTTTTATTTTTGCGTAGTTATTCATAAGTATCGTAGTCATTTCCCTCTCCTAAGCAGCTTTATTAAAAACGTTAATTGCATTCTTCAACGATTCAGTATTTATATGGCTGTATCTTTCCGTTACCGATACAGACGAGTGCCCCAGCAGTTCCTTGACTGTGAATATTGAGACGCCTCTTTGCACCAGGTTCGAGGCAAATGAATGCCTCAGGCCATGGAAGTGTACCTTTTCATCCAGACCGATCTCACGGCAGACCGCCTTAAACTTCTTGGATACATATTCGAGGGTAAACCGGAAGCCGTTCGATTTACAGAATACATATCCATCATCCTTGCAGCCTCTGAGCTTTAAGTTTATTAGGACGCCGAACAATTCATCGCAGATCGGGACCGCCCTTTGCTTACGGCTTTTGGTCGTCAGTTCTGAATCGCCAATGAGTATGATCCCGCTTTCCAGATCAATACTGTGCCACCGGATTTGTACAATTTCACCGACACGGCATCCGGTATAAAAGGCGAAGGTAAAGAGGTCGCCCAATAGATCAGACTTTGCAGCGGTTACAATCCGAATTAAGTCATCTTCGTCCAGGTAGACGGAACCGAATTCCTGCTGCTTCGGCAATCGTATTTTGTCGAAAGGGTTCTCAGATATGTATTCCCAATCTTTTGCTTTATTGAACGCAGCCTTCAAGTTACGGTGATACACCTTGAACCCTTTAGGTGCAGATTTCCTTAAGAACGCCTCGAATCTCTCAGCGTCTTTTGTTTTAATCTCGCTAAGGCTCTTATCGTCGCCGAAATATTCAGTTAAATGTCTTAGGCTCAGTTCTATTGAACGCCTATACTTTTCAGCGTGGTTGTCCTGAGAGAATGTCATATATTCACGTCTGAAATCATTAAGAGTCCTGGATTCATCCTTACGGTTATCTTTAATAAAAGTTAACGCCTTCAGTATATTGTCTTTTTCCCCTGAAGATATACCTGAGAGTAATTGGATTAAAAGCTCTGCCTTTTGAGTCATTACTCGTTCTCCGACTTCGTATCGATTGTTAACTTATAGAGGTTGTTCTCTACATATTCGATTAGAATGTACCGGATCATAGAGCTAAAGCTTAAACCTTTAAGCTTTGCCAATTTGTCAAGGTTAATGACATTTTTAATGTCCAGCCTCGACTGAATTGATTTTGTTTCGTTAGCCATTTTGCTACTCCATTATGAGGGGTAATTGAATTTTAGGCCGCAGAGGTGCGGTCGATTAACGGTAGTAAAAGTATGGTGGCTTTTTACGCAGATCAAATTAATCCAGTCCAATAATTGCGCAGATCATCCTTCGAAATGCGCAAATCACTTTAAAATGGGAATTGAATGGATTTTTATTGGCTGGGGAGAGTAAATGTGTTGAAAAATTCAGCGATATATTATGAAAGTAGCCTATTCCTTTTAACGAGAAATCATTGTAAAATTGTATCATTATTTAATAAGTTTTATGGCAAATGTCTAAAGACAATAATGGTGTAAACCCTAGCTTCTAACAAAAGTTCGAGCAGGCAGCAAATAAAATGCACCATAACATGGATGTCGCTGTCGAAGACCGTGATGAGTATACCGCCGAGAATATATTTGGGGTACCTCGGAAATAGCGCTGGTTTTATGTGCAGGTAAGTCATATTGTGCCTGAAATGGTAAAGCCATAGGCCATAGATCTCGCTCTTGAAAAAGATAGAGTGAAATTGTTACTTCGCGGTTTTTGCAAAATTACATAATATAATATAACGCAAAAAGTATGAGGCTAAAATGTCTTCTATACTCAAAAAAATACTTGGTTTTCCCAAATTGCCAGAAGAGAAGTTGCCCGATTGTGGGAAAAACGAAGATTCTAGGGAAATTGAAGGCTACATTGGCTATTTCAGACTGACAGATTGGTGGCGCTCCAATTTCACTGAAGAAGAGCAAAATTACATAGTTTCGAGATTTGTTCCTTTGGGAAGCTGTTCTCTAGTCCAAGGCAAAGTCGGCAGTACATCACAAAGTGCGATTGATTTCCTTCAATCTATGAAGTCCTGGTTTAGGAAAAAAGAGGATTATTCTATTTATATCCGAATTCATATGCAAATCGATGAATTAGCCAAGGCAAATCCTTCTGTTAAGCCCGGATATGTAAGAGGACGGCACTTTTGTACCTATACAGATGATGTTAATGCATTAATTAAGGATAATCTTTTATCTGAAGCAGAATCATTACTTCTGGAATTAGTAGCAGCTACTGAAGCCGAAAGTAAATGCAAGGGATGGAGGGCTGCGCCATGGTATTACGATAAACTATCTATTATTTACAAGAAACGTAAGGAATACACTAAAGCGCTTCAAATCCTTGAGCGGTACTCGGAACAATGTCATGCTCCTGGGACAATGCCTGCAACTCTTGCCAAACGTCTCGAACGAATAAGAGGACTTCTTCAAAAATCAAGTTCATAATATTCCATTATTATGAGGAACGAACTGAAATGGCAATCAAAGCATATGACAGTAAAGGGGAAATAGTATTGGCCTTTGAGGTAGCAGAACGTGACATTGAATATACCTGCTGCAATTGTGGTAATAAAATGTCTTTCGTGAATGCCAATATTAAAGTGAAACACTTCAGACATTTAGTAGAATGCAATTGTGATCCAGAACCTGAAACAGCAGCTCATATATTCTACAAGAGAACTGTATTTCAAATATTGAAGAAAATGAACCTTGGCGAGGTATTACTTGAACATTCGCTCGATGGTATTGCGCGACCAGATATATTTGTTAAGCGTGAGAATGCACCGGATATAGCTATTGAAGTTCAGGCAACTAATATGGAACTGGACTCTTTCTACCAAAAGATTGCCTACTATTTATTACAAGGCTTTATTACAGTATACTTATTTATTACAGAAGAGGATAAAGGGGATTTTCTCTACAGTCCCAGAGAGCACATATATTCTCTTAAAGAATTCGAAAAGCGCATACTTTATCATAAAATTTTTGGGCCTACGGTTAAAGCTGCATACATACGTGGCGAAACAATCCGTGTGCCCATATTTAATCCAAAATGGGCAAAAGGGGGAGAGGAATATTGTAGAACTAGATTCATTATTGATCATCAACAAAGTTACGCGAAAAATATTAGGGAGTATTTTGAAGATTTGCGAAACTTTAAAATCAATCGTTCCAACTGCAAACATCTATTTACAAAACATAAGCTGCATACGGATGATAAAATCGTTAGATACCAGACAGTATGTGGAATATGCGGCAAGCATATGGGGTGGCTACCAAATAAAAAGGCTCTGGAACTAGGACTTCCATTTCCAAACAAATAATCTTGAGCATTCTTATCAAGACTTATAAATATGCTATTTATAAGTTAAGTAATCTTATTAGTAGAAAATATACTTCAAAATCAATAAGAGGTACCTCTTTCAACAATATTAAACCGAGAGACAAATGCATCTGCCATATTCCTTGCAACTGCAGTTGTGTAACTCAATCGAGTAAGCCTATTGCGTCATGTAAATTCTTATTCTGCAGGTGAGCATATATCTGTGTTGTTGTCTGATCCTCGTGGCCAAGCAAATCTTTGACAACGTATAAAGAAACTCCACGCTGAACAAGCGAGCTCGCAAAGTCATGGCGCAGGTCGTGAAAATGAATACGGTCGTCTAATCCCGCGCCCCGGACAGCCTTCTTAAACTGGTGGCTAATATAATCGTTGTGATATTTGTAACCGCTTGGGTTTGTGAAGACGTATTTGCTACTGCTCCTGCTATGGAGCTTCACAAGCAGTTCCCGTAAGTTGTTGTTAATCGGTATGACTCTTTCACGCCTGCTCTTTGTCATAAACGAATCGGTGATCTGGACTCTTATAACGTTATCCTTGAAATTGACGGCGTCCCACTGCAGATTCGTAATTTCGTTCTGACGCATGCCGGTATGGAAGCCGAAAAAGAACAGATACCTTAACGAAGGGTTCTTCGTGTTCGCCATAATCTTATCGAGGTCGGCCTTGGTAATAAATACGGGCAACGTCTTGGGTATCCTGGGCAGCTTTATCTTGCGTATAGAATTTTCTGTCAGATAGCCCTATTCAACGGCTTTATTAAACGCGGCTTTCAACGTTCTGTGGTATAGATGAGCGGCGTAATTAGCCTGCTGGTACACCGACATAAAGAACTTCTCGAAGTCGCGTACCTTAAGGGAGGCAAGGGGGATGTCGCCCAGGCTCTCAACCAGCTTCTTAAACGACAGTTTTACGCTTCTCAGATACTGAGGCGATCTCGTCTTCTCAATGTATCCTTGATACTCATAGCGGAATTTATTCAGCGTCACGTATTCGGGTTTGGGCGCCGCCGCCATCATTCGCTTAAGATCGGATATGAACTTCAGGGCGTCCGCTTTATTCCTCGACTTCGTGGACATTCTGCGGCTGCAGCAGCTTTCAACGTCAAAGTATTCAACGTAATAGATATCTTTACGCTTAAACAAAAACATATAACCTCCGTTTTGATGATGGTTGGATCGGAAGTGTTCAGCTAAAGCGTTACTGTACAGTGATTTTACTGCGCCTGCGTTTTTCAAGGAGCCGGTAAATGCTGCGTTATTGAAGCGAAATCGAAGAATATTGACGGTTCTGGTGGCGCTACGCTGTACAGTGAATTGTACAGTGAAGCGTATGTTTAAAACAGAAAAACCGTCCTTGAAGTAAGACGGTTTTCTTTGTTTTTGCTCTATTTTGGAGCTGGTGGAGGGACTTGAACCCCCGACCAGCTGATTACAAATCAGCTGCTCTACCAACTGAGCTACACCAGCGTATTCCTGAGTCCCTAAAATAAAATTTTTTTCTTTCCTGCGCAAGATTAATTATCAAATAAACCATTTTTTTTAATATTTTCTGTGGTAAAAATATTGCCCGTTTTGCTTACCCGCTCCGGGCCCTTTTTTTTCTTTATATTCTTTTATACCCGTCTTTAGGATTTTTTTATGCTTTCTAAAATTGAACTTAAATATTATGCCTCCCTCCTCAGAAAGAAAATTCGCTCCGAAGAGGGCAAATTTATCGCCGAGGGCCGCCGCATGTTAGAGGAAGGCCTCCATAGCTCTTATAAATGCGAAATTGTATTCGCTTCTACACATTTCAGGGAGAATAATCCCGATTTTATGGAGGAATTCTCAGACTTGAACCTCAGAATTGAAAATGTTACAAATTCAGATTTCCTGAAGCTAAGCGACACGGAAAATCCGCAGGGAATTGCCGCCGCCTTCCAAATGCCAGACGTGAAAGATAATATTGGGAGATCGGACCTGATTGTGGCTCTTGAAAACGTTTCGGATCCCGGAAACGCCGGCACAATTATACGCACAAGCGACTGGTTCGGCATTAAGGAGGTCGTTTTAAGCCAGAATTCGGTTGAACTTTATAACCCAAAGGTCCTCAGAAGCAGCATGGGTTCCGTCTTTCACCTCCACGCATTTGAGTCGCAGGATTTCTTAGCTACATTAAATGAATTGAAATCCAAAGGGTACAAAATCCTCTGCGCCGATATGGAAGGGGAGGATGTGTTCGGCTTCAGTTCCAAGGGGAAGTCGGTTATTGTTCTTTCAAGCGAGGCACAGGGTCCTTCTGAAGAGCTTCTTGCCATGAGCGACAGTGTTTTGGCCATTCCGAGGCTCGGGCAGGCGGAGTCGCTTAACGTTGCAAGTGCCTCGGCGGTGATTCTGGGAGAGGTTACGAGAAGGAGGGATTTTTAGTTTTAAGTTTTGAGTTTTAAGTTTTAAGTTGGGAAAGAGGTTCAAAGTTCGAGGTTCGAGGTTTTAAGGAGGAAAGGAATATGGAGGGTAAGGAATTGGGCTTGGATTCAGCCCGGGGGCAGTCTATCCGGAGCTTGGGGGATGTGTGGGGGATTAATGGTTCCCGGGGGTCCCGATCCCTATCGGGATTTGGTTGCCCCGGGCTATAGACATGTTGCCCCTCAAAAGGGGCTTTCGGGTACCCCGTTTGCATGTGTGTATGCATAAATAACGCTTTAATATATAAATAGCCGAAGCGTCTACAATGGTTTTACGGGAAGGCAGACTTCCAGCTTGAATTTCCTTTCGGGATCACTTTTCGGATCGTTCAGGTATATTTCAAATGAAGGGAAATCTCCCGGCTGGTATCCGCTCTGCGGCAGCCATTTGCTGTAAACTTCTTTGTATGCTTTGTCTATTCCATCCTGCAAGCCTTCGTATGTGTAAGTGGCACACGTCAGCTCGGGCATGTCCATTACTCCAATACCTTTCTCCTCCTTTATGTTCTCAGGCACGCTTATGCATGCATTGTAACGGCACTTGTCGGCAGGAGTAATATCGGGGTTATCCAGTGATATGCCTAAAAATACGGTGTCGGGTTTTAAGAGTCCCCTTGGGGCCGCCCAGCGGCAGAGTTTATCAAACGCCTGTCCGATCTTGGAATTATAGCCCTCGTGGTGGCTAACGTAAGCAAGGTGAAGCGCGGGTTTGGTTTTAATTTCAACGTTCATTGTTATCCTCCGTAAATTTGTTTCAGGTGAATTGTTATCTACAGAGGAAAAATAAACTTCTTCTATGCGGAATTCTTTCCAATTCCTGCTATGCTCTTTGCAATTCTTGCTTTCTTCGTTTAACGCCTTTGCATGCTCAATGAAGCCGGATTCCCGCCATTCGGTTGCATTGCATCCGAAGTGTTCCTTGAATGACCTGGCAAAACTGGCCGAAGAGGAAAATCCGCACCTCAAGGCGGCGTCTGTTATGCTTAAGGACCTGTCGGTTACAAGAAGATTTGCGGCTTTTTCCAGTTTAAGTCTTTTAACCATCTCCAGCGGAGTTTCGCCCGTAAGGGCGCTGAAGAGACGGTGGAAGTGATATGGCGAGAAATAGGCTTCACGGGAAAGAATTTCCAGAGAAAGGTCCTTATCCAGGTTGTCGTTTATATAATTGAGGA
Organism: Ignavibacteria bacterium; assembly: GCA_025612245.1. Taxonomy (GTDB): domain Bacteria; phylum Bacteroidota; class Ignavibacteria; order Ignavibacteriales; family SURF-24; genus JAAXKN01. Next base: position 24,134 of record JAAXKQ010000004.1, read on the forward strand.
CTCTCCGGATCCTGCTTTCATATTCTTTTATCGATTCCTGTCTGATTTTCATGATGTACCGCCTGAAAACTTAGGAACCTCCGGTTGTAAAAGCAGGGAGGCTCCTGAATTTGTGAAGACCTAGTTAATTCCTTTTCCCTTCAGGAAAGGGGAGTACTTCTGGTCGGTTTCAAGTATGTGGTGAGTAATCCATTCCCTCAGGTAATTCAATACATCTATAGATATAAATGCAGAGCCTTCATTAAAGCTTTTCTGGAAGCCGGATACGTGGTCTACAAAGTCCGTGTGCTCTTTTTTATGGGAGAGGTATCCGGGGTAGAAATTCTGAGCCAGGTATTTTTCTTCAAGAGAAAAGTGGTAGATGGTATAATCCACCAGATTCTTAAGTATCGGAGCCATAATATCTTTGGCTTTGCCGATTTTCATTGCGTCGTGAAGCTCGTTAATGTAGCCAATGAGCTTCATGTGCTGTTTATCTATGTCGTCAATTCCGACGCTGAACCTTGAATTCCATGTAATAAAAGCCATTATATTCCTGTAATTTATTTTTTAAGCAGCCTTGAAATTACTTTACATGACGTTTAATGTCAAGAAAATTGTACCCCGTCGGTGCTTTTGCCGGAGGCCCGGTAGGAGAATAGTTTTTATAGAGCTACTTTCTGAAAAAGTACAGTATAAGGGAGATTATGATGCTAAGCAGTATAGAGGTAGCCAGGGGGAAATAGAACGTAAAGTTTTTCCTCTGTATAAAAATGTCTCCGGGCAGCCTGCCAAGAAAGGGGATCTTTCCTGCAAAAAGCAGTATTAGGCCGAAAACTACGAGTGCAATGCCCGCAAAAATGATCAGTTTAGCAAACGGCTGAAGTTGTGGCGTCATATAAAAACGGATTAAAAATAATTAAACTTACATAAAAATTAGCCGGGACAAGGAAAAAGCTTCCTTGTCCATGGAAAAACCGTCCTGAAACTTTGGATTCTCACTTTAAAAGTACCATTTTTTTCGAATCCTTGAAACTTCCGGCTCTTATCTGATATATATACACGCCGCTGGGCAAATTGGTTCCATCCCAGTAGAACTTGTATTTGCCGGGTTCCATGGTGCCGTCGAATATAGTGCCGACGTGTTTTCCGCTGATGTCGTAGACTTCCAGGAGGACGTCACTTTTGTCCTTAATGCTCACATTAATGGCGGTACCGGTGTTAAAAGGATTGGGGAAGTTTTCCGAAAGCCCGAAAGTATCGGGTTTTTCCTGCGGCACGTAGGTATTATCCATATAGTCCAGCGTATAGATTTTCCCGTCAAAGGAGCAGAAATAGAGTTCGTTATCGAGGGTTCTGCCGAGCGAGGAGATATTTTTCTGTGAATAGTAAACGAGGTAGTTCTGTGCTGGTTTTGTGCCGTCGTATGTTATTGCCCATATTCTGCCGGTACCGAAATCGGTATAGATATATTTGCCGTAAAGAAGGGGGAGTTTTTTGCCGCGGTAGACGTAGCCTCCTGTAATTGAAATGCCGCCTTCGGCATCGTGGCCGTACTGCCAGATGGGCATTGTAAGTCCGGTGGAATCGCAGCCTGAGGAAGGTTTATAGCAGTGTGTTCCTTCCATAATGCTCCAGCCGTAGTTTTTGCCTTTTTCCACCACGTCAACCTCTTCCCATTTATCCTGTCCAACGTCTCCAACCCAGAGCCACTTAGTAACGGGGTCGAAGCTGTAGCGCCAGGGGTTTCTAAAGCCGGTAGCCCAGATTTCCTCGCGAATACCCTGGCTGTTGCCCACGTAGGGGTTATCGGGCGGAATTGCATAGTTGAGGTTAGCCTGCGTCTTTTTGACGTCAATTCTCAGCATTTTGCCCAAAAGGATGGTATTATTCTGTCCGTTATTGTACGGGTCACCTCCGGAGCCCCCGTCGCCAAAGCCGATATATAGGTAGCCGTCGGGTCCAAATGCCAGCTGACCTGCATTATGGTTTTCGAAGGGCTGCATCACCTCCAGAATGATGAAACGGCTATTGGGGTCGGCCTTGTCGGGATCGGTTTTGCTTACGGTGTAACGTGCTATAACGGTTCTGAGCTGCGAAGGGGCCGTATAGTTAATGTAGAAGTAGCCGTTATTCTTAAAATCGGGGTCAAAGGCCATTCCAAGGAGCCCCATCTCGCCGCCGTAGACTATCTTATCCTCTATATTAAGGAATATTTTTGCCTGGGAGACGGTTGTATCATTTGGAAAAACGTAGATGCTGCCTTTTTGTGTAACGACAAATATTCTGTTAGTTCCGTCGTCGGGCTGCTGCAGGTCCAGAGGCTGTAAGATTGAGAGGTTGGGGAATGCAGGTTTAAGCCTGAACTGGGCAAAAAGGCTATGCGAAAATGCGCATAAAAACAACATAACAGTAACAAATCTATACATAGCACCCTCCTTATTTAGCAAAGTATAATCCATAGATATTATATTATTGCAGGTTTTCTTCTTTGTACCATTATAAATACTATACAAAAATGAGGATGAAAGCAATGAAACATGCGCTGCCGGGGAAGGAGGGTACTTTATGCAAGTGGAGGTGGATTAAGGCGCATATTTAGCCGGTGTATCCAGGAAAGAAGGGGTTAAAATACGTCCTTATAGGAGATAATCCTGATTTCTTTAACTTCGCCGGGTTTAAGGCTGCCGAGTTTCAGTTTGCCAATGGCAACTCTAACCAGCCTGAGCGTGGGGAAGCCGATGTGTGCGGTCATTTTTCTTACCTGGCGGTTCTTTCCTTCAATTAAGTTCAGTCTGATCCAGGAGACGGGGATGTTTTTTCTTTCTCTTATCGGCGGGATCCTTTCGGGCAGATGGGGATCTTCGTTTAAGAGTGTGGCTTTTGCGGGGAGAGTCTTACGGTTTTCAATAATAACCCCTTTTTCGAGCTTTTCCAGGTCACTTTTACCGGGAATTCCCTCCACCTGAGCCAGGTACTCTCTGGGGTGTTCATTTTGCGGGTTCAGGAGGTAGAAGTTCAGTTTTTTGTCGTTTGTAAGGAATATGAGTCCCTCGCTATCCATGTCAAGCCTGCCAACGGCATACACATCTGGGGGAAAAGGATACAGGTCGGAGAGTGTTTTTCTGCCCTCAGAGTCGGTAAACTGTGTCAGCATTCCGTATGGTTTATATGCAATAAAGTACTTAAAAGGGGATCTCATGGTGAAATTCCGGGCAAAAATGTTCACTCAAATTTACACAATTAATCGGTTTTATATTACTATTAGTTTACTTATTTTTAGAGGTTAAATTCCGGTCTATCTTATGTAATTCTTCCCGGAAGCAGTTATACAACAGTAAACAGCAGGAAGAGGTAGTTATGCAGAGAGATCAAAAGAAATATTTCGAAGTTCTCAGGAGATATGAAAGGAAATTCGAGCCCAGGGAGGCCGATGATTACAAGATGATGCTCATTCGCCATAAAGACGATGAGGACCTGGACAAGCAGTCACTTGAGCGTCTGAAAGAACTATATCAGAAATATTACGTAAACCGTGAAAGAAAAAACTATGACGATTTTTTTAAGAAGCCGGAGGAATAAGACTTTTATTAGGAACATTTTTCAGGATAAAAGTATATAAAGTTAACTATTTTTTTTCTCGAGGAGTTAATGAATAATAAGCTGGTCTATAGGATTACTGCTGCTGTGGTGTTCGTGATTTCATTTGTTCAGTTCGTACTGACCGCACAGCCATCGGTATCATTCTGGGACTGCGGCGAGTTTACAGCTGCAGCATACTCACTTCAGGTCCCGCATCCGCCGGGAGCACCATTCTTTTCCATTGTCGGAAGATTTTTCTCCATGCTTCCTTTCTTAGGAAACAACGTTGGTTTCAGGGTAAACATGGTTTCAGTACTTGCAAGCGCACTGTCTGTTATGTTTCTTTATCTGATTGCTGTTAAACTGATTAACAACTTCAGGGATAAGAAGCCTGAAGGGCTGCTCGAATCACTGGCAACCTACCTTGCTGCCGCAATTGGTGCACTTTCGTTTTCATTCAGCGATACTTTCTGGTTTAACGGCGTTGAATCGGAAGTTTATGCCTCCAGTACATTTCTTTTTGCCTCAATTACATGGCTTATAATGGTCTGGAATGAAAAGGCAGATGAAATAGGAAATGAAAAGTATCTTATAATGATTGCATACCTGGTTGGTATTTCCATGGGTGTGCACCTTATGAGCGTACTGGCTGTGGTGCCTGTAATTATGGCAGTCGTATTCAGAAAGTACGTACACGACGAAGAAATTCTGAAAAAAACAGGTTTAATATTTCTCGCACATTCGGCTTTTGTGCTGGTGATTGCCATTGCACTCTGGTCGGCACAGAAGGATACTACGCCTCCTTCGCCCGATGAGTTTCATGCTTTCGATTCGAAATTCGTCTGGACGATGGTTGGAATAAGCGTTCTTTTCATGGCCATATTCTGGAAGAAGATATTTAACAGGAACTCCTTCTACACAGCCGTCATCTTTGGCGGAATCGGCCTAATGGTCTGCTACCCGGGTGTAGTTAAGAAAATTCCGGCTCTGCCCTTGTCCTTTGGCGGAGACAATATAAACATGGACGTTATTATTATTGCCATAGTGGTAGCCCTGCTTGTGGGTGTGGTTTACTGGGCAGTAAAAAATAACAAGCCTACCATTAACCTGGCTGCGCTTTCGCTGCTCTTTGTAATCATTGGTTTTACTTCCTACGCAATGGTTATCATCAGAGCAAACCAGCAGCCACCGATGAATGAGAATGAGCCGAACGACTTTCCTGAGCTGGTTTCGTACCTGAACAGAGACCAGTACGGCGACTTCCCTGAATTTAAGAGAAGGTTTGCTACAGAGCCTCACCAGCAGGTGGTTTACAATAACTACTCAAGCGACCTGGATTTCCTCTGGAAATACCAGATGGATCACATGTTCCACAGATATCTTTTCTGGAACTACATCGGAAGAGAGGGCTGGGAGCAGGATATGGGTGTTGACTGGAAGCAGCTCTTCGGCATTCCGTTTTTGATTGGACTACTTGGAATTTATTATCATTTCAAGAAGGACTGGAAAATGGCGGCGGTCTTTATGATCATGTTTATTTTCCAGGGCTATCTTACGGCATTCTACCAAAACCAGCAGGAGCCGCAGCCGAGAGAAAGGGATTATTTCTATGTGGGAGCGTTCTTTGTCTTTTCAATCTGGATCGGCCTAGGCATTAAAGGCCTGGTGGATATGCTCCAGGAGAAAGTCAAGAGCCAGTCACTTGCGCGTGCAATGGCATACGGGGTTATTGTTCTCGGAATAATTTTTATTCCTTTCAACATGGCAAGAGCCAACTGGTTTACGCACGACAGGTCCAGAAACTGGGTGCCGTGGGATTATTCCTACAACATGCTCCAGAGCTGCGCTCCTAATGCAATATTGTTTACTAACGGCGATAACGACACTTTCCCTCTCTGGTATCTGCAGGATGTGGAAGGTATAAGGCGCGACGTCAGGATTGCCAACTTAAGTCTGATTAATACCCCCTGGTACATTAAACAGCTTAAGAATACGGAACCTTACGGGTCTCCTAAGATTGCAATGACGCTGACCGATCAGATGATAGAGGACATTCAGCCTGTAAGGTGGGATCCGCAGATGGTATCCGTACCGGTTCCGCAGGATGTGCTCCAGCAGTATCTGGCAAAGGATCCCAAGCTTGGTCCTACTGCACCTTCTTTTGTAGAGAAGTTCGGTATGCTCGATTCTTCGGTTGTTGCCTCGGGTAACCTCGTCTTCCGCATGCCGAATACGCTACAGTATGGCGACATTAAGGCAATAAGGGTTCAGGATATTGTAGTAAGGGACATCATTCAGGCAAATAAATGGAAACGCCCGATCTACTTTGCCGTTACATGTTCGGACGACAGTAAGATAGGATTGCAGAATCATCTTATCATGGAAGGTCTTGCCTTTAAGCTGGTACCTGTAACTGCACGCCCGAATACCGAGTTTTTGAACGAAGACGTTATGAAAGCTAACCTTTTCAGCAAGGTTGACGGATTCAGCAAGACATATCAGCCGGGATTCAAGCTGAGAGGTCTGGACGATAAGGGCATCTTCTTTGATGATAACCACGAAAGGCTTACTCAGAACTACAGGAATTCCTACCTGCGCCTTGCGGTTTATTATATTTACAATGCACAGAATAAACAGATGGCTCTCCAGGCTCTCGATATGATGGAGAAGAAAATGCCTTCTAACGTCATTGCGATGCCATATCCGATGATGTACCAGGCAAGCAATCTTTATTTTGCCGCGGGTGATATGAATAAATACCGCAAGCTGGCTAAAGAGCTTGAGCCGCTTGCATTAAAGCAGCTGGAGGAAAATCCGGACGATGTAAGAAGCTTCTATAATCCTTACAGGGTATTGACAGACATATACGCGAACCTGAAGGAATACAGCAAGGCTGCCGACATCTGGATGCGTCTTGAAAGATTGTATCCGAAGGATCCTTCAGTAAAAAGCGAAGTGCAGAAATACAAAGCACTCGCTGCCGGACTGAAGCCGGACAGTTCAAAGCTTATTCAGTAGTTCAAAACATAACTAATGAGAAGTAACTAAAGAGAAGCGGTTCCTTAAGATTTAAGGACCGCTTTTCATTTATTAACGGGGAAATAAGCTAAATGAAAATTCTGATCTTTGCACTTTCAGGCATTGGAGATGCCCTGATGTTTACGCCTTCTATAAAATTCCTGAGGGATGCATATCCCGAGGCCCAAATTGATGCAATGGTAATGTTTGCGGGAGTAAGGGATATCTATAAAAGAAATAAATACCTGGACAATGTCTTTTATTTTGATTTCCTGAAGCAAGGTGCGGTGAAGTCGCTTTTTTATCTGCTTAAATTCCGCAAAAAGTACGACGTTTCGGTTAACGTTTATCCTTCCAACAGGAAGGAATACAACCTGTTCAGTTTTTTTGTAGGGGCAAAGAAAAGGTGTGCAGTTGACTACCTGAGGAAAAACCGCGAGAACCTGGCTTTTCTGAATAACGTTAAGGTGCAGGAGGATGACTGCCTGCATAACGTTGAGGAGAATATAAGGCTTTGTGAAAAACTTTCGGGTAAAAAGTGCGGGGAGATCCCCGGGCTGGAGTTCTTTCTTGAAAAAGAGGACAATGAATTTGCAGAAGAGTATCTAAGGGAGCTGAAGATTGATAAAGGTGACCTAGTTATAGGTTTTCATCCTGGAAGTGCAACGCTGAAAAACCACATAAACAGGAGGTGGGAGCCGGAAAAGTTTTCCTCTCTTGGCCGGAGGCTTATTAAGGAGCTGGGGGCAAAGGTGTTGATATTCGGGGGACCGGAGGAAAGGGATCTGAAGAATCAGGTGGCAGAAGGAATTGCCTCGGAGGACGCATTTACGGTAGAAGCCAAAAGTCTTGCTTCGAGCGCCGCGGTAATGAAGAGGTGCAGCATTTTTATTTCCAATGATTCCAGTCTCATGCACGTGGCTTCGGCCTTAAAGCTTAATGTAATAGCCGTAATAGGGCCAACAAATCCTGCATACATTTATCCCTGGCAGACAAATCATAAGATAGTAACGCTTAGCCTGCCGTGTGCACCGTGCTTTTATTACTCGCCGAGGCCTCTTATCTGCTACAGGACGGACGTTCAGTTCAAGTGTGTGAAGGAGATTAGTGTGGATATGGTAATGGATGCTGCAAGGGAGATGATGGGTTCCCGGAGGCAGGGTTAAGAAGTCCGGAGTGTATGTATTATATATTCCGCGCATTCCTCAATTGTTTCAAAATACTTTACGAGACCCGTCTTTCTTTTTTCTCTTTGAATCTGTTCTTCCATTGAATCTACAACAGGCTTCCAGATTCTGCCGTGACAGGCAAAGGGTTTTTCGCGGAGAAAGCCCTTATTCATGAATTCCCAGACAGCCGCCATTTCCAGAAGCGTGCCCGTCCCGCCCTGAAGCGCAACGTAAGCATCTCCGGTTTCAATCAGTGCCTGTATTCTTTCGAAAAGAGTATCGTGCGCCTTGTGCTCGGTAAGAAAAGTGTTGTGCGAGCCGAAAGAGCCGTTTAATGTTATGCCTATTGCCCTTGCGCCGTTATCTACGGCGGCTCTTGAAACGGCTTCCATTATGCCGCTGTTTCCGCCCGTGCAAAGGTCAAATCCGTTGGCGGCAAACATGCTGCCCAGTTTATAGGCATCTTCATACTGATTTTCTCCAAATACCGGGAGGGAGCTGCCGAAGATAGTTATTATTTTACGCATGGTGTTTCCTTCAAAAACAGCGTTAAGGCTGTCAGTTTAAGAACTCCCAGGAAAATCCGATTCTCATTCCCTGTCCCGGAGTAATGTAGTAAGGAACAACGTAGTAGTTTTTCCCGAAGAGGTTTTCGAATGTAAAATATAAAGTAGCCCTTTTCTGGATTTGCCCGATCAGCACAAAGTCGAGCCTTGTAAAAGGGTCAACCTTTTCACCTACGTTATAAACCGAGGCCGAGGCTGCATCGAAGTAGTTGTAAGCCGGAAGGCTTTTTTCGAAATCGTACGAATAAAAGTTCTGTCTTCCGGCGGCTTCGAGCATAAAGCCGGTCTTGAGGTGAAGGTTGGCATTAAAAAGAGTATCCCTGTAGTAAATGCCGCCATTAAAAGTATATTTAGGCAAAGGATAGTTGCTTTCCTTTACGATGTAGTAAGCCGGTCTGGCTTCAACGTAAAACTTCCACAGGTTATAATTCAGGTTAAGTCCTGCTCCATAGACTTTGGAGTCTTCGGGGATGAATCCTATTACGGAGCCGGACTGCTTGAGCATTACGGGTGAAGGTTTATCGGAGGTAATGCATGAAAAAGCGTTAAGCCCCAGCTGCAAATCCTTCAGCCTTAGGGCGGCTCCAATTTCCATTACGGTAAGCCTTCTTGAACTTATGCTTTTTACGCGGTTGAAGCTATTTGAAACCGGTCTGAGTGAATCGGGAATAATGAAATTCCTTTCGGTTATACTTAAAGGCTCATTAAAGCGGGACATACCGCCATAGAGCTTAAAGTTATCCGTTATGCTAAGCGTAACATCGGCTCCGATGCCAAGGTAAGACTCATTTTTGTAGTTCAGGTACTTTGCAAATACAGAGGGGATAAAGGTCCTGTTTACAAGGGCTCCCGAGAGCCTGCCTGCAAGCGCAAGCACGCCGGTATTTTCATTTACGCTGATGGCTCCGCCATCGAACTCATTTCTTTCGTATATGCCCGAAAGGTCGGCATTAAACACCGTATCCTGGTAAGTTTCTCTCAAAGACAAGCCGTAGGTGCGGCTTTTGTTGTTGTCGAATATGTAAGGAACCGCAGCAGACGCCCTTTTCTCGTTCTCTCTGAATTCAGTAAGGTTATACCTGTAATATAAATTAAGGTCGCTTTTGAAATTCTTAAAATTGTTGCTTAGTAGTTCCAGGTTAAAATTGTGCTGTGTGTTTTTCTGGTAGCGGTTTGTGTAATAAACGTCCACGTTTAATCCCTGGTCGGGTATATTTGCGAGTCCCTGCAGGGAGTCTATGTATGTTTTTGTTATTCCGCCGTAAAGGCCCGTCTGCGACTTGAGGTATCCGTAGACTGCGATAATGTTAAAAGTATTGTTGAGCAGGTACTTCATTTTCAGAGAGCCGTTCCATATGCTGAAATTGCTGTTTGGGAATCGGTCATCCATGGTTTTATTAGTTATTTCAGCCGTAGTAATGAGCTTTTTTGAGAAGTAGGCGCTGTAGATGAAATCTATCATTGCCTCTTCGTTGGGAGCCTGGTAGTATCTGATCCTTGTATATGGTGCTTTGGAAGAGCCAATTGAATAGTTGTCCTTGGATATAAAATTTACGGAGGCTGTATTATTCAAAGTGCCGTATAAAAATCCTCTTGCCAGGGGAATTATTTCAATTGAATCCACGGATTCGGAGGGCAGGAAGTTCAGGTCGAATGAATTTGTAAGCCTGTTGTTTATCAGCATGCCGTCGTGGAGGTAGCTCGTCTGGTTAAAGCCTGCACCATAGATCAGAAGTTCGCTTGGCTGACCCAGTGAACCCAGGTTCCTGAGGAAAGAAAGCGGAAAGAGTTCCATATAGTCGGCCGTGTAGCGGTAATCGTGGAACATAAGGTCAGCTTTTTTTATCTGGTTATTAAACTCGTAACCAGAGGTAAGGCTGTTCCTGTTGATTGGAATAAATATTTCCGCATGTTTTTTTAAGGAATCCCTTACGGCTGCTGTTAAAGTAGTGTCCTGCGAATGCAGCTTGCTGTTGCGGAGCTGTACGGAATCCCTTGCCACGGGTCTGGTGCGAATGGAGTCCCTGGTTTGTGCCTGCAGCTGTGCTGCGGCAAAGAAGAGCAAAAATAAATATAGAATTTTTTTCATAAACCGGCTTTAACTGTCACAATATATCAATAGGTAAAAATAACAATAAAATGATACTCAGCAAAGAAGATAAAAGAATAAAGTAATGCTGCCCGGGAAAGGTGAAGGTTCAGGACAGTACCGGAAATAAAGGGCAATGGTGCATGGAGCCGGGAAAAGTACTATAAATATTACTTAAAACAGATGCTTAAGGTTCAAAAAAATTTCAAATTAATTTACTTTAATTTGAAAAATTTATATTTTGCACAACAATTCCTAAAACAATAACAAAGGATTAAAAATGGCACAAGCAAAACCAATGACAAAAGCTCAGATCATTGAGCACCTTTCAACAAAGACAGGAACTACCAAAAAATTAGCAGCTCAGTTTTTACAGGAACTTGTAAGCCTTTCTTATAAAGAAGCAAAGAAATCCTTTACGCTGCCTGGCTTAGGTAAGTTGGAAATGGTTAGCCGCAAGAAGAGAACCGGAAGAAACCCGATGACCGGTGAAACAATTACAATTCCGGCAAAGAAGGTTTTGAAGTTTAAGGTTGCAAAAGCTGCAAAGGATGCTATTTTACCTGCAAAGAAGTAAGGCATGTTGAAAATTTAAGATGGAATAAAAAAGGCTGCCCCTAAAAAAAGGCAGCCTTTGTTTGTTTTACACCTTCCGTAGCATTTATACCGCGAGTAGTTTTTATGTCTTCAGTAACTATTAGACCTTCTGCGATCTTGCAATCAGGTTGAGAGCGCTTCCGGCCTTGAACCATTCCACCTGTCCGGGGCTGAACGTATGGTTTAGCACGCATTCCACGGTTGAGCCGTCCTTATGTTTAATTATGAGCTTAAGCGGTTTTTCGCATCCGAGGTCATTAAGGCCAATAATGCTCAACCTATCGTCTTCCTGTATCGCATCGTAATCCGAAGGGTTAGCGAAAGTCAAAGGAAGCATTCCCTGTTTTTTTAGGTTAGTTTCGTGGATTCGGGCAAAGCTTTTGGCGATGACGGCTCTTCCGCCCAGGAAGCGGGGTTCCATGGCGGCGTGTTCGCGGCTGGAGCCTTCGCCGTAGTTTTCGTCGCCAACGACGATCCAGTTAACGCCGCGCGCCTTATAGTCGCGTGCGATCTCAGGTGTTGATTTATACTCGCCTGTAAAAATATTTTTAACTTCGCCGGCTTTATCGGTAAAAGCATTAATTGCGCCGATGAACATATTGTTTGAAATGTTATCCAGGTGTCCGCGGAAGCGGAGCCAGGGGCCGGCCATGGAGATATGGTCGGTTGTACATTTGCCTTTGGCTTTAAGAAGAAGTGGAAGGTCCATCAGATCCTTTCCATCCCACGGCATAAAGGGGGCCAAAAGCTGCAGCCGGTTACTCTGAGGGTCGACGATTACCTGAACATCCGCGCCGTCGTGTGCCGGGGGAACGAACCCCATTTCGCCTTTTTCAAATCCCTTCGGCGGGAGCTCTTCACCCAGAGGGGGATCGAGTTTAACTTTTTCGCCCTTTTCGTTCGTTAATTCGTCGGTCATTGGGTTAAAGGTCAGTTTTCCACCTATGGCAAGTGCAGTTACAAGTTCCGGGCTTGCAACGAAAGCCTGGGTTTTCGGGTTACCGTCGTTTCTCTTGGCAAAGTTCCGGTTGAAGGAAGTTACAATTGAATTTTTTTCTCCCTCTTCAATATCCATTCGTTTCCACATTCCGATGCAGGGCCCGCAGGCATTGGCGAAAACCACGCCGCCGAATTCAGTTAAGGTATCGAGCTGTCCGTCCCTTTTAACCGTATTAAAGACCATTTCGGAGCCGGGGGTTATAATGAACTGTGTTTTTGCCTTAAGACCTTTTTTCAATGCCTGTCGTGCAATGCTGGCAGCCCGGTCAATATCCTCGTAGCTTGAATTTGTGCAGCTGCCGACGAGCGTTGCGCTCAGCTCATCGATGAAATCCTTTTCCGAAACGACCTCCTTCATTTTGGAAACAGGCCATGCGAGGTCGGGCGTAAAAGGCCCGTTAAGGTGCGGTTCAAGCGTGTCGAGGTCTATTTCAATTATTGTGTCGTAATATTTGTGAGGATCTGCAAGTGTCTCCTTATCGGCGGTAAGGCAGTCTGAAAGTCCTTCTGCCATCGTGGCAACGTCTTCACGACCCGTCATCCTGAGGTAAGAGGCCATTCTGTGGTCGAATGGGAAAAGGGAAGTCGTTGCGCCGACCTCGGCACCCATGTTGCAGATAGTGGCCTTACCGGTGCAGGAAATTGATTCGGTGCCTTCGCCGAAGTATTCAATAATGGAACCGGTACCTCCTTTGACGGTAAGAATACCAGCCAGTTTAAGGATGATGTCTTTAGGGGCTGTCCAGCCGTTAAGTTTTCCGGTTAGTTTTACGCCAATAACTTTGGGCCATTTAACTTCCCAGGGCATTCCGGCCATAACGTCAACCGCGTCGGCACCGCCAACGCCGATTGCAATCATGCCGAGTCCGCCAGCATTTGGCGTATGGGAGTCGGTTCCAATCATCATACCGCCCGGGAAGGCGTAGTTTTCGAGCACCACCTGGTGAATAATTCCCGCGCCAGGTTTCCAGAAGCCGATGCCGTATTTACGGGAAATGCTTTCAAGGAAGGTATAGACCTCTTTATTTTCGTCTTTTGCTCTTGAGAGATCATCCCTGGCGCCTACTTTACCCTGAATGAGGTGATCGCAGTGGACGGTGGTGGGAACTGCTGTTGTTTTTCTGCCCGCGTGCATGAACTGCAAAAGCGCCATCTGTGCCGTTGCGTCCTGCATTGCAACGCGGTCGGGAGCCGTATCGACGTAATCTTTTCCTCTTTTGAATTCTTTGGATACCGGGTTAGCCAGGTGTGAATAAAGAATCTTCTCGGTGAGAGTCATTGGTCTGCCCAGGACCTTCCTGGCAGACTCAATTTTGCCCCGAACTGCCTGGTAAACCTTCTGAATTGTCATAATATCAGCAGTCATTTTTTCCCTCTATTTTTGATTTGAATATAATATATACTAAAAACAATAAAGTGGAAAGATGAAAAGTTACTACTCAGAGATAGAGAGAGGCCAGGGATGTGAACAGTCTTTTTTTTCAGAAGACCATGTATAGAGATTTATATATGAAGAAAGGCCCTGTAAAACGACCTGAAAACTATAAATACAATCCGCTTTCAACCAGTTCGCAAACAATATGTGCCACAGTTATATGTCCTTCCTGAATTCTCTGTGTATTAGCCGAAGGGATAACGACGGGAAGATCCACCATATCCTTCAGGCTTCCGCCGTTTCCGCCCAGAAAGCCTATAACTTTCATCTCCCTGGATTTTGCCTTTTCCACAGCCTTAATGATATTTTTGGAGTTACCGCTCGTAGAAATTGCCAAAAGAACGTCGCCATTGTTTCCAAGTCCCTCTATCAGGCGTGCAAAGATGTTTTCGAAGCCAATGTCGTTACCGCCAGCAGTAAGGTTGGAAGAATCTGTAGTAAGGGCAATTGCCGGAAGAGCAGGCCTATTGATGTGGTGGCTAAGACGGATCATGAATTCGGCAGCAATGTGCTGGCAGTCGGCTGCGCTGCCCCCGTTTCCGCAGAGAAGGAGTTTCTTTCCGTTCTTAAAGGCTTCAGTGAGCATGTCTGCCGCCTCAAGAATATCCTTTGAGCATTCCCGGGCAATTTTAAGCTTTGTTTCAGAACTTTCTTTCAGCGATTCGCTGATGAATTTATTTTTATCTATCATTGGTCCGTTACTTTTTAGTTTTCTACTGTTCTTAAACGTTAATTATTGCATACCGGCGCTTCCGCGGTTCTATGGTGTTCTGCAGTTTTAACGTGCACGGCATCGGCAAACTCCTTTATACTGTGCCAGTTGTCCTCGTCCTCAAAATAATTTCCCGTTACAATAATGCTGGCTCCGCTTTCAACTTTTTGTCTGGCCTCGCGGGCCGATCTGATGCCTCCGCCTGCAATTACGGGTACGTCCACATTACATGAAACCAGTTTTATCATTTCATCGGGAACGGGAATCTGTGCGCCGGAACCGCCTTCGAGGTATATCATTTTCATGCCCAGGTACTGTGCTGCAAGCGCGGTTGCAACCGCAATTTCGGGCTTGTTGCGCGGAATGGGCCTGCTGCCGCTGATATATTCGGCGGTAGTTACGCTGCCCGACTCGACGAGTATGTATCCCGTAGGTATGGTTTCCAGGTTATATGCCTTGATCATTGGTGCGGCCATGATCTGTTTGCCAATAAGGTGTTCGGGGTTCCTGCCGCTTACGAGTGACAAGAAGAGGATTGCATCGGCATTGGGAGAAACCTGGCTGATTCCGCCCGGAAAAATAACAGCCGGGAGGGAGGTTTGCTCCTTTATTACAGAGATTGTATTGCCCAGGTTTCCGTTCATCATGAGACTTCCGCCCACAAGAAAGCCGTCAACGCCGGAAGATTCACATTTTTTTATGAAGCCGGATAGTTTCTCTCCGGAGATTTTATCGGGATCGATCAGGATGAGGTAAGCTGCGCCCTTTTCCGAAATTTTACCGAGCAGATAATTATAAATATTCATAAGGTCAAATTATTTTGTCAAAATATAAAAATTATAGCACAAAGTTCAAAGGAGAAAGCGCAAAAGCTATGGTGTGAAAGGAAGGGAAGAAAGAGTATGCGGAGTATGAAAGCCTATTTAGACAAAGGGCAAAAGGATAAAGCTCCTTTTGCCCTTATAAAGAGATTACTTTTTACTATGCATTCTTAGTACTTAAAGAGATCCTTCCTTTTACCAGGTCTATTCCTATGATCGTAACATCAAGAATGTCGCCTACGTTAAGCACTTCGAGCGGATTCTTTACGTATTTATTTGCGATCTGCGAAATATGCAGAAGGCCGTCGTGTTTGACGCCTATATCTACAAATGCGCCGAAATCGACCACGTTTCTTACAGTACCTTTAAGCCTCATGCCTTCTTTTAAGTCCTCTATCTTCAGAACGTCGCTTCTTAAAATGGGCTTTGGCAGTTCCTCACGCGGGTCGCGCCCCGGTTTCTTGAGGTTTTCAATGATATCGATCAACGTAGGTTCACCGACTGAAATATCCTTTGCGATCTTTGAGATGCTCTTGTGCGAAGCATAGAGGCTAACCACACCGGCAGAATCCTTTATTCGATCCATGGGAACGTTACAGAATCTGAGGAGCTGTTCGGTTGAGGAATAGGATTCCGGGTGAATGAAAGTGTTGTCGAGC
The DNA here is from genome assembly GCA_025612245.1 of Ignavibacteria bacterium. Classification (GTDB taxonomy): domain Bacteria; phylum Bacteroidota; class Ignavibacteria; order Ignavibacteriales; family SURF-24; genus JAAXKN01. Next base: position 39,760 of record JAAXKQ010000004.1, read on the forward strand.
GGGTTATCGCCGTTAGGAATCTTAAGGAAGCCGGCTGCCTGTTCAAAGGCCTTGTCGCCAAGTCCCGTTACCTGAAGCAGCTGCTGGCGGTTACAGAACCTGCCCTGGGATTCCCTGTATTTAACTATGTTCGAGGCAATTCGTTTATTAAGTCCCGAAACGTACGTAAGCAGAGAAACCGAAGCCGTATTAAGATCAACTCCCACGTAGTTAACGCAGCTTACGACGACGTCATCCAGTTTTTTGCTCAAGAGCTTCTGGTCGACGTCGTGCTGATAGAGTCCAACGCCGATGGACTTAGGGTCAATTTTCACCAGTTCTGCCAGGGGATCGAGGAGTCTTCTGGCAATTGAAATATTTCCTCTCTGGCTAGCCTCAAGCTCGGGGAATTCCTGTTTTGCCAGTGGGGAGGCCGAATAAACGGAAGCTCCTGCCTCACTAACAATAATATAGTGGCACTTAAGGCCGTTGGTTTTAATGATGTCGGCAATAAAGAATTCAGTCTCGCGGCTTGCCGTTCCGTTACCAATAGCAATTACATCCACCTTGTATTTTTCGATGAGGGCAAGGACAATCCTTGCTGCCTCAGAGGTCCTGTTCTGCGGGGGATGGGGATAAATTGTATGTCCTTCCAGGTATTTGCCCGTAGAGTCTATGATAGCCACTTTGCTTCCGGAGACGAAGCCTGGGTCTATACCCATGATCATCCTGTTTGCAATAGGCGGCTGCAGAAGAAGCTGTTTCAGGTTGGAGGCAAATATTTCAATTGCGTGCAGGTCGGCCACCTCGGTAAGGTAGCTTCTTACCTCGCGTTCGATAGAGGGATAAATGAGCCTGGAGAAAGAGTCCTCTGTTGTTTCTTCAAAGATATTCATGAATACAGATTCTTTGCATGCAAAGTGAGTTTCAAGAATTTTCCTTAAGACGGGACCTTCCTCAATCTGCAGGTTGACCTTTAGCACCTTGTCCCTTTCGCCGCGGTTTATGGCCAGTATCTGGTAGGGTTTGAGTCTCGGGAGTTCGATCTGGAAGTCGTAATAAATTTCATATACGTCTTTCTTAGTATCGACCGATCCGGCTTCTTTTTCCTTTGCTTTTTCGGAAGCAACGCATGCAGTATTCTGAACGTACTCGCGTGTAACCTTGCGGACTTCGGCATCCTCGCTGATCATTTCGGCAATAATATCCTTGGCGCCCTGGAGAGCTTCCTCGACCGAGGCAACGCCGAGTTCCTCGTTAATAAACTCCGCCATTTTAGCCTGGAAATCGCCGTCGAAGAGGGGGTTTTCCAGTATGAACATTGCAAGCGGCTCGAGTCCCTTGGCCTTGGCAATAGTGCCGCGTGTTTTTCTTTTTGGCTTGTAGGGGAGGTAAAGGTCCTCAACTTCCTGTAGTTTGGTTGAGCTGGTGATTTTATCTCTTAATTCATCGGTAAGCTTGCCCTGCTCCTCGATGCTCTTTAAGATGGTTTCCTTTCTTTCCTCAAGAATTGTAATGTAGTTCAGTCGGTCCTCAATCTCACGGAGCTGCTCTTCATCGAGGCCCCCGGTTCTTTCCTTACGGTACCTGGCGATAAAAGGAATTGTAGCGCCGTCCTTAAAGAGGTCAATAACCTCTTTTACCTGGTCGACCCTTACTTTCAGCTCGTTGGCAATTATCAAAGGAATATTTATCATTATAAAACCCTATAAAATTAAACAGAAAACTTCGTATTCATTCAAATGAATGCAGGAATGGTGTCAACATCCTGATTTTAGTGCACAAAAGTAAGTCCAAACGGGTGAATATATCAAGACTTTTCTGGAATTCTAAACTTTTCGCCCAAAAAAGCGATAATTTAAGTAAGGCAGAGGCTTTTTGTAAAAACACATCAAAATTAAGGGGAAACTTGCCGCAGGTGATGGAACAGGCAGAATTCATATCGGAAGATTCAGGTGAATCGCTGAGCAAGGAAATGCGGGCTGCGAGGTTCAGGACCTATGCCAAAGAGCATTTTCAGGATCTGGCCAAAAGAGAGCCCGATTACCTGGAATTCATAAAAAGGAGCGCGCAGTTCTACAGTTTCCGCCTGAATCCCGATAAAGGGGAGTTTTTTATTCCTTACAGTTCAGCTCCCTTTTTCTGGCTCTGTGATTCACCGGCAATGACGAAATTCGAGGAATGGCTCAAGCAGGAATCCAGGGGCAGAATAACGGCGCTGGAAGGCTACAGGACGATCAAGGAATTTTATTGCAAATGGGCTACATTCAAGTCGGAGCAGGAAAAAAAGTATTATTCCCTTTCCACGCTGAAGCTCGTTGAGCGGGAGCAGAACAGGGATAATATTCTGGTTCAGGTATTGCACGCCGTAATGCTTACGTTCGACAAAAAGCTTTTTAACCCGGAAAAAGCGGTTGAGCTGCTTGAAGGCGCCCTTTCGACGCTTGAAAACCTGAGGCTGGAAAACCAGCTGAAAATTGAGCTACAGTACCTGCTTAACCTCTATGCGGGTTTTGCCTTCTTAAAGCAGATGAACTATATCGGGGCAATTGAGAAGTTTACGCAGGCCGTAAACATAAGTCAGCTTGGCCTGACTGCAAAGTTCTATCTTGCTTACTCGGAAAAACGTTCCGGCAGCACAGAGGCTGCGGGCATGGTGCTCGGTGACATACTGCACTATGACAAGGCTGCAATTGAATTTGCAATTGAGATGAACAGCATGTCGTTTCTGGCCTATGCAATCCGGAATGCCGTTACATACGAAGTATTTGCAGAGTCAGAGTTTGCAGAGCTTCTTGAAGACATAAAGGCTGCAATGTCGGTTGAGATGGGACTTCAGGAGACCAGTTTTGTAAAGATTTCGGAATCCCTGGTGAGGCTCAACGAAGCAAAGGTAAAGGATTTCTACACCGAGGATCTGGAAAAAAGCATAGCGTTTCTGGACAAAACGTCCACGGGATTCATCGGCAACAGGAATACCATAGCCGATTATTCCATAGCGCCGCTTCAGAAGAAGCTCGCAAAGATTCTTGAAAAGATCATAGAGACAATAACTCAGAAGTTCCAGGGAGAGATTTACGAGCAGCTGAGGCAGTACGACGTTGAGATTGAGGATAATCTCAACGTCATAAAGCACCTGGAAAGTGAAGAAGAGGAAATGAAGAACCTCCAGAAGAAGAAGTTCAATGACGCGCTTGAGGACCTGGAGAACACGATACAGGAAAACATAGCATTCCTGGAAAACAAGATGGAAAACATTCACCTTGAGGCTAAATTCAACCCACAGGCAGTTTTCAATAATTCGATGGTATATAACCTCATAATAACCCTGGTAGTCTTTACAATAGGGGCGTTTTTCGGGTGTTCCAGGGGGGCACTGGATAACCCGGACGGCCTGAGGGACGTAATGTCGACGGTAATGCTGGGAGGCATAAAGTGGAGTGTCATTACGTTTTTCATCGGCACGATAATTTCGGCCTTCACGGCGGCATTTGCCGTTATGGAGCGCACGACTGAAAAGCAGAACATCTTAAGAAAAATAACATACTTCAAGTCCCACAAGGAACGTGAGGCCGAGCTATTGACGCGTGAGAACGACAAGAGGATCAAGACGATAGCTGAAAACTTCAAGGAGAGGGTTTCAGAGCACAGACGGACGGTCGACAGGCTGAGGGCAGAAAAAGACGACCACTATGCCGAGCTTCTTGAAGGGGCAAATAAAAAGATAGACGAATACAAGGAAAGGCTGAATGGGGTGATAAAGCAGGGCTGATAATTTCACTCACTCTCTGCTTTTAGATTTTTTGGACAAGTTCCCTTTTTCTCCCGGCTCAAAGGCTTGCACAAGCCGCCACACCTCAGACCATAAAATTACTTCAGGCAATGCAGCCCTGGGGCACTTTTTTCTTCCGTAAATTCTTCAAATTACGCGCCTGAGGCAAAAGGGCGCCTGGAGGAGTAACAGGCCGGAGTTGGTTATTATTGACCATAATCGCATTAATAAGCATAAAATAGTGCCCCGGGAAGTATTAAAGCAACTGATTTCAGTGGCCCACTTTTTGCAGTTATACAAAAAAAATTTTTAAAGTAGCCGAAATGTTGTCCTCAGATGAAATCAAAAATACTTTCAATTCAGGAATTAGCTCAAGTACTTAAGGAGTTAAAAAAGACAAAGAAAATTGTTCACTGCCATGGCGTTTTCGATTTACTGCACATTGGGCACATAAAACATTTTGAGAAAGCAAAAAAATACGGCGACATACTGGTTGTTTCCATTACTCCGGACAGGTATGTGAACAAGGGTCCCAGCAGGCCGGCATTCAATGAAAAACTCAGGAGCGAGGCAATTGCGGCCCTGGAAGCAGTTGACTATGTCTGCATAAATGAATGGCCTACAGGAGTTGAAATAATAGGGCTTCTTAGGCCCGACTTTTACGTAAAAGGGGCGGATTATATAAGGAAAGAAAACGACCTGACGGGGAAAATTACCGAAGAGGAAGAAGCGGTAAATTCCGTGGGCGGGAAGCTCGTCTTTACGGAAACGGTTTCTTTCAGTTCCTCAAAACTGATCAATACCTATTTCTCCTCATATTCAGACGAAGCAAACGGCTTTATAGGCAAGCTGAAGCAGAAATATTCAATTTCAGGGATTTGCGGCTATTTTGAGGAAATTAAATCCGTTAAGGCGCTCGTAATAGGGGAAGCAATAATAGATGAATATGTATATTGTGAAGCCCTGGGCAAGTCGAGCAAGGAGCCGATAATAGCGGTAAAGCAGGTCAGTAGTGAAAGGTTTGCCGGCGGAATACTTTCACTTGCCAATAACGTTTCGAACTTTGCGGATAATGCCGAACTAGTGACATTTGCGGGCGACCAGGATAACATGGATGAATACATAAGAAAATCCTTAAACCCCGGGATACGCGCAAACATACTGAAAAAGAGCAATTCCCCAACCATAGTCAAGAAAAGATACCTTGAGAGCTACCTGCTTCAAAAGCTATTTGAAGTCTACGAAATAAATGAAAAAGAACTCTCAGAGGAGGATAACGACAGGTTTTACAGCATTCTGGAAGAGAAGCTTGAGACTTCCGATATAGTAATTGTAGCTGACTATGGGCATGGGATGATAAACGACAGGATAGTAAGGCTCCTGAGTAAAAAGGCCAAATTTCTCTCCGTCAATACACAGTCAAATGCCGGCAACAGGGGCTTCAATACAATATCGAAGTATTACAGGGCCGATTTCCTCTGTCTTTCGTATCCCGAACTTCTGCTCGAAACCCGCAACAGGATGACCAGTATACATGATATGATCACTTACGTGTCTGAAAAGCTAAACTGCGGCAGAATGATCATAACGCGGGGCTATTACGGCAGCATCTGTTACGACAAAGATTCCGGCTTTTATGAAGTCCCGTCATTTACAAATAAGGTCATAGACAGGGTGGGAGCAGGGGATGCCTTATTTTCCATTTCATCTTTGTGTGCTTATAAAAATATGCCAATGGAACTTACGGGTTTTATCGGTAATGTAGTGGGTGCCGAGGCGGTATTAACCCTGGGGCATCAGAAGAACATTGAGACGACACCTTTAATTAAACACATTGAGACCATACTCAAATGAGAGAAAATAAATTCATAGATCATATAACCGAGCTGGCTGTTTCACTGGCCAACTGTTCGGTAACTGAAACGGGTCTGACCACAATCAATATTGAAGAGGGAATAAACAGGACCGTAAACATGCTTCTTGAGGCCAAAAGGCAGAACAGAAAAGTTCTTTCTTTCGGCAACGGGGGCAGCAATGCCATAGTTAACCATTTGCAGACGGATCTATCCAACACGTGCAAAATAAGGGCAGTGAACATGTCGAATGCCTCCATACTGACGGCGCTTTCAAACGATAATGGATATGAGTCTGTTTATGAACAACAGACCGAATTATGGGCTGAGCCCGGGGACGTAATTGTTGCCATATCGAGCTCCGGCAGATCCGGTAATATACTTTCGGGAGTAAAGAAAGCGGTGCAGATGGGCTGCAAGGTTGTTACTCTTTCCGGCTTTGCGCCGGACAACCCTTTAAGAGCCATGGGTGATATAAACTATCACGTTAGTTCCTTTTCCTATGGGTTTGTAGAGGCAGCGCATTCGGTTCTGGTTCATTACATCACCGACTGTGCAGGCTCCCTGGCAAGGGAAGGAATGGCGGGCGAAACAATAACTGCAAAAAGGCTGGTCAATGGATAAAAGGACGTGTCTTCTTTTCCCCAAGTTTAACGAGGGATTTATAATGCGCAAGGTGCCTCTTGGGCTTGCATATTTAGCTGCATCGCTTAAAGAGGCCGGAATTTATGTGGAGGCATACAACCTTAACGTTGATGATTTTGACGGAATTGACTTCAAAAAATTTGACTTTGTAGGGCTGACCTGCCTTACCCCTTTTGTTGATGAGGTAAGGATGCTGTGCGAAAAGATAAAGAAGCAAAACCCCGGCTTAAAGATAGTTGTAGGTGGTGCTCATCCAACGTACAAGACAATTGAAATCTTTGATGAGCTTCCCTTAATAGACTATGCTGTTAAAGGTGAAGGGGAAATATCTTTTGTGCAGCTGGTACTATCCAATGAAAGCCGGCCTTCCATTCCCGGTGTTTACTTCAGGCAGACGGATGGCAAGGTTGCAGGAATGCCGAATGAGCTGATAGACATAAGCAGACTGCCCTACCCCGATCAGCGGATCTTTGACCATGGGCGCCTGGAGGAGCGCAATCCTTTCAGGGCTATTATGGCCTCGAGGGGATGCCCCTTTAAGTGCTTTAACTGTCAGCCAATTTTAAGCATTGTTCAGCCCACAAGGCTAAGGGCATGTGAAGACGTATTTGGTGAGATAAGGTTTCTGCAGCAAACATACGGGCAGGAATATTTTGGCTTCGTGGATTCCGAATTCCCGCTCAAAAAGTCGTGGCTCATAAAGCTCTACGAGCTCATTAAGAAGAATGACATCCGTTTCAGCTTTCATTGTAACGCCAGGTCGGACCTGCTGGATCTGGACATACTGAAAATTTTCCGTGAACTCAATATTTCGCGTCTTGCAATCGGCGTTGAATCCGGTGTGCAAAGAGTGATCGATAAGGTACTGCATAAGAATATAGACCTGGAGCGAACATTTGAAGTCTTTGAGCTGGCAAGAAGAACAGGCATTAAAACGCACGCGCATTTTATGATAGGCGTTCCGGGTGAGACGCTGAGCGATATGGAGCAGACGCTGGACTATGCAATGAAGGTTCCGGCAGAGAGCATTGAGTTCAACATGCTGACGCCGTGGCCGGGGACTGCTTTCTTTGATCTGTGCACCGGTAAGGGCTTCCTGGTGGAGCAAAATACGGCCAAATTTAATGAAAAAAGGAAATGCTACGTGTCTACAGACAAATTTACAAATTCTGAGGTGGAAGGGTTTTACATGAAAATCAGGACCACGCTCACATCCAGGGGCTGGACAAATTCCGAAGACGGTTCAGTTTATTTCAGGAAGCAGTGAGTATATGGAAGATAAGATAAAAGTATCATTCATACTTCCGAGCTTTAACAGGGAGGTAATTCTTCGTCAGGTGCTCTCCCGTCTTTCCGGGCATGTCTACAATTTCAATTATGAAATTATTGTAGTAGATAATAATTCCTCGGATAATTCAGTTGCAATGGTAAAGGAGCTGTTCCCGCGGGTCAGGGTCTTGGAGATGAAGAGTAACCTGGGTGCAAAGTCAAGAAACGTTGCGCTGGAAGTTGCCTCGGGAGAGTACATAATGATGCTGGATGATGATTCATATCCAATAGATGATTCTGTTGAAAAGGCAATTGCAGTTCTTGAAAACGATGCAGAAGGGAAGGTTGGCTGCATTGCCTTTAACATTCAGCGTGTTGACGGAAGCTTTGAGACCTCCGGAATTTATATGAATTTTACCGGATGTGGTGCAATGTTTCCTAAAAGCATATTTGAACTGATCGGAAATTATCCCGAGGATTACCTTTACTATGCCGAGGAATATGACCTGTCGTCGAGAATAATGGCCGGGGGTTTTAGAATACTGAATTTTAAGGAACTCCAGGTGCTGCACCTTAAGACGCCGGTAAACAGGAATTTCAACTCAATTATGTGCCAGCTTGTCAGGAACAACCTTCTTCTCTGGAGCAAATACCTGCCCGCGGAATATTCCGCGCTCCAGATAAAAACCGAATTGTGGAGGTATTTTCACATAGCAAGGAAAGAAGACGCGCTTGAAGGCTATGAAAGGGGGAAGGACCTCGGGATGATAGAGGTCGGGAAGTATAAGGCCGACAGGTCTTTTGAAATCCTCCCTGTAAAAGCCGACATATTGATGGATAAAGAGAATATAAGAAATATCGTGTCACGCATTGCAATAAATTCACAAAAGGGGATTATCATTTTCTCGGTAGGTAAACTGCTCCATGTAGTTCTAGATGAAGCAGAAAAGGCGGGAGTGAAGGTTCTGGGGATAATTGATGATAATAAATTCATGCAGTCGGACACCTGGGATGGGATAACCATATATTCCAGGCAGAGGCTTTTAAGAAAAGACTATGATGCCGTACTTATCGGGAGCTCTTCGCTTGCGCTAAACGACAGGTATGAAGAAGAGCTGAAAGAGGCCTGCTGTCCGATTCCTGTATACAGGCTCTGCGGGTATGATAATTTGAACACATATTTGCGAAGGGATTAAAATGGAAATTACAAAAAGGGTAAGGATATCCACCGGCTTAAAGTGTAACCTTAACTGTGCGTTTTGTTATTATAATGAGGAATTAAATACTCAGACCTACTCGAAAGACGAAATAAAGAAAATGCTGGACATTGCCTTCAGGTACAATATACGGGATATCGACTTTTCGGGCGGTGAGCCGACTTTAAGAAAGGACCTGCCGGAGCTGATCTCTTATGCAAAAGAAAAAGGATTCAGGAGAATATGCATTATCACCAACGGCACCAGGACCTCAAAAAGTGACTACCTGAAGTCTTTAATGGAGGCGGGCTTAAATGAAATACTGATTTCACTGCACGGGCATAAGGCCGAGGTGCACGATGAATTGGTAGAGGCAAAAGGCTCATTTAATAAAATGCTTTCCACGCTGGAAAACTGCGTGCAATCGGGCATCAGGTTAAGGACAAATACGGTAGTCAACAAGAAGAATTATGAGAATCTGGAAGACGTTGCGAGGATCATCAAAGATTTTAAGCCCATAGCGAGCAATTTTATATGCTTCAACGACTGGATAAACGCAGCGCCCCTTACGAAGCAGATTGCAATCAGGTATTCAGAGGCTGCTGAATATATCAAGAAAGCAATTGATGTTTTAAGTCCGGTTGTATCCAAGGTAAGCGCAAGATACATACCTTTCTGTTTTATGGAAGGATACGAAAGGCACGTATGTCATATATCGCAGAACTTATTTGACAACGATGAATGGATAGATTCCGTAAAGAGACTGGTGACCGACAGGGATGCTGAAAAGAATATGAGTTACTATGAGTACCTTAACCGTCTGTGGAATGAGAGCCGTGAGGATCTGAAAAAGCACCTCACGGAAAAAGAATACGATTGTGTTCTCTCCAGAGGCGAGGGCCCTTTTAGCAACCTTGAGCCCGGGTTAGCAGTTCAGGCGCACATAATTGAAAATTACGCAAAGAGAAAAGAATACCATAAGAGCGCGCGGTGTCTTCAGTGCAGCTTTAATGAAATTTGTGACGGCATTCACGACACCTACTACAAGAACTTTTCCGACGGGGAACTGGAGCCGGTTATAAATAAGACGGCCTGTGACCCGATGGAATATAGAATTGAATACAGCAAGCAATGGAAATAAGGTTTAACGGGATAGAAGTGTGTCAGCGCATGGATGAAATAAGTAAGGTGATTTTTGTTTGTGACTTTGGGATGAGGACCTCACAAAGGGTGAGTAAACTCGCTTTAATGCTGCGGAGCCGGAATATTGATGTCATACTTATACACCATGACCAGTTCCCGCCGGAAGATCCCGGTTTATTTACTGAGATTCACGAATACTGCTACCTGGACCAGGTGCTCGGAATAATAAAAGACCTTTATCCGGGGAACCTGTTTCATGTATTTTCATCCTGGCACCTTTACGTTGCATACGAATTGATAAAGGATAAACCGGGCAGGATAATATTTGATAATTATGACTGTCTTAAGGGATTTATAAACGATGAATTCCTAGACCGGGAATATCCCCATGTGCTGGAGGCTGAGAGATTTTGCCTTGAAAATGCGGATGCCTTATGCTGCCGTAACATGGAGACACAATATCTCAAGAGGCAATTTAACTACAAGTTCAGGTTTAAGCGCCTATATATGCCCGACGGATGCAGCAGCAGCAAAACAAGAAACGAAAGCAGCAGAGCACATCATAAAGGCGGATATGTGTTTGCAGGCGGAATGCTGTCGGGGAAGATGGACTTTTTTGACAACTGGCACTGCCAGGTGGGGCTTCACCTTTCAAAAGCTAAGCTTCATTACCACATATATCCATCGAATTCAATTTCCGAGGAGTACAAAGGAAGGCTGGCTGATTTTATAAACAGGTATTCCGAGGCGGCATACTTTCATATTCACGAGCCTTTGCCGTATTCCGATTTGATGGATGAACTGACTGAATATAAATACGGCATGTATTTTGTAAAAGTGGATAAAGTGGTTGAAACGCCCGTAAGGCAGTTCTATGGCTGGGGAAATAAACTCTATGATTACCTTGAAGCGGGACTACTGACTATATCAGATTCGCCTCAGGGTGCATTTATGTCATGGATAATAAGACGATATAAAATGGGCAGGATTGTAAACGGGGCAAATGATATTTCCTTTGATGCTGCAGAGGAGAACAACGTGGAGATACCCCGGATATTTACGCCTGAGTTCAACGGCCCAAGGCTGGTTGATTTTTACAGGGAGGTAATGGAGCATGACTATGAGATGGACGAGATATATGACGCAATGCTGGGGGCTGACAGGAGATTTGCCAGAAGCATATCCATTATAAAGAAAATATTTGAAACCGAAAGAAATAACCCGGAAGCCATGAAAGCCCTCAGGCTGGTTCTCAATGAAATTAAGAGGCCCGACCTGGCTGAAAAGCTGCAAAAAAGGGTATAACATCTGCCGGCAGAAGGAATATTGCCGTCAGAGGGCTACGGCCTGTAATAATAAAAAAATCAGGAAAACATTTTTTATCCATAAATTCTGGATCTCTTAAGTACCAATAAAATTAAATGCTTATTATCAGAATCCATTTGAGGAATTATGTGCGGAATTGCAGGCCTACTGAATTATAGAAATACTGTCGACCTTAAAGAGCTGGATCTGTTTACAGACTCACTGGCCCACCGCGGTCCTGACGGAAGAGGTACCTTCACTGACAGGAATTTAGGTCTTGGACATAGAAGGCTTTCCATTCTGGATATCTCTGAGAAAGGCAAGTGCCCCATGCCATACGGAGGAGAAGACGGGAGGAGATACTGGATTACTTATAACGGAGAGGTTTATAACTTCCTGGAATTAAAGAAAGAGCTCTCAGCGCTCGGATACAGGTTTCAGTCTGAAACGGATACTGAAGTTATTCTGGCATCTTACATCGAATGGGGGAGCAACTGTCTCTACAAATTCAACGGGATGTGGGCCTTTGCAATATGGGATTGCATAGAAAGGAAGTTATTCCTTTCGCGCGACCGCTTTGGGGTAAAGCCATTATACTTTTATTTTGACGGGGAACGCTTTGCCTTTGCCTCTGAAATCAAATCCTTCCCGGTCCTGGCCGGTTTCCAGCCCGCAATGAATGAGAGCCTGATTCCAAAGATTATTAGCAACTCCTATTCATATGAAGGGACCAACACAGAGACCATAATGAAAGGAGTCTACCGTTTACCCGGAGGGCATAACCTTACGGTAAAAGAGGACGGGAGCTATAATGTCAGCAAATGGTGGGATACAAAGGAACACCTGGTAAGCGTTCCTTCTGGGTATTCCGGGCAGGTGGAAGGCTTTAAGGAACTGTTTATGGATTCTGTCAGGCTCCGTACCAGAAGCGACGTGCCGATAGGCACCTGCCTGAGCGGAGGAATTGACTCGAGCGCTGTTGCCTCATCGCTGGCATGGAACTATAAAAACAACGTGAACGGGATGGACAGGGCGACTTCACAGTGGCAGAACGTATTTATTGCCGAGTTCCCGGGTTCTGCAATAGATGAAAAAAAGTATGCCGATATTGTGGTTAATTCAATCGGGAGTCCGGCTTACTATTCCACTTTTAATGACAGCTATCTTGACAACATCGTAGACACGGTGTGGGCAACCGAAGACGTCTATGGCGGGCTTGCCCTTCCCGTTTGGTTTATTTATAAAAGCCTGAGAAAAAAGAATATAGTGGTTTCTCTTGACGGGCATGGCGCCGATGAACTCCTCGGCGGATACACCTGGTATTTGGACACACCGGCCAATCAGCTGAACGACAAGCTCTACGAAGATTTTCATTATACACTGCTTCCGGCGATACTGAGAAATTTTGACCGCAATTCAATGGCACATGGAGTGGAAGTACGCATGCCATTTATGGATCACAGGCTCGTAAGCTATGCTTTCTCGCTGCCAGCGGAGGCAAAAGTAGGTGGCGGATTTACCAAGAGAATTGTCCGGGACTCCATGAAGGGAATTGTTTCGGAGAAAATCCTTAACAGGCGATCAAAGATCGGGTTTAATTCACCGATGATTGAACTCTTTAACGGCAGGATGCAAAAGCTTATTGACGTTGTGCTAAATCATCCACTGTGGCTTGAAAGCCCGTACTGGAACGGACGGAAGCTAAAGGCACACGTAATGGAGAAGACACGCAGCAGGGCCTGGAGCATGAAGGACTGGGGGGAGACTCTGCAGATCTGGACTTTTATGAACGTGGTCATCTGGCATATGCTGTTCGTGGAAAGGAAGACGGATCTGAATTAGGCAGTAGCCAGTAAAAGGCCGGCAAATGAAACCTTAATTTGCTCAAAAATCAAAATGTTTATTCCAAGAGGTGTTAATAATGAAATTTGTGCAGGTACATACATTTTACAGTAAATACTTGGACTGGTTTTACAGCAGGAATCCGGAACTCCAAAGACTTCCTTATAACCAGCAGATTGAATGCCTGCTTGGCGATGGTTTTTCCGCCCTTCACATTATTGCCCCGCAGATGAAATCTGTGGGCTACGATTCTTCGTTTATCATTGCAAACTGCATGCACAGCCAGCTTATGTGGGCAAGGGAAAACAGTTTGAACCTGAGTAATACCAGGGACCTCTTATATCAGATTGTAAGGTTTCAGCTAAATTCCATAAAGCCAGAGGTCGTTTATTTCTCGGACCCGATCACATTCGACAGCAGCTTTATCCGCTCGCTCTCTACGAGGCCAAAAGTTATAGCCGGATGGAGGGCTGCGAGCATACCGGGAAAAACGGACTTCACCGAATTTGATTTTATGCTCACGAGCGATTCCGGAATAAGGGAAAATATACTGAGGCACGGAGCCAAAGAATGCATTTATTCATTGCCCTCTGTGCCGCGGTTTCTATTTGATCTGGGCGGCAAGGTTGAAAAGCAGGCAGACCTTGTTTTTACGGGGCAGGTTTCGCAGGAGCACAGAAAAAGGATTTATCTCCTCAATGAGATTGCCAAAGCCCCGCTTTCAGGAAGCAGGGAATTTTCCACGGAATATTATCTTTCAAGTGTGCCTGAGAATATTCCGGCCGGTATCAGCATGCACAACCTGGGTGAGAGGTGGGGAAAGGAAATGTATATGGTTCTTAAGAAAGGAAGAATTGTATTCAATGCCCACATAGATATTGCCAGCAATGAAGCCAGCAATATGAGGATGTTTGAAACCCTGGCAATGGGTTCATTCCTTCTTACGGAGCGTTACCCGAATATAGGCTCGTTATTTGAACCGGGCAGGGAAATTGAGACATATGAGAACAGGGATGACCTCATTGAAAAAATCGGCTATTACCTGGATCATGAAGAAGAGCGCGAAGAGATTGCCTCAAAGGGGAAAAAGCGCTGCAGGGAAAACTACTGCATGGAAAGGCGGGCAGTGGAATTTGACACATTAATAAAAAAACACATGAATAAAAAAAATACTCAGGAAACGGCATCCCGGGTTCAGTCCGGCGTGACAGATGAAGTTAAGCTCAGGCAAGTAAATGAAATTCTGGCTCTTGCATACGAGGCCATAAATAACTCGAAGCTTAATGATGCCTTCGAACTTCTGATTAAAGGCAAGGCACTGAGGCTGAGGGTTGAAAACCTGGACCTCCTGCGTGCAATTTGCTTCATCAAGATGAACGATTTCTCTTCAGCCAGGCAGGCCTTGCTGGAAGAGCTGAGCGAATTCCCGAACAACAAGACTGCCTCAGACTTACTTCAGCAGTTTACAGAAGCCAGCGGTACAAAATCGAATGACCAGGAGTTCAACGAACTAATGAGCGCAATCGGGCCATATACAATGTTAAGCCCCGAGAGACTCTACTCCCTTTATTCAAATGCAAAGAGGATATGCGAGGAGAACATAAGTGGTGATTTTGTGGAATGCGGCGTTGCCCGCGGGGGTTCCTCTGCACTGCTGGCAATGATGATAAAAAGGTATTCCAGAATTCCAAGAAAACTATATTCGCTCGATACATTCGAAGGAATGCCGGAGCCCTCAAAAGAGGATACTCACGCGGGTGTGGGTGCGGAAGAAACGGGCTGGGGAAGCGGCACGTGCGCAGGATCTGTAAATAACCTTTTGAGGCTGTGCCAGGGGCTGGGGCTTGAAAATCTGGTCCACCCCTTAAAGGGGTTGTTCCAGGATACGCTTCCAAGGTATAAAAATGAAATTGGAGAGGTTGCACTTCTGCACATGGATGGCGACTGGTATGAATCTACAAAAGCAATACTGGATAACGTTTATGATAACGTTATTCCCGGAGGCTTTATACAGGTTGATGACTACGGGCACTGGGAGGGATGCCGTAAAGCAATTGAAGAATATTTTAAGGCAAACTCGATTACCGTAAAAATCAACCCCATTGACTCTACGGGCGTGTGGTTCCTGAAGCCTCCTGCCCAGGCAGTTAGCCCCAAGAGTGTGAACAGTCCGCTTAAGATGATTAACATTGGCTGCGGAAGCCGGTTCCACGGGGACTGGATAAATATGGACGTGATGCCGCTTGACCCGGCTATAAGAAAAATAGACGCACTTAGCGGCATACCCGTCGAGACCGGGTCGGCCGACGTCGTATATCACTCGCACCTTCTTGAACACCTGCCGAAGCAGATGGCACCGGCTTTTATTGCAGAGTGCTTTCGTGTGCTAAAGGAAGGCGGGCTCATTAGGGTGGTGGTGCCGGATCTGGAACAGATTGCCAGGCAGTACACTGAACAGCTTGAAAAGGCCCTGAAGAACGAAAAAGGGGCAGAGGCCAGGTACGACTGGATGATGCTTGAAATGTTCGATCAGACGGTAAGAAACTTTCCGGGCGGAGAGATGCTTAGATACTGGCAGCAGGAGAATATACCGGAGAAAGAATTCATAATGAAAAGAGTGGGCTCGGAGGCTAAGTGGGTAATGGAAGCCGTTCAAAATAACAGAAACAGCCGCCACGGCCTTAATACTTCAGAGGAAACGGACCCCGTAAAGATTGGTCAGTTCAGGCTTTCCGGTGAAATTCACCAGTGGATGTACGACAGGTATTCCCTGGGAAGGCTACTAAAGCAGGCCGGGTTCCGTGAGGTAAGGCTTTGCAGGGCCGATGAATCGAGTATCCCCGGCTTTAACTCATATCTGCTGGATACAGAGGCAGACGGGGCGGTAAGAAAGCCTGATTCACTGTTCATGGAAGCCATTAAATAACGACTGAAACCGGGTATATGCAATTAAGAGAGGAAAAAAGTAAGAGAATGAAAGTTGTACACATTTGTGCCGCAGATGCAGGCGGGGCCGGCAAGGCAGCTTACAGGTTGCACAAAGGATTAACGTCACTTGGAATAGATTCGTGTCTTCTTGTTGCAGATAAGACCTCCGGGGATGAGTCTGTAAAAGTAATACCCGAGGACAGTTTATCCGTGCCTCAGTATTCTCCAAGCCCCCGTAGCTACGGGTCGCAAAAAATGAGGCGGCAGTGGACCAAGTGGTTTGCAGATCTCTCCAGGTATCCCGGCAGGGCTCCGGGACTTGAAATCTTTACGGATGTATCTTCAGTAGATGCAAGCTACGACATGCTTCAGGAGATCATGGAAGCCGACATAATAAATTTTCACTGGATGGCAGGACTGCTTAACTTCAGCAAGATCAGCAGCCAGTTCAAGAATAAAAATATCGTTTGGACACTGCACGACATGAACCCCTTTACGGGCGGCTGCCACTATACCGAAGGCTGCACGGGCTTCCATCATGAATGCGGCAAATGCCCTCAGCTTGCCTCAGTTAACCCCGAGGATAACTCGCGTGAGAACTGGAAGCTTAAGCTGGATGCATACAGGAAGATGAACATCAGATATGTAACTCCGAGCAGCTGGTTAAGGGATGAGGCCTTAAAGAGTTCCCTAATAGGAGACAGCCGTATATCGGTCATTGCAAACTGTTTCCCGATGGATATTTTCAGGAACTATGACAAAATGAAGTTGCGGCAGCAAACGGGCATCCCCTTAAATTCAAAGGTAATTCTCTTCGGGGTAGATTCACTTACAACCAGGAAAGGGTTCGACTATCTATTAAAAGCCCTGCACCTTCTGTCCGGCAGAATTAAAGATAACGTCATTCTCCTTACATTTGGAAATATTCCCGAGGGAATAAAGCTGCCTGAAGTATTTCAGGTTATGAATGTAGGAAGAATAACGGATGAAAAAGTTCTGGCCGGGGTATATAATATTGCTGACGTGCTCGTAATTCCTTCTCTGGAGGACAACCTGCCGAACGTGGTTCCGGAATCACTGGCCTGTGGAACGCCCGTCGTAGGCTTTAAGACGGGTGGAATTCCTGACATGATTGAGCACAAAAAAAATGGATACCTGGCTGAAAGAAAGGATTTTGCCGGTCTGGCAGAGGGCCTTCAGTGGGTGCTATTTGAAGCGGATCCGGAATCGCTCAGAAAGGAAAGCTTAAGGATAGCAAAGGAGCGTTTCCGGGCGGAAGCCCAGGCACAGAAATACAAGATGCTTTATGAACAAATCCTTGAAGAAGAGGTCCTTAAAGGTAAGGCTATTCCTGCGTCAAAGGGGATACACAATGAAGTAAGGGTTTCGGCAATTGTATCTATATATAATTCGGAAAAGTTTATCAGAGGCTGTCTTGATGACCTGCTCGGGCAGACGCTATATGAAAAAGGTCAGATGGAAATTGTTCTCGTCAATTCGGGCTCAAGTCAGAATGAAGACGCCGTAATCCGTGAGTATGAATCGAAATATCCTGCAATCAGGTATATCAGGACAGATGAAAGGGAAACGATCTATCAGGCATGGAACAGGGGAATTAAAGCTGCCAGCGGGAAATACATCACCAATGCAAATACCGACGACAGGCACAGAAAAGACGGCTTGGAGATAATGGCAAACGCACTTGACCAGAATCCGGGCGTGGCATTAGTATATGGGGATATTTTTGTTACGAATTATGAAAATCAGACCTTTGAGAATTTCATAAACTGCGGATATCAGATAAAACCTGGTTATAAAAAAGAGATCATGCTTACAGGCTGCCACATGGGGCCTCAGCCCATGTGGAGGAAATCTTTGCATCGGGAGCTGGGGTATTTTAGCGAAGAACTGAAGTCTGCCGGTGATTATGAATTCTGGTGCAGAATTGCCACAAAATACGATATGCTGCATATTGCTGAATTTCTCGGGCTCTACCTCGAAAATTCTTCGGGAATTGTAAACGAAAACATTAAGCAGAGTGTAGTTGAAGCTAATGTGGTAAAGCGGTTCTATGCGGCACAACTTCCATCTGCAAAGGAAAGCTTCACAAACAATTATCAGTTCAGGCATGACTCTCATAACACGGGTTTTGTAAATATATGTATGATTACATATAACCGTCTTGGATATACAAAAAAGTCAATTGAATCAGTTCTCAAGTACACAAGCTATCCCCACGTGATTACCGTAGTGGATAATGGAAGCGAAGACGGAACCCGCGAATATCTAAAAGGGTTGAAACAAAGGGGCATCATCAAGAACCTCATACTGCTTGAAAACAACGTGGGAGTGGCCAGGGCTTCAAACCTGGCGTGGCTCAGGGAACCTGATGCCGAGTACTACTTAAAGCTGGATAATGATATTGTCCTTCAGAAGCCAGGATGGCTTGCAGATATGGTTACCGTGGCGGGAAGCATACCTGAGGCCGGTGCAGTAGCATATAATTTCGAGCCGGTCAGCTACCCCATTGAGAATATCAATGGCATGAATATAAGGACAAAAAGGGGAATTCTCGGAGGGGCCTGTATACTCATACCCAGGAAAACAAATAAGCTTTTGGGCTACTGGTGTGAGGATTATGGACTCTACGGGGAAGAGGATGCAGATTACGGCTTCAGAGTTAGCGTGTCCGGGCTGTTAAATATTTATATGGCGGATGAAAATGCAGGCTTCCACCTGCCGTCGGGTAAAGCCGCGGCAATTAACCCGGAGACCTACCGGGCAGTTGATGTGAAAGAGGAAATTGAATACGGCCAATACAGGAAGTGGAAAGATGAACAGAGAATCAGAAACGTAAAAGGGGGTAAGTTATCTTTTAGCCTGCAAGGCTATGCGAATGGTAAAAAGCCACTGTACGTGAAGCCGGAATTTGCAACTGGATATTTGAAAGAGCATGAATCAGATAAGGCTCTTGGTAAGCCAATAGGACTAAGAAATGCG
Source organism: Ignavibacteria bacterium (assembly GCA_025612245.1). Lineage (GTDB taxonomy): Bacteria > Bacteroidota > Ignavibacteria > Ignavibacteriales > SURF-24 > JAAXKN01. Next base: position 58,692 of record JAAXKQ010000004.1, read on the forward strand.
GGACTGTCAATTATAATTCCCGTATACAATAAAGCCCGCTTTACTGAAAAGTGCCTGGAGTCAATTTATAAAAATACTGACGTGAAGCTGAACTACGAGGTAATTGTTGTAGATAACGCTTCCAGTGACGAGACTCCGCTATTGCTGGCTGGATATGAAAGTAAGCACGGTAATTTTTCTTTGCTGAAGCAGGAAAGTAACCTTGGCTTTTCCAGGGCAAACAATCTGGCGGCAAAATCGGCCAGGGGCGAATACCTGGTGTTCTTAAATAATGATACAGAGGTTAAAAAAGGATGGCTGGAGCCTCTCTTAGAAATGCTGGAAAAAGATCCATCGCTTTCGGCAGCAGGAAGCAAGCTGTTATATCCGGATGGAAGAATCCAACACGCCGGCGTGGGGATATTCAATGACAAGAAAGTGCGCGACCCTTTGTTAGCGCAGCACCTATATCTCAACGAGCCATCTGACTATAAAGAAGCCGGGGTAGTTAAAACTTACCAGGCTCTTACGGCCGCATGCCTCATGGTGCGCAGGTCAGCTTTTGAAGAGGTCGGCGGATTTGACGAAGAGTACTGGAACGGATATGAAGACGTGGATCTGTGTTTTAAGATGCGTGAGAAGGGCTATAAGCTTGCCTATCAGCCTAAAAGCGTTGTTATTCACCATGAGTCGCAAAGCGGCGGGGAAAGATTCAGCAGGGTAAAGGAGAACATAAGCCGCCTGCACGAAAAATGGCTGGGCAAAGTCAAGCCCGATTTTATAGTAGAAGAAGACGGCAGAACTTATGCCTCGGGTGAAGAGTTGATTAGGGAATATTTGCCGCCTGAAGAAAACGCAGCGGCTTCAGAAGTAAAGGAGCACAAAGTTGAGGAGCACAAAGTTGAGAAGCACAAAGTTGAGAAGCGTGCAGAAAGATTTGTCTCAATAATCATCCTTACTTTTAACGGCTTCGAGTTTAACAAGGAATGCATCAGCTCGATCCTTAAACATACAAAGCAGAAGTATGAGCTGATTGTAGTGGATAATGCCAGTTCGGACGCTACCGTTGGATACCTTGAGAAGCTGCAAAAGGAACATAAAAACATAAAAGTAATTTTTAACGGCACCAATCTGGGGTTTCCCGCGGCTATCAACCAGGCACTTAAGGCTGCATCGGGAAACTACGTGCTAATTGCAAATAATGACATTGTTGTAACCGAAGGCTGGCTTAAAAGAATGCTTGAGGTGGCAGAGTCGGATGCCAGGACCGGTATCGTAGGGCCCATAAGCAATCTGGTTAGCGGCATACAGATGGATAAAGACGCGAAATATAAGACAATTCCGGAGATGCACAGCTACGCAAAGAAAGTAAGAAAGCAAAATGCCGGAGAGACTCTGGAGTACCTGAGGGTATCGTTCCTCTGCACGCTCATCAAGAAAGAGGTAATTGATATAATAGGCGGGCTTGACGAGCGCTTCAGTCCGGGGAACTTTGAGGATGACGATTTCTGTCTGCGTTCACATATTGCCGGTTATAGGACCGTAGTAGCAAAGGATGTATTTATTCACCACTACGGGTCGAAATCCTTCAGGGCCGACGGCTACGAAAAATACGCCCAGCTTATCAGGTTAAATGAAAAGAAATTTCTCGACAAGTGGGGTGCAAGCATTGATGAAATCTGGCTTGAGAAAAAAAACGTAATAGAAAGGTCCATATGTTTTCCGATTCACAGGGACGAATTCATGGAAAGCTATAAAAGGGCACTGGTGCATTTTTTTGACGGGGAATATGAATTGGCCGAGCGGGCATTGAAGCGCTTAATAGAGATCTATGAAAAGAAAGCTTCCGCAGGAGTGCTGGATGAATATGGGAATGCACTGAACCTTTATGGCAATATTTGTCTGAAGAAGAAGGATCTTAAAAAGGCAAGGGGTTATTTTGAGCGTGAGCTTGAACTTAAGCCCGCCTCGGTTTCAGGCTCTCTGGGCCTGGGCGAGGTTTTCTTTGCCTCGGGGAATTACAAAGAAGCCAGGGAAATGTTCCTGATTGCCCTGGAAAAAGATCCCAAAGACAGCAGTGCAATTGCAGGACTTGCAAAGGCAAATGGCAGGCTCGGGCTAAATGGCGACAGGGAAGTGAAGGTTTCCGCAATAGTATCTGTTTATAACTGCGAAAAATTCATCCGGGGCTGCCTGGAAGATCTTGTGGCTCAGACGCTTTATAAAAAGGGAGAGCTGGAGATCGTTATTGTCAATACCGGCTCTGTGCAGAATGAGGATAAGGTGATCCGGGAATTTAAGTCTAAGTATTACAATATCAACTATATCAAGGTTGATGAAAGGGAAACAATCTATCAGGCCTGGAACCGTGGCATAAAAGCTGCTAAAGGTAAGTATATTACAAATGCAAATACGGACGACAGGCACAGAAAGGACGCACTTGAGGTTCTCTCCGGACTGCTGGATCAAAATGAAGAGTTTGACCTCGTGTACTCGGATTTATATGTGACAGAGAAAGAAAATGAAAACTTTGAGGCTGCAACAATTTCCGGGAAATTAAAGCGCCCAGCATACGCTCCTGAGCATTTGCTGATAGCCTGCCTCATGGGGCCGCAGCCGATGTGGAGAAAAAGGGTGCATGAGAAAGCGGGCTACTTCGATGAAAGCCTTAAGTCTGCTTCCGATTATGAATTCTGGTGCAGGATGGCATTTCTCAACAATTCGAAGATGCTGCACGTTCCGGAATTTCTGGGTCTTTACTACTATAACGAGCAGGGAATAGAACTGGGCAACAGGCCCCTTAGTGAAAAGGAAAGTAACATTATCAGGGATAAATATAAAATGCTTCTGAACGAAAAGAAACTGCAGAATGAGAACTCTTCGAATGCTGCAAGCGAAAACAACACTGCCGGCAAGGAAGGCAGCAAACGTGAAATAGAAATGGCTGAAAGCCTGATTGAATCCGAAAGGCTGAATGAGGCCATGGATATACTGATGCGGGTAATCAAGGCCGATTCCCAAAATATCGATGCCATGAATGACCTTGCGGTAATATCTATAATGGCGGGCGACTTTGAGCCGGCGGCAGACTTTATAGAAAGGGTAATTAAGATCGACCCGATGAACGACGTTGCTCTTGAGAACATGAATTATCTCAGTGAACTAATTGACCAAAAAATAAATGAGTCAAAAAACAGTTCTGAATCATACTTCCAGAAGGCGGCATCAGATGAAGAGGCCGAAGTCCGTGAGCCGGTAAAGGGCCAGTATGGCGGTTTAATAGAGAAGGCCGAAACGTTCATTGAAAGTAACGACCTCAGTTCGGCGCGCAAGGTGCTGGAGGCAGTGCTGCTGATGGAAGGGGAAAACATTGATGCCTTAAATGACCTATCGGTTGTTGAAATTCTGGAGAAGAATTATTCCAAAGCGGCAGAACTTTTAGAAAGGGTAATCAGCAAGGACCCATTAAATGAAGTTGCAACAGAAAATGTTCTTGCGCTTCAAAGAGAACTGGATAACCTCTAAAATAATTACTCGGCCGGAAAAAATTCAGGAGCCCTTGACAGCTTGAAGTGAAGGGCTCCAGGCCTTCCGGGTAATCCCATATATTTACAATTGCGCAATATTAGCCACCCGGCGATGTCCATTTACTCATCCATGGCAAAATTTATGCCCAAAACACAACTAATTGTCACCAGAGCAGTGGCACAGCTATTGTTATAAGTTACCTGACAAATATCACAAAACTTTAAAAGGTCTAGAAATGAACCAACTGGAGACATTGTTCGGACAGGCTTACAAATTCTTTGAGCAGAAGGACTTTAACCGTGCTCTTGAGACACTGGACAGTGCGGAAAACTTACTGGCGCCAGAAGACGTTGAAAACACGGCTAGTCTGCTGAACTTTAAGGGTTTCAACTATCTCGGTATGGACTCCCTCGAAAAAGCCCGTGAATGTTTTGAAAAATCTCTGAGCCTTAACCCTGCCTCCTCGCAGGCATGCGCAGGTCTGGGCGAAGTGTTCTTTTTATGCGAATACGATTATGAGGCAAAGGCCATGTATGAATGGGCCCTGGACTATAATTATGAGAACATGTTTGCCGCAAAAGGCCTGGCAAAGGTAAACATGAGCCTCGGTCTGCCGGAAGATCACAACACGCTCAACCTTGAAACACTTGACTCTAAAAAGGAAAATTTCTATCACCTTATCGGTGAAGCCTACAGGCTTTTTTCCGAGAGAAAATACCAGGACGTGCTCAACAAGCTTACGGAAGCAGAACTGTATTTTAACCGTAAAACTTTTAGCAGGGACTCTTCACAGAAAATATCCACGCTTGAAAATTTCAAAGGATTTAATTACCTGGCTCTTCAGCAGCTTGAAAATGCAAAGGCTTCTTTTGAGAACTCGCTTAACCTGAATCCCAATTCCTCGCAGGCTTGTGCCGGACTTGGGGAGGTATTCTTCCTTCAGGAAATGGAAAAGGAATCCAAGACAATGTTTGAGTGGGCTGTAAAATACAACCCGTCAAATGTATTTGCCGTCAAGGGTCTTGCAAAGGTAAATTCGGCCTTGGGATATCCTGAAACACATACAACATTATAAGAATTACGGATGTGGTCTATGCAAAAGCTGAGGCTGAAGAAAATTGTTTAGGCCACACTTGAGTCTAATATCAAATATTTCCGGATGTAACTGATGAACGACAGGTACCAGCTCGCTGTTTCATTTTTTAACGAGGGCCGATATGAGAAGGCTCAGTCTATACTGAATGAACTTCTGAAATCCAAAAGGGATAGGCAGTCTGCACTGTTTTTTCTTTCGGTTATTGAAGCCAGGACCGGAAACTTTCAGGCATCAATTGACCTGCTTAAAGAGCTCTTAAGAGCCGAGCCCCTGCATAAAGAAGCCCTTTATAACCTTGCTTTGAACTATCAAAACCTGGAGGACTATGCCTCAGCACTCGACTGTTTCCTGAAGATGGCGGATACTTACCCGGATTTTATGCCGGCGCAGCTGAAGGCGGCACTTTTACTGCGCCAGCTTGGAAAGGCTGAGGCGGCAAAATCCCACTTCGACACGGTAATAAAAAACGACCCACTCCTGCTCAAGGAATACCTGGAAAAATTCGATCAGCACGTTAAAGTTGAAAGCCAGCTTTTGCTCGAAAATGCAGTAAGCTTCTATGAGAATAAGGAATATCAGAAAGCCAAGGGCATTCTTTTGACTATTCTCGAAGCTGACACGAGCAACCTGCACGCGCTAAGCCTTATGGGAAGCGTCTGCTTCAGGCTGAAGGAATTTAATGAGGCCTTAGATGCCTATAACAGGCTTTTTGAGCAAAATATAAGGACGGATAACATACTCTTTAATGCAGGCCTGTGCTATCAGAGCCTTAAGAACAGTCAAAAGGCGGCCGAGCTTTACAAGTCGGCGCTGGAGGTGAATCCCAATTGCCTGGAGGCCTTAAATAACCTTGCACTCCTCTCATCATCCATCGGAAAGCACGCCGAAGCTAAGGCGCTGCTTGAAAAGGCAATAGGGGTGGATGAAAATTACCTGAATGCCAGAATCAACTTGTGCACTGTAAACGCCGATCTGAATTTATTTGAAATTACGATAAGTGACTGTGAGAGCATACTGAAAAGTGCCGAAGCAAAGGAAGACAGTTCCATAAGGGCGCTGGCCTACGGGAATGCGGGCTATGCATATTTCAGGAGCGGGAATAATAAAGAGGCAATAAAATATTTCGACCTTGCAATTGCAGAGAACCCTTTGCACCAGAATGCTCACTTCAATAAGGGGCTTGCCTTAATGCTGCAGGGTGACCTGAAGGAAGGGCTTGAAGAATACGAGTGGAGAAAACTAAGGGAAGAATGGGCAGTCAATAGAAGGGTCTTAAAGCCACTTAAAAAGGGCGTCAATCTGGAAGGAAAGACGGTGCTTGTCTTCGGGGAGCAGGGCTTAGGCGACGTGATACAGTTTTCCAGGTTTATCCCTCAGTTAAAGAAAATGAATTGCAGGATCATACTTGAGTGCGAAAAACCGCTCTGGAAAATACTGAGGCATGTTGAAGGAATTGACCAGTTTGTGGAAAGGAATTTCAGTTCTCCACCCGGGGTTCCATACGACTATGAAGTATTCCTGATCAGTCTTCTTCTTTACCTGGATACAAGGCTGGAGGAGATTCCGGCGCCCTCTAAAATAAGCATCAGCCCGGAATACAGAGCCAGATGGTCAGATGTAATAGAAAAATTCAAGGGGCTGAAGGTTGGAATTGTATGGGCCGGTAACCCGAAGCATAACAACGACAGGAACAGGTCCTGCAGGCTGAAGGATTTTGAAGAGCTTTTTAAGCTTGAAGGAGTCACTTTCTTCAGCCTTCAGAAGGAGGACCGTAAAGGTGAGCTGCCTGAATTTAAGAGCAGTGTAGTTGACCTGAACCAGTATGGATTAAATGATTTTGAAGATACGGCAGCCGTGATAAGCTGTCTGGATCTGGTAATAACGGTAGATACGGCCGTAGCTCACCTGGCGGGCTCACTGGGAAAAGCCGTATGGATACTGGTTACATACGTTCCCGACTGGCGCTGGATGTTTGATCGAAGTGATTCCCCCTGGTATCCATCGGCCAGAATATTCAGGCAAAAGTCCATCGGCAACTGGAAGAGTGCATTTGAGGAAGTCCGTCGTGCATTGGCGGAGGGGCTTCGAAGGGAAGACAATAAAACAGAAAGTCCTGAAACAAAGAAAAAGGCATCAGAGAAAATGAATTCGAAACCATTATTCCTTTCACTTGCAACGGGTGAAAATTTCGGCTGGGGCGTGGTCAGCAGCAACCTGAGAAAAGAACTCGGGAAGATGATTGCATTTGAAGACATAAAAGGTGGCGGCACGGGCACTCTGCCGGGAAAAGTACTGCACATATTAAGGAACCATGACTTTAGCACCTCGAACGGCTACTGGGGAGAAAACAATTACGGCATGGCCGTCTTTGAAACCGAGCTTCCGAAGGAGGCAATTAAAAAAGCGCCGGACTACGACCTTGTAATTACGGCCTCAAGTTGGAACGAGGAAAAGTTAAAATCTTACGGGGTATTTAACTGTGCAACAGCCATTCAGGGGATCGACCCCGGAATGTTCTATCCTGAAGTTCAACAAAAGAAAAACGATGACCTTTTTGTGATTTTCTCCGGGGGAAAGTTCGAGCTTAGAAAAGGGCAGGATATTGTAATTGAGACTGTCAGGATACTGCAGCAGAAATACCCGGATATCATACTAATTGATGCCTGGTATAACATGTGGGCTCAAAGCATAATACCGATGAGCAACTCAAGGCACATAAAATTTGAATGGGCAGATGGCGACTGGCCCGAGTTTATTTCTCACCTGTTAAAAATAAACGGCCTTGATATGAACAGGGTATTTTCACTGCCGCTGGTTCCAAATGAAAAGCTGCGCGAGATTTATCTTAAGACAGATATAGGCTTATTTCCTAACAGGTGCGAGGGCGGAACCAACCTGGTGATGATGGAATACATGGCCTGTGGCAAGCCTGTTGTTGCGTCTTATACTTCCGGGCATAAGGATGTACTGACCGAAGAATCTTCATATCCTTTAAAAGCACTTGCGGAGTATAAAATACTCGAACAGGCAAACGGGCTGCTAACCGTCTGGGAGGAACCTTCTCTTGATGAGGTCATAGCAGCAGTTGAATACGCCTACCATCACAGGGATGAAATACGGCAAAGAGGAATGCGCGCTGCAGAGCTTATGAAGGCTTTTACATGGAAGCATACGGCTGAGAAAATTGTACAGCTGTTAAAATAATTTTAATTCAAAGTACAGGTACTTACAATTGCGGAATATTGACCAATTCATGGGCTCGAAATTGAATGAGAAAGCGGCAATTTCGCCCCTTAACAGGTATTTTAATTGTGGCATATCACTTGCATTGTTTGTACGTGTGGAACTTAGCGGGGAAGAAGTTTGCCTGAACTGACATTAAGCATGATAGTAAAAAATGAGGAGAAGTATCTTCAGGGATGCCTGGATTCAGTCCGGGGGATTGCCGATGAAGTTGTGCTTGTAGATACGGGCTCAACTGACCGCACGCTTGAAATAGCAAGGAACTACGGCGCAAAGGTTTTTCACTTTGACTGGTGTAACGACTTTTCTGCTGCAAGGAACTTTGCCCTTAAGAATTCCACCGGGCGCTGGGTACTATACCTTGATGCCGACGAGAGGCTGACAGAAAAGTCCCGTCCTTTGCTTAAAAAAATTATAAGGCAGAACTTAAAGGCAGGCTACAACTGCATTGTAAACAGCCCCGACCGGATGACCGGAACACCGAACTACATGCGGTACCAGAGGCTGTTCTTGAACAGCCCGGATATTGAGTTCAGGGGAACAATCCACGAGCAGATTGTTGAGTCGCTCGTAGAAAAAAAATATAAAATAATTAATGCGGACATAGAGATACTGCACCTCGGGTACAACATACCGAAAGAGGAGCTGCAAGTAAAAGCCCGCAGAAACCTTGACTACCTGCTAAAGGAAATCAAGGCGAGGCCTTCTGCTTATAACGCTTTTCAGCTTGCACAGACTTATGCTGTTCTTGAGGAGAAGGAGAAGGCGGTTGAATACTTTGAGAAGACTCTTGCCTTTAATGAAGCGACTTACTTCATGAAGTCTCATGCCTGCAGGTTTATTGCCTCCTGGCTTTCTGAAGGCAACAGGCTGAAAGAGGCTCTGGAATATGGGCTTCAGGGACTCCGGTACGACAGCAGGCAGCCTCTTCTTAATATGGTCATTGCAAAAATATGCCTGAAGATGGGCGACAGCATAAGTGCACTCAGATTCTGCCGCACTTCACTGGAGGCCAACAGGATGCCCAAGAGCAAAGACTATGAAATTTTTGTGCAGGATAAGCTGATCATATACCTGGGGCTTAAGGTTTCAGTCATGGCTGACAGCAAGCCGGAATTCAGCTACTACTTCAATGAGTTATGCCGGGTGGATAATAACGAAGCCGTATACAATGATTTTCTGAACACCGTCAGGATTCTTTTTTTGAGTGAAGGCGTTAGTGATTCCTTCCTTGAGAAGCTTGCCGGTGTTATAGATGAGAATAATTTCGAGCTCATAATAGCACTAATAGACAGGTATATGCTGAAGCAAGACAAGTTTCAGCTTCTGGAGGCAATCCCGTCAAAATTAAGGAACAGTTTTCACTACCTTAACTCGCTGGGCCTGTGTTATTATGAAAACGGGATGGAAAAAGAAGCGCTGGATGCATACGAGATGTCACTTGCTTACGGATTCAGGGATCCTGCTTCAGTATTCTACATGATATCGATGTACGTAAATTCAGGGGAATTTCAAAAAACTGCTGAGCTGCTTTCAAGGGCAGAGAATTCCTTCGGTTACCTTCCGGAGGTTGCAGCAAAACTTGGGATAGTAAGAAAACAAATTCAGGGATTCATAAAATAATTACTTTGACAGTAAATCAATTACACGGAGGTACTAATGTCAACTTTTCAGATTAACACTAATATTGGTGCACTGGATGCCTACAATGCGTTGAACAAGGCAAATAGCGAAGGCATGAAGGCTCAGCTTCGCCTGGCATCAAGAAAAAGAATCAACTCGGTTGCAGACGACGTATCAGGCTACAACGTTGGTAAATCGCTTGATTCAAAAGTTCAGCTCATGAAGTCAGCTCAGAACAACATCGGTGCTGCAAAAAACATGCTCTCCACTGCTGAAAGTGCTCTTCAGCAGGTAAAGGACAAACTGACACAGATCAGAAGCTACGTGGCAGATGCTACTGATCCTACAAAAGACAGAACGGCTCTTGCAGACAACATCAAGTCTTTAGGTCAGGAAATTGCAAACATAATGTACTCAACAAAGTTCAACAACACACAGCTCTTATCGGGTACAGCAGCACTTTCATCGGTAGGTTCGGGCGGCGTTGGCACGAGCGCAAACCTGGGATCACTTGCTAACTCATTTACATTCCAGACCGGTGCTGACTCTTTTGACAGAATTAACCTTGACTTTGCAAGCGGCCTTGCAAGTACCGGAAGCACTGCAATTACAAACAGCGGATTTTCTTTGTCGGTAACAAGCGACATTGCAACGGCACTGAACAGCTTCGTTTCTCTTACAACGACTGATGATGCCACTTCAGCTCAGGAAATTGCAAACCTTGCAAGCGTTACAACAATGACCTCCGGCCAAGCCGACATATCTTCATCAATCGGAAAATTTGAGAAACTGGTTTCAGACGCATTAGGAAAGATCGGTAACTTCCAGCAGAGACTTGATGTAAAGGACGAGTACTTGACATCAGCTATCTCTAATGCACAGTCAAGCGTAAGCCGTTTGTTTGATGCCGATATGGCAATGGAACAGCTGAATGCTACAAAGGCTCAGATAGGTTCTCAGGTAGCTACATCTATGCTAAGCCAGCTTAACTCTGCTCCTCAGAACATACTTCAGCTCTTTAAGTAATTAGACATTTAAGGAGTTCTTATTTGAGGCACGCCTGCTTGAAAAAAGGCGTGCCTTTGTATTTTAAATCCTTGTGTTTATACTCTTTACCGGTCTCTATGAAAAAAATATAATTATTAAAAATATTTTTAGTACTAAACTTTTACCCCGGGGTGCCGATAGTAATATTGAGAATTAGATCTCATTTAATTTAAATTCAAACCAACGCGGGCACGGACGCCCGTAAAAGAAAACAGACAAAATACATGGAGGTATTTTATGTCAACTTTTCAGATTAACACTAATATTGGCGCATTAAACGCCTACAATGCTCTTAACAAAGCAAACGCTGAAACTCAGAACGCTCAGCTTCGTCTTGCAACAAGAAAAAGAATCAACTCGGTTGCAGACGACGTATCAGGCTACAACGTTGGTAAATCGCTTGATTCAAAAGTTCAGCTCATGAAGTCAGCTCAGAACAACATCGGTGCTGCAAAAAACATGCTCTCCACTGGTGAAAGTGCTCTTCAGCAGGTAAAGGACAAACTGACACAGATCAGAAGCTATATAGCAGATGCTACTGATCCTACAAAAGACAGAACGGCTCTTGGAGACAACATCAAGTCTTTAGGTCAGGAAATTGCAAGTATTTTTTATTCTGCGAAGTTCAACAATACCCAGATTTTGTCTGGTACAACGGCTCTTTCATCGGTAGGTTCGGGCGGTGTTGGTTATTCAGCAAACCTGGGATCACTTGCTAACTCATTTACATTCCAGACCGGTGCTGACTCTGGCGACAGAATTAACCTTGACTTTGCAAGCGGCCTTGCAAGTGCTGGTGGTACATCAATTACAAACAGCGGATTCTCGCTTTCAGTTGCTTCCGACATTGCAACGGCACTGAACAGCTTCGCTTCTCTTACAACGACTGATGATGCTACCTCAGCTCAGGAAATTGCAAACCTTGCAAGCGTTACTTCGATGACTTCAGGCAAGGCTGATGTGTCTTCGACTTTGGGTAAGTTCGAAAAATTAGTCACAGACGCATTAGGAAAGATTGGTAACTTCCAGCAGAGACTTGATGTAAAGGACGAGTACTTGACATCAGCTATCTCTAATGCACAGTCAAGCGTAAGCCGTTTGTTTGATGCCGATATGGCAATGGAACAGCTGAATGCTACAAAGGCTCAGATAGGTTCTCAGGTAGCTACATCTATGCTAAGCCAGCTTAACTCTGCTCCTCAGAACGTTCTTCAGCTCTTTAGGTAATAGTTAAATCAAACTGTTAATCAGCACGATTTAATTCTCACACATTGTCTTTGCCCTCCTCATAGAGTAATGAGGAGGGCTATTCTAAAAACATTTTCATCGGGATATTATTTATGTATAGCACAGCTTACGCGCGTCCGGGTTTCAATAAGGCTAACCAGTACCTGGCTAAGGAAATACTTGAGGCAACGCCACAGCAGCTTTTGATTAAAATTTATGATTTTGCCATTGTAAACTGCCAGAAGCACGATCTGGTCAGGACAAACAATGCCATTCAGGAACTCATAAATTCGCTCAGTTTCGAAGGTCCGGATGTAAAAGAAATTTCTACTGGTCTGCTGCGTCTTTACAAGTTTTGCCAGGATCAGATGAGATCTCAGAATTATGAAATAGTGCAGAAAATTCTCTCCGAGCTCAGGGATACCTGGATCAGTACGTTTGAAAAAGTAAAAATGGTGAAATAAGGTTTTCTTCTCATTACTATTTTAGGGTGCAATTAACATATGGCAGTCGATGCATTAACAAGTTCAGGCATAGATTCTCTGGTAAGCAGTTATACTGCTTCAGAACAGAGCAGAATGATAACTCCGCTTACCACGAGGAAAAGCAGCTACGAAAGCAAGATTTCGACATACTCAACTTTAAGTTCAAAGCTCGATTCGCTTAAATCTTTAATAAGCGACCTTAAGGCTACCGGCAGCAGTTCGCTTTTTGTACCGTCGATGACTGCCACGCTATCCAACAGCTCATTTATGTCCGTGTCGGCTACGTCAAAGGCCACCGCGGGCTCCTATACAATGCGCGTCCAGCAGCTGGCAAAAAACGACATTACAGTCTCAAAGCAGGATGCATCCTCGGCTGCAAAGCTTGCAAACGGGACTTATAATTTCCAGATAGTGTCCGGGGGGACTACAAAAGACGTAAGTGTGACAATTGACGACACTGTTACGGATTTCAAAGGCTCTCTGCAGAAAATTAAGGATGCCATTAATTCGCAGGCTTCGGAGGTTGTTTCGGCGGCTGCATTTTCACCCGACAGCAGTACGAGCAGGCTTTCAATGACGGCAAAAAATATGGGGCAGGATAACCGTATTATTCTTCAGCAGAAGGATTCAACGAGCTCGGAAGTGCTGAGCTATCTCGGCTACTCTCTGAATTCCGGAACGCCAGCTCAGGTAGAGCGCGACACGACGGTAAGCGACGGATCCTCGGGCTACATATACGACAGCTCCTCGTTAAACGCCAAGTTTAATTTCAACGGGCTCGACTTCCAGAGAAATTCAAACACCATCAATGACGTTGTTGACGGGCTTACCTTTACGCTGACCTCGGAGATGAAGGACACTGATGCGAACGTTAATATTTCAGTTTCAGGCTCTACATCTTCGGTGCGGTCGAAAATTGAAAACTTTGTCACAAAGTTCAACGAAATTTATTACTATCTCAAGACCAACAGCTCAACTACAACCACTTCGCGCGGTGCCTTGGCCGGGGACGCTACGACAAATTCACTTTTGCAGAGCATGACGCAGGCGGCTTATACGAGGGTAGACGGCTTGTCTTCTGACAAACCCAACAGGCTGGGAGACCTCGGTATATCATTTACAGCCACCGGGGGGCTGAGCATATCGGACAGCGCGAAACTCGACAGCAAGATTGCAAATAACTTAGGTGATGTGGAAGCGATATTTAACTCCACAAACGGAATTGCCACAACACTTTACGGTCAGCTCGACCGCTATCTTGGAACCGAGGGATACCTGGCAAAGGCGAACGAATCCTATTCCAACACAGTAAGCGACCTGGCCTCTAAGATTACAGCCAAGCAGGCAAGTATAGATAAAAGTGCCGAGGTACTAAGGAGCAAGTATGAAGCGCTCCAGACCCAGCTTGCAAGTTTGCTGACAACTTCCAGCTGGTACAGCGGCAGTTCATCAACAGATACAACGAGCTATTTCTAATTATGAATCAACTTGGATTAAAGATAAGGGAAATTGCCTTAAGCCTGGAAGCCATTATGGCGGACCTGCAGGGGATAAATGAGGAAAATTTCGAAGCTACAATGGCAGCCATTAATGAAAAAACGGCAAAAATAAACGCTCTCAAGCTTGAACTTAAGGCGAGCTACGACCGTGAAACACTGAGCAAATATGAACCGGGGCTCATTAAATTGACTAAACAATTGTCGAATAAATTCGATAATATTATTAGTAAAGTAAAGACTGAAAAGGATGCCATTGGTCTGGAACTTAGAAATATCCAGAATAAAAAGAAATTAGCAAACTATAACAGGTGAAAAAGTTGGAAATAAAAGGGATATCAAACAATTATTTTCCTGTCCAGGAAACAAGGAAAACCCAGGCTGTCCCGGCTGAAAACATAAAAAAACAGGATAAACTTGAAATCTCCAGCGAGGCCAAAATCTTGCAAGCTAAAAACACAAATATAAAAGACTTGACTCAGATCAGGCAGAAAATTAAAGATAACTTCTACAATACCCCTGAAGTTCTGAACACGACTGCCTCGGCAATTATGAAGGAATTAAAGGTAAAGTAATACAGAAATTTATCTAAAGGGGATCGAAAGTCCTCCTTTAGATAAATTTTCCTCTATTATCCCGCAAAAAATCCGCAAATATTCATATTATTACCCTCATAGAGCAAAACAACAGAGTTGCATATTATTATTAATTTGGCTAATATTAGAACCATTGTTTTAGAAATGATTAATATTAACCATTTTTTACAAACTGAAAAGAGGGCTTTGTAACTCATAATGGTGGTTTCTGCAAAATAATGTCAATTTAATGCTCATCTACTGTGTGGGCTTATGCATTAGTGTGTAAAATTGAGCAGAATACTCCGGTCTTTCAGGAAAATCAACCTTATAGCTTTAAGTTAGCGTTTCACGAGTGGTGCAATGATGATGATGCATAACGAAATACAGGACAATAAACTTCAGATTTTAGGTAAATTGGCTGCCAGTCTGGCTCACGAGATCCGAAACCCGCTTTCGGCAATTAAACTTAATCTCGATTTTGTAAGCATGTCCGACATATCTGATGAGGTAAAGGAATCCATTACGGCATGCATGGAAGCCGCAAAAAGGATCCAGACGATTGTAGAGACCACGCTCGATTTTTCCCGCAGCACGCTCAGCGATTGTTATCCGCAGTCGTTAAATGAGGTTATCGGTCTTGCGGTGGAAATAATGAGCGCAAGGGCCAAGATACTGAATATTGAGATTTTAACAGTTCTGGAACAGGGCCTGCCCACGGTTTACTTTAACAAGAATAAGATACTTCAGGTGGTGTTGAACTTAATGACCAACGCTTTTGAAGCGATTGAAAAAAATGGAACTGTAAGCATAAAAACATATCGTGAAACATTGGAAGGGAATAATTTTGTTACGCTGGAGGTTCAGGATACAGGCGGGGGAATCAGCGATGAGAACAAGGAAATGATATTTAATGATTTTTATACTAACAAAAAAGAAGGAACCGGCCTGGGCCTGAGCGTATGCCGTTCCATTCTGGACGAATTTGGCGCCACGATCGGTTTCGATTCGCGACTGGGAGAGGGCAGCCGTTTTTACGTGAGATTTAATCCTAATATAAATGGTGTGATAGAATGAAGTTAAACGTACTAATTGTTGATGATGATAATTTAATATGCATGTCGCTGAAGAAGGTTTTGGTTAAGATGGGTTATGAGGTGGAAACCTGCATGGAAGGCGAAAAGGTGCTTGAGACGGTTGCCGATTTTCAGCCCGACGTGATCCTGCTGGATATCTATCTGACGAGTCATAACGGCCTGGATATACTGAAGCTGCTTCAAAAGGAGTTTTACCAGATACCGGTGGTTATGATTACGGGGTATTCCGACGTCAAGATAGCGGTTTCGGCTATGAAAGCCGGCGCCTTTGACTTTCTGCTCAAGCCTATAGACCTCGAGCAGCTGCAGATTGTTCTTGAAAAATGCACGGAGCACCTCAAACTCAAGTCAGAGGTCGAGAAGCTGCACTCTCTCATAAAGGAAGATGAAATAAGCAGGGAATTTTTCGGAAGAAGCAAATCGATAGTACGTGTTATTAACTCGGTTGAAAGGCTGGCACAGAGCGGTGATACGACAATACTGCTCGAAGGGGAAAGCGGTACGGGTAAGGAAGTCTTTGCAAAGTTTATACATCAACAGAGCCCCCGCAAGAATAACGCCTTTATCTCAATAAACTGTGCCGCAATTCCGAAGGAGCTGGCAGAAAGCGAGCTTTTCGGGCACGAAAAAGGTGCCTTTACGGGAGCGGCGCAGAAGACCAAGCTCGGGAAATTCGAGCTCGCAGACGGCGGTACAATTTTACTCGATGAAATCGGCGAGCTGTCGCTGGACCTTCAGGTAAAGCTCCTGAGGGTGCTCCAGGAAAGGACGTTCTACCGTCTTGGAGGCGAGAAGGAAATTTCAGTTAACGTAAGGGTTGTTGCCGCCACGAACAGGAACCTTGAAGAGGAAATCAGGAAGGGAAACTTCAGGGAGGACCTCTATTACCGTCTTAACGTTGCAAAGGTAGTCATTCCGCCGCTGCGTGAAAGGAAGGAGGACATTGCGATACTGGCATACAGTTTCCTGCGCGAATTTGAAGTGAAATTCAACAAGAAAATAAAGGGTATGGATGACGACGCGCTGACATTTCTTGAAGACCAGTACTGGAAAGGAAACGTCAGAGAGCTTAGGAACACCATTGAACGCGCCGTACTGATGCTCGACGGAGATGAATTAAAAGAGCAGCACTTCAGCTTTCTGTCTTCAGGCAAAAGTCCTGTTGCAGATGACGACAAGTTCATTTTGAAGATCCCCTCCAAGGGGGTAGGCATAGACCTTGTGCTGAGGACTCTAATTCTCAAGACTCTCGATATAACAAAAGGCAACCAGGTAAAAGCTGCAAAAATTTTGGGCCTTTCCCGCTCTAAACTGCGCTACAGGATGGAACAACTGGAAATTGAAGTGACAAAGAAAATTGAGTAGTTCCGGCCTTCCCACGGTTAAAGTTTTGTCCGCTGCCTCAGATAAAATTATTTCCTCCGGGGGAATCTTTCTCCTCCGGAGTTTTTCAAATTCATAATAAATTTTATTTAACTTTGAACGTGCTTTTCCGATAATAAATCGGGAAGATAGTCTTTATAGCTTATGTGCCGACTGGTATGTTATTGCTTACGGAATGATGGTGTAAAATTTATTGGTCCATGCTCCACTACTTTTTTTAGAGGACAATGTTAAGAAAAATTTTACTTGTTGAAAATTATGCCTCTTCCGGTAACGGCCTGCAGCACTTTCTGGAAGAATTAGGATATGAAGTATATCCTGCATTGCTATCAGACAAATCCGACATTGAGAAAACGGATAACGATCCCAAAGATCTGATCTTTTCTTGTGTTACCGAGGATTGTCGGCGGGAGTTTGTTGCCTTCAGTGAAGAGCTGGCAACCCGCCTTGATGTGCCCGTAATTTATTATTACGAAAGGAAAAACGGCAAAGATATCTTCAGCACCACTTCGGTTGAACCTCAGAGAATTATTTTAGCGCCCTTGAGGGTAGAGCAACTAAGCAGCACAATTGATAAGGTATGTGCACAGCATAAGAAGACAGGACAAAAAATCCCAGCTCAGTCCGAAAAGTATGCTGCATTTGACTGCCTTGGCTTTGGCGCAATTGCGACCGATACGGAAGGCCGGGTAATTTTTATCAACTCCGCTGCCTCCCGCATTACAGGTTATACACATCAGGAAGCCAATGGCCGACCTCTAAAAGAAATTCTTAAGCTATCATCAATACCCGACAAGGCAAACAGCCTCATTGCTGCCATTCAGGGGCAGATATCGTTAAACTCTTCCGGCTATGCCGTAATCACCTCACATGAGGGAGTATTCAAAACTATTGAATACAATTTTGATCCAATCGGCGGCCTTTCTTCGGGTGCCGTGTTTACATTTAAGGACGTAACCGAAAAGCTAAGAAAAGAGAAGGAAGTAAGCTTAAGATTCGAGTTTGCCATTCAGCATTCACACGACATAATCTTTATGACAGGCAGGGATTATGTTATCGGTTATGTTAACCCGCAGTTCGAGAAATTCTACGGCTACTCAAAAAATGAGGTCATTGGCCAGAGCGCCAACCTGCTGAGAAGCGGAATGCTGCCTGAAGAGTTCTACAGGAATTTCGAGGAAAATCTCCTTTCCGGGAAGAATATCAATGAGGAGCTGGTAAATAAAACAAAGTCGGGGGATTTTGTTACAGTTGAGGAAAGTACAAGCCCGATTTACGACTGGGACAATAAAATTGCGGGTTATATTACCATTCAGCGCGACATTACCGAAAAGAAGCAGAGCGAGGAACTCCTGCGCAGGGCTTATGATAAGGCCGAGGAATCGGACAAACTTAAGACCGCATTCCTGAACCAGATGTCGCACGAAATAAGAACTCCCTTGAATTCAATCCTGGGCTTTATGTCGCTTATGGAAGAGGAGCTGGTAAACAAGGGCATTGGTGACCTGGTTATGTACTTCAACTCCATAAACCGTTCCTCAATGAGGCTGCAGAGGACCATTGAAGACATACTTGCCATGTCGAGCATACAGATTGGGAATTATTATACCTCGCTGACAAAGATCAACCTGGAGAACGTCTTACAGCTTCTGATGAAGGATTTCAGCTCACTTGCTGCCGAAAAAAAGCTCGGACTGAGTCTGGAGAACAAAGCCCGGGACGCCATTATTGACGGCGACAGCTATACAATTGTCCAGTCCTTCCAGCACCTGATCGATAATGCGCTGAAGTTTACACAGAAAGGCGAGGTAAAAGTAACTATTTATGAAAGTGACGGTCTGACCTGTGCTGATATTACGGATACTGGCATAGGCATTTCGAAAGAATACATGGAAAAACTGTTTAAGCCTTTTTCACAGGAAGAAATAGGATATAACAGGAGATACGACGGCAATGGGCTCGGGCTTGCCATAACAAAGGAATACCTGAGGATGAACCATGCTGATGTTTACGTGCAGAGTGAAAAAGGAAAAGGAAGCAAATTTACGGTCGTATTTTTTGGCGCCGGAAGTCTGGAGGAAGAGCCCGGGTAAGAAAAGTCCGGCATAGTAATAGAACAGATATTAATTTCATTAAAATGAAACGACAGTGCTTTTGCCTGAAGATAAATTAAATATAAGTTTTAATTGGAAAAACGATTAATTTTTCCGAGTTTTCGCGTTAACAATTTCAATGTTGAAACGGTTATAATTACGGATTAAAATTCAGGGAGTGGAAAATGCTGAAAGGGTACATTTTAAGTTCTACAAAAGTTCTTCATTTAATCTTCGCAATAATTCTACTGAGTGCTGCAGCACAAAATTCTTTTGCAGCAAAAAACAAAACCAAATCACTTGACTTTCCGGTCAATATTGCCGAGCAGGGCGATCAGTATCTTGCATTTGCAGAAGTAATGCCCGAGCCCGTAGGAGGCCTTGCGACGGTATATAAAAAGATAGTTTACCCGACCATCGCAAAAAATGCCGGCCTGGAAGGAAAAGTATACGTCCTGGTTTTTATTGATGAAAAAGGCGGGGTTGATGACGTAAAGATTGTAAAGGGACTCGGGGGCGGCTGCGACGAGGCCGCAATTCATGCTATTAAATCTACAAAGTTCACACCCGGGAAGAATAAAGGCGTGCCGGTAAAGGTGAAGCTGTCGCTTCCAATAATATTTAAATTAAAATAATTTATCTAATTCTTATAGGGTGTTGGAATGAGCTGGTTAAAAAACTTAAAGTTTGTTCGTAAAATTCAGGGCGGCTTCTTTGCCATGGCCGCCATCTCTACACTTATTGTAATTGTGGGCTATACACAGCTGAGTCAGATGTCTAGCACGAAGGACAGGGTTTTCAGCGAATATGTAGCGCCTCAGCAGAAAATCAACGATATATATTCTGACTTTCAGAAAATTCAGTTCATAATGATGCAGTTTTCAATGAAGGAGTTTGCAGGTAGCTTCAACGAGAATGCCAAGGAATATAACAGTTATAAGGAACACATCGACAAGTCGCTGGATTCTCTTATCAAGACTGACATCAATAATGAAGAGATTACAAAGGGACTTAAACAGGTTAAGAATGTCTGGAGCGACTACAAGATGCTCGTTGCAGATGCAATTTTAAGTGCTTCTATTACGCAGAGCTACGAAATGGCTGCCGATATAGCAACGACTTCGGGTGAAGAGGTGGGGCAGAAACTCATGGCGCACTTCGATCACATGACCAAGCTGCTTAAGGCAAAGTCGGACGATCTGAACAATTCTGCAAACACGACGGCCCGCATAGCCATTATACTTACTTTGCTTGGCTCCATAATTGGGACGCTGGTATTCTGCTTCTCCGTGTTTTACCTGGCACCGGCAATTACGAAGCCAATAAATAAGCTGAAAGACATTGTAAAGGAATTTACACTAGGCAATTACGATATTAAGATCAACAACGAAAGCAAGGACGAGATTGGCGAGCTAACAGACATGCTCATAAACCTTCAGAGTGCGCAGGTTGAAAAGATCTTTGCCGCAGGGCAGATTGCTGCAGGACAGATACACCGCGTGCAGCCGGCCTCGGACAAGGATGACCTGGCAAAGGCATTCAATAAAGAGGTGGACACAATTGAGGCAATTCTTAATGAAGCCAACCTCCTGGTTGAAGCAAACAGCCAGGGTAACCTGGGCCTAAGGGGCGACGTTACAAAGTTCTCCGGCGGCTGGGGTAAACTTATTGAAGGCGTTAACTCAATTCTGGACGCAATTGTCGCTCCTTTGCAGGAAGCAGCCTCTGTGCTGTCGATAATGGCCAAAGGCGACTTTACGGTAAAAATTACAGGCGACTATAAAGGTGATTATCAGATAATTAAGGACAACCTTAATATTCTTGTCGATTCTCTAAATTCCGCTCTTTCGGCTGTGGCCGAAAGCGCATCAGCCGTTGCAAGCTCATCTTCTCAGATTTCCTCGAGCTCAGAGGAGATGGCGGCAGGAGCACAGGAGCAGACACAGCAGTCGGCTGAGGTTGTTACTTCTGTTGAAGAAATGACTAAAACCATACTGGAAAGCAACAGGCATGCAAGCGCTGCCTCTGAAACTTCAAAGAAATCCAGCACCAGCGCCCAAAAAGGCGTTGAAAAGGTGGAAGAAACAAAGAAGGGCATCGATAAGATAGCTACTTCGGCAGGACAAACCGGCGTTATCATAAATTCGCTTGTAAAGAAAACGGACCAGATTGGCGAAATAGCACAGGTAATTGACGACATAGCAGACCAGACGAACCTTCTGGCACTGAACGCCGCAATTGAGGCAGCCCGTGCCGGCGAACAGGGCCGGGGCTTTGCGGTTGTAGCCGACGAGGTAAGAAAGCTTGCCGAGCGTACGACCAAGGCAACAAAGGAAATTGCCGATACTATCAAGATGATTCAGAAAGAAGCCAAGGAAGCAGACAAATCGATGGAAGACGCAAACATGGCCGTAAAAGAAGGGATCAAGCTTACAGAAGAGGTCGATCAGGCCTTAAGGGAAATCCTTTCAGGTGCAGGGGACGTAAATTCCATGGTGGCACAGGTTGCAGATGCCAGTGAAAAGCAGTCTTCTTCGGCAGAGCTGATAAGCAGAAATATTGAGGCCATAAGCACCGTTACACAGCAGTCTGCCGACGGCATCCAGCAGATAGCCCGTGCGGCCGAGGACCTGAGCAGGCTTACGGTTAATCTTCAGGAGCTGGTTTCAAAGTTCAAGATCGGGTCGGGCAATACGATTGCAGCCAGGAAACTCCAGCAGCAGCAGAGCTACATGCTGGAAGAAAAGAAGGCATAAAGCCTCATATATTTACTACAGGCTTAAATAAAAAAAAGCGCACCTAAAAGGTTTCAGTATCCTGAAACATGGTGCGCTTTTTCTTTTCTAAAGAAGAGAATTTGAATTATTCCGAGTAATCGAGAAGTATCGTTTTTGTTTGTCCGCAGGTGCAGACAAACTTAATTTCTTTGATATTCTCGTTTTTATCTTTTTTCAGGATGATTTTTACTCCGTCGTGGCTGTCTTCTTCGACGGAGACTTTTACATTTCCTGAAATTTTTGTCTGCCTGCCCTTGATCAGGTTTCCCGATCTTGAAGGGGCATAAGAAATTTCGTTAAAAACGTAATCTTCAAATTCATCTTTCCTGTTACTCATATTTTCTCATGTCCTGTTTTTAATAGTCGTTTTATCAAACAACGGCTTTGTTTACCACATCGGCAATTTTATCCAGTGGAGCCACCACGTCGGCAAACCCGGCGTCAACGACAGCCTTCGGCATGCCATATACAATGCAGCTTTGCTCATCCTGGGCGACGGCATATCCCCCGAGAGATTTCAGTTCTTTTATTGCTTCAAAGCCGTCTTTGCCCATTCCGGTCATTATAATTCCGAGCGTGCTTTTGCCATAGATTTTTATCACCGAATTCATCATTACATCCACGGAAGGGCGGTGGAGAGTTTCAGTGGGGGTTTCCGAAATATCTATTACGACGCTTCCTGTTGAAGCCCTTCTGGCCGTCATGTGAAAGCCTCCGGGAGCCAGGTAAACCGTTCCGTTTTTGACAACCTCATTATGCTCTGCCTCCTTGACCTCCAAATTGCTCATTGAGTTTAACCTGTCGGCAAGCGACTTTGTAAATTTGGGAGGCATGTGCTGAACAATAAACATGGGGCAGTTTATGCCTTTTGACAGTTCCGGAATTACTTTTTGAAGCGACATTGGTCCCCCGGTGGAAACGCCAAGTGCAATAGCCCTGTATCCTGTGCGGGGAAGGTATTTCAAAGGCATGCTGTGGCTTAAAGCAGGCCTGCTGCCGGCGGTGGTGCTTTCTGTAGTGGAAAAGTTCTGAATTCGCCTTAGCCTCATCTGTACAGACTTATGTCTTACGATCTCCTTAACCTTTCTAATCAGGTCTTCTTTAATCTTGACAATATTAACGCTTACGTATGAAAGCTCTTTCGGTATAAAATCCACTGCTCCAAGTTCAAGAGCTTTTAGTGTTGCCTCAGCTCCTTCTGTTGTAATGGAGCTGACCATCAGTACAGAGGTGGGGCATTCTGTCATTATTCTCTTTAAGGCGGTAAGCCCGTCCATTCTCGGCATTTCAATATCCAGCGTAACAACGTCGGGTCTCTGTGCCTTAATCATGTTCAGTCCGTCCAGTCCGTCACGAGCTGTTCCGACGACTTCAATGTCGCCATCCGACTCCAGCATAATTGAAAGCGACTTCCGCATGAATGCGGAATCGTCTACTACTACTGCTCTAATTTTATTTAACAATTTTCTTCCGTTAAATTATTAATTAACTCGCCGACGTCCACTATCATTACCACCTTACCGTCTCCCATGATAGTTGAGCCTGCAATGCCCTGTATGTTTCCAAGGTAATTTCCGAGTGACTTAATTACTACTTCCTTCTGTCCAACAAGCTCATCGACTCTCAGTCCGAAGCGCTTTTCCGCGATGCCGACAATAACTACGTACTGCCACCTGTTTTCAGCGGCTGAATTGGAGTTTTCGTAGAGAAGTTTGTCTATTCTAAGAAGAGGAAGCACGCTGTCCCTGATGCGAATTACTTCATTCTGGTTTATAGATTTGATCTCGTCGTTTGAAACCCTTACGACTTCAACGACAGAGTTAAGTGGAATTACGACGGTTTCCGAATCCACCTTGACCAGGAGTCCCTGAATGATAGCCAGTGTAAGGGGGAGTTTAATGATTATTTTTGTGCCGTGGTCGACTTCAGATTCAATATTTATGAGGCCACGGAGCTTTGCAACGTTGGTCTTTACGACGTCCATGCCGACGCCGCGGCCGGAGATATTGGAGACTATTTCGTTTGTTGAGAAACCGGGGATAAATATGAGGTTGTAAGTCTCCTGGCGTGAAAGCTCGTTTGCCCTTTCCCTGGTAATAAGTCCCTTGCTGATGGCTTTTTCCTTTAAGACCTCGGGATTTATGCCCTTGCCGTCGTCTTCGACGGTAATAATAATATTATTGCCTTCGTGCTCGGCAGAGAGTGTAACCGTTCCCTTGGGGTCCTTGCCTTTGCGGATTCTGTCCTCAGGAAATTCGACGCCGTGATCGACTGCATTTCTTACGAGATGGACCAGCGGGTCGTTTATCTCTTCAATCAGGGTCTTGTCTAATTCTGTCTCTTCGCCGTTAATTACGAGCTGAATATCTTTTTTAGTTTCTTTTGCCAGATCCCTGACCACGCGCGGGAAGCGGTTAAAGACCTTGCCGATCTTGATCATTCTGGTTTTCATTACTGCAAGCTGCAGCTCAGTGGTCATAAGGTCAATTTGCTTGGAGGCCTCAGCCATATCTCTTGCAAGCTTAGTTCCCTCGTATTCCATGGCCACTTCGGCATTAACCTGAGTCAGGCGGTTTCTGCCCAGAACCAGTTCTGAAACTATGTTAAGCAGTTCATCGAGCCTTTCAACGTCCACTCTGATTGTATTATCCGTCTGCTGACGCGATAGAGGAGCTTTTACGGCTCCAGGCTCGGTTGAAGAAGTTTCCTCTTCCCTGGAAGCGTGCTCCTTAGCTGCGGGAGCCTCCTTTTGCTGTGGTGGTGCCCCGGGAGTAATTACTTCTGCCTTAGTTTCAGATGGCAGTTCAGGCATAGCCGGGCTTTCAGGATCGGGAGTTTTGACTTCCGTGTCTGAAGGCTTATTCTTCTGCGAGGGGGTTTTACCTCCTCCTCCTTCGAGCTCTTTATAAAGGATTTCCAGCTGCTGGATTACATCTTCAATTTCAAGATCCTCGTTATGGTTCGTTTCAATTGTTTCCAGAAGATCTTTCATTTTATCAAATGCCCCCAGGATGCCGTCCATCAGGTCGTCATTCAGTTCGGCTTCGCCTTTTCTGAGTTTATTCAGAATATCCTCGGCCCTGTGTGTAAGCCTTGTCAGCTTTTCAAGTCCCAGGAAGCCCGAGGTACCTTTAACGGTATGAAAGGACCTGAAGATGGAGTTCAGGAGCTCCCGGTCGCCTGGTGTCTTTTCAATTTCAACCAGCTCAAGATCCAGTTTTTCAAGGATTTCCCTGGTTTCAACTATGAAACTGTCGAAAATCTCCTTCATTTCAGGATCATTCAGCATTGAATAAAGTAAATCTGATTCCATACTTTTCAACTTCTTGTGAATTTTTAGTTCAAATTAACGTAAAATAAAAGGCGAAAACAAATTCGCCTGAGGAGTAATGAACACAAAGAACTGTAAAGAAAAATTATCAGGAAAAGAGCTTGTCTATTTCAGCCTGTGAAGCCTTTTCCATGTTGATCACGGCGTCTACCATATCCTGCCTGTTATCGGTTTTATTATAGCTTGCATTCGGGTCGAAGGTAGCGCCTTCGGGTGCCTGTATGCCGCTTTCGTTTTTGTCGGCTTCCGAATGAAACTCGTCAATCTGTGTCTCGTCAATATCCTGAATCAAGGAGGCCAGTCTTTCCTGGACCGAGTCGATCAGGTGATCCACAGCAGCCAGCTGCTGGGAAGTAATATCCTGTACCTGAAGAGAAAGAGTGATATTGTAAGAATCGTCCTTGATTCTCGGGAACATCTGAGAGATTTCTTCGGCGTATTTTGCCGTAATGTCCACAGAGGCATATTCCTCGAGGAGTTTTTCAGCCTCCTGGTTTCCCGAGACGAAGCTTTTAAGTTTCCCCATGATTTCAGCTTTTCTGGCCTCAGCGCAGTTGATTTCCTGGAGCCTGTTTTCGATGCTGGAGACGTTGTTTGAGATTGCGTCAACAAGGTCGAGGATCTCAGTAGTAGCAAGTTCAGTTGCATTTGTAACGTTATTTATCTGATCTGACGCTTTCGGTATCTTAGCCGTACTGTCGGCAATCGAATGATTTATGTTTTCCAGGAGTGGAACTGTTTCCTGCATGAAATCGACCAGGCTCTGAAGAACAGGAACTACTTTCTGTCCATACTGAAACAAGAGTTTTACGTCGTTAAGTT
Organism: Ignavibacteria bacterium; assembly: GCA_025612245.1. Lineage (GTDB taxonomy): Bacteria > Bacteroidota > Ignavibacteria > Ignavibacteriales > SURF-24 > JAAXKN01. Next base: position 84,494 of record JAAXKQ010000004.1, read on the forward strand.
TGTCAAATAACTGTGACATATTTAAGTTTTTCATAATGAATCCTATTGAAGGTTAGCAAGTATTTGATCAATTTTCTCTTTGAGAATCTGGGGTGTAAAAGGCTTAATAACATAGTTCGATACCTTAGCCTGCAGGGCTTCAATGATATCTTCTTTTACTCCTCTTGTTGTTACCATAAGAATGGGCAGTTTTGTGTATTTATCGTCTGCCCTGATTGCCTTGGTAAGCTCGAGTCCGGTCAGTACCGGCATATTCCAGTCAGTAATAACGAAATTTATTTCAGCATCGGCGGCCAGTTTTGCCAGGGCATCTTTTCCGTCAACAGCTTCGACTATATTCTCATAGCCCAGATTCTTCAGTGAATTTGCAACAATACGGCGCATTGTGACAGAATCGTCGACGACAAGAAACTTTAAAGACATAATTATACCTCTAGTTTAGATATTTGGAAACTTCATAATGAATTCTTTTAGGGTCAAAGGGTTTAACCAAATAGGAACTGGCACCATAGCTCATACCCCTTTCGACGTCTTCACTTCCGGAAAGAGAAGAAAGGATGATGATCGGTATGTCCTTATAATCCTCATTGCCCCTGATGGCCTTAATGAGCTCAAAGCCATCCATGTTCGGCATATTCAGATCCGTAATAACGAGATCGACCTTATGCGCCGGCAGCTTTTCCATTGCTTCCATGCCGTCGCAGGCCGAAACCACTTCGAAGCCGTGCATGGTAAGCGAAAACGAAACAAACTTTCTGATTGTGGGAGAATCATCAGCTATTAAAATGACCTTCTTCATTTTATCTTTATCACTCCTTCTTGTAACCGATTGTTTTTGGATAGCTGACCAGCTTAAAGGCCTTGGAGATGCCGTGCAGCGTCTCGGAATAGCCAATAAACAAGTAGCCTCCCTTATTCAGGGAGTTAAACAAGTGTGAAACAACCTTTACCTTCGATCTTATATCAAAATAAATAAGTACGTTGGCGCAGTAAATAATGTCAAAATTAAGCATACCCCTCATGCTCAGATCATCATAAAGATTGAGCAGCCTGAAGGAAACCATATTTTTAATTGCGGGATCAACCTCATAGTTGCTGCCATAAGTCTTGAAGTATTTCTTCAGGTAATACGGCGGGGTATTTCTGATGGAATAATCCCTGTAACTGCCTTTTTTTGCAGTCTCAATCATCGTCTGATTTATGTCGGTTCCGACAATTTCAAAATCAAGCATTGGATAGCGAGGCTTTATCAGGTCTGTAAGAGTAATTGCAATTGAATATGCCTCTTCGCCAGAAGAGGAAGCCGCACTCCAGATGCGGATCTTGTTGCGTCCGAATTTTTTCTGCGAACTGACCAGATCCGGAATTACAGAAGTTACCAGAACGTCTAGCTGAGGCTGATTTCTAAAGAAAAAAGTTTCATTAATTGTTATAGCCTCAAAAAGGTATCTTTGTTCCGAGGTGCGGTCCGGATGATACCTGACATAATCCAGGTAGGCGTCAAACGAATCGAGTCCCAGAAAGCTAATCCTTTTCTGAAGCCTGCTCTCCAGCAGGTACTTTTTGTTATCCTGGAAATAAATGCCGCATAGATCATATATATATTTTCTCCAGTTTTCAAAGGACTTGTCCGGTAGCAAGATGGTATTCCTGGGGAAAACCAGGTTGCTGTTCTGCTGCAGAGTGTTATTTAAACCTGCATTGGAAGAATTATTCATAAATCTATTCGGTCTTTGTTGTTAAATCAGTTAGTCCCCTTTGCTCCAAAGTCCAGGCGGCACGTTCTCTTATCATCTCTTCCTCATCCAGTGCCATTTTCTTCAGCGCCTGATTAGTCTCGGGGGTAAAAATATTTTCAATAATCTCCAGAACTTTTAGCCTGTTCCAGATATTATCGTCTTCCACCATTGAATCTATAAAGAGCAGTGCATAGTCGACATTCATTAAGAAGAGTAATTCAATTGCAGTTCTTCTTATTTCCTCGTCGGGGTTATTAAGGCAAAGAGCAACCGTATCGCTGAGGTTGCGCTTGTCCACCTGGCTTAAAAGGTTGAGCGTTTCGGAGTTGTCGAATTCCGTTATGTCCTTGAGCAGCCAGAGGAGTCCAGAGAGGTTTTTGGGGGTTTTCCTTATTACCTCGGGAAGCTTAGCGTAGAAGAGCTTCGAGTATTTGTAAAAAGCCGGCTTGATGCTTTCGTCAATTTCGCTATCCTCGCCATAGATGCGGATAAGCGTATCCATTATATCCTTGTCGTCAAAGACTGTTATCAGGCTTGCCGCGGCTTTCTTGTACCTGGGTTCGGCATCAGTAAGCGTATAGACGATGGAGTTTTTCATGCTTTCATCGAAAGGAAGTTCCAGGTTGAATTTCGCCTTCAATTCATAGAGTGAAGCAATTACTGGCCATACCAGGGGGCCGTTTATTTTATTCAGCTCCGAAAGGAGGAAGTAAAATGTGGTCTCTTCGCCCAAATGCCCCAGGCTCTCGATGATCGAAAACTTTGTAAGGTCATCTTCAACGGGGTACTTTGAAAAAAGGAAGTCCAGTGCTTCCCTGGAATTCATTTTCCCGAGTGCTTCGGCAATTGTGGGCTTATATAATTCATTGCCTTCATAGAGTTTTATCAGGGCCGGTATGGATTCGGAAAATCCGATGTTTCCCAGGGCCTCAATGCATGAAAGTATCACGTTGTCGTTGTTGCTTGAGTAGAGTACCTCCAGTATCCTGGGTACGGGCTTATCGCTGCCGATCAAGCCCATAATGTCGATCAGGAATTTCTGGTCGTCGTCGTTTGCTTTTTCCAGGTAATCCGTCATTGCCCCAAGGCTCGATTCCTTTATTCTCAGGAGGATTTCTCCTGCCAGGTTTCTCAGCGCAATATCCTCAGAGGATATGTAAGGGACGACATATTTGGGAATTAAAGGATGGGCGTTAAATATTAGTGTAAAGGATGCCGAGTCCCTTACCCCTTTATCCGGGTCAAGGAGCATGCTGCTAAGGAGCTTGACTCCTTCCTCGTCGAGCTCCTTACTTAAAAGGTCCTCAACTGCCATCCTTCTTTCTGAAGGGTTCTGTGAGCTCAGCATCCTGAGCTCGTTTTCATTCAGGTAACTTAAGTTGTTCATTCTTAGTGTAGCCTTTTCAATAGCAAAGTGATAATAATGACTCTATATTACTGGTCTCTGACCTGATTTTGCCTTTGATGCCAAAAATACAAATATCACTCACAAGACGAGTTCCCGGCGTCAGCCGGGCTCAAAAAAACTTCTCCGAGTCTATTATCGGAAATTAAGCGGTGAAATTTAGGCAAAATTATGGTTAATATGATAGAAATTAAAAAAATCTGCGGGAGTCATTCATTGCCAGGCAGAAAGAAAACGGCCTACATGAAATGCCGGATAGAAGGATAGTGCATAATAATTTGCACTTGTTTATATATAGCCATTTAGTTCGGCCTGCCACCCGAATTTTGGAACAATTGTAAGTTCCTTCTCTGGCATTACATTTGCCTTTTATAACACGGAACAAAAAAGCAAAAGAAAAAAAATGACTGAGCCGGTCCAAAAATCACTAATAAGAATGATGGATTTCTGCACGCAGAAGCAGAAGGTCCTCAGCAGAAACATTGCCAACATAGGCACGGAGAACTACCAGCGCGAAGACGTCAAGTTTTCAGACATGCTATCGGGCAACGCGTCTTCACTGCTTAAGACCACGAATCCGAAACATTTTCCAATGCACGATTCCTCGGAAGCCGAAAATAAGTTCGAGATTACAAGGGATGAGAGCAAGGATCTCGCCTCCGGTGTGAACAATGTTGACATCGACACAGAGATGGCAGAAATGGCTGAAAATACGCTGAAATATAAATTTGCATCAAAAAAGATCGGTGACTACTTCAAACTGATGCAGGAAGTAATTAAAAACGGGAGCGGACATTGAAAATTAGTGATAACTTTTTCGGCATCAAGATAAGTGCTGCAGGGCTCGGACTGCAAAGAAAAAGGATGAATCTGATTTCCGAAAATATTGCCAATTCAAACACCACCAAGACACAGGATGGAACGCCATACCAGAGGAAATTCCTCGCGGTTAAGCAGGACAAGGTTACGCTTGAGAAAAACGCAAACACGGGCCTGCAGGGCGGAATGCTGAGGATGAATACGACCAACCCGGACCATATTGCTTCTGCCGTGCAGCAGGAGTTTCCGCCTGAGACTTCACCTGAAGGATTGAAGGGCGACGTTGTAAAAGACATGAAAGAGGGCGAAATGGTTTATATGCCGGAGCACCCTGACGCCGATCCGGAGGGCTATGTGCACATGCCGAACGTAAACATAGTAACCGAAATGGTGGACATGATTGCCGCAACAAGGAGCTATGAATCGAACCTTACGGCTTTGAATTCCTCAAAACAAATGGCTAAGGATACCCTGGAGATATAAATATGAGAATTTCTACAAACAATATTGGTAATTACGCCCCGGGCTATACACATGAGGTAAAGGCAAAGCCCAGGGCCAAAAGCGAGTTTTCACTGAATGCTGCGGGAACGGATGCTCCCGTAAAGAGTGAAAAGATCAATAACGAGGAAAAGAATTTTTTCATTAATCTCTATCCCGACAATAAAAAGGAGATTGCCGACTACCATTTCTACCAGAAGTCGGGCAAGATGTCGGGGGTTGCGGTGGGCTCTTTGTTCGATAGAAGGGGATAAAAATGAAAATCGGATCGATTCAAAATATATTCAGGGAAATACCCCAGATCGGGGAAACCAAAAAGAAAGAGGACGCCGGTTTCGGCGATATGCTTTCTTCATTTATTAAAGACGTAAACCAGGACCAGGTGACGGCAATGAACAAGGTGCAGGACTTTGCCGACGGAAAGGACATTGAGCTGCACGAGGTTATGGTTGCCGGGGAAAAGGCAAAGACGAGCCTGGAACTACTCATGGAGTTAAGAAACAAAGCCGTAGACATGTATAAAGAATTAACCAGGATACAAGTATAGTGGATAAGAAAAACTCTGTTCAGGCCTTACTCGGAATATTCAATAAGCTCTCATTACAGCAGCGCCTGATTATTGGGGGAGTTGTTCTGGCTACGGTTATTCTGCTCGGCTTCATATTATTTGCCTTTAACGAGCCCAGCTATTCTGCACTGTTTACGAACCTGGCACAGGAAGATGCCGCAAAGGTTGTGGAGCACCTGAACAGCCAGAAAATACCTTATAAGATTGATGACAATGGCCAGACAATACGGGTCCCAAAGGAAAAAGTTTACGAGACAAGGCTGGCCCTTGCGGGCAAGGGAATCCCGAGCTCGGGCATAGTGGGCTATGAGATTTTCGATAAGAACACCATGGGAATGTCGGAGTTCATGCAGAAGCTGAACTTCAAGCGGGCACTTGAAGGCGAGCTAGCCAGGACCATCATGCAGGTAGACGGGGTAGAAGGCGTCCGCGTTCACATCGTATTTCCGCAGAAATCGGTTTTTAAGGAAGAAGAAAAGGAGCCCACGGCTTCGGTTGTCCTGAAGCTGAAGAACGCACAGAATATTACAAAGAACAATATAGTTGCCATTTCAAATTTAATTTCCGGAAGCGTTGAAGGCCTCCGCCCCGGGAAAGTTACCATACTCGATACGCACGGAAGGCTGCTTTCAAAGGAATTGGACGAAAGTCCCCTTGCCGCTTCGAGCAGCAAGCAGATAGAAATTAAGCAGAACGTTGAAAGCTACCTGGCGCAGAAGGCGCAGAGCCTTCTGGATAACGTTCTTGGCTACGGGAACGCCATCATTCAGGTCAATGCAGACCTGGATTTCAACCAGGTTGAAAAGACGATGGAGACCTACGACCCTGAGTCGCAGGTTGCAGTCAGCGAGCAGACCGTAAAGTCGTCCAATAACGGCAAGGCTTCGGGTGATTCGACATCGCAGTCAAACGAGAATGCCACCACAAACTATGAAATCAGCAGGACAGTACAGAAGGTAATTGAAGGCACGGGAACCATAAAGCGTCTGAGCCTTGCTGCAGTAATCAACGGTACTGCAAAGGAAGTAAAGAAAGGCGAGAACACGGAAGTTGTATATGAGCCACGAAGCGACGAGCAGATGAAGAAGCTTGAGGAAATTGTAAAGAATTCCATAGGAATCGATTCGACGAGAAAGGACCAGTTTTCAATCGTCTGCATTCCGTTTGAGACAAAGATGGGGGACGAGGAGAAGAAGCCTTCCATATTTGACAACATGGACAAATGGACGAACCTGATAATGATAATAATTGCCGTAGGAGCTTCAATGTTTATACTTAAAGGGCTTCTGAATAAGATAAAAAACGAAAGGATTATTATCGGCACCGTAGGTGAACCCAATGATGTACAACTGCTGGAGGCGCCGCCTGTAGAAACAAAGCAGTCCGGACAGCTTCCGCCGCAGCTAAAGAAGAAAAAATCTCCTCTGGCAATCGGCGACATAGAGGATGAAATTACCGAGGAAGCGGCACAGAAGCTGGTACAGCAGGAAAAGATAGCCAACTACGTAGCTAAAAACCCGGCCGAAGCTGCAAAACTAATTAATTCCTGGTTACACGAAGATGAGTACTAAAGATACAGCATTAAAAGAGACTAAAAAGGCGGATATTTCCGGTGCGCAGAAGGCTGCCCTTCTGATGATTGCGCTTAACGTGGAAACAGCTGCCGCTGTCTTTAAGCATCTTGATCCAACGGAAGTGGAGCTGATATCGGCGGAAATTTCCAAGGTAAAGAATATTGCCTCTAACACTGTCGACAGTGTAATGGAGGAATATTACGCAATGATCACTGCGCGCGAGTACGTGCTTGAAGGCGGGATCGATTATGCACAGACAATCCTTGAAAAGTCCTTCGGACTTGCCAAGGCAGTAGAGATCATAGAGAAGGTAAGAAACCTGACGACGCTGCGCGGCTTTGATGTTTTGAAAAAAGCCGATTCGGCGCAGCTGGTAAACTTTCTTAACAAGGAGCACCCGCAGACAATAGCTTTGATTTTATCTCACCTGAACCCTGAGCAGACGGCAAATGCAATTAAGGAGCTGCCCGAGAACATGAGGGCCGACGTGGCATACAGAATTGCCACGCTGGGAAAAATATCACCCCAGACCTTAAAGCAGATAGAGAAAGTGGTTGACGAGCTCGCCGGCTTTACGATGAACCAGTCGCTCAGCCGTACGGGCGGACCCAAGAGCCTTGCAAAAATCCTGAACAGGACCAGCGTCAGTATAAGCAAGGACATTCTTGCAAGCATACAGGAAAAAGACGAGGAAGTGGCTCATGAAATTAAAAGGCTAATGTTCCTCTTCGACGACATCATAAACATACAGGACAAGGATATTCAAAGGATACTGCGCGAAGTTGACCGTCGCGACCTGGCTTTATCGCTCAAGGTGACAGACGACAGGCTCAAGCAGAAGATATTTGCAAACATGTCTGAACGCGCTGCCGACCTGCTGAAAGAAGAGCTCCAGTACATGGGACCCGTCAGGTTAAAAGAGGTGGAATCCGCGCAGGCAAAAATAGTTGACGTAATTAAAGCCCTTGAGGAAAACGAAGAGATATCTCTCAATTTGAGGGGCGGAGCCGACGAAGTTTATGTCTGATGTCGTCAAACTGAGTCTCAGGGGCAGCGCCGTAAAAGTAAAGTTCAACAGCGATTTTGTTACCGTGCCAGAGGAAATGGCTGAAGCCGAGCCGGCAAAAGAAGAAGACTATATTCAGCTTCAGTTCCAGAACTATTACGAGAAAGGATTTGCCGATGCGCAAAGGCAAACGAAGCAGGAGCTGGAAAAAGAGTATACGCAAAGGCTACTGGAAAGGACCGAGGACTTTAACAGGATACTTTCCTCGGTTGAAAACAGCCTTTCGGATTACGAAGAGTCTTTCGACAGGATTGTTACCAGTGTTGCAATTGCGATAGCTGAAAAAATTGTAAGGCATGAAATCAGCCAGGAAAGCACAATAAGCTCTGCGCTCAGGGAATCGGTAAAGAAGATACTCGGTGCAAACGAGGTCATGATTAAGCTCAACCCCGGCGATTATTCCCTTCTTCATTCGGAGGAACACGGAATTCTCTTTGAAGAATCGTTTTCCAAAATCAAATTTGAGCAGGATGACAAAATAGAGCCCGGCGGCTGTGTCGTGGAAACCGACATAGGCAACGTGGATTCCAGGATAGCCACGCAGCTGTCTGAAATAAAAAAGCATCTTGATAACCACTTCAACAACCAGGTGACCTGATAGAATGCAGCTCGCTGAGAACTATATTGAAAAGTACAAACGAGTAATTGAGCGCATGGATACCATCAAGGTTAACGGCAAGGTTACGGACGTAATCGGGCTTATAATTGTATCCACGGGGCCCAATGTGGCACTCGGTGAAATTTGCACCATAGTGGACAAGAAAGGCCGGGAGGTCTGTAAGGCCGAGGTGGTGGGTTTCAAGGAAGGCAAGGTGCTTTCAATTGCACTTGGAGAAGTGGAGAAGATTTCCCCGGCCTGTGAAATTATAGCCTCGGGAAGGAGCTTTGCAATTGGCGTCGGAGAAAATCTCCTTGGGCGTGTCATCGACGGCCTCGGAAACCCGATTGACGGGAAAGGCGACATCATAGTGCCTGCGTACATGAATATACACCGTGAGCCACCTAACCCACTGACAAGGAAAAGAATTTCAAGACCGCTTCAGACGGGGGTCCGTTCCATTGACGGGCTTCTGACGGTGGGAAAAGGGCAGCGAATAGGCATTTTTGCCGGAAGCGGCGTGGGAAAAAGTGTAACACTCGGCATGATTGCAAGGAACACCAATGCCGACGTAAACGTAATTTCGCTCATTGGTGAACGCGGCCGCGAGGTGAGAGAATTTCTGGAAAAGGAACTTGGAGAGGAAGGCCTGAAAAGGTCCGTCGTTGTCGTTGCAACGAGCGATAAGCCCGCACTCATTCGCATGAAGGGCGCCTACATAGGAACTACAATTGCCGAATACTTCAGGGACCAGGGAAAAGACGTGGTACTCATGATGGATTCCGTAACCAGGTTTGCACAGGCACAAAGGGAAATAGGACTTACAATCGGCGAGCCACCGGCAACAAAGGGCTACACGCCGTCGGTATTTGCCATACTGCCGAAACTCCTTGAAAGAACCGGAACCGGAGCCACAGGATCGATTACGGGAATTTATACGGTCCTTGTAGACGGCGATGATATGACGGAGCCCATAGCCGATGCGGTTCGATCAATACTTGACGGGCACATCGTACTTTCGCGTAAACTCGCAAACAAGGGGCAGTTTCCGGCTGTCGACCCGCTGCAGAGTGTAAGCCGCGTCATGTCGGACATTGTTACATCCGACCACAGGAAGCGCGCAATACGTTTTAATGATATCCTTGCCACATACAAGGAAGCCGAGGATTTGATTAACATAGGAGCTTACGTAAAAGGCAGCAACCCGCAGATTGACCATGCCCTCTCTAAGATCGGCATGCTGAAAGCCTTTCTGAAACAGGATATGCTTGAAAAGGCTTCTTATCAGGATACAATTCAGAGACTTAACAACATTATTGAACAACCCCTGGTCTGATAAATGGCAAAATTTCATTACAAGTTCGAATCCATAAAGAAAATAAAAGAGACCTTTGAGAAAAAAATCCAGAAGGAAATTTCTTTAATTGATCTGGAAATTGAAAAACAGAACGGCTTTCTAGAATCCCTAGCCGACGAGAAGCGCAGAGCACGCAGCTCAGTATCGGGCAAAAATTTTGTCAAAATCTCGGAGCTTCAGTTCCAAAACGAGGTGCAGTATCTCCTGGGCTTAAAGGAGAAGGAAATACTGGCTGAGATAGCGAACCTGGAAAAGGTAAGGGAAAACAGAATGAGCGAGCTTGAACAAAGGACAAAGGAGCACAAAATCTTTGAGGCACTCGAGGAGAAGCACCACGAGGATTTCCGGCTGGAGCAGAACCAGATAGAACAGAAAGAAATAGATGAGATAGCATCTCAAAAATTCGCTAGAGAGGCATAAAAGTGCAAGCAAAAATAACATATACCATAATATTTCTTATTGTGTTTGTGTTGACTACGGCCGGAATGGTCATGATGAATCAGAAGTATGAGAATATTTTTAAGCTCGATTTTTCACCGCGCAGAACGGCGCTTGGCGGAGCCAGCAAAAGCGACTCCCTGAAAGCCCGCATAGATACAACCAAGCTGAAGGAACAGTGGATAAATAAAGTCAAAAAGGGTGGTGCAGACAGCCTTTCGGTTGTAATGGGTAATCAAAGCACACAGGCAATTATTTCCGAGCGCGACAGACAGCTCGACAGCCTGAACAAAATTAAACTTGCAATTGCACAGTACGAGTCAAAGTTAAGAAGCAAGCAGTCGGAATTCAATAAAACTTCTGTGGTTTCGAAAGCAAAGCAGGACAGTGCGTACGCCAGGTGGAAAAAAGAGATGGTCAAGACTTATGAACTGATGGATCCTAAGATGGCCGCTAAAATAATTCAAAAATTAAACGATAATTTAGCTAAGGATATTCTGTTTTCAATTAAGCAGAAAAAACGGGCGCAGATACTCTCGGAGTTCAGCCCGGAAACTGCAGTCAGATTAACAAGGATGCGGTAAATGGTTTTCAACCCTCTTTTTTTGCAAGTAGTAAATAATCAGGATACACAATTACTAAGTAAATCCCAGAAGCTAACCGGGCCTTCATATTTATTTTCGGATATCATTAAGGTTCAGCTGGATAAAACGGATGCAACTTCTTTTGCTCCGGGGCAGATCGTACAGAAAGGAATTGATCTTCCTGTGGAAAGTAACCTGCTGGGCGGTATAGTTTCAGTTCTCTCGGGCGAAGGCAAGGAGTCTTCTGTAGCCCAATTGAATTCATTCCAGCTTCAGAATGCCGGAATGGTTTTTACAAATCCGGGTTTTCATACCGGTTCATCGAAGAAAGCTTTACTGCCGGATACATGGCAGAGTGACCTTGTTGCGGCGGGCAGTTCAGAGACTGATGATGCCGCACAGGATGATCCGGGTTCCCTCCTTGTTGGAAATACAGAGCTGTATAATTTTATCAGCGGCCTGCTTAATAACCAGCAGTTTAACGGAAAGATCAGCATAGTAAATTCCGAAGGATCAAATGAGGAAGGTTCAGAGGGCGGAAAAAGTTCAGGTATCACCACGTTGCCTGTAGAAAGCCTTAATGCCGGTGAAATACTGGAACTGTTGAAAAAGGGAAATACCCTTGCCGTGGAAAATTCTGCCTCACAGAGCAATAAGGGCCTTCTTATAACGCTGGTTGAAGTATCCAAAGAAGCCGCAAAAAAGGACGCCGAAGGTATGGCGCAGGGCGTGGCCGGAACGGATAGCACTATGGCTAATTCCGGGGGAGACGTCGCTTCGTCACTAATGCTAACAGACTTAATTGCCACCCATAATGAAGGTGCTGAAACCGGAAGCACAGGGTTATCTGAACCGGTTTACAAATTAAAGTTTTCGCTTTTAAGCAATCTCGTAAGCACTCAGGATACTATGGCGCCGGTATCGGATACTCAGACGCCCATAATTAAACTGCCTTTTGGCAACGTGCCGGGCCTTAACGGCAATCCTTTTAAGTATGCCGGGGAAATGCCCGCGGCGGATAAAAATTTGTCTTCAACACAAACTGCCGGTCAGAGCGGTACGGGTAATACAAACGCTGTACAGTCAGAAACCGGTGTATCAAAAAACAGTGTCATTGAGGCGCCCGCAGGTGTGAATGTAAAGCCCGACGTGCAGGCGGCACCCCCGTCGCAGACGGGAGCTCCTACATCCGGAGCTAGTGATGAAATCCTGAATGGAAGTGCGGCAGTTGAGAGCCTCACAAAAGAAAGTGCTTCTCAGGAAGCAGGAACTTCCACACAGGATAACGGGCTGAATGCATCAGGTAACTCTTCCCCCGTGAATAAAGCTGCAATAGATGGAGCCGGCATAAATGACAATGGCGTTACAGCAAATACGGTCCAAGAAAATGAGAGTCCGGCAAAAGAGGATTCCCAGGCAGAAAGTACGCTTAAAGGAAATGCCGGCAATGGCAAAGCTGCAGGAGAAGATTCAGTAAAAGACAATTCTGAAAGCCGGGATGCCTTAAAACATAATGTCTCCAAAGGCAATGAACCCAAAGCGGGCGCATTCAGCAATATCGAAAGGGTCAAGACCGATTCATCAATCCAGTCAAAAGAGACGCAAGCTTCGGAGCTGAGTGAAAAGGATATGCAGAAAAAAGACGTACAGGATCCGGAAGCGCCCAACCCAGTAGAAAAGAAAGATTTACCGGTTGCTGGAACAAAACAAACGGACCCCAAAGAAACGCTTAAGACAGATAGCAGCACAACTGCCGCAGCTACGTCGCAGAAGGAAAAGGAATTGAAGCTATTCTCCACTCAGGACAAGCAGGAGACCCAAGGAAGCCTTCAGACCGACAAGACTGAAGTTAAGGATGCTCCCAAAAGCGAAATGAACAGCTCGGCCCAGGAACAGGGCAGTAAGAGCACAGAGCAGCAGAATGCGGAACATCAAAATGCAGAACACACTGAAGTAAAAGGAAAGCAGCAGGAGGATCATCAGTTTAGCATCGGCAGCCAGCAGACGAAACCAAATGATATCTCTCCTACCGTAAAGCGGACAAGTGAGAATGTCATGACCACTCAGGCCGAAAGGACGGTAAAAGCAGCCGAGGTGATGAAGGAGATTTCGAAATTTATTCAGCAGGGTGACAGGAGTTCAATCGTGCTTAAGATTGACCCTGAAAATCTGGGGACCGTGAAAATTGCACTGGACATAGCAGACAAAGTTGTTCATGCGAACATTGAGGTTGAAAACGAGGCTGCGCGAAAGATGATGGAGAACAATCTGAACCAGCTTTACAGTTCAATGAACCAGAGCGGTGTGCAGCTAAGCTCGGTAAACATATCCCTTGCAAATTCCGATCAGAGGCATTCCAAACTGCAGAACCCGAAGCGCCGCATGTTTACGGGCGAAGGGGATAAGGATTCAGATGAAATTGACGGTCTTCGTCAAAAACAAATGGGCTACAACACTTACGATTACTTAATTTAGGAGCAAATATGGCTGGAGAAACAAATGGCGTTACAAATACTGCATCCGGTTCTGGCACTACAGCACCGATGACCGGCACCAGCAAGAGCGTCCTGGGAAAAGATGATTTCATGAAGCTCATGATTTCACAGTTAAAGTATCAGGACCCGCTTAATCCGATGGACGGCACGCAGTTTTCCGCACAGCTTGCGCAGTTCTCTTCACTTGAACAGTTGACTAACATGAACGATTCACTGAAGGAGAGCATTAATGCAAACTACCTTTTAACACAGTCTGTCAACAATACTATGTCTGCGAACTTAATCGGCAAGGATATTAAACTAAGCGGCGGCGGAATTACGCTGGACGGGCAGGATGATATCTCCCTGGGCTACAGCCTGGCCGCAGACGCAAAGACGGTTACGGTTAACGTTTATGATGAAAACGGGAAGCTGGTAAAAACTTTTGAAAATGAAAAAAGTTCTTCCGGAGACCATAAACTTTTGTGGAACTTTACCGATAATAATGGTAATAAATTACCTGATGGAAAATATACCTTTGAAGTGAAAGCAAAGGGAAATGACGGTCAGGATGTGAGTGCCGAGCTGTTTAAGTATGCAACGGTTGAGTCGGTGAAGTTTACAGAACAGGGTACAAAGATAATGTCGGAAGGAATTGAGTATAACCTATCAGACATACTCGAGGTTTTTGGTAACAACAGTTAGGAGATAGACTTAATGGCCGAAATTAACGGTGTAAAAGTTCCTTTTATACCGATAGTTCAGACTGATGAGATTCAGAAGAACAGGATCAGAACCGGTCCGGCCGGTTTCGACTCGATCTTCAAAGAGGAACTTGAGAAAATTAAATTCTCCAGTCATGCCACAAAAAGGCTGGAGGCAAGAAACATACAGTTATCTGAAACAGAGTTGAACAAGTTGCAGGATGCGGTTGAAAAGGCAGAAATGAAAGGGGCCAAGGATTCACTGGTGATGATGGATAAAACAGCTTTCATTGTGAACGTCCCCAACAAGACCGTAGTAACTGCGATGCAGCTGGGTGATAACGACAATATATTTACAAACATAGACAGCGTAGTCTTTACGCAGTAAGAATTAAGCAATTAAATAATAAAAAGAGCGGGACCTTTTGAGGACGCTCAGGATTCAACCGACTGACTGACGTTGAATCAAAAATACAAAATCCCTTAGGAGGTTATAATGTCACTTCTTAATTCCCTTTTTTCGGGCGTGTCCGGTTTACGTAATCACCAGTCGATGATGGATGTCATTGGCAACAACATTTCCAATGTAAACACAATAGGCTATAAAGGCTCACGCGTGACTTTCAGCGATACCTTCAGCCAGTTCGTAAAGGCGGGTACAAATCCTACTGCCACCTCAGGCGGCACAAACTCATTCCAGATCGGTCTTGGCGCAAAACTAAACTCCATAGATAAAAACTGGAACCAGGGTACCTTTGAAAGAACCGGAATTGTTACTGATCTGGCTTTGCAGGGACCGGGATTATTCATCCTGAAGAGCAACGGCACGGATTACTATTCACGCGCCGGATCCTTTACATTCGATGCAAACGGAAACCTCGTAAACCCGCAGAACGGCGCTATCGTACAGGGCAAGCTTGCCAACGGCGGACAGATCCCTTCGGGAACGACAATTACTGACATTAAAATAGATACGAGCCAGAGAATTCCGGCCGTAAAGACCACCGATACAAGATGGGGCGGAAACCTCAGCAGCTCTTCGCCGACACTGAAGACAGATATAGTTCAGGAAATAGGAAACCTTAATTCCACCGGCACCGGAGCTGCAACAGCCGAGCCAACGACGGGTAAGACAATCTACGATTCGAACGGAACCGCATACCAGCTGCGTACATGGTATACCTCTACGGGCAGCCCGGCATCCTGGACAATGAACTATCATGTTGTCAACAGCGACGGTAGTGAAGTCGGCGCCGGTATAAACGGCACTCAGGCACTTACATTTGATGCAAGCGGTAAGCTTACAGGCGTTACCTCGCTGCCGGTTACAATCGGTGCCTCGCAGTTCTCGCTGGACCTTTCGGCACTTACCTCAACAGGAAATGCCACTTCGGTAGATTCGAAGTTAGACCGCGGCGAAGAAACAGCTCCTGTAAACAGCGCTGTAACTATTTTCGATTCACTTGGTAATACACATACACTTACAATTACATATACGCACCTGGATACCAACACCTGGAAGTGGGATGTATCGCTGCCGGCTACATCGGGCACCTTTACCGGTGCAGGCGGAACAAGTGCAACCAGCGGTGTAGTTACATTTAACGGAAGCGACGGTACAATTAAGTCAATTACACAGGGAGGGAACCCTGTTACCGATTTCCCAAAAATTACTTTTACTCCTTCAAGCGGTGCTGAAGTTCAGGACATCGACCTCAATTTCGGTGCCGACACCAGCGGTATTACACAGACAAACCTGCCTTCACAGGTTACTTCATTAAGCCAGAATGGCGCTGCTTCTGCCAGCCTGACAAACATGAACATAGACCAGTACGGCAAGGTTGTAGGCATATTCTCAAACGGTACCTCAAGAACGCTGGCACAGGTAATGGTTGCTACGTTTGCAAACCTGAACGGCCTTACGAGCATAGGCGATAACATGTATACGATCGCTTCAAACTCAGGCGATCCGAGGATATCCGAACCAGGTGAAAACTCGGCAACTACAATACAGTCGGGTGCGCTTGAACAGTCGAATGTGGATCTTTCAGAAGAATTCACAAGAATGATCGTTTCACAAAGAGGCTTCCAGGCAAACGCCAGGGTTATTACAACTTCAGACACACTGCTGCAGGAAATAACCAACCTGGTAAGATAATAGCGCTTATAAACTGACAGTCTAGAAATTAGAAAGCCGCAGGCACGTGGGTATAAGACTCACACAATGTTCCTGCGGCTTTTTTTTTGCAAAAAATGAGGGGCAACTATTACTTTTCCATTTTTATTTCCGCCAGCTTCTTCAGGCCTTCGCCATCTATTCTGAATACAGTCCATTCATCCATGGGCCTTGCACCGAGGCTTCTGTAGAACTTGATTGCAGGCTCATTCCAGTCCAGGACGGACCACTCGAACCTGCCGCATTTTTTATTGACTGCAATTCCTGCCAGATGAACAAGAAGTGCCTTGCCGATTCCTTTTCCCCTGAGTTCGGGACTGACAAATAAATCCTCCAGGTAAAGGCCCGGGCGCCCGAGGAAGGTTGAAAAGTTAAAGAAGTAAATTGCAAAGCCCGCAGGCGCGCTGCCACAATAGGCAAGAACGACTTCTGCCGATGGATATTCCCCGAACAAAACTTCCTCCAGCAGTTCTTGTGTTGCAACAACCTCGCCCGACATTTTTTCATATTCAGCAAGCTGCCTGATGAAAGAAAGGATTAAAGGTGTGTCGCTTTTGCAGGCTTTCCTTATTGAAATTCCTGTTTTTGTGTTACTTTCCGGCATTATTCTCCTCTATAGATGTTTTGTGCTTTTTTACAGAATATTACGACCGGTTTTCCGGAGTTGTTCTTTGTAAAGAAAAGGTAATCATCTCCTCCGTCTTTAAGGTTCAGGATTTTCCTGATCTTTTCGGGGGAGTCCGGGAAATCGCGCCTCGAAAGGTTTGCCGAAACAATTCCTTCTTTAAGGAGGTAACGTTTTATTTCCTTTGCCTTGTAGGGGAGCACATTTTTCACCTCGAAAGCCCGCCCCGGAAAATCACTCTTCAGCTGATTTGAAGTAAGGTAATCTATGTTCCGGTTCACAAAAAAAAGAGAATACTCTTCTGCAATACTTTTTGTCAGTCGGGCCTTAATGAGTGAGCCTTCAGGCTCATAAAGGAAATGAAGTATCTCCGGGGATACCTTCCTTTCGTCCTTTAAGCTACTTTTCCCGGAATAGATCCTGACACTTCCCGTGGCGGAATCCAAAAGGACGGATTTAATTATGGGCTCACCTTCAGGTGCGGCGGCATCTTTTTCTAAGAAAAGGAGCACCTCTTTGCATTCATTGTCGAGCGATACGACAGTGAATTCCTTCAGGCACGGGCCGAACTGCTTTTTTACCTCTTCAATTTCAATTGCAGGGGAAGCTTTAATTAAAACCCTTTGCGACTTTTCTAGCATCAGGGGCAAAATCTCCACCACGTCAGGAGAACAGCTCTTAAGTCCAATGAACCTTCGGCTTTCATCCCTTCTGGCAGGATCGGCATAAATCAAGTCGAAATAGCCTTTAGGAAAGGATTTCAGCATTTCAGTGCTGTCGCCCTCGTTTATCCGGATGTTCCCGATTCCGAGGCGGGCAAGATTATGCCTGAAAATATCGACAAGTATGCTGTTTTTTTCGCAGTAGAATACTTCCCTGAAGCTTCCGGAAAAGAAAATGTCATCAATGCCGAGTCCGCCTGTAAGGTCAATTATTCTGTCTCCTTTGCAGAGGCCAGCCTTATATCTGGCTGTAAATTCGGAAGACGCCTGCTCCAGGGAAGTCTTTTCATAAAGAAGCCCGTATTTTGAAAGCTCCGGCAGCTTGACTGCTGCTTTTTTCATGCATCGGATCTCTTCAGCAATAGCCCTTACGGGCAGTAAGCCATTGCCGCGGAACTTCAATGCCAGGAGGTCCGGGTCCTCGTGGGCATGCAGGCGGATAAAATCCTTTGCCCCGTCTTTAAGTAGTTCCTCTAATTCTTCCTGTGTCATTGCGTGCGCGAATTTTTCAGCGCAAGCGACTGCTTCAGGATTTCCTCCTGCGCCAGCGTGGTAATGGTATCATAATCCATTCCTGCCGGGTAGATCGGCTTCAGGAATTTGAGCTTAATTTTGCCGGGTTTCGGGAATTTGCTCCCGATTGAGAATTTTTCGTAAGCTCCCTCAATTACGACCGGAACGACCGGTACGTTGAGTTCCTTGCTAATTATTGCAAATGACTTCTTAAAATTCATTACGCGGCCGTCGCGGCTTCTGGCGCCTTCGGGGAAAATTACCATGTTGTTACCCTTCTTAAGAATGGCCGCAATTTTCTGCAGAGTCAGCTTAAGATCCCGGTTAATGTTAAGTACAAGAATGTTGCTGTTCCGGGCAAAGAAACGGGCAAGTGAGGATTTGATGTTTTTTTCCTTTGCGAAGAAGTAAGTTTTGTTCAAGGTCTTGTTCTTCAGGAAATTTGCTATCAAAAGCCCGTCAATAAAGCTTTGATGGTTGGGTGTAATGATTACAGGCGCGGGTGGAATATTCTCCACGCCCTCGGCTTCAAGCTGTATATAAAACTTAAAGAGCGGCTTAAAGGCCAGTTTAAGAAATTTCAGCATGAAGGTGCTATGCGGGACATCATAGTCTATTTCCTCCTTCAGCACCTTGCCCCACTGCATTACCTCGTTCTCAATTTTTGTTCTCTTGTCCTTTATATATGCAGCAAGCTTTCTTACGGTTGAATGCGTTGAGAGGTCCTCGTTAGACATGGAAATGCCGAACGTCTTCTCCAGGTGCACCTGAAGTTCGATTTTGTCGAGTGAATCCAGGCCGAGGTCGAGCTCCACGTGCTCGTCGGGCAGCACTTCTTTTTTTACGACTCCCCGAAGGTATTCCTCGAGGAGCTTGTATTCCTGGTAGTCGGGCACTTCGGCTTTTCTGAATGCCTTCTTCTCTTTTTGAAGCATCTGTGCCAGGGAGTAGCGCTTAATTTTTCCTAGACGCGTTCTGGGGAGTTCACCGTGGACAATAGCGAAATTAAAAATCTTTTTATAAGGTGCGGTCGACAAGTTGTATTTGTCAATGATGTTCCATTTTATGGTTTCCTGAATATTGACGACGTTATCTTCCTGCATAAGGGCAAAATCAGGGTATATTACTGCAAAAAGCTGGCCATCTTTCTGGAAAACCCCCACTTCTTTGATATAAGGGTAGGAAAGGAGCTTATTCTCGATTTCCTCCGGGTTCAGGTTTTTCCCGTTTGGGAGCACGATAATTTCTTTTTTTCTTCCCGTAATAAAAATATATCCGTCTTTATCCACGTAGCCCAGGTCGCCTGTATAGATCCATCCGTCTTTTAATATTTCCTGCGTGTCGGAAGGTTTGTTGTAATAGCCTTTCATGACGTTCGGTCCGGTGATAATAATCTCGTCATCAACTACCTTCAGTGTAATTGCGTCAAATGCCTTTCCAACCGATCCGATTTTAATTTTTTCAGGCGGGTTGAAGGAGATCAAAGGGGACATTTCCGTCATCCCGTAGCCTTCAAGTATCTTAAAACCCATGGCTTTATAGTCGCGGGCTACAATGGGATCGAGCTTTGCTCCGCCGGAGATGAAATAATTAATGTGTCCGCCAAAGGTAGTCTGAACTTTCTTAAAAATGATCTTGCCCAAGGCATAGCTATTGGCCATTCTGGAGAACTTAAGGAGCATTCGGGCAAAAAAGTTAGAGTTGATTTTACCCGTAACGGCCGCATGAAAAAGGTTAAAGAGCCTTGGCACGCCCAGGATAAATGTCACCTTATATTTCTGCAGTGTCTTTAAGATTTCATCCGAGGACATCTGGTTGAGGAATATTACCGTTCCTCCGGCATGCAGTGGCATGAGCATAGTGCCCTGGAGCGGGAAAGCGTGGTGAAGGGGAAGCAGTGCTATCAGCCTGTCGTTATGTCCAATAATATCCAGTCCCGTAATACATTCAACATTGGAGTAAAGGTTTTCATAAGAAAGCATGACGCCTTTTGGGCTTCCCGTAGTTCCGGAGGTATAAATTATCAGTGCAACAGAATCCTTATCCTCAGCCTCAAGCAAAGGCTGAGAAGAAGCCTTCTCGGGAAGAGAGGCCTCGTCAAAAACAATTATTTCGGGTTTCTTCAGGCACTCTGCAACAGCTTTTTCGAGAACTTCGCGGGTATTGCGTGAGGCAAAGACGGCAGCAGGACCGCAGTCATTGAGAATATATGCCACTTCTTCGGCAGTGGACATAAAGTCAATTGGAACGTTAATTCCCCTTTTGTCCCATACAGCAAAAAATGCATAGACCCATTCGGGGCGGTTTTCCGAGAATATGGCTACTTTTTCGCCTTTCTCAAGATTCAGTAGAGAAGAGTACCGGCTTATATTTTCTAAAAGTTCCCTGTAGCTGATTTCTTTGTCGTTATGGATGAGGGCTGTCTTAGGATAATCCTTTGTAAACATTACATTCCTGATTAATAAAATAAGTCTTGTATATTATAATAAGATACAAAACACAAAAATAAAGCAAGCTGATGACTTAAAAAAGATTAATCTGTAAAGCTTAAAAAACAGAACGGGAATTTTCTTTTTTTTGCCAAAGGTCCAGGGGGCTGTGGCCTTCAGGAAAACCTGCATGTTTTAAGCAAGAGGCTTTCAGAAGAATCTGTTTCTTACACCTGAACCAGGGAAGCAGCAGCCAGATACCCTAAAACAAACCGGGGAGACAAAGGGAGTGGAGTCAGGAAAGCTGCTGCCGGCGTAATTCCGGGGCAAAAGCCTGGCGTGGCTCATTTACCCGCTACTTTGAGCCTCTCTTAAGAAAAGGGTTTATCCCTCCTTCCAGGGCCTCAGAGTTGTGGCGGGCTTTCAATGGGAGCGTTCTCAAAAAGAGCGCGGTGCTGGCGGCAGTAGCCCGATTCATCTGCCATGTGCTGGCATCTGGTTCCTTTCTTTGTAATAGCCTTACACTGCAGGTGTTCACCAGCCGAAGACAATCCCTCGGGTTTAATTTTCCGGGACGTCATGTTTTCCGGTAAAAAAGCGCCTTCCGGGGCTCCTTCACCTTCCTTCAGGCTACCTTCATTACCCGAATCTTCCGTACTTTTCCTGTTTTTGGGGGCAAAAGCCGTTGTCCAGACCAGGATAGCAGAAGCTGCCAAGAGGCTCAAAAAGGGAATTACCACTCTTTTGTTTTCCAGCAGGCCTTCCAAGGACCTGAAAAATCTCTTTTTCATCTTCCGGTTCCTCTTTTGAATTCAATCTATTCAGAAAAGAAACAAAATTCAATCCTGAGAGTAAATTAAGGGCAGTTAAGGCAACTTTGGGACGTCTCAGTTCCCGGCAAAACCAGCTTAGAGCCATTTCCATAAAATATTATCGGCAGTGTAAATAAAATTTGCCCCGGAGCCGGCGGCTTTGTATCTTAAAGATCAAATTCAGAAGAGTTCTAACAAGAGAAACCGTTCAGAGAAAGTCTTGAGTAACTTCGAAATAATTACAAAT
The DNA here is from genome assembly GCA_025612245.1 of Ignavibacteria bacterium. Classification (GTDB taxonomy): domain Bacteria; phylum Bacteroidota; class Ignavibacteria; order Ignavibacteriales; family SURF-24; genus JAAXKN01. Next base: position 105,845 of record JAAXKQ010000004.1, read on the forward strand.
TTAAGGACAAACGAGTCGGGTGAAGAGGACCTGTCATTCGAATGGATGAAAGAGCAGCCACTTCAGCCATCTGCCGACTATAGCCCGCTGGCTGATATATCTCTGGATCAGCTGGATCGTTTTTCTTTTGCAAAAAAAGTTGCTCAGGCCATAGAAAAGCGCAAAAATGAGGGAAGCATAACAATGGGGCTATACGGGCGGCCCGGGGAAGGAAAAACCACCGTCCTGAATTTCCTGAGCTATGAGCTTTCAAAGCTTCCCCTTGTTATTTCCTTAAGGTTTAACCCTTCGAAGCAGACGAGCAGCCCGGATCTTGTAAAAAACTTCTTTGAAACCCTTTCCGACGCCATCGGGTATTCGGATGAAATTCCCTCTTCGTTAAGAAAAAAAGTTGTACGCCTTTTAGATGAGTATTCCTCTTTCCTGGCGCCCGGAAGCGTGGAAGACCCGGTGCAGAGGAGGCGCAGGATTTTTTCGAAATCCCCGGATGAAATTAAAAATAACCTGGAGATATTATTCCGGAGGCTGGAAAGAAAAATTGTATTTCTTGTTGATGACCTGGATAAGACTGAGCTTAACGAGGTCAGGTCGTTCTTCCGTCTGATCAGGCTCTCGGCAAATTTCCCTAACACGGTTTTTGTGCTTTTCTTTGACGAGGCAACTTTGTCCTTAGAGCTGGGAGGAAGGAATAAAAAGGAGAGCCAGAGCCTTGGGCGGAAGGTGCTGGAGAAAGTTGTGCACCTTGCGCTGCGCATTCCGCCTGCCGGTAAAAACAGGCTCCTTGAGATGTGCTTTAACGGGATTTCGGGGATATTAAAAGATCCTGAGCCACAGGCCGAAGTCTTCAGGATGGAGAGTTTTAAGGAAAAATTCACAGCGGCTTTCTCTTCTGCACTTAAGACTCCGCGCGACTGCAGCATTTATCTCGGGACGCTTTCAGACTCCCTGCCTAAGCGGGCAGAAGGCCTGGACAGACTGAACTTTATGCTAATTGAGGCGCTGAGGGTTTTTTATCCCCGGGTTTATGAGGTAATAAGAAACAATCCCGACACCTTTATTGGTGTTGAAATAAACAAGGCACAGAGAGCCGAGCTTGAAGAAAATATAAGTCTTTTTGCCGTAAACAAGGCGCTGGAAAGTGTTCCGGAAGAGGAAAAAAAGGCTCTAAGGGCGCTCCTGGCGTACTTTTTCCCGTGCCTTTCCGGAATTACGGGTTTTCCAGAAGGGCTTTACCCCGTGCAAAACCCGTGGATTGAGGAAAAACCCGTAGCCTCAAAACAGTACTTCTCGCGTTACTTTTTGCTTAACACCTCGGGAACCGACGACTTCCAGAGGGAGGTGGACAGGCTTCTTCTCAGGAGCTCTTCGGGAGAGATTAACGAACTTGCGCTTTCAGTAAGAAAGCTTGTGCGTCAGGCAGGAGCCGATGCCTTTATTACGGGCGTTGAAAACCGTATTTATGAAATGTCCCCTGTTGCCTCGGGCAATCTTATCAGGGCATTTGCGCAGACCGGGGGAAGCTTCCTTAACCCGGATACATTGTTCTCCTTCTCGACCGTCTATGCGCATCCGGCCATATTGATAAGGAAACTCTTACTTAATATTCCAGAGGGGCAGGAGAGGCTTAGCGTTGCCGGGTTTTTGATGAAAGAGTCTGAACCCGTATCCTTTGCATTTGAGTGCTTAAGGTGGATGCGGGCTGATGAGACAGAGGATAGGATATTCTCTCCTGAAACAGAAGATGAATTGAGCGCAATTCTAAGCGAAAGAATTAAAAGCCTGGCCTACAGGTACCCCGTATATTTAACCACGCCACAGGAAGCGCCGCTCTTACTGTCGGTCTGGTCATTTCTGGGTTCGAAGGAAGAGACTACGCGGTACCTTGAAAGCACATTCCGCAAGGAGCCGGGCAACGTAATGCAATTTCTGAAATGCTACATGCCGGAGGAGTGGCTTGAAGACCAGGAAAATGAGCTTAATGGAAGTTTCCTCCTGAACCTGAAGTGCTCTGTCTCAGGCGTTATCGATTCAAAGCTCGTCTATAACCAGCTGGAAAAGGCTGCGACTTCCCTGGATGCGCTTCCACAGGCGGGGAAAAGCCTTCAAAGACGTCTGCTTAAAGAGCTGGCGCCCATTTCTTCTGAAGGCCATAGTGTAAACCACAGGCAGCTCATGGTCTTTAATATCAACGACTACGAGAAAGAGAACAGAAAGAATAATTCCGAAGCCGGCACCGCGGCGGCAGAAAGCGCAAAAAGAAGCACACTGACGCAGGTAAGTAAAGGCCTTTACCGCCCGCTTATCGACCTTTTTAACTGATAGCCTTTGCGCCTCTATCCCGGCTTAGCGAGGAACCAATTCATTTACCGAAGAGAGCAAAGAAACCAATCCTCCGGCTGATAAAAAGACTGCCAAAAATATTCTAAAATAATTCTTCTTGTCATTTTCCTAATAAATGCATATTTAATGAGTGATTAATATTCATACATCTAATTTTTAGCAAATTAAGTCAAATTATTAGGGTTAAAATAATGGGAAAATTGCTGTTAAAGAATTGTCTTCTGTACGATTCGCTCATTGAAAATGAGTATGCGGACATTCTGATCGAAGGAAAAACAATTCTCCAGGTTGAAAAGAATATCCGTCCTGAAGAGGGGATGGAGGTTATTGATGCCGGCGGACGCCTTACGGCTCCGGGCTTTATTGACGTACACATACAGGGAGCCGGCGGCGCCGATATTCTGGATGGCAGCGTCGAGTCGTTGGAAAGAATGTCCAAAACACTGGCCTCACTTGGTACAACAGGATACCTTGGAACTACGGTTGCCAATCCGCAGGAAGGTAACAAGCACATAAAAGTTGCAAAACAGTATGTAAACAAGGATATGGGAGGCGCAACGCTTCTTGGCTTCCACTTTGAAGGCCCTTTCATAAACTTCAAGAAAAAAGGGGGGCTCAACCCTTCGGGAATTTATGAGCCTTCGATTGAAAAGCTCAATGAGATACTTGAGCTTACAGACGGTACGCTGAAGATGATGACAATAGCGCCGGAACTTCCCGGCAGCCTTGAGCTCATTAAAGCTCTGGTTAAAAACAACGTTATTGCCTCATTTGCGCATTCGGATGCATCATATGAAGATGCAAAAAAGGGCTTTGCAGCCGGCATTAACCACGTAACCCATATCTTTAATGCAATGCCCCCAATAAACCACAGGTCTCCGGGGCCGCTGGCTGCAATTTTTGAAAACGACAGCCTGACGGCACAGATAATCAGCGACGGGCACCACATTCATCCGGCAATAGTAAACCTTGTCTACAGAATTATGGGTCCTGAAAGGTGCATCTGCATTACGGACGGCATGCAGGCCATGGGGCTTCCTGAAGGCAGTTATCTTTATAACGGAAGGGAATATGAATCAAAAGCCGGGGCTGCGCGCTACCTGGATGGCACGCTAATAGGTTCAACAATGAGCCTGGGCAATATTGCCTTTAAGTTCAAGGAGTTTACCGGCTGCACACTTGAAGAAGCTATCAACACGATAACAAAAAATCCTGCAAAGCTTCTTGGAATAGACTCTAAAAAAGGGTCAATTGAGGCGGGCAAGGATGCCGACATTGCAATTTTCGATTTCGACAAGTCCATATTCAGGACACTCGTAAACGGAAACGTAGTGTTTGCAAAGTAAGTTAAATAAAAAAAGGGGCGAATTAAAATCCGCCCCTTTGAAAAGCCGGCACGCAGTGCCGGCAAACTATTTTCAGAAAAAATTAAATTTTCGTTTTTGAAGATATTTTTCTTATTACAACCGTAAAGACAAGTGCCATCATAATAAAGCTAATCAGTAGCACAACCGGGAACTTTGCAATTCCGTAAGAGTTTGAAATCACACCTACAATGTAATTAAGGAGCGTGTTGCCGATAAGTGCAATTACAATTGCTATGCTGAAGGCTGTGCCCGAGAGCTTGGAATAAATGTTCCCGACGTATCCGAGCACGACAGGGAATGTTGCTGCAAATCCCACGCCCAGGAAAGCCAGTCCTACGATTGCCATTGCCATGTCTGAAGCCGTAAGGAGCAAAATGCTTCCCAAAGTTCCTGCTCCCATGCAGATATAAAGAACAATGTAGGAAGGGAGCTTCTTTAAGAGGAAGCCCAGAATGAGTCTTGTAATTGTAAGTGCCACAACCTGAGCCGAGAGCGTGTAGAGGGCATTTTCAACGCTAAGGCCGACGGACTCGTTCAGGTATTTGGCCGTCCAGTTGCCAACTATGCCTTCGACGCCGCTTTCAAAGAACAGCACAAATCCCATCAGAAGCAGTGCCGATTCCTTTATGAGTGTCAAGCTCTGCTTGATTGGGAATCCCTGTGAAACCTTGGGGGAAGGGAAGCCGACTGCAATAAAAAATATCAAAGGCAGCAGAATAAAGAGTCCAATGCCGGAAATTACGCTTTCATAGGAATAAGTTTTTGTAAGTGAGCCCAGCACCACAGGCATTCCCAGGGCACCGATTCCGAAGAAGACCCCGAGGAGGCTGAGGTTAGCGCCTTTTTCCTCCGTGCTGATGTCTGAGACAAGTGCGTTTGTTCCTCCGTTAATAGCTCCGCCTCCAAAGCCGATGAGGAAGAAGGAGAACTGAAGTATCGTAAAAGTGCCTGCAAATGCAATTCCTTCGAAGGCAACAAGTATGCATATTGAGCAGACGATCAAAAGAATTTTGTAGCCGAAGCGGTCCACAACAGGGCCGAAGACCACCGAGCCGGCGAGTATGCCGATAGGGAGCAGCGATGCCAGTGAGGCCGCTGTCAGCTCGCTAACGCCATACTTTGAAGTAATGAATGTAAAGACTGTGCCCAGGGAAAGAAACACCATGCCGAAGAGCAGCATTCCAAGGCAGGCAGCTGCAAAAACCAGATTCTTTTTATACATTAAAAACTCCTTATGAGAGAATTATTTTATTCCAATAACTTTTAGCTGAATTAAAACTAAATATTTACTTATATGCTCCTTAAGGCCAGGTATCCGGCGCCAATCAGTCCGGCGTCCCCTCCTACCTGTGAAGCTTCAAGCGTGACCTGGTTAATACTGATCGGCTGAGCCCACTTGCGAGCCTCCAGCATAATGTCTTCCAGGAACTCTACAGCCGGGCCGAATACGCCGCCACCGAAGATGATCTTTTCCGGGTTAAAGAGGCTTACCAGGTTTGCCACCGTCATGCCCCAGAATTCCACGGCCTGTTTCAAGGTTTTTACAGCAATAGGGTCGTTCGTCTTATATGCCGAAAATACATCGTAAGCCGTTACAGCGTTAATGTCTTTTTCCCTTAAGATTCCCTGGTAGTCTTTTTCGAGGTAAAGCAATTCCTTTGCCACCTTGGCAATTCCTTCGCCGGAGGCGTGGTATTCAAAGCATCCGCAGGAAACGTATTTCTGCTGGTAAGGCCTGTCCAGGGCCAGCCAGCCAATTGCGCCTGCAATGTCGTTTGAGCCCCTGAGTACTTTGCCGTCAATCATTATGCCGGCGCCGATGCCAGTGCCTACTGCCAGAAATATTGCGTCTTTCACGCCCTTTGCGGCGCCGGACCAGGCCTCGCCAAGTATATAACAGGCGCGGTCGCTGTCGATGTCAACTTTAATGTTCCTGTTGGGAAGAACCGAAGTGATCTCTTCCTTCAGGGGGTAGTCGTCCCAGCCCGGAATATTCGGTGCCCAGACCTTCCCTGTCTTAGACCAGCTTATTCCCGGTATGCAGGCTCCGACGGCTTCAATTTGTATATTCTCCTGCTCTGCCTTTGAAAAAAAATCTTTCAGTAAGCCCTTAATAAGTTCGCCCACCTCATTTCCACGCCTTTTTTCAAGAGGGCGCACCTCTTTATGAATTATCTTACCATCGTTGCTGAAAATAGCGCCTGCAAGTTTTGTCCCGCCAAGATCTAATCCTATTACAGCCATTTTGTTTCCCTCAGTTTTAAGGTTAAAATCCCCGCTTGCATACGGGGAAAAAGTGTTAAATTTCCATTTTCCAAACGTATCGGAACCTAAACTAATGAAAGTGAAAAGTCAAGTTCTTCTAAGTGGAAATTATTGAAAATAATCTGCTTGAAAGTTAGAGGATTTTTTGTATCTTTACGCCATCTTCAATCATTACGGCCTTTAAGGCAACTTCCTATGTGGCTCACTGAAAGAACATGACAGGTATAAATGCAAAACTGACATAAAAAGGTGGTATAAAATAATAGATGAAAAATTAGGAGGGAAATGCATATTAATATATTATAGATGATTACAACCCTAAGGAGCTAATATGTTTATTTTCATTAAAAATAAATTGCAGTCCCTTCTTCCTTCAGTTCTTCTGTCCATTACACTTTCAGCCCTAACATTAAAAGCACAGGACCTAAACAGCACGCTTCAGCTTCTCTCAGATCAGGCGGCAAAGGCATACCTCAAGCCTGCCAGCAACGGTTTCGGAGCCGATTTAAATAGCGGCTGGTTTTCAAGTGCACCAAAGCCAAAGCAGTTGGGATTTGACATATCTCTTGGCGTTGTTGCCATGGGGGCATTTCTTCCCTCGGATAACAAGAGGTTTTCAATAGACGGCGTTTTCCGCTTTACAGAGCAGCAGGCCGAGATTCTGACACAGTCGGTATTAAACCGCTACGGTCCTGAAGCGCAAAGGAGCCTGATCGACCAGCTGACTTCGAGAGATTTTAACGTTGGAATTTCGGGTCCAACCGTAATTGGGAGCAGCGATGAATACCTGAAGGTAAATTTCAGGGGGGCAATCCTGAACTACCAGGCCCAGAGCGGGGGAGCTGAACAGCAGATCTACGTGCCGCCGCAGGAAATTGCCCTGGAGGACATAAAAGGGGTGCTGGATAACCTGCCGATACTTCCTTTTGCCGCTCCGCAGCTTACACTCGGTACGCTCTACGGCACACAGATGATACTGCGTTACCTGCCCCCGACAAAAATCAGTGAGGACTTGGGAAAGGCGGACTATTTCGGAATCGGCCTGCAGCACAATATAGGCGTCTGGATGGCTCTGCCCTTAGACATAACGCTCGGTTATTTTACGCAGTGGCTTAAGGTTGGCGATGCCCTTAAATCCAGGGCAGAAGAGTACGGAATTTATGCCAGCAAGACTTTAGAACCCGGGATACTGAGCCTTACTCCTTATGCCGGTTTTTCAGTGCAGAATTCCACCATGGACGTCTCCTATGATTATCTTTACCAGTCGGGCGGCATTGAGGTGCCGACAGATGTTTCTTTTCAGCTAAAGGGGGAGAACTCGGCAAAGCTTGCCCTTGGCCTGGCACTCAGGCTTTCAGTTGTAAGCCTAAACTTCGACTACAACATAGCCAAGTTCAGCTCAATTAGCGGCGGGCTTTCCTTCCTGTTTTAACGGATCCGCTCCTGAAGACGGATAAATATTTTCTTTCCGCAGCCTCAGAGACACCGGGGCTGCAGGAAGGAATAATTATCTTCCTTCCCGTTTTTTCTATTAATAATGCCTTAATTCCTGTATTTTACAGGCCTCCAATTTTTACAGGATTACAGGCTGCCAATTATGAAAAAATTATACTTCTTAGCTGCAATTTGTGTCTTTTTTACTTTTTGCGGAAAGCTCTCTGCCCAGGAAACACTTAAAAGCAAGATCGGGCAGATGCTTATGGTAGGCTATCTGGGCACTTCCATGCCGGACAGCAATTATTCCGAGACCGATACACTGAAGGCCGATATAGCGGAAAGAAATCTGGGAGGGGTAATTGAATTTGCATACAACCTTAAAAACCCCGCGCAGATGAAACTTCTTTCCGGCAATCTGAAGGCTCTGGCTAAAACACCGCTTTTCATTTCGACTGACCAGGAAGGGGGAAAAGTTGCAAGACTTAACGGCTCAAACGGCTTTAAGGCAAGCAGTACGGCTTACACCATAGGTACGGTTTATGATAAAGCGGATAGTACACGCCTCTGGGCCTCAACCATGGCCGGCTGGCTGGAACAGACGGGTATAAACGTGGATTTTGCTCCCGATGCCGACGTGATTGTAAATGCCCAAAATCCGGTTATTGCAAAGCTGTACAGGAGCTTTAACAAAAATCCTCTTAAGGTTGCCGAGCATGCTGCTTATTTTATTGAAGAGCTCCATAAGAAAAATATCATTTCCACGCTGAAGCATTTTCCCGGACACGGCAGCTCTTCACAGGATTCGCACCTTGGCATTACAGATATTACAAATACCTGGGCCGACTCGGAGCTCGTGCCTTTTCGTGAACTCATCTTAAGTGGGCAGGCCGACATTATAATGACGGGACACCTTTATAATGCAAAGATCGACACGCTTCCGGCTACGCTTTCGAGAAAGACGGTGCAGGGAATCTTAAGGGATCAGCTCGGCTTCAACGGAGTTGTCATAAGCGATGAACTTTCCATGGGAGCCATTTCAAACTATTATGGACTTTTCGAAGCCGCTGCCATGGCCGTAAATGCGGGCATAGATATTCTGCTTTATAAAAGCAACCTGCTTTCCGACAGCACTTCACTGGTTAGAAAGCTTGAGGATTATCTGGAACAGAAAGTGTTGGACGGAACTATTCCCATGAGCAGAATTGACGAGTCTTATGCAAGGATAATGGAGCTGAAAAACAAGTACTTTGCCCCTTCCGGGCTTGGAAGCCTTTCTGCCTCACTAAGGCCTGAGAAGTTTGAGCTTAAGGGCTACCCGAATCCTTTTAACGGTATGATAAAGTTTCAGGTGAAAATTCCGTCTTCTTCTGCGTCGTCACTAAAGATTTATGATATGCTCGGGCGCCAGGTGGCTTCCATTATGGATGAGAATAAAACCTCAGGCACCTACTATTACAGCTGGAATGCCCCGGAGTTATCGAGCGGAATTTACATTGCGGTCCTCCATTCCGGAGCCTTTACTCAGGCTTCAAAAATTATGCTCCTAAAGTAAAAGCCGGAGAGCCACTGAGCAGCAGGTCTGTTTGCTAAGATTTAGAGGAAGAAAGGGGAAGCATGACGGGGAGTATTGCCATTCGGGGCTATGCCGCTCAAAGCTTTTAAGATAGGGAGGCTTTTTTTTACTCAAAAAAATAGCCTCCCTTAAAGTTATTTACTTTCCCTTAAAAATTATTTTTCGGCAAATTTTTTCAACAGGTCTTTTGCCATATCCTTATGGACCATAAAATCCACCATCTTAAGCTTTACGTAATCTTCATGGAAGAAAACGTAACCCGGATTCGGGGAAGCATATGAGCCTGCCCCGGAGTCTTTAATTAGGAACCAGTCCTTCCCGTTCTTTTCAGTGTAACCAACGATGTGAATTCCGTGGTCGTCGGTAGTAGTCTGGTTGCTGAACCTCATCTGGCGGGCATTCTCGTCTATATATTCAGAAGGAATGTCAAAGCTTGGCACCATTGCTATTTCAGACTGTGAGCTGCATCCTGGTTCAGAGACGTCACCGCCGATTGCAATTGTGTAGCCCTTTCTAACGGCATTTTTTACGGTGTTCATGAATTCATCAAGGGGAACATTGTAGTAGTCCTTGTCGTGCCACCAGTTATCCGATACCTCGTATTCCATCTGCTGGTAGTAGGGGGATTCCATTAAAGAAATTATGTCTACGTAGTCATCCATATTAAGTCTTACAACTTTCTGGAAATATTCCTGCGGTGTAAGTTCACCGGCCTCAGTCATAACCTTTACGGGAGGCTTGCCGAGGTAATGATCCATAATTGATTTAATGGTGGAAACGACCTTCTCTTCATCCCAGTCGTTATTGGACTTAACGGTCTGAAGATAGCTATTCATCTCGGCATACATTTTACTGTGGTCGTGGTGTTTCTGTCCTGGCAGCATGCCTGAATAGGCTTCTTCGGGAACGATGCCGTATTTTTTCCAGATTCTTCTAACGGCGTTGCTTTCGGAGCCTTCGCCGAAGACAGAGTTACCCCTTTCCTCCACAAAGCGGCGGGCTTTTTCGACGTACTCCCAGTAAACGGTATAGATTTCGGAGAGCTTTATCTGGCGTTTTGTCTGGCGGTAGATTTCGGATTCAAAGAATGAAGTTGTTGAAAAGCACCAGCAAGTTCCGGTCAGCCCCTGGTTGATCGGGGTGTTGTGCCACTGTTTTGTGAATTCCGAAGGGGCCTTTGGTACATCCAGGCCCGTAAAGTCCATCTTGAAATATTTCTTTGCTGGGGTTTCTTTTTTGTTGAAGTTGTCTATGTCCTTCTCCAGCATTTCCCAGTAAGGGTTCTTGGTATCTGAAAATACGGCTTTGTTTGTCTGTTTCTTCTGTGCAAAGATAAAAGCAGGAGACAGCAGTGCCAAAGCTAGCAGGCAGATAAGTTTCTTTTTCATATTAGTTTTCCTGGCTTTGTTTTAAGTACTTAGTTTATTAAATATTCCGGCAAGGCAGTGCGTGCGAAATTAAAAATATTCATGCCGGGAAATTAAAGGAAGACCTGATGAAAAGCAATGCCGCTCGTGTAAAATGGTGGGTTTAGAGTCCATAGCTTATGATTCCATGCCGGTTATCATTTCCGTATTTTTCTCCCCCAGAGCAGGTGAGTGAGGGACTAGCGGGAGAAAACGGGTGCAGAGGGTGGGGCAGGAACTTTCTGCTTCTCTGCACACGCCATTTTCTGTTAAATGTTACTGTCCTCTCTTTTTACCTTCTTCAGGAATTCCATGAGGTCAATTCCGTCGTAGGACGAGTAAGCCCCGTAGGCATCCACGAAAAGGCCCTTTGTTCCGCCGTCGGATTTCATGAGGTAGATGACCGACATATCGTCCGGGTTAGATTCGCCCTCGAAGCGGTATACTCTTTCAATTGTGAGTTCTTCAGGCTTAAAAACCTCCTGAGTTTCCCTGCAGGCCATCCCCAGATCGGTCATCTTAAAATCGTTGGTGTAGCCCTTATCCCTGAGGTGATTTATGGTTTCAGACAAAGTGTACATATGTTCCTGAGCGTTTTCCTGATCAGATGTTGGCATAATCCTTTGCTCCTTTTTTATTTCAATATCATTTAAGTCCGGGTTTTTGCGACTGCTTTTAATAATATAGTGGAAAAGACATCAAAAACAATTCTAATTGACTCCTCTTTTCAGGTCTGCCGGGGAAGGCAGTTTGTGTATTGAACTTTTGTGTTGAAAAGGAGGTTTAACATAATAAACGCGGGGAAACTCACTTAAAAGCGTGGTTTACCTCTTAAAACGGCCGCAAATCTTTTTTATTAAATGACTTGCTAATTCATGGAAATAATGTTAGTTTAATGAATCAGATTCGCCCCTTTGAGGGCGATTTTCATTTATGAACTATCTACAGAAAAATATCATCCAAATAGCAGAGCAGGCGGCCGAAAAACTCGGGTTTCTGCTTGTTGAAGTGTCACTTAAAGGAGATAACCGCAATCGTATTGTCGAGGTCTTTATTGACAGCCGGAATGGTGTATCAGTTGACGATTGTGCCGAAATGAGCCGTGAAATGGCATCTGTCCTGGATTCTACAGACCTGATTACCTCAAAGTACCGTTTGGACGTCTCTTCTCCCGGTGTAGACAGGCCGCTGAAATTTCTTGACCAGTACATTAAGCACGTGGAAAGGAAGTTTGAGGTCGTTTATGTCCCTTCTTTAAGGAGTGATGCTGCGCCGCAGGGTGTCCAGGAGGACAATAAAGCCCAGGAGGAAGAAAAAAAGATAAGCGGCAAACTGGTGAGGATTGAGGGTGACACGTTGACATTCAAAGTAAATAACGAGGAAGTTCCTGTAAATTTTAATACAATTAAAACAGCTAAAGTTTTAATCAGCTTTTGATTACGGAGGAAAAACAGTATGAATACTGAAATAGTTGAATCTTTTTCACAGATGGTAAGGGAAAAGAGCATTGACAAGGATGTGCTTGCCGGTATAATCGAGGAGATTTTCGGCATTATGGTGAAGAAGAAATACGGAAATGATGCTAATTTCAGTGTTGTCGTTAACATGGATAAAGGCGATATAGAGATATTCCTCGAACGCCTGATTGTTGACGAGGTTCACGATCCGGGTCTCGAAATCTCTATTGACGAGGTTGAAGCCAAAGGAAATGACGATGAGCTGGAAGTTGGCGAGCCATATCCGGAAAGACTGGAACTCCACACCTTCGGCCGCCGTCTTATAAACCTGGCAAGGCAGAGCCTTAACCAGAAGATACGCGAACTCGAGAAAGATATCGTATTTAATGAATATAACGATATGGTTGGCGAAATTGTCGTTGGCGACATCTACCAGGTCAGGAAAAATGACATCCTCGTAAATCATAACAAAAATGAACTCCTTCTGCCAAGGCTCGAACAGCTGCCTAGAGAAAAATACAGAAAAGGGGAGACCATCCGCGCAATCGTCAAGGAGGTCAGGAAAACCCCCAACGGCCCCCAGGTTATTATTTCCCGTGCCGATAACGTTTTCTTAAGACGCTTATTTGAAATTGAGATTCCCGAAATATATGACGGTGTTATAGATATTAAAGGCATCGCCCGCGAACCCGGCGAAAGAGCCAAGGTTGCCGTTGAAAGCCAGGATACAAGGATTGATGCCGTTGGCGCATGCGTGGGTATGAAAGGCGTAAGAATTCACGCCATCGTCCGCGAGCTCAGCAATGAAAACATAGACGTGATCAACTATTCAGACGATCCGGATATCTACATACAGAGAGCCCTTTCGCCTGCAAAGCTGAAATCCATCGACGTGGATACAAAGGCAAAGAAGGCAACAGTTGTTGCCGACAGCGATCAGGTTTCAATGATTGTAGGCCGTAACGGCGTTAATATCCGCCTTGCTATGAAGCTTACGGGTTATGATATTGAAGTCCTCAGGGAGGAAAAACCCTATGAGGAATATGAAGAAGACATCGAGCTGATAGATATAAAAGAGGAACTTGGGGCTGACGTATACGAAATACTAATCAACCACCGCTATGATACGGCACTTGAAGTGCTGACGGCAGGCCCTGAAAAGCTGAAGGAAATTGAAGAATTCAGCGATGAAAAGATTGCCGAGATTATTAATATAATCAAGGGCCAGTTTGAAGAGGAAGAATAGAACTTAATAACAGGTGTCCAAATATATGACCGAAGACGTAAAATCTAAAAAACTAAGAATTTATAAATTTGCAGCGGAGTACAACCTGTCTGCCGATATGCTCGTGGAATTTCTGCAGAAAAGGGGCTACGAGGTCAAAAGCCACATGTCGCCTCTTACTGACGAAATGATGGCCGATATCGCAAATCACTACAAGAAGGATATCGAAAAAGCCGAAAAGCATTACAGGAAGATCTCCGAATTCAACAAGAAGAGGGCTGAAAAGACCGAAGAGTCAGCTCAGAAAGAGGAAGTTCAGGAGGATATTCCTTTTGCCGAAGAACCTTATCCGGCAGAAGAGCAACCCGAAGTTCCCTCCTCAGGGCAGAGCGTTGAAACTCCTGCTGTAGAAGAGGCACCTGCTGCGGTTAGTGAAGAAACTGCTCCGGCTCCAGAGGCTGCAAAGGAGGAATTGCCTGCAGAAGCTCCTGCTGAAATTCCGGAAGCAAAGGAAGTTCAGGTTCCTCAAAAAGAAACTCAAGCCGAAGAGACTCGTGAGGCTGAAGCTCCGGCTCAGCCGGAAGAAAAGGCTCCAAAGCCACAGCCTCAGGCACCTGCTGCAGAAGAAGAAACTCCTGCCGAGAAAGTTCCCGCTGAAAGAGCTGTTTCTGAGAAAGCTCCCGATGAAAAGCCGGTTCAGGAAAAACCTATTGCAGAAAAACCCTCGACTGAAAAACCAACTGCCGAAAAGCCGGTTACACCACCGGCGGCACCTGTCAAACCGGCTGCTGAAGAGAAGCCTGTAGTTGAGAAGCCAGTGGCTGAAAAGCCGGCAGGTACTCCGGCACCTGCAGCTGAAAAGACTCGCCAGCAAACTCCTGAAGTAAAGGTATTCAAAACCCAGTCCGAACGCGAGCTTGCCAGGAACAAGGGGCTTACGATTGTAGGAAAGATTGATCTTGAGCGTGAAAAGAGGGAAAGGCAGGAAAGGCAGAGAGCAGCAGCTGAAAGGGCAAAATCGGGAAAGAAAGAAGAAGACAGGCCGCAGAGGTCTGAAAGACCCGAAAGAAGGGAAAGACCTGCACAGCAGCAGTTCCACGCAAAAGGCCCGTTACAGCAGCAGCAGCAGGCAAACGCAGCCGTTCCATTGGCCAAGAATGCCTCGTCGCAGCAGGAAGCCGACCAGGCCAAGAAGAAGAAGAAAAAGCCAAAGACAAAGAAGAAAGTTGGTAAAGAAGGGCAGCCGGAAGAATCCTCTGCTCTTAATAAAAAGAAGAAATTCAAGCGCGTTGAGGTCGATAAAAAAGACGTCGATGCTGCAATTAAAAGGACGCTTTTAAGCTTCGACGACTCTTCGGTTGCCGGGCGTGCAAGCGTAAGGAAAAAGAAGAAGAAAGAAAAGCTCGAAGAGCAGGAGAGGCTGCAGGAAGAGCGGGAGCTTTCAGAGTCGACAAAAATTAAGGTAACAGAGTTTATTGCGGTTAATGAACTGGCAAACCTCATGAATGTTTCCGTCAGCGACGTAATTGCAAAATGCATCGGCCTTGGCATAATGGTTTCCATTAACCAGCGGCTGGATGTTGAAACCATCACACTCGTTGCAGATGAGTTTGGCTACGAGGTTGAATTTGAGGAAGAATATACCTCCGAAGAGCTGGAGGATATTCAGGACGACCCCGAAACGCTAAAGTCGCGTCCCCCGGTTGTTACGATCATGGGACACGTTGATCACGGTAAAACCTCGCTGCTCGACCGCATACGTTCATCGAATGTTGTAGCCGGTGAGTCCGGCGGCATTACGCAGCACATAGGTGCCTACCAGGTGGAAGTGGCAAGCGGTAAGTTCATCACGTTTCTTGATACCCCTGGCCATGAGGCTTTTACGGCCATGAGAGCCAGAGGCGCCAAGGTAACAGACATAGTTGTACTGATTGTAGCTGCCGACGACGCCGTAATGCCACAGACAGTTGAGGCCATTAACCATGCCCAGGCTGCCGGCGTACCGATTATTATTGCAATTAACAAGATCGACAAGCCCGGCGCGAACCCGGACAAGATACGCCAGCAACTGGCAGACAGAAACATACTTGTTGAGGACTGGGGCGGACGTTACCAGTGCGTGGAAATTTCTGCCAAGGCTAACATTAATATTGAAGAGCTCCTTGAGAAGATTTTACTTGAATCTGAACTGCTTGAACTTAAGGCTAACCCGGACCGCCAGGCACGCGGTACGGTAATTGAATCGCAGCTGGATAAAGGCCGCGGTATTACCGGCACCATACTGGTACAGAAAGGCACGCTTAAGGTTGGCGACCCGTTCGTCTCAGGCGTTTACTACGGGCGCGTTCGTGCAATGTTCGACGAGAGGAACAGAAAAATTGACACTGCTCCTCCTTCGACGCCGGTACTTGTGCTCGGTTTTGAAGGCGCACCGCAGGCAGGAGATACTTTCGTTGTAGTTAACTCCGAAAGGGATGCCAGGGAAATAAGCCTGAAACGCCAGCAGTTAAAGCGCGAACAGGATCAGCGCCAGATTCACCATATTACGCTCGATGAAATTGCTCGCCAGATCTCAATTGGCGGCGTAAAGGAACTTCCTCTTATAGTTAAAGGTGACGTTGACGGTTCTGTAGAGGCACTCTCAGACTCACTTATGAAGCTTTCAAACGAAGAGGTTCTGGTACAAGTTATACACAAGGGTGTGGGAGGTATTTCCGAGGGTGACGTGCTTCTGGCCGCGGCCTCAGGCGCAATTATTATCGGCTTCCACGTAAGGCCTAACCTTAATGCCCGCAAGCTGGCAGAAAACGAAAAGGTCGATATCCGTCTTTACAACGTTATTTATGATGCAATAAATGAAGTGAAATCTGCACTCGAAGGCCTGCTCTCACCTGTAATTTCCGAAGAGGTTGTGGCTACAATCGAGGTAAGAGATACCTTCAAGGTGCCGAAAGTCGGTACGGTTGCAGGCTGCTATGTACAGGAAGGCAAGGTCATGAGGACGAACAAGATCCGCCTTATCAGGCAGGGTATTGTTGTTCACGACGGTGAACTGGCTTCCTTAAGGCGCTTTAAGGATGACGTTAAGGAAGTTGATGCTGGCTACGAATGCGGCCTTAACATCAATAACTTCAACGACATAAAAGTAGGCGATATAATAGAAGCTTACAAAATTGTTGAAACAAAGAAGAAATTAGCCTGACTTTCATAATGCCGAAAAGGCCGTGAATGCACTGAAAACAGGAGCATTCAGGGCCCTTTTCAGTATTTTAACATGTGTCATACTAAAGAGAAAGTGAACAAAAATGGCGTACCGGAAAGACAAACTATCGCAGTTGATTAAAGAGGAAGTAAGCTGGATTTTTTTATACAAGCTTAAAGACGCTTCCTTTGGACTAGTTACAGTGACAAACGTCAGGATGAGTCCCGACCTTAAAATTGCCAAGATATATATATCGGTTTTTGAGAAGCAGCAGCGTCAGGCCGTTCTTAACAGGCTTAACGAGGCAAAAGGGCTGATCAGGGCAGAACTGGCTCATAAAATTCAGGTGAAATTCATACCGGAACTGGACTTCTATATTGATGATACGACTGACTATGTGGAAAGAATAGAGGACCTGTTTAAGAAAATCCATAAAGATGATGACAAAAACGGCAGTAATAACCAGGCAAACGGCTGATCTTAAGAGTGCGGACTTTCATAGTGGCGAGGTAATCCTCATCGATAAGCCGCTGCATAAGTCCTCTTTTCACGTGATCTATAAGATACGCAAGGCTACGGGCGTCAAAAAGGCAGGACACGCCGGAACGCTGGACCCGAGGGCTACGGGATTATTGATCATTTGTACGGGGAAGAAGACCAAGGAGATCAGTCTTTACCAGGACTGCACCAAGACTTATACAGGCACGATTACTTTAGGCAAGACTACTCTTTCCATGGATTCCGAGACGGAATTTGTAGAGGAAAAGGGTACAACTGGGGTTTCCGAAGACGATGTCCTTTTGGCACGGGATTCATTTTTGGGTGAAATCTACCAGACCCCGCCAATGTATTCAGCAGTTAAGTTTAAGGGAAAATCGCTCTACAAGTATGCCCGGAAGGGAATTGACCTGAAGCGGGAGCCCCGGAAGGTAACGGTTTCCGAGTTCAACATTACAAAGATTGATTTGCCTGAGGTGCATTTTGAGATTAGCTGTTCAAAAGGCACATATATCAGGGTTATTGCCCACGATTTAGGCCAGAAACTGGGCTGCGGGGGCTACCTGAGTTCTCTGAGGAGAACCAGAATCGGGGAATTTAACGTCGAAGACGCATTTCCCGTCGATGAATTTGTTTCCCTGTGGCACAGCAGGGAATCCCTGGGAGCAGGAGAGCTTCCGGACTGAGAGAGCCCAAAGGCAGGGGGCGGCGTCTCCGGTTTATTTTGTGCCGGAAAAAACGTATATTTATTTACTTTTGTTTAGAACTCTGTTTTAATGAATATATTTACAGATATTAGTCAGGTTAATAAAGACAACAATACGGTAGTTACAATCGGGACCTTCGACGGTTTTCACCTGGGTCACAAGGAAATTGTAAATCGTGCTCTTTTAAGCGCTTCGAAGTCAGGCGGGAGAAATTTTCTCGTAACCTTTGAGCCGCACCCGAGGAGCGTTGTTTCGAAGGATTTTGAGCTGAAGCTCCTGACAACTCTGGACGAGAAGCTTGAGCTTCTGGAAGCTTCGGGAGTTGAGAACGTTCTGGTGATAAATTTTACGCCGGAACTCTCAAAACTGACTTCGGATGAGTTTTTTGAAAGATATATTACACAAATAGGCCTTCGTGAGCTGGTCATAGGCTACGATCACCGCCTGGGCAGGAACAGGGACGGAGATGAAAACAAGCTCAGGCAGATAGGCGGGCAGAATTCTTTTGACGTTACCATCGTTCAGGCCGTTTCAATTGACGGCGATACGGTAAGCAGCACAAAGATCAGGCAGGCCATTTTGGATGGTGACATAGAAAAAGCAAGTAAGTATCTGGGAAGAAACTATTCCTTTAAGGGAACGGTTGTTAAAGGTGCAATGAGAGGGCGGACATTAGGCTTCCCCACGGCAAATATAGCTTCTGCTGGTAAAGAAAAGCTCCTTCCCGCAAGAGGAGTTTATGTGGTTGAAATAGTTGTCTCAGGCAGTCCTAAACACGGCGTTATGAACATCGGAATGCGTCCCACCTTTGGCGATACCCCTGAACTTATTACTGAAATTAATATCTTTAACATGAGTGAGGATATCTACGGTGAAAGTGTAGAGGTAAGTGTGCTGCAGAAGCTGCGCCCGGAGAGGAAATTTTCATCCAGGGAAGAGCTCATAAGGCAGATTGAGGAGGATAAAAAAACAGCTTTGAATTTTATAAATAACTTAAATAATTAACCCTGGTCACCTCTGGGGTTACATCGTACAACATAATGGAGAAATGTAATGGCAATTACAAACGCAGAAAAACTTGAACTTATCAAGAAATATGGTAAAAATGAAAAAGACAGCGGTACAGCCGAAGTCCAGATTGCGATCCTGACAAAAAGGATCAATGATTTGACAGGCCACTTCAGTGAGCACAAAAAAGATCATCACTCAAGACGCGGCCTGATGATGCTCGTCGGCAAAAGACGCAGATTACTGGACTATCTTGCCGCTAAAGACATCAATAGGTACAGAACTATAATCAAAGAATTAAATATCAGAAAGTAAGGTTTTGAATGATTTACAAAAAAGAAGTTGAAATTGGTGGAAAAGTTCTCTCTTTAGAAACCGGCAGGTTTGCTAAGCAGGCCAATGGTGCCATAATGGCCCGCCTGGGTGATACAATGGTGCTAGTTACGGCAGTTGCTGCCGAAGAAGCCAAAGACGACCAGGACTTTTTCCCTCTTTCGGTGGAATACAGGGAAAAATCTTCAGCTGCAGGAAAGATTCCTGGCGGATTTTTTAAGAGAGAGGGCAAACCTTCAGAAAAAGAGATCTTAAGCTCACGACTTATCGACAGGCCAATTCGCCCATTGTTCGCAAAAAGCTTTAAGAATGAGACTCAGGTAATTGCTTTTGTCTATTCATTTGACGGCGAGAACGATCCTGATGTTCTGGCAGCTATTGCTGCCTCGGCAGCGCTGACTATCTCGGATATTCCTTTCCTGGAGCCAATTGGTGAGGTAAGGGTAGGAAGAATCAACGGTGAACTCATCATCAATCCCACGCTTCAGCAGACAGCACAGAGCGAGCTGGAAATAGTTGTTGCCGGTACGGCAGACTCAATTATGATGGTTGAAGGCGAGGCAAACGAGATCAGTGAAGCTGAACTGCTGGACGCATTACGCTTTGCTCATGAGCACATAAAGGCAATCGTCAAGATGCAGAATGAGCTTCGTGAGGAAGCCGGAAAGCCGAAGAAAGTCTTCGAAGAGAAGGCAGTAGATGAAAACCTGCTTAAGGACGTAAAGGATCTGGCTTATGAGAGATATGCTACAATAGTGGCAACCGTTCTTAAGAAAGAAGAGCGCTCAGCACAGAACAAGGCTCTCAATGAAGAGGTTGTTGAAGCCCTGAAGGAAAAATATCCAGAACAGGAGAAAGCCATCAGGGAAATCCTTCATGACATCGAAAAAGAGCTCATGCGCAAGAGGATAATTGAAGAAGGCCTCCGCCTCGATGGCAGAAACACGACACAGGTTAGACCAATTACGATCGAACTTGGTGTTTTGCCCAGGACGCACGGCTCGGCTCTATTTACGCGTGGTGAAACACAGAGTCTTACGACGCTGACGCTCGGGACAAAGAATGATGAACAGACCATTGATGGCCTTCAGGAAGAATATACAAAGAAATTCCTGCTCCATTATAATTTCCCTCCCTTCTCGGTTGGTGAAGTCGGCAGAATGTCCGGCGTTGGAAGAAGGGAAGTAGGTCACGGTCATCTGGCAGAAAGAGCCTTAAAGAAGGTTGTGCCTTCAGAAACCACATTTCCATACACCATTCGCCTTAATTCAGACATACTGGAGTCCAACGGATCTTCTTCCATGGCTACGGTTTGTGCCGGATCTCTGGCGCTAATGGATGGCGGCGTTCCGGTTGCAAAGCCAATAGCCGGCATTGCAATGGGACTCGTAAAAGAAGAGGAAAAGTTTGTTGTTCTTACAGACATACTTGGCAACGAGGATCACCTGGGGGACATGGACTTCAAGGTTGCCGGTTCCACAGAAGGCATAACAGCCATTCAGATGGATATCAAGATACAGGGTATTTCCTTTGAGATTATGGAAACAGCTCTAAAGCAGGCCAAGGACGGACGTTTTCACATTCTTGGTCTCATGAAGGAAGCTATCTCACAGCCCAAGGAAGCCATTTCTCCGTACGCTCCAAGCCTGATCACGATCAAGATACAAACCGATCAGATTGGCCTTCTTATCGGCCCGGGAGGAAAAACCGTCCAGGGTCTGCAGAAGCAGTACGGGGTTGATATCAACATCGAAGAAGACGGTACGGTTAACATTGCTTCGGCAAACAGCGAGTCGGCTAAGAAATGCAAAGAGCACATAAAGCTTTTGACCGCTACGCCTGAAGTTGGTGAGATCTATGACGGGAAAGTAATCAAGATCATGGATTTTGGTGCTTTTGTAGAGATCCTGCCGGGTAAGGAAGGACTTCTGCATATCTCACAGATTGAGAACAGGAAGATCAACAAGGTCTCTGACGTTCTTAAGGAAGGGGATCCTGTAAAAGTAAAGCTGGTTAAGATCGAAAACGGCAAGTTTAGCCTAAGCCGCAAAGCTCTGCTGAACGATAATCCGGCTGAAAACAAGTAAAGCCCGTTTTTATTGGCGCCGCAATTACACTGCGGCGCCAAATATGTGATGCGGGATGCTCAAAATCTTAAAAGGCCGCGCTTATATTGCGGTTATTGAAGCCATATAAAGGCGGATTTGCTGCAACAAGTAAGGCGAACCCAGGCTAAGAAACGATGAAGTAATGAAGATTGGAAATTTGGATATAGGGAAAAAGGCTATTCTCGCACCGATGGCAGAAGTTACCGATGCGCCCTTCAGGCAGATTTGCCGCGAACATGGCGCAGGTCTTACTTTTACACAAATGGTTAGTGCCAAGGGTGTTGTTGAAAATGCCTTTGCCACGCTTAAGGTACTTGCCTTTAGCCAGAGTGAAAAACCTATCGGTGTACAGCTTCTGGGCAGTGACCCGGAATATATAGCAAAAGCAATCCATGAACTTCATTCTTTTAAGCCTGACCTGATCGACCTGAACTGCGGATGCTCTGTTCCTAATGTCTGCCGGATTGGCCTGGGCGCCAGTATTCTAGACAAACCCGACCTTCTGGAAAAACTCGTTAAGACGATGGTAAAAGCTGCAGGGAAGATCCCGGTTTCGGTTAAAATCCGTGTTGGAGGCGACAGGCAGCACGTAACCTTGATGAGGAATGCCAAAATTATAGAGGATAACGGGGCCTCTTTAATTACGGTACATGCCCGTTTCAGATCCGACTCCTACAAGCAGGAAGCGGACTGGAGCTGGATTGGAAAAGTCAAGGAAGCAGTTTCCATTCCTGTCGTGGGCAATGGTTCACTCTTTGAACCTGAGGAATGCCTTCGGATGATGAATCAGACCGGATGCGACTCGGTATTTATTGCCAGGGGAGCGCTCGGCAACCCTTTTATCTTCAGCAGGCTTAATGCAATGCTTTCAACGGGAAAAGACCCCGGAAAGCCTAAAATTGATGAAGTTGCCTCAGCTGCTTTAAGGCATCTTTCATTGTTAATTAAGGATTCAGGCCAATTGCAGGGAGTTAAAAAAGCCAGAAAGCACATGATCTGGTACTTCAGATCTTTTAAGGGAATCAGCAGTTTCATTGAAAAGATCTATTCCCTCGAAGAAGCCCCCTTAGTTGAAGAATACATCAGCGAGCATGCTGATAAAATTAAAAAGAACGTTTATCCCGAAGAGGATTTAAGTAGTATAAGTCAAAGTTTTAAGGACCGGGTTCTCTTCTGGATGAATGAAAAACAAACACAGGAAGTTGCAAAACAATAGTTCCATTAGAGAAACGAAGTTTACATGGTAAAAGAAATAATAATTAATTCATCCTCGTCACAAAACCGTGTAGCTATTACTGAGGATGGTAATCTGGTAGATTTTTTTGTCGACCACCCCGAAAAAAGAAGAATGGTTGGCGATATCTACCTGGGCAAAGTTGCACGTATACTGCCCGGCATTAAAGCCGCATTTATTGATATCGGGATGAAACACGACGCATTTCTGCACTTCTCCGATATAGGTGACCGTCTCGAAGGCCTTCAGAGCATTTTAGACGACGATTCCGAAATCGACGAAGTAGCCGATGATGCTGCAGTCCACGAACATCTGCCTCACGCCAGAAATACACAATCACAACAGGTTGATGAACAGGTTAGAAGGGAGCCATTTATCCCAAAACTGCACAAGGGGCAGGAAATTCTGGTACAGATTACCAAAGAGCCCGTAGGCAACAAAGGCGTCAGGGTTACCTCTTCAATATCGCTGCCAGGCAGGTTTTGTGTACTGCTTCCCTTCGACAGCAAGATTGGTATTTCCAAAAAAATAGCTGAATTCAGGGAACGCAGGCGCCTAAAAAGCATTGCCAAGGGCATACTGCCCGAAAACTGCGGACTTATAATAAGAACCGCAGCAAAAGAACAATCCGAAGAATCGCTCTCGGACGACCTCAAGTACCTGGTTAAGACCTGGGAAGACATACAAAGCTCGGCCAAAACAGACACACCACCGGCAATTCTGTATCAGGATCTGAGTACCACATCGAGCGTCATACGTGACCTTTTTACGCCGGACATTTCAAAGGTATTTATCGATTCGCGCAAGCTTTATAAACAGATCAAAAGCTATGTGCACCTGGTTCAGCCGGCACTGGTGGATAAGATTGAACTTTTCAGGGAAAACCAGTCGATTTTTGAAGCCTTTAAGATAGACGAGCAGATTAAGACGCTTATGGGTCGGAAGGTCATGCTCCCGAGCGGAGGCTACCTGATAATAGACCACACCGAGGCAATGGTTGTTGTTGACGTTAACAGCGGACGCTACGCGGCAAAAAAAGAGCAGGAGCTCAATTCGCTCAAAACGGACCTGGAAGCGGCCCGTGAAGTAGCACGCCAGTTAAGGCTCAGGGACATTGGCGGACTGATAGTCTGCGATTTTATAGACCTTGAGGACGAGAAAAACAGGAAGAAAATTTACGACGAGCTGAAAAAGGAGTTCAGGAAGGACAGGGCAAAGGTTTCCGTTCTGCCAATGACCGACTTCGGGCTCATTCAAATTACGCGTCAGCGCATCAGGGAAAACATTCTTCACACAATGAACGAGGTCTGTCCGTTCTGTAACGGCACCGGACTACTGACGAAGAAGTCGAACCTTTTGCATGAAATTGAGACATGGCTCAAACGCTTCAAAAGCCAGTCTGCCGAGAAGTTCCTCATACTCAATGTTCATCCTTCGCTTGGAATTAAATTAAGGGAAGGAAGGGTAAAGAGGATAACAAAGCTTCAGTTCAAATATTTTATTAAAATAAAGCTCGTTGAGGACGAGAATTTCAACCCCGCAACATTCAGCTTCCTTTCTGCCAAAACCGGGAAGGACATAACTGCGGATTATATAAGTTAAAATTAGACCAAAAATTTAATTGCTGAAAAATTAGTATCATATAGAGCCGAAGCTTTGCTTCGGCTTCTTTATTTTCAGGTGTTATAGCCTGTTACAAGCGGTAAAACAGGGCCCTGAAGTTCCGCAAAAAACCGTTAATTTCCCCGGCCTAAAGGGCCACTGTAATTTTGCCCCTGCATATTACTTCTTTACCCGTTTGTCCTTTGTACTTTGTCCGTGAATTTCGTAACTTTGTGCCTTAGTAATTCGTTTATGGGCAATAAGTTATCAAAAGCATTTGAACTTGTAACTAACCCTGCACAGATGATTATAAAATGAGGAGCTGCAAATGAAATTTTTTATTGATACGGCCAGCATTTCAGAGATAAAAGAGGCTGCTGCCTTGGGTATACTGGATGGTGTTACCACGAACCCTTCACTTGTTGCAAAGGAAGGTAAAAACTTCCGCCAGCTTTTAGAGGAGATTCTTCAGGTTGTGGACGGCCCTGTAAGTGCCGAGGTTATTTCCACAGATTACGACGGTATTGTTAAAGAAGGCCGCGAGCTTTCTCAAATACACAATAATATTGTAGTTAAGGTTCCTTTGATTAAAGAGGGCTTAAAAGCCGTAAGGACTTTAAGTCAGGAAGGTATTGATACAAACGTAACACTTTGCTTTTCACCGGCGCAAGCGCTGCTGGCAGCAAAGGCAGGCGCAACATACATCAGCCCGTTCGTCGGCCGCCTGGATGACATAAGCCACGACGGCATGGAGCTTATCAGCCAGATAGTTCAGATATACCGCAACTATGGATTTAGGACCGAAGTGCTGGTTGCCTCTATCCGTCACCCCCTGCACCTTGTAGATGCAGCTTTAATGGGAGCCGACGTTGCAACCATGCCCTTTAATGTTATAGATAAGCTGTTCAAGCATCCCCTGACCGACATAGGTCTGGAGAACTTCTTAAAAGATTGGAAAAAATTAAACCAATAATTGAAGGAACTATGAAAAAGACCACATTATTCCAAGTTCACGAAAGGCTGGGCGCCAAGCTAATCGATTTTGCGGGCTTTATGATGCCTGTACAGTACAGCTCAATTATTGCTGAGCACAAGGCCGTAAGAAACTCGGTCGGCGTTTTTGACGTCTCTCACATGGGCGAAGTTTTTATCAGGGGAAGCAAGGCTCTGGATTTCGTGCAGTACATTACTGTTAACGACGCCTCAAAGCTTACGCCGGGCAGGGTTCAGTATTCGGCAATGTGCTACCCGGATGGCGGCATAGTTGATGACCTCCTGGTCTATAAGGTTTCCGACGAAGAATTCATGCTCGTCGTAAACGCATCCAATAAGGATAAAGATTACAACTGGATGAAGGAAAACAACAAGTTCGGCGTTGAGATTGCAGATGAAAGTGACGAATATTCGCTGCTTGCCGTACAGGGACCCGATTCGCAGCGGACCGTAGAGAAGCTCTGCGACAAAAAGCTGGAGATGGAATACTATCACTTCTTCAAGGCCAGGTGTGCCGGTGTGGACATGATAGTCTCGCGTACCGGATATACAGGCGAGCTCGGTTATGAGCTTTACTTCAAGGGAGATGAAAAAGTTGCAGAAAAAGTCTGGACGGAACTCTTTGAAGCAGGCAAGGAATTTGACATTCAGCCTGTAGGACTTGGCGCCAGGGACTCACTGCGTCTAGAAATGGGATTCTGCCTCTACGGGCACGACATCGACCAGACGACAAATCCCCTTGAAGCAGGGCTTGGTTGGATCACGAAGCTGAACAAAAACAGCGACTTTATTGCAAAGGATGTACTTCTTAAGGTTAAAGCCGAGGGCCTGAAAAGGAAGCTCGTGGCTATGAGCTCAGAGGAAAAGGCTTTTCCAAGGCAGGGTTACGACATTACGGTTGACTCTAAGAAGGTTGGCTGCGTGACCAGCGGAACCGTAAGTCCAATGCTGGAAAAACCGATTGCCATGGGCTACGTTGACACTGAGTATAGCCGGGAAGGCTCGCAGGTAAACTTTCTCATCAGGGGGAAGGAAATTCCGGCAAAGCTGGTTAAGCTTCCATTTATTAAAAAATAATTATAATTTGTATTTCCGGGTATGCAGCACCAATATATGTGAGTGCATACCCAAGTATTATCTTTAGCGGTGATATGCCTGTCTTAAAAATAGCGAATATTTCTAATTAACGCTAAGATTTGATTTTAACGCACTGGAATTGATCATTAAAATTAAAGACTATGAAACTAAATGTACATTTTTCACCCGCACAGACCGACGAGCTTTACTTCTCGGGTAAGACTTCAGTCGTCATTGATGTCCTTAGAGCAACTACAACAATTGTTACTGCACTCTTTAACGGCGCAAGGGAAGTCATTCCTGTAAACTCGATTGAGTTTGCAATGAAGGTTTCCGGCAATGCATTCGGAGGACAAACGCTGCTGGGCGGTGAACGGAACACGAAGAAAATTGAAGGTTTTCAGCTCGGGAATTCCCCTTTCGAATATTCACACGAGGTTGTGGCCGGAAAATCAATAATTCTTTTTACTACAAACGGCTCCAAGGCCATAGTTAAGGCAAAGTTTTCGGAAAACCTCTACGTCTGTTCTTTCCAGAACATACAGAGCGTTGCACAGCACCTGGCTGAACTGAATAAGGACGTTGAAATTATGTGTGCAGGCCGCGTAGGCAGCTTTTGCATAGATGATACGATATGTGCCGGAAAGCTGGTTACGGAAATTCAGAAATTAAAGGAAGACGTGGAGCTTACGGATTCTTCCAAAGCCAGCGTTGTCCTCAGTAAATCCTACGGGAAAAGCATTCAGAAGATACTTGCCGAATGCGAGCACGGGAAATTGCTCATTGAAAACGGGTTTGAGCAGGATATCGCCTACTGCGCTAAGCTTGGCGGTATGGAGATCATACCTTACTTTACGGGCGGAATGGTAAAAATTCTAAGTAAGCCCCGTAATAACGAATTTCATGGCTAAATGAGTATTTAGAATAATGGCAGTAAAGAAAAAGACCGGCAGCTCACCTGCAAGGGGAGAAAATTTTTTTGTCATCTCGATGGAAAAAAAGCAGAAGATACTCGGTATCTTTCTCGTTGTTTTTTCACTCCTCATACTGCTGAGTATAATTTCTTACTCGGCCAGCGATGAGGCTTTTCTCACAAACAGCATATCGGATGTTGCCGTGGACAAACCGCAGTCCACGCACAACCTTGTAGGAATTGCCGGGGCTTACGTTGCCTCGTTTCTCGTAAACTCAATTTTCGGCTTCAGCTCGGTGGTCTTCCCGGTAATCCTTTTTATCTGGGGCTATTCCATAGCCGTAAGCAAGAATTACCGCCTTGCCATAAACCTCTCGAACTTCCTTTTGGCCTCGGGTGCGCTTATATCTGCATTTTTCGGCGTCCTCCGTTTTAAGCTTAATCTCTTCAGGGACGTCAATGAGCTTTCGGGTAATGCCGGGGGATTTTTGGGCGTTTCACTCGGCAAACTCCTAGGCGGGCTTGGAAGCCTTATACTGATTTCAACGCTGATGCTCGTAACGCTCATTATTGCCTTCGACGTGAAGCTGGGCCGTGTAGTGGAGTTCTTTAAGAGCCTTTTTGAGCAGTCCGAAGCGATCATTGAAAGGGCGAAGGACAACATACAGGAGAAAAAAGAGGCAAAGTCGGCTGAAAACCTGGCGAAAATTAAAAACCTCAAGCCTGAAAAGCAGAAAAAGCAGAAGGCTTCTGCGGTTCCGGCTCCTGAGGTTGAGGATATCAGTGAGCCGATTGAAGAGGCTGCGGAAACTACCATCAAGATCATCCATGCAAATGAGCCGGAAAAGGTGGAAGAGGCCGCCGTTGGAACGCTTTTAAGCGGGGCTGCTCCGCTTAAAGAAGATGGGAAAAAGGAAGAGAAGAAGAAGTTTACGGACCTTCCCGAAGACGTAATTGACAAGGACGAGGAAGCAAAGCTCCCGAACCAGTGGGAAGAGAAAATCCCATACAAGAAACCCCCACTGACGCTTTTGGACCAGGCGCCTGAAGAAAGCTACAAAGTAGCCGAAGAGGAACTAAAAAGAAATGCCGAGCTGTTGAAAGAAAAGCTGGCTCTTTTTGACATAAAAATTGAAGACATTACGGTTACTCCAGGGCCGGTAGTTACACTCTATGAAATTGTTCCGTCTCCAGGCGTTAAGATCAGCCGTATAGTAAGTCTTGAGAACGACATAGCTCTTGCGCTTGCAGCGCGCGGCATAAGAATTATTGCCCCAATTCCGGGTAAGAGCGCAATTGGCGTGGAAATACCGAATGCCGAGGCGGCACTGGTAAACGCGCGTTCAGCCATAGCAAAGATCAACGACGTGAAGGCGGAACTTCCGCTTGCACTAGGAAAAACAATTGCAGGCGACGTTTACATTACGGATCTGGCCAAGATGCCGCACATGCTAATTGCAGGCTCAACCGGTTCAGGTAAAAGTGTCGGCATCAACATGATAATTACGAGCCTCCTTTACGCAAAGGATCCTGCGGACGTGAAGTTTGTCATTGTCGATCCGAAGAAAATTGAGCTTTCGTTTTATGCCAAGCTGAACAAGCATTTCCTTGCCGTTTCTCCGGACCTGGAAGAGGAGATAATCACAAGTCCGCAGAATGCCCTGCTTGCCCTGAAATCTGTTGAATATGAGATGGAAAAGCGCTATAATAAGCTTGCTAAGGCGGGTGTAAGAAACATAGTTGATTACAACCTGAAGGTATCCGATCCCAAGCGAAAGCCGAAGGATACCGATGAGATGCAGCATTACAAACTTCCATATATTATAGTTATCATAGATGAGCTGGCAGACCTTATGATTACGGCAGGCAAGGAGGTGGAAGAGCCGATTGCACGCCTTGCGCAGCTGGCAAGAGCCGTTGGAATTCACCTGGTGCTTGCAACGCAGAGGCCTTCGGTAAACGTCATTACGGGCGTCATTAAGGCAAACTTCTCGGCCCGCGTGGCTTATCAGGTTGCAACAAAAATTGATTCGCGCACAATTCTGGACATGAACGGTGCCGAGCAGCTCTTAGGGCGCGGCGACATGCTTTTTTTGCCCAGCGGAACTCCAAAGCCGATCAGAATTCAGAACGCTTTTATTTCCACCGACGAGGTGGAAAAAATTACAAATTACATTTATTCGCAGGAAGGGTTCTCAAAACGCTACTTCCTGCCTTCACTTTACGAGAAGAAAAAAGAAGCGCAGGGAGAATTCCTTGCCGACAAGGATCCGATGTTCGAGGATGCCGCAAGAGTAATCGTAAGGCACCAGCAGGGCTCGGTTTCCCTTCTTCAAAGAAGGCTTAAACTCGGGTATTCCCGCGCCGCCAGAATCGTGGACCAGCTCGAAGAGGCGGGCATCGTAGGCGGTGCAGACGGAAGCAAGGTAAGAGCAGTCTTGATTGAAGATGAAGAACAGTTAGAAACAATTTTAAGGGCTTTATAAAAGTAGAATTTAACATGTTAAATAAAATTTCAGCAGCCGTAGTTTTCTTGTTAATCCCTTTCGTGCTATTTGCACAAAACGGCAACCAGGTCCTGAAGAATATTCAGAACAGGTTTAATTCCGTAAATACACTAAGCGCCGACTTTGTCCAAACCGGTGCTCTATCCATGGAGAAGAAACTCTCCTCGACCAAGGGGAAACTCTACTTCCAGAAAGACAACAAGTACAGGATTGAATTCCGTAATCTTGAGTTCATCTCCGACGGAAGCACGGTGTGGAGTTACAACAAAAAGAATAAAAAAGTCGTCATTAATGACGTCAACAACAACGACGCTTCGTCGTTTTCCTTAAAGAGGCTGGTTTACGACTATCCTGCCGGCAGCACCGTGGAACTGCTGCCTCAGGAGACCGTCAGCTCAGCCAAGTGCAACGTCCTACGTCTAAACTCCAAAGGGGGAAGGCAGAATTTCAAATCGGTTAAAATCTGGGCCGACATGAACAACATAATCCGCAAAGCCGAGGTTACGGATAAGTCGGGAGCGATGTATGCTTTTGAACTTTCCAACATTAAAATAAATCCCTCGCTGAATTCAGGCATGTTCAGTTTTGAAACACCTAAAGGAAGTGAAGTTATTGACCTCAGATAAAGCGAAAAAAAGCAGGACGAGGAAAATTGCGGGGATAGGATTCTCCTTTTTGCTTACGGGCATTTTCCTTTATATAGCCTTCTATGGAGTCCGCTTTGGTGATGTACTTGGAATTATAGGTAAAGCCTCATGGGCATGGGTATTTGTGCTTACCGTGACGCTTCTGACCTCACACTTTTTGCGGGCAGTGCGCTGGAAGGTAATTTTAAGCTCCGTCAAGCCGGATACCTCGGTCTTGAACCTCTTCGGTTCACTCATGGTGGGCTACGGTGTAAACTGTGTCATTCCCCGACTGGGTGAAATCTCGCGCGCAGTTCTTCTTGGAAAGTGGGAAAACCTTTCCGGGACCTCCATGTTTGGCACCGTAATAGTGGAGAGGGTAATTGACGTCATATCTTTCATTGCCGCACTTTTAATAAGCGTTTTTATTTACAACGGCAACCTTTACGAGAGCTTTCCGTGGCTTAAGTCTAGCCTTTATGCGGCTTCGGTCCTGATGGCGGGAGTAATCATATTCCTGTTTCTTGTAATAAGGTTCAAGGAAAAGTTTTACAGCATAATACTTAAGCTGGTAAGCAGAATCTCCGTATCGGCGGCGCACAGGCTGGCTAACGTCTTCAACATGCTGATAGAGGGTTTTTCAAGCCTCAAGGGGCTGAAGAACATCGTTTATACAATAATTCTTACTGTTGCCGTTATTTCCGTATACTCGCTCAATTCCTATTTAGGCTTCCTCTGCCTCGGTATGCAGAATATGAAAGAAGTCGGCTTCAGCACAGCCTGGGTCCTAATGAGCATAAGCTCTCTTGGCGTAGTTATTCCAACTCCGGGCGGCACGGGATCATACCACGTTATTACACAGACGGCGCTTGTACTTCTTTTTGGTTTCAGCAGCGAGATGGGGCTGGCGTATGCGGTCTTAAACCACGCGGTTTCTACGGTTGTTTTCATCATTACGGCGCTATTTTTCTTCTTTTTCCTGAATTACAAGTATTCGAAGAAGAGCGGCAAAAAGGAAAAACTGGTCGATTTTATTGAAACAAACATGGACAGCTTATGAAAAAGACGTTATTTTTGGCTCTTTTACTGTTGTCTGCAAGTGTAAATGCCCAGTCGCAGCTCTTTGAAATCAATGCCGGAATGGGCATAGACCTGAATACCACGCCATCACTGAACGATTACATTAATACCGGCTTTGCCACAAGCTCGGATGAGCGCCCTTCTATAAATACGAACGTGGAGTTTTACGGAGAGGTCGGGCGCCAGGTGACGGATCATTTTCAGCTGGGAGTTGAGTACGCCCTTACGGTAGCATCTTACAATACTTTTAATGACAAGGCAGGAGGCCGTTACGACCTTTCGTACACCATGCACATGCCTTCTTTAATGGCTTATTACGTCATTAACGGCAGCGGCTACAAGTTCAAGTTTGGCGGAGGTGCCGGCTACAGGATTGCTTCGCTGGATGAGACGCTGGCAGTTTATCCCTCTGCCGTCAACTATAAGTCGACCGGCGTGGGATTTCTTCTTAAAGCCGACGGCAGTACCTCGCTCGGGGGAAACCTTTATGCAAACATCCAGGGGATTTTAAGGCTGGACTTTCTTGGCGCACCGGAACACAACAACATTAAATTATCTTATAGCACTTTTTCAAACGAAGATGTAAATCTTAATTCGTTTTCTGCCGGATTAAGGCTCGGTCTTACATACATGTTCTAAAACAGGAGTTACAGTGAACATAATTGAAGCAGTTATTTTGGGTATAATTCAGGGCTTATCGGAATTCCTTCCCATAAGCAGTACGGCACACCTCACGCTGGCGGGTAAACTGATGGTGGGGCAGATGATTGAAGACTATCCTGAACGCTGGACGGCTTTCATGGCCGTTATTCAGCTTGGCACTTTATTGGCTGTACTGGTTTATTTCAGAAAGGATATCATGCACATAATTCTCGAGTTCCTGAAAGACAACCTTACACAGAGGAAGAAATTTTCTGAACAGAGCCTTAACTCACGCCTCGGGTGGTATATCATCATAGGCACGATACCGGTTGTTTTGATCGGCCTGGGCTTTAAGGACTTTATAGAAGGGGCATTGACAAAGAACCTTGTTGTTATCTCCTTCAGTCTGATAGTGCTGGGTATACTCCTTGCCGTTGCTGAAAAAGTCAGTACGTTTAGAAAGGACATTAACCAGGTAAGCTGGCTCGACTCGCTAATTGTAGGCCTGGCGCAGTCGCTGGCACTTATCCCGGGCTCGTCGCGTTCGGGGACAACCATAACGGCGGGACTTTTCCTGGGGTTTACGCGTGAGACCGCGGCAAGGTTTTCTTTTCTTTTGAGCATTCCGGCTGTTCTTGCGAGCGGATTACTGGAGTTCAAGGAGTCGCTGCCTTATCTGGATAAAAGTGCATCGGTTAACCTTGTACTCGGTACGCTGGCAGCATTTATTTTCGGCTATCTGTCGATAGATTTCCTGCTCAAGTTTTTAAGGAAAAATTCTACTTTTATTTTTGTATTCTATAGAATAATATTAGGTGTGGTAATTTTAGGATTAATCGGTTTTAACATTATTCAACCTTAAGACAAGGAGAATTCAGAAATGTACAGGTATTTGATTTCGGTTTTTCTTATGGCAATACTCCTAGGGTGCCAGAAATCTGATTCCCAGGCAAATAAAGCGGAGAACGACGCCGCCACGCTTCAGGATTCGACCAAAAAGAGTTTTGACATCGATATGGCTGCAATCGGGAAGCTGATGAGTAAAAGTGCCGACAGCATTACGGTTGCAACAATTAAGACCAAGTTCGGGAACATTGAAATTGAGCTATATACAAAGGAAGCCCCAAAAACAACGGCCAACTTTGTAGGCTTAAGCCTTGCCGGTTACTACAACGGCGTGATATTCCACCGCATTGCAAAGGGCTACGTTCTTCAGGGAGGCGACCCGACCGGTACAGGTGCCGGCGGAAGCAGCATCTATGGAAGCACATTTGAAGATGAGCTGAACCCGAATACGCAAAGCTACAAGGATGGCTACGTGCGCGGCGTGGTGGCAATGGCCAACCGCGGGCCAAACACAAATTCCTCGCAGTTCTTTATCATTCTGGATGATGCCCCGCAATTGCCGAAGAATTATACCATATTCGGAAAAGTAATCAAGGGCATGAACGTGGTGGACAAGATTGCATCCGAGAAAATTAAGCCTCAGATGGGTCCAAATGACGGAAGGCCTGTAAATCCGGTAGCGATGGAAAAGGTGACAATAGAAAAGAGATACAAGAAAATTAACAGTATATTTGAAACCCGCTAATAAATGGCAAAAAGTAAAGTCCCCGTACCGTCCATATATTCAATAGGAAAGTTCCTCAAGAAGGACTCGTTCCTTCCCGTTTACTTTTTCTACGGAGAGGATACCTACAGCATTGAAAACGCTGCAAGAGCCGTAGAGCAGGCCCTGCAGCCTCTGCTTTCATCCGACTTCGACAAGGAAGTGATAAGCGGAAAGGAAAGGACCGTAATGGAAATAATAGACGCGGCCTCAGCCTTCCCGTTCGGATCGGGAAGGAAGCTCATGCTCGTGAAGGATTTCGACGAGTTAAAAGGCGACAAGAAAAAGTTAAGTGGTTTTGCAAACAACCCTCCCTCCTTTACGACAATTGTATTTACAAAGAACGGCAACATTTCAAACGTGGAGGCCGAGCCATATTTTACGTTCTTAAAGCACGGGTATCTCTTTGAGGCAAACGAGTTAAAAGCCGGAGAATTGGCCTCCTGGATCGTCAAGTATACAGCAAAGAAAGGAAAGACGATTTCCTCTGAGAATGCCGCCCTCCTAATGGACATGGTTGGTGAAAACAGAAGCCTCATCGAAATGCAGCTTCAGAAAATTTTAGCCTACCTGGGCAATGAAAAGGAAATTACGCGCGAGACGATATTCAACATTTCTTCAGCCCTGAAAGAATTTACGATTTTCGACCTGCAGAATGCAATAGGAGCGGGAAACAGGGCAAAAGCCATGGAAACCGCCTATAACCTGCTTGAAAAGGGCAAGGACATACTGATGATCATTTCCATGCTCACCAGGTATTTTACCGCACTTGCACAGGTGCCGGAGCTTACAAGAAACAATGTGCCCGATAACGAGGCGGCAAGGATAATAGGGACGCACCCGTTTTACTACAAGGATTACAAGAAAGCCGCCATGAATTACAAGGACCAGCGGATCTTGAGAATTGCACGAGCACTTTATAAGGCCGACCTGACGGTTAAGACTACTTCAACTGACCCCAAGACAGTTGTTACTATCCTTCTGGCGGAGATTTTTCAGTGATTTTGCGTAAATACGGTACATTTTAGCCTAAATGGAACTAAAACCGGCATTATTATATTTTGATTTATAGATTCATTTGTTTAAAATTCCTAACAATATCTGAAACATTTTTTAATTAATAGAGTATAATTATCATTGGCAAACAATTTATCTGAACTTTCAGACGAAGAACTAATCAGTGAGTTCCAGGCAAACAACAATGTTGAAGCCTTTGAATTGCTGGTTAAACGCTATAAAGATCCGTTGACTAACTTCGTCTACAGATTTGTAGGGGACAGGGACGTCTCTACAGATGTGGTGCAGGATACCATGATACGCTTTTACCTGCACAAAGATTCATATAAATCCTTTGCCAGATTTTCAACTTGGATTTATACAATTGCCACTAATCTGGCCAAAAATGAGCTGAAAAGGAGGAAAAGGAAGAACCTTTTCTCAATTCACAGCGGCGAGGATGATGAAACCATAGACCTTCCGGACAAATCAGCCACGCCTGAGGTTCTGGCAGATAGTGAAATTAAAAACAGGATAATTCAGAAAGCACTTTCCAGAGTTAAAGAGGTTTACCGCGAAGTGGTAATTATGAGAGATGTTCAGGACCTGTCGTACGAAGAAATAGCTGAAATTACTGGATTGTCGATCGGAACGGTAAAATCGCGCATTAACCGCGGAAGAGCACAGCTTCAGAAATTATTAAAGCCAATTTATAAAGAGTAATGCCTATGACTAAAAGATACGATATTGAAGATGAAAACTTTAAGGGTGTAATTAAATCACTTAAGGAATTGCCGCGGGTGACGGCTCCTCCGGATTTTGAGATGAATCTGAGGAGGAAGCTAAACGGGCTTAATTCCGCACGGGAGCGCAAAAAGCCTCTTTTTACGTTCAATCTGAGGAACGTCCTTATTCCCGCGGGTGCTTTAGCCGCAACAGTTGTGCTTGCTTTCCTGTTTTTGGGCCGGGAATCTGCCGAGTTGGAAAACCCGTTCATGTCCAAGCCTTCTGTGCGTACACAGGCGCACAATGAATCCATGCAGAATGAGCAGAAACAAAACCTCCTTATCAAGCCAGGCGAGATCTCTTCGACTGATGTAGTAATGAAAAAGCCGTCTCAAAAGCAGCTTCAGGGCCACAGCCCCAGGCTCAGCAGTCCTGCAAAGGATGCAGATCAGATGGCTGCAAACGACAGGCTCATCAGGCGCTTAAGAGAGCTGAACATGCAGGATGGAGGCAGCAGCAATGGAGACATAGACAGGAGCCTGCGCGAAAAACCTTCTCCTTATGGAGCGGACCAGTACGGAAATGGACCCAATACGGTTAATTTCGACGGATTTAACATCTACCAGGGAGGCGACAGGAGCCTTGAGCAGCTGCGCGCACGGGTAGATTCAATCAGGAGAATAATGAGAAGCAGGAGGTAAAGCCCCCGCTCCTTTCAGGTTCTTTCTTCAGATTATTTAGCCGATTTTCCCAATGCCTCAAAACCGGCCCGAAAGGGTTTGCTTTGAGGCTTTTTTATTCCGTGTAATTACTGATCCCGTTACTTCTATGCGTTTTTGATCTTTACCCAAATTTTTAAATTGTTTTTATTGTTGGCAAATTGTTCAATAAATTCTTATTGTTGGCATATTCCTAAAAGGAATTCTATACAACTTATTGCTTTAATGTCTGTCAAGTAAAAAGAGAGTTAATAATGAAAAGAAGTTATTACATCATAGGACTAATTTTTCTCACATTTTTTGTCATTTCACTTCTGACAAATATTCTGGGTCCTATCATTCCGGATATCATAAAGAGTTTTGATTTAAGCCTTACGCTTGCGGCCTTATTCCCGTTTTCATTTTTCATTGCCTACGGCGTAATGTCAATTCCATCGGGAATGCTGGTAGACAAATACAAGGAAAAGCCCGTCATGGGGGCTGCATTTCTGATTGCCTTTGCAGGTGCTTTTCTTTTTGCCGTTACACCCTCTTACAGTGTTGCAATTATTTCCCTGTTTTTAATTGGCGCCGGTATGGCAATGCTGCAGGTTGCAATAAACCCTCTGCTCAGGGTAGCCGGGGGTGAAGAGCACTTTGCGTTTAACTCGGTTTTTGCACAGCTCATATTCGGCCTTGCTTCTTTCTTAAGCCCTTACATATATTCTTACCTGGTAAGAAACATTCATCAGCCCGTAGCGGACAAAAATTTTATCATTACCTCGCTTGAGAAGGTAGTTCCTGTAAGCCTTCCCTGGATATCATTATACTGGGTTTTTGCCTTTGTTGCGGCAATAATGGTAGTGCTCATGTTTGCATCCAAATTCCCTGAAGTCCAGAGAAAGGAAGATGAAGTTGCAGGAGCCTGGGAAACACACAAGAATCTTTTTAAGGAAAAAACGGTAATTCTTTATTTTATCGGTGTATTTGCTTACGTAGGTACAGAGCAGGGTGTAGCCAACTGGATATCGCAGTTCCTTTACACCTACCACGGCCTGGATCCTCAGACTGCAGGAGCCTCAACGGTTGCCTGGTTCTGGGGTATGCTTACGGCTGGATGCCTTTTGGGCATGGTATTCCTGAAATTTTTTGACAGCAGGAAAGTCCTCCTGGGTTTTGTGATTTCGGCCATAGTCTGGCTTTCAGTTGCATTTTTCGGAAGCAGGGCCATGGCGCTAATAGCATTCCCGATGGTAGGATTTTCGGCCTCGGTCATGTGGTCAATCGTATTTTCGCTTGCCTTAAACTCCCTCGACAGGCATCACGGGTCGTTTTCAGGCATTCTCTGTACTGCAATTATTGGCGGAGCCATTGTGCCGCTTGTAATTGGCTGGCTTGGCGACATATTCGGCCTCAAGTACGGCATGTTCTTCCTTTACTTAACGCTGGGCTACATATTCAGCATTGGTCTCTGGGCTAAGCCTATAATTGCCAACGAGACGATCAGCATGAAGAAAAAGAAAGCTGAAGCCGTGCATGAGGAGAGCAACAGATGAAACTTCTGGGAATCGATCTTGGCGGCACAAACGTCCGCGTGGGGCTGATAGAGGATAAAAGCCTGAAGAAAACCGTTTCATCGCCTGTAAGCACGGCCTCCGGGGAGGGTGTGGTCTTAAATGAAATTTGTCTACTCATTGATGAGCTGATGGACGCTGAAATTTCGGGCATAGGGGTTGGGGTTCCAAGCGTAGTGGACGTTGAAAAAGGGATTGTCTATGACGTGCAGAATATTCCATCCTGGAAGGAAGTTCACCTTAAGGAGATACTGGAGAAAAAGTACTCGGTTCCGGTTTACATAAACAACGACGCCAACTGCTTTGCCGCGGGGGAGAAATATTTCGGCAAGATGAAAAACTGCCGTAACGGCGTCGGCGTTATAATGGGTACCGGTCTTGGTGCCGGCATAATTGCAGACGGGAGGCTTTACTCGGGCACAAACTGCGGAGCCGGGGAATTCGGAATGATTCCCTATGAAGACGGCATATTTGAGCATTACTGCAGCGGGCAGTTCTTCAAAAATGAATATGGTGTTTCTGGACAGGAGGCATATAGCAGGGCTATTTGCGGGGATAAAGAAGCGCTTGACATGTTTACTTCTCTGGGAGAACACATAGGAAATGCCATAAAAGTGGTACTTTATACCTATGACCCGGAGGTAATTATACTAGGGGGCTCGGTAAGCAAAGCTTTCAGTCTTTTTAAGGAAAGCATGTGGAAAGAGGTAAGGAGTTTTGCGTACCGGAATTCGCTCAACAGGCTCGTAATTGAGCCTTCGGAGCTCGAGCAGGTTGCTCTCCTGGGTGCCGCAGCCCTGTATTACGACGCAGTAAACAGGTAAATTTATATAAAAGCGAACTATGGATTACGATTTTTTAGTCATAGGAGCAGGCGTTGTAGGCCTGGCGCAGGCAGAAATTCTTTCAAGAAACGGAAAGCGCGTACTTGTAATTGAAAAGGAAGCACGCATCGGAACGGGTGTCTCAAGCCGTAACAGCGAGGTAATCCATGCCGGGATCTACTATCCCAAGGGATCGCTGAAATCAAGGCTCTGCATACGCGGCAAAGAGCTTATTTATGACTGGTGCCGTAAAAAGAATGTTCCTCACAGAAATGTTGGGAAGTATATCATTGCCGTCGATGAAACGGAAATGGAGAAGCTTGAGCAGATAAGGCTCAACGCCTCTGAAGCGGGAATGGGGGATTTATACACGGTTTCAAAAAAAGAAATTGCAAAGGAAGAACCCTACGTTTTCTCTTCAGGCGGGCTATTTTCGCCTACAACAGGAATTATCTCGGCTCACGGGCTGATGGATTCACTCAAGCATGCATCCGAGGAAAGAGGATGTGATTATCTCTTTAACTCGAAGCTTGTAGCCTTTTCCAAGAATTCTTCCTCAGGGTACCTGGCCAAGATTAAAGATTCTTCGGGTGAGGAGACGGAAATTGAGGTAGGAGGCGTCATAAACTCGGCCGGGCTATATTCGGACCAGGTAGCTGAACTCTTAGGTGTGAAGAATGCGGACTACAGGCTAAAAATGGTTAAAGGTAATTACTTCCGCCTGAGGGGTAAAAAAGAAGTCTTCCGCCACCTCATCTACCCGGTTCCGATGCCAAAGCTTCACGGACTGGGTGTTCACGTAACGCTCGACTTGAACGGCGGCGTAAGGTTTGGCCCTGACGTTGAAAAAGAGCCATTAAGCGAGGAAAAGTACTTTGTGGATGAGTCGAGGCAGGGGAAGTTCTACAATGCCATAAAGGCCTATTTCCCTTCGGTCCGGTATGACGACATTTACCCCGATATGGCAGGCATCAGGCCGCGCCTGGCTTCAGAGAGGGATTTCAATGATTTTATAATTAATGAGGAATCGGCCAGCGCACTGCCGCAAGTGATCAACTTAGTGGGGATTGAATCCCCGGGGCTTACGGCCTCAATGGCAATAGCAGAATATGTATATACCCGCTTTATAGTTTAAGGCGGGTTTTTTTATTAATATGACCGATTTCTTTGCGTAGCCTCTAGCCCAGGGCTTTTAGATGAATTTCCGGCGAAAGGGCGGGGGCACAAAAACCAGCTGCAATAATCTTAACTAAAACAGTTTCACTTAAGTAATCAATTTTATATCTTGCCATATTCAATTTGTCCTTGTTAAACTTATAAACGGTATCGAGGTTTTATGGGAAAAATTAGGCCCGGCATGTTAAGTGAGGAGGCCCCTGATGCTGACGGCGTTTCCGCCGGTATTTCGCCACATAATGGTGAAAACGGATTTCCCGCGTGTAAAAGGACCCCAAAAATATCGGCTGCCGCGGCGGCAGAGGATGAAGTAAGCTTCCTTAAAAGTGAGCTCGAGAAATACCGCAGAATAACGTCAAACATAGATGAATTCCTCTGGTCTCTTACTTCTGAGGACGGGGTTGAGGACGTGTTTTACACGGAATCCATAAAGAAAGTAACCGGATATACTGCCGAAGAAGTCATAAATATGCCCGGCCGCGGCCTGGCGCTGGTTCACGCTGCAGATGCTTTTGCAGTAAGAAAACAGCTGACCGACTTTGAAAATGACCCTTTGCAAAAAACACTCAGGCTTCAGTACAGGATATTGAACAAAAGTCAGGAAACGCTGTGGCTTAAGGAAGAAATTTCCGCAGAACGCGACGCCAGGGGCAGAATTAAATGCTGGGATGGGATTGTACTTAACATTACCGAACTTAAGAAGACCGAAGAAGTCCTGAGGAAATCGCAGGAAAACCTCACCGGGCTTAACGAGGCAAAAGACAGGTTTATCTCAATTATCTCGCACGACCTGAGGGCGCCTTTTACCAGCATACTCGGCTTTGCGGAGATTCTCCTTTTTGAGCAGAGTCTGCCCGAAGCCGAAAAGCACGAATACCTGAACTACATATATGAATCCTCACAAAGCCAGCTCAAACTTGTTAACTACCTGCTCGACTGGTCGCGCCTGCAGACGGGGAGCGTAAAGTTTGTACCACAGCGCTTAAAGGCAACGACGATTGTTTACAACTGTGTTTCTTCTTTAACCGGAAATGCCATCAGGAAAAACATTGAAATAAAGGTAAATGTGCCTGAAAGCATCAGCATACAGGCTGATGAAAAGCTCATAACACAGGCTGTAACAAACCTTTTGAGCAACGCTATTAAGTTTACAGAAGAAAATAAATCCATAGAAGTTACGGTAAACAACTTCAAGAAGGGGTTTATTGAATTTACGGTTAAGGATGAGGGCGTGGGAATTTCCGATGCCAATAAAAGGAAAATATTCCATTTCGACCAGAAGTTTTCTTCGGAAGGAACGAAAGGGGAAAAAGGCACCGGTCTGGGCCTTACGCTGGTAAAAGAGATTGTGGAAAAGCATGGCGGTGATATTTGGTTTTATTCGGAGACAGGCAAGGGCAGTGAATTTCATTTTATTATTCCGGAGGCACCAAACATTGTACTTCTGGTAGAGGATGACCCGCCTGCGCGGTCGCTCTGGGTAAAGCTGGTCAAAAAGGCGCTGCCCGACTTTGAGATCATTGAGACATCAAACGGCTATGAGGCAATAGGCATTATTCAGGAAAAGGTTCCTTCGCTTGTAATTACGGATCACAGCATGCCTTTAATGAACGGCATTCAGCTCATCGAATCGATGAGAAAAAGAGATGAAAGCAATAAGATTCCGGTAATTGTAGTTGCTGGAACGCTGACCGAGGAGCTGATGGAAAAATATTACGTGCTAGGTGCAGAAGCAATACTGGCTAAACCTGTTGATGTAAAGGAATTTATGGATGCGCTTTCTGTTCTTATCAGGTAGTTATGCAGATTATTTGGTCGGAAAGCCACATTCCCCTTGTAAATATCGGGCATTTGGGTTTATATTACCAAATGTGCAAATATTAACAGACCTTCAGTTTTATGGAATATAATTACAGACCGGAAAATAACACTACTCAGGCCAGACACTGGTTTGCATTGTATACAAAGCCCCGTCATGAATTTACAGCCGCGCAGCAGTTTAGTGAGTTAGGAATTGAATACTACCTTCCGACCGTAGTTAAAATAAAGCAGTGGAGCGACAGGAAAAAGAAAATAGTTGAGCCTTTGATTAAG
Source organism: Ignavibacteria bacterium (assembly GCA_025612245.1). Taxonomy (GTDB): domain Bacteria; phylum Bacteroidota; class Ignavibacteria; order Ignavibacteriales; family SURF-24; genus JAAXKN01. The sequence goes on from JAAXKQ010000004.1 coordinate 147,142, forward strand.
GGCTACATATTTATTTATTCCAATGAGAAAGAAAGAATAATTGCCCTGCAGCAGAGGGGAGTTGTAAGCTGTGTATTTTTTAACGGACGTCCGGCAACAATTCCAAATTGGCAGATTGACAATCTTCGCCTGATGCTTGAAACAGAATCCGATTTCCAGATCACCGACCAGATAGAGGTAGGTACAAAAGTAAAGATCATTTCGGGTCCTTTCGAGGGGGTTCTGGGTGAGGTTAATGAGACATCCAACGGAAAAGTTCTTTCAATTACAATAGACCTTTTGAAGAGGTCGGTTACCGCAATTTTACCCGCCGAGAGTGTAATAAAAGTAGTGGACGAAGAGACAGACAAGAAAAACAACGGGTCTGAGGAATAAGAGAAAGACTCTTTGAAAGCTGCAAGATAATATTTCTGATTATCCGGAGAGGGATCTGGGACAAAAGTCCCCTGGATGAATCCCTAAACCACGACCAGAAGCCGGGGCCGGTCAATCGGAATAAATCAGGGGTGCGGCCATTTAGATTATGGCAATCCCGAATCGAAGCGGTTTATGGCCGCGGAAATCCAAAGAAAAAAGTGCTGCTAGCTGCTCGTTGAAACCTTTCGGAAATGGAAGCCGTAGATTGACAGGTGGATTGCAAGGGAAAACAGCCTGGGTCTGGTAAAAAGGGACCAGAAGAAAAGCTTCCAGTAGTAAAACCTTTCCTTGCCCAGTATTCCTAATACAATTACGGACCTACCCAGAGCCCTGAGATACCCGAAATTAAAGTGAAAAATGTGCTTCTGCTGCGGCTTGAATTCCTTCAGGAAACTAAGCACCCTTTCGTAGTAGTGCCGTGGGGAGTAGATTGTATCGAGGACTTTTTTATACCCGGCCATTAAAGCCTCGATATTCATGCTGGGGATGAAATTAATTGCAAAAGCATTGTTCCCCGAAAAGGCTCCAAGGAGCCTGCCTTCTTTCAAGAGGCGGTTGTAGAGCCGGGTTCCCTTGGGTGCATTAAGGAGCCCTACCATGGCCGTTACGACCCCACTTTCCTGTATAAATGCCGTAAGTCGGTCGAAAATAGTAGGCGGATCGTGGTCGAAGCCGACGATAAAGCCTCCCTGGACTTCAAGTCCAGAGCTTTGTATTTTTTTTATGCTGGAAATGAGGTCGCGGTTCCGGTTCTGGTTTTTCTTTGCCTCGAGGAGGCTTTCTTCGTTCGGGGTTTCGATTCCGATGAAAACGGCTTCAAAGCCCGTCAGTACCATCCACCTGATCAGTTCGTCGTCATCGGCGAGGTTGATGGAGGCCTCGGTGCTGAACCAGAAGGGGTGTTCGTGTTCTTCAAGCCAGTTGTATATTGCAGGAAGAATTTCATTTTTCAATTTGAGCTTGTTGCCTATAAAATTGTCATCCACAAAAAACACCGGTCCTCTCCAGCCCGTATCGTATAGATGGTTCAGCTCGGCAACAACCTGTCCCTTTGATTTTGTCCTTGGCTTTCTGCCATAAAGGACCGTAATGTCGCAGAACTCGCAGTCGAAAGGGCAGCCCCTGGAGTACTGCAGGTTCATAGAAGAGTAACTGTTCATTTTTGCAAGCTTCCACATTGGAAGCGGAGTTTCCGTAATGTCGGCCCATTTATCCGATGTATAGAGCTTCTTCGGGTCTCCTTTCTCCAGGTCGCTTAAAAAGTCGGGGAGGGTTATTTCAGCCTCATTCAGCACGAAGAAGTCGACGCTGGGAAATGACTCGTAGCTGCTGGTAAAAAGGGGCCCCCCGGCAACGACGGGTACGCCAAGATGGTTGCACTTTTCAATTACAGATTTAGCCGAATCACCCTGAATGGACATTGCGCTGATAAAAACGTAATCGGCCCAAAGCAGGTCCTTTTCTTCAAGCGCCTCAATGTTCATGTCTATTAGCCTGAGCTCCCAGTCCCGGGGAAGCATGGAAGCAATTGTAAGAAGCCCAAGCGGCGGAAAGGGAGCTTTTTTACGGACAAACTTAAGCGCATACTTAAAGCTCCAGAATGTATCGGGATACTGCGGGTAAAGAAGAAGGACTCTCATTGGATTTTTACTCCTAAATTATATTTTTTTCAGGGGAGTTATATCTTACAACTTATATTTATCCGGATAAAATAAAAGCACAAAATTCGGGCAAAGGAGTGGAAAGGGGCTTAAAAAATTAAAGAAAAGCATTTTCAAAGGGCATTTTTTCAGAACTATTATCAAAAATTTCTTATCTTGTGCAGAAACAATTATTCGTGCTAATTATTAAAGTCTGACATATATGCAGAACCAGAAAGCCTTATCGAAACTTGTCAAAGGAGAAAGCGTCCTTCACTTTTTGCTGCTTAAAAGGTGTGAACTTAAGACCAGCAGCACAGGCCAAAAGCAGTATCTTTTTCTTGAAGTGGGCGACCAGCATTCCTCGCTTGTAGCATTCATGTGGAGTAACTACGAAGAGCACCTGCGCTATCTTACGCCCGGGGGCGTAATAAAAATTGCTGGGACCATCGAGGAATACAAGGGACAGTTTAACATAAGGGTAAGCAGGATCAGGGCTGCCGTGCCATCGGATGAGGTTTCGCCGGAGGACTTTATAGCGAAGTCAAAAAGGGATCTCTCCGTAATGGAAGAGGAGCTGCAAAACAGGATTGGCAGAATAGAAAACCCTTTCTTGAGGGATTTGATGCGGCTGATACTTTGCGGCGAGGCTTATCAGAAATTTATAAGGGTCCCGGCAGGAAAATCGTGGCACCACGCATATCTTTACGGGCTCCTGGAGCACACGCTTGAGATTGTAAGGATCTGTGACCTCATGTGCGACATACACGCTGAGGCCAAACGCGACCTTCTTGTTTGCGGTGCCATACTGCACGACTTCGGGAAAATTGAGGAGCTGACATTTGAGCAGGGGTTCGACTATTCTGAAAAGGGCAAGCTTTTAGGGCACATTGTCATTGCGGCCATGATGGTTTCGGAAAAGACAGCCATGCTGCCGGAATTCCCCGAGAGCCTTAAAAGCCAGCTGCTTCACCTGATCTTAAGTCATCAGGGAAAGCTTGAGTTTGCGTCTCCGGTAACGCCTAAAACACTGGAATCCATCATTCTCTACCAGGCCGATGAACTGAGTGCAAAGACAAATGCTTATAAATCGGCCATCCTGGCCGAGTCCAATGGGACTGCCCGTTGGACTAAATTTCTGCCACTTATTGCTTCCTCGCTCTATATACCCGAGGACTTTGAAAAGGAAAACCTTGGAAAAACAGAACCTGAAAAGGATGACCTTGAAGATGCAGGCTTTCAGGACCTGGACGCTTTGCCAGGGCAGAGGGTACTGGACTAAAGGAATTTTCTTTTACAAAGAGCTGTTTTGAACAGCAGTAAGCAGCCTGCGCAATTACAGTTATGGGCTCCGGGGGAAATTGAATATTAATATGCCGGGTGCAGATTTTGAGAGGCACGAGAGACAATATTGGAGGTAATGTGAAAAGTTTAAGAAAAGATTTTATTGAAGTACTGAAGGATGCCGAGAACGTGGTTTTCTTTACCGGGGCTGGCATTTCTGCCGAAAGCGGAATTTCCACTTTCCGCGGCGCCGATGGCATCTGGAATAAGCTCAAGCCCGAAGAGCTGGCCAATTTTGACGCCTTTCTGAAAAATCCCGACCGCGTATGGGATTGGTATCAGTACCGCAGGCATATAATTGAAAATTCGAAGCCGAACCCTGCGCACCTGGCCATTGCCGAAATGCAGGAATATTTCAGAAATGTAGCAGTGGTAACACAGAACATAGACAACCTGCACCGCAGGGCCGGAAGCCGCAAGGTTTATGAGCTGCACGGCAACATTGAAAGGAATTACTGCATCGAGTGTCATACGTGGTATAATGCTCCCGGTTTTGCCTCCTCTACTGAGGACTCCAAGGTGCCGAGGTGTGAGAAGTGCGGGGGTTTGATAAGGCCGGATATAGTATGGTTTGGCGAGCTCCTGCCGGAGGAGGATTTTTCAAATTCAGAGAAAGCCGCAGAAAAATGCAATATTATGTTTGCCGTTGGCACCTCGGCCGTGGTTTATCCGGCGGCCAGGATTCCGCTGATGGCAAAAAGGCTGGGTGCATACCTCGTGGAAATAAACCTTGAGGAAACAGAGCTCTCACCGCTTGCAGACTATGTACTTTTGGGAAAAGCCGGTGAAATACTGCCCGGCATACTCGAAGAAGTCAAAAAACTGAAGGAGAAAAGGGCTTAAAATGCGGGAAAATATTGTCAGCAAAAAAAAAGTATAAAGTTGACATAAAATCAGCAAATGTATATATTTAATTTTCAAAATAAAAAAATTAAGGTAAGAGATGGCTCATCATAAGTCAGCGAAAAAAAGAATCAAGGTCAGCGAAAAAAGAAGAGTAGAGAATAAGGCTGCCATTTCAGAGATCAAAACTTTGGTCAAGAAAGTTTTGGATACTGAAAGCGTAACTGAAGTCGGTACAAGTTACAAAGAAGCAGTTGCTCTTATTGATAAGAATGTCTGCAAAGGCAGATTGCATAAGAACACTGCTGCCAGAAGAAAATCTGCGTTAACCAGACATATAAATGAATTGAATTCTGCTGCTGAACCTGCTGCTCCAACTGCAGAATAAGCTTTTTTTCTTAGTAGAAATTAAAAAAGCAATGTATGTGCTACATTGCTTTTTTATTTTGCGGTCGTATTTTTACTCAAAAACTACAGGTCTTCTATTGTGTCGGCTCCTTCCGGCATAGGCAGGTAGAACCTCACTTTCTGAAGGCTGCCGTCTTTCTTGAACAATCTTTCCACTTTTTTCTTAATCAGCACGCTGTGTTCAATAAATATCCCGTCTTCGACCACCGAGCCGAATATGTAGCTCGTGCCTTTTATGAGCACGTTTTTGCCGATTATGAGCGGGTGCTCGTCGCTTCCGGTCATATTGACGCTGGACTCTATAACGGAGTTATCGCCAATTATAATATTGCCCTTAATGATGTCCCCCCAGAGAATTTCCACGTTATCGCCGATTATGAAAGTCTGGTGCGGGAAGCAGGAGAGGTGGACATTTTCCCAGACCGTTACGTTTTTCCCGAAAGTAACGTTGCAGTTGACGAAAGCATTTTTCTTGAGTGTCAGGTTATAGTTCAGTTTCACTCCTTTCCCAATATAGACCCCCTTGCCGATTTTGATGTCGAGCGGAATGCCCTTGCCATCCATTTCAAGAATGTCTTCAATTACGCTTTCGTCGATGAAGAAGTCATCCGGGTCGGCAATTTCAATTACGTCTTTGAGCTTCTCGTATGCATTTTCGCGTGCAACGGCTTCCATTTCCCTGAGAACGGACTTGTTATTAAAGCCCATGAGGACGTACTGTTGTTTAGGGCTGACGGCGTTAACGGAATATCCGCTTTTATTGAACAGGTCGATCAGGTCAGTAATATAAATTTCTTTCTGTACGTTATTGCTGCTGAGTTTTGAGACCAGGGTTATAAGTTTTTTATAGTCGAAGGCATAGACGCCTGAATTGAACTCGTTATTGTTGATGAGTTCTTCTTTGGAGTAGCAGTATTTTTTATTATTGTAATAAAGTTCATAAGGCTTATTTTCATTCAGGTGAAGTATGTCCTTGTGCTCAATAATTTCAATTACCTTTCCGAAGTCTTCGCCGGAAGTGTTGCCATCGGCATCTGTCCGCTTAACGCGAATGATTCTTCCGTAGCTGTTTAGTTCCGGGTCGCCCGAGTAAATACCCGTTAAGACCATCATGTCGCTTTCTGAGTGCCTGAACTCATCCCTGAACATAGCAATGGTTTCGGCGTCGATAAGTCCCATATCGCCTGGAAGCACGTAAACGGTGCCCTCGTATTTTTCTGGAACAATTTTCTCCAGAGCCACCTGAACGGCATGGCCCGTACCGTTTTGCTGTTCCTGGAATGCGAAAGTTGTGCTTTCCCTTTTACCGATGACCCTCATTACATCCTTGGCTTTAATGCCAACGACGAGAAGAATATTAAGCCCGTTTAATGCCTTGCGGCAGGCGTTGTAAACTCTTTCAACCGTAGGAACGCCCCAGATTTCGTGCAGCATTTTGGAGGTCTGTGACTTGATCCTTTTGCCGTGTCCTGCTGCCAGAATTATGGCCACTTCCTTATAATCGTAATTGAACTTGGATGAGAGTTTTTCCACCATTTCCTGAACAGTTCCGGATGCTTGTTTCAATTCCATTTATTCCTCACTTTATTAACTTTAATTAAATTCCCGGTTACCTGTAAAATGTCTTCATTCTGACGGGCTGGTTCGGGCGGTAATCAGTCAGGTCCAAAGCGACTTAAATTTCAGGTGACACAATAATAAAAATAATTGCTGGATAAATCAAAGACAAATTTTATGGGGTAAACAGGTCCATGGTCGCCAAAATGACCATGAGAAGAGAGAAAAGTTGCGTGAAATAAGAGTTTTATTGTTTTATAGATAAAATGTACTAACCGCTTTAGCGGCTACTCAAAGAGAAACTCCTTTCAGGAGAAATAAAATCCTGCCCGCTGGAGAAAAGGTTTCTGAGGAAAGACGGCTCGGTCCTTTGGGCATCCTTGACTGCATCACTATACTGCGACCAGAATGGGGAAGCCAGGTATTTCATAATTGTTGCTGAGGATGTAGCAGAACGCAAGCGTTCCGAAAGGAAGCATAACGAAACAATACAGCTTCTTAAAGGCATCATTGATCACATGAACATGCTTGTTGTTACAACGGACAGGCAGTTTAACATTCTAGAAGTAAACTCTTCTTTTGCTGCAGTTTTTGGCGGAAGCTTAGAAGATTATGCCGGAAGGAACTTCTTTAATAAATTTCCCGGTGCGGAGGATAGAGCGATTTTTGAGAATGCGCTTGAAAAGGGGGGAGGCTATTCATATTACGGCAAAAGCATGCCTGCGGCTCCAAACCCCTGGAATACAGCTCATCTCTGGGATTTCAGTCTTATTCCGATTACAAATGAAGGCGGAACGGTAACAGAGGTGGTACTGACACTCATGGATATGACGGACAGGATGAGGGAATTAAAAAATTAAAAATTAAAAATTAAAAAGTTAAAAGTTAAAAATTAAAAAGCAGAAAACTGTAATAGATGTGACATACAGACTTGAGCCTAATTTAATTTCGCCATTAATTCCTGTTTCGCATGTATTTGTGGGAATCTTATTGAAGCCTGACCAGTTATATATGCGCAGAAAACGGAGCTCCGAAGGCGGCGCTCAGTCTGTAGCCCCTTTCTTTTAAGTTGTCATCCTAAATCGAGCAGTGGATCTGTAATAAAAATTTGTCATTAATAGCGAAAATCTAAAGCAGGGCATCTGTTACGAAAATGGCCATAATAATAGGATCGCGGCAAATAATATTAGATAAATGAACGAAATATTCTTGTTTTATGTTACAAAAATGAGTATTGTATAATAAATATTGCTTTTCGGTAACAAAATAATTATTTTTTCTACCCTTATGAAGAGGTATTATGGAAAAACAGAATATTATTGGGGAAAATCTTAGGGCATTTCGCGAGAAAATGGGGCTGTCACAGCAGGAGGTGGCGGATTTCCTTGGAATTCAACGGGCAAATATCAGCTATTATGAGACCGAGGCAAGAAATATACCCCTCAAACACCTTGAAAGCCTGACCGACCTTTTTGGCGTTGAACTGGCCGACCTCCTGGAAGAGGATTCTTTCCAGAAAAATGTAAATATTGCTTTTGCTTTTAGAACCGATACTTTGAACGGCCAGGATCTGGAGGCTATTGCGGGTTTTAGAAAAATTGTGAAGAACTATATTAAGCTTACTAATATTGAGAGAAAACATGCAGTCAAAGCTGGCTATTAAGAAGGCCGCAATTGAGTTCAGGGAACTAAAAGGATTTGGATCCTGTGATTCAATAGACACACATAAATTGCTGAAAGACAATAATGTGATTACAGTTTTCAGAAAACTGGACCCCGACTTCTCCGGAATGGCTCTAAAAGCAGATGAAATGAATTTCATCCTGATCAATGCATCCCATTCAATAGGCCGGCAGAACTTTACAATTTTGCATGAGATGTACCATCTTTTTATACAGACAAGCTTCAGCTCTATGTTATGTAATGCCGGTGCATTTGATAAGCAACAGGGCATTGAGTATGAAGCCGACTGGTTTGCGGCCAATGCTTTAATGCCTGAGCAGGGAATACTCGAACGAATTCCCGCTTCCGAACTGAAGAAAAACATCTCTCTTGCAACAATATTAGACATCGAACAATATTTCGCATGCTCACGCTCGGCTTTACTAATTCAATTGAAGGAAATGAATCTTATTACATCAGAGCAGTTCCATGAATTCAAAAATAAGGTAAAGTATAATGCGAAGCTTTATGGGTATGATACTGCATTGTATAATGAAGGCAATGATGGCATGGTAATAGGCGATTACGGGCTAAAGGCCAGAACCCTGTTTGAAAGGGAATTTATCTCGGAATCAAACTATGCTTCATTAATGCGGGAAATCGGAATAGATGTTGATTCTGAGGAAAGTGAGTAATGTCGGGAAAGCAGCCGGGAAAAACCATACTGCTGGATGCGGATGTAATTATTCACTTTATGAAAGGGGATAAAATATTAAAGTTAGCTGGCATCTTTCCTCATAGGCTTGCCGTTCTGGATGTAGTAAAAGACGAAGTGTGCAAATGGCACTCGCGAATTGCAATGTTCGATCTCTTTGTAAGGAGTACGAAGGTGCCAGTAATTCCTTTTCCCACCGGAGATATTGAAATATTCAAAGAGTATGCTTTTCTGCTAAAAAGTTTTGGCCCTGGTGAATCTGCGTGTATGGCTTATGCCCGGTATAAGAAAAACATTATTGCAAGCAGTAACTTAAAGGATATAAAAGAATACTGTGAACATAACGGAATCAAATATCTGACGACTATGGCAGTTTTAGCTGCGGCTGTTGACAGAAAAATAATGGATGCTAAAGAGTGCAACAAATTTATTGCTGAGGTAAAATCTAAAGGAAGCAAGTTGCCTTTTGATACTATTGAAGAATACATGACTTCCCCTGAGTATCAGCCATTTGATTAATAATATTTGGAGTTACTGTCAGACGACAAATTCTTTACTTTACTTGCCGACGAAAAAAATCATACTAATCCCCCAATCCCGCAAAAATATAATTATTTTTCAAGAAAATTTTCAGAAAACGCCCCCCACCGTCACCATATATTTAATAACTCATGTTACGCAAAATTGTAGTTTTAATCAGATCAGACATTCTTCTATATTCCTGATATGCTCAGATTCCCAAGCCCCGAATGCGGCGCTCTGCCGATAGCCCCGGGTGATCAAATCCGCCGCGACGGATGTAGGAACCCGGGGTATAAGATCCTCAATCCATCCCGGAGCCCCGTCAGGCGGCGGCACAATTCAGGGCTGTCTTTCCCATATGGAAATAAAAGATCATCCAGTTGGAAAGAACCATGGAACTGAGGCCTTTTAATAAGCACAATTTTTTTGCTTGTTATAACTTTTTAATAGTCTCTAGGAAATCTTTCAGCGTTACATTCAGCGTTTTGAGGTTTGTTTTAATATGGAGGAGGGGGAATATCTCCTTTCGCTCTGAATATAATTGGCCTCTTTAACCCCGGTTTCGTATAAACTACGTGATCACCGCTGGTTCTTTTATATAAGCAGCCAATGTATTCAAGATACTTGCGGAATTCCTTATTTGTAATGGAGTCTTTTTCCCCCATGATGAATTCCTAAACAGGTATTCTTATAGGCTTTCTTTCGGTCTTAATAAATCTGGAAGTTTGAGGAAGTCTTTTACTGCTTTTAATGGAATTCCTGTTAAAAACCGGGGGTGTATATTTGGCTACGGGTTTTCTTTGAAGTTTCCATCCTAAATCGAGCAGCACATCTGTAAGTGTGTGGGCCTCAGTGGTCTCTTCAAGAAAAATGCGCAGTACCTGCCCGAAATCTTCCTGTGCCTCTTCCATCGTGGGCCCATAGGCTGAAAGTTCAAGTGCGGGCGCATAGGCAACGTAAAAATCGCCCTTTTTTATCATAAATATCTGCACATCTACCTGGATATTTTTCATCGTATTAAATTACTTTTGGGTATTATTTCCAGCTATAATTATTACAAATGTAACAATTGCAGAAGGCGTAATCAAGACAATTGACTAAATAACACAAGTCCTGGCAGATACCGCAAAAAATTGTTCAAATCCCGCCAATCCCTCAAAAAAATACTTATTTTCAAAAAAAATTCCGAAAACGCCCCTCGTCACCATATATATATAATAAATGGATTTGTCGGATTATGTAGCCGGGAGGCTTTTTAAGCATAAATATTACGTTTAACCGATAAAAAATGTAAATTTAGCCTCATATCCTCAGGATTATGCCAAGAATAAGAATTCGAAAAGGGAAGCAAGAGATAATATGATCCATGAATTAAATGAATTCACAAGGCCGCTGGCGCAAATTTACATGCGAAGAAATCACCGCCCGCGACAAAACAAGCCTTGACATAGCCTGGATAAAGGACAAGTCCCTGGCAGACCCGGACAACCTCTCCGATCCAGATGTTCTTATCATAGATATTTTTGAAATATGAAGATATTTCATACAAAACAAGAGACTTTTCTTTAATTGGTAATAAATTCGCTTAAGTAGTGAAAAAGCCTAAATACAATAATTAGAGATAACATGGAAGCTCCAAAATTATTTATTTCGTATAGCTGGTCAAGCCAGGAACAAGAAGCTAATGTAATTCAGCTCGCAACAGAACTTAGGGAATCAGGTGTTGATGCTATTCTTGACAAATGGGATCTAAAAGAAGGACATGATGCGATTGCATTTATGGAGAAAATGGTTAATGATCCTGATATTAAAAAAGTTCTGATATTGTGCGATAAAACCTATGTTGAAAAGGCAAATGGACGTTTGGGGGGTGTTGGGACTGAAACACAAATAATTTCTCAAGAGGTCTATGAAAAACAAGACCAGAATAAATTTGTCGTAGTAGTCATGGAAAGAGATGAACGGGGAAAGGTATATTTGCCCACATATTATAAAAGCCGTATTTATATAGACTTAAGCCAACCTGAAAAATACTCGGAGAATTTTGAAAAACTCATTAGATGGGTGTTTGATCAACCCCTTCACGTAAAGCCTGAAATTGGGAAAAAACCAACTTTTTTAGATGACGAAGTTATTTTACTCAATAATTCTGTCCCTTTTAAAAGAGTAATTGATGCATTACAGAATGGCAAACCAATCGCATTGGGTGCATTAGATGAATTTCTGTCAAATTTTGCTATGGAAATGGAGAAATTTAGAATTGTGGATTATTCTGGCGAATTTGATGAAATTGTAATTAAAAGTATTGAAGCATTTCTTCCTTATAGGAACCAACTCATTCAATTGTTTTTTTATATTTGTCGATATTCTCCCACGGAAGATTTTATCCAAAAGCTCCACCGATTCTTTGAAAAACTTATTCCTTATATGTTTACTCCAAAAAACATATCACATTACCGGGAATGGGATTACGATAATTTCAGATTTATAATCCATGAACTTTTCTTATACTCTATTACTACATTAATTCAGCATGAACAGTTTGAATTGGCCAGCCTTCTGCTGGAACGGCCTTACTATTTGGAAAGAAATACTGATTATGGAAATAATCCGATTATTAATTTTGATGTATTTAGACAATATACTCAATCGTTGGAATACCGTAATAAAAGGCTTGAATTAAGAAGATTATCTCTCAGGGCCGATCTTCTGAAACAACGAAGTTCTGGAACTGGGCTGGAGTTTATACATATAATGCAGACTGATTTCTTACTGTTTATGAGGTCATCAGTTGGACTGATGGACGGATATTGGCCCTGGTATCCAGAGACATTAGTCTATCTTGGACACTTTCAAAAGCAATTTGAAATATTTGCACGTGCATCCTCAAAGAAATATTTCGATAAAATAAAATGCCTTATATCCATTAATACTCCGAAGGATTTGGAGGAATTATTAAATAATTTTCAGACAAATAAAAGAAGACTTCCTATGTGGGAATTCGAATCGATAAATCCAAGTGCCCTGCTTGACTACAATAACTTAGCTACTAAGCCTTGATAGAAACAGAAAATTATTTATTAAGATTCAAAGTTATATTAATGGCTGGCGGGTAATAGTCCTTGACACTCCTCTGCCAGACGAAATATGAGAGAGTACATATATGGAAAATTCTGATCTTTGAGGAAGAGAATAGTGCTGGACAGGATCCCTTTTAATGAGAGATAAATATTTATAATTACTTATTCCAATTTAAGGGACAAATGAGTATTAAATTGGTTGAACTAAATATCAGGCATGGCGGCGGCAACCGTATTTCCAAAATTCTGAAAAGAATTACAGAATACAACGCTGATGTTATTGTCCTGACTGAATTCAGGCACAACAAGAATTATGATATTATAAGAAATAAATTGCATGAAGAAGGTTTCGAGTGGCAGGCTGCCGCAATTGAAAACAGCAGGGCAAATACTGTATTTATAGCCTCAAAGTTACAGTTTACAATATACTTTTTGATTGATCTTCCTGTCGAATGCACCGGAAGGTCAATCCTGGTAAGATTTGAGCAGTTCTCCTTAATGGGTGTTTACTTTGCTCAAAAGAAAGAGAAGAAACTTTTGTCCGATTTTATCATGAATAACATTACTCCAGCCTTAGGAAGCAGGGGATTGATCATTGGCGACTTCAATACAGGCAGGCATTATATAGATGAACCAGGCAAAACATTTTATTGCGCTGATTCCTTTGTCAGCCTTGAAGATTCCGGCCTTATTGATTCCTGGCGAAAACGAATATCGATAAGGGGGAGGTTTTTCTATAGGCAGAGCGCACCTTCGGTGCTTAATAAATGCGTTATTATCCATGCCCTTAAAGAATTTCTTCGAACGCCGTATTCGCCACAAACGGAAACGTCAAACGTCGAACCTGCTGCAGGCGCTTTCCTGCGCCACCCATCCCTGAAATCGCTTGGAATTTTAGCCTTTTTTTGATATTGTTACATATAGCTTCCCGGAATATTATTATATTAAGAAAGAGAAGTCAAAAGGAGTCTATAAGATGGAACATACTTATAAAGAACCCGCTCCTATTACTGACAAAGAGAACCCATTTGAATCTATGATGGCCCGCTTTGAGCATGCGGCTCAGATACTCGGCCTGGAAGACGGGGCTTATCAATACTTAAAGTCTCCTGTTAAACAGATAATTACCTCAATTCCGATAATAATGGATAACGGGAGCATCCAGGTTTTTGAAGGCTACAGGGTTATTCACAATGATATTCTGGGGCCTTCAAAGGGGGGGCTCAGGTTTGCTCCCGACGTTACGCTGGATGAAATGAAAGCGCTGGCCGCTTGGATGACGTGGAAATGCGCCGTGGTCAATATTCCCTTTGGGGGTGCAAAAGGGGGCATTAAATGCGACCCGGCGAAGCTGAGCCTTAATGAGCTTGAAAAGCTGACTCGCAGGTTTACTGCCAATCTGCTCGATATATTCGGCCCCGAAAGGGACATCCCGGCACCCGATATGAATACGAACGAGCAGGTAATGGCCTGGGTTATGGATACCTACAGCATGCATACCAAAACAACTGCAAGAGCTGTAGTTACGGGAAAACCCCTAATCCTAGGCGGCTCACTGGGAAGGAGGGAGGCAACGGGCCGAGGCGTTATGATGGTTTCCATTGCAGCCTTGAAGAAAAAAGGTATTAGTCCCGACGCCGCAACGGCTGTCGTGCAGGGTTTTGGCAATGTCGGCTCGGTCTCGGCGCAACTGCTGGCCGAGAAGGGAATTAAGATAATTGGGCTTGGTGACATAAGCGGCGGAATTTATAACAGCCGCGGTCTCAGTATTGCCCAGGTTATGGAATATTTTACGCGCAACAGGGCCCTTACCGGTTTTCCTGAAGCCGAGTCCATCAGCAACGAGGATCTTCTTGAACTTCAGTGCGACCTGCTCGTTCCGGCGGCAAAGGAAGACCAGATTACAAAGCACAATGCCCCGCGCCTGCGCTGCAAGATAATTACTGAAGGTGCAAACGGTCCCACGACGGCTGCAGCCGACCCGATTCTGGAAGACAAGGGTATACTTGTGGTGCCCGACATACTGGCAAATGCAGGCGGGGTTACGGTTTCATATTTCGAATGGGTGCAGGACCGTACGGGCTATTTTTGGTCGCTCGATAAGGTAAACAAGCGCTTAGAAAGGATGATGCACGAGGCTTTTGATAATGTTTATCACCATGCCGGGACGTATAAGGTTTCTTTAAGGCTGGGTGCTTACGTGCTTGCAATAAATAAGGTGGCCAGTACGCTTAAAATCCGCGGCATATATGGCTGAAAATTTCCGGGAGATTCTCTTAGCATAAAATGGGAAAAATGAATATTTATAGAAGGAGAATTGGAGTCAAATCATCAAACTTTAACTTCTTTGCCATCTTTTCCTTGAAGGGGCTTAAGGCACTGACTGTCCTATGCCTTTTATTATTTCTACTGGCGCCCGCGAAGCTTTTTTCTCAGAGCAGCCCTCCGGCAAATCTGGAAGTTTTCTATAAACTGGCGGATTCTTCCGTTACAAAGGTTTTAACCTCATTGCCTGAAAGCAATAGCCCGGTATACCTGAGGCTCGACCTGCCGGAAGGGTATTCCGTTTTCAGGAACAGGATTATTCAGGATTTAATTCAAAGCGGTAAAAAAGTGCTCCTTGCCTCAGACAGCCTGGCGCCTTCGCTGGATATTTCCATAGACAGGGCGAAGGTTACCTACTCGGACCTTTTCAGGCAGGGCCTCTTCGGGAGCTACGAATCCGAAAGGATTGTAAGCCTTGGCGGAAGCTTTATACTTTCTTCCGGGGCAATGGTTAAAAATACTGGCGATTTTTCTTTTACAGCCAGGGATACGGTAAAATACGACGACTTAAGGGGGCTTGAAGACATTTCAATTCCATTTACCAGGGGAGAAATTCCCTCTGAACCGCTGTTTTCAACATTGTGGGAGCCCGTGGTGGCCCTGGGAACAGCAGCTGTTGCCGTTTATCTTTTCTTTACGGTAAGAAGCAAATAAAAGCCTAAGAAAAAAACGAGGGGCCTGTTATGCGCGCGCGCGTGGAAACTTCCATTTTGCTGGAACTTCTACGGGCTTGCGGTTTATAAGCTGAAAGGCTTGCCTTATGATAAACTTTTGCCTTTGAAGATGGCTCATTTTTCTTTAATTTTGTTAATTATTAATTATATCATCAATACTTTGGATATATGAAAAAATTTTTGGCTCTGGTTATTTTGTCTGTTGCATTATGGGGCTGTTCAAGTACCGTAAATACGACAAACATGACTGCAGATGAACATCTGAACTATGCAATGAAACTTTTTAATGACGGCGATTATATGGAATCCATCAATGAATTCCAGGCACTACTGTTGCAGTATCCCGGAAGTGCCGTAGCGGACCAGGCTCAGTACTACCTGGCAGAAAGCCATTATAAAAGAGACGAGTACATTCTTGCAGCCTATGAATACAGCCGCCTGATAAAGGATATTCCTGCAAGCAAGCTTGTGCCGCAGGCCCAGTTCATGCTTGCCGAATCCTACTACCAGCTTTCTCCATATTACCAGCTCGACCAGCGCTATACAAACAAGAGTATTGAGGAATTTCAGGCATTTATAGATTTCTTCCCGACAGACCCCAGGGTTCCAGAAGCAGAGCAGAAGATAAAAGAGCTGAACAACAAGCTTGCTGAAAAAGAATTCCATACAGCAGAAATTTACGAGAAAATGGAAAATTACGACGCCGCAATTTACTATTACAATATTGTTACCGATACATACCACGATTCCAAATTTGCAGCCACGGCGCAGTATAATAAAATCAGGACACTAATACAGATAAAGGAAAATAAGACTGCACTGAAGGAAATTGCCTCATTTCTGCAGAGGTATCCTTCGGATGGCAACGTAGCCGCGGTAAAGAAACTACAGGAATCTTTGAGTAAAAACGGGTGATTGGTGTGTCAATAACAGGAACTGAGGGCAAGAAGGCTTCCGATTCAATTATTACCATGACCGAACTGGTGCTGCCCAATCATACAAATGAGCTGGGTAATCTCCTGGGCGGGCAGCTGATGCACTGGATTGATATCTGTGCCGCATTGTCCGCTGCAAAACACAATAACAGAATCTGCGTTACGGCCTCGGTTGACAAAATAGATTTTCATCATCCTATCAGGTTGGGGGAAGCTGTTACTTTAATGGCCTGTGTAAACAGGGTTTTCAATACTTCTCTTGAAGTTGGGGTAAAGGTTTTTTCAGAAAGCTTCAGAAAAGGAACCAGGACGCATACAAATTCTGCTTACCTGACGTTCGTTTCTGTAGATGACGAAACCAAACCGGTAAAGGCTGTTAAGGTGATCCCTGAAACCGAAGACGAAATACGCCGTTACAATGAAGCTTTACAGAGAAGGGAACATAGACTTAAGACGCGTAACCTTAACAGTTTTTAGCATTTTACTCATAAGCCGTTGCTTTTCCGGGCAGCTGAAGGCGCAGATCCCCATCAAGGGTTTCTGCAGGTATCAGAGCTTTCCGGTCCGCCAGGGCTTTCATAGCTTTATGCCTTTAAGCTTTAACGGCGATCCTTATACAGACCTTGCGTTATTCGACTCTCAAAAAAAAGAACTCATTACCTTAACCGGACAGGCCGAAGGCGCATTCGGGAGGCAAAAGGTCAGTTCCCTGAAAGAGGAAATCTCGTTCATGGAGCCCATAGATAATAACCTGCCCGGAAGCCTCTGTGCCTTTATTTCCAGGAAAAACAGGAAAGCAGGCCTGATCAGCTTTACTTCTTCCGGCAGCCCTGAAATTTTAAGCCAGCTTAAGTTCGATTCGTACCCGGGCGGAATGAGCCTTGCGGACATAAATTCCGACGGGCACGAGGAAATTCTTGTCTATGGCGAGGCTTTTAACGGACTGTCCATAATTTCCAGGAAAAAGAACCGCCTTTACGAAAAGAAAGTCATAAGCAAAAAGATCTTTTCGCACGCAGTCATCACCGACTTAAACCACGACTCCTATCCCGACATTGTGGCTGTCGATTTGTTCAGCAATTCACTCAAATTTTTGTATAACAATTCCATGGGCGGGTTTTATGAGGCCAGGGAAATAAAAGCCCGGCAGAAGATTACTTCTTTAATGTCCTATGACTTCGACCTGGATGGGACAAAAGACATTATTGTGACGCAGGGAAACGGCATTTTCGTCCTTTTTGGCGACTATGTATCTTCGTTTTCAAGAACAAGGACCATTTCTACGGAATTTCAGCCCGACGAGGTTGTAGTTTCCGACTTCAACCGCGACGGGCTTAACGACATTGCCTATCTTAACAGGCAGCACTCGGTTATGTCGGTTGCTTATTCCACAGGCGGGGGCTCCTTCTGCCGGGAAGTAAATTATCTTAATAAGGACCATCTCTGCTCTATAGCGCCATTCTACAGTAAATTCCTGACCGGAATTCTGTCTCTGGATTCAAAGGGTGAGATTTACCTTATCAGTAATTTAAGCGTAATTAAAAGCGGTACCAGTATGTGGCTTGGGGCATACCCTTCGGCAATTTCTTATTTTGATGCCGGAAATGACGACATAACAGATATCTGTTCAGTTGACAAATTCCGCCCCGCACTCGACATAATGATAAGGGATAACGCGGGAATTCCTTCATATTTTTACCCGGTTGATCTTGTTGACAGCTGTACGAATGTTGAAATATATGACCAGAAAGCCGATGAAAAAACTTTCTTCTGCTATACAAAGGGTAAAAGGCTCATTCAGGCAGTAACCGTAAACTTTAAGAATAACCGGGTTTCAAAGAATAACTTTTATGCCGCAGGTCCGCTTTACGATCTTAAGGTAATGAACAGCAGCGGGGGCAGCAGGGCGAAACTCTATGCCGCACTGATAAGCAGCGGAAACCTCAGGCTGGAAGTCTTTGAATACGTCAATTATAAGTATACCTCGCTTTTATCCAGGAATCTGGAAACCAATACCATTGATGCGCGGGTGGACCAGTACAGTCCTCTTTCCATTTTTTATTGGAAAAAAGGGAGTAATTGCTTTTATTTTAAAAAGCTGGTGCTCGACGGTGAGTTAAAACAGCAGAATTACCTGAATGAGTTTACGCTGCCCGCGTCCCGTGCAAATGCTTACTGGAGCTGGGTAACGGGGGACATATTTAACCAGGACAGAGGCTGCGCTGTTAATTTTATATTTGATACTGATTATTATTATGCTTTTATTTCCAGCATGGAAAAGAGTACAAAGCTGAAGCTGAAGGGGAAATTTTCAAACCTAAAGATCAGAAACAGCAGCATGCTTTTCATTGGGGAGGTAAAGTTTAACGGACTTAAAAAACTCCTCGTCTACAACGATGCCGACAGGGCACTGGAAAAACTGGACGTTATAAATAAGTCCGGGATACTGCTTTCAAGCAGGCTGGCCGAAGGCAGTGATGTTGAAAGTTATTTCGTGAAAAACATGAATTTTAAGAAGTACCACTTCGTCTATACCGATAAGAGTGAAAAATGCGTGACAATAAAAGAATTACACTAGTAAGCATAAGCCTGCTTGTTTTAATCTGCTGTATCCAGCCCGTAAGGCTAAGAGCCGGGGATAACGGGACTCAGGGTGAGATAACGAATTCAGTCCTGGATTCGCTTTATAATGCTTTTCTGAGGATGAAGGGAGTGCAGCGCCTGTTTCCCTCAATGCCGGGAATTGGTGAAGCCATTCCCCAGAAAGAAGGTGAGTTCCCAGGCAAATGCGGGTTTTCGCTGATAGCTCAGGTGCGAAGAAATTTCAACAATTTTTCATCCGGGCAGAGGGCTGTCTTAAAAAAACTCCTCGATGAGCGTCCTGTTCTGGAGTCGAGTATCGTATCGCCTTCGGGTTTCTTCAGGATACATTTCAATACCCGGGGCGACAGCATTCCCAATTATGATACAACGCTTTCGGTTATGGAAAACGTCAACCGCGTTGCCTTTGCCCTGGATTCGGCATATAATTATGAGGTGAATTACCTGGGATTTCTTCCCCCTCCACAGGATAACGGAGCGGGTGGTGATGACCTGTATGACGTTTATATTATGGACATAAGTGACTACGGCTACACGCAGGTAGGCGAAACTTTGGATCCGCAGGGCATGACTGCCACGAGTTTTATGACAATTGACAATGACTTTAGCCGTGCTCAGCACTTTTACTCACCGGGTCTTGGCGGGCTTTATGTTACGGCTGCCCATGAATTTCACCACGCCATTCAGCTCGGGAACTATAACGCACTGATTGAGGATAGGGATCTGTACTTCTATGAGGGCACGTCGACTGCAATGGAAGAGCTGGTTTTTGACACCGTAAATGATTATTACCAGTACCTGCATAACTACTTCAGCCAGCCGGAACTATCTTTCTACCAGTATAAAGCAACCGACTCTTATACTGCAGTGCTCTGGATGCTTTTCCAGCATTATAACTTCGGGCCGAATAGCTTGGGAAAGGATATACTTGAAAGTGAGTGGGAGAACTTCAAGCGTGAACCCAGCCTGAAGGCCATGAATACCGCGCTTGCCGCCAGGGGGTCTTCCTTAAAACAGGCAGTGAATCTTTTTGGCGACTGGACATATTTTACAAATTCCAGGACAAAGCCCGGGATGTACTTCAAAGAATCTGCAGCTTACCCGCTGCTCAAGCCTAATTATTCGCTTCTGCTTACCTCGAGCCAGCAGATGGTGGACGTTTTTACAGATCCCGTCTCCAATAATTTTATCCGTTATCTTGCCGATAACGGAGCAACTATGGATACCATAGTGATAATTCTGACAAACGGGGACCTGCAGAGCGCCCTGACAAACATGGAAAATGCCACGGGTGGCGGGGATTTAATAAACGAAAGGGCAAGGCTGACGCTTTATAATTACGAAGTTTCCGGAGCAAAGAAAGTGGCAAATAACTATTATTACACGTTCAGCGCCGATAAGCCCGATATTTTCCTTAAAAGCGAGGTTTTTAACAATATCCTAAACAACGACGGCACATTTACGATTTCCGAGGTGGATTTCGCCTTCCCGAATCCTTTTAATTACAGTAAAAACCAGTTTATTTACCTGCCCGTCAAGCCGAACAGGTTAAATTCCGCGGGACTTAGCATTTTTTCTTCGAGCATGGATTTAGTATTTTCGGGCGAAAAGAACATTATTCCCATGTACGATTCCTACACTGTGCAGTGGGATGCCACGGATTCCAAGGGCCGGCGGCTGCCTACAGGGGTCTATTTTTATGTTACTGATTCAGAAGGGAATCTGAAGAAAGGGAAAATAGTAATTCAAAATGAGTGATTACAGACTGACAGCGGAGGCCGTAGGCAAAACATTCGGCAGAAGGCTAATCTTTAAGGACGTTAATTTCTCATTTGAAAATAACGGCATTCACGGTATTGCCGGGCACAACGGCAGCGGAAAGTCCACGCTGGTTAAGATAATAACGGGCATACTGGGTCCTTCGAAGGGTGCCATTTCCCACACGAACGGCGGAAAGAAAATACCGGTAGAAAAGCTGCACGATTTTATCGGTTTTGTGGCTCCTTACCTGGTCTTATACGACGAGTTCAGCGCCGAGGAAAACCTGCGTCACTTTGCAAATATCCGCGGAATTCAGTACGATAAGGAAAGAATAGACCATCTTTTTAACGCTTTTCTTCTCTACGACCGCAGGCTCGATGAGGTTAAGACCTATTCGTCGGGCATGAAGCAGAGGCTCAAATATATATTTGCAATGATGCACAGGCCGAAGCTTCTTGTTCTGGATGAACCGACTTCGAACCTGGATTCTGCGGGGAAGGATACGGTCTACAGGCTGATTGAAGCCGAGAGTGCAACCTCAGTAGTGCTTATTGCATCAAACGAGGGGAGCGACCTGGCACTCTGCAGAAGCGTTTTGCAGCTGGAAAACTATAAAAACAATTCTAACTAAAAGCTGGCTCAGATGAAATCATTTGCCCTTTTCAAGAAAGACCTGCATTCCGAACTAAGGACACGTTATGCCATAAATGCGCTTGTAATGTTCATTCTGGTGACAATAAGTGTGATTTTGTTCTCCATAGGCAGTGAAAAGATATCCGAGACGCTTACCGGGGGGCTTTTCTGGGTAGTGATATTCTTTTCTGCCATGTCGGGCCTTTCACGTGCATTTGTTTCAGAGGAAGAAAGGGGAACGGTTTTGACGCTGCACCTGATAGCCTCTCCAAACACCATATTTTCAGGCAAGCTTTTATTTAACCTCATACTCGTCTTTGCCATGAATATAGTTATTGCATTGCTATATTCAGTGCTTTTTGATTCCTTTATTATACGGAACTTTTCTTTGTTTTTTCTGGCGTTTGTGCTGGGGAACATAGGCATAGCCGCAGCCTCAACAATTATTGCGGCAATTATAGCAAAAACCGGATCTAAAGGAACTTTATACCCGGTACTTTCATTTCCTATATTATTACCACTAATTTTAATTTTGCTGGAGCTGACAAAGTTTGCAATTGATGGCACGGTAATTGGAGAATCATTAGTAGAGTTAACCGTTCTTGTCTGTTATGATGTGGTAATACTGACGGCCTCTTACCTGCTGTTCGATTTTATCTGGAAAGATTAGTATATTTAAAGACAAAATATCGGAATTAAAATATGATATGGAAGACCGTCCTATTCCTGTTAATGCTTTTTGTAATTATTGCGGGAATTTCCTTTCCAATTGTTGAGAATCCCACGGCTTGGTATCAGTTTCCCGTAATTCCCGGACTGGAAGAGAAGGCAAAGATAATCTTCTTCCACGTTCCTACGGCCTGGCTTACAGTAGTAGCATTTCTGGTTTCGACAGTATACTCAATAAAATACCTGAAGACTAAGGATCTGGATGACGATGCCAGGAGCATTGCCGCGGCACAGATAGGCATCATGTTCTGCATACTGGCTACGGTTACGGGTTCTATCTGGGCGAAGTTCAACTGGGGCTCTTACTGGAACTGGGATCCCAGGGAGACGAGCATATTCATGCTGCTGCTGATATATGGCGCTTTCTTTGCTTTGCGTTCGGCCATAGAGGCAGAGGAGAAGAGGGCCGCACTGTCTGCCGTATATTCAATTATTGCCTTTGTAACGGTGCCGTTTTTCATCTTTATAATGCCCAGGATTATGACCGGCCTGCACCCGGGAAGTGCCAACGACACCAATGCCGGTCCGGTGGTAAATTTCAAGATGAACGGCAATATGATGCTGGTATTCTTCACGTCGCTGGTTGCCTTTACAATTCTTTTCTTCTGGATGTGGCGGCTTAACTACAAATCAATTATCTATAAAGATAAACTAACTAAAAACATACTTTGAGGTGAGGCTTGGAAAACCTGTATAAATTCCTTGAGGCAAATTCGATCTATATAGTTCTATTTATTGTCCTTGTCATTTGGCTCGGAATCTTTTTATTTTTGTCCAGCATGGATAAGAGAATTAAGCAAATTGAAAAGGAAATTAAAGGGAGCAAAGCGTAGATGAAAAATAAATATATCTTTGGCGGAGCCATTATAGTTGTATTCCTGGGGGTAATGATATACCTCTTCACGCAGACAAATGTGCAGTATGAAGCCGATTTTGCGAAAATTCAGAGTAAAGCCAGGACATTCAAGGCAACGGGCACCTGGGTAAGGGAGAAAAACTACGAAGTAAATAAAGAAGAGAGAACTTTCTCGTTTTATATGAAGGACCAGTCGGGGCGCGAGATGAAAGTTATACTGGCAGGTACGATGCCGAATAACTTTGAAAGTGCACAGAGCGTAGTTGCTACGGGCAAATATAAGGATGGCTGTTTTTATGCAACCGACCTGCTGACAAAATGTCCATCCAAGTATGAGGGTAAGCCTCAAATCAGCTCCGGTATGTAAATTTATTAAGCAGTTAAGTTTTTTTATAAGTCTCTGCCTCCGGGGGAAAAGGGCACATTTTCCCGGAAACTTTTCAAAATTATCAACGACAAGTAAGGATATAAATAAATGATAGGTAGTATTTTACTAACCCTGGCTTTAGTAGCCGGACTGGCATCTACCATTATGTATTTTTTAAGCTTTCGCGGGCAAGAAAATACGCTAAAAGTTGCCAGAATAAGCTACCATGCAATGGCCATTCTTGTAATTGTGGCTGCAACCCTGTTCCTTCAGGCAATAATTACCCACCAGTACCAGTATAAATATATATATGAGTATAGCGGAAGCGGGCTGTCACTCGGGCTTTTGATTTCAACTTTCTATGCGGGCCAGGAAGGGAGCTTTTTCCTCTGGACGTTCTTTACCGTAGTAATAGGGCTTCTGCTTCAGCAGTATGCATCCAGAAGGGGCGACCTGGAGCCGCGCGTAATGAGCGTTTACACGCTGGCAGCCTCATTCCTTCTGATGATGGTTTCCCCGATGCTTAAAAATCCTTTTGCCTATATCTGGGCGGAACCTAATTTCATTGCTGCCTCGAACATTAACCCTGCAATTCTGAACATGCCCTTCATGCAGAGCTTTTTCTTTACCGACGGTAATTCGGGGCAGGCATTCATCAAGATGAGTTCGGAGCTATACACAACGCTTCAGAAGAGCGGCATAGCAATAAATGACTTTATCGTTCAGGGTAAGGGGCTTAATCCATTGCTTCAGAACTTCTGGATGCAGATTCATCCGCCCATACTTTTCATGGGCTTTGCGCTTTCTACAGTTCCATTTGCCTTTGCAATGTCGGCCCTGATGAAAAATGAATATAAGGACTGGATCAGGCAGGCTTTCCCGTGGGTGCTTGCAGGCTCCATGGTTCTTGGCCTTGCAATCATGCTTGGAGGCTACTGGGCCTATGGAGTTTTAGGATGGGGCGGATACTGGGGTTGGGATCCCGTTGAAAATTCAAGCCTGGTGCCATGGCTAATTGGAGTTGCCTCAATTCACACGATGCTCGTGCAGAGAAAAAGCCTTGCAAGGCATGAGACGGACGGGATAGGCGAATTTGCCAGGACGAACCTGGTACTCTGCATTATGACATATGTGCTTGTTCTCTACAGCACGTTTCTTACCAGGAGCGGTATTCTGGGTGATGCCTCGGTGCACGCATTTACAGATCCCGGGCGCTCTGTATACGTATTCCTTGTGATCCTCATTCTCAGCTTTACGATACTTGGCATTGGGATGATGATTTACCGCTGGAGGTACCTGAGCAAGCAGGTTGAAGCATACAAGAATCTCCTTAACCGCGAGCTTGCGCTCTTTACGGGTTCGGTTGCGCTTATTGCCTCGGCGGTAATAGTGATAGTTGGAACTTCAGCTCCGTTGTTCAAGACTTCGGTTGAGACAAAGTTCTATAACGATATGAACCTTCCCATTGCAATTTTAATAGGTGTCTTGAACGGGCTGAGCCTTCTTGTAAAGTGGAGGTTCACGGAAGGAAAAGAAGTCATTAGGAAATCCATTTTCTCAGTCGCTGCCTCCTTTGTACTGACGGCCTTAATGGCGCTTGTTGGGGGAGTGCACGGCTTGATGATGATAATTCTGACTTTCAGTTCCGCCTTTGCACTTTTTGCCAATGCCGAAGTTGCCTACAAGATCATGCGCGGAAACAAGATGGCGCTTGGGGCATACGTAGCCCACATAGGAATTGCGGTATTCTTGCTTGGTGTTGTAGGCTCATCGGTTGCAAGCGGGCAGAAGCAGGTGGAGCTTCCCAAAGGCGAACCAAGGCAGGCATTCGGCTACACACTGACGTTCAAGGGCTACCACCCGGTTGATGACGGGCAGAAGTTCGGTTTTGACATAGAAGTAAGAAAGGGGAACGTAAGGAAGGTGGTTTCTCCCGTGATGTTCTTCAGCCAGTATAATAACGGGCTAATGAGAGAGCCTGACATAATTTCGGAGTTCTCGAAGGATTTTTACGTTTCACCAGTTAATTTTGACGACGGCTCGCAGCAGTCGAAAGGAAGCCAGCTGACGCTGAACAAGGGAGAGGCAGCGCAGTTTGAAGGGGCGAAAATTACCTTCTCGGGCTTTAACTTCCCGAAGGACGCCATGAACACGATGATGTCGGGAGGCGACTTCCAGGTAGGCGCCAGGGTTGCAGTTGAGTATAACGGCAAGTCTTTCCAGACCGAGCCTCTGATGAAAGCCGTAAGCGGTCAGAAAGAGTTTGTTCCTGTAGAAGTAAAGGACGCCAACATTAGAATACAGATGGAAGGAATGGATGCCTCGGGCAAAGTTAACCTGGTAGTAACGAAGCTGGACGGAAAGGCGGCAGCAATGTCTGGGCCAAAAGAAGTGCTTTCAATTGAGGCAAGCGTGAAGCCTTTCATAAACCTTGTATGGACGGGTGTACTTGTAATGGTACTTGGTTTTATTGTATCCGTAGTAAGAAGGTCCAAAGAGTCACTTGCCTGAAAGGATTTACAGGCATAAGAATTCAAAAAAAGAGCGTCACTACTCTGGTGGGACGCTCTTTTTTTATCCCATTCCATCCCGATACAGTTTTCGGCATGCCTCCAATAGAAGCCCCGCATTTAGATCAGCACAAACATCTTTAACAAATATTTGAAGAAAAAGGTCATTGATTGCGAGTTAGATGGCACTGCCGTTGCAAAGGGGATTTCAGCCGTCAGTACCGGCAAAAATGGAAGGTAGAGCCGGTGGTACCGCACTGAAATTCTTGCCAAGGCTGTTTTTAGTATGAATGTCTTGAATTTATTGCTCGTAACCCTTAGTTTTGGCTAGAGTTTTACTTTATTCACTTTTTTACAGGCACCCGGGAATGAAAAAATTTACTTTTATTTTATTACTCTTCGCTCTTCAGTCCGTTATCTCAGCACAGATTAAGTTTGACGCAAATTTCGAAAGCGGAAACCTGGCTACCGTTTCAACAACTGATTCCGTAAATTACATGGTTACAACAAATGAGGATATAGGAGGCAGATGGTTCTACTTCAGGATCACAGGCGTTAAGGATAAGCATATTTCGGTTGATATCCCTTCGAGCGACGTTAACAGGCCTTTTTACTCTTACGACAACAAGGAATTCTACCGCTTTACAATGTTTGAAAGCCCCAAACAGAACAACTTCGCAAAGACGTTTGAAAAAGATACTGTCTATGTATCCTATTATATTCCATATAATTACAGCTACCTTCAGGGAAGGATAAAGAAGTGGGAGGAAAGTAGCGACGTGAAGGTGGATACAATTGGATATACAAAGCATCACCTTCCGCTTCAGATGCTGACAATTACGGATAATTCCGTTCCCGCCAGCGAAAAGCGCGCAGTCTGGATCCACGCCCGTACGCATCCGAGCGAAACCCCGGGGTCGTGGCATACCGACGGCATTATAAGGGAGCTCCTGAGCAACAATGAGGTGGTGAACTACTACAAGAAAAAACTGATCTTCTACATTGTTCCCTTTACAAATCCCGACGGTGTTTACTATGGAAATTCAAGGACTAACCCGGATAATGTAGATATTGAGTCAAACTGGGGCTTGGCCGATGCGCAGACTACACTTGAAGTGCAGGCATTAAAGAAGAAATTTGCCGAAGTCAACAGCACGGGGCAAATGGCTGTATTTCTTAACATACATTCACAGGCGAGCCAATTTGCCACATTCTGGATCCATTCGGCCACATCGACGACACAGGACTTTTACTTAAGGCAGAACCAGTTTGCAAACCTTAATACTTCCGACAATCCGTACTTTACAAAAAATGATTACAGCTACTCGAATCTTGGATATTATTTCCCAGAGGGGTGGATTTATAAAAACTACGGGCAGTCTGTTATGGCGCTTACGTATGAAACTCCCTACGACCAGTATTCAACCGGGGAATGGGTGACGAACGAAAGCCTTTTTAAGATTGGGCAGCGCACGCTCTATGCCATTGCGGAATACCTCGGGATTTCACATCCAAAGCACTTTCAAATGGACAACTCACAGGCCGTGGTTGAGGGAACTGCAAAGGCAGATTCAGCGGGGATCTTATTCTTCGGGCGGAATTTTCTTTATATGAATAAGAGCGCCGTAAAAGCCTCTGTTACTTACCGTACAGAGACACTCCCCTCCGGTATTTACCGTGTTGACGGCTGGTGGCCTTCAGCAGCGGGAACTTATATGTCGGACAAGGCGAAAATTACCATGGAAACCAATGGAGGGAGCATACAGGTTCTCAGGAATCAGAGAACTGACGGGGGGCAGTGGAACATGCTCAAAGACAGCCTAATGCTTTCCTCAACTTCGGCAATTACAATCAATGTAGAGAACAATGAATCCGGTGTGGTTGCTGCCGATGCATTCAGAATAATTTATGAAGGACAGGTAAGCAGCGTTGAGGATAAAGTCATTCCCGAAGACTTTTCACTTTGCCAGAACTATCCGAATCCCTTTAATCCAGAAACCACGATCAGGTATAGCCTTGTTGAAGGCTCATATGTCAGGCTGACAGTCTACGACATACTTGGTAAAGAGGTCCGAATTCTGGAAGACAGCTTTAAGTCGAAGGGAATGCACGAAGTTCATTTCAATGCCAGGAACTTAGCGAGCGGCATATATATTTACCGTCTTAGTGCCGGCAACATGTCGCTATCCAAAAAGATGCTCTTGCTGAAGTAACAATTTTTTGGTACAAACGTTAAATTAAGGTTATTCAGGTGCCTCCGGTGAAAGAATACCGGAGGCACATTAACTCCTTCCTTCAAAAAGCAAATCCGAAACAGCCGACAGATAATTACCGGAATTAATCATATATTTGAAAACCGAAACTTATAATTATCAATTGCGGAGGAATAGCTGAAATGTCACTTAAACTGAAAAGTATATTATTTCTGTTTGTTTTTTCTCTTCAGGCAACTTTTGCGCAGTCTGTAAGGATCTCCAAAGTAGAGCCCCCGAACTGGTGGACCGGCATGAAATATAACCGTGTGCAGCTGATGGTTTATGGTGAGGGTCTGGAGGGCGTAAAGGCGAGCTTTAATTCGCCCGGGCTGAAAGTTGTTAAAGTCAACAAATCTGATAATCCCTCTTATGCTTTTATTGATATCGATATCCCTTCTAATGCTGCTCCCGGCACATACAAGCTCACGCTTCAGAAGGGGCATGATAAAGCTACGCTGGATTTCCCGCTCCTCAGAAGGGAGAATCCTTCCGGGCGTTTCCAGGGCTTCGGTACCAAGGACGTTCTTTATATGATAACACCCGACCGTTTTGCCAACGGCGACAGGACAAACGATGAGGTTGCCGGTATGAATGACCATTATCTGCCCGATTCCGCATACGGGCGCCACGGGGGTGACCTTCAGGGTATCATAGATCATCTTGATTACATTAAGGAGCTGGGCGTTACGACCATCTGGATTAACCCCCTGGTTGAGAACAACACACGCTTAAGCTATCACGGCTATGCGGTAACGGATCACTACAAAATCGATCCGCGCTTCGGTACAAACGAGTTGTATAAAAAGTTTGTTGAAGAAGCCCACAAGCGCGGACTAAAGGTAATACTGGATCACGTCAATAACCATATAAGCTCATTTCATCCTTGGCTTAAAAGCCTTCCGGCAAAGGACTGGCTTAACGGTTCAAAGGAGGACCACCACACTACGCGTCACATTAACTCCTCGGTCTACGATGTTCACAGCGACCCTGCCGTAAGGGATTTTAATAACCACGGCTGGTTTGTTAATGAAATGCCCGACTTAAACCAGAAGAATCCCTATCTTGCAAAGTACCTGACTGAGAATACAATCTGGTGGGTGGAATACACGGGTCTGGACGGAATAAGGGAAGACACGTATCCATATTCCGATCAGAAGTTTCTTTCGGAATGGAACAAAACCATACTTAATGAGTATCCCGGCTTTAATATTGTAGGCGAAGTATGGATGGGTGATCCTGCATTTCTGGCACCTTTCCAGGCAGGAAGCTTCATACCGAAAGCCTTTGACACCAACCTGCCGACGCTTACGGATTTTGCATTCCGGGATGCGGCAGCAGACGTATTTGCCAATGCCAGGGGAATGAGAAGGATGTACGACGACATTGCAAAGGATTATCTGTTTGCAAACCCTTCTAACCTGGTTACATTCCTGGATAACCACGATGTGGAAAGGATCATGTACCTGCTTCATAGCGACATGAATATGTTCAAGCTGGCTGTAGAGCTGCTTCTAACGACCAGGGGAATTCCGCAGATTTATTACGGGACCGAGGTCGGTATTGTGGGCGGGCCGGATGACGGGCGCAAGCGTGCCGATTTCCCGGGCGGATTTCCAAACAGCACTCACAACGCTTTTACAAAGGCAGGCCGCACGGAAAAAGAAAACGAGATATACGACTTTGTGCATAAGCTCCTTGAAATAAGGAAGAACAGTGAAGCCCTTCAGGATGGAAAACTCATTCATTTCCCGCCTTTTGATGAGGTGTATCCTTATCTGAGAGTATCGGATAAGCAGACAGTTCTGGTTGTTTTGAACGGGAATAAGGAGGCGCAGAAGCTCAAGGTTTCGTCCCTGGGGGATCATTTTAAGGGTGTGAAAGTCTTAAAGAGTCTTTTGACGGGTAAAGAAATAAACTATACTCCGGATATTCAGCTTGAGTTAGGCGCCCTGGCGGGTGACATATTTGAAGTTAAATAAATGTGAGATTCAGCCTTAAAACAGCCGTGGATTTCGGAGCCGGGAGGGAGCATTAGCTTCTTGGCAATTATTCCCCTCCCGGACTGTGAAATGCCGGGCCTGGTAAATCTGCGGCAATTCGCAGGATCTGGCAATTCAAGCCTAAAATTGCCAGAATTCCGTGGCACTTCTTCTTGCCAACTTATCCAGGCTATCAGCGCAAAGACTCCTCAAAAATTCAGTTCCTTATTTTGACATAGATTGCCAGCCCGATTTTCTTTTCTTTTGCAGCGTGCATGCCGAACTTTTTTTTGATCCGGATGTTCAATAATATGGCATGTTGACTATTTATTTTATTTATTGAAGTATGACCAATCAGAATAAACCCGTCTTCTCAAGCGAATCCGATAAAAGGTGGAGAGCCTTCAAGGGAACTATACGCTTTATTATTGTTTTAGTGCTTCTGGCAGGCATTGCCCTTGGCGTTGATATTATTAGCGAAAGCGGAGCCTCACTGCCAAGGCTTCGCGAGCAGAATGAGCTCTACAGGAAAGTATTGAACCCGGAGCATATTACCACAATTCCCACCAAGGAAAACAGGCTTTACCATAAGTCGCGCAAGGAGCTCATGAGGCTTGTTTCAGCGGGCCATAATAAAAACCACAGGCAAAGCCTGGTGAAAACGGACCAGATACGTGCCGGATTCTACGTGAACTGGGACGCACAGTCGTTTTACTCCCTCAGGGACAATATAGACAAGATGAACATGGTAATGCCCGAATGGCTTTTTGTGCCGGATAATGCGGATACGGTAGTATCGGACATAGATTACCGTGCACTTTCTCTGATGGAAAGCCATAAGGTTAAGATAATTCCCATGGTTTCAAACTATTTTAACGAGAAATGGAACCCTGGAAACGTTGAACGCATTATTTCCTCCAGGGAACGCCGCACGAAATTTATTCAGAGCCTCGTATCCATACTCTCAAGGTACAGGTTTCAGGGCGTGAACATAGACTTTGAGAACCTGGAACTAAAGGATAAGCCGAATATGCTGGAATTCCAGAAGGAACTTTTCTACGAGCTTTCCAGGCGAAGCCTCATTGTAACGCAGGACGTCCCGGTTGGTGACGAGGCTTACGACTACGCTCAGCTGCAGAACTACAATAATTACCTCATCCCTATGGCATACGACCTTCATTATTCTGCCAGCAATCCCGGTCCAATTGCAGACATTAAATGGGTGGAATACAATCTTTACAAGATAGTGAAAGAAACCTCACCCGGGAAAATTATTCTGGGAATTCCAGCCTATGGATACGACTGGCCGCAGGGCGACGAGGGTGAGGATATTACGTATCAGGAAGCCCTCGTAAGAGCCAAGGAATCTGAGGGGAAAATTGATTTTGACAACAATAATTACAACCTGGATTATACCTATTACGACGACAACGACGAGCCTCATACGGTCTGGTTTACCGATGCCGCAACGTGCTATAACCTGATCAGGACGGCAGAGGATTTCGGGACTGCAGGAGTAGCTCTCTGGCGCCTGGGGGGCGAGGACCCGAGGCTTTGGACTTTCTACGATAAGAGCCTGAAGCTGGATTCACTAAACCGTAAGCCGCTGGACACCGGGAAACTGCAGACAATTGATCATACCACAAGCCTCGACTTTGAGGGCGAGGGTGAAATACTGGATATAGTTTCAACCCCTCAGAAGGGCATCATTAATATCGAATACGATAAAGCCGACCAGGTGATTTCCGAGGAGAATTATGAACAGCTGCCCTCTTCTTTTCTCATTAGAAAATTCGGAAAATCGGAAAAGAAGGTTATTGTGCTTACCTTCGACGACGGTCCCGACAGGCGTTATACGCCGGCAATACTGGACATACTGAAGCGCGAGCACGTCCCAGCCGCTTTTTTTGTGCTCGGCGTTAATGCCGAGAACAACCTCAGCCTCATAAAAAGGATGTACGACGAAGGCCATGAGATAGGAAACCATTCCTTCATGCATCCGAACCTGGCAATAACAAGCCTTGAAAGGACGCGCTTTGAACTGAATTCCACGAGGCGACTCATTGAAAGCATTACAGGGCATTCGACGGTCCTCTTCCGTCCGCCTTATGACGCTGACACGGAACCAGAGCACATCCAGGAAATCCTTCCTATTATTGAAGCCAGAAACGAGAACTACTATACCGTAGGTGCCTCAATTGACCCGTTGGACTGGCAGGAGGGTGTTTTGGCCGATTCAATTATGGCAAGAATTAAAAGGGAGGAAAGCTTTGGAAGCATCATACTTCTGCACGACGCAGGCGGGGACCGCTCTCAGACTGTAAAGGAGCTGCCGGAAATTATAAAATATTTTAAGGACAGGGGGTATACGTTTGTTTCAGTTGCAAGTCTGCTCGGAAAAACTCGCGATGATGTGATGCCGGCTCTGAAAAATACAAAAGACGTGTTTCTTTCTAAGGTAAACTGGTCAATTGCAGAGGTTATTTACTGGATTACGCGCTCCATCTTTGCGCTCTTCTTTCTGGGAATTATACTAGCGCTGGGCCGGCTGATACTGGTTGGAATATTTGCTGCAATGCAGAAGAATAAAAGGCATAGTGAGAAGGCTGTGTTAAAAAAGGATCTGCCCGAAGTAAGCCTCATTGTTCCGGCATATAATGAAGCCGTGCATGCGGTTAAAAATGTAAAAAACCTATTGCGGTGCAATTACCCGTGTTTTGAAATTGTTTTTGTTGACGACGGTTCCAGGGATGATACCTACAAAGTGGTAAGTGAAGCCTTTAAGGAAGATTCCAAGGTCAGGGTATTTACAAAGCCCAACGGGGGAAAGGCAACCGCACTAAACTACGGCCTTGCACAGGCAAGAGGAGAAGTAGTCGTCTGCA
The DNA here is from genome assembly GCA_025612245.1 of Ignavibacteria bacterium. Classification (GTDB taxonomy): domain Bacteria; phylum Bacteroidota; class Ignavibacteria; order Ignavibacteriales; family SURF-24; genus JAAXKN01. The sequence continues at coordinate 179,840 of JAAXKQ010000004.1, forward strand.
TTGATGCCGATACGCAGTTACTGCCCGATGCCGTTTCGGAGCTGGTTAAAACAATACTGGAAGATGAGAACATAGCCGCCGTAGCAGGTAACGTTAAGGTAGGAAACGAGCGCAACTTTTTAACGAAGTGGCAGTCAATTGAATACATTACGAGCCAGAATTTCGACCGCCGGGCATTCGATCTTTTGAATGCAATTACTGTAGTACCGGGTGCAATAGGAGCCTTCAGAAAAAAAGACATACTTGAGGCCGAAGGCTTTACCTCCGATACGCTGGCTGAGGATTGCGACATAACGATAAGGCTATTGAGAAACGGGCACATTATAAGGTATAACGAGCACGCCCTGGCATATACCGAAGCTCCTGAAACCGTAAGGATGTTTTTGCGTCAGCGCTTCCGCTGGTCATTTGGAATTATGCAGAGCCTCTGGAAGCACAGGGATGCAATTTTTAACCACAAATATAAGAATCTCGGGCTCATTGCGCTTCCGAACATTCTCCTGTTTCATTTTATACTGCCTCTTTTCTCGCCCCTGGCAGAGCTGATGATGGTGCTTGGAATTCTGGGCGGGTACTGGCAGCAGATGCTGGGTTATTATGCCTTATTCCTCATACTGGATTTTGTTTCGGCTGCAGTTGCATTTATGTTTGAAAAAGAAAAGCTGAAGCGCCTCTGGCTCATACTGCCGCAGAGGTTTTTATACCGGCAGCTCATGTACTGGGTACTTATCAAGTCGTTTATTGCAGCAATAAAAGGCACACTGGTAGGCTGGGGAATACTAAAAAGGACAGGGAAGGTGCAGCTGGATCTTTCTTCTTCAGGCAGAAAAGCTTAAAAGGGAAGTCCGTGGGGAAGGCTGAAAATTCTTTTAGTCAAAATCCAGTCCATCTCCATAAGACTCATAGAATCTGCCTTTTAAGGCCAGGACAAGGATGCCGATGAAAAGAATAACAACCGGTATGAAGGCGAGGGCCATTGCCGAATATTCAAGCATATTTGGCATCCATGCCCCGTCTGCAATTGTGGCAATTGCAAAGACTATGGCCGAGTACATGAGGACGCTCAGATTCAGCAATCCCACAAAAAGCCGCCATCTTGAATGTGCAAAATAGCCCCAGATGAAGGCCAGTGTGAGCAGGCAGTTCAGCGCGTCCATAATTCCCATGCCAATCAGGAAGTTCCCGGCCTGCCAGTGCCATCCGTTCATAGGAGGCGAAGCGGGAAAGACAAAGATCTTAAATTGAATGAGCAATTGTGCTGCCCTGAGCAGGAAGGTAAGGTGTGCTATCTGAAATACTGCATACCAGATTACAAGGACCCTTATAAAACCACTGTTTAGATTTTTCATACCTAAGTTATTTTGTGTTGCTGTTTTGCAAAAGCCGGCCTCTTTTAAGCAGTACTTTAAGCTGTACTTTTCTAATAAAGAAATAAAGAATTTATTAAAACGAAAGGCTTAAAGACGGGTCCAATGTACGGGGTCTTTTGTGTGCGCTAAGTGGCTTTTCGCATCTTTTCGTGCCATTTTTATTGCCTTCCGGGAACAAACCGCCGGGTTTTATTTTAGAAAAATAATACTTATTTTTTATCGTTTTTTTGCTAAATTTGCTAAAAGTAAACAAAATCAGAGACTTATGGGCTACATTAAACAGTTCCTGCTTTTATTCCTGATGATTGTAGTATGCGGATACTTGTTCTATGACGCCTATTACGACGTGAAGGAAGAAACAGTTAAGCAGTTCAATAAAGAACAGAATGTTCATGCCCTGCAGGCTGCTACCGGGATCCGGACATTTTTTAACCATTACAAAGACCAGCTGGGTTATTTTTCCGTCCAGGATGAAGTTGCCAATTTGAACCGGGACGGAAAAGAGCTGCTTACACGTTTTTATTTCAGCCACAGGCATGAAATTATGGCCGTAACCCGTATCGATTCCGCCGGGAGGGTCCTTTTTACGGCTCCTTACAACAGCTTTCTCATGGGCCGGAATATATCTTATCAGGAGCACGTTAAAAGATTCCTTAAGTTCCGCAAAGATGTTTTAAGTGACGTTTTTAATGCAGTCCAGGGCTACAGGAGCGTAGCCTATTATGTGCCGGTATTTCAGAACGGCAGGTTTAAAGGCGGAATTGCAGTCCTTGTTCCGTTTGAAAACCTGAGCAAAAATTTCCTGAAGGACATTAAGGTGCGCGACCACGGTACGGCGTGGATTGTAAGTCATGAGGGAACGATACTCTACGATTCTGTTGCAGCAAACAACTTTAAGCCGGTTTATGAAGTCTTCAGGAACTCTCCCACGGCACTTTCAATGATAAGAAAGATACTCAAGGGGCAGACCGGTTCGGGTGAGTATTATAAGATCAGTCCGGACGCAAAAAGCGGCAGCTCCGAGGTGAGAATGCACGCCGTTTACCTTCCGGTTCATATAGCCGACCAGTTCTGGTCAATTATCGTTTCAACGCCTGAAAAAGAAGTGCTTGGGGCAATGAGGGGGTTCATAATTAAGTGGCTCTCCATAATTATTCTACTCATCAGCGGGATTCTGGTCTACCTTTATTATGCCGTCAAAGCCGAGGCAATCATAAAGGAGGAGAAAAGGCGAAGGCTGGCTGAAAGGGCCCTGAAGGATTCGGAAAAGAAATTCAGGACGTTAGTGGAACTTTCTCCTGATGCCATAACGCTTATTGACCTTGACTCAAGGATCCTGGCCTGCAATAAGCAGGCGGCGCAGATGCTGGGGTTTGTCTCACCGGAAGATCTGATTGGAAAAAACTCGCTGGATATGATAGTCCCGGGCGACAGGCGAGAGGTTGAAAAACGTTTCCTTGAGCTCCTAAAAGAAGGCAGCCTGAGGAATGTGGAAACTAAATTTATACGGAAGGACGGGCATGAGTTTCCGGTGGAATTCAGCACAGGGCTTGTTTGCGACTCAAGCGGGAAGCCCCTTTCTTTTACCTGTGTCGCACGCGACATTACGAGCCGCAAAGAGGCTGAAAAGGAGCTCCTTGAGGCCAAGGAAAGGGCTGAGAAGTTGGACAAGCTTAAATCGGAATTCCTGGCGCAGATGTCGCATGAAATCCGCAGCCCTATAAATTCGGTCCTTAGTTTTTCTGGCCTCCTGGAAGAAGAGCTCGACGGCAGGCTGAGTGAGGATCTGCAGACAAGCTTTTCCATCATAAGAAATGCAGGAAAGAGGATTATACGTACGGTGGATCTGATACTTAACATGTCGGAAATTCAGACCGGCACCTACGAACTGATGCCCAGGAAATTTGACCTGATGAAAGACGTGCTCGAAAAGCTTCAGATGGAATTCTGCCATCAGGCAAAGGACAAAGGAATTGAGCTCTTGCTTGAAAACAGAACTGGCAAGCAGGAGGTAAAGATCTTTGCAGATGAGTACACTGTAGGACAGATATTCAATAATCTTGTGAACAACGCGGTTAAGTACACGGACAGGGGAAAGATCAGCATGTGCGTGGAAAGGAATGAAAGTGACGATTTAGTTGTGAGCGTACGTGATACGGGAATAGGGATTTCGGAGGAGTACCTGCCGAACCTATTTAAGCCTTTTACACAGGAAGAGCAGGGCTATACAAGAAAGTATGAAGGAAACGGGCTTGGCCTTGCGCTCGTAAAAAAGTACTGTGAAATGAATGATCTTAAGATTGAAGTGGAGAGTAAGAAGGGACTGGGCTCTGTATTCAGGATAATGTTCAGTTAAAAAAGCCAAGCAAATGTTTTAAGGCATGGCTGTGAATACTAATGAATCAGCCATGCCTTTTTTAGCTAAAGCTTGAAAATCTTAAACCTGTCTTTTGGCGTCATTGAGATGCCGCACCTGTTTGGCGCCGGCCCATCGTATGTATTTCCGCAGGTAGTGCAAACGGCATATGTTCCTGAAAGCGAGCCCTCTTTCCCAGCCTCAAGCTGCTCAAGGGCGTTTCTGTACATTTCCTTGTGCTTTTTTTCTGTCAGGTATGCATAATTAAGGGAAATTTTTTCTATGCCATCGGCTGAAGCTTTTATGAACTCGGGGTACATGGTAGTAACTTCGTATGTTTCACCCTTGATTGCATCCTGAAGGTTTTCCTTCGTGGACTTAACTTCAAATTTCGGGGCTATTTTCTCAACCGACTGGCCCATTTCGGAAAGGGCCGATTTATGGTTGTTTGCGTGTATTGCCTCCGACTGAGAGGCAGCTTCAAACAACAGTGCAATTCTGGGGTATCCTTCTTCCTTAGCTTTCTTTGCATAAGCAGCATACTTGGCGCTTGCAGTACTTTCCCCTTCAAATGCAGCCTTGAGGTTGGAGACCGTAAGGGTTGAAACTTTTTCCGGTTTAACGGTGAAAGCAAGTGAAGCTGCAAAGGCGAGGGCCATAAACATTACGAAAGACTTTCTGAACATGGTTTTTCTCCTTTTATATTGTTGAATACTTAATTAAGTATATCAGTTTTCCTAAAAAGGAGGTTAATGAAATCTTAAAAATTGCTTAAAATAAGGGTATAGCTTAACCATTAAAATAAATTGAGAATGTGGTGCCCTCTCCGGGCCGGCTTTCGACATTAAGGAAGAGCTTCTGGAGGTCTGAGAGCCTTTTTACAATTGCAAGTCCCAGTCCGTTTCCGCTGATAAGTGAGCTGTGCGACTCTTCGACGCGGTAGAAACGGTCGAAAATTTTTTCAATTTCTTCTTTTTCTATCCCGATGCCGCAATCCCGTATGATGCAGACGGCTTTGCCATTTTCATTTTTGAGCGTAATCTCTATGGCTTTGCCTTCTTCGGAATACTTTATAGAGTTGGAGATTATGTTCTCCAGAATTATCTCCAGCATTGCCGGGTCGGCATTTGCAAAGATGGGTGTTTTGTTTTCAAAGCTTACAGGTATTCTTTTGGCATTTATCTGGTGCTGCATTCTGAGGATTATCTTTTCCAGGGTTTCGGCAATATTCAATTTCTGCGTATGCGGCTGAATTTTTCCGCTCTCATATCGTGCCAGCATTAAAAGCTGTTCAACCAGGTTTGCCATGCGGTTAACTTCACTAATGCAGTATTTAATCTTTGCTTCGTACTGTTCCGTGCTCCTGGGCTTTCTTATTAAAACCTCAAGCGTGCCTTTTATTACGGCAAGAGGGGTGCGGAGTTCATGTGAGGCATCGGAAGTAAACTGCTTTTCCCTTAAGACCGCATCCTGCAGGCGGTCGAGAAGATTATTGATCGTATATGTAAGGGTATAGAGCTCATCCTTGTGAAGCGGGAGCTCAATTCTTTCGTCGATATTTTCTTTTGTGATCTTTTCAGCCGTTGAAATTACGGTGTTAATAGGGGAAATGCTCTTGCCCGCAATAAATTTTGTGATAAAATAAAGGAATATCAGTACCAGTGGAATTGCCACGAATAAAACGTTGCGCAGGTTTCTTAAGACAAGTGCCGATTCCTCAAGAGGAATTGCGATAATAAGATATCCAAGCGTGAGGCCCGAGGGGTTCTGAATAGGGATTTGCGCCTGCCTTATAGGGGCACCTGAAAGCATGCCGTCGAAAAACGTTTTATTCTTAAAGGCAGGATAGAACTTCAGTTTTCCGTAAAGCAGGTTGCCGGTCTTTTTGATGAGGCTGCCTTTAATATCGACTATCTGGACGAAAGTAGGGTTTACCTCTATCTGCCTGTGCTCCTTTTCCATCCATTCATCTGAATTTGTAATTACAAAGCGGTCGTTGAGTATGACAAGATTCCTGTGGACTTCGACCGACTCGGCATCGAGGTCCGAATCCAGGTGGCTGAAGACCGTATTATAGACGACAAGATATATAGTCGTAAAGAGTAATGTAATCAGTACGGCCGTTGCCATCATAAAAAAGAAAGCAATTCTGTTCTTAAGACTTAAGTTATTCTTCACGTGCAATGTAACCTGCGCCTCTTACGGTATGAATAAAACTTTTGCCGCTTCCAGCTTCGTCGAGCTTTTTTCTGAGGAAGTTAATATAGACGTCGATAACCGAGGTATCGGCCTCAAAGTGGATATCCCATACGTGTTCAATTATCCGGGTCCTGGTGCAGACTTTTCCTTTATTCCTGATGAGGAATTCCAGAAGTGCGAACTCTTTCTGTGTCAATAGCACTTCTTTTGAACCCTTAAAGACCTGGTGTGTATCCGGGTTAAGTTCAATGCTGCCAAGCTTAAGTACAGAATCCTCGCTGTCCTTAGGCCTTAGCTGCACGCGGATGCGAGCCAGGAGCTCCTCGAACTCGAAAGGTTTGCGGATGTAATCGTTTGCCCCGCTTTCGAGCCCAAAGACGGCATCCTGCGCTGTATCTTTTGCCGTAAGGAAAATAATGGGTGTGAGGCTTTTGGATTTGCGGAGCTGGCGGCAGAGTTCAATTCCGCTTATTCCGGGGAGCATCCAGTCCAGCAGTATCAGGTCGTAGTCGTTCACTTCTGCCATCCGGAGGCCCGACCTGCCCTCCAAGGCAACATCCACGGCAAAGGATTCCTCTTCAAGGCCGTCTTTCAGGAATTCAGCAATTCCTTTTTCATCTTCTACAACCAGGACTCTCATAATGTTCAACGCTCCGTGATTATAGGATCATTTATTCTTTTTCGGAATCTCCGGCACCCGAATCAAAGCCAAGGTTGAACTGAACGCCGGCAGCGTGCCTGAATACCAGGTCACCCCCGTAGTACCCGGTCCTGGCAATTGCCAGAACGCCCAGAAGGAAGAGTACCAGTGCAGCGTACTTAAATCCGCCCTGGTATTTTTTTGTTGCCACGAGGGCAATTCTTACAACAGCAGTAATGACCATGAGCCAGAGTGCAAGCTCTGCGGCTCCCTCGTGTGTTTCAAGGGCCTGTTTAAGTGTTCCGGCCTCAGTAATGCCGCTTCCGGCGGATGTGCCGGAAAAAAAAGCTGCCACTACACCGAGCGTGCCAAGTATAAGCAGGTAAAAGCCCGCGGTGCTGAAGAATTCCTTTTTTACGAAAAGGCTGATTGCATCGAATAAAAATCCAACTATGATCAATGCAATGGGGAAGTGAACTATCATCGGATGAAGGTGCGATGTTTCAAACATGGGATCCTCCTTTAATGGTTTTAATTTAAGGTAAAAACGGATTCTTAAATATCCCTAAGGAGAATCTTAAAATTTGATTAAAAACGCCCCCGGTAATTCCCGTGCAACATAAGCCTCTTTCAGTTAAAAGATAGCTCATAAGGGTATAAATATCAAATTTCAGTGCAAGGACGGCTGAATTTGTCTTAAAGGGGGTAAAAACAGAAATGCCCGCGCGGGGAAAAACCCCCGGCGGGCATTTATCGATCTATATTGAAAGATAATTATTTCTAATTACCTGTTTAATTTCTTCTTCCAGAAATTTACCTGTTCTTCAACAAGCGCAGGGTTCGGTGAGCCGAAGGTTTTCTTTCTTTCCAGGGCAGAACTGATGTTAAGGCATTCAAGCGCAGAGGCGTCGAAAACAGGGTTTATCGTCTTCATCTCTTCAACTGAAATATTCTCAAAGTTTACTGCCTTATTCTCTGCATACTTTACGAGCTCCCCGACAATCTTATGGGCCTCCCTGAAGGGGATTCCCTTCATTACAAGCCAGTCGGCCAGGTCAGTTGCAAGCGAGAAGTCGCCTTTTAGTTCACCAGGAAATCTTGCGGTGTTGACTTCCATTGTTTCCACCATTTTCCCAGCCAAGAGAAGACTGTGCAGGTATGTCTCGTAGGAATCGAATACGGGTTCCTTATCCTCCTGCAGGTCGCGGTTGTAGCTCAAAGGAAGTCCCTTCAATGTTGCAAGAAGAGAAACCTGGTTGCCGAAGACCCGTCCGGATTTACCCCGTGTAAGCTCGGCCATGTCGGGATTTTTTTTCTGCGGCATTAAAGAAGAGCCCGTGGAATATTTATCCGAAAGCCTGATGAATTTCCATTCGGAAGTAGACCAAAGGACAATCTCCTCGGCAAGGCGGCTTAAGTGCATCATTCCTGTAGAGCAGGCATTCAGAAAGTCCAGAAGAAAATCCCTGTCGGAAACCGCATCGAGTGCGTTTCTGCACGGCTCCTCAAAGCCCAGGAGCTCAGTCGTAAGATGCCTGTCCAGAGGAAGTGTCGATCCGGCAAGGGCGCCTGAGCCCAGGGGAAGCTTGTTTGCCCCGGCAAGGGCAAATTCAAACCTGTTTTTATCTCTTTCGAGCATTTCCACGTAGGCCAGGAGGTGGAATGCAAAAGAGACAGGCTGAGCCCTCTGAAGGTGCGTATAGCCCGGAATGAGCGTCCGGGTGTGGGCGGAAGCAAGTTCAACCAGGGAGGACTGGAAGAGTTGAATGTTGCTTACGACCTCCCTGCAGGCTTTCATGATCCAGAGCCTCATTGCAGTTGCAATCTGGTCGTTTCTGCTGCGCCCCGTGTGAAGCTTACCTGCCGTAGCGCCAATTATCTCGCCAAGCCTGGCTTCAATTGCCGAATGGATGTCCTCGAAGACGTTTTCATCCGGATTCCAGGAGCCCTGTGACCATTCGGCTTCAATTTGTGCCAGTCCATTGCTGATCTGTGCAAGCTCGCCGGCAGTCAGTATTCCAATTGAGCAAAGCATTTTGGCGTGAGCCCGGCTGCCCTGTATATCCTCAAGTGTCAGGTTTTTATCGAAGCTGAGAGAAGAGGAGAACTTCATTGCAGCCTGATCCAGCTTATCCTTAAATCTTCCGCCCCAAAGCATCAGGCCACTTCCTTCTTTGAAGCCGACTGTTTGACCTGTGTGAGGGTCTTATAAGGCAGGCCGTAAATTTTCATGAAGCCGCCGCTTGACTTGTGGTCGAACTGATCCTGGTCGGTGTAAGTAGCCAGTTCAACGCTGTAGAGGCTGTAGTTTGAGCTTCTTGAAAGAACCTTAATGCCGCCTTTGTAGAGTTCGAGCTTTACGTCGCCTGAAAGTGTTTCCTGTGTTGAGTCGACAAAAGCCATAAGAGCGTCAAAAAGCGGGCTGAACCAGAGTCCGTCGTATATGAGGTTAGCGACCCTGTTTGCAACGTCCTGCTTGTATCTGAAGGTTTCTTTGTCGAGTATGAGCTTTTCTAATTCGTTGTGTGCCTTGTGCAGTATTACGGCTGCAGGGGCTTCATAGATCTCGCGCGACTTAATTCCAACGACGCGGTTTTCGATCTGGTCCATTCTTCCGGCGCCGTTTCTGCCGCCGATGAGGTTAAGTTTTTCGACGAGTTCGATAGCACCGAGCTTCTGGCCGTTTAATGCAACCGGAACGCCTTTTTCAAAAGTAATTGTTACTGCCTCCGGTGTTTCAGGAGCATTTTTCGGGCTTGTAGTGATCTGGTATGCATCTTCAGGCGGAGCAACCGTAGGATCTTCCAGAACGCCGCATTCAATTGCAATTCCAAAGAGGTTTTCATCAATTGAGTAAGGTGAAGACTTTGTAACCTTAACAGGTATATTGTTTTTTATTGCATAGTCAATTTCCTCTTCACGGCTCTTGAATTCCCAATCGCGCAGCGGGGCTATGATTTCAAGTCCGGGGCACAAGGTCTGAACGCCGACTTCCATTCTTACCTGATCGTTTCCTTTTCCAGTGCAGCCGTGAGAGACGGCATCGGCGCCTTCCTGACGGGCAATATCGACGAGCATTTTTGCCAGAAGCGGGCGTCCGATAGCGCAAGCCATAGGGTAAACTCCTTCGTAAAGAGCGCCTGCCTTGAGTGCTTTCCAAACATACTCTGTAAGAAATTCCTCTCTGAGGTCTTTGATGACTGCTTTAACGGCGCCGGTTTTCAGGGCTTTTTCTTCCAGGCCTTCCAGTTCCGAGCGCTGACCCAGGTTTCCAGTTGCTGTAATTATCTCGGCGTCATATTTATCATTCAGCCATTTAACCATTACGGAAGTATCCAGGCCACCTGAATACGCTACTACAATTTTCTTCTTAGCCAATTGATCTATTCTCCCTATTTAAGTTTAAAGTCAGGCTGCTGCATCATCATATTCTTTATCAGTGCAACAACTTTATCTACGTTTTTATGTGAATTTGGAATTACAATTACCGTATCGTCTCCGCCCACGGTGCCCAGAATTTCAACACGGTTAAGGCGGTCTATATAGTGAGCCACGCCCTGAGCCCTGCCGGCAAGCGTACGGATGACAATCATCGATTCGTTGTGTTCAACGCTCAGGATTTCAAATCCAATCAGTCGGGCAATCTGTTTGCCCGATTCATAAAGGTTAAGGACATAACGCGTGCCCTGATCCGTAAAAGTACGTATTACTCCAAGCTCTGCAAAGTCGCGGCTTAAAGTAGCCTGTGTTATATTTATATCCTCCTTAAGAAGCAGCTTGAGCATGTCTTCGTGATTGGAGATGAATTTGTTGTTGAGTATTTCTTTAATTCTGTTCTGTCTTTTAAGTTTTGCAGACATAATGTTTACCAGAAAGTGTTATAAAATTTCCTATGCGTTCAGTACTTCTTTAAGAGTTTGTGTAAATGCAAGAATCTCTTCCATAGAAATTATAAACGGCGGAAGGATTCTTATTACCGTATCGCCCGAAGTACCGACAAGAACCCCCTTTTCAAGGAGCTTCCTGGCCGCGGCCTTGGCAGAGACGCCCTCGGCAAGTTCGAGGCCAATCAGGAGGCCTTTGCCCCGGATTTCCTTGATGGAGTCGATGTTTAATTTTTCTATTGCGTTCATGAGCATATTACCCAGGCGTTCGACCTTAAGGAGTGTTTCCTGATCCAGCATGTTTACCACAGCATTTGCAGCCGCAACTGCCAGTGGGTTGCCGCCGAAAGTAGATCCGTGGCAGCCGGGGGTAATTTCCTTTGCAACTTTTTCAGAGCAGATAGCGGCTCCAAGAGGGATGCCGTTTGCAATGCCCTTTGCCAGGGTGATAATATCGGGTTTTACTTCTTCCCACTGGTGGGCAAAGAATTTTCCCGTTCTTCCCATACCGGTCTGTACCTCGTCAAAGATTAGAAGCAGGTCGTGCTTGTCGCAGAACTCCCTGAGGCTTTTGAGGTAGCCCTTAGGGGGAACAACAATGCCGCTTTCGCCCTGAATAGGTTCAACCATTATGGCCACGAGGTTTCTGTCGTATGCATCCTCAAGCACGCTGGAATCGCCGAAGGGCAGGTAGCTGAAGCCCGGAGTGAGCGGCTGGAACCCGTCCCATACCTTGTACTGTCCGGTAGCAGACATGCTTCCCATGGTTCTTCCGTGGAAGCCTCCTACGGCAGTAATGATGTGGCTTCTGCCTTTACCCCATTTTCTTGCAAACTTGATTGCGGCTTCATTAGCCTCTGTACCCGAGTTGCAGAAAAACACCTGGCTTAAGCCGGAGTTTTCGGCGAGTCTGGAGGCAAGCGATTCCTGGCCTGAAGACTCAAACAAATTTGATACGTGCCAGAGGTTATTCAGCTGGTCCTCGACTGCTTTCTTGATGACGGGGTGGTTGTGTCCGAAACCCGTAACTGCAATTCCGCTCAGGAAGTCGAGGTACTGTCTGCCCTGTGTATCCCAGAGGTAAGCGCCGCTGCCTTTGGCAAATTCCACGGGGTAACGTGAATAATTCTGCATTAAGGCTTTTGAGTCTGCCGGTTTATGATTATTATGCTGTTTATCTTTTGTATTTTCAGGCTGAATGGTGGACGACCCAGGTTCCGCTACCGCCCGCAGTGCCGTTGTTCTCATTTATCATCTCCTCGGGATTCTTTGATCCGATCCAAATTTTATTAATTCCTTTGTTTAATAATTCCACGCAGCTATTGAGCTTTGGGATCATTCCGTCTGTAATTTCGCCATCGCTGATGCCCTGGGCAATTCTGCCCTCGTCAATCAGCGCCTGGTACGAGCCGCCGAGTTTAACGCCCTGCACGTCCGAGACAAAGAAAACTGAATCGGCCAGGAGTGACTCGGCAAGAATTTCTGTAAAGAAGTCGGCGTTTACGTTCATTAGGTTGCCCTGAAAGTCGCGGCATACGCTGGAGAATACGGGCACAATGTTTTTATTTAAGAGCTCATCGATCCATGTAGTTGAATTGACCTTTCTTGGAATGCCGACAAAACCAAGGTCCTTATTCACGTTTTCTGCGACGAAGGTATTTCTGTCTATACCGGTAAGTCCCACGGCATTGATACCGGCAGTAATGAGCCTGCTGACGATCTTAGCGTTCAGGACGCCGGCCTGAACGGCAGCAACGACTTCCATAATGCCGGCAGAGGTTACCCTCTGTCCGTTATGGAATTTGACTTCAAGACCAAGGGCGGAGGACCATTCTGAAATTGTCCTTCCGGCACCGTGTACAATTACAACGCCATCGTAACTTTTCTGAAGGGATTGAATGGAGTTAATCCATGCCTCATCGCTAAGCACGTCATTTAATGCTTTTCCGCTAATTTTTAAGACAGCTATCTTCATTTTGTCTCTCCTTATGTCCTATAGTCCGCGTTAATTTTAATATATTCTTCCGTAAAGTCGCATGTCCACCAGGTGGATGATTTTTTGCCCGATGCGAGGTTGATGTTAATTTCGACCTCATCCTTAGAGAGCACTTCCAGTGCGGCAGCCTCGTCAAGAACGATCTTGTATCCTGGAAGGAGTACAGGTACGTTAGCGAAGCTGATGCTCATTTTCTCGGGGTCGAGCTTTGCGCCGCTCATTCCGGCAGCAGACATTATTCTGCCCCAGTTGGCATCGCGTCCGTACATTGCAGTTTTCACGAGTGCCGAATTAGCGACAGACTTACCGACGAGGTTTGCATCCTTATCGGTTTTGGCGCCGGTAACGTTGACCGTTATGAGTTTTGTTGCGCCTTCGCCGTCGGAGGCGATTGTCCTGGCCATCTTTTGTGTCAGGGCGTCCAGGGCTTCCTGGAACAAGCTTTCATTTTTTGATCCTGCCTTGATGCTGATTTCAGATTGCCCGTTGGCAAGGAGTACCACCATGTCGTTTGTGCTGGTCTCGCCGTCGACCGAGATTTTGTTGAAAGAATTCTGGACCGATTTCTTCAGGATCTTCTGAAGAGTTGCCTGGCTGACCTTGGCGTCGGTTGTAATGAAGGCAAGCATTGTTGCCATGTTAGGCATGATCATTCCGCTGCCCTTGCAGATGGCGCCGATCTTAACCGAGCCGCCTTCAAGTTTAACCTTGAGTGCGTAAGATTTCATTTTCTTGTCGGTAGTCATTATTGCCTGCGCCGCATCGAGTCCACCTTCTTCAGAAAGGTGCGGAACAATTTTGTTGATGCCCTGGAGGAATGTATCCATGGGGAGTCTTTTTCCGATTACGCCGGTTGAGCTTACGAGCACTTCAGAGGGCTTAATTCCGAGCAGTTCTGCGCAGTGTTTCCGCGTAATTTTTGCGTCATTATAGCCTTCAGAGCCGGTGCATGCATTTGCGTTGCCGGAATTGACCAGGACGGCCTTCACTGTTTTCTTGCCGCTGATGGCTTTTTTTGAAATAAGAAGCGGTGCGGCTTTAACTTTATTTATGGTAAATGTTCCAGCTGCGCTGCAGGGAAGTTCAGAATATATGAGCGCAAGGTCTTTTTTCTTTTTCTTGATGCCGCAGTGTATTCCCGCGGCCTTAAAGCCGCTGACACTCGTTACAGTTCCATTTTCAATAAATTGATACATTTTTTTCTCCCGTGTGTAATAAGCCAAGTCTTTCATCCAAGTGAAATAATTTGTTCATGTTCTGCACTGCCTGTCCGGCAGCGCCCTTTACCAGGTTGTCGATCGTAGAAGTGATGACGGCAACCCTGTTTGAAACCGATACATTTATGTCGCAGAAATTTGTTCCGACCACCCAGTTGAGGTTTGGCGGAAGGCTGCGCATTCTTACAAAATTAGAATTACCGTACTTCTTCTCGTATAAGCCGATGACCTCGCTTTCAGAAATGTCCTTCTTCAGGTGAATTGAAGAAGTTGCATAAATTCCCGTTGCAACTGGAAGGAGGTGCGTTGTAAAAGAATACGGGGAGTCAAAACCGTTTTTATTCAGCATCTGCAGCACTTCGGGCTGGTGGCGGTGGGCGTTGACGTTGTAGGCTCTTACGTTGCCATGCATCTCAGACATGAGCATTTCAGCCTTTGGAGTTTTTCCCGCACCGCTTGTTCCGGAGTAAGCAACTGTACTTACAGACACTATATCCTCGGCGAACCTTGAAGTAAATGGAAGCAGCGAGAGCAGTGTTGCCGTCGGGTAGCAACCCGGGTTTGCAATCAGGCTGACTCCGTCGTAATTGCTGTCAATAAAATCAGCAAGTCCATAGATCTTTTCTTTAAGGAGCATTGGGGAAGTATGTTTTAACTTGTACCACTTTTCATATATTTCAGGCGTATCCAGCCTGTAATCTCCTCCCAGGTCAATTGCCTTTTTCCCGTTTTCGATGAGGGCAGGGATAAATTTCAGTGCCTGTCCGTGTGGAAGGGAAAGAAAATAAAGGTCGTGCTCAAAAGAGACGTTTTCAGCCGAAACAATGGTGCAGTCGGGTGTCTTTCCGGCCAGGTCGGGGAAGACCGAATAAAGCTGCTGTCCGGCCGTAGAGTTGCCATAGATTGTGAGCTCTTTTACGAAAGGGTGCTGAGTTAAAATCTCAACCAATTTTTTCCCTGCGTAACCGCTGCCGCCAATAATGCCAATAGAAATCATTAAGAATCTATTCTCCTGATAGTAATAAAAGTAAATATGTAAAAACGATAGTATTAAAGAATATATGAGTAAGCTTTAGTGTCAGGCCCTGACAGGTCGTCGTAAGAGACGGATCCAGGAATGCTTGCTTAAAGAAAGTGAAGTTTTTTCAATATGTATGTGTCTGAATTTCATATACATAAAAATATGATGTTTATACAGATTTGTCAAATTAATAATTGCATTATTATACATAAAATTTCTCATTAGATGCATATATATGCATAAAGCATGAATAAAATTTGATATGCATTCCTATTGCAAATGAAAAATATTGCAGGTCCAGGAAAACGCTCCATTACTGATGGGATATTTATTCCACCATTCAGGTCGAAGAGGACGGAATGAAACATTTGCAATCAAATGACCATTTATTTAATTTATGAAGCAAAATATATTGATAACAGTTCGCTGGCAGTGGTCTGAGAAATGGGAAAAACTTCACTAGTCATCGGCGGCGGTTTTTTTGGCATGTACATAGCAAACCACCTGGCCCGTAAAGGTTCTCAAGTCTACCTGGTTGAAAAGGAAAATCAGTTCATGTCGAGGGCCTCTTTCAACAATCAGGCACGCGTGCACAATGGATATCACTATCCGCGCAGCATACTGACCGCCATGCGCTCTAGGATATCGTTTCCAAGGTTTGTAGCTGAGTTTCCAGGCTGCATTGTTTCAGATTTCAGGAAATATTACCTTATAGGTAAAGCACTGGGCAAAATTTCAGCCAGGCAGTTTCTTGAGTTCTGTGAACGAATTGGCGCACCCTGCGAGCCGGCTCCGAGGCAGATCAGGGCTCTAGTAAACCCGGCTCTGATCGAGGATTGCTTTTCTGTGGTTGAATATGCCTTCAACGCAGTCAAGCTCCGCGACCTGATGAAAGAAAGGCTAGATTCTCTCAAGGTAAACTGCGTGCTCGGTACGTCGGTTGAGAGTATAAGTAGCGAGGGTGGGGAAGGCCTGAAGGTAACCCTGCTGGATAAGGAGTCTCTTGAAAGCCGGAGCCTAAAGGCAGATGAAGTTTTTAACTGCACGTATTCACAAATCAACTACGTGAATAGAAATTCGGGACTGGAGATGGTGCCGCTCAAGCACGAGCTGACGGAGATCTGCCTGGTTGATGTTCCCGAAGAGCTGAAGTCGGTAGGTATAACCGTCATGTGCGGGCCATTTTTTTCCATAATGCCCTTCCCGCCTACGGTCCTTCATTCCTTCAGCCACGTACGCTACACCCCGCATTTGGAATGGCAGGATGTGCCGGGGATGGATTACGGCTTTAGGGACCAGAATCTTTCAATTCACTCAAGTGCCTGGCACCACATGCAGAAGGATGCCGAGCGTTATATGCCAGTACTTTCAGAATGCAGGTATCAGGAATCTCTCTGGGAAATTAAGACCGTACTGCCGCGCAGCGAGTCGAATGATTCCCGCCCGATTCTGTTTCTGCCCGACCATGGATTGAAAGGTTATCACTGCATAATGGGCGGCAAAATAGATAATGTTTATGACGTAATTGAGGCCGTAGGGAACAATAACCTTCTGTCATAAATCCCCGTGGAAAGAGCATTTATCAGAGGAGCATTTAATTGAAAGACGATATTTTTGTTTCTGTTGCAGTGGTGATAAGCCCGCCTCTTTCAGATCATGAAAGTAAGCTGCATGGCATTCAGCAGTACCTGGATTCCAGCTACACAGATTATGAGATTGTTATTGTGGGACAGGGAGGGACGACAACTTTCAGCCGCAAAGATGAAAGCGTACTTCAAAGCGTTCCATGCCTGCGTTATATACAGCTTACAGCGCGTGTCGAGGAGGACGTGGCCTGGGCGGCTGCCCTGGAGAACGCAATCGGCGACTTTGTAGTAATGTTCGACCCTGAGGCAGACCCGGTGCACGTCATTCAGGATACGGTAGTTAAATGCAAGTCGGGCTTTGACGTCGTGGTAGGCGTTGCCATGCAGCCGGGAACTAAGGCCTACAGAATTTTCCGTTCAGTATCGAAGAGGATCTTGAGCTTAGTTGACTATTCGCTGCCGCGCGACGCAACGCATCTCAGGTGCTTAAGCAGAAGAGCCGTAAACTCGGTGACCAGAACGGGCAGGTTTTATCACCAGCTTTCCATGAGAATTCAGAAGACCGGTTTTCCGCAAGCAGCATACAATTACAGACTCATGCCGGATTTTCATCGTGTGAGTTCACATTCGCTTTTTGCAGGAGTCAGAAGCCTCCTGAGGCTTATGGTTTTTAACTCCTTGCGTCCCTTAAGGTGGATGTCGGGGCTGGGGCTTCTGGGAAGCCTTTGTGCTTTTATCTTTTCACTCTACAGCCTTCTTATACACCTGGTAAAAAGCAGGGTAATTGAAGGCTGGACTACTACAATCCTTTTCATGTCCACACTTTTTATGATACAGTTTATCATGATGGCCTTCTTTGGAGAGTACATCGGAAGGCTTTTGGATGAGCACAGTGAAAGGGCCGACTATTCGGTCGTCTTTGAAAAAAACAGCTCTCTTATGGTCAATAGCAGCAGGATTAACGTCTTTAAGGATTCCATGGGAAGCGGAAAAAACTACGTGCAGACTGGAAGAGACAGATAAAAATAATTAAATAGGGGCAGGCACAAACAGGGGCTTAGGCCTTTGCAGATTTTGAAACTTAAAAGAGGGGTCTGATGCATAAGGGTACTTTTAAGTTCTCGCTTAAAGAGCACCGAATTTTAATTTTTTCCATTCTAGCCGGACTAATTGCCTTTTCGAGCGATATTACATATCTGATTGCAAGCAGCGATTACAGCTTCCACGAAGGGGAATACCTGGGGCTGCTGTGGAATATAACGGCGTTCTATAAGGGACAGTCGTTGGTCTTTCCGCTTTTAATGCACGGGGCAATGGATTATATCCCCGGCATCATTTCACTGTTCATCTACGGCGGCGATCACGCAATTGTAGCTACAAGAATATTGAACACTGCGGCAACCTGGGCGTGCTGGGTGCTGTTTCTGGACATAATTTACTTGCTGACTTCGAAGACCCGTCAGAAGGCTTTCTTGATGGCTTTGGCCGTTTTAATATTCTTCCTGCTTGCTCCGGGCTTTAATTCAAAACCCCTGGACGTTCACGATGCCTTCCTGGGTCCGAGGGACCTGTTTCTTATTGCAAGCATCTGGGCCTTTACAAATTATATCTTCTCTGAGGAAGGTAATAATAGTCTATACTCCCGTCTATTTCTAATTTCCGGAGGCATACTTACTGCAATAAGTTTCTTCTGGTGCTATGACCGCGGAATAATGACGCTGGCTTTCTTTTTCCTAGTACTTATGGGCATAATATTAAATAAAAAAACGGCCGATGCTTTTCTGACATTCATAGTTTTCAGCCTGAGCCTGGGAATAATAGGCATGACGAGAGTATTCGGGCCCATTACTGCAAACCTGGAGAATGCAGTCTACTGGGTTCAGCACTCGGCTGAAATCTGGGGGAAAGTGCCAGCCTACGGGTTAGGCGGTATGCTGTCAATTTTTTGCATACTGGCCTTTGCAGTTCTTACGGTGGTAATTGCTATAAAGGAAAAATTTTATAAAAATAAGAAAGAAGCATTCCTGGTTCTTGCCATTATGGCAGTACAGCTAATTTTACTTAAAGGGACTTCAAACAGGCCGGACATACCCCACCTCAGGGCGTCGTTCTGGCCGTCGATACTGCTGATGTTCTATTTGACGGCAGGAAGAATTTCTTCAGATCAGCCGGTGGTTTCGTTTAACTTTTATAATTCTTTCAAAAATGCCGGGGGAGTCTACAGAGTTTATTTCCTTGTGCTTCTTTTATTAAGCTGCTTTTTTGTATTTAATGAAAGCCTTGTCGGTTACGGAAAGTTTGCAAGGAACGTTTTTAAGCCTGCAAATAACAGCGAGGTTGTTGCCGGGGATATTATAAACATGAGTAATGCACTCAGCCGGTCAAAGGACCGGGTGGTACTGGGATGGGTAAACGACGGGGTGCTTACATTCCTGAGTAAAAAGAAATTTGCGACAAAATACCCATATGCAATTTATGTCTGCAAAAATGAGGAGAAAAATTACTTGAGGCAGGTAAAAGGCGATTCGCTTTCTGTTGTGGTGTTTAACATGGAAGATGACCAGTACATGAAAGTTGACGGAAGGAGCATGCAAAGCCGCCTGCCCGAGGTTTATAAATACATTCAGCTTAGTTACCGGGATTGCCGTCGCATTGACCAATATTTTGTAGTAGGGAAGTAGCAGAAATATGAAAAATGCACTCATAGGATATTCGGGTTACGTAGGTTCAAGCCTTTTAAGGCAGCACGTCTTTGAAAATCTTTACCGGTCCTCTAACATAGGGGAAATTACTTCAAAAGCCTTTGACCTTGTAGTCTGTGCTGCCGCCCCGGCAAAGAAGTGGATTGCCAACAAGGAGCCCGGGGAGGACCTGAAGAATATTGAAAACCTTATAAGTCACCTTGCAACAATTGACTGCGGGAAATTCATTTTAATAAGCACCGTTGACGTCTTTAACGATCCACATGGGGTAAGTGAAAAAACAGGAGTCAAAGAAGAAGGATTGCATCCTTACGGGCTTCACCGCCGGATGCTGGAAAAATTTGTAGAAGAGCATTTTAAGGATTACCTGATTATCAGGCTGCCGGGTCTTGTTGGGCCGGGCCTGAGGAAGAACGTGATATTCGACTTCAGGAACGGCAACAACCTTCATGCAATTGACAGTCGCGGGCTTTTCCAGTTTTATCCAATGGTAAACCTGTGGGCGGATATTAAACTTGCAATTGAAAGCAAGCTGAAGCTTCTTCACCTGACGGCAGAACCGCTAGGTGTGTCGGAAATTGCGGAGGCCTGTTTTGGAATGTCCTTCCATCAGCTAGCTGCAGGCACTCCGGCGCGTTATGACTTCAGGAGTGACTATGCCGGGCTCTTCGGGGGCAAAGGATTCTATCAATACAGCAAACGTGAAAGCATTCTGGCAATAAGGGCATACGCACAGTCGGAGCCGCTTGCGTTAAGAAGGGAAGGGGACCTGAAATGAGAATATCTATTTCAAATCTTGCCTGGAATCGGGAAGAAGACGAAGATATTTCGGGCGTTCTTAAGAGCCTTTCAATCGATGCGATTGATGTTGCGCCAGGGAAATATTTTCCTGATCCCGCCCTGGCCTCCAAAGAAGAAATTGAGCGCGTAAAAAACTGGTGGGGTGAAAGGGGGATTTCAATTATTGGCATGCAGTCGCTTATGTTCGGAACCAGCGGGCTGAATATGTTTTCGGATGAAAAGATTCAGGCCTTAATGCTAAGGCATCTTTCCCAAATCTCCCGCATTGGAAGTATACTTGGGGCCGATAAGCTTGTTTTCGGTTCTCCAAAGAACCGCGACCGGGCCTCGTTAAGTGACGAAAAGGCACAGGAGTCTGCCGTGAGTTTTTTCAGGCGCCTTGGTGAAATTGCCGAAGGCTACGGCGTCACGTTCTGTCTGGAGGCAAATCCCGCCTGCTACGGCTCCAACTTCATGACTACGAGTGCCGAAACGGCACAGATGGTAAAAGACGTGTCGAATAGTTCAATACTAATGCAGCTGGATTCGGGTGCAGTTGCAATAAACAGTGAAGATCCCGTTCAGATTGCGAAGAACTTCAGAGGCTTAATAGGCCACGTGCATTTAAGTGAGCCTGATTTGGTTACGCTTGGTGAGGGGAAGGCAGATCACGGGGCTTTTTCTTCTGCACTGAAGGCCTATCTGCCGGATAAGGCTGTTACCGTTGAAATGCTGAGGCAGAAAAATGAGCCCGCGCTGTCAGCAGTAAAAAAGGCTTTAATGGTTGCAAAAAAATATTATTTGTAAAAGATGACGACAGAAATTAGTGCTGAGGCCCGCAAAAAGTGGCAGGTGCCTTCATTTGAAATATCATTTTATGGGAAGAAAGATCGCGACTGGTGTGTTGTAATTCCCGTCATAAACGAGGGGATCCGTATAAGAAAGCTTCTTTACAAGATGGCGGAAAAGAACATTCCTAAGCTGGCCGATATAATTATCGTTGATTCCGGGAGCACGGACGGCTCACTGGACAAAGGCTACCTTCAGGAAAAAGGTGTAAAAGGGCTTCTGGTAAAAACGGGTCCCGGTAAGCTTAGCTCTCAGCTGCGCTGTGCATACTATTTTGCGCTGGAGGAGGGCTACAGGGGAATTGTTACAATTGACGGCAACGACAAAGACGACCCTGGGGCAATAGAACGCTTTATCGGGGCGCTTGAAGAGGGGGTGGATTTTGTACAGGCATCGCGTTTTATTCCGGGCGGCATGGAGGAAAATACGCCTAAAAGCAGGTATTTAGCCGTCAGGCTGCTTCATGCCCCGTTACTGAGCATTTCTTCGGGATTTCACTGGACGGATACCACTCAGGGCTTCAGGGCATACAGCCGCAGGATGCTCCTGGATTCGAGGCTTTCGATATTCAGAGATGTGTTTCAAGGCTATGAACTCCTGGCCTATCTGTCATACAGGGTTCCAGGGCTTGGCTACCGCTGCATGGAGATTCCGACTGTGAGGAAATACCCCGAAGGGAAGGTTCCGACAAAGATAAGCAGTCTAAAGGGCAACCTGGAGCTAATCCGGGTGCTTTTCCGGGCGTGCCTGGGTTATTATAATCCGGGGCGAAAGCAGGATTAGGGAAAAATGAGTTTCAGATAAAGAAAAAGGCGGGTCGTAGATGAACCCGCCTTTATTACTATTCCTAATAGTACCTTTAATATAGGAAGTTTTACACTCCGGCTACTCTTTTCTTGTACTCTGAGAGGGCATCAGCAAGTCTATCCTTTGCTGTTGTGTCGCCCGGTACGTTGTGAGACGGGTGAATATAGAGTTTAACACCGCGGTCAGCGAGTATTTCAGCTACAGTAGTAATTGTCATCCAAACGGTTGTAACAAAAGCCATTGTAGAAAGAGGTCCGATCTTATCCTGGTGGTCTTTCAGTACAACTGAAGCATCTTCAATTGGAGCGCATGAATCGACTACAATATCGGCAATATCAAATATGGTCTTGCCGGATGAGTGCCTGGTCTTTTTCCCCTTTGCAGCGGCAGCCGATCCGTAAACGATAACCTTCATGCCGCGTTTTTTGGCTTCGAAAGCGATATCGATATTAACGTTATTAATGCCTGAATGTGAGAATATCCACATGCAGTCATCAGGGCTGAAGTTGTAGCTTTTCATGATTTCAACGCCGTAGCCTTCAACTCTTTCCAGGAATACAAACTGATGCACGCCCATTTCGCCAACGATGTGTGTGAAGAATCCAAGTGGGAGTTCAACCATAGGGTGGAAGCCGACGAATCCGCCGATTCTCGGGTACATTTCCTGGATTGGGATCGTAGCGTGTCCGCAGCCGAAAGTATGAACCCAGCGACCTTTTTCTATAGAATCGGCCATAGCCTCTGCTGCTTTTCTAATATTTTCCATCTGAGTCGTTTCTATGTTCCCCATTACGGCTCTTGCATTATCTAACCACTGCTTTGCTAATGACATTTCTTATCTCCTGAAAATACTTATAAGATTTTATGCTATCTGATTAAATTCCATTTGACTGGTTATCTTTCAGAAATTACAAATGCAATTTATCAGAATGAAAAAGAAACATGCAAGTATTATTTTCTTTAAAAAACATATTGACATTTTCTGCATAAATAATTAAAACTTTTTCATTGCCAGGTGTCCCGCCCCAATTAGTCCGGCGTTAGATCCGAGCTGTGAGCCGAGGATTTTGACGTTTTTCATGAAAAGAGGCTGAGCCCACCGGGCGGTCTCGGCCTTAATTTCATCCAGGAACTGCTGTGCCGGTCCGAATAAGGAGCCTCCGAAGATGATCAGTTCGGGGTTAAAAAGGCTGATCAGGTTTGCAGCAGCCATGCCCCAGTACTTTCTGCTCTGCTGAAGCACTTTCTTTGCGGTCGGATCTTTCTGCCTGTAAGCCTCAAATATGTCCATCAGTGTAATCTCATCGGGGTTTTTCTGCGCAAGAATGCCCATGGAATCCTTTTTCTTTGAAAGCAAAGCCCTGGTTGAATTAAGTATGCCTCTTCCGGAGGCGAGGTACTCGAAGCTGCCGCGGAGCTTAAACTCCGGATGGAACGAATCGCTGAGGGCGAGCCAGCCTGCGGCGCCGACGCCGTCGTTGAAGCCGTGAAGGACGTTGCCATCTACAAGAATGCCTGCACCGATACCCTTGCCGATTGAAAGGTAAATGGCATTTCTGGACTTCTGTGCGGCTCCAAGCCACATTTCGCCCAGGATGTAGCACGTTCTGTTGTTAGCTATCTTGACGTTCACGCCGTGCTCGATAAGGAATGGTTTCATATCCTGCTTAAGAGGATATTCATCCCATCCTTCAATATTTGGAGCCCAGACGCAGCCTGTTTTTGAATTATATATGCCAGGCACAGAGATGCCGGCGGATTTTATCTGAATGGGCCTGTTCTTAAAGATGTTTAATATTTTTGTTATCTGGCCTTTAATGAGGCGGCTTACTTCAGTTCCTTTTAAGCCTTCAATACTCAGCGTTTCCTTGTATAAGACTTTGCCGGAATTTCCTAAGGCCGCACTGGTGAGGCCGGTAGAAATAAGGTCTATTGCAATTACAGCCAATCTATCTCCGGTTTGTTTTAAGTATAATGATGCCTGCGTGGCAAAAATGAGCTTAATCCTAAAAAATGGCATCGGCAATTTAACATTTATTTCATTAACTTGTTCAGGCCAAAAATAATCTATTTTTCTGTTGTTTTACGCCGGAAGGGAAAATGAAAAGAGAAAAACTTTCGCTTCACGTTAAAATATTTATGGGACTTGCTGCGGGTTTATTGGCAGGGCTTCTCTGCAACTTCTTCTTCAGCGGAAGTCCAGGAATACAGTGGGTGGTATCGAACGTTTCATACCCCCTGGGGCAGGTTTTTCTCCGTTTGATATTCATGATCATAATTCCCCTGATATTCACGGCTATTGTTTTGGGGGTGGCGGACTTCAGCGACGTGCATAAAATCGGGCGCGTCGGGATTAAATCCCTTCTTTTTACCGTAATCATAACGGCTCTTTCGGTCATAATTGGTATAGCGCTTGTTAACCTGGTAAGGCCGGGCTCAGGCATTTCGGGTACGAGCCGTGATGCACTGATGCAGACGCTGACAAATAACAAGGCCGTTACCGGAATACTAAGCTCTGCCAGGCAGTCAAAAACTTTTCTTCAGATACTAGTTGACATAATTCCTAGAAACCCTTTTGTGGAAATTACGGGAGCCTTCGACCCGAACTACCAGGGCGGGGGATTACTTTCCATAATGTTCTTTGCCCTGGTATTCGGCATTGCAATGACGCGCTGCCGAAAGGAGCGCATGGAACCGCTTAGAAGAGTTCTTCAGAGCCTTTATGACGTGGTAATGAAAATAATCGACTTTGCAATGAAGCTTGCCCCTTACGGCGTGGCGGCACTGATATTTTCCACGGCCTCGCAGCTGGGTTTTCAGATAATTGCCCTATTGCTTAAATATGTGCTTGTTGTAATGGGGGCACTTACAATTCACCTCATCTTCACTTACGGCTTTATAATCAAGTTTGCAGCAAAGAAAAGTCCCCTGCATTTTTTCAGGAACATTACCGAAGTCCTTGTAACCGCATTTTCCACCAGCTCGTCAAACGCCACGCTGCCTACCTCAATCCGCGTTGCAACCGATAAGCTGAAGCTGGACAAGGATATTACAAACTTTGTCCTGACCGTAGGCTCCACGGCAAACCAGAATGGCACGGCACTTTATGAAGGCATTACGGTGCTTTTTCTGGCTCAGTTCTATGGAATTGGCCTCGGGCTCGGGCAGCAGCTCATGGTGGTATTGTTATCCATACTTGCAGGCGTCGGTACGGCAGGGGTTCCGGGCGGGTCGCTTCCGATGGTGGTTATGGTGCTTCAGACCTTAGGCATCCCCGCCGAAGGAATCGGCATAATTCTGGGGGTAGACCGCCTGTTGGACATGTCGCGCACGGTAGTCAATGTAACGGGCGATATTGTGCTTGCAAGCTGGGTTGACAGCACAGAGAGGGCATGAATTCCATGGAGCAGGGATTTGCTTAAGACGGCGGATTAGTTTATTATTAAACAGTATTAACATCCCGAGGGATGAAGAAACATGCTATTTCTTAAAGAATTATTTACAATAGGCAATGTCCCGGAAGACGATGAGACGCAGAATAACCTGAATTACGTAAAAAGGATTCAGGTTGCAACCTGCGCATTGTTTCTTGAGATTGCCAGGGCCGACAACAACATCGGTTCTGATGAAAGGGAAAAAATTGTTTCCATCATGAGGTCCACCTTCAAGATCGAGCCTGAATATGTCCAGGAATTGATGCTTCTGACCGAGAATTCCATTAAAAAGAGCAGCAGCATTTATGAATATACAGAACTGGTAAAAAAAAGCTTTACGAGGAAGGAAAAAGCCGAAATAATTGAAAATTTATGGCGTCTTGTTTTTGTGGATGAGATAATGGATAAGTATGAAGAGCACTTGCTAAAGAGTATCGGACGAAACCTCGGGCTTGACTACAGGGAGATCCTTAATGCCAAGATCATGATTCTGGAGGAACAAAAAACAAGAAGGGAAACTAAGTGAGTCTTAAAAAAAAGGCACGGCCATAAGATCTCTGGCCGTACCCTTCGAAAACGTTTTTGCGGACCCTGTTTTCTTTAGTCCTTCTTCTCATCTTCAGCTTTATACGGGAATATTTTATCCATCACCTTAATGGCAACGTAGAAGAGTCCCATGAAAACGAAAATTCCGGACATTCCTTGTCCCGTAACAACCAGGGCATTCCAGAAAGTGTCGAAAACCTGTTGAGTGAACATTTTGGATATCCTCCTATGCTAAAACATTGATCCGACTAAAGCCAGAATAAGGCCTCCTGCAACTACAGAGCCAATCTGGCCGGCAACATTAGCGCTTACGGCGTGCATAAGCAGAAAATTAAACTGATCCTCAGCCTGTCCCATATTATGTATAACGCGGGCAGACATCGGGAAAGCTGAAATACCGGCAGCCCCTATCATTGGGTTCATTTTCTTCTTTAGGAATAGGTTCAGAAATTTGGCAAACAAGACGCCTCCGGCCGTATCGAAAATAAACGCGACCAATCCGAGCGCAATAATAATGAGCGTTTGCGGCTGAAGGAACCTTTCTGCGGTCATCGTGCAGGCTATTGTAATGCCAAGCAGTATTGTGACCAGGCTTGCGAGCTCATTTTGTGCTGAAAGAGAAAGCTTGTTGAGTACGCCGCATTCGCGTATGAGGTTGCCAAACATCAGAAATCCGATCAATGCAGCCGAGGAGGGTGCAATAATACCGGCAAAGATTGTAATTACAATCGGGAAACAGATCAGCATTGTCTTGGAGACGCTTTTTGCGTGACCTTCCATTCTGATCCTTCTTTCACTCTTTGTTGTAAGTGCCCTGATGACCGGGGGCTGAATGATCGGTACGAGTGCCATGTATGAATATGCTGCAACTGAAATAGGCCCGAGCAGTTCCTTCGCAAATTTTGTGGCCACATAGATCGAGGTCGGTCCGTCAGCCGCGCCGATAATGCCGATTGAGGCTGCTTCTTTGAGCGAGAAACCGAAAAGCGTTGCAACCATCATTGTGAAAAAAATGCCGAACTGTGCCGCTGCGCCGAAGAGCAAGAGGTATGGCTTCTTAAGCAAAGGCGAAAAGTCGATCATTGCACCAACGGCGACAAAAATCAAGAGCGGAAAAATTTCTGTCAGAATTCCCGCATCGAAAAAGACATTTAAGACCCCTTTTTCCTGACCGTGTGTAATTGCAGCCGACAGGGGAATATTTGCAAGTATTGCACCGAAACCTATCGGCAGCAGCAGCGACGGCTCATATTCTTTTGCAATTGCAAGATATATGAGTATTGCGCCAATTCCAATCATGACGATTTGCTGCCAGGTAATAGACATTAGCCCGACAAATAATGAACTCATAAAAAGATCTCCTCAATAAAGATTAAACAGAACTAAAAATTAAAACCCGAAGATTCAACAAGCTTATGTTAGAAAAGAAACCTCGGTAAATTCATTTATTACTTGACTGACTCGATAGCCTTTTCTTCCTTCGGCTTGAGCATGATAGATATCAGTATTGAAACGCTCAGGGCCACAACAATAAAAAGAAGAGAAAAGCTGATGGAAATCTGGTACCATCCCGAGATGATCATCTTAATGCCCACGAAAAGAAGTATTACCGCAACTCCCTGCTTGAGAAACCGGAATATATTCATAATTCCTTCAAGAGCAAAGAAAAGGCTTATGAGCCCCAGGACTGCAAAAACATTTGAAGTAATTACCAGGAATGATTCCGTAGTGATTCCAAGTATGGCCGGAATGGAATCCACCGCAAATACAATGTCTGTTGTGCCTATGAGTATGAATATCAGGAAAAGGGGTGTTGCGTGGAGTATTCCTTTTTTCCTGACGAAAAAGTGCATTGAATTCTGGTCGTGTTCTATTGGTATATACTTTGAAACCCTCTTGTAGAAAAAGTTATCCCTGGGATCAATCTCCTCGTCGCCCGCGAAGGCCATTTTATAGGCGGTAAACAAGAGAACGACGCCGAAGACGTAAATGAGCCAGTGGAACAGGTGCAAAAGTCCGACTCCGAAAAGTATGAACAAAATCCTCAGGAATATTGAAAGCAATATGCCTATCTTGAGCATTCTAGGCTGGTTTTTCTGGCTGATTCCCATTGCGGTAAAGATCATGATAAAGACGAAAAGGTTATCTACGGAAAGGGAATACTCTGTAAGGTATCCTGCAACAAAGGCAGTGGCTTTTTCGCTTCCGCCGGGATAGAACAGGAAAATTGCAAGCCCGTACAAGAGTGCCACAGAAATCCATACCGCCGTCCAGCTCAGTGCCTGTTTAATGCTTATAGCACCCTTCCTGTGGTCAGTGACAAACATATCCACCGTGAAAACTATAAAAAAGACGAGCACAAATGCCGCCCAGAATATCATTTCGGTTGTCATTGGGAGTCTCCGATGTTTACAGTAATTTTTGTTGTATTGTTAATTTGAGCCGCTGCGTGGGAAAATGCCCCTGCAGAAGGCAGGGCCGGAAGCCCGCTATTCTGCCACGCACCATATTTAGAGATATAGCCCGCGGGCACTTTCTCTTTTTTTTACACACTACCCGATTTCAATCAGCACGTCACCCTCAAGCACGGAATCTCTTTCTTTTACCCTGATAGCGCGTATAAGACCTTCCTTATCGGAGTTAATGTTATTTTCCATCTTCATTGCTTCAAGCGTAATAAGCCTGTCGCCAACTTTGACATAGGTCCCTTCTTTTACGTGGATTTTCAGCACCGTGCCGGGTAAAGGGCTTTTAATTGTAGCAGAACCTTTTGTAGCCGGGCTGCTGCCGGTACTTATTACCTCCTCATTGCCTGCTGCTGTTCTATCAGTTACGGAAGGATCTTTCTGCCGGCGTGCAATAGTGGGCGTCTTAGGCGGCTGAGTCTTTTTTTGTATCTCAACCTGGTAAGAAGTTTCGTTAACCACTATTTCAGCGACGTCGTCTTCAATGTTTAAGATATCTATGTCGAACTGATCGCCTTGAATCTTAATCTTGAATTTTTTCATATTTTGTGTCCCCGTTTGTCTCCCGAAAAATTGTCTTAATAAATGCCTGTTAATTTATTGCCTAAAGAATAAATATTAAACTCATTTAGATAGCCCTGCAGAAAAGCAGTTCCTTAGAATCAGGGCAAAAGACATCAAGAAAGTAAATGGATGAGATGGCAAAACCGTTCAATAAGGGCGCTGCCTGCACTCCAGGACGCCCGGTTTCAGTAAAAGGCACAGGACCCTTACTGACAGCTGAAATGACTTTACCTGAAGCAGACCTTTTTAATATACCTAACAGCATTGTTACACCTCAGTATACGTTAAAAAGCGGAATATTTATGTTAAAATGTTCTAGTGCTCAAGCAAATTGCCTGAATACCGGTAACAGAGAGTCTCTATATTGCCGGTATTCAGAGCCTCAGGAAAAAAAGCTGCAAGCCAATTTATTTCAGGAGAGCAGGAATTAGCGTAATATAAATACCTGCTATGATTGCCGTTGTAATAACCCCGCAGATGTTGGCCCCAATGGCTTCCGGAAGCACCAGAGCATCGGGATTTACCTCGTTTACCGACTTCTGCGCAACCTTGGCCGTTGTCGGTACACAGCTCACACCTGCAATTCCTATTACGGGATTAAATTTACCCCCTGTGATAAAGTACATTATGTATCCTCCTATAATGCCTCCGATTCCGGAGAGCAGAAGAGCGAGTATACCAAGGACAAGGAGTATAAGAACTTTAGGATTAAGAATTAAGTGTGCTTCGCACAAAACACCAAGCGTAAAACCTAAAAAGAAAGTCGATCCATAGAGAAGCGGACCGCCGATAAAGTCTATGAAGTGCTTAAGTCCCGACTCCCTTACAGCAACGCCCAGGAAAAGGGAAATGAACAGAGGGGCAGCAACGGGGAAGAGCAGGCAGAGCACCGTGTTTACAATTGCGGCAAAGGCCATCTTTTCTCCCGATGTAATGGGCCGCGTGGCTTTCTTCGGGGGCATCTTAATTCCTCTGAGTTTTTTGGGCACAAGGAGTTTAATAAGGTAAGGGTAGCCGCCGTATGTAAGTCCCAGGTAAAGGTATGCAACAACTGTAATCGGTACAAAAAGTTCTTTTGAAAGGCTCAGTGAAGTAAAAAGTACCATGGGGCCGTCTGCACCACCCACCATTGCAATGGAGGCTGCATCGTTCAGGCTTAAGCCCAGCGCTTTTGCAATTGGGACCGTAGCAAATGTGCCCAGTTCGGCGCATAGTGCAAGAAACATGCTTAAGAAAGGGCGCGCAAGTAAAAATCCCACATCCAGAAGTACTCCTATACCCATGAATACGAAACAGGCTATAAGTCCGTTGCTGAAGGTAAGTGTGTAAATTGGCTGAAGAAAATCTATCTGCATGATGTCGAGCAAAGCCTTTGGATCCGTAACCAGCGGATCGACGAAAAGGTTTCCCTGCTGGCCGTTACTGAAGAAGAGAACCCCAGCGTTGATGGCCGACATTCCCAGTCCCATCGGAATCATCAATAAAGGTTCCAGAATTTCCTTTTTACCCAGGTAAACCAGGAGCATGCCCAGAAGGATGAGGGAAATTCTGGCAATTATGATTTTCGGATCTGAACTAACAAGTGTAGCTATACCCTGGAACAGGTTTAATATATTTTGAATTCCCATATTGTTTCACAATTTTAAGAAGGCCTGCTTTTGCAGGCCCTATGTTGTTAAGAATTTTTCTTAAAGATCCTTATTGACATGAATATTAATTTAATAATGAATGCGACAAAAAACGATATAACCGCTGCTATGCCGTACATGTATAAGGTTTGTATTATAACTTCGCTCATTTTGCCTCATCTTCCCTTAGTTAACTGCCGATTTCCATCAGTATATCGCCTTCCAGGACGGAATCTCTTTCGTTGACCTTGATCGACCTGACGAGACCTTCCTTGTCTGAATTAATGTTGTTTTCCATCTTCATTGCCTCAAGCGTCAGCAGTTTGTCTCCAATCTTGACGACGTCTCCGACCTTTACGTGTACTTTCAGTACAGTTCCGGGTAAGGGACACTTAATTGTGCCGGTGCCTTTCGGGGAAGAGGGACTGCTAGTACGTGCCACCGATGCATGTGTATCGGTTGACGGCTCGGCCTTCGAGCGCACGAGCGTAGGCGTTTTAGTAGTCTGTATCTTTTGTTCAACTTCCACGCGGTAAGTGGTGCCGTTGACGACAACTTCAGCAATGTTATCCTCGATATTTACGATATCGACTTCATACTGGTTGTCTTTTATCTTGAATTTGAACTTTCTCATTTTTTTATGCCGTATTTTAATGCTGTTACAGTATTTTACGAGATTGCAATTTTATCTTCTGGGGTACTGACGTAACCCGTAAATTTTGGAACTCCATGGCGAATAAGGTCTCATTACTTTCTGCATCGTGAGCACCATCTTCTCATAGTCGTGTATGTCCTGAAGATAGAGATGCAGTGCCAGGCCGATGGCGGCATAGACTTCACCTTCAGTTCCGAGGCTATTTGCCTCTTTTTGAATGGTCTTCATCTCGTCTATTCCATCGTGCTGTTTAGGAGCCGACCCGTTGCCTGAAGAGAACAATTTTTTAAAAAATCCTGCCATATTTCCTCTACAATGGTATGTTAGAATGTTTCTTTGGAGGATTGACATCCTTCTTTGTAGCAAGCGACTGCAGAGCCCTTATGATGCGGAATCTTGTGTTCCTGGGTTCAATTACGTCGTCTATATAGCCATATTTTGCAGCCACATAGGGAGACGCAAATTTATTCCTGTATTCTTCTTCTTTCTGTTTGAGGAATTCAACGCGCTCTTTGTCGTCGGTAATGTCCTTAAGCTCCTTATTGTGGAGAATTTCAATTGCGCCTTTGGGGCCCATGACGGCAATTTCGGCAGTAGGCCATGCGTAGTTGATGTCTCCCCTTAAGTGCTTTGAGCTCATTACGTCGTATGCTCCGCCGTAAGCCTTTCTGAGTATGACCGTAACCTTAGGTACCGTAGCCTCGCCATATGCATAAAGGAGCTTAGCGCCGTTGATGATAATGCCGCCGTATTCCTGAGCAGTTCCGGGAAGGAAGCCGGGGACGTCGACCAGTGTAACGATCGGGATATTGAAGGCATCGCAGAACCTGACGAAGCGGGCGGCTTTCCTGGAAGAGTTTATATCGAGCACGCCGGCCAGGTAGTTGGGCTGGTTTGCAACGATGCCAACGGGCTGACCGTTAAAGCGAGCAAAGCCAATTATGATGTTAGGAGCGTAGTGGCGATGAACCTCGACAAATTCATTGTAGTCCACAATAGAGTGTATGACGTCTTTAATATCATAGGGTTTGTTGGGGTTGTCGGGCACTATGCTATTAAGTGCGTCATCGAGCCTGTCTATAGGATCATCGCACGGGCTTACTGGAGGGTCCTCGAGGTTATTCTGGGGCAAGTAGCTCAAGATTTTTCTAATAAGAAGGATCCCTTCCTGCTCGTCGTCGGCAACAAAGTGTGCAACTCCGCTTTTAGAGCCGTGAACCGCAGCGCCGCCAAGTTCCTCTTCTGTTACTGTTTCGCCGGTTACAGTTTTTACAACCTTCGGGCCCGTTACAAACATGTAGCTAGTTCCCTGTGTCATTATTGTAAAATCTGTAAGTGCAGGAGAGTAAACAGCGCCGCCGGCGCAGGGGCCAAATATGGCCGAAATCTGCGGAATTACTCCGGAGGCCAGAATGTTGCGCTCGAATATTTCAGCGTATCCGCCGAGGCTTTTTACGCCTTCCTGGATACGTGCTCCACCCGAATCGTTGATCCCTATAATAGGGGCTCCGACTTTCATTGCTTTGTCCATAACTTTGCAGATTTTCATTGCGTACATTTCCGATAATGATCCGCCGAAGATCGTAAAGTCCTGTGAAAACACATAAACCAGCCTTCCATCGATGGTGCCGTAACCGGTTACGACGCCATCGGAAAGATAATCCTGCCCTTGAAGTCCGAAGTCGATGCACCTGTGAGAGACGAACATGTCAAACTCTTCAAAACTGCCTTCGTCCAAAAGCATATTTATTCTTTCGCGTGCGGTGAACTTGCCCTTGCGGTGCTGCGATTCAATTCGCTTTTCACCGCCGCCTAAGCGGGCTTTATCGCGCATGCTGGTTAGTTCCTGAAGTTTTTCCTCAATAGCCATATTTTCTCCATTCAGCAGTTAATTATTAACTTTATTAGTCTTTATGTTCACAAAGTTCAGTCAATACGCCGCCAGTGGACTTTGGATGCAGGAATGCAATATCCAGGCCTTCGGCGCCCTTGCGGGGAGCTTTGTCTATTAATCTGACTCCTTTGGATTCAACTTCCTCTAAGACACCTTCCAGTCCATTTACGGCAAAAGCCATGTGATGGATGCCTTCGCCCTTTTTCTCAATGAACTTGGCTATTGTACTTTCTTCTGAGGTTGCCTCAAGAAGTTCAATTTTAGTCTGCCCGACCTTAAAAAATGCCGTCTTTACCTTTTGGTCTGCAACTTCTTCAATTGCGTAGCACTTAAGTCCAAGTACCTCTTCGTAGTATTTAATTGCCTCAGCGAGGTTTTTAACTGCAATTCCAATATGTTCGATGTGTGTTGGGTTCATTTTATTTATTCCTTTTCTTATACTACAACATTTTCTTTATATTCGCCGAAAACTGCACGCATGGTGTTGCAGATCTCTCCGATGCCGGCATAAGCCTTTACGGCTTCAAGTATATAAGGCATCAGGTTTTCATCGCCCTGAGAAGCCGCTTTGAGTGCTTTGAGTTTTTCCTGTACAAGTTCATTATTTCTCTCAGAGCGGACTTTGTTAAGGAATTTGACCTGTTCTTCCTGGGCGCTCATGTCGATCTTAAGAAGTCCTGTTGGTTCCTCTTCATGGACCTGGAATTTGTTTACGCCCACAACGATCCTTTCGCCGCTTTCCATTTCTTTCGTGAACTGGTAAGAAGCCCTCTGGATTTCGCTCTGTACGTAGCCGCCTTCAATGGCCTCAATAACGCCGCCCATGGAATCTATCTTATTTATATATGCTTCGGCTTCCTTTTCGATCTGGTCAGTAAGTGCCTCAACGTAGTAAGAGCCGGCAAGGGGGTCGATTGTATTTGCAACGCCGCTTTCGTGAGCAACAATCTGCTGTGTGCGCAGTGCGATCATTACGGATTCCTGTGTCGGGAGGGCAAGGGCCTCGTCGCGTGAATTTGTATGGAGGCTTTGAGTTCCGCCCATGACAGCGGCAAGAGTCTGTACTGTAACTCTTACGATGTTGTTGTTAACCTGCTGTGCAGTCAGTGTAGAGCCTGCGGTCTGTGTATGGAAACGGAGCATCATGGATTTCTCCTTCTTTGCGCCGAATCTTTCTTTCATTATCTTAGCCCAGAGCCTTCTGGCAGCCCTGTATTTTGCAACTTCCTCGAGGAGGTCGTTATGTGCGTTGAAGAAAAATGAAAGGCGGCCTGCAAACTCATCAACATCAAGTCCTGCTTTAATTGCTGCCTCAACGTATGCGATACCGTCTGCAAGAGTAAAGCCTACTTCCTGTCCTGCCGTTGAACCTGCCTCCCTGATGTGGTAGCCGGAGATGGAAATGGTATTCCATTTAGGAACTTCCTTAGAGCAGAATTCAAAGATATTTGTAATCAGTCGCATTGAGGGTTTTGGCGGAAATATATAGGTTCCTCTAGCTATATATTCTTTTAATATATCGTTCTGGATTGTGCCGCTGATCTTATCGCGGCTGACGCCCTGTTTTTCAGCTACAGCAATGTACATTGCAAGCAGGACCGAGGCAGGGGCATTAATTGTCATTGATGTGGATACTTTGTCGAGGGGGATCTTGTCAAAAAGGATCTCCATATCGGCAAGTGTATCAATGGCAACGCCAACCTTGCCAACTTCACCGTAAGCCATCGGATCGTCACTGTCGTAGCCGATCTGTGTGGGGAGGTCAAATGCAACCGAAAGTCCCGACTGTCCCTGTGAAAGGAGATAGCGGTATCTTTCGTTTGATTCTTTTGCGGTACCGAATCCTGCATACTGTCTCATAGTCCAAAGCCTTCCCCTGTACATAGTAGGCTGGACGCCGCGTGTAAAGGGATATTTCCCCGGGAAGCCAACCTTTTCGGTGTAGCCGTCAGCGTCATTGTTCAGGGGTGTATATAAAGGCTTAACAGGGTGAAATGAAGCCGTTGTAAAGTTCTTCAGTCTTTCAGGAAATTTAGAGGTAGATTTTTTGTAAATTGTTTCTTCCCATTCCTTATAGGCAGTCTGTACTTTTGCCTTGAGGTCTTCATTGTTTGTCATGTTATTATCCTCGAAAAAAATTTATAGCAATTATTGAAAGCAACTTGCGTGCCTTAATTTGAATTAAAATTCAGATATGTTAATTCTTTGATTAAAGTGAAATTTTATAATATTCCGGACCCTTAATTAAAGAAAAAAAGACATCATTCTCAAATTTTAGAATAATGTGTATTTGTTGTGAAAATAAATAATATAATTCCATATTCGGACAATAAGTGTTGTGATGGTTACCGCAGAAAACGGGGCCTGAGGTCTTGATAAGCCGTATTTTGGGGTAAATTTTTGTTTTGATTTAATTTAATTCCTTCTATTTTAATATTTAGCTAAACATGAATTTCAAGGGAACTGATGAAAGTTCTTGTAGTAGAGGACAACGTGTCGGGCAGGCTCCTTTTATTTAAAGTCCTGAAAAAGGAGGGCTACCAGGTTTTTAGCTCTAATAACGGGGCTGAGGCCGTAGAGCTTTTGAAGAAGGAGGCATTTGATGCGGTACTAACCGACTGGATGATGCCGAAGCTGGATGGAATAGAGCTTGTGCAGTACATACGAAAAAACATAAAGCCCGTTCCTGTTGTAATAATAATTACGGCTCTGGATTCGCCCCAGGCAAAACTAAAGGCACTTGAAGCAGGTGCCGATGACTACATAGCAAAGCCATTTCACATAAATGAAATAAAAAAGTGCCTCGAAAGCTCAATTATGAGGCGGAAGTCGGAGTTCGATCCCTCTTCAGGTATAAAAGAGGCTGAGAAAAACCTTAGGCCTGTTTTCCCGGCGCTGGGCATTGCGGCCAGCACCGGGGGGCCATCGACACTAACGGAGCTTTTTTCGGCCTTAAGGCCTCTTGACGAGGCCGCGGTTTTCATTGTTCTGCATGGGCCCGTCTGGATGCTCAAGTCGTTTTCCGAAAGGCTGCAAAGCTTTACAAAGATGGAAGTAAGGCTTGCAGAGGACAAAATGCCGATAAAAAAGGGTACCGTTTATGTGGCGCCCGGCGATGTTCACATGATGATTGATCCATCCTGCATGGAAATTAAACTGTGGGACGGGCCGCCGGAGAACTATATACGCCCTTCGGCCGATCCTTTATTCAGAAGCATGGCTTTGGCCTTCGGAAAGAACGCGGTGGCAGTGGTTCTGACTGGCATGGGGCACGACGGCAGCATTGGTGCAGGCTACATATCGGCCTCCGGGGGCAGAGTAATAGCACAGGAGCCTTCGGGAGCTATTGCCCCTTCGATGCCGCAAAGCGTAATTGACCTTAGAATTGCAGGAGTTGTTGCACCCCTGGAGGAAATCCCTAAGATAATCGAAGAATCCATAGGCAGTTTGGTTAAATCCGTGAAGGAAAAGCCGGACTGAAAGATGGATTACTTATTATGCCACTGCTCTTCAGAACTGAATAGTCTATATTGACATTACGCATCGGTTTAGAACATATTGGAGGGAAATATATATGAAAGTATTCAAGGTTACTTTTTTATTTATTCTTTTCTCGGGCCTGCTTTTTTCGCAGAATGACCGGGGGCGCCAGGCCGAGTTCAAAAAAATGACTGCCGAGGGGAGTTTCAGGAATTCACAGGTAAAAGCCTATCCCGGTGATTCCACGATTGATGTTACCTACTACAAACTGGACCTGAATTTAACCTACGACCCCAGGTACTTAAAAGGGGCTGTAACCGTGGGCTTCAGGAGCACCACGGCGGCACTCAACAGCTTCTTTCTGGACCTGCAGCAGGCAATGACCGTGGATTCGGTTACATTGAACGGGGGACAGAAGCTCAGCTTTACGCACAGCGATGCAAAGCTTCAGATAACGCTTCCAAAAGCCTACGGCCAGTCTGAAAGTGCAAGCGTAATTGTTTACTACCAGGGACTGCCCGGTGCCACAGGGTTCGGAAGCTTTATTTTCAGCACGCATGGGACTAATAACGATCCTATTATCTGGAGCCTTTCGGAGCCATACGGGGCCAGCGACTGGTTCCCGTGTAAGGACACCCCGGGCGACAAGGCGGATTCATCGGACGTATGGGTCAGAGCCCCGCAGTTTTTTACCGTGGCTTCCAATGGGACTCTCGTAAGCGAAATAAATAATCAGGACGGAACTAAAACGACCAAGTGGAAAAACCACTATCCGATTGCGCAGTACCTGATCTCCATAGCAATGACAAACTACTATCTTTATACAAATTACTTCAGGTATTCCAAAACGGATTCCATGATAGTTACACATTACATTTTCCCCGAGGCCAATACGCCTCAGAATATAGAACTCCTTAATAAGACCGTGGACATGCTGAGGATATTTTCCGACAAGTACGAGCTCTACCCGTTCATCAAAGAAAAGTACGGCCACGCCCAGTTCGGCTGGGGCGGAGGAATGGAGCACCAGACAATTACTTCGCTGGTCAGTTTTGCCGAGGTGCTGGTTGCGCATGAACTCAGCCACCAGTGGTTTGGCGACAAGGTAACCTGCAGGGACTGGAATGACATCTGGCTTAACGAGGGTTTTGCCACGTATTCAGAAGGGGTTTATTATGAGAACTCAGCGGGAAAAGACGCATATGACTCCTTTATTAACGACATTATGTTCAGATCCAAATATGCACAGGGCGCAATTTACCTGACAGATATAAGTTCAGTCAATAATATTTTCAATTCCGACAGGACGTACTCCAAGGGAGGAACCGTCCTGCACATGCTAAGGGGCATTGTAGGCGACAGTGTATTCTTCAGGATATTGAGGACGTACCTGGATGACCCGAAATATTCCTATGGGACTGCCGTTACGGCGGATTTCCAGTCTGTAGCTGAGAAAGTCTATGGAAAGAGCCTGGACTACTTTTTTAAGGAGTGGATCTATGGGGCAGGCTACCCAAGCTATGTTTTTAACTGGGCGAGCCCGCAAGAGACAAATAATGTTCTGCAGCTGGAAGTAAAGCAGGATTTGAGCAGCGGTATGTCTGTTTTCAAGATGCCCATACAGCTGAAAATAAAAACCACGGTCGGGGATACGCTCGTTACGGTATTTAATGATCAGGCCGATCAGACATTTTCCATTACACTGAACGGGCAGCCTCAGGGAGTCATCTTTGATCCCGATAACTGGATACTAAAAGAAGTCACCGGGCCGACTGCGGTTCAGCAGGAGGCAGGCCAGCCAAACAGGTATGGGCTGGAGCAGAACTATCCAAATCCCTTTAACCCGTCTACAAAAATCAAGTTTCATGTGGGGGCCTCTATTTTGGGGGCGCTTCAGCGGGTAAGCCTCAAGGTTTTCGACCTCCTCGGGCGCGAAGTGGCCATGGTAATGAACGAAGAAAAACCCTCGGGGAATTACGAAGTGGAATTTCTGCCCGCAAACTATAACCTTCCTTCAGGCACCTACTTTTACCGGCTAAACGCAGGCAACTACATGGAAACAAAGAAAATGATGTACCTTAAGTAACTTGAAAAGCAGGAGCAGGCATATGCCTGCTCCTGCTCATAAAATTACTGATCTCTTAAATGAACTTTTTTGTTGAACGGAATTCAAAAGTGGCTCACATAAGTAATAATGCATATTATCGTTCCCAGATCTTACGGCTATTACATATGTGAGCGGTGACTGTAATCCTCTGAAAACAGAATGTCCCTGCCTGATAAGGCCTTTTTTATCATAAATATATGGAAAGCCATCTGGGCAGCAGTGGCAAATAAAGCCTTATAGTTTCAATATCCCCAGGATATTATATCCCAGCTGAAACCAATCCCGAGCTTCCAGATATTCTTTAGCTTCACTTTAGTATAGTTCCCCTCATTTGGAATTTCAAGAAAAGGCCAGTAGCTTCCTACTGCTTTATTTTGAGGATTAAGGTATAGAAGTTCTAAATTAAATGCGCCCCAAAGGTTTAATCCTATTCCATATGTTGGCATTTTAACTACTGTAGGAGGAATTGAAAGACTCATATGTCCATCATCGAATACGGTATGTGAAATATACCCCCCTGCAACATATACAGATTTCAAAAAATTGATATCTGGAGTATAGTAGAACTTTGCAATGATACCCAGTTCCCCTCCCGCATAATACTGAATGCTCGGCACTAAAGCCGCCCTGCCTTCAATCGCCATCCACTTTACAGGGAAAACGGAGGCATTGGCCTGAATTCCATAAAAATATTCATATGGATGTATTTCACTGCCGTGTTGAGTCTGCACAAAAGTAGGTTCAATCCTAAAGCCTAGCTGTATTTTCTGAGCGTAAGCCGAACTAAATAACAATAAAAAAGTTAAGAATACCGCCTTAATTCTGTTAAACATTTGCGTACTCCTTCAGGTAAAACTGTGGCTTAAATCTGGGAATTACAGGGTGACTGACGATTTTACTGGTCCGGAATTCTAATAAATTCAGAAAATACGTTTAGTTAAAATATTCCGCATAACTAAAATGACCAGTACAAAAATATAAGGCTCTTTTTAACCAACCATTTTCCCATGCACATGTGCCAAAATAAACCATCTGATATGGTTCAGGATAAATTTTATTGTCGGGATCGTATTCCACCCAAAGCCAGATGGAATTGAAGCCCATTTCATTTGCAGTGGCAAATAAATCATTAAAAGAATTAGCTCTATTGTTAAGCCATGCGCTCCAATAATTACCTTCATTTTTTGCACTACTCATCCAATTTGCATAAACAAAAGCAGCAAATAACTCACTGGTATGATGCCAAAAAGTTGCAACTTTCACTCAAATTGACTTTTATTGATGGCGAGGTAGTTTCTGGATCGCTAATGGTTTTGCTGCATGCAGGGACTAAAGTGCCAAAACGAAAATCTTGAGGATAAGTGTAGTAAGTGATTTTCCCATTATTACTCCTATTAATTGAGGATGAAAATGAATTTACTAAAAAACGATAATATTATAGTTGCAAGTAAAATAATTCCATTTTGTAAAAGTCAATAGATTAATAGAGTTTCATAAAACATCTTCTCGAAAAATTCTTTTCAAATGTGATACTATCGGGTGGTTCAAGAATTACTTGATGGATTTCCCCCATTCACTGGCCGGAACCTTTTCATGATCAAAAATTACCTGATTAGTTTAAAGAATATTCCCCGAATTCCCAAGAGTTATCCAAAATAATTATTAGACTTGCTTCTGTTCAAAAGTTAATGCGTGACACTGCTAATCTGCTGTAATTCTATGCAGGAGGGCTATAGCATTCAAATTTAATTCATGAATGTCAGCAAAGTGTAATGATCCAGGCAAAAAAAGGTATTGGTTAAAGAAATAAAATAGA
Source organism: Ignavibacteria bacterium (assembly GCA_025612245.1). Classification (GTDB taxonomy): domain Bacteria; phylum Bacteroidota; class Ignavibacteria; order Ignavibacteriales; family SURF-24; genus JAAXKN01. The sequence goes on from JAAXKQ010000004.1 coordinate 219,836, forward strand.
ACCTCCCGGGCTCTAGGATGCGGATCATTTAATTTCGCTGCTATTCCGGCTCCCGGAAGTTTTTCTACCATGATGATATTTCCCAAATTACTGATTATCTGATGAACCAAATCATAAAGCACTATGTTATAACCCTGTTGATTGAAATTAGGAGACAGGGCATTATTTTTGGGATAAGTTTTTAGGATATTGAGTATTAAAAAAACTCTTTAAAATCCGATAATACCTTACTAAACCTTTTGATTTTGAGGAGCTTTATCATTTTGCAATTATTTCTTATGTTTAGCTGATACAAAACAGAAGAGTAAAATGAAAACAATAATTCACCTCCTGGCCTTAACTTTAACTCTATTTTCTTATTCAAATAATATTGGTGCATCTGTGTATATTTCCGATAAAAAAGAAAAGGATATACTGACTCGGGAAGAGTCGAAAAAAATAATTCAGTCTGACCTTAACAGGTACTATACAGATAAAAAGCTGGGTTCTTTCGTCGAAAACGGAAAAACTTACTTCAGGCTCTTTGCCCCCACGGCCGACAGGGTAACGCTCGTTACCTATATGAAGCCCGGGGACAACAAGCCGATTTCCTATGAAATGAAAAGTGATACCGCGGGCGTCTGGGAAGCCGTGATAGATGGCGAAAAGTACGGACTTTTCTACGGTTTTAAGATCGGGCGCGAAGGTCAGAACCACCAGGACGTCATCTGCCTTGATCCTTATGCCAGGGCAGTTGCAACATACAACACTTACATGAATCCCCGCCTTGCCATTGTGGTTAAAGACGGCACATACGACTGGGAGGGCGACAAACCGGTTGAACGCGACTGGCGTGACCTTATTGTTTATGAAATGCACCTGAGGGATATGACTGCACATCCGTCCTCGGGAGCCAGACAACCCGGAACATACAGGGGCCTGATTGAAAAGGGAATTAAAGGCGGGCTAAATTATATCAGGGACTTGGGAGTCAACACCGTAGAACTTCTTCCGGCGCAGGAGTTTGCAAATATTGAAATCCCTTACAGGGATTCCATGGCCGGGCGTTTTAATACATGGAACCCTTATGAACGCAACCACTGGGGTTATATGACTGCCTCATTCTTTGCTCCTGAAGCCTACTATACCGAAAAGGAATTCAAGTGGAACAGCTGGATGGGCAGCAGGGCCGAACAGATTGACCAGTTTAAGGACATGGTGAAGGCTTTTCATAAAGATGGAATAGCCGTTATTATGGACGTTGTTTATAACCATATCTCGGAGTACGAGCTTGGAAACCTGAAGGAGATCGACTCAAAGTATTATTTCAGGTTTGACGAGCGCGGCAACTACAGGGCTGAAAGCGGCTGCGGCAACGACTTTAAGACCGAGCGGCCCATGGCAAGACGAATGATAATTGAAAGTCTTCTATACTGGATGAAAGAATATCACGTTGACGGCTTCCGCTTCGATCTTGGAAAAATGATCGACTGGGAGACGGTCGAGGAAATCATCAGGGAAGCAAAAAAAGTCAACCCGAGCGTTGTAATTGTGTGCGAGCCCTGGGGCGGGGGATACGACCCGATGGGATTTTCCCTGAGGGGCTGGGGAAGCTGGAACGACCAGATCAGGAACGGCATAAAAGGGGAAAACCCCACAAACGGCCACGGCTGGATTTTCGGCAAGTGGTACGGCAATAACAACATGGGAAGAATTAAGAGCTACGTCAATGGCACACTCGTGCGCGACAGCCTGGGACTTTTCCAGAAAAAAGAACATTCTGTTAATTACCTCGAAAGCCACGACGGCCTTACGCTGGGTGATTTTATCAGGATCGGGACAAAGGAAGTAGATCAGAATAAGGTAATAAAGGACGTAGATGAGAACGCGAAGCTTACTCCTGTGCAGCTAAAGCTGAATAAGCTGGCAGCACTATTCCTTTTTACCTCGCAGGGAATGACAATGATTTCCGAAGGACAGGAATTTGCACGCAGCAAGGTTATTCCACTCGACGTTAAAGTGCCCGACGAAAATAAGGGCAAAATCGACCATAACAGCTACAACAAGGACAACGCAACAAACTATATCAACTATAAGCATGCTGATATGAATAAGGACCTTGTTGACTATTATAAAGGACTTATTAAATTAAGAAGTAACTATGCCGCATTCAGAAGAGCTGCCTACGAGGACGTATCGTTTATGGAAGTGCCGGGCAAGGCTTTTTCTCTCGGCTTCAAGGTTTTATTTGAAGGCGACGACTTTATTGTGCTTTTTAACGCCGAGAATTCGGGTGAGGTGAGGTTCAGCCTTCCGGAAGGAAACTGGGACATACTGGTTAATGCCGACAAGTCAGGCATTGATCCCCTGGGGACCATTTCAAAAGAAGCAAAGCTGGGTCCAAAGACCGGCCTGGTTCTGAAGAAACAAAAATAAAATAATAAAGGTAAGGTGAATTATGAGTAGAAAAATCTACTGTTCAGCTTTTCTCCTTTTATTTATTTGTTCTTCCTTATTCGCCCAGGTAAGCGATACCTCCATAGTATTGCTGAAATCCATAGATTCAACAATCGTTACGGATGTCAGGTATGCAACGGCGAATAATTTTACGGGTAAGGTTCTTTATCCTACCGCGAACGTGTATTTAAGAAAATCTGCTGCTGAAAAGCTCCATGAGGCTGAAGTGGAGCTTCTAAGCAGGTACAACCTGAGACTCAAGGTATTTGACGGCTACCGTCCGCTTTCGGTCCAGAAGAAGCTCTGGGAGATAATGCCGGACACGAGGTACGTTGCCAATCCGAAGAATGGTTCCAGGCATAACCGCGGGGCGGCCGTGGACCTGACGCTCATAGACTCAACGGGACGTGAACTTGAAATGGGGACTTCGTATGACGACTTTACAGACAGGGCTCACAGGGATTACGAGGATCTGCCTGAGAATGTTCTTAATAACCGTAGGTTCCTGGAAGAAATAATGGTAAAGTACGGATTTGAACCATTAAGCACGGAATGGTGGCACTTTGATTATTCGGGCTGGAAGAATTATTCCATTCTGGATGAAGAGATCAAATAGTCAGTTTACTGTGCGAAGAAAAAAAGTAAGTGAAAGGTTTCACGTCAAAAAGGAAGTAATCATTCAGGTGAATAGGGCCTTCTTGAGCGACTTTTCAATTGCTGTTTTGAAGTTGCTGAGGTTGACCGGTTTACGGAAGACGTACTCCACCTGAAGCTCGCGATATTCCTCAAAAATGTGTTTATTTATGTCGCCGCTCAGTACAATTACGGGCGGCTTTCCTTTTATATCCATTCCGTTAAGATTCCTAACCATGTCATATCCGCTCATAAGAGGCATGTCGTGGTCTGTAATTACGAGTGCGGGAGTTTTCTTTGCGATAAACTCAAGTGCCTCCTGGCCGTTCGAGGCTTCATCTATCCTGTAATTGGGTACAATGTTTTTGAGTATTTTCTGGTACAAGAGCCGGTCGGTTTTATTGTCGTCCACCAGGAGAATATTTGCTGCTGCTGCGGGAAGGGTGAAGTGAAATTCTGAGCCCTTGCCGAATTCGCTTTCAACGTGAATTTCGCCACCGTGTTTTTCGATGATCTCACGGACGATTGAAAGCCCGAGTCCACTTCCTTTCTCGCCTTTAGTACCCTCAAGGGTGAATTTCGAATCCACCCTGAAAAGTTTTCCTAAATCCTCTTTCTTAATTCCCACCCCGGTATCTTTTACAATAAAGAGGTAACTGGTCAATCCTTCCGAAGGGCGGCATGAAACGGTAATTGATCCATCAGGGTTTGTAAACTTAATTGAGTTCGAAATAAGGTTATTAAATACCTGAAGAAGCAGGTTGGAATCGGCATGCACGTATATATCCTTCTCAAGCAGCGACTCGAGGTGTATTCCTTTCTGCAACGCGGTACCGGCCATTATGGTAATGGATTTCTGAATGACTTCTCTTATATTCAGCCTTTCAGGTTCAAATTTCATTCTTCCCGTCTGCAGCCTCGTCCACTCGAGGAGCGAATTGACGAGCTGGAGCATATTTTTAGATGACTCCTGAATAAAGCTGATATACTGGTTCTTCTGTGCTTCACTCAGCTCGCTGTCGGATAAGAGGAGGTCAGTAAAGCCAAGTATTGAGCTGAAGGGTGTTCTCAGGTCGTGCGAGATTATGGACAGGAACTTGTCTTTTGTATCGTTCGACTGCCTTAAGGCTTCGGTTACTTTGTATAGGTCTTCTGAGGCTTTCTTGTAAAGTGAAATATCGCTTACGAGTCCGAATATCCTATGTGGCCTGCCAGAGTCATCTCTTTGTACTTTAATTTTATTCCTGATCCAGGTAATGTTGCCCGATTTATTGATGATCCTGAATTCAAGCTCATCGGACTGCCTGGCGGGATCTTTGAGGAGGTTCTTTAATTTTTTGTTTACTGCTCTCAGGTCGTCCGGGTAGATGAGCTTAAACCACAGCTTAGAGTCCGAGAGGAACTCCTCCTGGCCGTAGCCGGTGACTTTCTCAATTGAAGAGGTATAAAAGACTGGTCTCATATTCTGTTCAATTCTTTCTGCACTCCAGAGGAAGTCGTCTATGTTATCGGTAATGCTTCTATAGCGCTCTTCGGAATCCCTCATTGCTTTTTGAGTTCTTTTTCTTTCTGTAACGTCGCGGCATACGGAAACAATATAAGTCTTGTTTTCCGCTTCGTATGAAGTTACAGAAGCCTCGGCATAGAACAATGATCCGTCTTTATGCTTGGCCAGAAATTCATAGCGGCTTGGAGCGGTTTCCTTGTTCTCTCGTGCCTTGATGAGCCTGGCCACCTTAGGGATATCCTCGTTAGAGACGATATCCAGGGGATCTTTGCCGATCATTTCGGCCGCATTATTATAGCCGAATATGGCTGCAAAGGACTCATTGACGAGGATGAACTTTCGCCCGGTCTCAACGGCAATGCCGTCCTGTGAGGCCTCATAGACAGAGCGGACCATGAGGAGCTCTTTTTCAGCTTCCTTCTGTTCCGTAATATCGGTAAAGATGCAGTTGTGGTATTTTACGGCGTTATTAAGGTCCTTGATTGGGGAGAAGTTAGCCAGTGTAACAATTTCCTTTCCGCTTCTTGTAATTAGATGAAGTTCCGTAGAGCCGGAATGGTCCTCCAGAAGTTCGGGTAGGCTGATTTCCTCTTCCTTCAGGGAATCCGGGCAGATGAGGTCCCTGATATTCTTCTGCAGAAGCTCGCCTTCGGTGAAGTCGAACGCCCTTAAGAAGGCGGGGTTCACGTAAATTATGTTTCCGCCGGTATCCAGATTGCAGATGAACTCATTTGCATTTATTACAATATTTCTGAAACGTTCCTCTGAAATTCTCAGCTCTTTTTCGACTCGCATTCTTTCCGTAACCGATGAGCAGAGGAATATAAAGGCACGGCTGTTGCCTTCACCTGCAGAGCTGACTTTAACGGAAACAATTTCCTCCCTTCTGTCCCTTGTAGCGGCATTAAGCTCTGCTTCATAGGGAGAGCCCGCTATCACCTGTTTTTTAATTTCCAGGAAGCTTATTTTATCGAATGAGCTGAAAATTCTTCCAATAAACTGCCTGAAAATTTCACTTTTGCAGTAGCCGAAGAGTTTTTCGGCAGACCTGTTCCAGAAAATTATTTTTCCTTCGGCATCCGTGGTAATTACGGCATCTGTTACACTTGAAGTAATAAACTGGTACTGCTTAAGTTCGGCAATTTCATTCTGGTACCTGATCTTTTCATTTTCCTCGGCCGTAATATCCTTCAGTGAGACATATATCAGCTTCGGCGTACTGCCGAATGAAAAGGGGATAAACGAGACCTGGAATGAAACCATCTGCCCCTCAATTTCAACTGAGGCCTTTTCAAGGGTTTTACCGCCATTAGAAGGTATACGGCTAAATATTCCGGATGTCTTTTCTTTTAGGATAGGGTAGAGGATCTCTTCAAGGGGACTGTTAGCGAGATCGCCTTCGGGCAGAATATTCCCCAAAGATCCGTTCAGGCAGAAGTATTTGATCTTAAAGCCGTAGTCCGTAATAAAGCAGGAATCTTCCGACTCTTTAGCCATTATGCCAAAGAATGAATCCTTAAAGCTGATATTATCCAGGTTTTCCGCTTCAAGCTTCAGGTCCTCAAGAATGAGCATTCCCCCGAGGAAGGCATTCTCATTAAATATGGAATACCCCTTAATGAAAACCGAAATTTCGCTTCCGTCGATTGTTCTTGAGCTTTTAATTTTCCTTTCAAAGAACTTTCCTTCGCCAAGGCTTTTAATTTCATCCTTCAGGTTAAGTGCTTCAGGTATTCCCGATTGGAAGAGGTTTATATCGGCAGGAATTCCGGTTCCTGGATTACAGATGACCCCGAAATTAAAAAAGCTTGTATTGACATATGTCACTTTCCAGTCCGAAGAAAAGGTAAGGATGCCTACGGGTGCCTCTTCAAGGAAACTTAAAGTCTGTTCCTGGGATGATGTTTTTTGTAAATCCTTCGACATATGTCCTTTGCTGGAAATAATTGGCTGAAATATAAATAATGAAACTGAAATATAAAAACCAGAAAACAGGAAGAAAGATGGTGGGGGAGGCAGCCGGTTCTTGGGACTTATATCCACACTGCATCTTCGGCCTTTCGAGAAATGATTTCTATACGGGAGGCAATGGTATTTATCATTTCTCAGGCTCCTCATGGAAAGAGATATTTGTTCCAAAGGTAGACAGTTTAATTTATCGTGATGTTGTAATAACGGACATAAGAGGAACTAGTCCTGATAACATCTGGGCTGTGGGATATGGCCTCAGGGATGAGAATACTAGCTATGGCGTAATTTATCACTACAATGGAAAGGATTGGAAGCAAAGCACGATCCTGAAAATGAAGAACATTAACCCTTTGCGTATCTATCCCACTGGTGAAGGAACTAAATGCCTGATTTTTGCTGTAGACGATAAGTATGACACTTTCCCTGATGGTACCAAAGTATTCGAATATGACGGGAACTCTACGCTGAAGGAGATCGCTTCGGGCTCGTTCTGGGAAAGAGAAAATCAGACAAGGATTTATGCCATAAATGGAAAGCTCTTTGTGGAAATGAACAATATTATCTATGAATACTACTACGGGCAGTACAGGAAATTAATCCCAATCCAGAGACTGAATAACGGATTGATAATAGGAGGTAGAAGTAAAAGCGACATCGGTATTTGTCAATAAAAATGAGACAAAATTTTATAAATATTTAAGCAACATTTTTAAACTCTTCAATAGATTCCCCGGGTTTATTTATCCACACTTTCTCATCAGGCTTTTTAACCTTCGTTGGTCCTTTTACAAACCTCTCCGGGTGTAACTTATAAATTCTATTCATGACAGACTGCCTGAGAACGTGGACCTCGTCAACCCTTCCGTAGTGCACGTCCTCAGAGGCGTGAAGTAAGCAATGCCAGAGTGCTTGTGGCTCTTGTTATACCAGTTGAAGAAATCCCCAGAGAACATTCTTGCCTCTTCAATCGAATGGAAGCATTCCGGGAAGTCAGGCCTGTATTTCAGGGTCTTAAAGACCGACACTCGGAGTAAGGGTTGTCATTTGAAACATGAGGCCTGGAGTGAGTCTTTGTAACTCCAAGATCCATCAGAAGCTGCCCCACGGAACTTGACTTCATGGATGACCCCCGGTCTGCATGAAGCGTAAGCTCACCCTTCTTTATACCCTGCCTTCTGATGGTTTCATTTATCAGTATTTTTGCAAGTGAGGCCGACTCCCTGCAGGCCACCATTCAGCCAGCCACTACTCTTGAATATACGTCCATAATTTTATAGAGGTAGTAATAAGTCCATTTCCTGGGGCCTTTCAGTTTCGTTATATCCCAGCTCCAGAGCTCATTGGGCCGTGTTGCCAGCAGCTCAGGCTTCCGGTAATTCCCCTTGTCTTTCTGCCTACGCTGCACATTTTCCTTATTTTTCATGAGGATTCTGTACATTGTCCTGATAAGCAAAGGTAGACCGACTCGTCAAGCAGTGTGGCATAAACCTCAGGTGGTGCCACATCGCAAAATCTCTCGCTGTTCAGTAAGGAAAGAACCTTTTCTTCCTCCTCTTCTCTAAGAGCTCCTGGGGATGCCGGCAGGGCTTCTTTTCTTCAGGAGAACTTACCTCTTCTTTCTTACGTGTAATGCGGTAGTAAGTTGCCCTTGAGAGTCCCAGGACACTACACATTTCATACTTGTCTATAAGACAACTCTCTTCCTTTGACTTCTCTAAAATCACCTCTGCCATCCTAAGCCTCACTTCAGCATGGGAGATTACTCCTTCTCCTCCTTGTCCGGGTTCAGCAAGATTGAATTATTTTTGGGGGAAGTCTATTATCATCTCACTTTTCTGGAGCTTTTTCCTTGTTGCTTCAAGCTCACGCTCGAGCGCCTTTACCTTTTCTTCAAGCTCTTTTTCCCTTGAAGACGGTGCCGGTTTAGTATGTACCTGCTTACTTATATTATTCTTATTTTCACTCATCTGAAACTTCTTTTCCCATTTCCTTGCCAAATTATAATATACGCCTTCCTGTCTTAAGTATCCGCCTATTTCACCCGTACCTGATTGCCTGATCTGCTGAATGCGTTCTACTACTTTCCTCTTGTAACTTTCTGTGTACTTCTTCCGCTTTTTGAAAGAACCCGACTGGACCTCAGTTTCCTGACTGTAAAACCTTTCTTTCTTCTCATCAGTTCCTCCAGTTGTCGCCACACCGGCGGCTCCTTCCGTCACTGATCTTTTTTCTTCATTAGAATTCATGTAATCTCTTAGACTTTCTCGCCCTCACAAGTTAACGGTTTTTTTATTATTTTTTGTCTCACTAATATAGACACAAAGGGCTATTTAATATTTTTATCCTGAATGGTAAGGGGATTACTATGTTCATTCCTCAACAATTCAGGCGTTTTTAAACAAATGCCGGATGATTTGCTTTCTGAAAAATGGCAGACCTTACTTTAGTGATGGAGAGTTAGCTATGGTTTGTATAAAATATCAGCTCAGATGGAGTTTTGAATATGGACACCCATAATTTTTACTCAGATACCAATAAAGCCACATTAAGTATCAGTTGAACAACCTTGGCTATCATATCTTTTACTTCATTCCAATAAACCCTTTCTATCGAAAGCGTTTTTCCTTTTAGGACTGCAAATATGTTTGTTGCAAAAATAGATTAAAGAAACTTAAAAAGGTACAGAACTTAAAATAAATTCAGCAAAGACGGATAGTAGCATTCAAGACATCACTGTGATTCAGATTAGCAATGTCGATTTTTAATGCAATTCTAGCTGAAAGTTTATTTAAATAAAACAAAATCCTGTCCCCATAAAAATATTTTTATTATTTCTCCTATTTTTTGAAATATTTTTCCGAAAACGCTCCTCGTCACCATATATATAGAGAGAGAATATTTTTGCAGGAATATCGTTTTTCCCCTGAACGGAAAATAGGGGAATAGATTATATGGCTTATTTAACGAAATTAATTTGAAGAGCTTTTATGAACTATAACAATTAGATAGGAACTGATAAAGGGAATTAGTGTCGTTTTCTCAGTAATTTGAGTTAAGTCCGAAAAGTGTTCTGAAATCTAAACTGTGTAATGAATATTCCTATTAGAAGATTCAAGTTAAGCTAATAACAAGATACAGTAATGTTATATAGTAATTCTCTGCTTTAATAATTCTCATTAATTTAAGGAGGTTAAATGCAAAGGGATCTATTGTTCTCTTGTCTTTTGTGTTACTATTTTCCTGGATAATTGCATCTTATGGCTTCTGCTTTCACATTGTTCAACTGAGTCATTTGCAATATTATTGCAAATGTGCAAAACATGGTTCATCTAAATCAGTTTTTAATGAAATATTTAATCAATTATTCGGAAAAATCATTATGAAGAAATACAGATTTTTGATTTATCTCCTTTTGTTAATTTCTTTTATAAGTTGTTCGTGTTCCGATAGCGGTATGATCAATAATGGAGGCAATAACGAGGATAATCCTGCCTATGTACTTACAACACAAACAGCCAGTACTATTAGTGCTGAATATAAACTGTATAATTTTGTTGTTAAAAATAACCAATGTGAAAAAAGAAACATTATGGTTAGAGGAAGGATAGATACTAAAGCAGATGAGGGGGGGAAAATTATTAACGATATTCGTGTGATCTGGGATGATAATGAGTACGGTTCAACCTCCTCTGTAGTGTATATAAATCCGCCCGAAAAGTCTGAAAACTATTATAATATGAACACTAATGAATTCGTTGTTCCATTTACTTATCAATGTACAATGCCTTTCAATTATCCATTAACTCTTTTAGGAGGAACCGATAATGGTGAGCCGACTGAAAAACGAGTTTGTTCTGCTACTACATCTATCCACGTTGTTCAAGACAGAAAAATGAAAATTCACTATAATTATATGAAGAGTTTTGATATATTAAATGATAACACGGTGGGGGATCATGTTTTGGATAACTTTACGAATGCATTTGCTGAAGCGAACACCGGTATTGAAGTTGCCAAGGAAAATAAAGGAGAAATAGCGAATGCAAACCTTCAAATAGACGATATTAGTTGGGATGAGGATCTTTATAATGAGTTAATAAATAAAAAATTAATTCCTTCAGGAAATTTGATGCCTGATGGTACTGCCACCCCAGATGCGTCTGTGTGGCTTATAGGATTGATGGGCTACTCCTCTACTGCCACCCAAGGAAGTGAACTTGCGGGAGGGTACACTTTGAGGACCACAAATACCACAGGGAAATTATTAGCGGTTACGTGTATTTTTGTTGAAAAAGCCAAATTGCAATATCCAAACGACACTGAAAAACAAAAGAAATTTGTATCTGTAGTAACATGCCATGAATTGGGACACGCCAGAGCAATTGAACTCACTAATGAACAAACTCCATTCCTTTTTCTTGATGTTTTTAATGGACTTACTTATGGGAATTTGACTAGTGATGATCATACTGGTGGTCATAATGGCCTTAATAAAGATACCTGCGTTATGTCCTATGGAATCCCCGATAAGCAAATTGAAAAGATTCATTTCTGTTCTGGTCATCTACAAATGTTATTCAATTGTTCATCCCAAGATGGAGGATTTTAATTATGAAAAAGAGCCTATTTATTTTCTTCCTTTGCATAGTAAATTATAGCTGTATCTGTGCTCAGGATTTAACACTCAAGCTTACCCTGGATAAGAGCGAGTTCTTAAAGGGGGAGCCGATCTATGGCTTTGCCTTTTTAACAAATAATTCAAGTACAGTTAAAATTTGCCCGCTTAAGGGGTCAACGAAACTACTGCTCCTGTTCATGGATAATAACAGGAACCTCCTGCAGTCGGGAGTAGCACAAAGGCCGTTTGATTGTGCAGAAAAAGTTGATTTTAAGAAGGGTGAATCTATGGGGGCATTTTTGCAAATCAGCAGGGCTATATCGAAAGATTTGACTCCGGGTATTTCTGTCTGGGAACCGAGATCAGTAAAAACAGGGAAATATATCCTGCAATTAGCATATGTTTATCAGGACACCTCAGGCAACAGCGATGAACATAAAGAATTCTATTCTGATCCAATTGAAATCAGTGTTGTTGATCCGGTGACTGAAACTGATAAAACGGTCTATAAAATGCTGACGGATGAATCAAAAATGCACATTATTGACATGCCTAATGAGGAGAGGGCTGGTTATGCTCAGATGCTGCTGGACGTGATTAAAAACAATCCCGATTCCAGGTATTTCCCGGCTGCCTATTATAATCTGTTTTATGCTTTTGGGGAGAACGACTATTACAAGTTCGATTCCATCATTGAAAACATGTTTATTAAGTATCCTGAATCAGTAATGGGTGCTGTTACCTTTACATGGTATAATACCCACAGAGAAAAAGTATTTAAGTCAAAAGAATTCTATAAGAAGGTTGGTGGCAGAACGAAAGAGTTATTAAAGTCCTATAATAAATTCTATAAGAAGCTTCTTAAAGAAATGGATGATTCTTTATAATAAGTTACAGCCATTGATGCTAATTCATGGTCGCTTTACGACCTTTGGATTGTAATGTTCCTCTTTTAATATCTATAGTAAATTCAAAATCTATTTTAACAATTTGCCAAAAACATAAGGATTTACAATTTGAAAAGATTATTATTGATTCTTTCGTTATTGACAATTATTGTCCAAGGACAAGTTATCAAAACTCCATTTTTAAGATGTATTCCACCCGATGAGAATAATATAGTCGAGGAAAAGATTGAAGAAATAAACAACATTTTAATACAACGTAGGACCCTTAGTTCAGTTGTATCGCAAGATACGGCAGATTCTCTTAACCGGCAAAAGTATAAAGATTTGAGCAATCAGATAATTAAATTAGAAATTCAAAGAATATATAATAATGAAAAAATAATCAGTGTAGAATGTAAAGTTCTATATAAAAAAGTAAATAAAATAAAAAGTGTAACAAGAAAACTAGAATTTGATAAAAGCCTAAATCTCGAAATAATGAATATTGATGTATTAAATGAGATTTCTGATGACGAGATTGATACTCTGGAGGTGAAATGTATCTCAAATGATGCAGCCAAACTTGCAGGTATTACAGCTACAACTTTATCTTTAAATAATGTGCCTACTGTAAGTCTAGTGAACAGCAGTTCAACACTAATATCTATTCCTTTTGCAACAATAGATAATAATGATATATTTTCAGTCGATTGTAACTTAATAAGATCGAAGTATGATGGCAAATCATTATTTGCTCTGGGCTCTGCACCACAGATAAGTGCTAGTATGATTACTACAAATGCTAATCTGTATATAATTGATGTCGTAACGTTTTATTATGACCCCAAATGGAGTAGAATTGTTTATAGTAAAAAAGACGATGATAATTATTTTAATGTTAAGACATATGGTGACAATCCTGAAGATCCTGTTCATTTTGCCTGGGTGCAATCAATTTGTACTTCACCGGCTGGCAATTTATTCGTGTGTGACCGTGCAACAAGAAAGATCTACAAATTCAGTTATGACTTTGCTAATCATAATCTGACCTGCATTGGAAATGAAAGTTTTGTTGCTCCTGGACATTTACAAGCGCCTTCCGATATTACATGTTATTCATATAAAGGCACTACTTGGTTATTAGTCGCAGATGCTGCCAGTAATTCCATCCATATATTTAATCCGGACAATGGTGCTTTTGCAGGTGATATTGAAACATTTTCAACTGGTACTTCTACCAATTCATTAAATTCTCCTACAAAACTTATTACTTATAGTGATGTAATAGCATTTATAGGGAATAACAATTGTTTTTATAAGGGTACCTGGCAAGGATATGGAAATACCATTATAGATGGAAAAACGGTTTATTTCCCTAATGATTGTTTGCTTGCTGGTCTTGGAGTAGATCATAATGGTACGTTTTCAGTTTGCGATCCGGCCAAAATGGCAATACATAGAATAAGTGGGTCAGGGGAGTATATGTGTTCCATGGTTTTCCCATACCTCTATTATCCATGTGATATGACAGAAGCACTTATGAGCGAAATGCATAAGGTAATGGCAACTTATGTTTCAAGTGTTTGGGGTGAAAATACTGGATTAAGGACATTCCTTCCAGGAATAGACATTCTGGATTTTAGAACTGAATATACTTTAGATGGGAAAACTCACATTTTTTACAAATTATCAGATCCTGCGCAAGTTACTGTACAATTAAAGCGTGGTTCAGATGGTGTAATAGTTTTTAATAGCAACCATGTAACAAGTTCAGGAGGTACTTTTGAAGATACATTTGATAATAATTCTTTTGGTGCTGGAAGTTATACCTTTATCCTAAAATGCACCCCATACTGGAATTCACTTTATGGAACATACGGATTAGAAAAAATACTTGAGCGGTCAGTTGATATTGGAAATGTTGTTAGTGTTACATTATCAGCGCCTCAATGTCCAGAAGCTCCAAATTCTAATTTATCTGGGAGTTATTATAAAATTAATGATAATATTAAAAGCAATATACTTGGTGTTCAAAATACTAATGTTAAAATAGAAGCTATTTCTCCGGCTGGATATTATTTCTTCCAGTGGTCAGATGGAAATACACAAAATTCAAGAAATTACCAGTTTAATTCATCTACAACGCTATCAGCAGTTTTTAAGAAACCTTTTGTATCCAACGCCCAAACTGCATTTACCAATACGAGCCAGCGTAAATTCGTAAGAACAGATAACGGCTATCTCCACTTAGTCTACGAAAGCATGAACCACATCTGGTATGAACGCTCGACTGATAACGGGTCAACGTGGCAGATAATGAATGGCGGAAAGTATTTAGATCAGGGTGCTGCAGAGTCCAAAAACCCCTCAATTGCCACAATTTATGATGACGTTGCAATTGTATGGCAGGAACAGTATGAGGGAGAGTTTTATGCACTCAAACTTGCAAGGTTCGATGGAAACACTGTCTTAAGGTACGTAAGAGAGCTCTATAACAGCTTCTGGAATGAACTATACCCTCCTTTATACTCGACCAATGCCGACCCGGCTATTGCATTTAATGCACCTTCAGCCGTACTTGTCTGCTGGAAGAAGGAAATGCCCGAAGATCCGGAATCCTCAGGCATATGGTACAAATTCGGACAGGCCTATATAGATCCCTATGGAGCCATCAGGGATGACTCGAGATGGTATCAGGAAGATAAGATACAGGGGACGACTACTGATTCATATACTCCAACAGTGGAAAGAGCTCTTCCATGGCAAAGCTTTGCCCTGGCATGGGAGCAGAGGGGCTACCAGAGCTCCATTAAATTTGCGATGATGAACTATAAGGTCGATGAATCCGGGGAGGATAATCCAGGGTACATGATGTACAACATTGCCCAACAGACAGTATCCGACTGGAACTACTGCCAGCTGCACAGCAGGCCCTCGCTTGCCCTGATTCCATCTTCCACCGGAAGCGACAAGCTGGAGCTTGGCTGGGTGGGGGAAAGGGTTTACTATGAAAATGGCGTCCAGAAAAGAGAGAAAAGCGCTTTCTACAGGAGAAATTCATATTCTAATGTAACACACAGCTGGACCTGGGATGCAACTACATGGCACTGGCATTACGGACAGGTAAGAAACGTTAACGTCAATACGTCCAGTACAGACGGCGTTATAGGCTGGAACGAGGAGTCCGGAACGTGCCGTTATGTTAAAAGTTCAGACCTCTTCGGGACAAGAACTTTCTCTCTCTACGGGAGCCCTCTTTCAGGCTCCGGCATTCAGGTGAATAATGGAAGTGACTTAAATTCGGTCTACGGCATGACCCTCAACACCAGCGCACCCCCATACTACTTCAAAAAATCGGGCTCGGTTTCTTCTCTCGGGAAAACAGGAGGTGAAGCACTCTCCAGCCGCACGGCCGTTGCAAGACTTGACAGCGCAGCCTTCTACATTTCCTCCTCCAGACTTAATCTTGACAAAAAGCGCCTGGGATTTACTTCTAAACGAGACAGCATAATGTCCTATGACGCGAAATCCATCGGTGAAGCCCTTTCAACCCGGACTTTCACGCCAGGAGCTAATTCCTCAATCAGCTATGAAATTGAATACGGGGCACTTGATACGCTCTACTCTCAAAAAGCTCTTTCAAAAGATAAAGGCATAGACTGCCGACTGGAGCTTCAGGACGTGGATAACGGTGGTACCTTAAAAATTCTCGACAGGTTTTCTCTTGACAAGTTATCAATGAGGGGCATAGATGGAAGCTCAAGGAAACTGTCAGGAAGTCTGGAGCTAAGGAAATTTGCAGGCAGGAACTTAAGGCTTAAGCTTGTGATTGAAGACGGCATAAATGCCCGGTGGGGACTGATGGAAAGAGTTCTTAACGCCGAAGATGAGAAAGAAATTGAAAAGATTACTTCAGAGAAGGTGTCCGACTACAGTTTAAGCCAGAACTACCCGAATCCCTTCAATCCCACGACCGTAATAAACTATCAGATTCCAAGAGCCTCAAAGGTCACGCTTAAGGTTTATGACCTGCTGGGAAAAGAAGTTGCAACACTCGTTGATGAAGTAAAAAGCGAGGGAAAGTAT
Organism: Ignavibacteria bacterium; assembly: GCA_025612245.1. Taxonomy (GTDB): domain Bacteria; phylum Bacteroidota; class Ignavibacteria; order Ignavibacteriales; family SURF-24; genus JAAXKN01. The sequence goes on from JAAXKQ010000004.1 coordinate 235,974, forward strand.
TCGGTTGAATTCAACGCATCCAGCCTTCCAAGCGGGATCTATTTATATGAGATTCGTGCTAATGAATTCGTAAAAAGCGGTAAGATGATGCTCCTGAAATAAAAATGCAGGCTGAAAGGTGAAGTATTCGGGGCAGAGGTCCTTTCTAAGTGGCTTCTGCCTTTTTTTGTGATGTTATGCATCAACTGCAGCCTCCTGTTTGGGCTTCAGTCCCCGATATTCCGGAGTATAAAAATTACTACCGGAGATAAATGGTTTCAACTGTTCTCGTGAATTGCCACGGCCTCTGAAGGCCGTGGCAATTCAGGGCCAGGCTGTTTCGGGCATGGCTAAAACAGCCTGGGCAATTCAAAGGTGGCAGTTTAATGTTAATTTAATAATGCCCATTCTCTCAGACATGGTCACCGGGTCTGAGCTTTTGGACCCTGGCGGAATTTTCAGTTTCGAAGTTGGTCTTGTAGATTATATCCCACATGGGCTGACTTACTCCGAACCCTTTTGTTGCATCCATGTAGTGATGCCTCATGTGGTGTTTCTTGATAAAAAGGAACAGGCCGTTTTTTATGCTGAAGTGATGAATTGCATAGTGCGTAACGTCATAAAAGAGATAGCCGGTCAAAAATCCCGAAAAGAAGGGATAGACAAATCTTGGGCCCAGAAGGTGATAGAACATCCAGTAAAACAAGAGTGCCAGCGGAATGCTTACCGAAGGCGGCATGACGAGTCTTCTTGAATCCCTTGGATAGGCATGGTGGACTCCGTGAAATATGTAGTGCAGCCTTTGCCCGATGCTGTTAGCGGGAACATAGTGGAAAATAAACCTGTGAAGCGAGTATTCTGTGAAGGTCCAGATGAAAGTTCCGAAAATGAACAGTAAAATTATACTTGAGTATTTAACGTTGGGATTACCATAAGAGTAATGAAGCAGGTAAACGATAAGAGGCAGATACATTATAACGGGGACAGACGGATGGACCCTGCTCAAGGCCTCAAAAAAGTTATTATCAAACATTCTTGCAGTTATATCTTCGTTTGAAATGTATTTCTTTTGCATACGGGTTTCCTCCAGAAATTGATTCCGTGTTTTCGTAATTTTATTCTTTTCCCGAGAGGGAGATTAAGCTCTATAGATAAAGAATATCAAAGATCAGATAAAATATTAAGTCAGTAAGAAATCCTTTTTGATGACCTGGAGATAATTTTCTAATTCACGCGTAAATTAGCTATTTTTCGGAATGACCTTTTTTTTCAAAACAAATCCTTTGCTTTCAGAAGATGATTCAGCCCGTAAGAAATAGATCGCGCAAAGTTGTGGGCGTGGTGATTTTAGCCTTCATCGCATTCATATCGCTTGGACTTCCCGACGGGCTTCTAGGTGTGGCGTGGCCTTCGATGAGGCAAAGCTTCCTGCGCCCCATGGATTCGCTCGGAGTGCTTCTTTTTTCATCCATGGCGGGATATCTTATTTCCAGCTTTTACAGCGGGCACGTGAGCTCAAGGCTTGGAGTGGGATGGCTTCTGGCTTTAAGCTGCATGGCTACAGGGTGCTCACTCCTGGGCTACACGATTGTTCCATACTGGTGGATGATGATCCCTCTGGCTGTATTGGCGGGGCTTGGAGCCGGTGCCATTGATGCAGGCATTAATACCTATGTGGCCTCCAACTTCGGGGAAAGCCTGATGCAGTGGCTGCATGCGAGCTATGGAATCGGGATAACCATGGGACCCGTGATTATGACATACGGCATCAGCTATTTTTATTCCTGGCGCGTGGGCTATGTTGTAGTGGGAAGTGTACAGGTGGCTCTTGCAGCGGCATTTGCAATGACCGCCTCCATGTGGAAGATCAAGAGCCATCCTTCACCTGAAGAAAGGGAAAAGACGGTAACAGAATCCAGGAGGACCCCGGTACTGGAAACCTTGAAGCAGGCGGACGTATGGATTAGCATACTTCTATTCTTTATTTATACGGGTATTGAGTCGACTATAGGAAGCTGGTCCTACACTTTCCTTACCGAATCGCGCGGCATATCAAAAGAGACGGCGGGATTTATCGTGGGCAGCTACTGGGCGACATTTACCATCGGGCGCATACTGGCGGGATTATTTACAAGGCGCGTAAGGATGCATTTAATGATAAGGGGCGGCATAGTTGGCGCCTTTGTGGGAGGGGTGCTTATGCTGTTTAGTTTTTCGGGAGCCTTGAGTCTGGCGGGAGTTGTGGCCTCGGGATTTGCAATTGCGCCGATATTCCCGGGGCTGGTTTCTCTAACAGAAAAGCGCGTCGGGCGCAGATATTCAGCTAACACAATAGGGATGCAGATCAGTGCGGCAGGCCTGGGCGTGGCCTTAATTCCGGGACTGACGGGAGTTTTAGCTCAGCGCATTTCTCTTGACGTAATTCCGGTTGTAATTTTATTCTGGACGGTAGCCCTGTTTATACTCGAAAAAATATCCCAAGGCCGTGAAAAAGAGCCGTCTTAGGGGGATAAGGGTTTATTTCCGGACCCTTTTATAGAAATTCTTGATTATAATGTTGTTCAGGACCTCAGTTTTTACGTATTCAAACTTCAATTCCCTGTGGATATTGCCAAATAGAGGGATGCCTTCACCGAGTAGAATCGGGATTGTGGATATAATGAGTTCATCGATGAGGTCATCTTTGAGGAAATTCTGGATCGTAATGCCTCCGTCCACATAAAAGTTGCAATAGCCGCGGTCCTCCAGCTTGCAGAGAACGGTTTTGGGGTATCCCCTGATTATCTCGGCCTTGCCGTGAAGCTCTCTTGGAATTTCTTTTAGTTTGTTGCTCAGGACGAAAACGTGTTTTGTATAGATCCAGGTATTCATTGAGAGGACCTTTTCGAAGGTATTTCTTCCCATTATTACGGCGTCGATTTCCTTCATGAATTCATTAAAGCCGAAGTCGCTTCCATCAGGGTTCGGGAGGTCAATAAGCCAGTCAATATTCCCGTCTTTTTTTGCAATAAAGCCGTCCAGGCTTGCAGCTACATAAACACATGTTGACATATGGTATTCTCATTAATTATAAATCAAATACAGGTCAAGATACTTCGTTCGTTATTTTACGGGGCTCTGTTATTAAGGAACAATCAAGGCCGCCCGGAGAATATTTCCCCGGGCGGGCCTGAATTTTCAGAAAGCTAGATTAGAATGTTTTTGGACCAGCGTTGAGGACGTCTTTGGAAACGTCTTCAGCAAACTGTTTGAAGTTTTCGTGGAACATTCCAGCAAGTTTCTTTGCAGTTGCATCGTACTTTTCCTTGTCTTTCCATGTGCTCTTCTGGTTGAGGACTTCGCTTGGAACCTCAGGGCAGGAGACAGGAACTTCAACGCCGAAGACCGGATCTGTACAGGTTTCAACCTTGTCCAGTTCGCCGTTTAAGATTGCATTTAACATAGCACGTGTGTAGCGGATTTTCATTCTCTGGCCTTCACCGTAAGGACCGCCTGTCCATCCTGTATTAAGCAGCCAGCACTTTACGTCGTGCTTTATTATTTTCTCGCCCAAAAGCTTTGCATAAACCGAAGGGTGCAGAACCATGAAAGGTGCACCGAAGCATGTGCTGAAAGTAGCCTTTGGTTCTGTAATACCTTTTTCTGTTCCGGCAACCTTTGCTGTGTAGCCTGAAAGGAAGTGGTACATAGCCTGGTTATAGTCCAGTTTTGAGACCGGAGGAAGCACGCCGAAAGCATCTGCAGTAAGCATAATGATGTTCTTCGGGTGTCCGCCCATTTCGCTGGGTTCGGTATTGTCGATGAATGTAAGCGGGTATGCAGCACGAGTGTTTTCTGTCAGAGTGTCGTCATCGAGGTCCAGAAGTCTAGTATTTGCATCCATTGCCACGTTTTCAAGGACGGTACCGAATTTTCTTGTAACGCCGTAGATTTCAGGTTCAGCTTCTTCAGAGAGGCGGATCATCTTAGCGTAGCAGCCGCCTTCGAAGTTAAATACGCCCTTATCGCTCCAGCCGTGCTCATCGTCGCCAATGAGTCTTCTGTTAGGATCTGCAGAAAGGGTGGTTTTGCCGGTTCCTGAAAGGCCGAAAAGGACTGCCACGTCGCCGTCTTTTCCGATGTTTGCCGAGCAGTGCATAGACATTACATTCTTCTGAGGAAGGATGTAGTTAAGGACGGTGAAGATAGATTTCTTAATTTCACCGGCATAGCTTGTACCGCCTATGAGGACCAGTTTTTCTTCAAAGTTGATTGTAACAAACACTTCAGAATTTGTTCCGTCGAGCTTTGGAGTAGCGTGGAAGTTAGGCATGTCTATAACTGTGAATTCAGGTGTATGCTGTTCGAGCTCTTCCTTGCTCTTTGGCTTAATGAACAGGTTGCTGGCAAAGAGGTTATGCCATGCAGTTTCTGTAATTACCCTTAAATTCATTCTGTACTCAGGGTCTGCTCCAGCGAAGCAATCCTGGACATAAATATCCTTGTTCTGAATGTAAGCCTGCATTTTGTGGTAAAGGTGAGTGAATTTCTCCTTATCCAGTGCGCAGTTTACTTTTCCCCACCAGATTTTATCCTGGTTTGTAGGCTCTTTAACGATAAATTTATCGTTAGGGCTTCTTCCCGTGTGCTGACCTGTTCTTACTACGAGTGGGCCGAAATGAGCCAGTGTGCCTTCACGTCTGTAGAGGGCACGTTCAACAAGCTGAGCTGTGCTGAGATTATAAAAAACATCATTGACGTTTCTGATTCCCAGGCCTTCCAACTGACTGATAATCTTATCTTTTGGTATCATTTGACATATATCCCTAGAATGTGAACACCTCCGCGGAGGATCCAACCTTTTATATTTATATGTTGCTATAGTAATTATATTGAACCCGCTGCACTCCTGTATTAACCTAAAAGGACTAAATCGATTTTTTTAGCTGCGTTCAGCGGTAATCGTTTAGAAGTACACGATTCACTGCTCCGGAAGAATCCGCCGCGGCGGATTAGAAAACAATTTGCCTTTTTTCAATCCGGAGCTTAGAAAGGCAATCTGAAAGATAACTATACGTAAGAACAATTTCCAGAAAACGGACCATTTTTAGTCACTGATAGATTTTTTTTATAAAGTGCTACCGGGAGACCTGGCTCATATTGCGAGCCTGATCTGCCGGAAATTCCACGGCCTGAAACGCCTGCATGAATTCCTTCCGTTCCTGTAAGTTATTTCCAATGAACTGTTTAGCTGAAGCTAACTGCTCCCGGAAGAGCCCGTTTTTCTATGATATATTAAATCAGGCCCAAATGCAAGAAAAGAAGTTATGGAGTCTTATTTTATGGAGCGAAGTGCCTTAAAAAGGAAAAAGCCAGAGTTAAAGCTCTTGCGATTTAGGTAAATAAAGTTCAAATTTAAAATAATCTGTGCATTAAAATAATTAGTATCCTTAAGATTTAACTATCTAAAACAGCAGGAATTATCATGATTTTCCCGATTGGCGACGACAATGCCGACCGCACACTGTTCCCGACAGTAAATTACCTGATAATTTTGGTAAATATTTTTGTGTTTGTATTTCTGCAGGATCTTGGATCGAACATAAAGTTTACTTATACTTATTCCACGGTTCCGGCGGAGATTATTACGGGTAAGGATATCGTTACAGAGGACCGGATAATAAGGGATCCTGAAACCGGGGAGAGGTATGAGATGCCGGGGCTGCAGGAGACGCCAATAAGTGTATATTTTACGCTTTTTACTTCGATGTTCATGCATGGCGGCATAGCGCATATATTCGGCAACATGATTTTTCTGTGGGTATTCGGGGATAACATTGAAAACAAGCTCGGGCACCTGCGTTACCTCATTTTTTATCTCTTATGCGGGGTTTTGTCGTCACTTTCGCAGGTATTTTCGACGGTAATGTTTAACGGCAATGCTTATGTGCCGTCGCTGGGAGCCTCGGGCGCAATTTCGGGAGTTCTGGGGGGCTACATACTTCTTTATCCAAGAAGGCGCGTAAGGGTAATTCTGTTTAACATACTGACGGTTGTACCTGCCATTGTAGCGCTCGGCTTATGGTTTGCCTTCCAGGTTATAAGCGGGCTTGGGGGGCTGGGCTCTCAGAGCGGGGGAGTAGCCTATGCGGCGCACGTGGGCGGATTTTTAGCGGGTTTTATATTAATAAAGGTCTTTGCTCTGGGAAGAGCTTAATTTTATACGGACATATTGACGAGTGAACCGGTAAGGTCATGAACTGATGAATTAAAGGAGTTAGACAGCTTCTCCTGCCTTGCTGCCTCCCGGGGTATTGCCTGAAGCCTTCTTATGTGCTCCTCCGGGACAGAAATGACGTAGCCTCTGGGTTCAGGGATAATTTTACTTTCAAGTGAAGTAGAATCAGTCAAGCCAGCCTTAGACAGCAGTTCGGGAAATTCGCTCTTAAGAGTGTCGTGAAAGACTTCCCTGAAGGATTGGAACCTGCTGCTTTTAAGACTTGATACTCCGGGATTTTTAGGAAAAATCCTGTCGACGATCTTTCCGCCTGCACTGGATGCGGAGATGCTGTAGGAGTTCCCGAGGCTTTGTGTCACGCTATAATCCCAGATATTTTAATGCAATATTGCAATTGCCGCATTAAAGAGCAACAGGAAATTACAATATCTTATGGATTTCCTTTAGAATTTTGTCCGTGGCGCCCAGGTTTTCATTGACGAACATGGAAGATATCCTTCCCATTTTTTCCCTCAGGCCGTCGTCTTTAAGGAGTGTTCTGAGCCACCTGTAGGCTTCTTTTTTATCCCTGAGCACTTTTGAGGCCCCGATCTTTACGAGCTTCTGTGCTTCCTGTGAGTTTTCAATTTTGGGACCGAAAAGTACAGGGATGCCGTAGACTGCGGGCTCCAGGACGTTATGGATTCCCTGTTTGAAGCTTCCGCCTACGTAGGCAAGGTCGGCATAATAGTAAAGTGTAAGGAGTATACCGATTGAGTCCACTATTATTATTCTCTCCCCCTTGTAATCATTCAGGTAAGAGAACCTGATGGAGCTGCACTTGTTGCGAAGCTGGTCTTCCAGCTTTTCGAGGTGTGCGATGGTGGGCTCATGCGGGACCAGAATCATAATGACGTCATCGTCGTATTTTGCAATTTTAAGGAATGCAGGAAGAAGCACTTCCTCGTCGGCTTCCCAGGAGCTGCCGGCGACAAAAACTTTCTTTCCGTCGAAGAATCCGTCCTTAAAGAGTTTCTTTTCCTTTGCCGCAACGCTTTTCTGAAAGACGCGGTCGTACCGGGTGTCGCCTGCAGTTTCAAGCTGGCCGTTTTTAATGTCGAAAGAGCGGAAACTTTCGAGGTCGGCTTTGGACACGGTAAATATCTTTGAAATATTTTTATAGAGCGATTTATGGAAGCTGATTGAAACGGGCAGCTTGCGGTTGGAATTTTCTCTCATCGTGGCATCTATAATAAAGCACGGGATGTTTCTTGACTTAAGCTGCCAGATAAAGTTAGGCCATATATCGTAACGCATTATGACGGTAAGGTCGGGGTTAACGATATCAAGGAATCTTTTTACAAGTCCCGGGGTGTCGAAAGGCATATAAGAGACGACGTCGGCAAAAGGATAATTCTTTGAGTTTTCATAGCCCGAGGGGGAAAAGAAAGTGACAATTATGTTTACGTCCTTTTCAGCCTTCAGTTTCTGTATGACCGGCTTTGCCTGTTCGAACTCTCCCATTGAGGAGGAGTGAACCCAGACCATCTTTTTTTTCTTATCCAGCTGTATGAAAGCCAGTATAAGGTCTTCGAAAAGCCTTTGCCTGTCCTTAATCCCTTTTTTTATCTTGGCGTTAAAGAGCCCGGCCAGCTGAAAGACCAGGAACAGAAAAGGGAGAACTATAATATTATAGATTAGATACCAAAATTTCATCATGACAAGTCTAACATTCTTTTTACGTTATCAAACACCATTTCCGGAGTCAGCTCCAGCATGCACTTAAAGTGTCCCAGCGGGCATTTATCTCTTCCAATGTGAGAACACGGTCTGCAAGATAACGAATTGTTTTCTAAAATTAAATTCTTATTCTTATATGGCGTAAAGCCGAACTCTTTTACAGTCGACCCGAAGATAGCAAGAACCGGAACGCCGGCAGCGCAGGAAAGGTGCATTAGTCCCGAATCGTTGCAAACAACGAGCCGGCACTTCTTCATCAGGGCTGCCATAAAGAAAAGCTCGTCTTCGTTACTTAAGTCAACCGAAGAGGGGATTTTCTCTGAGAGCCTTTGGCAGACTTCACGGTCCGATCTTCCGCCCAGAAGCACGATCTTAAAGCCTTTTTTTTCGAGGAGTCTGCCAAGCGCGGCAAAATATTCCAGGGGCCACATTTTTGTAAAATGCCTAGAGCCCGGGCAGAAAGCGATTAAATTATCCTGTCGTTCCACTTTAGGGGCATTAAACTCTTCAGCATTTTCGGGCAGAAACAGGTCCAGCCCCTTATCGTCCAGGTTAAAGCCCGGAATTGAGGAAGCGTAGCGCACGGGAATCTGCGGGGCATCAGAGAGCCTGTTTACTTTGAACTTTACCAGCAGGAATTTATCAAATGACCTTTTATTGAACCTGTAGACGGGAATATCTTTGAACGTTTTAACGATTTTCCTGCTCCTGAGGTTATTCTGGAGGTCAACTATCATGCCGTAGCTTTTGGTCTTGAGCCTTTCAAGTAGCCCCTCGTTGGGGTCCCTGTTATAGAGGAGGACCTCGCTTACATAGGGGTTAAATTTTAAGACGCCGGCGTATTCTGATCTTACTAAAAAGTCTATCTTTTTCCCGGGGTACAGGTTTTTCAGGCTGCGGAGGAGGGGTGTAGTAAGAAGAATGTCTCCAAGGGAGCTAAGTCTAATAATTAAAATATTTTCAGCCTCGCCAGTGCTCACGAAAAGGTGTCCTAATTTAATCAAATTTGAAACCACAAATTTACTTAATTAACAGCTATTCTTCCAATGAAAGTTTATTGTAGTTTTCCTCAGACTTGTTTATTTTTGGGAAAATAAACATATAAGATAAGGATGCAATAAGATGACTACTTTACCGCCGCCATCAGTGAAGCCATTTCCGGAAGATTCCCTGGAAAAGCAGGTATACAATATAGTTGAGAAATTTAAGGAAAACATTCCTATTATGAACGACAGGAACAGGCTCGGCTATAACCTGGTTAAGTACATGAGCGGAGAAGGTGACAGTCCTGAGATTCTGGTAAAATCCACAAAGATCAAGATTGTGGGGATGACAAGAGAAGAACTGGCGCAGAAACTTAATACGGAATTAAAAGCCGTTAAAAAATAGACATTGTAAATTTCCTTATAGCTTCCCCCTCCCGGCTAGAGAGGGGGAAAAAGCACTTATTCTTAAAGGTTAAGTTCAGACCGCGGGAACGTTAACTTCCTCTTCAGCAATAAACTTTTCCACCATTTGAACGTCTTCCTTATTGCCGACAAAAAAAGGCGTCCTCTGGTGAAGCGATTCAGGCATAAGTTCAAGAACCCTTTTTTTTCCGTCGGAGGCCATTCCGCCCGCGGATTCCACGATAAATGCCATTGGGTTGCATTCATAAAGGAGCCTTAGCTTGCCGTTCGGGTTGCGCGAATCGGCGGGATACATAAAAATGCCCCCGTAAAGAAGGTTGCGGTGTATGTCGGCCACCATGGAGCCTATATAGCGCGATGAGTACGGCCTCCTGGACTTTTCGTCTTCTTCCTGCAGGTATTTTATGTATTTCTTTAGGCCGGGGTGCCAGTACTTGTAGTTTCCCTCGTTAATGCTATAGATTTTTGAGGCCGCGGGGATTCTTATGTTGTTATAAGAAAGAAGGAACTCGCCAAGTGCCGGGTCGAGCGTAAAGCCGTAAACCCCGTGTCCGGTTGTATAGACTAAAATTGTGCTGGAGCCGTAAAGGACGTACCCGGCAGCCACCTGTTTAAGGCCGGGCTGCAGGCAGTCCTGCAGAGTCCCGTCGCTTCCGCCGTCGGGAGTAACCCTTTTAAGTATCGAGAAAATGGTACCCACGCTTACATTTGCGTCTATGTTTGAGGAGCCGTCGAGGGGATCAAAGAGAAGCACGTACTTGCCTTTTACGAAATTTTGAGGTATGGGGATGATATTTTCCTCCTCCTCTGAGGCCATAACGCAGAGGTGGCCTCCGTGCTCCATTGCCTTAAAGAGCACTTCATGCGAAAAGACGTCGAGTTTTCGGACCTGTTCGCCTTGGATGTTGGTGCTGCCCGTATAGCCAATGATACCGACCAAGCCCGCCTTATTGACCTCCAGAGAAATAATTTTTGCAGCAAGTACCAGGTCTGACAGCAGTGCCGAAAGCTCACCGGTAGCCTGCGGGTGTTTTCTTTCCTCTTCAAGAATATGCCTTTGGATGGTCATCAGACTCTGTTCGGCCATATAGTTTCCTCCTTTCCTGTAAATATTAGAAAAAGCAGGTCTTAAAGAATTACGCGGTCCTGGTAACCTCCTGGTCTTTATACTGGAGCTGGTAGAGTTTGTAGTAAATGCCGCGTTTTGCGAGCAGTTCCTGGTGTTTACCAATTTCCCGAACCTCACCCTTGTGCATTACGATGATCTGGTCGGCGTTCTGGATTGTTGAAAGCCTGTGTGCTATTACAATGGCTGTCCTGTCGACCAGAAGTTTTTCAATTGCTCTTTGAATGAGAATTTCGGTTTCAGTGTCAACACTGGAGGTCGCTTCATCTAAGATAAGGATTTGCGGGTTATATGCAAGGGCCCTTGCAAAGGACAGGAGCTGTTTCTGTCCCACGCTTAAGGTAGCGCCCTTTTCCTTTACCTCTTCGTCGTATTCCTTTGGCAGCTGGCTGATGAACTTATGGGCCCCTACGCTTTTAGCGGCTTCGATTATCTTCTCATCTGTAATTTCGGGGCTGTTAAGGCTGATATTTGACTTTATGGTGCCCGAGAAAAGGAAGACGTCCTGGAGCACGATGGAAATAAATTTCCTTAGTTCTCTTTTATCCATGTCTTTTATGTCAATTCCGTCCAGGCAGATTTTACCCTTATTGATGTCGTAAAAGCGGGTAAGAATGTTAATAAGGCTGGTCTTGCCTGCGCCTGTTGCGCCAACTATGGCCACGGTCTGTCCCGGCGTAATGTTAAAAGAGATGTCCTTTAAGACGTAATCGTCGCCGTTATAGGCAAACCATACGTTCCTGAACTCTATTTTCCCCTCGACTTTCTTGAGCTCGACCGGGACTTCGGGATTTTTTACAAACGTATTGTTATCCAGGAGCTTAAAGACGCGTTCACTAGAGGCCATGGCGGTCTGCATTATGTTGTACTTATCCGAGAGGTCCCTTATTGGGCGGAAGAACTGGTCGATGAGCTGAATAAAAGCAAAAAGAACGCCTATAGTCATAGTGTTATGAATAATTTCGCCGCCGCCGTACCAGATGATAAGTGCAAGAGCAATTGAGCTTAAAAATTCGACGGCAGGGTAGAATACGGCATAATAGAATATGGAATCTATATTGACTTTCCTGTAATCGGCGTTAATGGAAGAAAACCTCTTTAGCTCTTCATTTTCCTTGTTAAATATCTGAACCACGCCCATGCCCGTTACGTGCTCCTGCATGTATGAGTTAAGGCGTGCAAGGTGGAATCGCACGTCCCTGTATGAATCCCTTACTTTTTTCCTGAAAAGGAAAGTCCCGTAGATCAGGAAAGGGAAGACAGAGAGGGTTACGAGTGAAAGTTTCCAGTCCATGAAGAACATGAAGCCCAGAATCCAGATGACGATAAAGATGTCGCTAAAGACGTTGACGATTCCGGAGGAAAACATTTCGTTTAAGGATTCGATGTCATTTGTCACCCTGGTTACAATTCTTCCAATCGGGGTCTTGTCGAAATATTTAAGGGCGAGCTTTTCGATGTGAGCAAATAGTTTTACCCTTAGGTCGTAGATGATCCTCTGGCCCATGAGCTGGGTGTAATAGGTAAGATAATACTGCATTACGGCCTGGAAGACGAGTGTTCCGATCATAGCAAGCGTAACCATCAGCAGTCCGTGGTAGTCCTTACCCTTGATATTATCGTCGATTGCAACCTTTGTCAGCACCGCTCTAAGCGGGCCGAAGGCAGCAACAATAATGTTCAAAACAATGGCAAATGCCATGTATTTTTTGTAAGGCTTTACATAGCCCAAAAGGCGTTTCATCAGCTTGGAATCGTATGCCTTGCCTAAGACTTCATCATCTGCTTTATAATCCTGTGCCATAAACCTTTCTGATTTCCTTTATTGCTACAAAGAGCAAAGAATGATAAAAAACTGCTTAAACTTAAAATATCAGCTCAGCTCTTCCAGTTCCTTTTCGAGCAGCTGTTTGTAATGCAGGCCCGAGTAAATTCCCTGTTTTCGCACGAGCTCCTCGTGTGTACCCTGTTCGGCAATTCTGCCCTCGCTTAGGACAAAGATAAGGTCGGCGTCCTTGACCGTTGAGATGCGGTGGCTAATGATTATGCTCGTCCTTTCTTTCATGAAAGTCCTCAGGTTTTTCAAAATTCCCTCTTCGGTTCTTGTATCCACTGCCGAGAAGGAGTCGTCCAGTATCAGTATTGCAGGGTCAATTGCAAGTGCCCTTGCAAGGCACGTTCTCTGCTTCTGTCCGCCAGAAAGAGTAATGCCTCTTTCGCCCAGCATGGTTTCGTAGCCAAGAGGGAAGCTTTCAATGTCTTTTGTAAGCTGTGCAATTTCAGCCGAGGAGGCAACTGTCTTCATGTTCGTTTCCTTCAGTCCGTATGCGATATTATTTGCAAGAGTATCGGAAAAAAGGAAAGTTTCCTGGGGGACGAGCCCAATGTGTTTTCTGAGCGTCTTGAGGGGAATTTCCTTAATGTTTCTGCCGTCAATGAGTACTTCCCCTTCTGTTACGTCATAGAGCCTGGGTACAAGGTCAACGAGCGTTGTTTTTCCTGCGCCTGTCTGCCCGATGATTGCGGCAGTCATTCCGGCCGGGATCTTAAGGTTAATATTCTTAAAGACATAAGGCAGTTCGGGAGAATACCTGAAGCTCACGTTCTTAAATTCAATTGTGCCTTTAACGTTATCTATGGAATGGTCGGTTATGCTGCTATCCTGAATTTCGTACTTTTCGGAAAGCATTTTGTTAAGGCGCTTCATGCTGGCCGAAGCCTGCTGTATCAGGTTTACGACCCAGCCTATTGCTATCATGGGCCAGATTAAGAGTCCCAGGTATATTACAAATGCCGAGATTTCTCCCAGGTCCATGGTTCCGTTTATGACCTGTATGCCGCCAAGCCAGATGACAAGTATTATTGAAATTCCGGTTACAAGGTAGAGCGCAGGCTGGAACATGGATTCGATTTTAACCATGTCCATATTTTTCAGGAGGTAGTCGTGGCTCAGTTTCTGGAATTCATTTATCTCGTTATCCTCCCGGACGTATGACTTAATTACACGAATTCCGGAGAAGCTTTCCTGTGCCTTGGTTGTAAGTTCCGAGAACTTCTCCTGTATATAGGTATACTTAATGTGGATCTTTTTCCCCAGCTTATAGACCAGGTACGACAAGACGGGCAACGGGAGCAGGGAATAAATGGTCAGCGGAATGCTTAAGGATACCATTATAACGATTACCATGACTAGTCTTACGAACGTATCGGTTGAATACATGACAGCCGGGCCCACAAAGGTTCTTACGGCGTTCAGGTCATTTGTGGCGTGCGCCATAATGTTGCCCGTGGAGTTGTTCTGGAAATACCTGAGCGAAAGCCTCTGTATGTGGCTCCAGAAATCCTGCCTCAGGTCGTACTCGATTTCGCGGGATACGACGATGATGGTTTCCCGGATGAGGAACCTGAAGAATCCGCTTAAGAAAGAGGTGGCTACAATCAAGATCCCATAGCGGACGAGCGCCGCGTAGCCGACATTTTTCTGCAAAGCGTTAATGCTGTCCTTTAAGAATAAGGGAACATAAACCGTACCCAGGTTCGACAGCAAAATAAACAAGACTCCCCAAAGGAGTTTGGATTTATACCTAATAAAATATTTTTTTAGTGTCAGAAGACTTTTCATAAATTCATACTAATCTGCTTGTTAGATACTAAACTACTAAAGAACGGCAAAAGTTGCTTAAAATTTGTACTAATTTAACGTGCCGTGAATTTTTTAATTTAAGATTTCACGGTTAAAATAGAAAGACCATTGTTTTTAAAAACAAAAAATCCCGCAATCGCCTTCTCAAAGGGATGCGGGATTTTTTTTATAGAAAGTGCAGGTTCTAGTCGATTACCTCAAAACCGGTATACTTATGCAGAACCTGTGGAACGATTATCTTGCCTTCGGGAGTCTGGTAGTTCTCGAGAAGAGAAACCATAAGGCGGCTTGTAGCAAGACCCGAACCGTTCAGCGTGTGAACGAATTCCGGTTTTTTAGTTGCTTCGTTGCGGAAGCGGATATTGGCGCGTCTGGCCTGGAAGTTCTCGAAGTTGCTGCATGAAGAAGCCTCGAGCCACTTCTTTTCGGCAGGTGACCAGGTCTCTATGTCGTAGCACTTTGCAGCCGAGAAGCTGAGGTCGCCCGTGCAAAGCATGAGAACCCTGTAAGGGATCTTAAGCGCCTGGAGTATATCCTCGGCGTCGCGGACCAGCTTTTCGAGTTCGTCGTATGAGTCTTCAGGTTTAGTATACTTAACCATTTCAACCTTATTGAACTGGTGAACCCTTAAGAAACCCTTGGAATCCTTTCCGTATGAACCGGCCTCGCGCCTGAAGCAAGCCGAATAAGCCGCAAATTTAATCGGGAGCTCTTTTTCCTCTACAATTTCGCCTCTAAGGAGGTTTGTAACCGGTACCTCAGCCGTAGGAATTGGGTAGAGTCCGTCTTTTTCGATTGCGTACATATCCTCTTCCATTTTGGGAAGCTGTCCTGTTCCTTTCATTGAGTCCTCATTTACCAGGAAAGGAGGGAATACTTCCTTATAGCCGTGTTCGTGAATGTGTTTATCGAGCATGAAGTTGATGAGCGATCTTTCGAGTGTTGCGCCCTTGCCCATATAGACAGGGAAGCCCGAACCCGTAATTTTAGCTCCTCTTTCAAAGTCGAGGATCTTCAACTTTTTACCGAGTTCGATGTGGTCCAAAACTTTTTCCTCGCTTTCGAAGGAAAAGCCTTCCGGCAGCCAGCGCCTTACTTCCACGTTTTCGGCCGATGACTTGCCAACCGGGACGGACGGGTTAGGCATATTGGGTATATACATCAGTATGTCGTTCAGGTCTTTTTCAACCTGTCTAAGCTGGTCGTCGAGTGAAGTAATCTCATCTGAGACTCTTTTCATTTCAGCCATAACGCCGGAAGTATCCTGTCCGGCTTTTTTCATTTGTGGTATCTGAGACGAGGCCTGGTTTCTTTTGGCCTTCAGCTCGTCTGCATTAAGTACCAGTTCGCGCCTCTTCTGGTCGAGTTCCAGTACCTCATCGACGCGAGCCGTTTCATTTTTATTCTCAATTCCTTTCTTTACGAGCTCGGGGTTCTCCCGAATGAATTTAAGGTCTAACATATTTACCTTCTCTTATTTTACTACAATATTATAAATTTTGTTCTTCACGTATATCTCTTTTAGAACAGTCTTGCCGTCCGTGTACTTTTTAACGCCGTCGGTTGAGAAAACAAGGTCTTTAACCGACTGCTGGTCATTTTCAGCGGGGGCTTCAATTGTGCCCCTGAGCTTTCCGTTTACCTGTACGGCAATTGTCACCTTGTCGACTGCGAGGGCGTCGCTGTCGGGTGCGTACCAGTTGGCGCGTGAAAAGACGGAGTCTTTCTTGCCCAGCATGTGCCAGCATTCTTCTCCAAGGTGCGGGGCAACAGGTGCAAGCAGGCATGAAAAGCGTTCGAGCACATAGCTCTGAAGAGCCGGCCTGGACTTCTCAAGGTTCTTTGAGAGCTCGTTAACGAGTTCCATCATAGCTGCCACGGCGGTATTAAAGCGGAAGTTGTCGATTTCCTCGTCGTACTTGCTGATGGTCTGGTTGATCTTCCTGTAAACGTTCTTTTCCTCTTCCGAGAGTTCCTGTGTATTGAACTTGTCGGGAGCCGGGCTGTTAAGGGTGATATTCTGAAATTTCTGGAAAATGTCGTAAGTTCTCTGCACGAACCTGTCGACGCCGGTTATGCCGGAGTCGCTCCAGTCGCCGCCTGCCTCATAGGGGCCCATGAACATGAGGTAAAGGCGGAAGACGTCGCTTCCGTACCTGTTGATGAATGTATCGGGGTTAACGACGTTACCCTTGGATTTGGACATCTTGGCGCCCTGGTTTGTAATTGTGCCCTGATGGATGAGGTGTGTAAAAGGCTCGTCGCTTTTGGTCATTCCAATGTCCCTTAAGAACTTGTGAATGAACCTGGCATAAAGCAGGTGCATCGTTGCGTGCTCGGCGCCCCCGACGTACATGTCAACTGGTGTCCATTCATCGGCAAGCTTCTTGTTGAACATTTTGTCCGATGTGTGAGGATCCAGGTAACGGAAATAATACCAGCTTGAATCGACGAAGGTATCCATGGTGTCGGGATCTCTCTGAGCTTTCCCTCCGCACTTAGGGCATGTAACGTTCATGAATTCCGGGTTTGTAGTAAGAGGCGACTTTCCGGAAGTGCTGAATTCCACGTTATAAGGGAGTTCAACGGGAAGGTCCTTTTCTTCTACCAGGACTTCGCCGCACTTTTCACAGTGGATTACGGGAATAGGTGTTCCCCAGTACCTCTGGCGTGAGATTAACCAGTCTCTGAGCCTGTAGTTCGTCTTTTTCTTTCCCTTTCCTTCTTTTTCCAGGGAGTCCGAGAGTGCGTCAATTGCCTTGTCGGATGCCATTCCACTGAAACTGCCTGAATTGACGAGCTTGCCGATTTCGGTATAAGCCTCGTTGAGTGTGTCTTCTTCCTTTGTACCCGGGGCAAGAATTACCTTGCGGATTGGGAGAGAGAACTTTTTAGCAAATTCAAAATCGCGCTCATCGTGTCCCGGAACCGCCATAACGCATCCGGTGCCGTAAGTTGCAAGTACATAGTCGGCAACCCATATAGGGATTTTTTCGCCGTTAACGGGATTAATAGCGTATGAGCCCGTAGGGACGCCGGTTTTCTCCTTTACGGTCGAGGTTCTGTCTATTTCCGAGAGGGTCTTAACCGATTCACGGTACTGTTCCACCTGTTCTTTGAATTCGGGTTTAGTCAGTTTGTCGACCAGCGGCTGTTCGGGTGCCAGTACGACGTAAGTTACGCCGAAGAGCGTGTCGGGGCGTGTAGTAAAGACTGTAATTTCGTCTTCATGGCCTTCGAGCTTGAATTTAACTTCTGTACCCGTACTTTTGCCGATCCAGTTTTTCTGCATGAGTTTTGTTTTTTCGGGCCAGTTGATCTTATCGAGGCCTGAAAGGAGTTCCTCGGCATATTCTGTAATCTTAAAGAACCACTGCGTGAGGTTTTTGCGTATCACTGTAGTGCCGCACCTTTCGCAGCTGCCGTCTGAGAGCACCTGTTCGTTTGCCAGCACAGTCTGGCACGAAGGGCACCAGTTTACAGGGGCGTTTTTTCTGTAGGCAAGCCCTTTTTTGTAGAGCTGAATAAAAAGCCACTGGTTCCACCTGTAGTATTCCGGCACGCAGGTCATCAGTTCGGAATCCCAGTCGTACATGTTTCCCATATTCTTTAGCTGCACGCGAATGTCTTCTATGTTTTTCATCGTGCTGTCGTAAGGGTGTATACCGGTCTTTATCGCGTAGTTTTCAGCCGGGAGGCCGAAAGCGTCGTAGCCGATCGGTTCAAAGACGTTAAAGCCCTTGAGCTTTTTATATCTTGCCCAGGAATCGGTTGGGCCGTAATTGTACCAGTGTCCGCAGTGCAGTTTAGCGCCTGAGGGGTAGATAAACATTACAAGGCAATAAAGCTTTCTTTCTTTTTTAGAAAGGTTTGTTTTATAGATCTTATTTTCTTCCCAATAAGACTGCCATTTCTTTTCAACTTCAGAAAAAGGGTATCTCATAGCTATGTATTAATATTTTGTGAAAAATTAAAGTTAAAATTATCGAAAAAGCACCGGTTTATCAAGGCAAAGGGGCAGTTTGACATAATATAGATATATAATAATAAGATTTTTAGCTTTCCTGATGGGGAAAAACTGGGATTGATACGTCAAATACATATCCGGGTATTCCAAAAGGGGGCATTTCCATTTCTTGGGAAAACGGAATAAATCAGTCCTTTAGTGGAAGGGAAAGGAATTTAAGCTTATTTTTAGCATTAATGCTAAAATAGGGATTCTTCACAACATTAAATAAGGAGGTCAAACTCAATGAAACCAACGCAACTGCTATTACCTCTTATGCTGGTCTTTATGGCCGTAATAAGCACAGCTATCTACGCCGGCTTTAAGAAGGGAGAAACCTACCACGGTTTCAAGCTGATAGAAAAGCGCTTTGTAAAGGAGGTTAACGCCGAATGCCTTTACTTTGAACACGTAAAAAGCGGCGCAAGGCTGCTTAAGATTGCAGCAAACGACCCGAATAAAACCTTCGGTGTGGGCTTTAAGACGGTTCCGAATTCAGACTGCGGAACGCCGCACATAATTGAACACTCGGTCCTTAACGGATCGAAAAATTATCCTGTAAAAAGCCCGTTCGACATTCTCTCCAAGGGCTCGCTCAAGACTTTCCTTAACGCATTTACCGGCAGCGACAGGACATTCTATCCTTTTGCCAGCATGAACGACAAGGATTATTTTAACCTGATGCACATATACCTGGATGCCGTTTTTAATCCCCTTATTTACAGCGACCCAAGGATATTAAAGCAGGAAGGCTGGCATTATGAGCTCGAAAGTAAGGACGCCCCAATTAGCTATAAAGGCGTCGTATATAATGAAATGAAGGGCGCTTTCTCAGACCCGCAGCGGGAGCTGAACTACCAGATAAACAAAGCCCTGTTTCCGGATAACGGTTACAGGTTTTCTTCAGGCGGATACCCTTCGGCAATACCGAAACTCAGCTATGAGGATTTCCTGGCCTTTCACAGGACTCATTATCACCCGGTTAACAGCCACATCGTCCTTTACGGTGACGCCGACCTGGATAAAGAGCTTGAAATAATCGACACGGAATACCTCTCAAAATTTGAAAAGTCGGGCGGACGCCCGGTCATACCGCTGCAGAAGCCCTTTGAGAAAATGAAGGATCTTACGGCGTATTATTCAATTAGTGAGAATGACAAGCCCGAGAACCAGACATATCTTTCCTTAAGTTTTGTTGCAGGCCTTAACTCGGATCAGGCGCTCGTAATGTCGCTTAACGTTCTGGCTGAGGTGCTTGTAAACCAGGAAGCCGCCCCGGTTAGGCTTGCACTTCAGAAGGCAGGCATTGGAAAAGACGTAAGCGCAGAGCTTGACGACATACAGCAGAACGTATTCCACATAGTGGTACAGAATGCCAACCCCTCGGATAAGGACAGATTCCGTGAAATTGTAATGCAGACACTGAAGCAAGCAGTTGAAAAAGGGCTGGATAAAAAGGCAATTGAAGGAACATTAAACCGCATGGAATTCCACCTCCGTGAAGGCGACGACGCGCAGAAGGGCCTTACATACGGCTTTCAGGCTCTTCCGGGCTGGTTCTTTGCAGATGATCCTTTCTTGAGCCTTGAATATGAAAAACCACTTTCAGAGCTCAAGAAAGCTCTTACGGAAAGATACCTTGAGGACATAGTTCAGAAGTACATTATCAGTAACCCTCATTCACTACTTCTTTCGCTTGAACCCAAGCCGGGGCTCGAGAAAGAGAACATAGCTAAGATGAACGGTGAATTATCAGAGTATAAGAAATCCCTTTCTCCTGAGAAGCTAGACGTCCTGGTAAAAGACACCAAAGAACTGATAGCCTACCAGAAGCGCGAGGATACGCCTGAAGCCCTCTCGACAATACCCCTTCTGGAAAGAAAGGATATCAATCCCAAGGCCGAATTCTATTCGCTGGAAGAAAAAAATGTTGCGGGCGTACCTGTCCTGAACCGTGAGGAATTTTCTAACCAGGTCGACTACGTTAAATTCCTTTTTGACGTGCGCGTACTGCCTTCGGACCTGGTGCCGTATGCGGCGCTTCTGTCCGAGGTACTGGGCAGCCAGAATACGGAAAATTATTCCTACGGCGAGCTGGACCAGGTACTAAATACGCATACGGGCGGATTCAGGAGCTACATTTCGACTTTCCTCGAAGACCGGGACGACAACAAGATGATGCCGAAGTTTGTGGTTGATTCCAAGGCAATGAATGACAAGTCTGGCAAGCTCTTCGAACTCGCCGGGGAAATCATAAACCACACGCGCTATCAGGACCTTGAACGCCTGAAGGACATACTGGTCCGCTACCAGTCGCGCCTTGAGTCGCAGGTTAAGGAAGATGGAAGAAACTTTGCCTACAAGCGCCTGCAGTCCTACTTTACAAAGGCAGGCAGTTTCAGGGAAATTACCAGCGGCTTTGAGTACTACTGGTTTATTTCGGACCTGGTAAAAAACTTTGACACAAAGTCCAAAGAGATCAGCGAAAAGCTGGCCGAAACGGCAAGGCTTCTTTTTACAAGGGGAAATCTCATCGTTGCGCTGACTTCTGCAAAGGAAGACTATGCTGCGCTTGCCAGCGGAATTGAAGAGTTCACGAAAGTGCTTCCTGAAGGAAAGAGCGACTTTAAGAGCTGGACATTTACGATGTCGAAGAAGAACGAGGCCTTTACATCAGCCTCAAAGGTTCAGTTTGTTCTTCAGGGCTATGACTTCAAGCAGCTCGGATATTCATGGAACGGAAAGATGCGCGTGCTTGAACAGGTACTTTCAACCGATTACCTGCACAAGCGCCTGAGGGTGATTGGCGGCGCCTACGGCGGATATTCAAACTTCAGTCCTGAAGGAGGGATACTCCTTGCCTCATACCGCGATCCCAATCTGAAGGAAACGCTGGACAATTACGAGGGTGCACCGGAATACCTGGGTAAATTTGAAGCCAACGAAAAGGAAATGATGCGCTTTATTATCGGTACCGTTGCGAGGATGGATATGCCGTACACGGCGTCGCAAAGAGGCAGTATTGCAGTCAAGTATTACCTTGAGAAAACGAAGCCCGAAGACCTCCAGAAAGAGCGCGACGAAGTACTCAGCACTACGGCCGATGACATACGCGCGATGAAGAAGCTGGTTTCAGACGTTGTTTCAAAGAAGGCATACTGTGTGTATGGAAATGAGGAAAAGATAAAGGCGCAGAAAGACCTTTTTGGAAGCCTCGTAAATATTAATCGCCAGTAGTGTCTTAAGAGCTTTATTGTAGAGACCTTGTAAATCATCCCCCGGAGGAATAACTCCGGGGGCATTTTTATAAATGAGCATGGGTTAAAATGAATTACACTATCACAGCCACACTTGGTCCCGCCTCACAAAGTGAAGACGTGTGGCGTGAAATGCTAAGGCTTGGCGTAACCTCTTTCCGTCTTAACACCTCTCACATGGAAGCTGAAGAAGTAAAAGAGATGGTAAAAAAGATCTCGGATTTTACACTGAGTGAAAATGTGGCATTACCTGTTATCCTGGACCTGCAGGGAAGCAAGTGGCGCCTGGGGAAGCTTGATCCCATAGAGTTAAAGGAAGGTGAAGTAGTAGAGCTTGCGTTATCCGAAGAATCAGATTTCAGAGGGAGGCTTCCCGTTCCGCACGAGGATTTCTTCAGGGCTGCAGCTTCTTCTGAAAAAGAGATCGTCTTAAACGATGCAAAAGTGCTCCTGGAAACAGAAGAGGTAACCCCAGCCTTAATAAAGGCGTGCGTTAAAAAAGGGGGACCGGTTTCTTCGCGGAAAGGAATTACGTTCTTAGGATCAGCCTTCAGAAGTGAGAGCTTAAAGAAGAAGGACCGGGAACTGATAAATATGACGGAGTCTTGTCAAAACATCCGTTATGCTGTTTCCTACATCAAGGATATGGAAGAAATGAAAAAGTACCGCGAGCTTATTGGCCGTGATGCATACATAATTGCCAAGCTCGAAAGATCTGAGGCAGTAAAGGATGCAATGAAGCTGCAAGATTATGCAGATGAAATATGGTTATGCCGCGGGGACCTGGGGGCCGAGCTGGGCCTGAGAAAAATGGCTGAAGCTGCTGCAGGTTTTTCGGAATTACTCAAGGAATTGAAGCGACCTGTTGTTTTAGCCGGACAGGTTTTAGAGCACATGGCAAGTTTTCCGGAGCCCACGCGTTCGGAGGTAAGTTGTATATATGAGGCTTTAAGAAAAGGCTACAGCGGCGTTGTTTTGTCGGATGAAACTGCCGTTGGACGCTACCCTGTTGAAGCGTGCCGTATGGCTGCCATGTTTCTTGGATGAATCTTCAGGGGGGCTTTTCGTTCAATGAAAATGCGGAGAATAAGATTTTTGTGCAGGACTTACATTAAAAGTTCCGGCATTATTTCTGGCATCAGTAAATTCTTTTTACCCTGGAAGTGTAGGTTATATTTTCTATAGACTTTAACGGAGCTGTGATTTTGAAGCTTTCGAACTTAAAGGCCTTAAGGGGTTTTATATACTCCTCAAAAAAGGGGAGTCCGGGCGTATAAATAAATTCTCCACCGGGCCTGAGGCTTTTAAGAATTTCCATATATTTTTTTGCATAGAGTGCCGCGATTTTTCGGCTTGAATAGTGCTGGTAGATGAAGTTTGTGCTGAATGAATGATGGGCTATAATTGTTCCCCATCTGTTTGCCTCCAGAGTATTTTCCATCCAGTCGCCTTGTTTTATATATTCCGATTCATTTAAGACCATTCTGTCCATCCCAAATGCGGCAAAGCCAAGGGATCTCAAATAATTAACCAGGTTACCTTCTTTTCCGCAGCCAAGGTCAAGAACGGGCTCCATCAAGCTAAAAGGATCAATCCTTAAGAGTTCGAGCTGCAGCTGTGCGGAATAGTTTGCGCTTACGGTTGAATTAAGGAGGTGGAGAAAGGACTCGCTTTCCCCCACGTACTGCCTGAAGTAATCCCTAAATAGAGCCTTCAGCCTGTTTTGATGGTCTGCCAGGAGCCTGCTGTAGCTATTCTTAAGGCTGTCCACACCCCCGGGATTTTCAAGTACAGCTACGAGCTCATCAATCAGCCTCTGGTACAAGGCAATAATTTCCCGGCGGTATTTGCCGTCAAAATGAAGGAACTGGTTTTTGCTGTAACTATAGACCTTAAGGAGTTCAAAGGAATATTCGGACAGGCTTTTCCGGTAATTATTATTTTTAAGGATATCGATAATTTCTTTTGAATTTGCCGCACAAAAAGCTACTTCTTCATCCTGGAAGGATTCAAACTTCCTGCTCGTATGGAACTCCCTGAGCGGGTCATCAACTCTCGCGTTAATTCTTGATTGCAGGAGTCTGATTATGTCGTCGTAGACAGAGTCCGGTTTCTTTGAATTCAAGACGTTGTTTATTTGTAGTGAAAGATAAAAGTAAATATAAATAAATCACCGGGTCGGTTCAAATCCGCAATTGCAGGGTGAAATAAAATTACAAATGTACCCCGAAAATGCCCCCGGGACACCGTTATTTTACAGGAAAATCCGCAAAGTACGTAAAATACGGCGTCTTTTGTGGTGAAGAAAATTCGGTAAAAGAACTTTGAAGTAAAAGTTTTTATGAATATATTTCGCCCCATAATCACTATTAAGTTAGAATGTTTAGCTGTCAGCTGACAAGTATTCCTGTACTGGCAAACCGTGTAATGATTTTACAGAAAAAATCAGGGAATAACAAGATGGCAAAAATCAGACGTGGTGTTTTCATTGTGCTGGGAAGTATTCTGATTGTAACGGGCGTAATTTATTTGTCAGCTGATTTAACCGATCGGGCAGCCCTATATGCTATACCGGTTATTTTAGCCGGGGTAGCAATAATAGCAATAGATGTTTTTATGTACTCTCAAAGAAGTACTTTCAGGCAAAAGCAAAGAAGAAAAGGTGCCGCGATTTAATTTGTGGCATGTTAGAGTTAAAGAAATACTGTCTTTTTTTGAGTTATAAATATGTTCGATTACTCATCCCGGTCTGCCATAAGCAGATAAAAAGGGTGCTGTGTGGCTGTTTCAGCCTGGTGTTGTTCTTAGAGTTTTGATGAAGCAGTCTATCTTAAAAATACCTATAAAAAGCCGCAAGAAATATTAAACTTCAGTATTTAATTCAAATAAATAGTTCTCAGTCTGGTTCATTTAGAGTTGGATACAAGCACATCAGGCTCTGATTTAACTTCAGGAATTTTTCTGCTTACCTCACGCGTCGGATCTTCTAAGCATTCTTTCTTCACTAAAAAACCGGGGTCGGAATATTCAGTCAGTCAATATCTGGCCTTTCAGGTACAAACATTTTCTCATTACTTTGGAGGTAAAATGAACTTCTTATACAGCAATAACACCCCTAAATATTTGTTTACTGCGATATTAATAATGGCATTAAGCTTTACGAATTTGTATTCACAGGAAGAGGCTCCCGGGATTCACGTTGGCACCGGAGTCGATATTGTCAGCAGCTATAACTGGAGGGCAATTGACTTTGGAAATTCACCCGCAATTCAGCCTTATATTTCCCTATCGGCATACAATTTTGAACTCACTGGCTGGGGCTCCTACGCACTGATTGCGCAGGAAGAAAAAGAAGGAAAGAGTGTCCCGTTTTCAGAAATTGATTTGAGCCTGAAATATTCAATTCCGACCGAAATCGGCACGTTTGCTCCCGGAGTGGTGGATTTTTTCTATCCCTATGAAAACATGAGGTATTCTGATTACAAAGGAGTTGAAGCTGAGGAAAGCAAGGGTGCACATTGGGTAAATGTAAGCCTTACATATGCGGGACCTGAAGCGTTCCCCGTTTCATTGACCGCAGATTATGCCGCGCATAATGACCCGGATAAGCCCGTATATTTTGAAGCCAGCTACCCGGTAAAAATAAAGGAAACAAACTTGAGCGTTTTCCTGGGTGCCGCAAAGGGCAAAGGCAAGGCTTCATTATACGGTATAGAGGACGGCAAGCTTGCAATTGTAAATGCCGGAGTGACCGTGTCGAAAGAACTGAAGATAACGAATGAGTTTTCACTGCCGGTAAGCACGTCATTTGTAATGAACCCATACTTAAGCAAGGCATTTTTAGTTTTGAAAGTTAGCCTGTAATACATTAAGAATCTTAAATGGAGTAAT
Source organism: Ignavibacteria bacterium (assembly GCA_025612245.1). GTDB lineage: Bacteria > Bacteroidota > Ignavibacteria > Ignavibacteriales > SURF-24 > JAAXKN01. The sequence goes on from JAAXKQ010000004.1 coordinate 261,221, forward strand.
AATGAAACTGGAATTAAATACGATTAAAAGCAAGATGCTCCTTTATGTACTGGGGGGTGTTTTTGCATTATTTGTAGTTTTATCTATGATAATTCTATCCATAGTATATAACAAACAGAAGACTGTTGCCTATCAGAGCACGCAGGAAATGACGGAAAAAATTGCAACTGATATAACTTCGGATATACTCAGTGCAGATAACGGATTAAAAGCATTCAACAAAGTGGTTGAGACCTATTCGAGCAAGAACCGTCATGAGCTAAGTCAGATTACAAAAGAATTCTTTCTTGATAACGATCAGTTTGCGGGGGTTTTTACGGTATTTGAGCCCAATGCCTTTGACGGAAACGATTCAAAATACATCAACAATGCCGACATGCCGGGTAATGAGAGCGGACGCTTTACGGCTTACTGGAATAAAAATGGAGGAACAGTAGAGCTTAAAAGGTCCTCTGACCAGTCTTTTGCCACGGGGGACTACTACCAGATACCGAAGTCTACCTGTAAGGAAGTCATAATGGAACCTTATCTTTACGACGGCATTCTGATGACTTCAATTGTCTATCCGATCATGAAGAATGGACAATTTAACGGCGTTACGGGGGCAGACATTTCAATTGACTATCTGGACAAAAAAATCTCGCAGCAGAAGGTTCTGGAAACCGGGTACGTTGAGGTAGTAAGCTCGAACGGGACCTATCTTGCCTCCAAGAGTAAGGAATATCTTGGGAAAAAGAAGATTTCAGATCTCGCACAGGAAGCCGGCTTTGATGGCCTGAAGGAAGTTGGCAATGACCTCAGGGACAACAAACACGGCTATATTGAAACCTATGACCCAATAAATAAACGAGAGGTGGCAATTTTCTATGCCCCGGTTAAAAAAGCCGGATGGGGAGTAGTTGTTAGTGTCCCGGTCAGCGAAGTATTGGCTGGCGCAGGAAGCGTAAGGAATACGCTGATCATAATTGAAATCCTGTTCTTATTTGTCATCGCAATGATTGTTTACTACATAGCCGTAAGGATTACAGACCCGATTAAAAAGCTGACTGTTTTGACTGCAGAGCTTTCAAAGGGACATGTAGGATACAGGGCTGAAATTCATTCCAATGACGAGATCGGAATAATGGGAAAACAGCTGAACAACCTGGCCAACGAGCTGCAGGATATCTCGGGCAAGATGTATAAGATTTCACAGGGAGAAGTGGATGTTCATATTAAGGTTCAGGACGCAAAAGATGAGTTTTCTCCCGCAATCAATGCAATACCTGAGACACTGAGGAAGCTTATTTCGGAGACAGACAAGCTGACAACTGCTGCTGCTGAGGGTAACCTTTCGGTGCGCGGAAACGAGGAAATTTTCAGTGGTGGATATAGAAGCATTGTCCACGGGATCAACTCGACTTTGGAGACAATTATAAAGCCGATAAAGGAGAGCAGCCATATTTTAGAGATAATTGCTTCGGGAGATTTAACCGCAAGAATGCAGGGCGACTACAAGGGCGATTATCAAATCATTAAGCACAGTGTCAATCAGCTTGCCGATTCAATCAACGTCGCTCTTTCCGAGGTCAACGAAGCCGTTCAGGCTACAGCCAGTGCGGCAAACGAAATATCCTCTTCAAGTGAGCAGATGGCGGCAGGAGCGCATGAACAGAGCCAGCAGGCAACTGAAGTGGCCAGTGCAATTGAAGAGATGACAAAGACTGTTTATGAAACGGCTAAGAATGCCAACGAGGCCTCAAGCGTCTCTATGGGCGGCAGCCAGGCAGCAGAAAAAGGTGCAAAGAAAATCGAAGAGACGAAGAAGGGAATTGAGAAGATTGTCTTTTCTTCGGATGAGACTGCAAGGATAGTAGCCTCACTTTCAAAGAGAAGTGAACAGATCGGAGAGATCACACAGGTAATTGACGACATAGCAGACCAGACGAACCTCTTAGCCTTAAATGCCGCAATTGAGGCTGCCCGTGCAGGTGAGCAGGGGCGTGGCTTTGCAGTAGTAGCAGACGAGGTAAGAAAGCTTGCAGAACGGACCACCAAGGCGACAAAAGAGATTGCAGAGACCATACAGGCAATCCAGCTGGAAGCCAAAGATGCCGATTCATCGATGAATGAGGCGAAACAGGCTGTAGAAGAAGGAATGAAGATGACCGAAGAGGTTTCTCTTGTGCTTGGAGAGATACTCGGAGGAGCCAGGAAGACAACAGATGTAGTCCTGCAGGTTGCAGCAGCAAGCGAGGAGCAGTCGGCTACGGCAGAACAGATCAGTAAGAACATTGAAGGGATCTCATCCGTCACCCAGCAGAGTGCCGCAGGTACCGAGCAGATTGCAAGGGCGGCAGAGGACTTAAACCGTCTTACCTTAAATCTTCAGGATCTCATATCAAGGTTTAAGCTTGAAGAAAGGCGCCTGGAAATGGACAGCGCTGCCTTTGATATCAGGCATGCTCAGGTTCTGAAGTAGACTGAAAAAGAGGCAAGACCGGTAAAATAGCCTTGCCTCAGGAGCTAAGAATTGGAAAGCTTCTGACATAACCGGATCCGGGAAAGAATATACCGGATCCGGTTAAGAAAAATGATAAGAATGGTACAGACTTTCCCGGGGAAGAATAAGCTAACCTTATAATAAAAGCACCTTATTTTTCTATACTGTTAAGAGAGACTGCAATTTTCCTGTATATAAAATTGGAAATTTTTGCTGCTGACAAACTGATACTTTTATTTATTAGGCACAGAAGCTTAGTATTCTCCAAAACCGTAAATATTTTTTTCCTCACCGCATCTATGCACAGACACACTATAAAAACTCCCAGAATAGACCCAATTGCAACAGGTATAAAGACCGGGGAATTCCAGAAGAGATAAGTCTGAAGGAACTTTGAATATAAAACCGGTCTTACGTATGGATGATCATGAATCAGATAGACGCCTAATGTCAGAGCCGGGATTGAACGGGTCATCTTATTTAAGAGAGTGCTTTTAAGTGTCATTCCCCTGAAAAATAAAAACAACAATACGGATGACAACACTACCGTCAAGGAATTGTATTCAAAAAAGCAGTACGAAACACTTTTAGAGCCGAATGATATATTGTCGAAACCCAGGGATGAAAGAACGGTTTTTGAGGCAACCATTATCACTATTATAAAAACATGAGTCCCGATATAATAAATCTTTTTAATTTCATGGTTCCAGTGGAGCCTTAGGTAAGCCCCAATAAAATACAGGAAAACAAATTGAATGATGCTGTATCCGTTTGTGTAATCAAGTGATACTTGAACAGGCAGTATTGTAGGCCACACGCAGAATAAAGCAAAGAGGATCATCACCAGATTCTGCATCTGTTTTTTACTTAATGCATGAATTAAAATATTCAGAAATGGTGAAAATATGTACAGGGCTACGTAAACCGTAATAAACCAGTAACGGTTGGTTAAAAGAGGGAAGGAGGATGTAATTATTTTCTTCGCACCCAATTGCTCGAGGCCAATCGCTATCAGGAAGAAGTATGCGCCAAGTGAATAAAACAATACCTGAATCCATAGCCGCAAAAGCTTTTTGAGCTTAAATCCGGAATTTACCAAAAAATAGCTACTTATTAGGACGTAGCAGTTTACCGCAACTACGCTTAGGGCTTCAACTGTCCAGGCAAAGAACCAGTCTATGCTATATGTCGCGCATTGTTTTAACGCACCTCCGTGCCACATATAATGATGTGCAACTATCATTAACATTGCAATTATTCTCAGTAATTCGATGTTATTATCCCGGGATTTGCTTATTTGCAGTCCTGCATCAGTTTCCATTAAGCTCCTGAAGTTATTGTTATTACGGTTATTATGAGTAAACACAACATTTGCTGGAAGGGGTGTACTACTCTGCCATTTGAGGAATTTTCTGCGAAAATAGCAATTTATTATGAAATTAAAAAGGAGCAATTCTTGTCAATAAATGGAGAATATCCACCCGACTAAGATCCATTCACTTCAACCGGTTTTCTGAATATTCCGGAAAATGAAACCTCAAAGCTGACAATCGGGCTGGAATTAATAAGCCATGACTTTAAGTTTCTCTAAGGTGCAGCATGCATGGGGATGCTTTCCATTTCACGGTGTAATTATTAAATTAAGCCTCTATATTTTTGAGACATTAACCTGAGGTAAGTATGGGTAAAGGAAGCTCTGAAGAAAAATGCCTGAAGTACCTGAACATTCTTTGCAATGAGATTACCGGGCGTTCAGTTGGAAGTAGGGGGAACAGGCAGGCAACCGAATTTTTTGAAAATGAAATCTCATCTTTCGGGTGGAAAACCTTCAGGCAGGAATTTGACGCCATTGACTGGAAGGAAGACGGTGCTGTCTTGACTGCATGTGGGAGTGAATTTTGTGCCTTTCCAAGTCCCTATTCCAATGGCTGTGAAGTTGAAGCTGAACTTTCTGCAGTTTCGACAGTAGGAGAGCTTGAAAAGCTTGACGGCCGTGGCAAGATCATTCTTTTGCATGGTGAGATTGCAAAAGAACAGATAATGCCCAAGAACTTTGTCTTTTATAACCCCGAGGAGCACAAGAAAATAGTTTCGCTTCTGGAAAAAAGCGGGGCTGAGACACTAATCTGTGCAACCGGCAGGAATTCATCGCTTGCAGGGGGGCTGTACCCGTTTCCTTTGATTGAAGACGGGGATTTTGACCTGCCCTCCGTATTTACCACAGACGCTGAAGGTGAGCGCCTGCTTAATTTTCGGGGCCGGGAAGTATACCTTCATTCAAACTGCAGGCGCGCGGCCTCAAAAGGTTACAATATTTCTGCACGCAAGGGAGCAGAAGGGTCCTCAAGAATTGTCGTAACAGCCCACATTGATGCAAAGCAGGGAACCCCCGGTGCAATTGACAATGCTACGGGTGTTGCGGTTTTATTACTCCTGGCCTCACTGCTTAAGGATTACAAAGGGGAAAAAGAGATTGAAATTGTGGCCTTTAACGGGGAAGACTATTACGCCGTTCCCGGACAAATGAAGTACATAGAAAAGAACCTTGGGCAGTTTGAAAAGATCAGCCTGGAGATAAATATAGATGGCGCAGGCTATATTGAAGGTGATTCGGCATACTCATTTTATAACGTCCCGGAAGAGCTGATAAGAAAGGCAGAATCCGTTTTTTCAGGTTTTGAGGGCTTAAGACGGGGAGTTTCATGGCCTCAGGGCGACCACAGTATTTTTGTCCAGTTCGGATGCCCCGCAGTTGCACTTTCTTCGAAATGGCTTACAGATAACATGGATAAGCAGGATATTACGCATACTAAAAAGGACAACCTTGAAATTGTCGATCCCGGTAAGCTTGTAACGCTCTCGGAAGCGCTTATGAAATTGATAATGGCGATATGAATTAACGGGGTAGAGAATCCCCGCGGCGTATACTGTGTTTTAAGGGTAAAACTGCCGGATCCGGAAAAGCCGGATCCGGGCCGAAAAAAATGTCAATTAGTTCAGCTTACCTGTAGCTGCATCATTTTTCATCTTTTCATTTGCAACTATGCCGATCTCAACACGTCTGTTTTTTGCACGTCCGTCAGGAGTGTCGTTGGAGGCAACCGGGTTGGATTCGCCTTTGCCGACTGTTGTAAGTCTGGAGCTTGAAACGCCAAGGCTGACAACGTAATCTGCAACCGACTTTGCGCGCTTCTCAGAGAGCCTCTGGTTTAATTCTACAGAACCTGTATTGTCCGTGTTTCCTTCAATTATTACGTTTGTATCGGGATATTTTTTCAGTACATCGGCAAGTTTCTGAACACTTTCCTTTGCCTTAGACTGAAGGCTTGCAGAGTTTATAGCAAAGAGAATGCCCGAATCAAATGTTATGTTGATTCCTTCGCCTACACGTTCTACCTTTGCGTCTTCAATTTTCTTGAGTTCCTCGGCCTGCTTATCCATGTTATGGCCAATTAAAGCGCCGGCTGTACCACCGACGACTCCGCCTATGATTGCACCGGTTGTAGTGCTACCGGCTGCATGCCCGATAAGTCCGCCTATTAAAGCTCCTGCTCCTGTTCCGATTGCTCCGCCTTTTACTGTGTTACTGGCTCCGCAACCTGCAAATGCAAACACAGAGACAGCCATAAGAACCATCATGATTTTCTTTGTTAAGTTCATTGCGACCTCATTTTTATTATAGTTAAATAGAACAGTTAATTGTTGATTAATTTATAGATTGACACCGCATGCTTTTTCCCCCGAATTCTTAGGCCCTCCTCGTGCATCATTCCGGGTTTGGACGTCTGTCCGGGCTGCAAAGAGATATGGTGTCCTTTGTTTAGCTGAAATCTAATTGCCACTAAAGTTAAAAAAAATCTGAATTAATGTGAAGAATTCTTTTCTTAATTTCTTTCAGGCCGATTTTTTTACTGCATTTATCTGGTCATAGTTCCTTGCAGATGAAGAAAATGGCACGATTTTCATTCATCCACTTTGTCCTTTGAGCGTAATTTACGTATTTTATTGCAGTTAAATAAAATCTTTGAGGAACCGAGGTATAATGGATTTTTTTGAAATTGGTACTTTTCACTACATGAATAATAAACTCTACTGTGAGCATAAGGCAGTTGAGGAAATTATCGAAGAAGTAGGCACTCCTGCTTACATATACAGCAAAAAACATTTTGCCGACCAGTACAGGACTTTTGACGAGGCATTTAAGGACGTAAAGCACGCAATATTTTTTGCCGCCAAGGCTAATTTTAACCTGAATGTGCTGAAGACTTTTGCCGACCTTGGCGCCGGAATTGACGTCAACTCGGCCGGTGAACTCTACCGTGCCATGAAAATTGGCGTCGATCCTTCAAGAATCATACTCTCAGGCGTCGGCAAGACGGCTGCAGAGATCAAGCTTGCACTTGAGCACAACATTAAACTCATCAAGGCAGAATCTTTCGAGGAGCTGCTTTTAATAAATAAAGTTGCCGGAGAGGCAAATACAGTAGCACACGTTGCCCTCAGGATTAACCCTAACGTTGATCCAAAGACGCATCCTTATATTTCTACCGGTCTTGCCGAAAACAAGTTCGGTATTGATGCCTCCGAGGCTGAAAATGTGTACCTGGAAGGTCTGAAGCTGGAGAATGTGATGCTTACAGGTCTCGATATGCACATAGGCTCACAGATCACCACTATTGCTCCTTATGCCGAAGCGATTGGCAAGATGGCAGAACTCTTCAAAAAAATCAAATCCAAGGGAGTTCCGCTTCAGCACTTCGACGTTGGAGGCGGCATGGGTGTCCGCTATAAAAATGAAAACCTTTTCTTGCCATCCGATCTGGCAGAAGCCGTCAAGGATGTGCTGAAGGACCTGAACTGCGAGATCATGTTCGAGCCCGGGAGATACCTTACGGCAAACGGAGGCATTCTTGTTGCAGAGGTGCTTTATACGAAGAAGAACCGGGAAAAGAATTTTATTATTGTTGACGCGTCAATGACTGAACTTATCAGGCCAAGCCTTTACAGCGCTTACCACCACGTGCAGCCGATAAAGCTTACTTCACGCAAGGACATAAAGGCTGATATTGTTGGACCTGTTTGCGAGAGTGGCGATTTTCTGGCCAAAAACCGTACGATCCAGGAATGCGTGCAGGGAGATAAACTTGCCGTTATGACTGCCGGCGCTTACGGAATGGTAATGTCGTCCAACTATAATGGCAGAAGGCGCCCGCCTGAAGTGCTGGTCGACGGCGATAAGTTTTACGTTATACGCAGCCGTGAGTCCTTTGAGCACATGCTCTGGGATGAAGAGCTGATAAAGTAGTACAAGCTTTTATTTTAGAGCCGGATCTGCCTGCAAGTTAAGGATCCGGCTTGGTTATTTTGCCTTCTTAATTTTACTGAACCATTTATTTTCTGAGGGATTTTGTCGCATAATGCATAGAAGAAATTTTATAAAGACGGTTTCTGCCGCTTCGGCGGTTACACTTTTACCACATAAATTGTTTGCGGGAGATGATCCCAAAAATACAATCGATTCCACGTCACTAATTAAACCCAGACGCCTGAAGAAAGGGGACACGCTGGGACTTATTACTCCGGCCAGCTTTATTAGCGAAGATGAACTCAAGGAGTCCGTAAAAAATCTGGAGAGCCTGGGCTTTAAGGTGGTCTATACGGATAACGTTACTGCAAGGTACGGATATTTAGGAGGAAAAGATGAGGTAAGGGCAAAGGACGTGAACCTCATGTTTTCCAGAAAGGACGTGGACGGCATAGTCTGCACAAGGGGCGGCTATGGCTGCGCCAGGATGTTTCCTTACCTCGATTTTGAGATGATCAAGAATAACCCTAAGGTTATTGTAGGCTATAGCGACGTTACGTCGCTTCTTTATGCCATTACCCAAAAGACCAATATGGTGACATTCCACGGACCGGTGGGGACTTCTACTTTTAATGATTTTTCGCTAAATTATTTTAAGGGCACCCTGATGGAGCCCTCGGACAGCCTTACCTTATGGAATGCAAGGGATGAAAACCCGGATGACATCAGCCGCAAGGTTTTTCCAATCAGGGGGGGTAAGGCAAAGGGAAGACTCGTAGGAGGCAACCTGTCAATTGTCGTTTCACTGATCGGTACTCCTTATGACATCAATACGGACGGCAAAATTGTGTTCCTGGAAGAGGTGAGCGAAGAGCCTTACAGGGTAGACAGGATGCTCACTCAGATGATTGAGGCAGGAAAGTTCGACCGTGCCGCCGGAATTGCGCTGGGTGTATTTGAAAAATGCGAACCCAGGCATGCGGATTCTCCATCGCTCAGCCTGCAGGAGGTTCTGATGGACAGGCTCTTTGACCTGAAGATCCCCGTCATCTACGGGCTTTCATTCGGGCACATTGTCAACAAGTTTACGATGCCTCTTGGCGTAATGGCAGAGCTGGACGTTGATAACCAGAATATGAAGTTTCTTGAGCAGGCCGTTCTTTAAGGATTCCTTAATCCGCTTGAAATAGAGTTGATCAATATAAAGAAAGGGGTTTCTATGAAAAAAATGTTTCTTTCCGCGTTTCTTTTGCTGCCTTTATTTATGAGCGGATGCCTCGTGGGTAACAGGATAGTTTATAATATTGTGCCAAACCAGGGCGGAAAAGGCACGGCAACCGTATATTATATGAATATCAGAAGCGATGCCACCGACAGTCAGCAGTTCCAGGAAGACCAGAGGCTCATCTTTGACTATATGCTTAAGAGCAGGGAGTTCTTAAAAGAAAGAAGGGATAAAGGTCAGGACATAACCTCACGTGAGCTTTACCTGGAAAACGGACAGCTTAACGGAAAGGCTACCTATAAATTTGAAAAGCTCTCAGACGTTGAAAAAACTCTTTCCTATGAAGACGGGTTTTATTTCCTCACGCTTGCACTGGATGACAGCGTGATCACAACAAACGGCGAGATAATAAAATCCTCAAACTACAAAAGAATTCTCTGGGATGATAAGGTCGATACGCTTAAATTTGAAATCTCAATTGAACCTGCTCAGGGTACACAGTTAAAAGACCTTGCCCCACTATACAAAAAGGGCCAATAAAACTTATTACTAATGCCTCCGCCTATGGCGGAGGTGAGAGAGATATAGAGAGCCTGGAAGATAATTATGTTTGCTGAGATCGTTTTTCCGCTTCCATTCAGGAACGTGTTTACATATTCGGTTCCAAAAGAGCTCGCCCCGCTTGCCAGAATTGGCGTCAGAGCCGTCGTGCCCTTCGGTAAAAGAATTCTTACGGGCTTTATAATTGGCATTTCGGATGAAACCGGCCTAAAGGGTAAGCTCAAACCCGTTCAGGATATACTGGACGCAAGCCCTATCTTCACGCAGGAATCACTTAAATTCTACGAATGGATTTCCTCTTACTACCTGAGCTCGCTGGGTGAAGCGCTCCGGAACTCAGTGCCTTACGGGCTTGAGGTGGAATCAAAGAAAAAGATTGCAAGCGATAAGCTCTTCTGCCAGAAGCTCCTTGCCGCGGAAGCCGACAAGTCTTCCATTCGCGCCCTCGTCCTAAAAATCCTCTCCGGACAGGAAATGACGACCTTAAGCTACCTGCAGAAAGAGGTAAAAAAGAAAAATATCTATTCCCTTATTCGCGGACTCGAGAAGCTGGGTGCCATTACTGTACTTGATGAGCTTGAAAAGGCAAAGGTATCGGTTAAGAAAGTAAAACACGTTAAGCTTGCACTTTCAGCCGATGAGACCTATGAGGCTTTCCCCGAAATTGAAAAGCGCTCTCAAAAGCAGCTCGTAATTCTAATGGAGCTGCTTGCGGCAAAAGATGATGCCGTGGCGCTGTCAGAGATACTGAAAAAGACAAACGCCTCCAAGTCCTCGGTAGACTCGCTTGTTGAAAAAGGGTTCCTTGAAGTCTTCGACAAGGAGGTTGAAAGGAATTATACGGAAACCTATAATGAGCAGCAAAGGGATCTAACGCTTACCGGGGCCCAGGAAGCGGTAAGAAAGGAAGTAGCCTGCTATATTAAGGATGAAAAGTTCCAGGCTTTCCTTCTCCATGGCGTTACCGGGAGCGGCAAGACTCAGGTCTATATTGAGATGTCAAAGGCGGCACATGAGATTGGCAAGAACGTGCTCATTTTGGTGCCTGAGATTTCACTTACGCCGCAGATTACTTCGCGCCTTTATAATAATTTTGGCGACAAGGTAGCAGTTGTGCACAGCCGGATGTCGCTTGGTGAAAGATGCGACACCTGGAGGGGCATAATTGCAGGGAAGTTCACGGTTGTAGTAGGTGCGCGCTCGGCGCTTTTTGCCCCCCTTGATAACATTGGGCTCATTGTAGTTGATGAAGAGCATGACTCGAGCTACAAGAGCAATGAGAATGTGCCGAAATACCAGGCCAGGGATGCAGCCGTAATAAGGGGCAGGATTTCCGGATGTCCCGTCGTACTGGGCTCCGCCACGCCTTCGGTTGAAAGCATGTACAACGCCAGGCAGGGCAAGTACAGGCTGCTTGAGCTCAAGGAAAGGGTAGATGAGGCGAAGCTCCCGATGATCAGGCTCGTCAACGTCTCACTGGAAAGAAAAAAAAAGCAGATGGAAAGCGTTTTTTCAAAACCGCTTCTGCATGAAATTGAAAAAAGGCTTCAGAAGAAAGAAGGCGTTATCATTCTGCAGAACCGCAGGGGGTTTGCCACACAGGTTTACTGCGAGGACTGCGGCGAAGTGGAAACGTGCGAAAACTGTTCAGTGCCGCTCGTATTCCACATTAACCGAAACATTCTGCAGTGCCATTACTGCGGCTATTATAAGCCCGTTCCGAATGCCTGTACGCACTGCGGGTCGCTGAAAATCAAGTATTTCGGCACCGGAACACAGCGCGTTGAAGACGAGATATCCTACTATTTCCCGGAGGCCAGGATTGAAAGAATCGACTCGGACTCGATTGGTAAAAAAGGGGCCCTGGGCTTTATACTGAACAATTTCAGGAAAGGGGAAGTTGACATACTGGTTGGAACGCAGATGGTCTCCAAGGGGCTGGATTTCTCAAACGTTACGCTTGTAGGCGTAGTTGCCGCCGAGACGAGCCTCTGGCTGCCGGACTTCAGGGCAGATGAAAGGACCTTCCAGCTATTGACTCAGGTTTCAGGGCGCGCCGGAAGGAGCAAGACAGAAGGGGAAGTTTTAATTCAGACTCAGAACGACAAGCATTTTGTGCTTCAGAAGGTTGTAGAGAACGATTACCTTTCATTCTATGAAAGGGAAATTGAGGTGCGTGAAAAGATGGATTATCCTCCTTTCAGCAGGCTTTGCCTTATTGAAGCCCGTGATGAAAACCAGGATAATGCCAAAGGAGCCATAAACGATTTTTACGGGCACCTGCAGAGGTACCGTAACGGACTTATGATTACGCCCCCTTCGGAGGCGCTAATAGCAAAGCTGAAGAATAACTACAGGTTCCACATTCTAATTAAAAGCGGCCGTAAGGCCGATCCAGGCGGAGCCATACTAAGAAATGCAGTCCTTAATTCTTTTATTTCCTTTAACCGTGAATCGCGCTTCAGAAATATCCGGCTCTTCTTCGACATAGATCCTCAGAGCATCATATAAGGATGCCCTGAAAACCTGACTTCCCCGGATGGGAAAGGCGGTTCCCAGGGCAGAAAATGCCTTCAAAATATCAGCCGTTACATTGCAAGGGAGCTCAGCAGAGGAACAGCCCGGGCAATTGCAAGGGTAATTAAGCTCCAGATGATCCAGATTCCGAAGACCATGGTGAAGTATTTCCATACGCTTACCGAGTGGAACATCTTTGCCAGTCCTATGCTTGTAATTGCGAGTCCCCAGATCCCAATAATATCCAACTTGTACAAAAGCATTCCGGTGAATGTGGCTTTATCCGCATCTATGAATGCTCCCAGGCTCGTTCCCATGAGGAATTTTCTCAGCAATAAAGAAACCAGTACCATAGCTATCATCCCCACAATTGAGATGTAGTGCGACATACCGTTTGCCGAGAGGGCCGACTGATAAGTCCCATCACCCTTAAGCAGAAAGCGTGAGAAAAGGAAATAAATTCCCGTTACGATAAAGAATGAAATGAAAACGGCAAATACCGTAGAAATGGACTGCAGAAGAATTGACATCCCGCTGTTGATACTATCCATTTTGTCCCGGGCTTTTTCTATCTCCCCGTCAGCCACTTCGCGTGATATCTGGCCGCCTTCGACCATCTTGTTAAAGGTTTTTTCGACCCCGGCCATCTGTTTTTCCTTAGCCTGATATCTTATATCAGGGTTGCTCATAAGTATAATGTTTGAAATGACTGCAATTACTACTACCAGGAATGTGGGCAATAGCCAGTCTATTATGCGGGGAGGAAACTTTGCCATCTGTTCATAAGTCTGTGCAGGGCCCGCAAAAATGCCGGCCACCTTGTCGGAATGCCCGGGTTCTTCCGTGTTTGCTTCTGAAGCCCGGTTGGGTGCTATCTCTTCGGGTTTTTGAATTTCTTCCATTATGACCTCACTTGGTTTGTTAATAATTGCTGAAAGCCCAAAAGGATAAATCTTTTTGCCTAATTTACAGAAATATTTTAAAAAGTAAATATGATTTGTCTCTGCAAAAGAGTATGCCCCAGGCGTTCAGTTAAATTTATTCATAAAAGTCCGGTAATTCACTATCAGGTGACGGCACTTTCATTTATGTGTACGCTGATCTTCTTCAATAACTCCAGCGAAATTGTTTACTTGCCTCATAACGCTTAAAAAGCTATGTTTAAGGTACAAAAAGCCAATCTTAAATAAAGGGAGATTATGAAAACGATTATTGAACCATTTAAGATTAAATCTGTAGAACCGATCAGATTTACCACAAAAGAAGAAAGGGTGGAGATCCTTGAACAGGCAGGATACAACCCTTTTATGATTCGTGCTGAAGACGTGATAATTGACCTTCTGACCGACAGCGGCACCTCTGCAATGAGCGCAAAGCAGTGGGCCGGCATTATGGATGGGGATGAATCCTATGCGGGAGCAAGGAGCTTTTTCCGCTTTGAGTCAGCGGTTAGGAAAATTACCGGAATGAAGTATATCATTCCAACGCATCAGGGCCGTGCAGCAGAAAAGATCCTTTTCAGCATCACCGGCGGAGAAGGAAAGTTTTTCCCGAGCAATACGCATTTTGATACAACGAGGGCCAACATTGAATTCTCAAAGGCTGAGGCTTATGATCTGTTAAACGAAGTAGGCAAGCACCCCGAGATAAGAGCCGACTTCAAGGGAAATATGGATACTGAGGCGTTGGAAAGGTTCATAATTGAAAAAGGCAGGGAGAACATTCCACTTTGCATGATAACCGTAACAAATAATTCGGGAGGAGGGCAGCCGGTTTCCATGCAGAATATCAGGGAAACCAAGGCCGTCTGTAAGAAGTACGGCATTCCTTTGTTTTTAGACGCGTGCCGTTTTGCTGAAAACGCTTATTTTATTAAAAAAAGAGAAAAGGGTTACGCGGATAAACCTGTGCTGGAAATAGCCCGTGAAATGTTTTCATACGCCGACGGATGTACCATGAGCGCAAAGAAAGACGCCCTGGTTAATATAGGCGGCTTTCTGGCCATGAATGACGATAATCTTGCGATGCTCTGCAGGAATCTCCTTATTGTGACCGAAGGCTTCCCGACCTATGGCGGCCTTGCCGGGCGCGACCTTGAGGCGATAGCACAGGGGCTTGAGGAAATTATGGATGAAAATTACCTGCAGTACAGGATAAGAAGCGTTGAGTACCTGGGAGAAAAGCTTCTTGCAGCCGGGGTCCCAATAATAGAGCCGCCCGGAGGTCACGCAATTTACCTGGATGCAAAGAGGTTTTTACCAAACGTTCCGCAGGAACAGTTCCCCGGGCAGTCAATTGTCTGCGAGCTCTACGTTGAAGGAGGCATAAGGACAGTTGAAATAGGCAGCCTCATGTTCGGGAAGTATGATGCCCAGGGAAAGCTCATTCCGCCTCCTATGGAACTGGTGCGCCTTGCAATACCAAGACGCGTTTATACACAAAGTCACATAGATTATGTGTCTGAAATTGTCATCGACGTTTACAAAAACAGGGAATGCCTCAAAGGCTACAGGCTTACATACGAAGCCCCCATGTTGAGGCATTTTACAGCCAGATTTGAAAAACTATAAGGTATATGAAATTAAAAAAGAAATATTCGTTTACAAACAACAGGCAGCTCTGGAGGCTTCTTCTTTCTGAATCGAATAAGCTGATTATAGAAGACCGCGACGTACAGCAGAAGCAGGCTTTCTTCAGCTGCCTTCAGGCGGAAACAGGGAAGGAAATCTTCAGGAATTTTCAGCCCGGGGAAAAGTTCTGGGTTGGAATTGAAGCCATCTACAAGGATATAATTTATTTCCACAAGTTTGCCAAGCCCGACATGCCGGGCCATAAGGAGATCATTGCTTTTGATATCCTGCAAAAGAAAGTCCTCTGGCAGGTGGATTACCTTTCGTTCCTCTTTGTTCATGACGGTTTGGTTTATGCCTTCAGGCAGAAGTTTGAAGGCTGGGAGTTCTTCGGCCTTGATTATAAAACCGGTGAGATAATTGAAGAGATTGGAAATGATGCCCCGAGAGTTAATTCCATAAGAGACTCAATTGACGAGATGGAGAAATTCCGCGGCTACCTTTTCCCGGAAACCTTTCATGAAGATAAAATTGAAGACATTGAAATAAAGCAGATAATTAAACAAATTACTGAAGGCCGGGACGTTGCAGGAAACATAGAATTCATAGAGTATGAAGGGCTTCTGCTGTTTAATTTCCATGCACGGGTCTTTGAAAAAAGCCTTGTCAACAGGTTTCTTTGCGTGGACACCGGGACGGGCAAGATACTCTTTGAGGATGTATTGAATGCAAGTGCAAATGCATTTGTACCCGATTCATTTTTTATGAAGGATAACCTGGTTTTCCTGCTTAAGGAAAAAACGGAACTAATAGTCTGTTCAGTTGAATAATCAGAGGGATTTCCAGATGGACTTGTCGGAAGAAGATAAAAGAATTCTGCTAAATGCCGCGCGTGAATCCATTAAGGGTTACTTTACAGGCGGTAATTATCCCGAGGCCGATTACGAAAAGTATCCGGTGCTCAAGGAGCACGCCGGTGCATTTGTGACTCTGACAAAAGACAGTGCCCTTCGAGGCTGCATTGGCTACATCATGGCCGATGAACCTCTTTTTCTGACGGTCTGTGATGCAGCCCGGAAGGCTGCCTTTACGGATCCGAGGTTTGATGCCTTAAGCCGGGATGAACTGGATAAAGTGGATCTTGAAATATCTGTTCTTTCTCCTCCTTTTAAGATGAAAAGTTACGATGAAATTGTGCTTGGAAAACATGGCGTAATACTGGAAGACTTAGGTCGCAGAGCGCTTCTTCTGCCGCAGGTTCCTGTTGAACACCGAATGAACAAGGATGAATACCTCTCGGCCCTTTGCGAAAAGGCAGGGCTTCCATCAAACCTCTGGCAGAAGAGAAACTTAAATATGCTGCTCTTTACGGCAAGTGTATTTTCTGAAGAGGAAATTGGAGGTTAAAAGTTATGGAGATTGTAAGACCGCCTGCTGTTGCGGGAATGTTCTATCCTGCCGATGAAAGAAAGTTAAAAGAAGAGGTGAAATTTCTGCTGGATTTTTCAAAAGACGAGGAAATTCCCCCGGGCAGGATCTCGGCACTTGTGGTTCCGCACGCGGGATACATTTATTCCGGCAGGACAGCAGCCTACGCCTACAATATGATCCGCAATAAAGACTACCGGACGGTAGTTGTAATTTCCCCAAGTCACAGGGAGTATTTTCCCGGAATTTCTGTCTATAGCGGGGATGCATATAAGACTCCGCTTGGTGTAATTCCGGTTAATAAAGAGATGCGCGAGGAAATTACAAAAGATGCGAAATTTATCTTTAAGGGGCTCGAGGGCCACAGGCAGGAGCACGCCCTTGAGGTTCAGCTGCCTTTTCTGCAGATGTTATTAAAGGATTTCGAGATACTGCCAATTGTAATTGGCGACCAGAAAGAGCCGTTTTTGAATGAACTCTCGGACAGGCTTTCAAAAGTCCTAGACGACAGGACGCTCATAGTTGCCAGCTCGGATCTTTCACACTTCCACACAAAACAGGAAGCGGACCGCCTGGATTCAGTTGTGGAAAGAAGGATCAGTGAATTTGACTACAGGACGCTCCTGAGGGATCTTGACAAAAATACCTGTGAAGCCTGCGGCGGTGGGCCCATTGTAGCAGCAATGAGGACGGCAGAGCTCTTAAACGCAAGGAAGGCAAAGGTTCTTAACCGCAGCGATTCTGGCGACGTGACAGGGGATAATTCGGAAGTGGTTGGTTATCTTTCGGCTGTAATCTATGAGTGACATTGCAATTATTGGGGCCGGGAAGGCGGCAGCTTCACTTGCAAACGGCCTTATGGGAAAAAACGAGAATGTTGCGTCAATTGTAAGCCGGAGCCTTAAGTCGGCAAGGGACCTGGCGCAAAGGATCGGCATAAGGAATTATTCGGATTCGCTTTCAGATATTCCAAGGTGGGTTCACCTCATTTTTATTACCGTGCCCGACAGGGAAATTGCCCGTGTTGCCGAAGACCTTTCCAGGTGCGATCTGGATTTTGAAAATTCCTTGTTCTGCCACATCTCGGGCGCGCAGAATATTTCACTTCTTAAACCGTTGAAGGAAAAAGGGGCGCGCACGGCATCGCTGCACATTATGCAGTCCTTCCCGTCGAAAAACTTCGTTGAGCTCAGGGGAGCATTTGCCGCGGTTGAGTCCTCCTCGCCTGAGGCGGAAAAGCAGCTTTTCAGGATAGCAGAAAAACTGGAGATGCGCCCTTT
The DNA here is from genome assembly GCA_025612245.1 of Ignavibacteria bacterium. Taxonomy (GTDB): domain Bacteria; phylum Bacteroidota; class Ignavibacteria; order Ignavibacteriales; family SURF-24; genus JAAXKN01. Next base: position 278,589 of record JAAXKQ010000004.1, read on the forward strand.
TATAATCGGTTCTGAAGATAAAATTTTTTATCACATAGCGGGCGTATTCGCATCAAATTTCCTCATTGCAAACCTTTTTCACGCCCAGCAGGCATTTAATAAAAGCAGGATTGAGGGTGTTGATTTCTTTTCAATCATCAAGCCGATCGTAAAAGCCACGCTCGAGAATGCCGACAGGGAAGGTGTAGTAAGGGCACTTTCGGGGCCGGTGGAAAGAGGCGACCTGGAAGTAGTAAAAAACCATCTTTCTGTGCTTAAGAAAGCTTCCTCGCCAAACAACGGTGAAACGGGCGGTATGGATAACATTTACCTGAACTATATCTGCCAGTCGATAAGTCTGCTTGAAATTGTAAAGCTTAAGGGACAGGCGGAAAGCCCGAGCTATAAAAAAATGAGGGAATTTTTAATTTGTGAGCTGAAAGAAGCGGTTGCAAGGGAAGAAGGAGAGGGAGTAAGGGGGAGGAAGTAGGAAGTAAAAAGTAAAAAGTAAAAAGTAAAAAGTAAGAAGTAAAAAGTAAAAAGTAAGAAGTAGGAAGCAGATGACTCGTCCGGAAATATATTTACATAGTGGATTAGAAAAATAGTATGTAAATATGGAGAACGGGGATGGGAGATTACCGACGAGTAATAATCCGCTACAGCCGGGCATTTATGGTTAAGCTAATAAGCGAGATCGAACAGGGACAGCTGACGGTTCCTGAGGCCATGAGGCTCTACGGAATAAAAGGAAGCGATACGATTCAACGCTGGATGAAGAAGTTAGGAAAGAATCATTTATTGAACAGGATTGTAAGGGTAGAAGTTATGGGTGAGGCAAACAGGATAAAGGAATTGGAGAAAGAAAAGCATGAGCTAAGGAAGCTCATAAACCGGAGGCTTAAGGGTATACTTCCCGGTCCTGGAATTAAAGTAGGGCGTGACAAGAATAAAGGTGAGGAGGATAATATTTCACTGACCGGAAAATATTAAAAGCCGTAAATTGTTCTACGGCTTTTCTGTCTTAAAAATTAAAACCTTCTGTCGTTTACATTTTTATTATAGATCCACTTCATGTCAAGCCATGCCGGACTGCCGGGCACTCCGCCGCCGCTGCCAACGATCAGAAGTTTTGAGAAATGGTTATCGTTGTCATGGACGAAAACTACGGTTCTCGTGTCGTCAGGGAAACTTTGAACCCACCCGTTTCCAACGGTGCCGCTAAATGCCGGAGCCGAAGTAGTGTCTTCCAGATTAGTTGATTGTGTGACATAGAAGTAGGTTTTTCTGGATAGGCCTGATGCCAGGTTGGCGGAATTTACTTCGTATGGAGCCGTATTAAGGCTGTGGTAATAAAGGTCAACCAGGTTTTTGTCCGCGGAAGTGACTCCAACTGGTTTTCCCAGTGAAAGCGATAATCCGCTGGGCTGAGTGGAATCGGTGCCTGTGGTTTCCCATATCCTGACGGGAATGAAGGTAACAGTTGACAGGGGCAGCCTGACGTTAAGCCGTGCCGTTTGACCTGAAGTAACGGTCACGGAAATTGTTGTGTCGTTCAGGTTCTGGTATTTTAGAGTAATTGAGTATGTGCCGGCAGCGAGGCCCGTAAGGCTGTCTGGTGTAACCTTGCCGGTATTGGTATTATTGTTCCATATTTGTGCACCGCTTGGGCTTGAAGTAATGGAGATGCTTCCGTTTCCTGACTGTTCAGGGCCGGTTGAATCTTCGCCGCATGAGTAAAAAAGCAGGGCTGCGAGCAGTATAGCCGCAAAAAGAAGATATTTTTTCATTTAACTTTCTCCTGTTACTTTTTTGCTAAATTAAAGTTATACCTGGAGCCGTCCAGCGTCATTGTAAATGTCCCCGCCATGCTCTTCATATCATCTGAAACCTTTCCGGAATACTTTCCCTTGAACCTGCTGTGAAGGAGGTCCTGCATTGTGAACTTCTTTGTCGCGGGGTCGAAGTTTCCGCTGACCTGCTGATTGATTACCTGCCTGTAGTTGATAGTAATATCGCCCTTAAAACTGTTCCCTTTTTGTTCCGTAATCTTAAGGGTTGTCTGGCGTTTGTCGAACTTTCCATTCCAGGTGCCGATGAGTTGAGGGACTTCGGTTTTCCGTGCGGTTGTATCCTGAATTTTTGCCGTGTCCTTCATGGCAGAGCTATCTGCCTGTTTGGTCTGCTCCTGTTTTTTTTCGCAGCCTGAGGAAACAATCAGTAGAAAGAGAAGTAACAGGTGAGTAATGAGTTTTGTAAGTCTCCCGAGTAAACAGATTATTTTCACGACCCCTCCTTTTATTATTTATGGAAATCCCTGCTGAATTGAAAAAACGGCTTCAGAGAAGGTGCATAAAACTGTTCGTCATGGCATAAACAGATATAATATATAATCTAGTAGCAGAAAAATTGGATGCAACAAAAATCGCAATTGCGGTTTATAATGCTGTGATCTATGAAAATAAATCCTAAAAATCTTTATTTTTTGCTATATTTATGTAATGTAAAATTTGGAGGACTTAGCTATCGAAAAGCAAAATAAAACACAGAATGATTTAATTGAGAAAATCGTTTCTCTGGCTAAAAGAAGAGGGTTCGTATTCCAGTCAAGTGAAATTTACGGCGGGCTTAACGGATGCTGGGATTATGGTCCTTTAGGCGTGGAGCTGCTTAAAAATATAAAAGAAGAATGGTGGAAATTCATGACCTACAGGAAAAATGTTGAAGGCCTAGATGCCGCCATACTCATGCACCCGAGAGTCTGGGAGGCTTCGGGACACGTGGAGAATTTTACTGATCCCATGGTCGATTGCAAGGTTTGCAAGGCCCGTTTCCGCCTGGATACATTAGGAGAGGCGATATCAGGAAAGAAGAAAGAAAAAGCCATTAAGGGGCTGCATGAAATTGTTGAACAGCTTCCCGAGGAACTTGAAAGGCTTAAGGCGCTGACCGAAGGAAAGCTTAATGACGAGGCTTCGCTTACCGAAGCATTCGACTCAATTTTGGAAGACAAGGATCTGGGCAAAAAGCTTTTATCCTTACTGAACTGTCCGCAGTGCGGGAATGCTGGTACATTTACCTCTGCCAGGCAGTTTAACCTGATGTTTAAGACCTTTATCGGCCCAATTGAAGATTCAAGCGCGGTGGTATACCTGAGGCCTGAAACAGCGCAGGGCATTTTTGTGAATTTTCTGAACGTTCAGAATTCCAGCCGTCAGAAGCTTCCCTTCGGAATAGCACAGATAGGCAAGGCGTTCAGAAATGAAATCAATACGAAGAATTTCCTATTCCGCACGAGGGAATTCGAGCAGATGGAGATGCAGTTCTTTGTAAAGCCTTCGGAAGACAAGAAGTGGTATGACTACTGGAAGGAGCAGAGAATCGAATGGTACAAGGCTCTGGGCATGAGTCCCGACAAGCTGAGGTTCCACGACCACCCGAAGGAAAAACTTGCTCACTATGCCAAGGAAGCTACGGATATTGAATACCTCTTTCCGTTCGGATGGGGTGAGATTGAAGGCATACATAACAGGACCAATTTTGATTTAAGCCGTCACCAGGAATACTCGAAAAAGTCATTGCAGTATTTTGACGAGGAATCCAAGGAGAAATTTGTTCCATTTATCATTGAAACCTCGGCCGGTGCAAGCCGTTCATTCATGGCTTTCTTAATAAACTCTTATTATGAAGAGGAAGTCAATGGCGAGCAGAGGTCGGTGCTGAAATTCCATCCGCGCCTGGCACCCGTGAAGGCAGCCGTCTTCCCGCTTGTCAATAAGGACGGAATGCCCGAGATAGCACAGAAGATCGACCGCGATCTGAGGCCATTTCTGAGGGTTTTCTACGATGACAAGGGTGCAATCGGCCGCAGGTACAGGAGAATGGATGAGGTTGGAACTCCTTATTGCATTACCGTTGACACACAGACACTTGAAGATCAGACGGTGACAATCAGGGAAAGAGACACCATGCAGCAGGAAAGGGTTTCCATTGACCAGCTGCTGTCTTACTTCCAGAAAAAGCTCATCAACAGCAGCCTGGATTTCTGAAAATAAGAAGTAATTTTGACTTTCATATTAGTAAAGACGACAGTAATATAAATTGTATGTCTTTACTAATATGGAGGAATGAATGAAAATTTGGAACGTTCTTTTAGTTTTTGCGACGTTTGCGGTTTCGGGGCTGTTATTTCTGGATGGCTGTTCAAATAATGATTCGGGCACCAATCCTGTTACCCCGGGAGGTCCGGCAGCCGCTACGGATGTAAAGGTGGTACTATCGGCAGTTCCGGGCGGAGGAAGCAATGCAAAAGTATCCTGGACAAGATCTACGGATAACTCTTCAGGCGACTTTGCCGGATACGACGTTATTACATACAAGGTTGATACTGCGGGGGCAATTTTAAGCCGTGCGGATTCAGCTCTGGTTGTTAAATCCGACAGCGCTTTTCACATAATAAACCTGGACGCGGGGCGCAATACGCGATATCAGACCAAGGTTTATTCCGTAAAAGGTGACGGCACAAGAGGTGCTGCAGCCACCTCGGTAGTATATGCCGCAATATATGAGTACACGAATCAGACAATCGACGAGTTTAACCCGTCTCCCAGTGCCAAAAGCGGCTATGGATGGGATCCATACCTGGGCGGGGGCACACAGATGGAATATAAATTGGACAATGCTAACAAGATCGATCTTAATCTGAGAATGGATGGCGCGGCACTGAAGTTCTTTTCCCCTTCTTCGCAGAAAGCTCCCCTTACCGGCGGGCACAATACGCTGCTTATCCTGGTTGGAACAGGCCAGGCTGCCTACGACAAGGCTGAAGGGCTTCCTGAACCGAACCTGAGTGAAATTGAAGTAACTCCCGACAATGTCTACCTGATAAAAACGCAGGCCGGCAACTATGTCAAGCTGTGGGTAAAAGACGTCAGTAAACTTTCTGGTAATTCATACAATACAGTAACATTTGACTACAAGCTGCAGCCTTTCCCGAGCTTAAGGGTCCTGAAAAGATAGTTCCTTTCTACTAAACTGAACCCGGTCAACAAAATTACCGGGTTTTTTTATATGGAGTTGTTTTGAAAAGAGTGGTATTGTTTCTTTTTTTCATTTTATTTTCGGGGCAGGTCTTTTCACAGAACAGGGATTTTGATTCCCGTGTTATGAAAGGCATCCGGTTGATTTATGACATTAAGTTCGACGAAGCCGACAGAATCTTTAAGTCGGTCATGGCCGATTACCCCAAGCAGCCCGCCGGAAGGTTTTTCCTTGCCATGATCGACTGGTGGAGAATTCTCCTGGACCTTGATAATGAAAGCTACGACGACCTTTATTTTGCGAAGCTGGAAGACGTAATTTACCAGTGCGACCAGATACTCGACAAGGATCCGGGCAATGTGGATGCCCTTTTTTTCAAAGGGGGAGCAATAGGCTTCAGGGGGCGGCTCAGGGCCATGAGAGAAAGCTGGATTAAGGCTGCCGACGACGGACGGGAGGCTCTTCCGATTGTAAACCATGCCTATAAAATAAATCCCAATAACGTGGACGTTCAGCTGGGCTTTGGAATTTACGACTATTATGCCGCGGTCATTCCGGCAAAGTATCCGATGGTAAAGCCGCTTATGATGTTCTTTCCTTCAGGCGATAAGGAAAAAGGGCTTAAGGAACTGACAAACGTGGCAATGAACGGAAAGTATGCCAGAACGGAATCCAGGTATTTTCTCATGCAGCTATACTACCAGTTTGAGGAGAACTACCAGAAAGCCGAGGAATTTGCGCGCATGCTGACATCTGAATACCCCGATAATCCTCTTTTTGAAAGATACTTGGGGCGGATTAACATAAGGAGAGGCAGCCTTTTTGTAGCCGACAGCGTCTTTAACGACGTATATATGAAGGTACAGAAGAAATTCCCGGGCTATAATAATCAGTCCAAAAGGGAAGCTGCTTACTATTTGGGTTATTACAGGAAGAACATGGGGCAGACTGATCAGGCAATTGCATATTTCCAGGAGTGTGAAAATGTTTCAAGGAAACTTGACAAGGATGAAGCCTCGGGATTTCTGGTCAACACGCTCCTGTACCTTGGAAACCTGTATGACGTAAAAGGAGACAGAAACAGGGCGCTTCAGTACTATAATCAGGTGCTGGATGCAAAGGAATTCGGGCAGTCGCATAAGCTTGCCGAGCAGTATCTGCAAAGTCCGTACAGGAGATAATAATTGAAATTTCCTGAAGAAAGCAAAGGCTTTTAATACTTCAGGTTGATGTAAAATAAGTACAAACTTAATTTTTAACTTCTTTTTTGGGGGGAGTTACATGAAAATAATTTAAAGCGGACCTGACTATATGACGATGAACGATACTTGCTTTTATTTATTTTTCTTATTAGGTTGAACATGCGAAAGTCGATTTGAGGAAAATATGAAATAGTTGTACCCTTTTAATTTAGTAGTTATCAGGGAGTATATATGCAAATAAATATTTCCTTATCTTTTTCCTGGTTCATTTGGGGAAAGTATTCAACTATCCTCACTTATCTCATTATATTATTTTTCACCTCGTTTTACCTGTCTGTTGGCGCACAGTGTAATTTCACGAAGAACAATTCAAATTACGTACCTGATACTCTGATAATTGCGATGAAAAAAACAATAAAGTATGTTTGTTTCTGTTAAATTTTGGAATGCTGAATACAATGGATATTCAAATCCCAGGATGAAAGAATTCGGGAAATAAAAGGTTCCTAAAGAACGTGTGAAGCAAGATTTTCTGCAAATGTAAAGCTTACTTTCTGCAGCACACGTAAAAGAGTTATTTTGCGCGGAAAATATTCCCCGAAAACATAATTTATGTAAGAGCTTCCGGCACTTGGGACCTGGCAGATAGGATTAAGTAGCTAGTCTGGTGGATAGTTATGAATTGCCGGGACAAGCGTAATAAAACGATAATACTGCATAAGAATTGAAGTCCTTACGAGGCAATTCTGAAATGGTTCTTGTTATAAGTTTTCGGTTTTTAAGCTGATGTAAATTCATGAGACTTGTCGAATAGCAGATAAAAATGATAACATGAAGGTCCTAGTTTTCCATTAATATTTAAAAACTTGCCTGACTTTTCATGTTTATCCGACTTTGTGAATACATTCATCAACAAACATAGAATAACATGAACACCAAGACCATGGCACTGTTAGTGCTTTCAGTAGTATTGCTATCCTTTCTGAATATCAATGCCCAGGATCAGCTGAAAACAAAACTCATACTTCATTACGAGTTTGAAGGCGCAATAAAAGATTTAGCCGGAAAGAATTCCAGACTGAAAATCAACAGCGACTCAAAGATGCAATTATTTGCGTGGGTTCAGGGCCGCGATGGTAAACCAAATTCCGCACTTTTCTTCAGAGGGAATTCTGATGGCCTAAAGCCGGGGCTCAACATTTCTCCTTCCTCCATGCCTGAATTTACTTTCACCGCCTGGGTCCTGGGGAGGCCTTCAGGTTTCCTGTTGGGAACCACATTGCCACAGAATGAAGCCTCTAAAATAACCTCAAGGAGTTTGTACTTCGACGGCAAAAGAGTCAGCGCCGGCTATATGGCATATAGTAAAAGGGATAAGCTGATATACGCCAGTTACCTGAACAGTTCAAATTTGCCGGATGACAAGTGGAACTTTGTTGCGCTTTCAGTAAGTGCCAAAGATTCAACCATGAGGCTTTATGCCGACGGCGAGTATTATGAAGTCAGAAGCAATGATAAACCCGTAAAAGTTTTCTTTACAAATAAAGGCGGGCAACTTATTATCGGCAACTCGAATAAACAGGCTTCTCCCTCAAAATTTTCGGGAAGGGTTGGTGAGATCAGGATTTTCAATAAAGCTCTCAGTCCGCAAGAACTCAGTTCAATCAGCGGCATAGACTTTAAAGACGCGTGGGTCAGAATAGCCAGAAATGATTTCATTGAGCGCATGCTGATTCTTGCGCTGATTCTTTTCTATGTGTTTTCGGCAATTTTCATGATAATAATATTTTTCAGAGAGAAAAAATACAAGGATGTTACAGAACAGGAGTTTGCCGGTTTCGTGGCGGATAGCAAAACCGCACCGGATTGTTCAGCAACAAATGAGCTTGCAAAAAAATATCTGGATGATGCTTTTAGCATGTGGACTCCGAGGAAGCAGACAGCAGAGGATGAATACCGCAGCCCAACGAAAAGAAAACAGTTTAAGGCTACATTTGAAGCTCTTAAGAAAGCCAGAGGACTTAAACCATCAGAAAAGCACATTATAGAAAGGATGAATGAACTGGGTGCAGTATACAATAACCTTAGCAAACGAAAATTTTACGGCAATAAAGTATTAATTGGTGCCGCACTCATTTTGCCGATTGTATTTCTTATAATCGAGTGGAATAATATGATCCAGACAAATATCAACGGTTTAATAGTTATGCTTCTTCCAACCTTCGCCTATGTTCTTGCCAATTTTGCGCCCACCTATGTTGTTGCAAACAGAACCGGCAAGGTCAACAGGCTCTTCGGCGGAATTTTCGCGGCAGTTTTGGGCGCAGGGTCCACTGTGCTGGCGACTGAATACTATAATGAAATAACATGGAGCAATGGCTCCAAAACCGTTGAATATGACACATCTTCCAATTTTCTCTCGCTTGTTTTCGGGATCATTATACTTATAGCAGCTCTAATTCTTTCAATGTTCCTTGTAGGACTTTCAGCCATTATTTCATTTTTCAGGAATTATGTTTTTTATGTCTGAAGAACGGTGCAGCCGATCAGGCAATGTAAATAAAGGAAGGAAAATTCAAAGAGAATGAAATGTTTTTATTTGGGAAATTAAGCAAACAAGGCCAGCAAAACTTTGACCTGGGGAATATATATTTAGGAAGGGAAGACTATGAAAACGCTCTTAAATATCTAAATCAGGCATTAATTACCGATCCTGAAAGTCAGCAGGTTCAGGAGGCAATCAAAGAAATAAAAGACAAAATTAAGAGTCAGCGCAGGGCAATAGATACCAGTAAGAAAATGATACTGTACACGGCAAATAACATCAATGCGGATTTGCTGAACTGGTATTATGACAACAATTATATTATTGTCAGTGTCGGATTCGGCAAAGGCAGTTGGGCAGTTTGTTTTTTGCGGAATACCGAATCGGTAAAACAGAGAGTGTATATATATCCCCAAATCCCTGAAAAACAAATTGAGGATGGCTGGAATGATGGGTTTTACATCACGAATGCGTGCTACGGGCAGAATAAATGGCTGGTAGTTGCACAGAAACTTGAGGGTAAAGGCCATCAGCAATGGATATTCAGCCCTGATTTCCCGGAGGGCGAAATAGATGAGCTTTACGCAAGGGGTTCCCAGATTTCAGTATGTGAATATGGCAATGCATGGTTTATAGTATTAGATGAAAACAGTAATCTTTCCGAGCAGGAGTATGAATTTTACGATGATTATCCAGAAGATGAATTTGAAAGGCTATGGGATGAGGGGCGCTTTGTTGACAGGCTTCTTTACGCCGATAAAAAATGGCTGATCGTCCATAGTCTCTGTGAATTGTGGAATGTGCAGGGGCTATTTAACCGGTCCAAATTTCCCTTTGCCGAGCTAGAAAAGGAGTATGAAGAAGATGCTTCATTACCTTCAAGCATGACACATGATGGTACGGAATGGAGCATCATTTTCACTTCCGCTTTGCCAGGCGAAGCGGAAGATGAGTACATTATGGCTGAAGATGAGATTAAGAATTTTACAATTGAACAGGCCAGGAAGGAATTAGAAGAGTTGGCCGGGCTCGGGAATGTGAAGGAGAAGATTGATAACTTAATTTCTCTGGTAAAACTTAACAGGATAAAGAAAGAGCGCGGGCTAAGCATCCCTCCCGTTTCACTGCAGATGGTCTTTACCGGCAATCCGGGTACAGGGAAAACCACAGTAGCCAGGATAATGGGTAAAATATTAAAAGCGCTTGGGATTCTAAAAAAAGGCCACATGGTAGAAGTTGACCGTTCAGCTCTGGTTGCCGAATATGTAGGGCAGACGGCAGTCAAAACGAACCAGGTGATCGATAGTGCAATGGATGGTGTACTTTTTATCGATGAAGCTTATTCTCTGTCGAAGGGGGAGAATGATTTCGGGCAAGAGGCTATAGAAATCCTGCTTAAACGCATGGAGGACAGCCGCGACAGGCTGGTGGTAATAATAGCCGGGTATACAGATGAAATCAAAAAATTCATTCAAAGCAATCCCGGTCTCAAGTCAAGGTTTAATGAATATTTCCATTTTGAGGATTATACTGCCAGTGAATTATTGTACATTTTCAGGAAAATGGTAATCAACGCAGGTCTCCAAACCTCCAGTGAGGCAGGGGATTTTGCAGAAAAATACTTCCAATTTCTCATTAAATCAAAAGACAAATATTTCGGCAATGCACGGGATATACGCAATCTGCTTGAGAATCTAATAAAGATCCAATCTGCCCGGCTCTCAAAAGAAGCCGACTTAAGTGACGAACAAATCCGCACGATAAGCAAGGAGGATTTCATAATTTCGGTTAAAGATGTATATCAGGAAGAACATGAGTTAACCATAGACGAGGTCATGCATGAACTGGACGGATTAGTTGGACTGAAAAATATAAAGGAAGAAATCCGTTTGCTTACTGATTACATTAAAGTCGAACAATTGCGCAGACAGAAAGGATTGCCCTTAAGACCCATTACGCTGCACAGTGTTTTCTTTGGAGCTCCCGGCACAGGCAAAACCACAGTTGCGCGGTTGCTGGGGAGAATTTTCAAGACACTGGGATTGCTATCCAGAGGACAGGTGCAGGAAGTATCAAGAGGTGACCTTGTTGCAGAGTACGTCGGCCAGACAGCCACAAAAACCAATAAGGCTATTGATGAAGCGATTAATGGCGTTTTATTTATTGATGAAGCATATTCGTTAAGCAATAATAAAGGGGAAAGTGATTTCGGCAAAGAGGCAATTGAAACACTCTTAAAAAGAATGGAAGACGATCGGGATAAATTCTGTGTGATAATAGCAGGTTACTCAGATAAGATAGATCAGTTTATAAATTCAAATCCCGGCTTAAAATCAAGATTTCCGAATTATTTCCACTTCGAAAATTACACCCCGGAAGAATTACTGCAGATCATAAAAAGTTTCTTCGAAACTGAAAAATTCCAGCTGGAAACTTCAGCCGAAATGCAATTAAAACAAGTGTTTGAATCTCAGCATCTGTCGAGAGATGGAAACTGCGGCAATGCAAGAGATGTCCGAAACTTTTTTGAAAAAATCAAACTCCAACAAGGCTCGAGAGTAAGCCGTATAGAAGATTCCACCTTAAATGATCTGACACTTATTACAAGAGCAGATGTTGAACGGGCTAGTGAACTCAACATTTCCCATCCCAAACACCGCCCGTCGTGAAAAAAGAAGTCTAGACTTCACCAAGCCAGTACTATGCTCTTGGTAAGGCTTCAATATTCCTTTGGGGTTTCGTCATATGGTAATTCATCGTCCTTTTTCTCCTTTCTTGTCAATCTATTTCAGGGCGATTCATCTCTCAAACAAAAAAAAGCCGCTTTTTAGGAAGCGGCTTTTTTGTAAAATTTCTAATAGCTGAAAGTAATGCCTATGCGGTGGATCGAGTCTATGAAGCCGTAAGATGAGTATGAATAGTCGAAGTTATAACCGCTAATCAAAGCGCCCACGCCAATGTTAATGCCCGCAAGCCCTGTAGACGTATCGAGCTTCATTTCCCTGCGTTTTTCGTTGTCGTATCCAAGACGGAGCCTAAGGACACGGCTTAAGTTAAACTCGGCGCCAAGGGAAAACGCTTTCAGCTTTTCTCCGAAATCATGGTTTTCATTGAGCTTGTTGAAGCTGAGAGCAAGTGTTAAGGGGATATGCTCCATTTTCTTTGAAATTCCGAATCTGATGTCAACCGGGAGGTCTTCCCTGTGCGTGTCGTAATAAGGTTTAAGCTGTCCGCCCAGGTTGAGCGCTGAAAATCCGAAGACCATCAGAGGTCCTGGCAAAGCGTACTGAAGTCCCAGGTCGGCAGCCATGGCTGAAGAAGAGACTTCGGCAATTGAGGAATAGATAAACTTTACGTTAACGCCGTAGGAGAAATTAACGTCCAGGTTATTTGCATAACCAAGCAGGAAAGCCACGTCGCCTGCGCTGAACTCGCCCAGATTGTTCTTAAATTCGTCTGCGCGCGTAAAAGTGCCGTAATTTATATAATTCACGCCGAAAGCAAAGCGCCCTGCATTTTCAAAATCCTTTGATACTGCGAGTCCACCCAGGTTTATATCCAGGAAATAGTTAACGTAGGAGATTGAGACCGGAGTTTCTTTCAGGGAGTTAATTCCCGCCGGATTATAGAACATTACGTTCGGATCATCGGTGTTCGTAACAAAGCTCCCTGCCAGGGCAGCCGCCCTTGGGTTTAGGTCCAGGCGCAGAAAATCGTATGCCGACTGAGCCTGCAGTTTACATAGCAGGGGAAAAGATAAAAATATCAGCAGAAAAATCCGGTAAAACTTCATTAATTTCCTCAAAATTGATACGGTATTTTAAGTATATTTGTAAATAATGGCAAGGCAAATGTGGAAAAGGGATGTGATTAGTTTCACAAGACGCCTTTGGAAACAAAAAAGTGTCAAAATGTGTTAAATATTCTGAAAATTAGGGTGGTATTTATTCGTACCGTTTTCACAAACTGCTTAAGTCTGATAAAGATATTTACTAAATAGAGAAGAAGAAATGAATACATTAAAAACCGTGTTTTTTATGACTCTCATGATGGTATTGTTCCTCTTTGTAGGCGGCCTTCTTGGAGGGGAAAAGGGGATCATGATAGCCTTTATATTCTCGCTTGTAATGAATTTCGGTTCATACTGGTTTTCCGACAAGATTGTACTTACGATGTACGGAGCAAAACAGGTTTCCGAAGGCGAATTTCCGGGTCTATACAGGATTGTAAGGGTTCTTTCCGAAAATGCAAAGCTCCCGATGCCGAAAGTTTACGTCATGGAAAATTCAACACCAAATGCATTTGCCACGGGACGAAACCCTGAAAATGCAGTTGTTGCCGTCACGACGGGCATTCTACAGATGTTAAACGATGAGGAGCTCGCAGGTGTAATAGGTCATGAGCTGGCGCACGTAAAGCACCGCGATATACTCATTGGCACCATAGTAGCCACGCTGGTAGGCACAATAACTTTTGTTGCGCGCATGGCAGGATGGGCCTTAATGTTCGGAGGCGGGCGCGACCGTGACCGTGACGGGGAGGGGATCGGTTCCATTTTTCTGCTGGTTTTATCCCCGATAATTGCAATGTTAATTCAGCTTGCGATATCAAGGTCCAGGGAATACCTGGCAGACGAGGGTGGTTCCGAGATATCGGGAAAGCCTTTATCACTGGCCTCGGCATTGAACAAGCTAAACCTTTATAACGACAGGATGCCGATGTTAAATGCGCAGCCTTCCTCGGCACATCTTTTTATTGTAAGTCCTCTTTCTGGAAAGTCATTCCTGAAGGTATTTTCAACGCACCCGCCCATTGAGGAAAGGATTAAGAGGCTTCAGGCCCTGGCGGCAAGGGAAGCGTAATCTGCAGAAGGGGTAAGGAGCCCCCAAGGCTGTTTGTGTTGTCCCGTCGGGGCGGGTATTGCCCGCCCTTTCGAGATTCTATTTTCTTTGTAAAACGATGGATTAAATGCTCTTAATTCCCTGAGACTGGGCCTTTTGGGGCAGGAAAATATGGTTATTCCGACCTCATGTCGCGCGTCATGAGGTCAGTCGTGGCCCTGACGGGATCTTTTTCCTCAAAAAGTACCGAATAGACCTCATTTACTATCGGGGTGCAGACCTTGTGCTCTTCTGCAAGCATTTTAACCGATCGGCAGGTCTCAACTCCCTCGGCCACCATAGTCATCGATTTCAGCACCTGCTTTAGTGTCTTTCCCTCGCCGATCTTTTCCCCTACGAAACGGTTGCGGCTGTGTTTGCTCATGCAGGTTACAATTAGATCTCCCATTCCGGAAAGTCCGGCGAATGTTTCAGCCCTGGAGCCCATTGCCGTTCCAAGCCTCGAAATTTCCGCAATTCCGCGCGTCATTATTGCGGCTTTTGTATTATCTCCGAATTTTGCGCCGTCAATAATGCCGGCACCGATGGCAATTACGTTTTTTACAGCGCCGCCGAGCTCTACGCCAAGTATGTCGGTAGATGAATAGACTCTGAAGTATGAGACAATAAAAGCGGACTGGATGCTTTTTGAAGTGGCTTCCGACTTAGAGGCCGCAACTACGGCCGTGGGAATCCGGCGGCTGACTTCCTCGGCATGGCTCGGACCCGAAAGAACGCCTATCTGCTCGTCGCTTAAAGAAGGCAATTGGTCTTTTAACATTTGCGACATCGTAAGGAGCGACTTGTTTTCAATTCCTTTGGCAACGCTGACAAGGATTGAATTTTTTATCTGTGCATAGTCCACTTTCTTAATTACGCTCCGCAGGAACTGCGAAGGCACGGCCAGAACGGTCATGTGGTTATTCTCCAGTGCATCATCCAGGTCGTGCGTAATTATGAGTTCTTCGGGAATCTTTATGCCTGGAAGGTAGAGCTTGTTTTCGCGCGTTTTATCCAGGCTTTTTGCGTACTGGCGGTCGTACTCCCACAATGAAACCTTATGCCCGTTATAATGAAGCAGTATGGCGAGAGTTGTTCCCCAGCCGCCTGCGCCTAAAACTGAAATATTCATATTCTCTAAAAAAAATTGTGTTAATGATTCTTAATTTTGCCATAAAAGCAAAACATGACTTAAAAAAATATCCGACAGTGAAAAATATCTTTTTTAAAGGAAAATGCAAAACCTGCAAAAATAAGGTGAAAGATGCAGGAATATAAAAAATAAGAGAGAAAGTCCGCCTTTATTTGCAAAGCAATGGGCGTCCATTCTCTCTTAAAGATAAATTCCGTGCACTAACTTAGGCTTTTTTCTTGCCTAAAAAAGATATTCTGTTTTCTTTTCCGCGGAAGATTCTGCCAAGATTTGCGCGGTGTGTATAAACTATAAGCAGACAGATTCCGATAGAGAACGGGAGTACAACGTTATATCCCTGAATCTCTGCATGGAATACGTTTTCGCGGATAAATAAAATCAAAGGCACCGAAATAGCGCCCAGTATAGATCCGAGCGAAATGTACTTGGAAATAACTACAACAATAATAAAAACGCCGATTGCAAAGAGCATGTCTACGGTAATAATGGACATAAGCATTCCCAGTGCGGTAGCAATGCCTTTTCCGCCCCTGAAGCCCGCAAAGATAGTCCAGATATGGCCGATAACGGCAGAAACACCTGCAATGATCTGGACTAAGGTAAAGTCGTCAAAAGGAGTTGCATTCTCGAACGGGAAATCGCCATAATGCAGCCTTGCTACAAGTACAACTGCAAGGGCGCCTTTAAGGGCGTCGAGCAGAATGACGAGGAGGCCGTATTTCCAACCCAAAACCCTGTAAACGTTAGTTCCTCCGGCATTACCGCTGCCGAAATTTCTGATGTCGATCCCTTTTACTAATTTACTGACGATTATACTAGTCGGTATTGATCCGATCAGATAAGACAATAGTACAATTGTTGCTAAAAGATACATATCAATATACTTATATGGTTAGCTTCTAAAAAAATTATATAAATAACGGCGTATAATATCAATATAAATTTCAATTATAGCCACTGTTAAATGAGCAAAATTTATATTTTAATCCACAAAAATGAATAATTATGTGCCGCTCAACACAAAATTACAAAACCCCGCATAACTTTTCAAACAGTTCAAAGTCAGGTCTTGTAGTAATCTTAAAATTAAGGACGGAGCCTTCCACAATTTTCACCTTAAAACCCGCTCTGGTTACGAGCATGGATTCATCGGTGCCGTAAAAATTATTCAAAAAAGCGTCTTCAAGTGATTTTCTGATGATACCGTACTTAAAGATTTGTGGAGTCTGAGCATAAAAGACCTCGTTTCTATCCAGGAAGGAAGAAACAAAATCCTGTCCTTTAAGCAAAGTATCGCGTGCCTTAATGCAAACGAGCACGCTATTAAACTGCCGGGCTTGTTTAATGGCTTCAGCCAGTATAGCCTGGCTCAAGAGGGGCCGAGCGGCATCGTGTACCGCAATCAGGTCCTCCTGGTCAGCCTTTATTGAGGTAATGGCATTAAAGACCGAGTCCTGTCTTTCTTTACCTCCGTTTACAAGAGATTTTAGCTTTGTAAACCGGTATTTGTCTGCAAGCTCATTTAAGAGTCCGAAATAATCGGGCTGAGCCGCAACAACAATTTCATCAATTGAATTTGACCTTTGAAAAATCTCAAGCGTATAGGCAATAAGTTCCTTCCCATGGATTTTCTGGTACTGTTTTGGAACCTCGCCCCCAAAGCGCTTTCCCTGCCCGCCGGCGGGTATAACGGCAATAGTCCTCATAGTATCAGCATCGCATCGCCATAACTTAAAAATCTGTAGCCTTCCTTCAGGGCTTTTTTATATGCCTTCATCACGAGGTCGTAACCCGCGAAAGCTGAAACGAGCATTATAAGCGTAGATTCAGGTGAATGGAAGTTAGTTATTAGCTTTTGAACAATCTTGAAGTCATAAGGCGGAAAGATAAACTTATCCGTCCAGCCGTGGTTCGGTTTTACGAAGCCTTCAGCCGTAACGCTGCTTTCCAGGGCGCGCGTAGAGCTGGTGCCAGTGACGAAGACCCTGTGCTTGTTCTGAATTGCCTTGTTAATGGTTTCTGCCGACTGGGTTGAAATTTCGAAGTACTCAGAATCCATTTTATGTTTTGTCAGGTCTTCGACCTCAACTGGGCGGAATGTACCGAGTCCGATGTGCAGGACAACCGGAGCAATTTTAATTCCTTTTTTCTTTATTTTATCCAGGAGCTCTTCTGTATAATGGAGCCCTGCGGTCGGTGCGGCAACAGCGCCGTCGATTTTTGCATAAACCGTTTGGTAGTTTTCCTTGTCTTCCGGAACGGGTTCTCTTTTAATGTACGGAGGCAGGGGAGTAAGTCCTATCTTTTCGACAGCCTTAAAGACGTTTCCTGGCTGGTTAAAGCGGACCGTACGGCCTCTGGAAGTAGTGTTATCAATAACTTCGCACCAGAGTTTATCGTTGAAATAAATCCTGTTGCCGATTCTTACCTTTCTGGCGGGATCGACAATAACATCCCAGATGCATTCTTCCTTGTTCAGTTCCCTTAATAAAAAGACCTCGATCTTGGCATTAGTCCTTTCTTTCTTTCCATATAAACGAGCCTGAATAACTTTTGTTTCATTTACAACCAGGACATCTCCTTTTTCCATGTAATCAATCACATTGGTGAACAGTTTGGATTCAATAGTCTGAGTTTCTCTGTCAATGACCATCAGTTTCGCGCTGTCTCTGGGTTCAACCGGAAATTTGGCTATTTGAGTCTTAGGTAAGTTGTAATTAAAGTCCGATAGTTTCATTTGGTCTCCTTACTATCATGAATAAAGCCAATTTAATAAGAAAGCAGCAGTCCCGGCCATTACTGCCCGGGCTGCTGCCTCATCTGATCATTTATTTTTTCTTGTTCGTTTTCTTAGCTGCTGTCTTGACGTTTCCTTTTCCAGCCTTTTTAGCAACTACGGCTTTCTTAGGAGCGGCCTTTGCCTGGGCAGCTTTCTTTGCGGCAGGTTTAGCTGCTGTCTTTACAGCTGCCTTCACAGCTGCCTTCACAGCTGCCTTTGCTGCCGGTTTGGCTGAAGCCTTGGCTGCAGTTTTAGCAGCAGTTTTAGCAGCAGTTTTAACTGCCGGCTTGGCTGCAGGTTTCTTGGCTGCTGCTTTTTTTGCAACCGGCTTTGCAGCCTTCTTTGCAGCTGTCTTTGCCACTGCCTTAACTGCCGGCTTTGCAGCAGTGACTGCCTTTGACTGCTGTTCCTTCAGTGCAGCTCTTGCAGCGGCAAGGCGTGCAATTGGAACTCTGAATGGTGAACAGCTTACATAGTTGAGACCTGCCCTGTGGCAGAATTCAACTGAAGCCGGATCGCCTCCGTGCTCGCCGCAGATACCAACCTTAAGCTCAGGTCTTACTGAACGGCCTTTCTGCGTGCCGATCTCAACCAGCTGTCCGACACCTTCAACGTCAATTGAGATGAAAGGATCAATCGGGAGGATTTCCTTCTCAACGTAAAGAGGCAGGAACTTGCCGGCGTCATCTCTTGAAAGACCGAATGTGGTCTGTGTAAGGTCGTTGGTTCCAAAGCTGAAGAACTGAGCGCGTTCTGCAATCTTGTCTGCTGTTACGGCAGCTCTCGGCAGCTCGATCATGGTTCCTACCAGAAAATCGATCTTTACGCCCTTCTCCTTCATGACTTCAGCTGCAACCCTTCTTACGATCTCTTCCTGGAGCTTCAGTTCTTCAACTGTGCTTACAAGAGGAATCATAATTTCAGGCTTAACCTTGATCTTCTTCTTTGAAACGTTGCATGCGGCTTCGAAGATTGCCCTTGCCTGCATTTCAGTGATTTCAGGATAGCTGATGCCAAGGCGGCAGCCCCTGAAGCCGAGCATCGGGTTGAATTCCTTGAGGGATTCCATCTTATCGATTACTCTTTGAGCAGGTACATTCAGTGCATTTGCAACTTCCTGGATCTCATCAGCTTCGTGAGGCAGGAATTCATGCAAAGGAGGATCCAGTGTTCTGATTGTAGCTGGTCTTCCGCCCATTGCAAGGAAGAGTCCCTTGAAGTCGTCTCTCTGGTAAGGGAGCAGTTTTGCGAGAGCAGCCTGTCTTTCCTCGTGAGTCTCGGCAAGGATCATTTCTCTTACGGAAAGGATTCTGTTTTCGCCGAAGAACATGTGTTCCGTGCGGCAGAGGCCTATGCCTTCGGCTCCGAAAGCAATTGCATTCTGTGCCTGGTCGGGCTGGTCGGCATTGGTTCTGATGCCAAGGCGTCTGACCTTGTCGGCCCATGTCATAAGGTCGTTATATGTCTTAAATACGGGAGACTCCTGTGGCTTCATGGTCTTTGTAATAAGGACCTGAACAACCTCTGAAGGCTTGGTCTCTAGCTGTCCAACAATAACCTCACCCGTAGAGCCGTCGATTGAGATATATTCGCCCCTGTTGATAATGGCGTCTTTGCCTGCAACCCTGATGGTTCCTGCGGCGTAGTTAATAAGGAGGTTACCGCAGCCGGCAACGCAAACCTTGCCCATCTGGCGTGCAACCAGTGCAGCGTGTGAAGTCATACCGCCTCTGGCAGTAAGAATACCAACTGCAGCGTTCATGCCTTTGATATCTTCAGGAGAGGTTTCAATTCTTACCAGTACTACTTTTTCGCCCTTTGCGGCTTCTTCTTCGGCTTCCTCGGCCGAGAAGACTACTCTTCCTGAAGCAGCGCCCGGGCCTGCGTTCAGGCCTTTTGCAATCAGTCTGCCTTCGTCAATAGCTTTTTTCTTTTCCTTTGCGTCGAAGATTGGTCTTAAGAGCTGGTTGAGCTGGTCGGGTTCAATTCTCATTAAAGCTTCTTCGCGGGAAATGAGTCTTTCTTTAACCATGTCGTACGCAATTTTAATAGCGGCAAAGCCGGTTCTTTTTCCAACGCGGCACTGAAGCATCCAGAGCTTGCCCTGCTGAATGGTGAACTCGATATCCATCATGTCTTTGTAATGTTTTTCGAGTGTCTTTCTGATATCGTTAAGCTGCTTGTAGATCTTGGGGTTGTCTTCCTTTAATTTAGCAATTGGAAGCGGTGTACGCACGCCGGCAACCACGTCTTCGCCCTGAGCGTTGAAAAGATATTCACCGTAGAAGACGTTATCGCCACTGGCGGCATCCCTTGTAAAGGCAACGCCTGTACCGGAATCTTCGCCCATGTTGCCGAAAACCATTGACTGTACGTTTACGGCTGTACCCCAGTCGGCAGGGATGTCATTCAGCTTTCTGTAAATAATAGCCCTTTCGTTCATCCAGGAGCCGAATACTGCGCCGATTGCGCCCCAGAGCTGAATCATAGGGTCGTCGGGGAAGCTGTTGCCGGTTTTTGCGAGGATTTCAGCCTTGAATTCCTGAACCAGTTCCTTGAGGTGTTCTGCAGTCAGGTCGGTATCTTTTGTGATGTTGTTCTCATGTTTTTTCCTGTCGAGAATTACTTCGAAAGGATCGAGTTCATGTTTTTCGACCGGTTTAAGGCCTAAGACAACGTCGCCGTACATCTGAACAAATCTTCTGTAGGAGTCGTAAGCAAATCTCGGGTTGTTTGTCTTGGCAATAAGTCCTTCGACAGTAGTGTCGTTCAGTCCGAGGTTTAAGATAGTATCCATCATGCCAGGCATTGAAGCTCTGGCGCCGCTTCTAACAGAAACCAAAAGCGGGTTCTTGGGGTCGCCGAACTTAGCACCCATTTCCTTCTCAACTTTCTTGAGTGCGTCGAGAACATGTTTCTGAAGTTCAGCCGGGTACTTTTTCTTGTTGTCGTAGTAATAGGTACATACGTCAGTGGTGATTGTAAAGCCAGCTGGCACAGGCAGTCCGATGTTAACCATCTCGGCCAGGTTTGCACCCTTACCGCCGAGAAGATTCTTCATGTCTGCTCTTCCTTCAGCTTTTCCGGCACCAAAGAAATAAACATACTTTGGGGTCTTAGCCATTAATTTTCCTCCATTAATTATTAAAAATACATAACCTATTGACGGTGTCAGTTAGATTATATTAGTACAGTTATTTACGATACCGCCCCGGCCCTTTTTCTTTTCCGGAAACCCAGGGCAATTTAGGACCTCTGTACTGCAGTTAAAAACAGCACAAGTAAGAAAAAAATCTGAACAGGTAATTTAAACCGCAATTATAATTTTACAAACTTTATTGCTAAACTTCTATTTTATTCAGAAGGAATTCTTCAAATTCTGCCCTGTTTTCAATGTCCATTTCGATCTTGAGATAATAAATATCGATGTCATCCAGTTCTTTGCTGAAGCGGGAAAGCTTAACTGCATCCTTCTGTGTTGTAATGACAGAATGAGAGTTGGTTGAATAAAAAGCCTTCCTGATGGACTGAACGTCCTTAAGAGTATAATCCTTATGATCCTTAAAGATGAGTTGGTTTTCAGTGTCTATATTGGACTGCCGCAATATGTTCAAGAAAGACTGCGGGTTTGCAATTCCGCTGATGACCAGGCTCTTCTGCCCTCTGAAATCCTGCACGTCATAAAAGCTGTGGCTTTTTACGTCAAAGAGTCCTGCGGCCCTGTAAAAAGCGTTAAATATTTTTTTCTTGTCGAAATATCCCCTCAGCTGCGGCGGTAAAAAACCGATTGAGGAGAATTTCCTGTTGATGATAACTGCGTCGGCACGCCTGATGGCAGAGAACGGCTCGCGCATGAGTCCTACGGGTAAAAGGTTTTGGTCCATGCCTCCGGCCTTAAGGAGGAAGCTGTTGTCGAAGACCAGTATATCCAGGTCCCTGTGAATCCACCTGTGCTGGAAAGCGTCGTCGAGAACGATTACCTCGACGTCTGTATCGCGGAGCATCTGCCGGGCGCCTTCGACCCTTTTTTCGCTAACGGCAGCAGGCACGCTGCATTCCATTGCTGTCAGGTAAATTTCGTCGCCGCAGGCCCTTACTTCTGTCTGTATGTTACTTCCTTCGGAGACGAGCCTGTAGCCTTTGGAATTTCTTCCGTAGCCGCGGCTAAGTACGCCGACTTTTCTGCCGGCTTTTTTCAGTATGTCTGTAGTGAGAATTACGGCCGGAGTTTTTCCGGATCCGCCCACGGTAATGTTACCGATAGATATTACCTTTGCATCAACTCTTTGAGATTTGTATATCCCCCTGTCGAAAAGGTAGTTTCTAAGGCAGATGGCCCACCTGTAGAGAGGGGTCAGGGGAAATAAAATAATTCTTAAAAACAGCATCAGAATATCCCTGCTTCTTTCTGTAATTCGTTTAGCTTATGTTCACATTCTTCAATGAGTTTCGATGTTTCCTCATAGCTCAGTTCTTCATGAAGGCAGACCGGGTCAGAAAAAACAAGGTTTACAGTTGTAAAAAACTTCGGCACTTCAAACTGATCCCAGCTCTTCAGTGTTCTTTTTTCCTTAATGCCCACTCCTAAAAGTATGAGCGGAATGCCGGCTTTTCTTGCCACAACAACCGCTCCGGCTTTCATCTTATGGTATGGGCCCTTGGGGCCGTCGGGTGTAATGGCAATCGGGCGGCCCGAGGCTGCCATGTCCAGCAGCATTCTTAAGGCCAGGCTCCCGCCGTCGTTACTTGAACCCCTGACTACCCTGTAGTTCCACCTGGAAAGGACTTTCTCCAGCAAAGCGCCGTCTTTACTTTTGCTCACCAGGGCAGAGAAGTTGTGATTTCTGCTAATGTACCAGGGCACAAGCATTGAGCCGTGCCAGAAGGCAACTACAAAGTTTTTATTTTCCTTCAAAAGACGCTCCAGGCATTCTCTATTTCTGGAATTAATTTTCAGCGTCTTCAGGAGTAGTGAAATTCCGGAGAAAAGGAAATAGTTGCCAAGAAATCTCAGCAAGTCCTGTCCAAGTTTTTTCAGCTTCATCTGGTAAATTTAATTATCCGGTTAATTGTTTTTTCTTAGCTCATGTACCCAAGTACAATTTCGGCGCATCTTTTTGAAACGCCCGTAATACCGAGTCTTTTTTGTAAAGCCCTTAGCCTGTCTTTCATCGAGCTGTAGTGCTCTTCGTCGGATAAGACAGCCTTGCAGGCAGAAACGATCTTTTCTTTGTTTACCTCATTTTGTATCAGCTCTTCAACAATTTTATCGCCGGCGATAATGTTCACAAGACTTATCTTGTCTATTGAGATCAGGCTTTTGCCGATCAGATAAGTCAGGTAGCTGGTTGCATAAACAACCACCATTGGAAGCTCGAACAGTGCCGCCTCAAGCGTCGAAGTCCCGGATTTAATAATTCCGAATCTCGCATACCTGAAAAGGTCATACGTATGATCCTTTACGACCTTAAAGCTTGCCCCCGCCGGGGCAAGCTGCCTGAAGATATCTTCATCAATATTTGCAGAACATGCTACAACGGTCTGAAGGTTAAACTTTTCTGAGACTTCAGCGGCGGCCAAAATTACTTCAGGGAATATTCTTTTTATTTCCTGGAGCCGGCTGCCCGGAAGCACCAGCAGTATATCCTTCGTTCTGTCGAGCGCAAAGAGCTCATAGAGCCCGTCTTTCGTTAGATATTTATACCTTTCAATTTGTTCCAGAAGGGGATGTCCAACGTACTCGACGTTAATGCCCTTATCCCGAAAGAACTTCTCCTCGAAAGGCAGGATAACAATCATCTCGTCGACGACTTTTTTTATCTTCCTGAGCCTTCCTTTTCCCCAGGCCCAAACCTGTGGGGAGATGTAGTAAATAACCTTAAGTCCCATGGCTTTTAATTTTTTTGCAATGCTCAGGTTAAAGCCCGGGTAGTCTATTAGAACAACTGTATTTATGTCTTTTGTTTTAACTTCTTCAATTAAGCGCGCCTGGACCTTTCTAATAAAAGGCAGGTGGCGTACGACCTCGGCAAATCCGAGGAAGGCCATTTGATTTATATGAAACAGTATATTCATTCCCTCGGCCTGCATTCTGCTTCCGCCGATGCCGGAGATGGCGACCTCCGGATTGAGTCTTTTAATTTCCCTTACCAGTGAAGCCCCGTGCATGTCACCCGAGGCTTCTCCTGCTACGATAAGCAAGTTTTTTGTCAATATCTGCTCACGAACCAGATTATGATAATAGTCAGTGAAACTATGCTGAATGCCTGAAGTGTTCTTCTTTCAGACTTCAATCCTGCCGCAATGTCGTATCTGGGCTGAGTTACCTGGTTGTTCTTATAAGCCGTCAGCCTGGGCAGGAATCGCGGTACGTTGCGGTAGTATTCCTCGTACTGAGCTCCGAAGGCTTTTTTCAGGTAACCTTCCTCTTCGTTGATAATAAACTTGTACTGCAGGTAAAAGAAAACAAATGCCGCAACCTGCAGGTAAGGGAAGAGTGCCATGGACATAATGCCGATTCCCATGTAAAGGAGGATGTTTCCGACATACAGCGGGTTTCTTACGTGGGCAAAGGGTCCGCTTATGACCAGGTAAGTCCCTCCAACAGAGCCCGTAGTTCTGGTTTCGCTGCCCGCATAGCTAACGCCCCAGAGGCGTATCATTTCGCCTGAGACTGCCACGAGCAATCCGATTATGATGCTGTAGATGTTTGGAGCCCTGAATAATAACATTAGAACCAGAAACGGAATTGGAGTGTAGCTTCTGTACTTAAAAATTTTTGCCTGAATGCTGCTCATTTATTTCACTTATCCTGTTTTATTGATGAATAAATTATCCCTGCTTGAACACTTCAAATCTCTTCAGTTCAGCCTGGTACTTTTTCTTTAAACGTTTCTTAATTTTCAGCTCCTCCAGCTTTTTGCTGACATCGTTGAAGCTGCTGAAGGGGAAATAAGTAATCCTGTTAATTTCGCAATACCTTAAGAGCGAGGCCTTTGCAAAAATGAAGTCACAGTATTCAACGGGGCACTTATCGGAATACCCGTCGCCGATATAGATTATATAGTCATCGTCGCTGCAGTTAGTCAGTATGTGATTTCTTTTGCAGTTGCCGCAGAAGCGGCAATGTTCGTCGCCGTAAGGGAAAATGGGCTTAAGCCTTCCTTCGTCATTTATTTCCGCTCTATTGCAGAAGACCTCAAGAGAGGCCAGGCCTTCGCGCTCAAAGATCCTTTTAATATAAAGGTCGAACCCGTCGCTCAAAACGCGGATCTCGAAGCCGTTGCTCCGGCAGTATTCCACGAAGTCTTTGAAAGTAGGATCCAGTTCAATTCCTTCGAGAAACTTCAGGAAGGCGTCAAAGTCCAGTGTCTTGATGGTATCGAACATCAGGAACCAGGATTCCGGCGAAGTAATTTTTTCATCAATCCAGTCCTGCACGATTTCACGGATCCTAAGCGGGTCGCCGAATGTATTGACGAAAGCCTCACCAACGTCCTTAGTGGTAATGGTGCCGTCAAAATCTATGAATATCTTAAAAACCTTGTCTTTTCTTGTATCCAATAAAAGTCCTATCTAACAATTATCATCTTCTTAACTTCAACAAATTCTCCTGCCTTAAGGCGGTAGAAATAAACGCCTCCGGGCAGTCTGCCGTAGCTTCCCTCGGCATGAAAAGTATAGCTGTGTTCACCTTTTGTTTGAAAAGCATTCACGGGAACAGAAATTGATTCAATCTTGTCGCTGTATATCTCAAGCGTTACGTTGCAATCCTGCGGGAGATAATACTTAATAGTCGTCGAATCCGCGAAAGGATTCGGGAAATTCTGTGACAGGGCGTAGCTGTCTGCATTGTAATTAAAGAAATTCAGCTTAACGGGTGCAGATTTCTGCTCGTCGCCGTCATTGTCCACCTGAACGAGTCTGTAGTAGACTTCAGGGCTGGACGGAGTCTTTTCAGAGAACTCGTAGGTACTAATTCCTTTCAGCTTTTTCGACTCTATGAATTTAATTCTCTGCCAGGAGGTATCCGATCCGGTGGAACGTTCAACGTAGTAGCCCTTATTGAACTGCTCGTTATTCGACTGCCAGGAAGTTCTGACCAGGTTGTTGTCGACGGTGGCGCTGAAGCCCGAGACCTCGTAGCTGTATTTGCCGTTAGAAAGAATTCTCTGTCCGAAGATGCCGTTCTGTCCGTTCCTGGTTTCCTTGAACAAGGCAACGACGCTTTTGCCAACTGAGGGCAGTATGTTCAGGTAGCTTTTCTCCGAGTTTGCATAAGAGGCCAGAGCCACTCCCAGTGAATCCCAGAGTTTTCTGCCGTTTTTGTCAATTCTTTGGGCCAGTATGTTTCCTCTTTGCGTCTTGCTCCTTTTATCCAGCCAGGTAACGATCATACCCGATGAATGGTCCCCAATGATTCTCTGGCTCATCTGGCTTCCTTTGGTCTGGATTACGGGCAATCCGTCTTTAGCCCACTGTGCCTGTCCTTTGAGGTTGTACTTTTGAATAAAGATATCCTTATCGCCCAGGGCCTCGTTTACCCAGGTAAGAGTAATGGAAGAATCGGAGCATAAGGGCTGCGGGCTCGTCTGGTCGCCGTAGCGGCCGGTGATGCGTTCTCCGTTTTTGTTCCAGAGGAGCTTTCCGTCACTGGAAATGAGCTGGTGAAGTATATCCCTGCCGGATCTTTTAATTTCCCAGGCCGCATAAACGGCGGAACTTGCCACGGGTTCAGCAACATAGTTAATTACGTTTTCTCCTCCGGTTGAAACCAGAAGCGGCCTGCTGCTCCAGGAAGTCCTTCCTGAGGATGTAATGTGTTGCGAGTATAGCCTGGCTTTACCCTCGTTGGATTCGATCCAGAAAATGTAAGCCCCGCCCCTGTTGTCGGGAGCAATTCTGGGTCTTGACTTAATTGAAGGGGACTTTATAATTGTAACGCCGTTTCCCCTGAAAGAAGTTTTTCCGGAAGGGTTCAGCTTCTGTACATAAATAATGTAATCGGCAGGAGTGCCGTAGTTCCTGTATATATAAGTAACAAATGTATTTGCCTCGTTATCGCCTGCAGCTGAAAGCTCCAGTATTCCGGCATCCTGATAAGTGACCCTTATTCCCTTTGAGCCCCAGAGAAGGTCGCCCTTTGAGGAGACTTTCTGGGCGTAGAGTTCACCGGCCTTGCCGTCGGAGAAATCCTTAAAGAATACGACGGCGCTGTTTTGAAGCGAGGTGCAGCTTACAGGGAACGACCTGGAAGACTGGCTCAGGCTTACGGGCTTGCCGTCTGTTCTGAAGCTGACCTGTCCGTTTTCATTATAATGCTGAAAGAAAACGTTTGTGTGTGTAGTGTCTACCTTGTCTTCCCAGAAAAGGAAGCCGCCGCCGCTTTGGTCGGGGGAGGCCGTAATGTTGTAAGGGTTCTTTACGTTGGAAACAAGAATCCTGTTTACCTGCGGGTTGTTGTTCCACTGTGCCATAAGGCTGCCGCTGGAAAGCAGAAAAGAGGAAAGAATCATTCCTGCAGTAATCAGCTTCCTGGATTTCCTTAAGAAAGCGGCGTCTGAATTATTGTCTATTAAGAATCGCATCAAAATCCTCATTAAAGCGTACGCTAACCAGCTTGGAAATACCTTCTTCCTGAATTGTAACACCGTACAATGTTTCAGCTGCCTCCATTGTCCTCTTGTTGTGTGTTACAATAATAAACTGGGTGCTCTTGCTGAATTCGTGAATAATACGTGTAAACCTGTCCACGTTTGCATCATCAAGCGGGGCATCGACCTCGTCGAGTATACAAAACGGGCTCGGCTTCACCAGATAGATTGAGAACAGGAG
Organism: Ignavibacteria bacterium; assembly: GCA_025612245.1. Taxonomy (GTDB): domain Bacteria; phylum Bacteroidota; class Ignavibacteria; order Ignavibacteriales; family SURF-24; genus JAAXKN01. The sequence continues at coordinate 305,998 of JAAXKQ010000004.1, forward strand.
TGCCGTTGCCGTAAGAGTTTTCTCTCCTCCGGAAAGCAGCTCAATTGAAGTAGGTCTTTTGCCTTTAGGCTTGGCGACGATTTCAATTTTGGCTTCCAGGGGGTCAACGTTTTCCTCCATCTTCAGGTCAGCTTCATCTCCCGGGTTAAACAGTGTGCGGAATATCCTGATAAAGTTCTCCCTGATGACTGCAAAGGTTTCCAGGAAGAGTGTCTGTGCCGTAAGGTTGATCTCTTCAATGGTCCTGATCAGGTCCTTTTCAGATTCCACTAGGTCGTTTCTCTGTTTGTGCAGGAAATCGAGCCTTTCTTTTTCCTGTTCGTACTCCGAATAAGCTAAAAGGTTGATCGGCCCGAGGCCTTTCATCTGCTGCTTATAGGTCTGGACCTCATTTGACCTTTCCTGGAAGTTAAATGTTTCCAGGTCGTCAAATTCCTTCAGTTCAAGCGTAATGGAGTAGTTTTCCTTAATGTTAGCAAAAAGGTTGTCTATCTTGAGTGTAATCTCGTTTATTTTAATATCGGCAGAATGTATCTCATCTGAGACACGGTCCCTTTCCTTCCGGAATTCGAGGAGTTTTTTCTCAAGCTCCATGGCCTGGGACTTAATTACGCGCAGGTTGTTGTCTATTTCGGTTTCCACTGCAACGAGTTTTTTTCTCTCGGCTTCAAGATCATCAAGGTCGTACTGCTTGTCTTCAATCACGCCGTCGAGAGAAACCATTTCCTCTTTTGTCGAGGTAATGTCAAATTCTCTTTTCTGTATGGACTTCCTGATATTTTCCTTTGTGGTCTGAGCTCTCTCGGTGCTGTTCTGGAGGTTCTTTTTTTCGCCCAGGAGCCTTTCGAGTTCCAGCTTCATCTGGTTCTGTGCGGAAACGAGGCTGTTATATGCCGCTTCAGCGGACTTAACTTCCTCCTCCAGAAGGGCGGTTGCCTCGTCGGCGCGTTTCTTCTCGGCTGTCTGGTCCTCAAGCACCAGGCTCAAGCTGCTGATCTCGTTGTCTATCTGGTTTGAAGTCCTTGCCAGCTCGTTGATCTCGAGCCGGGCTTTTTCAATCTCATCGGAAGATTTCTTCTTTTCGAACTCGAACTGTGCAATCTGTTTTTCGATGTTTGCAATGTCGTTAATGATAATGCGGTTCTGTTCGGCCAGGTATTTAAGGTCAATTTCCTCAACTCTGGCTTCTGTTTCCTTGATTTTTCCGCGCAGCTCGAGCAGGTTAGCCTCATACCTGGGGAACTCATTTTTCAGGTTTTCCAGCATCTGTTTTCTGCCGAAGAGCGTGTCGTCGAGTTTTGGGGCAGAACCGGCGTCAATGAGTCCGTTATTGTTCAGGAAGTCGCCGTTAAGCGTTGCAAAGTTGAAGTCAGGGAATTTCCTGCTTAACTCGAAGGCAGATTCCAGGTCCCTGGTGATTGCCGTCATGAAGAGGAGTTTCTTAAAGAACGGCTTCCACTTATCTTCGGCCTGTATGTAATTCTCAGCCCAGCCGATAAAGGCCTCTTCTTTTTCGAGCTTCTTTATGTTCTTTCGGGTGGAATAGCCCTGAATTTTTTTGATAAATGTCTTTTTTATTTCGGAATTATAACCCAGCACGTAAAAGGAAGCTTTCCCGAAGTTATTATCCCTGAGGTAATTAACCGCCTTCTGCAAATCCTGGAAAGATTCGACGAGGAGGTTATTTAGGACGTTTTTTAGCGAAGCCTCAAGAGCAAAGCGGAAGTTTTCCTCGGCATTGCCAACGTCGGCAAGGAAAGTTTTTTCCTTTTCCGTCCAGCCCTCATTTTCAATTAGAACCTTTGCCCCCTTGGAGACGCCTTCGAGGTTATTTATGAGGCTCTGCAGGAAGTCGATCTTATCCTTAAGGCTGTTGAGCGTGCTTCTTTCCTCGTGCTCCTTGTCCTTCAGGGCTGTAAGTTCTTTTTCGAGCTCCTCTTTTTCGGTCTGTTTTTTTGCATAGTGGTCTTCGGCGCTGGCGAGTTTTTCGCCGGCTTCAAGTTTTTCCTGTTCAAGCTCTTCGAGGTAGCCTACCGTCTTGGCCAGAGTATTAGTAATTGAAAGAATCCTGTTGTTAAGCTTTTCAATTGCGGCCTCAGTGTTGTCCAGGTTTTTCCTGAGGTTTTTGAGCTGGTGCTCTTTTTCCGTAATATTCTTGAATTTATTGAGGTTTTCTTCCCTCTGTGCCCTGAGTTCCGACTTTTTGTCCTCAAGGAGCTGCTTTTTATCCAGGATGGTCTGTTTGTTTTCCGAGATCCCCAGTTCCTTGGCGGAGATGGAGTTTGTAACCTGTACGATTTTGTTCCCGTTCTCAAAGATGAGGTCGTCGGTATCCTCGTCCTGGTAGTGCAGCTCTTCTAATTCCTGGTTATAGCGTGTGAGGTTTTTATCCAGGGATTTTTTTCTTTCCTCGGCAACCGAAATGGCGTTCTGAACGCTGTGGATTTTTTCCGTCTGGGCCGAGATGTCTTTTCTTTTTATCTTGAGGTCGTTTTCAATTGTGTTGATGTCGTTTCTGAAGACGATAAGTTCGTCTTCCAGCTTTCTTACTTCGCTTTCAATCTGTATCTTGCGGCTGAAGGCTTCTTCTTTCCTGGTTTTGAAGCCGTTTCTTTTGCCGCTCCAAAGGGCGTACTGCCTGTCGGCGAGGTCGAGCTCCTGCTCTCTAAGGATGGTAGATATCTTGTTGTACTTGTCGGCTTTCTTTGCCTGTCTTTCCAGTGAGGCCACCTGTTTTTCAACTTCGGCCACGATGTCGTTAACTCTTGTAAGGTCTTTTCTAACCTCCTCGAGTTTCTTGAGGGCAAGGCGTCTTCTCAGTTTATACTTATTGACGCCGGCAGCCTCTTCGAACATATTCCTTCTTTCATCGGCCTTGTTGCTCAGTATGTTCTCAACCATCTTGAGCTCGATTACCGAGTAGGCGTTTGTTGCCATACCGGTATCCATGAAAAGGTTTGTGATGTCCTTAAGGCGGCAGACGTTGCGGTTCAAGAGATATTCGCTTTCACCCGAACGGAAGATCCTCCTCGTAATTGTAACCTCGGAATACTCCGTAGGCAGGACCCCGTTGTCGTTAACCAAAGTCAGAGAAACTTCAGCCATTCCCATCGGTTTCTTATTCTTTGTACCGTTAAAGATGACGTTTTCCATCTTGTCGCTTCTCAGGGTACTGCTCTTCTGTTCGCCAAGGCTCCAGCGTATGGCATCCACTATATTGGTCTTGCCGCATCCGTTGGGTCCAACGATGGAAGTAACACCCTTGTTGAAGTTTACGACCGTCCTGTTGGCAAAAGACTTAAATCCAAAGATCTCTAACTTTGATAGATACAACTAAAAACTTACTCCGCTGTTATTACATAACCTTATATTGTTTGTAAGCATTTATGATGTAATAAATGCTTGACTGACTTAAATGGAAATAGAGCAGAACACATACAGAGACAAGAAGTATTAAGCCTATACTGTACATATATACTTTTGCAGGCCTGAGGTCGAAGATGACATATATGCCCTTCATCAGCCTGTAGAAAATCCAGATTGTAAAGACTGCAAGCGCAATAAAAAGGTAAAATGTCAGTACGTTTGCATTCAGTACCTTATAAAGAACAAGCCCCAGGGGCAGCAGCAATACCAGAGGCAGAAATGACCAAATTACCATGAAGTATATGCTGGAGAAGAAGACCTTATTCCTGTTGAATAAGGATGCTATCTTTATTACAATTGATGTAACCACGAAAAACACGATCGAAAGAACGGTCAGCCATATGAGCGAGAATACAGGGTTCCAGGCCAAAAATGAGACAAACCAGCTGAATGAAGGGGCAGCGAATGCAAGCACCACTTTCTCTAAAAGCACGTTTGTCCTGAAGAAATAAAGAATATTCGACAGCAGGAGTGCCGAGCCCAGTGAAAGCACTATCATGAGTGCCGTAGACTGCAAGCCGGACATGAGCCGCATATCCCTGATGTCTGCAAAAAAGTTATATGGCCTTAAAAGTGCACGGGTTGCATCTTCCCTGAATTTTCTCCTCGTATTGATTAAAAAGCCCAGGATTAAAACGAGCACGACTCCGGATACGATAAAAATGACGGGGATGTCGTCTTTCTGCGATCCCTGTGGAATTGTAACGTCTTCTTCATTGTGCAGCTTGGCGTAGATCACTTTTTCGCTGAATCTGCCGGACTGCCTGAATTCGTCCAGTATTCCTATGCTGTAGAGATTCTCCGGACTAAAGCCCGCGCTTAAAGAGGCATAATCGCCTCTGTAGTCGAAAATTGAATTTATAAAGAAGCCCGAGGTTCTTCCTGAGGATGCATAGTCAATCAGGTCCGAGAAGAACTTGGCCTGTGCCTCATAGGAGAACGGGTTGGAGTAGCCGTTTGTACTTCCCATGAAAGTGCCGTATGTGGCTGAACTGATGAAAACATTTCCTTTCCCGAGCCTGGACTCCAGGTCGGCATACTTTCCCGTATAATAAGACATCGGCTTGTTTAAGAGCTCGACGCCGTAAAAGTCCAGATTTGAGACGGGTGCGATGTTAAAGCCGACGAAAGAGGCGTAGAGCATCCTGTTTGTAAGACGTCTTGCATAGGAAGCAAGCGAGCTGATGAGGGATGCCTGTTCCTGTGAGTTCGGGAGATAAGAGCTTCCAAGGCCGAAGGCCGCAATGCTTGAATACTGCTTATAGCTGTTCAAAAACTGTGTCAAGTAAATCCTGAGCCTGTCCTTATAGTCCTGCTTTGCTGCAATTTCATCGGGCACAGAATTAAGGGGCAGTTCGACGAAGGCAAGGAGGCCCAGTTCCTGGCAAAGTTTCAGGTAATATGGGTGCGGGAGCTCTTTGGCAAACCTGACGGCATTAAAGCCCATCGTTTTGATGGTCTTCATGTCGCTTCTCATTCTTTCATAACGCACGAGGTTTCCGTAGCCGGGGTAGACGGCGTAGTAGGTAGTGCCCTTAAGTATAAAAGGTGCGTTATTCAGGAGTAAGGCGTTGTTTGAGGACCTGAGTGAATAAAAGGCAACGGATTTTTCTACCTCATCAATTACCTGCTCACCCCTAAGGAGCTGAATGCGCAGCCTGTATGAACGAGGGGCGTCGGGCGACCAGAGTGAAACGTTTGAAAGGCCGAATGAATAGCTCACGGGCTTTTCTTTTTGTGATCCGAGTGCGAAAGCGCCGGATGTGGTATTGAGCAGGTCCTCACCCGAAGAGCTAAGGAGTCTTACTCTTACGGCAAATTCTGCGTTAAATGAGGATGAATCCGTCCTGTCGTTAAGTGGGTGGTTCTCTAGCCTTGCATTTACAGACAAGGAAACGCCTCCGGTGGAGGAAACCCTGTATGAAAAATCCGAACTGGTGATCTGGGCAAGGGGGGAAATCTCTATATAGACGTCCCTGAAAATTCCTGCCACGTTTTCGGGGAAAAGGAATCTCTGTTTAGCCGGGATCGTGAATTCAGAGGAGAGTTTATGGTTAATCTTAACCGTAAGGACGTTATTTTTATCCAGTTTTACGATATTCCTGGGCAGTTCAATCCTGAAGGGGAATTCTCCGCCCGGGTGCTTATAAATGACAAAATTGTTGAGTGTAATTTCAGCAGAATAATTCAGTCCGAGGAAAACGAGCTCTAATCTCCCGTTTTTAACCTGGCGGCTCTCGAGTCTAATATTTTTCTCAAAAGTCAGCTCTTCCTCCCCCCGGAAGTTGGAGGGGATTGAGACCGGTGTCCGGTCGTCTCTGTTGTTCTTTTCGTAGACGCTCCACTTGCCGTCGAGGCTAATCACATTTCGCGAATGGGACACGTTGAGGAAGAGGGAATCCTGTTTTAATAAATCAAACCTGGGGAGCTCTTTTATTCTAATTTGTCCTAAAAGGATATTAGCAAAGGCGAGCCAAAATAATACCGGAATTATAATTTTACTATACTTCATTTTTTCCAGAAAAAATGATTCCAAAATAAAAGACACTTAAAATACAAAAATCAGGGGGGGAAATCAATATAAAAGGCATTCCCTTGGAGCCGGGAACGCCTTCAATCTGAAAAAGAAAGAGCTTATAAAACAACAACTTAGCTCCAGGGGCTCTTTCCTGCAATGCCGGTTGGTTTATATTTGCAAATATTTTCGAAGTGCAAAAATATTTGTGCCGGTAGAATTTGTCTTTTCTTAAGGGCTGAATAAATTAAGCCGATTTTATGATGCTTGTGAAGGAATCTGCCTTCAGGCAGGCTCCGCCAACGAGTGCGCCGTCTATATCTGCCTGTGAGAGCAGTAAAGCAGCATTTTCAGGCTTAACGCTACCGCCGTACTGAATTGTAACGCCTTCGGCAGCTTCATCCGAATAAAGTTTTCTTAAGAGGCTTCTTATGAAAACGTGTACCTGCTGAGCCTGTTCGGGTGTTGCAGTTTTTCCTGTACCGATAGCCCAGACCGGTTCGTAGGCAACGATTACCTTCTTGAGGTCTTCGGCTGAAAGTCCGCTCAGGCCAACGCTAACCTGCGTGCTGATGACGGATTCTGTAGTTCCGTTTTCCCTCTGTTCAAGGGTTTCACCCACGCAGAAAATAGGATTAAGGCCGCTTAAGATCGCCTTTTTGATTTTTTTGTTGATCAGTTCGTCTGTTTCCTTGAAGATTGTTCTTCTTTCGGAATGGCCCAGGATCACGTACTGGCAGCCGGTGCTCTTGAGCATTTCAGCCGAAACTTCGCCCGTATAGGCTCCGCTTTCTTCAAAATACATGTTCTGTGCACCAAGCATTATGGCAGAATCTTTTATCAGTGTCTTTGCCGTATCGAGTGAAGTAAAAGGAGGGCAAATGATGACCTCTGCCTTTAAGTCCAGCCCGGCAAGGTTTTTCTTGAGTTCTGAAATCAGTTTTACTGAAGCCGGAATGTCATTATACATTTTCCAGTTTCCGGCAATTACTTTTTTACGCATTTATTCCTCTATATGATTAGTTGAGTCAAAGTAAACTCATAAACTGCATTAAATTAAGATAAAATGAGCCCTGGTCACGCTTTTTGACGATGGAAAATTCCCGGAGGCATTCTCCCGGAATTAACAAAGTCACGGAAACAAAGGACTCTTAGTTGACCGCTTCAACGCGTCTAATGCCCGGGACCTCTCTGATCAGAGCTCTTTCAACACCGGCGCGCAGAGTCATCTGTGACATAGGGCAATGGCCGCAAGCCCCGGTAAGCTTTACCTCTACGATGCCTTCATTGGTAACGCGAACGAGCTCGACGTCGCCGCCGTCGGCCTGAAGATACGGCCTGATTGTATCCAATGCTTTTAATACTTTTTCTTCCATTACATTCCCCATGTTTTTAACTCCTGCTTATTTTTCATCTCCGAGAATAATATCCACCTTCTTTGATGCTGCTGAAATTAATTCGATGCTCACCTGAGCGGCCAGGTTACGGGATATCTCCTGAATAACCCTGGCATATTCCGTATCGGGAAGCTCATGAACGATAGGTTTTCCCGTATCTCCGCCAATTCTGATCCTCGGGTCGATTGGAATTCCGCCCAGGAAGGGGACCTTGTACTGTTCAGCCATTTTCTGTCCGCCTCCGAGCCCGAAGATGTCGTACTTATTTCCGGTATCAGGAGCTATAAAATAACTCATATTTTCCACAATACCAAGCACAGGGACGTTAACCCTGGAGAACATCATAAGTCCCTTTCTGGCGTCAATGAGGGATACTTCCTGGGGTGTGGTGACGATTACGGCTCCCGTAAGCGGGATGGTCTGTACCAGGGTAAGCTGAATGTCGCCTGTTCCCGGAGGCAGGTCAAAGATCAGGTAATCGAGTTCTCCCCAGTTAACGTCTGACATGAACTGTTTTACGGCACCCGAAGCCATTGGGCCGCGCCATATTACGGGTGCTCCGTCATCGAGCATAAAGCCGATTGACATTACCTTGATACCCAGGCGTTCCAGTGGTAGCATCTGTCCGGTCAGTTCGTCCTGGTAAATTCTCGGTTTTTCCGTAATGCCGAGCATAAGAGGGATGCTGGGTCCGTAAATATCGGCATCCAGCAATCCTACCTTGGCTCCGTCTTTTGCCAGTGCCACGGCAAGGTTGACTGCAACCGTGCTTTTACCAACGCCGCCTTTGCCGCTAGCCACGGCAATAGTATTTTTTACGCCGGGAAGAACGGCATCTTTTCTGTTATCCTGATGCTGCCTTACACTGGAAGTCATATTTATGCTGATGTCGCCTATTGAGGGGACGTCATTTTTTAAGGCTTCAATGCAATCACTCTTAATTTTTTCCTTTAGCGGGCAGGCAGGAGTTGTCAGTTCCACGTTAAAGGATACATTGGAACCATCTATATTTATATTCTTAACCATTCCGAGCTTAACAATATCCCGCCGGAGGTCAGGATCGTAAACCTTCCTCAGGGACTGCAAGATAGTTTCTGCTGATAATTTGGACAAATTTTCCTCCATTTAATAAAAACTTCTGTAAAATTAAGAAAATTTTTTGGAATTCAGAAGGTCGAACTCTGAATTTGGATTTCAGAATGCAGATTTAGAGCTTCAATTGTCAAAAGTTGCATTTAGAAATATTACAAAAAAAAAGATATAAGATCACTTAATCAATTCAAAAAAAGTGGCCCCTGCGGTAAATGGCAGGCTAAGGTTCCTTTTTCCCCTTTTTTGGGGAGGGAGAGTCGAAAAAGGGCTCTACAAATAAAAATGGGAAGAGGATTTTTATTGTCTGTTGTCTAAAAGTTCCGTGGAGAAGAATTAATCCGTGCTGGCCTTAAAGGAGTCGGGCCTTAGGAATTAAGGGACAGAGGCATGAGAAAAGTTTATTATTTTTGCTGTGAAGGGAATCACAATGCCCCAGGACGTAAGTTCTTTGCCTTGATATTTGGCTAATATCTTTATTACTTAATTTTAGAAGCCCTTTATCCTTAGAACCTTACCGTGGGCGGGGGGCAGAGTGTCCCAAAGGCCGGAAGGACTCTGGGAAAACGGGCAAAAGTAAGAGAGGAGTGCAACTGAAAACGGGGTGGAAAGGGGGAAAGTTTATACAAGCCAAGAAGGTCCGGGAAAATTAAAACCACTTAACAGCCCTTTCAAAGGGGCGACAAGGGGTATTTTCCGACAGGACCTTCCGGAAAAATGAAAAAGTTTTAAAGAAATCTTTACGCTGCCACCCGATTTGTACCGAATTTCATCGTTTTTCGGAAAGTACTCTCCTCAGTGATCTACTAAGGCTATTTTTCAGATATTTTTTTTCTACAAGAAGTTAAAATTGTCCAGTTCATTACCAGCAGCCAGGTTTATCGTTTAGATCCGATGGAAAATTGACGAGCAGGATTATACAAGCAAAAGACTAAACACAGGCAAGAAAGCGAAAGAGAATGCTGCCATGACAAACGAAAGCGATGATAAGTTGGCTATGCTCAGGTCGGTCAGGAGTATTATCGAAGATAATATTCAGTCTGTTAAAAATATTCCAAACTGGACAGATGTCCTGGAAAGATACGATAGTCTTCTTTCGAAGATTACGGAAATAAAGACCGAACTTTCCAATCTTAAGGACAATAAATCCATCAGGATAAACTCCACGAGAGGACAGCTGATCAAAAGCATCCTTAAAGTGTCGAATTCGATGAAGGCCTACATACTGAACGTAAATGAGAGCGATCTAATCGATGAGCTGCTCAGCAAGGTCTCCCTGACAGAGCTTGAACTGAATAATATGTTCTGCACGGAGCTTCTCATCAAGGGAAAGGCAATTTTCATTTACGCGACAAAACATTCCGGCGGGCTTTACTACTACGGGGTTAATGATGCGACGCTAAAGCAGCTGGAAGAAAGCATAAAGGACTACTGGAAGGCCCTGAACCTGGAAGAATTGACCGAAGCCGAGATTTACGTACGAGAGCGTCAGCTGGAGATGCGCCTGAACAGGGCGATCAACCTTTTCAGGTACGAAATCAATGAGCTGATTGAATTGGTCAGGGAATCAAATCCCGGTTTCTTCTACGACATAAAGATGCGCATACTGCTGCTGAACTTAGGGATTGTTGATGATGACATAAAGGTAATACTTCCTTATCCGTCGATGAATTAGATAAAGTCATCTGCCGCTTTGCCTGAAAGGCAAGCGGTGTATGATTATATATAGAAGGTATTTCTAAAAATAAGAGGCCGATGTCCATTTAATAGTTTTATCTAATCAGAGGAGAGTTCTATGAATTTGAGAAGTATATTTTCTTTACCGGGCGGTGGTTCCAGGCAGAATTCAGCCGGCTCTTTTAATGTGAACAGGATAAGAAAGGATTTCCCGATACTTGGCCTGAATATAAAAGGGAAGAAGCTTATATATCTGGATAATGCTGCAACGACACAGAAGCCTGAACTTGTCATCAGGGCAATTCAGGATTATTATCATAACTTGAATTCCAACATCAACAGGGGAGTTCACTACTTAAGTGAACATGCAACGCTGGCATATGAGAATGCCAGGAGGAAGGTAAGGGAGTACATAAATGCCCAGGCCTCTCACGAGATAATTTTCTTAAGGGGGGCCACCGAGGCAATTAACCTGGTAGCATATTCATACGGACGCATGAACATTAAGGAAGGTGACGAGGTTTTGATTTCAGCCATGGAGCACCACGCCAATATTGTACCCTGGCAGGTAGTCTGCCGGGAGAAAAACGCCAGGCTGCGGATTATTCCCATGGACAGCAAGGGGGATTTAATATTGGACGACCTGGAAAACCTGATAAATGAAAAGACCAGGATTGTTGCGGTAGTTCAGGTTTCGAACTCTCTCGGGACAATCAACCCGGTCAAGGTCATAATTGACAAGGCGCACGAGAAGGGGGTACCGGTTCTAATAGACGGCTCGCAGGCAATTCCGCACGGGAAAGTTGACGTTCAGGAGCTCGACTGCGACTTTTACGCATTCTCCGGGCACAAGCTCTACGGGCCTACGGGCATTGGGGTGCTTTACGCAAAAAGCCGCTTCCTGGAGGCTATGGAGCCATACCAGACGGGCGGGGACATGATAAAGCTCGTGACATTTGAAAAGACGACCTACAACGACCTGCCCTATAAGTTTGAGGCCGGTACGCAGAACATCGAGGGTGCAATAGGAATGGGTTATGCTATAGATTATCTTAACTCAATTCCCTTCGAAGAGGCAGTAAGGCATGAGCACGAGCTGCTTTTTTATGCAGAAAGCAGGATACGCGAGCTCGGGGGAATCGAGATAATTGGGCAGTCGGAACATAAGGCTCCGGTAATTTCTCTGGTCATGGACGGCCTGCATCCGCACGACATAGGCACCCTGCTTGATGCCGAGGGCATTGCAATACGCACCGGGCACCACTGCACGCAGCCGGTCATGCAGTTCTTTAAGGTCCCTGCAACGGCAAGAGTTTCAATCGCCTTTTATAACACTAAAGAGGAAATGGACCAGCTTGTCTTAAGCCTGAAGAAAATCATGGAATTCAAGATGACCGGCAGCCGCCAGAACATTCAGAGTGAAAAGATAAATGAAATTTACCAGGAAGCCATAATGGAGCACGACCGCAACCCGCATAACTTCAAGGCCTGCTTCGATTGCAGCCATTCAGACGAAGGGTTTAACCCGTTCTGCGGAGACCACATCGTGCTTTATCTGGATGTTGAAAACAACCTCATCCGGGATATTACGTTCCAGGGAGAGCTTTGCGCAATAGCCAAATCCTCGGCATCGATAATGACCGATATGCTGAAGGGAAAGACGCTTAAAGAAGCCGAAGGGCTATTTAACAGGTTTTACGGCGCATTCAGCTCGGGAAACAATTCCAGGATAACAAAAGGGAACCTGGGAGATCTGACGATATATTCGAGCATACAGCATTCGCCGGCCAGGATGAAATGTGCATACCTGCCCTGGCAGACAATGACAAATCTTATAAGCCACATCGGAACTCTGACAGCTGAACAGCACAACTACGAGGTCTAAAGGATAAGAATTGATAAAGAATGAAACGATTATAAATGAGGCATGATACGAATATGAAGGAGAGGAAAGATGGACGTAAAAGAAAGTGTTCTGGAGCTGGTTGGTAATACTCCACTGGTGAGAATAAAAAAGCTTGCACAAAACTTAAAGCCGCAGATACTGGCAAAAGTAGAGTTCTGTAACCCCGGCGGAAGCATCAAAGACCGCATTGGCATTTCTCTAATTGAGGACGCCGAGGCACGCGGAATCATAAAGCCAGGGGGTGTAATTGTAGAGGCGACGAGCGGCAATACGGGAATCGGCCTTGCCCTGGCAGCAACCGTAAAAGGCTATAAGTTCGTCTTTGTAATGACGGACAAGGTCTGTTGCGAAAAGTCAAATTACCTGAAGGCACTCGGGGCTGAGGTTATTATTGTGCGCGACGGCTACGAAAGGGATGACCCTAACCATTATGTTAACGTGGCCAAAAGAATTGCCGCAAATACCCCGAATGCAATTTATATAAACCAGTACTCAAATCCCGCAAATCCGGAAGCCCACTACAGAACCACCGGTCCCGAAATCTGGAGACAGACGGACGGAAGGGTGACGCATTTTGTGGCCGCAATTGGTACCGGCGGCACCATAAGCGGTACGGCCCGCTTCTTAAAGGAAAAAAATCCGCAAGTTAAAGTCATTGCAGCCGACCCCGTAGGCTCTGTATTTAAGGACTATTTCGACCACGGACGCAAGACCGGGAGCGCTCCCTACCTAGTTGAAGCCATTGGGCAGAATTACATCCCGGAGAACGTAAAGTTCCAGTACATAGATGAAGTAGTTAATGTAACCGATCAGGATTCCTTTGATGCCGCAAGGCGCCTTACGCATGAAGAGGGGATATTCTGCGGCGGAAGCACGGGCACAATTTTCCATACGGTTCTGAAGGTAGCAGAAAGGCTTGATGAGAATGCTGTAATTGTGTTCCCCGTTTGTGACACCGGGGAAAGATACCTTACAAAGTTCCATAATGACGACTGGCTGAGGGAGAAACTGACCTCGGCTCAGGAGCATGAGACGGCCATTTCCGGGATCCTATAAATCCGGGGCTTTGCCGCGACCGGAATAAAAAACTGAAATCCGGAAGGATAATGAAAAAGCAAGTAAAAATATTACCGATATGAAATAAATAAAAGAGGTTACTTATGAGAGGTCCAGCTAAAATCTTAGTCTTGCTTACGGCATTACTCATTCCATTATCTTTAAGGGCTCAGCTTAACGGAACGAAGACAATTGATCCGAACGGAAGCGGAGTTGACAACTACAGGACTTTCGGCGAAGCCATTCAGGCATTAAACGCCCAGGGCACCACCAGGGGGGTTACGTTCCTGGTTGCCTCTGGCACATTTAACGAGTCGAAGCCTCTAAGGATTGAAATTCCCTTCAACAAGCCCACAAAAGATAACCAGGTGGTATTTAAGCCTGCCCCGGGGGCAAGCGTGGTGCTCAACGTATTCGGGCAGGACACTTCCATGTTTGCCATCAGGATCGGAAAGCCCGGTGAGACGACGGACTATGTTACAATTGACGGCTCAAACGGCAGCGCCACGAGGGATATGACAATAATAGCTTCCGACGCGAAATACGGCACCCAGCCCATAGATATCTATGGCGACTATATTACGCTCAAAAACTCCATCATTCAGGCCAAGGGAAAGGGGAACGTCTGGACGGATGATGACATCGGTATACAGCTAAGAAATGCCGCACCTACGGCAAATAACTGCTTAATTGAGAACAACAAGGTGTCTTCTATCAATGCAATAATACTGGGCAAGGATACCCTGAACATACAGACGGGAAACGTCATACGCAATAACGAGGTGCACTTCTACCACAAGGGGATTTATGCCGGCAAGGTGTCGGACGTAGTAATTGAGGGTAACGAGATTGCGGGAGACCTTCAGGCAGCCTATCCCTTGCTCCCCGTTTACGGCATACGCGTGGGCACAAACCAGGGTAACTACGATGCCGTTTTTATCAGGAAAAACAACATCCGAAACCTTGGAACCAACAACGGCAAGACAGCCGGAAGACGCGTCAGGGGAATCCACATCGTGGGACCAGGCAACTTTACTATTACCGGCAACAGGATACATGAACTTTTTAACGCCACTACAGACACAACAAACTTCCAGCCCGCGGTCTACGGAATACAGCTCGAAGGAGGAAACATTAACTCGGTTTACAGGATTCACAACAACATGCTCTATGGTTTTAAGGACAGCGATAACATCAACGGCAGGCTGGGCACTATTGTTACTACCGGAATTGACGTGCCCACGGCAGGAATGGTTGAAGTCTATAATAATACGATATATATAGAAGAAACTGAAAGGGACTATCATGAAACGCAGTGCATTTATATAGGCCCCATGGCCCAGGCAAGCATGATAGACCTGAAGAATAACATCTTCTATAACGGGAACTCAAGTCCCAATGCAAAAAGCTGGTCTTTATACAGAACGCCTGCAATGAAGGGCAACATGATGAGCGATTTTAACCTGTTTTATGTGGATGGCCAACAGAACTCATTTGTTGCTTTCTGCGGCAAGGGTATCAGGGCGACAATTAAGGACTGGACTTCAGTGACCTCCTGGGATCCGCATTCTATCAGCATGAACCCGGGCTTTAAGTCGCCTTCAGACGTTTCGATATCGTGGGACAGCTGGGTAGTCAACGGGCAGGGGATCCCGCATGGCACGGTTACAGAGGACATTGACGGCAACCTCCGTTCGACAAGTCTTGCAAGCGGCGGCTGCGACATCGGGGCGTCTGAATACTATCCGGCCGGTTATGCCTTAACGACAAGAAAGGGGCAGATAGGAAAAGACACGACCATGTTTTTTGGAGTTGACGGAAAGAAGGTTGCCGAAATAATCTGGTCGGGCGAAAACCCGCTCTATCCCGATACAATCGTGCTTACCTATACTCCGGGTCAAAGGGCAATCCTTAATTCGGGGAATATTTCAAACAGGGGAATTGACCGCATGTATTCGTTCTCTTTCCCGGGCAACGGGGGCTGGGGCTGGACGGCAGAGGTGAAGCTGTTCTACAACAGCGGCACTGAGATCAGGGACTACAACGAAATGAATCTTGTAGTAAACAAGAGGCCTTTGATGGGGGACGGCCTGTGGGACGTAGAAGCCTCCGGAATTGATACAGCACTGCACTGTGCGCGTTTTGTGACCTCTTCGTTGGGCACGTATACACTCGTTGACGGGACGCAGGGCCCTCTTCCGGTTGAAAAGGCGATATCCCTGCAGAGGCTCAGCTACGCTCTGGAGCAGAACTATCCGAATCCTTTCAATCCTGTGACGAAAATAAGGTATTCAATCAGGGAGGACGGAAAAGTAAGGCTTACGCTCTTTAACAGTATCGGTCAGGCGGTAAGGGTGCTCTTAGATGAAATGAAGACAAAAGGAAGCCATGAAATAATTCTCAATGCCGGGGAACTGCCAAGCGGCGTTTACTTCTATGAGCTTCAGAGTGGCGGGTTTAAGGATACGAAAAAACTTGTTCTTTTGAAGTAGTTATTGGTTGAATATATAAAGAGAAGGCGCTTTTGTTTTTTTTCTTAGGGGGAAAAGCTGCCTTCTCTTTTCCGGGGGAAAAAACAGCAAAAAATGTGCTCTGCCTACAATGCGCTCTGGTTTCATCTGCCGGTTTTTATAATTCAGGGCTGAATATGATGAGAATGAAGTATGGATTTGATGAGGTATGATTTTGAACGTGTGAGAGTTTGCTATGATGGCTTAGAATGATAACAGAGGCTGGGGCAATATGAATCTCTTATTTGTATTTATAATATGTCTGGTATTCACTGTTTTTACGACTCCATTTTTGATACGGTATTTGACCAGGATCAAGGTAGTTGATCTTCCCGGAAACAGGAGAATCCATACTGCAATAATACCGCGAATGGGAGGGCTGCTGGTTTACCTTTCGGCTGCACTTTCCGTTGTATTCCTTTCGGACGAGCTCGACTCAATAAGGCTTTTGATGGTTTCGGCAAATATCATCTTGATGATAGGCTTCTTCGATGACATACTTGGGCTTAGCTATATGCTGAAGATCTGGGGGCAGTTTATTGCATGCATACTGATTCTCATTTACCTCGATCAGCAATATGCACAGTTCATTTGCTGCGGGCTCATCATACCGCACCCGCTGGATTATATAATACTGATCGTTTTTATTGTCGGCGGCATTAATGCCATTAACTTTATGGACGGGATTGACGGCCTTGTAAGCAGCTTCTCAATTCTGGTCTTTGCGGTCATACTGTCGCTTTCGGTCCTTTGGGGCTCAAAGCTTTTGATATTACTGACAGTAAGCCTGATAGGAAGCCTTTTGGGGTTTCTTAGGTACAACAGGTTCCCGGCAAAAATATTCCTTGGCGATACGGGTTCACTCATACTGGGCTTTTTCCTGATCGTGGCCTCTCTTTTAATCACCGTAAAGATCAACGGCGGCGTGCTCGATCTGACATTTCCGGCAATTCTGCTTGCGGTGCCGTTAACGGATGCAATAAGGGTAATTATTGGCAGAATCATCAGGAAAAAAAGTCCGTTCCTACCCGATAAAACGCACCTGCATCACATGATTCTTGAAGCAACTGGTTCGCAGAGGCTTACGGTTGCAATAATATGGATTTATGCAGCCATGCTGGTCTTTGTGGCGGCCTTTTATCTGAAAGGTCCTCACTTAATCCCGCTGATAATTTCGGGAATACTGGTGCTGGTTCTCCTGTGTGCAGAGCCGGTAATCTCGTGGCTTAACAGCTACAGGCGCATGATCTTTACAAAGCAGTTCTGGCTGGTGCCCTGGAACAGGAATATTGAAACAATACAGAAATCATTTATATACCTGACTTCACTGGCTTTGCTGCTGATCCTGATACTTTCAATGCCTGAACATAATTCGGTTGAAAGCAGCATACTCTGGGGACTTCTTATAACCGGAATTGCGTTCTTTTTTATTGCCACCAGGAATAAGAACATATACAAGGGTGTAGATGACGTATTTATATTTATGAATATTGCCGCATTCTTTACCATTACAAACCTGAACCATACGCTTCAAAGCGAGGTATTTGCAGGCAACGTGAGTCTGAACATTATTTCAGAGATAAGCTATTATATACTGACCTTTATCATAATGATATTTCTCATAGCCGACGGCACGGCTTTTCCCTTGAAGAAGTTCAAAGTCAGTGACGTTGACTATGCGCTTTTAATTTTTATTCTCCTGACCTTTTTTGCCGATTACATTATTCCGTCGCATATAGACAGGGGCTTTAAGATGTTCATACTGGAAGCGCTGGTCATATATTTATGGTACAAGCTGGTAGTCTCCTTCAGGGAGGAAATCGGGAGTCATCTTTTCTATATGTCCTTTGCCCTGTCGTTTGCAATAGTAGTAAGGCTATTTATATAAAACGGAAATGAGCACGGGCCTGCAGGAATTTATGACTGCAGGCTTTTTGAAAAATACTAATACCAGCAAATCTGGTTGTTGGAGCTAGGGTAGCCATAGTTTTCGGAATGAACCCAATAGCTGGTTTTATCATTTACTTCCGTTGTAGCCGAAGAAGAAACCACACCAATTGTTCCACACGTTAGATAACCGTCAAAGGCAATGTATTTCCCGTCGGGTGACCATGATGGAAAGTATTCTTCCGAATTCCCTTTTGTAATCTGTAGCTCCCCTGTGCCGTCGAGGTTAATCTTCCAGACATGCTTATCCATAATAAATGCAACCTGTTTCCCATCCGGGCTCACCGAAGGCATTAAGGGTTCAGTAAATCCGGGGTCTATGCGGCTTGTGTTTTTAAGAGACTTGTCCGTGATGTATAGCCCCCCGGCATTTGTCGTTCGGGGTTTAAGGGCCAATTCATAGGAACCGGACATGACCAGTCTTCCGTCGGGAGTCCATGAAGGGTTAAACAAGTCGTGGAATTCCGCAACCTTTGTGCCGTCAAGTTTATAAACAAAAGTGCCGGGCAGAACGCCGTTTGAAGAGTTTATGTTTGTAAAGGCAATATAGTTGCCGTCCCTGGAAGCCTGAAGTGAAATCAGGAGCATATCGGCATTTCTAAGGAAACTGTTTTGTTCAGAGCCGTCAGCGCTGGCAATTGAAATTGAAACGTTGGAAGAAACAAATACAATCTTCCCGTCGGGCAGGAGGGAAGGATAATGTCCATCCATAAGTTTAGTGTCAGTCATGGTTGAAAAGTCGAACTGGTGAATCCCGCTCAGGTCCCACTCGTAAAGGAGTTTCCCGCTCAAGGGTTTTTGCTGTTCTTCGGGGTTAACGGAAGAATCTTTTTTACTGCACCCGGCGAAAGTAAAAAACAGTAATATGAAGGTGACGGTAAAAATGCATGAAGTGCATCGAAAAGTCTTTAAGCGTTCTTTCATTAAGTACTCCAGGAATATGTGGCAGGAATTATTTCCGGCATTAAAAACTAACACCTGAAAGAAATAAATTCAATATTTTGGGGCCGAATTTATTATTATTTTTTAAGTCCCCGTTTTTTTAGCCGTTCATAGGCGATCTGTGCCGTACAACTCACTCTGGACCCACTCGACACTATTTTGAAACCAGGAGGCCTCTTGATTCGTCTATTCTTATATAAAATGAGCCATTCTGCATAAACCACGGGTAAAACATGAAAAATTCCAAATTTTATATTATCGCTCTGATGTCCGTTTCTTTCATCTCGCTTGAGATAGTATGGACGCGCATATTCTCGGCGGAGTTTTATTATACCTTTGCATTCCTGATTCTATCCTTATCCATTCTGGGGCTGGGACTTGGGGCTTTAGCGCTGCGGCTTTCGGGGCCAGTTTTCAGGGGGAAGAATGCTTCGGGAATTCTTCTACTTATAACCGCATTGCTGGCACTCCTTGGGCCATCGGTTGTACTTAACCTTAAGCTCGATTTCTCGCGCCTTTTTACCAGCGGCGAAATGATTTGGAAATTTATACTGACCGTACTGCTCCTCAGCTCAACGTTTTTCTCTGGCGGCATTGCACTGGCAAAGCTATTTCGGGATAATGTAGACGACATGCCGAGGCTTTATATGTCGGACCTCATAGGGGCGGGATCGGGAGCGCTATTGGCAATTGTTCTTATGAATATTTTCAGTACTCCCTGGGCATCATTTTTAATATGCCTCCCTCTCATTGCGTCTTCTTTCCTGGCGCTTGAAAAGCCGTACCGTTACGCTAACCTGGTGCCTTTGGTTTTAATGTTCGTAATGATCAGTTACTCACACTCGCTGCTTAATCCTCCGCGCAAGGAAAGGGCGCCTGTAATATACCAGCACTGGGATGCCATGGCAAAGCTCAAGGTTTACAGCTACGGCAAGGAAGCGCGCGGAATTAACATAGACAATATGGCCAATACACCGGTGCAGCATTTTGACGGCAACTGGAACCGTCCCGATTCAATGAAATTCGACTTCGGCCTTTTCAGCCTTAAGAATTTCATCAGGAAAGGGTGCAACTGCACGGTCCTTTCCCTTGGAGCCGGAGGGGGCGGGGAGGTACTGCAGGCTCTTCAGGAAGGGGCAAAGGAGATCCATGCCGTCGAAGTAAATCCGAAGATCAACAGGTTGCTCATGGACGGGGAACTGGCGCAGTTTTCAGGCAACATCTACAGGGATTCCCGCGTAAAGGTTGTTACTGAAGACGGGAGGAGCTACGTAAGGAAGTTTGAGAACAAGTTCGACCTTATTACCTCCTTCAGCTCAAACACCTTTGCAGCACTGGCCTCGGGCTCCTTTGCGCTTGCTGAGAATTATCTTTTTACTACAGAGGCCTTTGAGGATTATTATAAGGCGCTCACCGAAAAGGGCATCTTCTACATGGAGCACCAGATGTACATGCCCAAGGTTGTTGGCGAGGTCATAGATGCCCTGAACAGGCTCGGGGTTGAAAACCCTCAAAGACACATTGCCGTATATGACCTGCCCAAATACCACAGGAATCTTTTAATACTTTCCAGGCAGCCATTAACAAAAAGCTTTATTGACACTGCCGTAGTAAAGCTGGACAAGGAGAATTATCCTTTTATCAGGCTTCTTTACCCCGCCTGCGATTCCACCAGGGGCAATCTTATAGACAAGATCGTATGCAAGGGGTGGAAATCCGAGGCCTTCAGGACGCAGATTGACATAAGTCCCTGCAGCGACGACAGGCCCTACATTGCGCAGCTTGGTCTCTGGAGGAACGTGGACTTCGGTAAAATTAAAGAAATATCGCCTTATGAATTCAGGGGCTTCCCGATCTCAAAGCTGATTATTTTAACAATACTTCTGATTATATGCCTGCTGGTTCTTCCTTTAATGCTGCTGCCTTACCTGAAGAAAAGTGAAAAGCTGAAAATGGCTCCCTGGCTTTATTTCTTTGCCATTGGGGCGGCTTTTATGATAGTGGAAGTTGTGCTGATTCAAAGATACACGCTTTTTATCGGCGCTTCCTCGTACAGCTTTGTTGTAATACTTTTGACACTTCTTTTAAGTTCGGGCATCGGGAGCAGGTTCTCTGCGCGCTTTAACGACCGCATTCCTTTTTACGGCATACTGGCTCTTCTTTTGCTCGAAATAGTTTTATTCAGGCCTTTTACCGGTCTACTTACCGGCCTGAGCCTGATGCCAAGAGTAGTTATTTCAATGGCACTTATTGCGCCACTGGGCTTTTTCATGGGAATGCCTTTCCCGAAGGCGGCACAGAAGGTTGGAGAGCTGATTGACTGGGGTTTTGCCGTAAACGGCGTGGCTTCTGTTATAGGTTCAACTGCAATAATTCTCATTACAATAAATTTCGGCTTTACGGTGGCGCTCATTCTTGGCGCGCTGCTTTATTTCTCGGCATACCTGCTTATGAATAAGGCAAAAAACTGGCAGTAAGGAGGTTTCTTTTGGCGGTGATTTTGCACAGTTAAAGTGTAAAAGAATTTTTCCCAGCATACCTCAATCCCTGAATAGCCCCTCTTTCCCAGGCGAAGGAGGGGTTTTTATTTCATGTGTTTGGAAAGAAGGGAAATATTTTATAATTTATTCTAGTAAGTTTATAACGTTACGGTGTCCCGCTTATCGGGAAGAATAGGGAAACCGGTGAAAATCCGGTGCTGCCCCGCAACTGTAATTGGCGTGATAACATGCAGTAATATGCCACTGTTTTTCTGATTTTGAAAATCCCATTTTCAGGATCAATAACCGGGAAGGTGCTGTATGTAGCCTGAGCCAGGAGACCTGCCGTAGCTGCTAATTATTCTGCCTTCGTGGGACAAGGTGAGATAATGATCAACTGTGTTAACATACCTTTTCTTCAAAACCGTATTACATAGTTACTTTTCTCTTTCCACGCAAGGTTACAACCTTTAATTCTTTATTCGAAAAGGAGTAACTTTCATGCATAATTCTATTGTCAGTTGTTTTTTAACACTATTACTTTATTTTGTTTTTTCCCCGCAGGCCCTGAATGCCACCGGGATGAAAGAAAGCGGTAAGCCCGATTCTCTTAAGACTTATAAGCTGAATGAAGTGGTCATAACCGCAAACAGGACAGCTACCCCGATAGTTGAAACCGCAAGTTCCATAACCGTAATCAGTGAAGATGACATTAAAAGGGCGGACAAGGTTTCGCTTCCCGATGTATTAAACAATGTAGCAGGCCTGAGTGTGGCACGCCAGGGCGGCCCAGGCGGCCTGGCGAGCGTATTTATGAGGGGCTCAAATTCAGAGCAGACGCTTTTCCTCATTGACGGGGTAGCAGTTAATGATCCCAGTTCGATCAACAACGCTTACGACATGTCGAACTTTCCGCTGGATAACATTGAAAGGGTGGAGGTTTTAAGGGGGCCCCAGAGCACGCTCTATGGCTCTGAGGCGATGGCGGGAGTAATAAGTATTTTTACAAAAAAAGGAAGCGGCAAGCCAAAGTATTCCTTTTCCCTGGAAGGCGGGTCGTATGAAACCTATAAGGCAAACGCCTCCTTGAACGGCGGCATTAGTTTTATAGACTACAGCCTTAGCTACTCAAGGTTCGATACAAAAGGCTTTTCAGCAGCCGATGAAAAGTTTGGCAACACGGAAAAAGACAGGAATCTTAACAATTCCTTCTTCTCACGCGCCGGAATGAAGATAACCGACTACCTGAGCCTGGATTTCATGTTTAATTATACGAAAGCAAAAACGGGGCTTGACCAGAATGAAAAAAAAGGTGATGACCCGAACTTTACTTATAACCTGGAAGAAAGCATCTTCAGGGGGGCGGGCAACCTTTTACTGTTTGAAGGAGCGTGGAAACAGATGCTGGCCGCTTCCGTGATGAGGCACATCAGCCATGCAGTGGACCTTTCAGACAGCCTGAGGCCGAATACGTTTTCAACCGCATTCTTCAACGGAACGAGGATCAAGCTCGACTGGCAGAATGAGGTAAAGCTTTACGGGAAAAACAAGCTTGTCTTTGGAGCTGAAAGCCAGTTTGAAAAGGCCGCCACGGAATACAATTCGATGTCCATCTGGGGGCCATACTATTCCGCCTTAAACAGTAAAATGACAAACACGACGGGTTTATATCTGGAACCCCAGCTAAACGTAAAAGACGCCCTTTTTATGAGCCTCGGCATCAGGTACGACTACCATGAAAAGTTCGGATCGGTTGTAACTTACCGCATTGCACCGGCTTACCTTTTCAGGCAGACGGGCACGAAGCTTAAGGCCACATTTGCTACTGGCTTCAAACTGCCTTCACTTTATTACCTCTATGATCCGGTCTATGGTAACCCCGACCTGAACCCTGAAAAAAGCAGGGGCTACGAACTTGGAGCCGAACAGTATCTTTTGGGCAATAAGCTTACGGCGGGCGTTACCTTCTTTAAGAATACTTTCTACGACCTCATGGCATATGACAGCAAGTCGCTTAAGACAATTAACATGGAGAAAGCCGAATCAAAGGGATTCGAGCTTTCGCTTAGCGCATGGTCAATTTATAATTTTGACCTAAGCTTAAATTATTCCTACACCGACAGCAGAAACAAGAGTCCGGAGAACAAGGAAAAAGATTTGCTCCTGATAAGAAGGCCCAAGAACAAGTTCAGCTTCAACGCGGGTTATTCCTTGGAAGCTGCCAGTCTGAACCTGGAAATACTGAGTGTAGGTGGACGAGAGGATCAGGATTTTGAACTCTACCAGAGGGTGTTCCTGAAGAGCTACACGCTTGTCAACCTTGCTGCTTCTTACCAGGTAAGTGCGCAGCTGAAGCTTTATGGAAGGGTGGACAACGTTTTCGACACAAAATATGAAGAGGTGTTTACCTATGGTACCCCGGGGCTTTCGGCCTATCTGGGGTTGAAGCTGAATTTTGAATAAAGGTTAATTATTTTCCCGGGGGAGGAAATGCCGGTCTTTTTCAAAAGGATCGGGGCCTCCTTAAGATGACAAAGCAATCAGGGAGTTTATTAAATATGGGCGGACTACAAAGGGGATTAATACAGGTCTATACGGGTAACGGGAAAGGCAAAACAACTGCTGCCCTGGGGCAGGCACTGCGTGCCGCGGGAAGCGGCATGAAAACTCTGATAATCCAGTTCATGAAGGACTTTCCCTACGGGGAGCTTAAGGCCGTTCAAAGCCTTGCACCCTTAATTAGAATTGAGCAGTACGGCAATGATACATTTGTCCTTGAGAAAAGGCCCCCGGATAGTAAGGACAAAGAGGCCATAATGAAGGCTCTTGAAAGAAGTGTTGAGGCCCTTGAAAGCGGAGAATTTGACATAGTGATACTTGACGAAGTCTGTGTCTGTTTCTATTTCGGGCTACTAAAGCCACAGGAGCTCATACCGGTACTTGAAACAAAACCAGGTAACGTGGAGCTAATACTTACGGGCAGGTACTGTCCCGAAGAGATACTAAAGAAAGCGGATCTAATTACAGAGATGCGTGAAGTAAGGCATTATTACCAGCAGCAGGGAATTACCTCAAGGAAAGGGATTGAATGCTGAAAGTAGGTAAAAAGAAGGGGTGATAAAAATTAAAAAGCAGGTTACCCGGAACCTGCCTTCTAATTTAATAAACGTAAAAAAATCTACTGCAAAGATAATTCCAGGTCCGACTTCGGGAGCCTTTGCTTTGGAGCTTTTGACCTTCGTGTCCAAGCCATTTCCACAATTCTTCTGAGTGTCCGCCTGAATGAATAACCTGCCGCCTTTGAAGAGCGCATGAATCCGGCATCCTCGGTTAAATCGGGATTTGGGTTTATCTCAAGCACAAAAAGCTCATTATTTCTGGAAAGCCGCATATCCACGCGTGCATAATCGCGTGCTCCCAGCGCCTTAAAGGCCTTAAGGGCCAGATCCTTTGCCTTTGCCTCTATATCCGAAGGAAGAATTGACGGGCATATGGGTCTTGCCATATGGTAGGCTTCGTGATAAGGGTCCCACTTGGCCTGGTAGCTGACGATGTTATTAAGATGCGCAGGCATCAGTGAAAAATCAATTTCACTTATTGGCAGAACTCTCGGGAACCTGTCGCCAATGACAGCTACGTTAAGCTCCCTTCCGTCTACGAATTCCTCGATTAGGGCATTTTGCTTAAAATGGTGGAGTATATATTCAATGCGTTCAAAGAGTTTTTCTGGGCTGTTCACGACCGATTCATCCTCAATGCCGAGGCTTGCATCTTCCATTGAAGGCTTTACGATAAGCGGGTAGTTCAGTCCAATATCAGCCGCTTGCCCGCAAGAGGAGACGACGCGGAATCTGGGCGTATTTATTCCAAGAGACGAGAGTATGCTCTTTGCAATAACCTTCCTCTGGCAGGTAGCCAAAGCCATTGGGGGCGCACCCGTATAGGGAATATCCATCATCTGAAGCAGGCAGGCAAAGTTCATCTCAAGAGTCGGCTTGTCGTTATAGTATTCAACCATATTAAAGACGACGTCGGGACGGTTTTGCCTGTAGTCGGCGAGGAAAGCATTATAGTCGTCAAAAATATTCAGGCTGTAAGCCTCAAAGCCAGCCTCACAAAGAGCACGAGTAATTGAGTTGTAACCATCAAGCGGGCTGGAATGCTCGATATCGAAATAAGGTTCAAAATTAATTTCGGCTGCGGGAACGGCCATATTTTCATAATGGGCCAAATCAGCATGAGAAATATTGTATACAACGGCTACTTTCATGTTCTTCCAATATTTTGGAAAAGAATATAAAAAAATACCCAATTCCACGCAAAGCATTTATATAAAAGAATTTGGCATATTTGAAAAATAATTTTACCTTTAATTACAATCAGCTTTTCAGCAACAGCCGCGCCAGCCGGTCTGCTAGTTCCGGGGTACAAGTTCCGATAAAATTATTAAAAATTTTGGTATTTCCCGGTAAAGGATTATTCCATAATTTCTCAGGGTATTTTGGTAACGGTTATGAAATTCCCTTTATCAGAATTCAATAAAGAAATTTCATTTTAATGTTCAATTCAAATAATTTTCTCAATTTGATTTAAGAAATGAGTTTTTATCCTCAGCCAAATAAATATTATTGCGGACCATTCGCGCTGAAATATGCCTTCGTGATGCTTGGAATTTTCAAGAACGAGAATTCCATTGCCAAGTCTGCCGGGAGCACCTGGTGGGCCGGGACGGACGAGATTGGGCTTGCAAGAGCGGCAAAAAAGTTCCATTGCCACATGAATTACTTCAGGGCCGAAGAGCCCTCAAGCGCACTTGAGCTGCTGGACAGGGAGCTTAAAAAGGGGCTCCCCTGCATCTTGAGCGTCAATAACTGGGGGCACTGGCTTACGGTACTCGGCTATCAGAAAGAAAGGTACATAATTGTAGACAGCGGCCTGGAACGGGTTATTGCAATACTTACGCCCAAGCAGCTTTTAAGGAGGTGGAAGTATATTGATGAAGAGGGCTGCCCGAGCTACGACGGGTATTCCTTGCAGCCGCAGTTTAAGGTTTCAACCAAGGCTCTTTTTACGCTGGAAAAAGCCCGTCACGTGATGTACAAGAAAAATGAAAACCTTGCCAAGAAGTGGGATACGTATTTTAACGACCTGATTAATATTTGCCGGCCCAGGACGCCTAACTCTTACAATATCATTTCTGTCAATGAGTTCCTGCGCAGGCACAGGAATACGCTGATAAAAAAAGTCTCCTTCTGGCACGGGACGCCAAACTACAAGGAGCTGCAGAAGATCTTGCAGAATTTCCAGTTCGTGGCTGAAGTTTACGACCTGGTGATTTATCACGAGGATGAAAAACGCGCCCTAATAGATTTTACCTCGCTTCTTATGATGTATGCCTGCGGGAAGTACGGTATGGAAGCAATTTATTAAGGGTTTGGTTATATTTCTTTTCCGATTATTAAGGACAAAATCCTGGGCAATAAACAACAATTCCGGGGAGGTATGGACAACTCTGTCATTAGAAATCCAAAAGTGCTGGTGCCTTCAAAAACGGCGCTGCTGATAATAGACATGCAGGAGAGGATTCTTGCGGCAATGAATTCGCCCGAAGAAATTCTTTCCAACACAATAAAGCTGGTTCAGGGTTTCAGGGTGCTCAGGCTTCCTGTTTACTACACGGAACAGTATCCAAAGGGGCTGGGATCTACCGTAAAAGAGCTTAAGAGCGAGCTTGAAGGCCTAACGGCAATTGAGAAGATGAGTTTCAGCTGTTCCGGTGCAGGCGAGCTTTTCGGCACATTAAAGCTCAGTAACATTATGCAGGTAGTTGTCTGCGGCATCGAAAGCCATGTCTGTGTGCAGCAGACCGTCTTGGACCTTCTTTCGAACGGCTTTCAGGTGGATGTTGCTGCAGACGCCGTTTCCTCAAGGAGAGAGAAAGACTATAAAATTGCGCTAAAGAGAATGAACAGTAATGGCGCTGAAGTTACGACCACGGAATCCATTCTCTTTGAGCTCTTAAAAGTTTGCGGAACGGAAGAATTCAAGAAAATTTCCCGGATTGTAAAATAGGAGTACTTTTACCGGTTTATTTCTTTTACTTTTTTTTGCGCTTTTATTATTTCAGTTCTTTTGCCATTTCAGCAGATGAAAGCTTCAGGAGAACGTCCGGCTTAATCCAGTGCCCTCCCTCAAATGCAATGACCTGGTATTGTATACCGTGAGCCTGCAGCCTCATTTCATCCATGCTGTAGTAAGCCGGCTTCAGGTATTCGTCGCCGGTTCCATATACGAGTGAGATTTTAGCCTTTCTGTACATCGGGTTTTCGAGGTTAATTTCAGGCGGCAGGTGCCCTCCCCAGAGAATGAGGTCGTCAATTTCAATTCTCCCGTTATTAAACCAGCGTGAGGCCGTAGCGGTGCCCTGTGAAAACCCCAGCAGGAAGACCTCGGAAGAGTCTCTGGGGACGTTAGAGAAAATCTCGTTATAAACGGCATTCAGGTAGGCTATGTAGTCGCTAATTTCATTAAGCCGGTCCTCGCTTGTCATCCAGGAAGCGCCGATTTTTCCGCTTGTTCCGCTCAAGTAGAACCGGGATAAACCTTCGGGAGCAACAATAAGGCGTGTGCCGTCGTTGAGCTTAGAAAAATGCTTCAGGAAATGAGAAGCCAGCTGACCGTAGCCGTGACATACAAACCAAACCTGGTTAATCTGAGCCGTTACTTCACCTAAGACAAAGTATCTGGCAGTCTTGTTTACTCTTATGCTGCATTCCGTCATATAGGTACCCTGAATAAACGTTTGAAAAATCGTTGTTGAATATAATTTATTAAAGCAGTAAGGTAAAATACGACTACAACGTACTATTTAACCCCGAAACATGTCCCAAAAAATCCAAATGAATCAGACGTAGCCCCACTTTTTTTTATTTGCTTCAATTTCCTCCTGTGTCGGATTTTCCTTTATGGGTTTGGGTGTAGTGGTAAAATCCTGTGAATTGTGGTCCTTAAAGATATTGGCATTGATTTCTATGTCTTCCTTAAAGATTTCGGGGACCTCAGATTCTTCAAATATTGCTCCCCAGGGGCATTCCGGTTCACAAGCAGAGCAGTTGATGCATTCATCAGGGTGAATAAAGAGCTGCCTGCGGTAGTTGGAGTCTTCAGACGTAAGACCGTAGATGCAGTCCACCGGGCAGACTTTTACGCAAGCTGTATCCTGACAATCAGCACATAGTCGTGTTATTACCCAGGGCATATACTTCCTCCTATAGACCTGCTGATATTTCTTTTCTTAATTCTATTTATTATTGAATTAAATATCAAGGCTTATATTTGCACTTTGGCCGTGCAAAAAAGGCATTTATTTGGTTAGTAAACATATTCTACCTTATGGGGCTGTCCCGTAAGGAAGGTTCCATAAAATTTGCTAATTCTGAAGTATAGAACTATCTTGTATAGATAAGGATGCGTATTTTTAAGTTTTAAGTAATGCGTATCTTTGCAGTTTCTGTTTGAATCTATGGATAAAATATGGATAACGTTACGTTAGAATTGATAATAATTCTAATATTGATCATTGCCAATGGTCTTTTTGCAATGTCGGAAATTGCCGTGATCTCTTCCAGGAAAACAAGGCTGGAGAACATGGCCAGGAAGGGGAACCTGAAGTCAAAGACGGCACTTGACCTGGCAAATTCTCCCAGTAAATTCCTCTCGACCGTTCAGGTAGGCGTTACAACGATAAGCGTAATAACAGGTGCCGTAAGCGGTGCCACGCTGGGTAAAAGAGTTGCCTCGGTATTAAGATCAGTTCCTTTGCTTGCTGAGTATGCAGACGTATTGGGCTATACGCTTGTTGTTGCCGGAATTACGTATTTTACGCTTGTCATAGGTGAGCTCGTTCCGAAAAGGGTGGGGATGAATAATCCCGAAAAAATTGCACTCAAGGTTTCCGGCTCAATGAAGGCTCTTGCCAAAATCGGGAGCCCTCTTGTGGCGCTATTAAGCCATTCGACCGACTTTGTCATCAGATTCCTCAAGCTCAGGCCGCCTTCGGAGCCTAATGTGACGGAAGAGGAAATCAGGATGCTCATCAGTCAGGGCAATAAAGTCGGGGTAATTGAGAAAGCCGAGCAGGACATACTTGAATCCGTCTTCAGGCTTGGGGATAAAAGGGTTGAAGCCGTGATGACCCCGAGAACCAAAATAGTGTGGCTCGACGTAAATTCCACAAGCGATGAAAACAAGAAAATTATACTGGAATCGCACTTTTCACATTTCCCGGTCTGCGATGAAAACCTGGATAACCTTAAGGGTATTGTAAGCATAAAAGAGCTTTACTATTTTCATGTGCAGGGCCGGCAGTACGACATTAAGACGCACGTTTCGGAACCACTGTTTATCCCAGAGGGTACAAGGGCGCTGAAGCTTTTGGACCGCTTCAAGGAATCGGGAAAGTCCGTTGCAATCGTAATAAATGAATATGGCGGCGTGGAAGGTTTAGTTACGATTACCGACCTGGTCGAAGAGGTGCTGGGTGAACTTTCCAGGCAGGATCACGCCGAGCCATTTGCAAAAAAAAGGGAAGACGGTTTCTGGCTTGTGGATGGAATGATTCCTGTAGATGAGTTTAAGAGGATATTCAAGCTTGAAAGCCTGCCGGGAGAGGAAGATGAGGACTTTCAGACACTGGGGGGCTTTATTATGCTTAAAATGGAAAGGATCCCAAAGGAAGGGGAGAAAATGGAGAGCGTGGGGCTGAGTTTCGAAATCCTAGACATGGACGGCAACAGGATTGATAAAGTTCTTGTCCAAAGCGTCAAAAAGCCCTGAGATACGTCTAATTCAGCAGTGGCGTCTGAGTCCTTTATTGTTATATTTTATTTATTCATGCAAACTCTTTTGCCCGAAACTTTGTTATAAATATTGGTGTCAAAACCCGCCGAAATATGATATATTTTGAAACTATTTAATTTTCACGTTGTTATAATATCGGAAACTTAATTGGAAGAATTTATGAAAAAACTTCAGATCTTATTACTTCTGTTAATATTTAACATAAGTAATTTTACCTTTGCGCAGGATGTAACCGAGGCACAGGCTCCCAAAAAAGACGAGGCCTCCTCAGGCGTTAATGCCGCGGGGAAGCTTGCCCCGGAGAATTATTTTGAAAAGGAAGACCACCTGATCATGGTGCTCCTTTCAAGGTATCATTATAAGAAAACCGACATCAATGATTCACTTTCATCAAGAATACTTGACCGTTATATAAAAACACTCGACTATAACAGGCTTTATTTCCTGGCTTCCGATATTACAGGATTTGAGAAATACCGCTATGAACTGGATGACGACCTGAATAAAGGGCGCCTGCAGCCGGCCTACGACATGTTTAATACTTTTATGGAACGCATGAAAGAAAGGCAGAGTTACATACATGCAGCGCTCCAGAAAGAATTTGATTTTTCAAAGGATGAAAGCTACACACCGGAGCGCAAGGACGTCCCATGGGCCAGGGACAAGAACGAGCTTGACGAGCTCTGGAGAAAAAGGCTTAAAGACGACGCCCTCAGGGAGAAGCTGAAAGGCAAGGACTGGGCAAAGATTTCTGAAACTCTGGAAAAGCGCTACAGCAACCTGGAGAAAAGAATGCTGCAGCTAAAGAGTGAAGACGTCTTCCAGCTCTTTATGAACCAGTTTACCGAGTCAATTGATCCTCATACGAATTATTTATCGCCAATAACCTCAGAGAATTTCAAGATGCAGATGAGCCTTTCACTTGAAGGCATCGGGGCATCGCTGATGAGTGAGGACGAATATACCAAGGTTGCCGAAGTAATTCCCGGAGGCCCGGCCTACAAGAGCAAACTCCTGAAGGTCAACGACAAGATTGTAGGAGTTGCGCAGGGTGAAGAAGGGGAGATGGTGGATGTTATAAACAAGAGCCTGGACGACGTTGTAAAGCTGATAAGGGGCCCGAAGGGTACGCTCGTACGCCTTCAGATACTTCCTGCCGATGCGGGGGTTAACGCAAAGCCGAAGGAAATAAAAATCCTACGCGACAAGGTTAAGCTTGAAGAGCAGGCGGCAAAGAAAGACGTTATTACCATTACAAGGGACGGAGCTCCTTATAAAGTTGGCGTAATTACACTCCCGGCATTCTACTTCGACTACGAGGCACAGGCAAGAGGGGAGAAGGATTACAAGAGCACGACAAAGGACGTAAAGAAGCTGCTCCAGGAGCTGAAAGACGAGAAGGTGGACGGAGTGGTTCTGGACCTTCGCAACAACGGGGGCGGATCTTTGCAGGAGGCAATTGACCTTACGGGTTTATTCATAAAGGATGGTCCTGTTGTGCAGGTGCGAAATGCCGATGGTTCGGTTGAAGTTGGAACAGATCACGACGGCCAGGTGTTTTATGACGGTCCCCTTGCCGTTCTTGTTAACCGTTCGAGCGCTTCGGCTTCGGAGATCTTTGCCGGGGCGATACAGGACTACAAGCGCGGCGTTATTGTTGGTGAGCAGACCTACGGCAAAGGAACGGTTCAGAACCTGATCGATCTTAACCGCTTCCCGAAGGATCCCGGAATAAAGTACGGACAGCTGAAGGTTACAATTGCAAAGTTCTACCGCATCGATGGCGGCAGCACACAGAGAAAGGGGGTTATCCCCGACATTAAATTCCCCTCGATGATTGACACTTCGGATTACGGGGAAAGCTCCGAGCCGAGTGCTCTTCCGTGGGACAGGATTTCTCCCAGCCAGTACGACCTTTATACAAAGCTCGGGGATATAGTACCTGAGCTGAACAAGCGCCACGAAGCGAGAATGAAGACGGATCCCATCTTCAGCAATTTTTATGAGGAGATAGAAGAAGCAAAGGAAGACCGCGAGCAGAAGACCGTTTCTCTTAACGAGGCCAAGCGCAAGAAAGAGCAGGATGAGCAGGAAGAGAAGCGCTTAAAGAGCATTAACGAGAGAAGGCAGGCCGAAGGTTTGAAGCTTTTGAAGAAAGGTGAAGTTGAGCCCCAGGGTGAAAAGCTGAGCGATCCTTTACTGAAGGAAACTGCCAACATAGTTACCGATATGTTCTTCCTGACTGCCAGGAAGTAAGCACTTATTTGCAGACTGAAAAGGGGAGGAAAGAATATTTCCTCCCCTTTTTTGCATATTTCCGTCATGGCGAATAACTCCTCTTGTCATACATACAGAAAAATTTCCATTTCCAGGTGCTCAGAGTTGAAAAGATAGGGTAAAAATCCTTATTTTTACGGCCACTATATCTTAATCAATTACAAAACTCAAGAAAAATAATCCATCCCCGTTTCGGGCACTAAATTGATTTTGATATTCAATTGATATAGCATTATCTTATTCTATAATTTCTTTTTTAGGCATTCAATCCCCACGCACTCCCTGAGGATGTCTGTATAATAAAAGTTCACAGGAGGAAATTAATGGGTTGGTTTACTAGTGCGTTCAACTCTTCACTAGGAAAAAAGTATGTTATGGCAATAACAGGATTTTTCCTTCTAATTTATTTGGTTGTCCATCTTTTCGGCAACAGTTTTCTGTATTTCGGAAGGGATGCTTTTAACGCCTACGTTGAAGCGCTTACCGAATCGGGCTTAAAGCCGGTAATCAGGGTAATAGAAGTAATACTTTTGCTTGGATTCCTTTTCCACATATATGAAGGCGTAAGGCTTCAGATAGGAAACTGGAGAGCGCGTCCGAACCGGTATGCCGTAAAGGCGGAAGATCCGCAGGCGACTCTGGCTTCAAGGACCATGTGGCTCTCAGCCAGTGTAATATTCCTGTTCCTTGTAATTCATATTCAGCAGTTCTGGTATGTATACCATTACGCCAGGACCGGAAACATACGCATGTACGACCTGGTTATAAGCGCCTTTACAAATCCGGTATTTGCGCTGATATATCTGGTGTCCGTTTTTCTGCTTTTCTTCCACCTGTATCATGGCTTTCAGAGCGCATTCCAGAGCCTTGGGTGGAATCATGTAAAATACAGAACCCTTATTGTTGTACTTGGTAAAATTTATGCTGTGGTAATTGGGCTGGGGTTCGCATCTTTTCCGATCTATTTTTATTTTATGGGAGGTAAGTAATGGCTACATTAGATTCCAAGACACCAGCCGGAAAACTGCAGGATAAATGGACTAACCACAAGTTTAACTTAAAGCTGGTTAACCCGGCAAATAAAAGAAAATACGACATTATTGTTGTAGGTACCGGTCTAGCCGGTGCTTCAGCCGCAGCCAGCCTTGCAGAATTAGGCTATAACGTAAAAGCCTTCTGTTACCAGGACAGTCCCCGCCGCGCTCACAGTATTGCTGCTCAGGGCGGTATTAACGCCGCCAAGAACTATCAGAACGACGGCGACAGCGTATTCAGGCTGTTCTACGATACGATAAAAGGCGGCGATTACCGTGCACGTGAGGCTAACGTGTACAGGCTTGCAGAAGTCAGCAACAACATTATTGACCAGTGTGTTGCACAGGGTGTTCCTTTTGCAAGGGAATACGGCGGACTTTTGGATAACCGTTCATTCGGCGGTGCGCAGGTCTCCAGAACGTTTTACGCAAGGGGTCAAACGGGGCAGCAGCTCTTGCTTGGTGCCTACAGTGCCCTTAACCGCCAGATAGGCTTGGGCAAAATTAAGATGTACCCGAGGCGCGAGATGCTGGAACTGGTTATAATTGACGGCGCTGCAAGAGGTATTGTCGTAAGAAATCTAATAACGGGCGATATTGAGAAGTATTCGGCTCATGCCGTCATTCTGGCTACAGGCGGATACGGAAATGCCTATTTCCTTTCAACCAATGCCATGAATTCCAACAGTACCGCAATCTGGCGTGCACACAAGAAGGGCGCACTTTTTGCAAATCCATGCTTTACACAGATCCACCCGACCTGTATTCCGGTTCACGGTGAGTATCAGTCGAAACTGACTCTTATGAGCGAGAGCCTTAGAAACGACGGTCGCGTATGGGTCCCAAAGAAAGCAGGCGACAAGCGTCCGGCAAACCAGATACCTGAAGAGGAGCGCGATTACTTCCTGGAAAGAAAATACCCCTCGTTTGGAAACCTTGTTCCGCGTGACGTTGCATCAAGAAACTCAAAAGAGCAGTGCGACCAGGGTAAGGGTGTCGGCGATACAGGACTTGCCGTTTACCTCGATTTTGCAGACGCAATAAAGCGCCTTGGAAAGAAGGCCATTGAGGAGAAATACGGAAACCTCTTCCAGATGTATCAGATGATCACGGATGAGAATCCCTATGAAGTGCCAATGAGAATTTATCCTGCAATCCATTACACGATGGGCGGGCTCTGGGTTGATTATAACCTGATGAGTACAATTCCGGGCTGTTTTGTACTGGGTGAGGCCAACTTCTCGGATCACGGGGCAAACCGTCTTGGTGCAAGTGCTCTTATGCAGGGCCTGGCCGACGGATATTTCGTCATTCCTTATACAATTGGCGATTATCTGGCAACCAGCAAGCTGCAGGGAGTTTCGACAGATCATCCTGAATTTGCAAAGAATGAAGCTGCAATCGACAGCATGATCAACAGACTCCTTTCAATTAAGGGCAAGAAGACCGTTGACGAGATTCACCGCGAGCTTGGAAAAGTGATGTGGGAGAAGGTCGGAATGGCAAGAAATGCCAAGGGGCTCAATGAAGCAATTGCAGAGATAAGGGAACTGCGTGAGGAATTCTGGAAAAACGTAAACGTTACGGGTTCGGCCGGTGATTTGAACCAGACGCTTGAACGTGCCGGAAGAGTGGCAGATTTTCTTGAGCTGGGTGAGCTTATGGCAACAGATGCTCTTCACAGGCAGGAATCCTGCGGAGGCCATTTCCGTGAAGAATACCAGACAGAGGAAAATGAAGCCAGGCGTGATGATGAAAACTTTGCATACGTGGCTGCCTGGGAATTCAATGAGGTTGGAAAATGGACTTTGAACAAAGAGCCTCTTGTATTTGAGAATGTGAAATTAACGCAGAGGAGCTATAAATAATGAGCAAGAACTTAAATTTGACGTTAAAGATCTGGCGTCAGCCTAATAGAACAACCGTGGGCAGATTCGTTACTTATAAGGTTTCAAATATATCTACAGATTCATCTTTCCTGGAAATGCTCGACGTATTGAACGAAGAGCTGCAGAGAAAGAGCGAAGACCCCGTTGCTTTCGATCACGATTGCCGCGAGGGTATCTGCGGAGCCTGCGGACTTGTTATTAACGGCAGACCTCATGGACCGGTAAAAGGAACAACAACCTGTCAGCTCCACATGCGTAACTTTGACGATGGCGATACCATTACAATTGAACCTTGGAGGGCTAAGGCTTTTCCTGTAATTAAAGACCTCATGGTGGACCGTTCGGCCCTGGAGAAAGTTCAGCAGGCCGGAGGCTTCATATCTGTCAATACAGGCGGAGTTCCCGATGCAAACTCGATCCTTATATCCAAAGAGCTTGCAAATACAGCAATGGATGCAGCTGCCTGCATAGGCTGCGGCGCATGCGTTGCTGCATGCAAGAATGCCTCTGCAATGCTTTTCGTCTCTGCAAAGGTTTCGCACCTTGCACACCTGCCCCAGGGCCAGGTTGAAAGGTTTGAAAGGGTGGAAGCCATGGTGAAGGTAATGGATGAGATGGGTTTTGGTAGCTGTACGAACACATATGCATGCGAAGCTGAATGCCCGAAGGAAATTTCCGTAAGGCATATTGCCGTAATGAACCGCCAGTATTTCGCTGCAAAACTTAAATCGAAAAACAAAAACAGTGAGGACGTAATCTAAGGGACAAATGCCCCGGTTCACTGTTATCTGATTACTCGATTGAATAGAACCTTAAAAAATGATCCCGGCCAGAAGGCCGGGATTTTTTTCACCTTCCCCCGGATTCTCTCGCTCTTTACTCCCTTAGGCCGGAAGTAATTCTTTTACTTTGAGTATTAAATTGATATTTTAATGTTCAGATTTCATAAAATGCGTAAATATTCGATAATGAGGGGATAACATCATTTCGTAAGGATTATGCTTTAGGGTAACATTATGTTTGAAAAAGAAATTAAATTTATTTATGACTTCACCATAAATGAGGTCAGAAGACTGGGTGCTTATTTTACTTATGAGGAGCTGACCTCGGTTGACCTTCATCCGGCCATATTGAAATACATTTCGGCTGAACTGGATTACCTGATCTATGAAGACAGGCAGCGCCTGCTCAGCAACTCCAATTTTGATTATTCCGGGGGCAGGATTGCAGGGTATTTTGCCCTGATAGGCGAAGAAATTAAGAAATCGAAGAAGTTCTCGTTCGAATATGTAGACAACCTGATCCTTCATGCAATTTCCTTCAACGTAAACTTCCTGGCACAGCCGGCATGGGCACTGACAAAGTTCATCTTTGAGAAGGAAGAGGTGGTGAAAACCGCCGAATTGAAGCAAATTATTAACTATATATATTTTTACGGCTACATTAAAACCATTGTTGAGAAGTATCTCCAGAAGAAAAACCTCCAGATATTAAGCCGTAATGAATTTGAAAGCATACTGGACAAGGTAGACCAGGAGCTGCTGCGGACAGACGCTTCAAAGCTGACGGGCCTTGTACTGAACTCGATAGGCGAGTTCTTTAACATCGGGAGTGTTATTAAGAGCAAGATACCACTGTATCCATTCAAGCTGTACCTGAAGGAGAAGAAATTGCCCGCATACGCGGCAAAGCTGGAAAGCGGCTTTAAGGGCGACGCCAGACAGTCCTACGACATTATTGAAGTGCAGAACGTGCTTTTCAGACCGGAAGTCAAAAAGGCTGCAGAACAGAAAACGGACGTTGAGAAGCCTTCAGAGAAGAAAATGCCAGAACAGGCATCCGACAAAAAAATGCCGGAGCAGAAGCCATTTGAGCAGAAACAATTTGAGCCGAAGAAGACCTTGGAAAAGCCGGAGATTACGGCAGCGCCGCAGAATGGGGAAAATTATCTGGACAGAATTGTAAGGCAGGAAAAGCCTGCCTCTTTCTTCAGCTTTGGAAGGCCGGGTGAAGCCGGTGCTGAAACTGAGCGCCCGGAGGAGAAAGAGCTGGAAAAGAAAGTTCCTGAAAACCCGGGCACTGAGGTAACTAAAGCTGAAGCTGCTGCTCCTGAAGCCAAGGATCCTGAAGAGGAGACTCTGCCGGAGATAGAAACTCCGGTCCCATTTACTGAAAGATTTGGGACTGAAGGGGTAAAGGGGGAAGAAGAGATGCCGGAAAGTGAAGAAAATTCTTTCCTGTTACCAGAAACAGAGGAAGATGAAAGCGTGCCAGAAGAGGTGAGTTTTTTAATGCAGGATCCGGTTTCCGGGAATGAGGATGTGTCTGAAAGCCCGAATGCTCCGGAACCGGCGGATAATTCTGTTGCCGAGGAGGAGAGCATTGTAATGGAGTTCTCCCGGGAAGAAGAGACCATGGACGAGCTGGAATTTGAGCCCCTGGAAGAAACAGATTCACTCAGCGCCGATGCGAAAGAAGATGACTTTGGCGGGATAAACATTGATGACATCGACCTGGATATAATTGATACAAAGGAGCCGGAGAGTGATGAAGAAAGTACTGAAGAAAACAATTCAGGGTTCCTTTCAAGATTATTGAAAAAGGGCTCCAGAAGCGGAGGGAACAAAAAAAACGGGAAATTTGAAAATGATGAACCGATTAAATTAAATTTGGACCAGGATATTAATCTGGATGAAATTTTAAGCACCGGGGAGAATCCGGATGCAGGAGTGGTGATTGAACCCGAAAATGAGCCGGAGCAGGAGGGGTTTCAGGGGGAAAATACATACAGCCGCATAGAAAGTGTAATTTCCAAAATATATTCAAAACGGGAGCAGCAGAAAATAATTTCAGAAATATTTTCCAACAGGGCTGAAAAATTCGCATCTGCTGTTTATAATGTAATAACGGAGGCTCATGACACTTCCGAAGCCGAAAGCATGATTGATTCCCTGCTCAGGGCAAACCGTGCCGGGCTGGAGGACAAGTGGGCAAAGACATTTAAGAAAAACATCATAAAATATTTAAATCAAATTTAGGGCAAAAATAACAATATGTTTATAGACTACGCGGAAATACAGGTTAAGGCGGGCAATGGCGGAAGCGGACATATTTCTTTCAGAAGGGAGAAATACGTTCCCAAGGGAGGTCCTTCGGGCGGAGACGGGGGCGACGGCGGAAACGTAGTTTTTCGCGCACAGCACAATCTTCACACACTCCTGGATTTCAGGTACAAAAGGCACTATGCTGCTGAAAACGGCGAAAAGGGAGGAACCTCTCTTAAAGACGGCAAAGACGGCAAAGACGTGGTAATTCAGGTACCCGTTGGAACAATTATTAAGGATAAAGAAACCGGCGAGGTTCTGGCCGACCTGGACCAGGATGGAAAGAGTATTGTTATTGCAAAAGGCGGAATTGGCGGAAGAGGCAACAGCAAGTTTGCAACCCCGACCAACCAGACTCCGCGTTATGCCGAGCCGGGAAGGCCAGGCGAGGAAAGGTCAATTGCACTTGAGCTTAAGCTCATTGCCGACGTGGGACTGGTGGGTTTTCCGAATGCAGGAAAATCCACGCTGATATCGGTTATTTCTGCGGCTAAACCCAAAATTGCGGATTATCCTTTTACAACTCTTGAACCTAATTTGGGCATCGTGCAGTACAAGGATTACCAGAGCTTTGTGGTAGCTGACATTCCGGGAATAATTGAGGGCGCCCACACGGGTAAGGGGCTGGGAATAAAGTTCTTAAGACACATTGAAAGGACTGGAACTCTTTTGTTTTTAATTGACATTACTTCTGAGGATTACCAGAAGGATTACGACACACTGGTAAACGAACTGGCCAACTACAGTGAAGTCCTCTTAAAGAAGAAAAGAATAGTTGCCTTTTCCAAGGCCGACCTGCTGGAGGAAAAAGAGGTGAAAAAGCTGAAAAAGAAGAAGCTGAAAAATTATGACGGGACTCCTTTAATTTTCTCTTCGGCAAGCGGGTACGGAATTCCAGAGTTGAAAGACTATTTATGGGCGCAGCTTAAGCCGTGAAAATAAGATTCTACCCGGTTAAAATACTGTTTCTTTTTTTTCTCACCACAATAATTGGCTGCATGAGCCTTCTTATAGGCTCGGTGCCGGTAACATTTAAGGACCTGTACAATCTTTTTCTTGGCGGGGGGCAAAATGCAAGTGAGCTTGTCCGCCAGGTAATTTATGAGGTAAGGCTACCGAGGGTGCTGCTGGCAATTGCCGTTGGCGGGGGGTTATCCGTTTCGGGCAGTGTCTACCAGGTTATTTTAATAAATCCCCTTGCAGAGCCCTATATACTTGGGATTTCAAGCGGGGCGGCATTTGGGGCTGTATTGTCGTTTCTTCTGGGAATGGGGTTCTTAGGCACTCAGGTGCTTTCATTCTGCGGTGCCGTAAGTGTAATTGTGCTCGTATTCCTGCTGGGAAAAAGGTTCGGGGAACTGGAGCCCAACGTAATGCTGCTTTCGGGAGTGATGGTAGGGGCATTTTTTTCGGCTTCGATTTTAATGATGACCACATTTCTGAAGGACTCGCTCAGGAATGCGGTTTTCTGGCTCATGGGGCAGCTATCGCTGGCAGATCCGAATTCCGTAGCGGTCATTCTTCCGGTTACGGTAATTGTTTCGCTAATACTCTCTGTCAATTCGCAGAAGTTTAACGTCCTGGCCCTGGGCTCCGAGACGGCGAGCCATTTGGGTATAAACACACCATTATTGAAAAATTTTACTTACATTCTAACCAGTATTCTGGTGGGAATGCTGGTTTCAGTAAGCGGAATAATAGGATTCGTGGGCCTTCTGGTGCCGCACATATGCAGGATGATTTTCGGGGCGGATAACAGGATCATAATTCCGGCGTCATTTTTCGTAGGCTCAGCCTATCTGCTTATTGCCGACACCCTGGCAAGAAGCATTATAGCCCCAGCGGAAGTACCCGTAGGAGCAATTACGGCATTCATAGGTGCGCCGATATTTGTGTACTTATTAAGAAAGAGGTTCGGAAGATAGTTCGGCTGCTGGTTCCGAGGTAGACTACGTCCCCGGGGAAACTCAAGTACGGGCGAAATTTTAGGAGGATCGGTCCGATTTTAAGGAAAAACCGGAAAATTTCTTTAAAGGGGAAAATTTTACTGGTAAAAACAGCATGTTTTTAACACAAAAAGCTTGATATTTCGGCTTCTGGTATCTATATTAATAGCCTTGAAATTTTATTTGTTGGCGGGGTAGCTCAGCCGGTTAGAGCAATGGAATCATAATCCATGTGTCGGGGGTTCGAATCCCTCCCCCGCTACAATTCAACGGGAGAAGTTAAATGTATACATTTTTAGTATTTATTTCAGTAATAATTGCTGCATTATTGGTAATAATAATACTAATGCAGTCAAGCAAAGGTGGTGGCTTGGCCGGTACATTCGGTGGAGCAGGCAACCTTGGAACAATGTTTGGCTCAAGGAGGACAGCAGATTTCCTAAGCCGTGCCACGTGGTGGCTTGCCGGATCTCTGGTAGTTCTTACAATTGTCATTAACTTATTCTTTTTACCGGGGCAGTCCACGGTTGATCAGAGGGAGAGCGTTATTCAGAAATCGGGTAATGTTCCAACACAGCCTTCTGTACCGCAGCAGCGCGGCCGTTGATTTTAAGATAATTTCAAGGTGAGTTAAAAAAAGCCCGTTACTTTGTAACGGGCTTTTTTGTTTTTAAATGACATAGCAGCGGCAACATGCCGATAGTCCAGGTGGCAAACCGCGGGTAAACGAATCCCCTGGAATTTGCCCAAAAGTTCCGGAGGAGGAGGGAGGAGAAGTGTTGAGTTTTAAGTTTTGAGTTTTAAGTGGGAAAGAGGTTCGAGGGAAAAGGGTTCAAAGTTCAAGGGAGAGAAGGTTCAAGGTTCAAGGTTTAGGAAAAGCAGAGGAAGAGGGAGAAAGGAAATATCCATGAAGGCTGGGGGTTTGGAATTGTGCAATGAATGAGCCCGCAGCGCGGGCGAGATGTTTGTAGCCCGGGGCGACTGAACCCCTGGGGAAAAGGATTTTGCCCCAGATCCCCAAAGCTCCGGTCAGGAGCGGCACAGAAGAATTATGAATGGAGGCAATGTGGGCGGGTGTAAATGTGTTGGGATTTCTACCGCTAAAAGCGGTAGGGAACGTGTATGTATGCTCAGATTGCGGAGGATGTTTCCAGCCTGATTTTTTCCCCATTTATGATTCCTATATGAGGATCTTTCGGAGCTTTGAGAATGTGGAGGATCCGTTCCCTGTGGCTTGGGAAATGTGTTATGTAAAGTGCTCTGCTTTTACCTTCTTTCATGAATTTAAGGCTACAGATATACATGGACTGCAAATAGAAAACGATTACGTAGCGATTGTTGTGGCGGCCTATGCCCGGGTAACTCTGCGGCGGTTTGTGGCGGCTTTGACTTTACTTCAGACTTCCATTTCCTCTATGCGGCAGATGGATTTGTAATCGCAGTAGCGGCAGACTTTGGCTTCCCGGTCCTTTAATATTGAAAGGTTGAATTTCCCTTCGGAAATGTTGGCAATGTATTTTTCAATGTTTTCTTCGCAGGCTTTTATGAGGCTGCTGTTTATGAGTATTGCTTTCTGCTTTTCTTCTTCATTAAGCTCACAAAAGGCTTTGTCCGGCTTAAATGTTACGGCTATTTTACCGAACTCTTCGGCTTTGAATTTAAGAGAATATATGTATGCCGCAACGGGACTGTAATCTTTTCTGTAAAGAGATTTCAACATTTCTGAGGCTGCGTACATGTATAAAGGGAGCTGAAGCGAAAGGCCTTGTCTTAATTCCTCGAGGCTTGGCTTCCTGCCGTTTAATTTGTAATCTACAACAGAAAAAATTCCCGCACTTTCGTTAATGTCAATCCTGTCTATTATGCCTCGGATTTTGTTCTTTCCGATTGTAAAGGTTCTTGCGCCTGAGAGCGTGGAGTCCTTATCTTCGCCTGAAACCGCGCCGAAATTGACTTCAAAGAACCTGGGCGTGAGTCCCAGTGTGTCTTCTCTTTCTGCCTCAAGGAACTTGTACAGTATCGAATTTTCTTTTTTACCGCCAATTCCCGTAATCCTTTCTTTTTCATAAAAAGACATGGGGGCGTACAGGTTGATTTCCCGGAGCTTGCTTTCTGCAATTTCAAATATTAGGGACTTGGCCTGGTTAAATTCACTTTCATTGCAGCCGGAAAGCCTGATGCCTTTTTTACACAATTTCGAATAAAATTCAAAAAGAATTGAATGCAGAAGTCTTCCCAGCTCGAATGATTCCATATCCTCTGAAGGCTCTTTTATCACCTCAATTCCAAGCACTCTGCCAAGAAAATACCGGAAAGGGCAGAGGGCATAGTCTTCAAGCTGTGTTACTGAATACTGCTCGCATCCGGAATTACGCAAGGCTTCCAGTGCTTCACTGGAAA
The DNA here is from genome assembly GCA_025612245.1 of Ignavibacteria bacterium. GTDB lineage: Bacteria > Bacteroidota > Ignavibacteria > Ignavibacteriales > SURF-24 > JAAXKN01. Next base: position 348,452 of record JAAXKQ010000004.1, read on the forward strand.
TTTCTGCCCCGGGCAGATTGTCTTCATCATCATGGCAGGGGTTGAGTATTCCAGTGAAAACAGTTTCTTTGAAAGGATCTTTAATTCTTAATGAGCTGACATTTATTGAGTCCTCCAGGTACTCCAGGTTCAAGCGGCCGCCGTCAAGTGAAGGGAAGTTGCTCCTTGTTTTTTCAATGCCAGCTCTGCCTGCAAGCTTAAGCAGCTCTTCCCTGGAGTAAACCAGATCCTTAAAGTCATTCTCTTTTTTCAGTCTGGTTTCAAAAAGGCCGCAGAATTCCTTCAGGAAACCGGATTCAACGAGCTCCCGCGATTCATCTTTCAACGGGAAGCTGAAATAAAGTCCCTTTTCCCACGTGCATAGCGACTGGTAGAAGCGGTAGCGTTCCTCGGTCTGATGCACGGTTTCGTTTTTTACGTAAGAGCCTGAAAAGAAGATTTCGGGGCTATAGCGCGTGGGAAGGTCCCCGTCTGAAAGTCCCGCAATAAAAAGATAATCGAACCTTAAGCCCCGGATCTCATCCAGGGTTGTAACCAGGACTCCGGAGTTGGATTTTTCGCGGACATTAAATCGTGCCGAAGAGACCGCAGTACGGATTTTATCGAGAAAGAAATTCAGGGGAAAGCGTTCGGCCGGTGAGTATTCTTTTTCGTAGAGTCCGAATATTTCCATGACCGTTTCAAGCAAAGTTGTAACGGCCTTTATGGTTTCTTCCTGCATGCTGCCTGTCTGGCTTAAGAGGCGGCTCGGAATTCCGAGTTTTTCAATTAAGTCCTGGAAAGAGGACACAAATTCCTTTAAGGTCATCTTTTTCTCAAACGGGCTCAGTAGCTCGTGAAGGAGCCTGATCGCCTCCAGGGCCTCCTCATAGATCTTTTTTTCTTTTGCAAGGTAAGTATCCTCATCACATCTCCTGATTGCCTCCCGGAGCCTGTTTAGCCATGAGTCGTAGCCCGACACAATCTTCAGCCCGGCTGCTGCTTTCATCAGGCTTGAAATGTTTACCTTCCCCGAATCCGGGAAGCCACCGCTTAGGGCGCGGAATATGTTCTTAAAATAAAAGTCGTTTTCCAGCACTTCCAGGAAGTTAATTATAGAAATTATGGGGGCTGAATTCTTAAGGCGGATCCTGTCTGTCAGGTTAAATGGAATGCCGTAGCTGGAAAAAATGTCCCTGATTAAGGGGGAATACTTTTCAATCAAATTAAAGGCGACGCATACCCGGTGCGGCTCAGCCTTACCTTCAAGAAGAAGTGTTTTTATCTCCTTAGCAACAAATTCAATTTCTTTTTCCCTGTTTGCGGCTTCAAGGCGTGTAATCCTGCTTTTGTAGCCGTTAGAGGGTTGTGAGGGATGCTTTTCAAAGAGGGCGGACTTAACCTTGTCCCTGAAGTCCCCCATGTGCACGTTAGCCCTGTCCTCTGCGATAGAAAACCCCTTAGCGATAAGCCTGTTATAGCATTCTTTAAGGTGAGAGAAGATAAGAGGGTTAAAGCTATAGTAATCGAAATTTATAAAGACCCTTAAGTTCCCGATGAGTGAAAGGGAGTTAATGATTTCAATTTCGGGGTTTGTGAATTCATCAAAGCCGTTGATAATTATGAGATCCACCCCGGTATAGGATGCAATGAAGCAATGAAGGAATTCTTCCCGGCTTAAGGCATTGAGTCCGGCGTAGATGTCGCCTGTTTCCTTAGCCATAAGCTTGCTGCATTTATCCTGGAAAATTCCGTAAATAGCCGCTATATCGAGCGCCTTACGGGCCTCCGAGCCTGAGCACTCATCTGCCTGCTGCCTCAGGATATTGGGTGTAACACCGTGCCTTTTATACTCTGAGATGACGTTATGTATTCTTTCAAGTGTTCCCGGGGGAATTTCGTGTTTATAGTCAGAGAAGTAGCAAAGCTTTTCCTCCGAGGCGCTCTGCTTAAGCAAGACGGCCGAGGCAGCCTCGCTTACGGGCTTAAACCTGATTTTATGGTTAAGGAGCCTGGTTGAAAGCGTTCCCAGTGTTTCAATGTGGATATTGCCCGCGGCTTTTAGGGGACTGAGGTTTACGAGCTCTTTTTTCTGCAGACGGGCTTTCCTGTTTGTAGGAACTATTAAGAGCAGCTCATGGAGTTTTGACTCTGAGAGCTTCCGGGCAATCAGTTCGTCCACGTTTACTGCCGCAATATTTTCTTTTGTCAGTATCATCGGTTTTACCTTGCCGGATAAAAAAAAGAGTTCGCCCTTCCGGAATTCTTGTGGGGGAAAAACAGTTACTGTGCTTCCTTTTCCTTCATTAGATTCCTGTATGAGCTCCTGATCTGGCTTTCAAAATCGAGCCCGAGAATTCTTACCATGCTATCGAAGCGCTTTTGAGCGTCTTTTTTGCCTGAAAGCACCAGGGTTTCCAGTTCCAGGAAATATCCAAGTCCTTTTACCTTATCGAGGTGAATTCGTGTATTATCGTAGAGCCAGAGTTCGCGTTTTTTCTCAACTATGGTTTCAATTTCCAGAATATTATTAAAAAAATCGGGCACTTTTTTCCCCGAGAGGAGTATAACTTCATAGTTTGACCAGCGTGTTTCACCCGATTCGACGCGGTTATACTTAATAAGCTCGATCCTGTCGTCCTTTATGATACGCATTTTTAGAAGGCCGGCGGGTGACTTATAATAAATATCTTTTTGAGAGAGTATCCCCTTAAATTCGGCACCTATTGCCTGCAGAATGGATTTGACTTTCTTATGGGAAGGCAGGGCGACCTTGATTTCAAGATTTACTGGCATTGTTCCTTTTGACGGTTTAAAATGAATAATTTTATTTGTAACTTAGGCTGCGGTTTACCCGCAAAAACAGGTACTAAGTTATCATTTATGTGTTGACAGATATATTCTTTTGTATTTAAAATACAATAAAAGCAAAGAAGTATGAAGAAAATATTTTTTATAATATTGATTTTGCCGTTCCTGGCCTTAAAGGCGCAGAAGCTTGGCGAAATGGCTCCTGAAAAACCGCTGGAGAATTTCCCGAAAAATTCCTGGGGAGTGGATTTTATGTTCGGTGAAGGGGGCTTTGGTCTTGGTACTTTTTACCGGCACAATTTGTCCAGTGCGCTCACAGGATTTGTCGATTTTTCCATATCCGAGGCCAAAGATGACCAGGAGATGGAATACTACGATTATTTCCGTCAGGAGTACGTCACTTATAACAAAAAGAACAGGATATTCCTTCTTCCTGTGAATTTCGGACTTCAGCAGAGGCTTTTTGAGCACTCGATAACCGAAAACCTGCGCCCTTATATTAATTTTGGTGTAGGCCCTTCAATTGTAATTACCACTCCTTATGAAAAGGAGTTTTTCAATTCCTTCGGCAGTGCGCAGGCAAAGTACACGGCAGGCGGGTACGTGGGGCTCGGGGCCAATTTCGGCCTGGATAAGTCGAGCCTTCTGGGCATTAATCTCAGGTATTACGTGATCCACTTTTTTGACAAAGGTGTTGAGAGCCTGAACAACAAGTTCCAGAAAAACCTGGGCGGATTTTATCTTACGATCAATCTTGGGATTATGTATTGAAGGACCCGACACCTGCTTTCAAAGGCTTCAGCAAGGACGCCTTTTCATTTCTGTGCGAATTAAGGGATAATAATAACCTCCAGTGGTTTAATGCCAACCGGCAGAGATACCAGGACTCACTGGTCAGGCCTGCCAGGGCATTTATTACGGAGATGGGGCAGTTCTTTAACCGCCTTTATCCTGCCATAAGGACAGAGCCCAAATTTAACGAAACCATCATGAGGATTAATAAGGATCTGAGGTTTTCCAAAGGGGAGCCTTACAGGACGTATTTCCTCATCCATTTCGGCCGCTTTAAGCTCGACTGCGAATTTTACGTTTCCTTTGAGGCTGAGTCATTTGACGCAGGGCTTTTTATCAATAACTCGGCTAAAGACCCAAATTTCCATTTTAAGGACAACCTGGTCAAATATCCCAGGGAATTCTTAAGAGTGCTGGAGCAGTACAAGATCAATCATAATTTTGAGCTCTACGATCTTGTAAAAAGCCCGGCTCTATTGGAAAAACACTTAAACGGAGAAGATCACCTGGAGTTACTGAAGGGCCTAAAAATGATGCTCATTCAGAAGTCCTTTTCCCCTGAAGAAGAGCTTTTGTATTCGCCCGATTTTATCTTGGAGGCCGTAAAAATCTTCTCTGTCCTTTTTCCGGTCTACTGTTTCGGGGCGTTTCCAGAACCGCTCAGGATGATAGAGGAATTTGAGGAACAATTCGGAATGATGCTCTAGGCGAAACTCGGCCTAAAGCCCCCCAAAATGCCTTTTTGAAATCAATAATGGAATCTTTATATTCCACTAACACAAATCCTATAATTTACGATACTGCAAACAATGGGAAGTGAAATTATGGCTTCCATATCCATGGAAGAAAAAGAAAAGAAGAGAGTTGCCTCCAGTTCTTTAATAGCAGCTGTTTTTCTCACGTCTTTTAAGCTTGTTGTAGGAATTTCAACAAACAGTCTGGGTATCTTGTCTGAAGCTGCACATTCGGGGCTGGATCTGGTGGCGGCGCTGGTTACATACATAGCAATCAGGATGTCCAGTAAGCCTGCCGATGAGGAACATCACTTCGGTCACGGGAAAATGGAAAATATTTCGGCGCTCTTTGAGACCGTACTACTCCTTATAACGTGCTTCTGGATCATTTCGGAAGTAATTAAAAGGCTTACAGGTGCTCAAATGGAAGTGGAGGTAAACTTCTGGAGTTTCCTGGTAATACTGACCTCAATGGGCATTGACATTTCGAGGTCAAATTCACTTCGCAGGATTGCAAAAAAGTACAAAAGCCAGGCCCTTGAAGCCGATGCGCTTCACTTTTCTTCCGACATCTTCAGCTCGGGAGTTGTACTTATAGGTCTTGCCGGCTATGCCATTGGGTTTCACTATGCAGATTCCATTGCAGCCTTAATTGTAGCAATTATTGTCATATTCATCAGCCTGCAGTTAGGCAGGAGGTCCATTGACGTTCTGCTGGACAAGGCACCCGAAGGCATTAAGGAGAAGGTTTCGAGGATTGTTTCCAGGACCCCGGAAGTTCTTCAGTGGCACGATATCAGGGTCAGAAATTCCGGGGCGAACGTGCTCGTTGAACTCAAGATACACGTAGCACCAAACTTATCAATTAATAAAGCGCATGAAATTTCGCACAGGGTGGAAGAATCCATCTGCAGTGAAATTGAAAAATGCGAAGTTCAAATCCACATTGAACCCGAGGAAACTTTACACGTAAAAAGGTGGAAGCACAAGGGCTGGAACCGCCGGAAGTAAGTTGAGTCAGGGAAATTTAATTTCCTGAAAGAAAATGAGTTTACTTGGGGTCCATTCAACTATTTCAATTACACTATGAAAAATCTACTAACGCTAATTATTATCGGTTTCATTATGACAGTCTCAGTTAAAGCTCAGGAAGTCAGGTTCAGCCAGGACCTGTATAATACTTATGAACAGTACAGGGAAAACGGCATTCAGCATAAAAGGTTTAAGCGTTCTGACATAGAGCCGCTTATTGAGAAGGTAAAAAGGAATAAGTTTTTTAACGTTAAGACACTGGGGCATTCTGCCGAGGGGCGGGAAATTGACCTGATTACAGCGGGCAAAGGAAAAACAAAAGTCCTCTTATGGTCGCAGATGCACGGCGATGAATCTACGGCAACAATGGCACTCTTCGACATCTTTAATTTCCTTTCCGCAAGCGACAGCCTCGATCCTTTCCGGAAAGAGCTCTTAAGCCGTCTGACACTTTGCTTTATCCCGATGCTGAACCCTGACGGGGCGGAGAGGTTCCAGAGAAGAAATGCTCTCGACATAGATATTAACCGCGATGCCGTAAGGCTGCAGAGTCCTGAATCAGTGATATTAAAAGGCGTAAGAGACAGCCTTAAGGCCGACTTTGGTTTCAACCTGCACGACCAGAGTACAAGGCACTCTGCGGGCAAAAGCTTCAAGGTTGCCTCGCTTTCATTCCTTGCTCCTCCGGTCGATTACGAAAGAAGCGTTAACCCTGTAAGGGAAAGGGCAATGAAAGTAATTGTAAACATGCATGACCGCCTCTCGGCGTTCATACCGGGGCACATGGCAAAGTACCCGGATGACTTTGAGCCCAGGGCATTTGGCGACAACATGCAGCGCTGGGGCACCAGTACGATACTGATTGAATCCGGCGGCTGGCATACGGATTATGAAAAACAGTTCCTGAGAAAAATGAACTACATTGGAATTTTATCCTCAATTTTCAGCATTGCAACGGGCAGCTATGACGGCCTTAGTATTGAGGACTACTATAAAATACCGGACAACGCGGACTTTATATTTGACCTTCTGCTCAGGAACCTGACTCTTAATGTAAAAGACAGCACATTCAAGGCCGACCTTGGTGTAAACCGTTTCGAGGCCGCTGCAGGCAACAAGCCGTATTTCCACGGGCTTATTGAAGACGTTGGGGATCTTTCGACCTTCTTTGGTTTTGAGGATTATGACTGCAGCAGCATGGAAGCTTTTCCCGGAAAAGCAGATCCTACTGTCTATAAGGACCTGGATGAAGTAAAGAGCCTGAATTTCCTTGAGCTCCTCAAAAAGGGTGTTACGGCAATAAGGGTTAGAAAAGAAGCACTCAAGGGAAGGTACTCGTTTTTCCCGCTTAACCTGATCGGCGTGGATGAGAATGGGAACCCCGGGCAGCCTGAGGGTGAATTTAAGCCGGGGGCACCGGCCAACCTGGTGATCTATCAGAATGGTACGGCACGCTTTGCAGTCGTAAACGGTTTTATCTATGACTTAAAGACAATGAGCAATAACGTTTATAACGGTCTGATATTGCAATAATATTTGCAATTGATAAATCTAAATTTATTTGGTATAATAAATTTAGACACAAGATATAATTAAAGGTTATGGCATCGATAGCAAACTTAAATGTAAGTCCGGATGACAGGCAAAAATATATAGATTTTGAACGCGAAGCTCTTCCCCATATGAATGCTCTGTACAACTTTGCTTTAAGGATGACCGGCAGCTCCGACGATGCGGATGATCTGGTGCAGGAGACTCTTCTAAAGGCCTTTCGTTTCTTCGACAAGTTCGAGAAGGGAACTAATTGCAAGGCATGGCTGTTTAGAATATTAAAAAACTCCTACATTAACGATTACAGAAAGCATAGCAAGGAGCCGAGTAAAGTAGATTACGAGGATATTGAGAACTTCTACGAAAACATCAAATCCTCCGACGTGAAGAGTGATCATCTGGTAGAAGACGTGTACAACAATCTCCTGGATGACGATATCTCTTCGGCTATTTCATCTTTGCCTGAGGATTTCAGGACAGTGATCATACTCAGTGATATTGAGGGTTTCACCTATGAGGAGATTGCCGATTTTGTGGATTGTCCCATAGGGACAGTAAGATCAAGGCTGCACAGGGCCCGTAAGATGCTCTATGTAAGGCTTAATAAGTATGCCCAGGAAAGAGGATATGTAAAAAACAACAAATAATGTTTTTTACATACTCTCTTTGGTATTGATGCTTTAAGTAAGGTGGAATGTATTACATGATGTGAGAATCTTGTGGAACAGAGCGAATTATTTGAACAGATAACGGCACTTGTAGACAACGAAATTAAAGACGCAGTTGAGTTAAGGAAAACCAGAGAGCTAGTAGAAGAGAATGAAACTCTAAAGGCAGAGTTTCTAATCCAGTCTCAAATCAAATCTTCTCTAAAGAACCGTTTTGGGAAAGTGGAAGCTCCCGCATATCTCAAAGAGCGGATCGTAAAACAAATCCTTCAGGAAATCCCTGTACAAAAAGAAAAGACAAAGAAAAGCTGGTTTGTGAGCCCGCAGTTTGCATTTGCTCCGGTTCTTGCGGCAATAATTGTTGCCATGGTGTTTTTCTTCAGGAGCGATGATGCCGGAAGCATTGCAAGCCGGCAGAGCGGTTGGAACAATATGTTCCTGCAGGCAAAGAAGAACTTCCAGAGTATTGTAGACGGCAAGCTTCCTCTTGAGGCCGCAGGAAGCAGTTCGGAGGCCCTGAGGCAGTTCTTCAGGAAGAAGGGGGTGAAATTCCAGCCTATAGTGCCGCAGACAAAGCAGTGGGATCTCATTGGAGCCATCGTATCCGATGACAACGGCGAGAAGCTTCCGCACAACGTCTATAAGGGAAAAGACGGAAAGCTGGTCTATCTTTACCAGGCAAACGAGGAATGCCTGAAGAAAAAAAAGGCGGTAACGCTTTCAAATGACCTGCTCAGCATGCTCGATGGGGGTAAGTACTACAAGTATAAGGACGGCGACAGAAGTTTCATAGTTTGGAAAGACAAAGGCAAGATTTGTGTGCTGGTTTCAAACGACAGCATGGAAAAGCTGGAAAATAGTTTTCTTACGGCGGCAAAGTAGCCTGTATAAGGTGCCTTTAGTTTTCACATAAAAAAAGGGTGGACTTTGTTTTCCAGGCGGTAGCCTTAAGCCTGTGGGGCTTCTGAATGAGAAAATTTTCAACCTGGGCGGCATATGGTACCTCAGAAGGGGTACGTAAGAATCATCCCCCGGCAGCTCTGCCTTTGCATATCGTGAAAGGCAAAAGACATTATAATTAAAGAACTTACCCTAATAGTCAAGTCCATTCTTTTGTCTCAAAATAAAACAAGCTTTTTTTGTTTGTTACGCTTTTTTTTTATACTTTTGGATAGTAAATTAGAAAATGTAAGGTTTGTTATGGCTAGAGTTAAAAATATTGAAGCTTTTTGTAATGTATGCAATTCAGTAACTAAGATGGAACTTGCCGGCGATGCCAAGGTATTCGACCTGCAGAATAAAAAATGGGCTAAATGCAAAAAATGCAAACAGATGATCATCATCGACCCGACCGAGAGCCCGAAGCCTGAGAAGCTGACGGCTGACAATATAGAAATTGAAAACTGCTCTGAGTATTCACCAAAGAAGAGCTACAGTGTAGGCGAGTCGATCTATCATTCAGCCTGGGATGATTATGGAAGGGTCATAGGAAAGGAAATATCCTCCAGCGGACAGAATACGATTAAAGTGGAGTTCCAGAAACTTGGTCATAAAAAACTAATTGAATCAATTTTATAACATTAATTACCAATTGAAGGCAGGTGAATAATTTGGTAGGGATCGTTCTACAGGACAACGAATCTATTGATAAGGCTCTTAAGAGATTTAAAAAGAAATATGAACGCTCTGGTGTATTGAAAGAATACAAAAAGAGAACTTTCTTTGTTAAACCCTCTATTGAAAAAAGAATGGAGCGTATCAAAGCCCAGAGACGTGCAAGCCGTGAGAATATGCATAACGATTAACAAAAAAACCCCGTAAGGGGTTTTTTTGTTTCTGTATTACAGTGTAATTGATTTCTTGTGATTTACCGGCTTGTTGAGGTAATTTTTCTCGAAGTGCTGCGTAATTTCTTTGAATGCTTCCTCCGGTGTGTTGCAGAAGCTCATGAGGTCCAGATCTTCGGGGTTAATTGTGCCATACTCTATAAGGGCATCAAAATTCAGTACCTTCTTCCAGTACTTCTCGTCATAAACAATAACTTTCATCTGTTTTTTAATTTTCCCGGTCTGAAGGAGTGTAAGGACCTCCATAAACTCATCCATTGTACCAAATCCGCCCGGGAAGACGATGAGCGATTTGGCAAGATAGACGAACCAGAATTTTCTCATGAAGAAGTAATGGAATTCAAACCTCAATTCAGGTGTAACGTACTTATTGACAAACTGCTCAAAAGGAATGCTTATATTAAGTCCTATTGAAAATCCGCCCGCAAGCTTTGCGCCTTTGTTTGCCGCTTCCATTATTCCTGGTCCTCCACCGGAGCAGATAATGAAACGGTTTTTTTCTGTAGGAAGGTTAAGCGACCATTCGGTCAGCATTCTCGACAGTTCAACGGCGTCTTCGTAGTATTTAGACATTTCAACCATTGTCTGTGCGCGTCTGAGTTTCTGTGCGAAGTTGGGGACCTTTTTAGGATCCAGCTTCTGGATGTCGTTATAATCTTTCAGGGCATCTTTTCTGGACTTAAAGCGTGCAGAACCGAACATAACTATTGTATCTAAGATGTTGTTTTTCTCAAATCTTGCCTTTGGCTCAAAAAATTCCGAAAGAATTCTAATCGGCCTGCCGTCGGGTGAGCTGAGAAAATCCTGGTCCTTGTATGCTTTTACAGGGGGTTTAGGCCTGCTCATAGTACCTCTTTTTTCTGGGCTGTTAAATTTGTTATTCTTACTTAATAATTGTTTTTAGTACAAAAACTCTTTCCCCGGTTTGAAAACAGCTTAAGTCGCGCCTGTCCTCAAAAAACAGAGCAATAAGTTATTAAAAATTGACCTGAAAAAAAAATAAAAACCACCGATAATCAGTCAAAATCCCTTTGCGCCGCAAATGTAGAATAATTGGCTTTTTCTTGTCTGTAAAAAACTGGCGTTTTTCTTATATTTGTATTAAATGCCGTGTTCCGGGCAAACCGGGATTTTTATTTCATTTAAGCATTTAATTCATATTGATCCATAGCATTTTAGACCCAAGATTTTATACGCGCCATGAAAAGAGCTTACTTATTCTTAATTTTACTGATATTTTCAGGGGATCTGTTCCCAAGAGACAGTGAACTTCAAAGAAAAATTGAAGATATTTTAAGGGCGGTGCCTTCGGGTACCAAATACGGAGTATTCATTTATAATCCGCTGACCAGGGATACAATTTACGCAAAGAACGAAACCGAGATTATAAAGCCTGCTTCAAATGAAAAACTATTTACCACCGGGGCGGCCCTGGCTTTAATGGGAGGCGACTTCAAGGTTTCCACAAAGCTTTTTACAGATGACCCGGACATTTCAGACGGGGTTATAAACGGAAACCTGTACCTAAAAGGCTTCGGGAACTCGCTTTTTACTGACAGGGACATAGACAGCCTGGTTTATGTTTTGCGCTCACTTGGCATTCACAACGTTACGGGGAGCGTAATTGGCGACGACTCATACTTCGACGACATATACCACAGGAAAGACTGGATTTTAGAAGAGATGTCGTCTGTACCTCTTCCTCCAATTTCAGCCATAGTTGTAAACCGCAACAAGGTGCAGTTCAGCCTCAGCGCTTCATCGAAGGTGGGCGGAATAATCAACGTGAGCACCTCGCCAGGCTGCTCTCTGATAAGAATCAGGGTTAACGCCAAGACTACCAGATCCAGGTCCACGGTTTCCATATCGCAGCATTATTCATCCGACAGCTACGAATTTGTAATAAACGGGGGGCTGCGCAGGAATTCGCATATGATATGGTACTCTTCGGAAATTGAAAATCCGCCTTTGTTTGCGGCATACCTGCTGCAGGACAGGCTGATTAAAGCCGGAATTACCGTAATGAAGCACCCTTCTGCCGGCATTACGCCGCAGGTTACAAAAGAGCTTGGCGAGCGTTTCGTAACGTTGAGGAATCTGACGAAAGTAATAAACAAGCCGAGCGACAACTTCCTTGCCGAGTGCCTTTTTAAGACCGTAGGGGCATATTACAGCCATTCGCAGGGAAATTCTTTCTATGCCACTCAGGCCATTACAAGCTATCTTAACGACAATGAAATTAACAACACCGGGCTTTCTCTGGTAGATGGCTCGGGGCTTTCGCACTATAACCAGGTTACGGTTAGCGCCATAGTTCAGCTTTTGGAGAAGATATACCTGGACAACAATGTTTACCCGGATTACTTAAATTCGCTTTCAATTGCGGGCGTAGACGGCACATTAAGGGGCAGAATGATCGGCACATTTGCCGAGAACAATTTCCACGGCAAGACGGGCACCTTAAACGGTGTAATAGCGCTTTCGGGCTACCTGTCGCTTAAAAGCCGTGAGGATCTTATAGTCTCAATCATCTTTGAATATAACCAGGGTTCGCCCTACAAGTACCGGAGTTTACAGGACAGAATAATTGAAACTCTGGTTGAACTTTGAGCGTTTAGTTAAGTAAAGACCATTATTTCGCATAAAATCATTGACAAGAATGGTAAATTTTTGTAGTTTCAAGATGCCACTGCAAAACTTGCAGTGGTATTTTTTTTAATTAATCAAAAAGTAAGGATTGGACATGGCTGATTCAAACTTTGTTTATTTGACTAAAGAGCGGCTTTTGGAGTTGGAAAAAGAACTGACTGAACTGAAGACTTTTGGCAGACAGAAAATAGCCGAGAAAATTGCTGAAGCCCGTTCCCACGGGGACCTTTCCGAAAATGCCGAGTACGACGCGGCTAAAGAGGAACAGGGGCTGTTTGAACTCAGAATCAGTAAACTTGAAAATATGCTTTCGCGTGTCAGAGTTATAGATACTTCAAATCTCCCCCAGGACCAGGTGCACATCCTCTCCAGGGTTACCGTTAAAAACCTGAAGAATTCCAATACTTATGAATATTTGCTCGTTTCACCAGAGGAGGCCGACTTCCAGGCCGGCAAGATTTCTATTACCTCCCCGGTTGGACAGGGGCTCATGGGTAAAAAACTTGGCGACAAGGTTAGCGTTAAAGCTCCTGCCGGAATGCTCGAATTTGAAATACTTTCTATTAAACAAAACCAACATTGACCGACGAATCTTACATAAAATTAGCACTTGAAATTGCAAAGAAGGGGAGGGGGAATGTTTCCCCTAACCCCATGGTAGGTGCTATTCTGGTAAAAAATGAAAAGATAATTGGTGCGGGTTTTCACGAGTATTTCGGCGGAAACCATGCAGAAGTAAATGCAATTCTTAATGCAAAGCAGGATGTAGCCGGTTCGACCTTATATGTAAACCTGGAGCCCTGTTCGCATTACGGCAAGACCCCGCCTTGTACCGAAACCATCATTAAAAACAAGATTAAAAAGGTAGTCATCGGTACACTCGATATGAATCCTCTTGTCAGCGGCAGCGGTATCAGGGCTTTGAAGGAGGCGGGAATTGAAGTTAAGGTAGGCGTTCTTGAAAATGAATGCGTAGCCTTAAACAAGTTTTTTTTCAAGCATATATCTAAAAAACTGCCTTATGTAACCCTTAAGGTAGCACAGACGCTCGACGGCAGGATAGCCGATCTGAGCGGGGATTCGAAGTGGATTACCTCACTTAATTCAAGGCGTTACGTGCATGGCCTGAGGAGCCAGTACGATGCCGTTCTTGTGGGGACAAGGACCGTTAAGATTGACGATCCGAATCTTACGGTAAGATTTATTGAGGGCAGGAATCCCAAAAGAATTATAATAGATACAGATCTGAAATTAAACCTTAAGCTCAAGCTTTTTGTTAATAATAATGATGAGAACCTGATAATACTTACCTCCAGGAAGAGTGCCGAAAAAAAAAGAAAGCTGGAGAAGCTTCAGAAGATGGGGATTGAAATCCTTTTTATTAAGGAAAACAAGGATGGCACACTTAACCTTAAGAATGCGCTGGAGGAACTCGGGAAGAACAGGATATCATCTGTGATGGTTGAAGGCGGCAGGAAGATTTATACATCTTTTATTAAAGAAGGCCTTTTTGACGATATGATGGTCTTTATTAGCCCAAAGATCATGGGTGAGGGGCTGCCTGCCGTGGACAAGCTGGGAATTCACTCGATAAGAAAATCCCTGAAGTTAAAGGTCAGGGCCGTTGAAAAACTTGGTGACGACGTACTGATTGAGCTTGCAAGATAGCTCCCGCGGGGTCCTTTTTCCCCCGAAAAGGGGCATTTTAATATAAAAGTAGCGGATTTAAATTCCATCTTCAGTTTGGAAAGATCAAAATGTTTACAGGGTTAGTAGAGGAAATAGGAACCGTTAAGGCGGTAAAGCTGCTTTCAGGCGGCTTAGAGCTTACGGTAAGCGCCAGGAAGGTTCTTCAGGGCTTGCAGGCTGGCGACAGCATGAACATAAACGGCGCCTGCCAGACGGTAACGCAGTTTGACGCAAATTCCTTTACTGTTACGGCAGTAGAGGAGACCCTTAAGAAAACAAACCTGGGAAGGCTTAAACCCGGAAGCCGTGTGAACCTCGAAAGGTCGCTTACACTGGAGAAAAGGCTGGGCGGGCATTTTGTAATGGGGCACGTAGATACTGTAGGCACGATTCTGAAGGTCAGGAAGCTTTCTACGAGCTATCTTATGGAAATCTCTTACCCGAAGGAGTTCTCCAGGTATATCATTAACGTCGGCGCCATTGCAATTGAAGGAATTAGCCTTACCATTGCCGAATTTAATGAGCGTTCGCTGGTGGTCTCTATCATTCCGCATACTTGGATGGAGACAAACCTTTCAGACAAAGCCCCGGGAATGGAAATAAACCTTGAGTTTGACGTTCTTGGGAAATATGTCGCCAAAATTCTTTCAAAAAGTGAAGGGACAGGAATTAGCGAGGAATGGATAAAGCAGAATGGGTTCTGATAAAGACCATTGAGCAGAAAGTAATTAAGTTTATTGAAGAGCATGAAATTCTTCACAAGGGTGAAAAATTACTTATTGCTTTAAGCGGGGGACCGGATTCTGTATTTGCGCTGAATTTTTTCCATAAATATAGATCCAGGTTCGGGATCTCTTTAGCCTCTGCCCACGTAAATCATGGACTTAGGGGCATGGATTCCGAGATGGACGAGAAATTTTGTGCGGAACTTTCTGCAAATTATGGTGTTCAGTATTTTGCTGAAAAAATAGATGTTAAAGGACTTGCAAAGCTGAAAAAAGTTTCTGTTGAAGAGGCTGCAAGAGAATTAAGGTATAGGGCCCTGGAGGCCATTCTAAGGCAGAATCATTTTGACAAAATTGTAACTGCTCACAATCTTAATGACAATGCCGAGACGGTGCTTCTGAACCTGATTAAAGGAACAGGCCTTAAGGGGATTTCAGGAATCCCCGTAAAAAGGGGGGATATTATCCGTCCGCTCCTTGGGCTCAGCAAACCCGAGATATTAAAGTACCTTGAGCTGAATAAAATCGGTTTCAGGACGGACATTACCAATCTTAGCAGCATTTACGAGAGAAACTTTATCAGAAATGAGCTGCTGCCTGAAATCAGGGCAAAACTTAACCCTTCAGTCGACCAGAGTCTTTTTAACTCTTCTGAAAATTTCCGCAATGCTCAGATTATACTTGAAGAGCACGTTTCAACAATAATGAACAGGATTGTTGAATTTTCAAATAAAAGCATTATTATTGATATAGAAAACTTCAGGCATTATAACCCCGCATTATTGGGTGAGCTCCTGAAGGCAAGCATAGGGAAGTATTTTAAGAAGGAATTCTCGTTCAGGGACCTGAAGAAACTCAGCTCTCTTCTTTCAAAGCAACCCGGAAGGAAGGAAAGCCTGACTGGGGGGCTGAGGGGTATAAAGGAAAGGGGCAGGCTCGTAATCCGTGAGGAAATTACGGAAGAGGAATTTCTGCCTTTAGTTCTTAAGGCCGGAGAGGAGATCTCCTTTAAGGGAAGAAAGCTGAGAATTAAGCTTAAGGACCTGGTGAGCCCGTACGTTCAGGAGGTGAAAAGCAGTGCTTTTCATGAATTTATTTCGGGTGAGTTACTGGATGAGGAGTTCACTTTAAGGCGCTGGAAGCCGGGTGACAGGTTTGTTCCCCTTGGCATGAAGGGCTTTAAGAAATTATCCGATTTTCTGTCTGAGCAGAAAATTGCGGTGGAAGAGAAAAAAAAACAACTGGTGCTTCTTAACAGGAACAATATTATATGGGTGCCTGGTTATAGAATAGATGACCGGTATAAATTAACAAAAAACATAAAAAGGATTTGCGAATTATGCCTCGAATAAACATCGATAATTCAGAAGAAATAATGATTGGTGATGAAAGGTTCGTGCTTTACCTGCCGGAAGAACAGCTGCAGGCAAGAATTAAAGAGCTGGGTGAGGAAATTACAAGGGAATATGAAAGCAAGGTCCCGGTCTTCATCGGCCTCTTAAACGGCTCTTTTCTGTTCATGGCTGACCTGATTAAAAATGTTGCTTTAGACTGTGAAATAGATTTTATTAGACTATCCAGCTATGGCGACGCTAAGATCTCTTCGGGCAGCGTTAAAATGGTAAAGGACCTGAACTGCGACATTGAGGGACGCGACGTCGTTGTTGTTGAGGATATTGTTGATACAGGACTATCGATTAATTATATAGAAAGACTTATGGAAAATCACAAACCGGCCAGCGTAAAAATCGTATCTTTATTGTTGAAGCCGGAAAGTCTTAAATATGATGCAAAAATTGATTATATTGGATTTAAGATTCCCAGTAAGTTTGTAGTTGGCTATGGATTAGATTACGCGCAGAAATACAGAAACCTGCGCTCTATTTACGTTTTAAGTGAAAATAGTGAAAATGGAGTTTAATAAATGATGGATTCTAAATTCGACAAACTCTTCATGGCTGAAAATTCGGGTAACAAAACACCTTTAAGAAAGCCCAGCCGTAAGAGCAATGGGGACAACTCTCCGAATCCCGACGGTGATTTCGATTGGGGAAAGATCATAAGGAGTGTCTTTAGCTGGGGAGCCGTAATTGTTGCAGCTGTAATTGTGCTGCAGTTTTTACGTACCGGCTCATCCAAATTTGTGGAAGTCCCGTACGGTGTTTACCGTAATTTCCTCACCGAGGATAAGATAGATGAAGCCAGAGTAGTTAAGATAGATAACGATTATACCTTTGAAGGGAACCTTAAGCAGGAGGAATCTGTAAACATAAACGACAGGCTGGTGCCTGTAAGGAAGTTTACGGTTTTCATTCCAAATGACCTTTTGAAAGACAACGAAGCCATATGGAATCAGAAAGGGGTCAAGTATTCCTTCAACAAGGAATCGAATGAGTGGCTGAATGTACTCTTAAGCTTCATACCCTGGATACTGATAATAGGGGTATGGATCTTTATAATGCGTAGGATGCAGGCTGGTGCCGGCGGCTCGCGGGGTATATTCAACTTCGGTAAAAGCAAGGCAAAGCTGATAAGCGAGAGCGCCACGAAGGTAACGTTTCGCGACGTTGCAGGTGCCGACGAGGCAAAACTGGAGCTTGAAGAGATAATAGAGTTTTTGAAGGAGCCTACAAAGTTCCAGAAGCTGGGCGGAAAGATTCCGCGCGGTGTTCTGCTCTTAGGCCCTCCGGGAACCGGCAAGACTCTTCTGGCAAGGGCAGTTGCAGGCGAAGCAGGCGTACCGTTTTTCTCAATAAGCGGCGCCGATTTTGTTGAAATGTTTGTTGGTGTTGGCGCAAGCCGTGTAAGGGACCTTTTTGAACAGGGCAAGAAAAACGCTCCCTGTATCATTTTTATCGATGAAATTGATGCCGTTGGACGCCACCGCGGTGCCGGACTTGGCGGCGGGCACGATGAACGTGAACAGACACTCAACCAGCTGCTGGTTGAAATGGACGGCTTTGAACAGAATAGCGGTGTTATTATTATTGCTGCTACAAACCGCCCCGACGTTCTGGATCCTGCACTCTTAAGGCCTGGAAGGTTCGACCGCCAGGTTGTAGTTGACCGTCCCGATGTTAAGGGAAGGGAAGGAATTCTGAAGGTTCATACAAGGAAGATACCGCTGGATTCCGACGTAAACTTAAACACGCTTGCAAAGGGAACTCCCGGTTTAGCCGGTGCCGAACTGGCAAACATGGTTAACGAGGCAGCGCTTCTTGCAGCCAGGAAGAATAAGAAACTCGTTTCGATGGGCGACTTTGAAGAAGCAAAAGACAAGGTTATGATGGGCATGGAGCGCAAGAGCATGATCATCAGTGAAGAGGAAAAGAAGGTAACCTCTTATCACGAGATAGGCCACGTTCTTGTTGCAAGAATGATCCCCGAGAGTGATCCGGTGCATAAAGTGACCATTATTCCGCGCGGACGCGCCCTGGGTGTTACGACCTATCTGCCGGTGGATGAAAAGCACACATACTCCAGGGAATACCTGGAAGCAATGATTACCTATGCTTTAGGCGGGCGTGCTGCCGAGAAAATAGTGTTCAACCGCTTTACTACCGGTGCCGGAAACGACATCGAAAGATCGACCTCACTGGCCAGAAAGATGGTCTGCGAATGGGGTATGAGCGATAAGATGGGACCTTTGTCTTACGGAACGAAGGAAGAGGAAATCTTCCTGGGACGCGAGATAACAAAACACAAAGACTATAGTGAAAAGACCGCCCAGGAAATTGACGATGAGATCAAGAGAATCGTCACCACCTGCATGAACAGGGCGGAGAATATACTGACGGAAAACATCGATGTACTGCATCGTTTAGCTCAGGTTCTTTTGGAAAGAGAAATTTTAGACTCAGATGAGATTGATAAGATTATCCGTGGCGAGGAGCTTCCCCCATTAAAGAAAAACGGAACAGTTGAGGATACTTCAATTAAGGAGAATACGGCGGCTAAGGAAGAAGAAATACCTGAACACGTTAAAAAGTTAATGGAGAAAAAGAAGCAAAAAGAATCCCTGGATAAAGATGACTCAAATTGACAATGGAACTATTCAATACAGAGATGAAGTGGTCCGCAAGACCATTCATCTCTTTTCTCTTTCTATACCAATTCTTTATTATTATTTAACGAAGCAGGTCGCTCTGGCGATCCTGCTTCCTCTTACCGTACTATCCATTGTTCTGGACATCGGAAGATATTTCTACCCAAAGCTTGGCAACCTGTTTTATTTCATTTTCGGATTCATGCTCAGGAGTCACGAAAAAGACCACAAGAAAAGGAACCTTAACGGGGCAACATACGTGCTGGTTTCGGCACTTGTGTGCGTGATCATACTGCCCAAGGTCTGCTTCCTGACGGCTTTCAGCGTACTCATAGTAAGCGACTCATCTGCGGCACTGATCGGAAGGAAGTTCGGCAGGCACAAGTTTTTGTTCAAAAGCCTCGAAGGCACCATGGCATTTTTTATTTCTGCGTGTCTGGTGGTCTTCTTTACCCCGAAGATTGCACTGCTTCCGGCAGAGTACATGATAGGGTTCTTCTCGGTTGCAGTTGGAGCAATTGCAGAGAACGTTTCCTACGGCTGGGCTGATGACAACCTGACAATTCCGCTGTCAATCGGGCTTACAATGTGGATTCTTTATGCAATATTTTTGCCTAAACTGACTTTAATATTACCAAATGCTCCGATATAAAAATGAAAAAGATAGTCTTACTATTTTCTGCCCTGGCAGTTATAGTTTCTCTTAATTCCTGCTCCAGGGGCAAACCCGCGGCAAAGGGGCCGGATGACAGGATTTATGTTATTGCCGATTCGGCTGAGTTCGAGTCCTTAAGAGCGGCTGTGGACTCAGTCTTCGGTAAAATAATTTATACTCCCCAGCCCGAAAAAACCTTTGAATTGGTCCGTCGCGACTTCTCCGAACTCGACAAGCTCAAAGAATCCAGAAACATAATAGTTATTGCACCTCTTAATTCCACTTCAAACGTGGCCAATTACGTCAACCAGATTCTTGATGAGAATGTTAAAAACGGCGTCAGGGCGGGAAGGGATTTTGTATTTAACAAGTATAACCTCTGGGCCGAAGACCAGCTGGTGATGATACTTACCTCGGCGGATGTTTCATTGCTTAAGGCCAAGCTGCGGCAGAATAGTGCTTCTTTGCTTGAGATGTTCAGGAAAGCCTCCGTAAAAAAGCTCTTTAACAGCCTATACATGGATAAATACGAGAATAAAGAGCTTGAGGCAAAATTCCTCAGGGAATACGGCTGGGTAATTTATGTGCAGAAGGATTTCCAGCTCGTGCTCGATAAGCCAAAGGACAGGTTCGTATGGCTCAGGAGCCTTGAAGGAAACGACATGGCCAGATGGATTTTTGTCCACTGGATTGATAATGCCTCGCCGGACTTTCTTAATGCAGATTCAATTACGAAGGAGCGCAACAGGCTGACTGAAAAGTACCTGAAGCCCGCAGGAGCGGGCAACTACGTTAAAATGACCGATGAATATAAGACTACAAGCGAAGTAAACTTCCACAATAAATATGCGCTTCTTACACAGGGGCTCTGGGAGATGAGCGATAAATCCATGGGAGGCCCTTTTGTAAACTACACTCTTTTTGACGACAAGACGAAAAGAATTTACATGCTTGACGGCTCAATTTATGCTCCAAAATACCTGAAGAAAAACCTGATCAGGCAGCTGGACGTTCTCCTGCAGTCGTTTATGACAGAAAAGGAGATGGATCCCCGCAAAAAGGCAGAGCTGTTGAAATAAGGTGGGGGATGGATAAGGCAATTTGGCCCCCGGATTTGTTAGTTAAATGCCTGTTCCAAGCTGTATGGAATCTGGTAATCCGGGAATTCTTTTTTTACCTTCTCTAAGTACATTTTTGCGCGTTCCGTCTTGTCGAATTTCATTTCATACATGGCACGTCTTACGAGCATGTCGCCAACTGTATTTTCAATAAAGCTGATGTAGTGGTCACGGTACCTGGGAAGCCTGATCTTAAAGTCGGGATTGGCGGCAGGAACGTATGTGCTGTCGTCTTTAACCACTTTGAACAAGAACAGGTCGGGCACAAGAGAGTAGCCTTCGGGAAGCGTAAACTCGCCCCTGGACATTTCGTTTTCGACGAGCTCGGGGGCAATGTAAAACGGGTGCCGCGGTGTGTTATCCTGAACGAGGCCTGTCATCATTGTTCGGTACAGCCTCTCCAGGAGTTCGGGGTTGAAGTTTTCACTCCTTTCAAATGGCGTCAGGGCCTTTATGAAAGGATCGGAATATGGCTTAAGGCTAGCGGCAATTGCGGGGTGGTTTGTCTTAAGCTGATTAAAATACCAGGATCTTCTTAAGAGCTCCTTGTCTATTATGACGGCATCCTTCCTGAAATTCTCCACGTTCTGGAAATAGTAAGAAGGCGAGATCAGGTAGTCCCATTCATAAGAAAAAATGATGCTGTTCTTAGCGGTACTTCCAATGAGCGCTTTTGTATAATCCTCAAATGCGTAAGTGCCGCTTTTGTTTACGTCCTTATAGTTAAAATATGCCTGGAGGAGTATGAAAATTCCAACGAGCATTCCTGGCACGAGATAAGGATTGGCGGATGCGCTCTTAAGCATGCTGAAAACCCTCAGGATGCCAAAGACGGCAAAGAAAGAAAGCGCAATGTAGGCCAGGAGGAAGTAGGAGCTTATGTCGACTATATCGTAGTTTATTGAATAAAGGACCGTAAAAATAAAACAGGTTAAAAGGAAGAAGAAAAACTTCCGGGCCGCACTGAAGGCTTCAAAAAGCCCAATGATGCAGAAAAGAAGGCTTACAATTGCAAATTCACCGGGAAGCGTGCTGATGAAAAATTCCAGCTGTTTTCCGGCTGCGCCCGCAGAGGAGAAAAGCCATACCTGGTACTGTTTACCGGAAACGTGGCGGAAAATCCTTTCCAGATCCACCGGGTTACCCCAGTTTAGAGCGGGGTTTTGTAAAGCCCTGAAAGGAAGATAGGAATAAATAACAACGAGCACTGGAAAGAAAACCGCCAGCATAATTGCAAGCTTCTTATAAGAAGAGCTTAGGTTAAACTTGTATCTGCTGAAATAAAGGTACGCTGCCGCAGGCATTATAAGGAGCGTCGTCATATGATTGGAAAAACCCAGTGCAAGCGTAAGCGCAAAGAATATCCAGCCCCTTAAAGCGCGTTTTTCCCCTTCCTTACTGAAGGCATAAGCTCTCAGAAGGAAATAAATATTTAGGTTAATGAGAAAAATGTGCAGCGAATAGACTTCAACCGAAGTGCTCTGAAGCCAGAAAGTTTTGCTGAATGCAAGAACGAGCGCTCCGGATATAATAGACAGCATCTTTTTGAGGCTTCCTAGTTCCTCCTCCGGGACTTTTGCAGGCTCTTTAGCATCCGTTCCATTTTTAGCATGGAGGCTTTTATGGTGCTTGTCTTTTTTTATTTTCCCGGGGGAAATCCTCTCTGTGCCGAAGAGAGCCGCATTATCCATTACAAACCGGGCTGAGGTCATAAAGAAAAAGAGTCCCAGGGAGCAAAAGACAGCAGCCATTAAGTTTGCCGCATAGATTGCGCGAAAGGGAAAAAGGGTTTTCAGGAAAAGATAGCCCAGGATTGTAAAAAGGGGATACCCCGTAGGATGCGCTATACCCAAGAGAGCCTGAACCGTTGCAAGCTCGCCGGAATCGATTTCAACAACTGTAGGTGCCAGGGTGAACAGATAGACGATGAAAACAAAAAATGCCGTAAGCGGCATGTAATATCTTTTAAGAAAATTCAAGCAAATCCTGCCGATAATGATAAATACTTGTATTTAAGGCTTCAGGCGAAAAACTTATCGAAGAAACTTTTATTGCTTTTCGTAACTTTCAACAGCGCAGCTTCAAATTCACTTAAATTCTTAAATCCCATTTCCCGGGCCAAAAGTGATCTTTTTGCCTCATCCAGTGGCAGTACAGACGAGGCGGAATTAAACAGTATCTGATTTTTTAATAAAAGGTTTCTTAAGAACGAATAGTTTTTCTTCAGCGCCTCTAAACTAAGAAATTTATCTGAATAATTAATGACGGCAGACAGAATTTTTTTAGTGTCTTTACCGATGCAGCTCCGGTAGAGCTGGGGGTTGGAAAGGAGTATATACTGCAGCAGGAACTCTATGTCAACCAGTCCGCCGCGGCTTTTCTTGATGTCGAAGAAATTATGGAAGAGTGCCTGGGGGGCTGAAAGAAGCTGTTTCTCGATTTTTTTTCGCATATCGAGCACGTCGTTCCTCAAGCGTTTATTATCCAGGGATTCCACTTTTTGAACAATTTTCCCTGCCAGGGAGTCGAAAAGCCTCCGGTTGCCCTCGATAAACCTGATTTTCACGAAAGCCTGCAGCTCCCAGGTCTGCAGCCTGCGGTCTATGTATTCGCTGTATTTTTCAATATCCCAGACGAGCTGGCTGGATTTTCCCTCCGGGCGGAGCCTGCAGTCGACTTCAAAGGGCTGGAGGCTATGCCTGATCTGGAGCAGGAAATTCTGGAAATCGCCCTGAATTGTCTGCGAGGAGCCGTCATCCATTGCCGCAAAGATGAGGTCGACGTCGGAGCTGAAAGTCATCTGAAAAGAGCCAAGGCTGCCCATGGCGGCAACAAAATAGTTGTACTTCAGGCCGCTTTGCCTACAGGCCTCTTTAAGGCAGTCCGCCAGAAGATCGCTTAAGAGTCTGGAGAGCCTGATGCCGTCGATGATGCCAAGCGAGAACATGATGGAGAGTATAAACCGGGCCTGTTTTACCGTAGCCCCATTGAGGCTTTCCAGGCTGAAGACCTTCCGGCTTAATATCAGGTCGCCAAGCGCCGAATCGGTTGAGATCATGTCGACCGCCTTCTGGCATGACTGGCAGATCCTGAGGACAGAGTTAAAGAAGGGGCTGTCCAGGAACTCATGGTACCAGATTGAAGGAAGCGGCCTGGTTTTAATTACCCTGGCAAAGTTATCCAGAGTTGTATCGGGTGAAGCGGATTTCCTGAGGAAATCCAGGAGCGTTTTATCTATTTTGAGGAATGAGTCGATTGTCTGCTTATCGAACATTTTCTGTTCAAGGAGTCCCTGCCCGGTGCGTACATACCTGTAGTTACTGAGGGCTTTCTTGGGTTCTGTGAAATTAACCTCTTCAATTGAATAGCTTTCGGACTTTGGGGTTTCACCGGTAATGGATCTGAAAACCTGCCTGACGGATTTTCTTGTCTGTTCAATTTTCTTCTTCAGGTGTTCGTGGGACTTAAAGCCCAGGAAGCAGGCGAGGTTATTCAGAGACTCTTCATCCCTGGGCAGGTCGTGGGTCTGCGTGTCGTTCATGAGCTGAAGGAAGTGTTCAATTCTTCTGAAGAAGACGTAAGAAAGCGAAAGCACCACGGCCTCAGGACCGGTAAGGAGGTTTAGCCCGAGGAGTTCCGAGATGGCAGTAAGCGTGTTTCCGGTTCTGATTGAAGGCAGGCGGCCTCCGTTTAAGAGCTGGAGTGCCTGTACGGAAAATTCGATATCCCTGATTCCGCCAGAGAAGAGTTTTACGTTATCCTTATCCCCCATGTTCTTTTCAATATTTGCCTTCATGAGGGCAATTTGTGAAAGAGGGGATACGGAGAAGCTGGAAGGGTATATAAAGTGCCTCATATAGTCCGAAAACTGCTCATAGAGCCTTAAGTTACCCCCCACGAAGCTCATTTTGATTAGCATCTGGCGTTCCCAGTCCTCTCCGCGGGATTCGTAATACTGGAGGTAATCCTTGAGTGTGCGGCATAAAGGAGAGTTCCTGCCGTCGGGCCTAAGGCGGAAATCCACGCGGTAGATATAGCCCTTGGATGTTTTTTCCGTAGAGAGCTGGATGAACATGTGAGCGGCTTCGGAAAGGAGCTCGTAGTACTCCTTTTTAACCCGGGCGCCGAGCGTTGAATTTTTATCGAAAAAGAGTATCAGGTCGACGTCGGAGCTGTAATTAAGTTCATTTCCGCCGCATTTGCCGAGCGCAATAAGGCAGTAGCGGGAAGTTTTCAGGCTGATGCCGTACTTTTTTAAGACCTCCTGGTGGCAGAGGGAAAAGAGGGCCGAATTAAGGGCTTTTGCCAGAATTGAGAGCTGTAGCGTAGTTTCCTCAAGGTTATAGTTGCCCAGAATGTCGTTAACTCCTATGCGCAGGATTTCGCGTCTTTTGATGAGACGGATCAGGTTAACCTTTGCTTCCAGTGTCTTCAGGTTCCTGAGGGATTTCTCCAGTGAACTCTGCATTGTCTTTTCGTCGGACTTAAGGCTTAAGGTTCCGGGGCTCAGGATCCAGGAAAGGTATTCAGGGTTCCGGATAATAATATCGGTAAGGTAATTGCTGTAGACTGCAATTTTTATGATAATTTCTATATAATATGGGTATTTAATGCTTTCGAGGAGGAAATGCACCTTATCGAACAAAGAAGAAAGAATTCTGTGCAGGTTTGCCTCGGCGTTATGGGTAAAATACTGCCTTGATGCCTCCTGCTCTATTGTAAGCACGAGCCTGTCGAAATCCCCGCTACTGAGGTATCCGGCCGCAAAAAGTCCCAGATCCCTCAAGAATTTATCTGAAAGAGTTACCTTGCCGATTGCTTAAAATTCCTTCTGTTTTGCCAGGCAATTTAACCATTAGAAAGTGCAAAAAAAATATAAATTGGAAAATAATTAAAGCTTTAATTAAATTATGCCTGTTTATGTATTAAATCACAAATTGCGAACTAAATTACCGTATATTTGGTTTGAATTAGTGTAGTAGGAACATTTATCTAATTCAAGTAATTTAATTGGAATGCATTTTAAGTTTCATTGCATTTATATGCCCCTTTACTTAATTTTGAACTACATTTAACCAAAGGAAGTTTTTTAATGCTTAATAACTTTTTGAAAAAGATTTTTGGCGACAAACATACAAAGAACCTGAAAGAACTATGGCCTATCGTCGAAGAAATAAATGAATATTATGAGAAATTAAAGGATCTGACAGATGACGAGCTGAGGGGGAAGACAGCTGAGTTTAAGGAAAAGATCCAGAATGAAACTGCCGAATTAAGAGGCAGGATTGATGAACTTAAGGAGTCCCTGAAGTCTGATGAAGGGGACGAGGACAGGCAGCCTATTTATGACGAGCTTGATAAGCTGGATGAAGAGCTGGATGAGAAGTACGAGAGCATTTTGGATGAAATCCTTCCCGAGGCATTCGCAGTTGTAAAAGATACCTGCCGCCGCCTTGTTGGCCAAAGCTGGGAGGCTGCCGGCGTTAAAATTACATGGGATATGGTTCCCTACGACGTACAGCTCATCGGCGGTATCGTGCTTCATCAGGGCAAGATATCTGAAATGGCTACAGGTGAAGGTAAAACACTTGTGGCTACACTGCCTATCTACCTTAACGCCCTTACAGGAAGAGGCGTTCACCTGGTTACGGTTAACGACTACCTTGCAAAACGCGACAGCGACTGGATGGGCGAGATCTTCAAGTTCCACGGTCTTACAGTCGGCTGTATTATAAATACCATGAACCCCGACCAGCGCAAGGTTGAGTACAATAAGGATATTACCTACGGTACCAACAATGAATTTGGTTTTGACTACCTGCGTGACAACATGACAATCGACCTCGAAGGCATGGTTCAGCGCAAGCACAACTACGCAATTGTCGATGAAGTTGACTCTGTCCTTATAGATGAAGCCCGTACGCCTCTTATCATTTCAGGACCCGTTGGCTCAGCCGAGCACAAGTTCGACGAGATGAAACCCAGCGTTGAAAGGCTCTTCAGACTGCAGGCAAGCCTTGTTGCAAAGATTGCACAGGAAGCCGAGGACTTCTTAAACTCAGGAGAAAAAGGAAGCGTTGAAAAAGCAGGCGTGCTTCTGCTTAGAGCATACCGCGGACTTCCTAAAAATAAAAAACTGCAGAAGCTCTTCAGCGAGCCATCCAATAAAAAACTCATGCAGCAGACCGAGCTCGAATACTTAAGAGAGCAGGGCAAAAGGATGCATGAAATTGATGACGAGCTCTATTTTGCAATAGATGAAAAGAATAACACTATAGACCTTACCGAAATGGGAAGGGAAGAGCTTGCAAAAGGAAGCCGTGAAGGAAAAGACTACTTTGTGCTTCCGGACCTTGGAACCGAGGTAAGCCATATTGAAAACGAGGAAGGCTTAAGCTCAGAAGATAAGCTGAAGAAAAAAGACTCACTCTACCACCTTTATGCCGAAAGAAGCGACCGTATCCATACAATCCACCAGCTCCTTAAGGCTTACGCACTCTTTGAAAAAGACGTTGAATACGTTATTACAGAAGAAGGCAAGATTGCTATTGTTGATGAGTTTACGGGCCGTGTGCTTCCGGGCAGAAGATACTCCGACGGGCTCCACCAGGCAATTGAAGCCAAGGAAAGCGTTAAGGTTGAACGCGACACACAGACGCTTGCAACAATTACTCTTCAGAACTACTTCCGCCTTTATAAGAAGCTTGCCGGTATGACAGGTACGGCTGAGACTGAAGAAGGAGAGTTTTTTGAAATTTATAAACTGGACGTTGTTGTAATTCCAACCAACAAACCTATTACAAGGGAAGACCAGGACGACGCGGTTTATAAGACAAAGCGCGAAAAGTACAACGCGGTAATTGAAAAAATTGAAGAGCTGAGGAAAGACCAGCGCCCGGTGCTTGTTGGTACAACTTCGGTTGACGTATCTGAAACACTAAGCCGTATGCTTAAACGTAAGGCGATACCCCACAACGTGCTGAACGCAAAGCAGCACCAGAGGGAAGCTGAAATTGTTGCCTACGCAGGCCAGCCCGGCGCGGTTACAATTGCAACCAACATGGCAGGCCGTGGTACCGATATTAAACTGGGTGCAGGCGTAAGGGAAAAAGGAGGACTTTTTATCCTTGGTACAGAACGCCACGAGGCACGCCGTATTGACCGCCAGTTAAGAGGCCGTTCGGGACGACAGGGCGACCCCGGTACAACGAAATTCTTCCTTTCGCTGGAAGACGACCTGATGAGGCTCTTCGGCAGCGACAGGATCTCGTCAGTTATGGAAAGAATTGGTATTAAGGAAGGTGAAGTAATTCAGCATCCGCTTATTACGCGCTCGGTTGAACGCGCACAGAAAAAAGTTGAGGAAAATAACTTCGCCATAAGAAAGAGACTTCTTGAATACGATAACGTTATGAACCAGCAGAGGGAAGTTATCTATAACAGAAGACGCCATGCGCTTGAAGGCGAACGCCTTAAAGGCGAGATACTGGACATGCTGGAAGAATACGTAACGGAGCTTATTGACAAGCACTTCGACAACGTTGAAATAGACCAGCTACAGGAAGCACTACTGCAGAACCTTCTGGTGGACGTAAAGATCAATCCCGATGAGTTTACCACTCTTGGAAAAGACGGTCTCAGGGACAGGATTATGGAAGCCTGCAGGGACTTCTACAAGCGAAAAGAAGAGATGATAGGTGCCGAGCTCATGGCACGTCTGGAAAGGTATGCCGTCTTAAGCGTTATAGACGACAAGTGGAAAGAGCACCTGCGTGAGATGGACGACCTTAAAGAAGGTATTCACTTAAGGGCATACGGACAGAAAGACCCGCTCATTGAGTATAAGGGCGAGGCTTTCAACATGTTCATTGAACTTCTGGGATTGATAAGAAATGACGTCATTTCATTCTGTTTCAAGTTCTGGCCTCAGGCTCCCGAAGAGATCCAGCAGAGGAGAAGGCGCCCGGTTCAGCGTACAAGGGAAATAAAAGACAGTACGGCGAACATGGGTGTTTATACCAAGGGCGGCGGCGGCGAAGAGCCTTCCGATGGTGGAAGCGCGCAGCAGGAGCCCGGGCGTGAAGGACAGAAGCTTCAGCCGGTTCAGGTAGAAGAAAAGATCGGCAGAAACGAACCCTGCCCATGCGGCAGCGGCAAGAAATACAAAAACTGTCACGGCAAATAATTTCTGAAGGTTCGGTATTATTTTGTATATTATAAGGCGTAAATCAGTCCCTAATGTTGGTTTACGCCTTAATTAAATAATTCAAAAGGTTTATGCAAAATGAATCTCGGGAATTATATAGTTTGATAGAGCTCCTCCGGGACTCCGGGGGTGTGGATAGGTGGACTTTCTTGCTACAGACAAGTCGCCTCTCCGAGGCTCTGAATAAAACTTGCCAGAAGAGTGGTATTTAATTATATGATATTCAATCCCAAAATGCCGTAAACCGGTTGTTTTATAGAGGTTTTAATGAGAAAAGTAGAAGCCATAATACGTCCTTTTAAGCTCGACGAAGTAAAGGAGGCCCTTCTTGAAGAAGGAATTCGCGGCCTTACCATTTCAGAGGTTCGGGGCTATGGAAGGCAGAAAGGGCATAAGGAGACTTATCGCGGCAGTGAGTACCAGATAGAGTTTGTTCCTAAAATTAAAATTGAAGTGGTTTTGGAAGAAAGCAAAGTTGAGAAAGCTGTTGATGCAATACTGCGTGCAGCCAAGACAGGGCAGGTTGGCGACGGCAAGATCTTCATTACAGAAGTAATTGACGCCATCCGCATAAGAACAGAAGAATCGGGGAGGGACGCACTGTAAAACTTCTACTATTTCCATCACATTTAACATTATATTATGCATACAATAAAGAGATTATTAACCAGGAAGCTGGTTGTTATTGCTATTCTCCTTATACCCGCTGTTTTTACCGGCTGCGGATTATGGAATAACTTTACGGCATATTTTAACGTTTACTATAATGCTGCCAAGAGTTTCCAGGAAGCCGAGCAGTCCATCATTGACCAGAAGAAGAACATTTTCACCAGCGCCGAGCAGCGCCCCGCTGGTACCACAAATGAGATATTGAATAAGGTTATTGAAAAGCTTTCCAAACTCCTTCAGTTTAACTCGGAGTCGGACCTTGTTGACGACGCGCTTCTGATGATTGGAAAATCCTTCTACTATCAGCAGGATTACCAGAAAGCACTAAGAAAATTTACAGAGCTGATTTCCACTTTCCCTAAAAGCGATCTTGTACTTGAAACGCAGCTTTGGATAGGCAAGACGCAGCTGAGGCTTAAGAATTATGAGCAGGCTGCCTCAACGCTGGAAGAGGTGCAGAAGGCTGCAAAAGAAAGTGATGATAATGAAATTATGACACAGGCATACGTTGAGCAGATTACCTACCTCCTTGCACAGGAAAAGTACGACGACGCTCTAACAAGCCTTCAGCAGCTTGTTAAAGTTTCGGACAACGACAAGATAAATGCAGCCGCAATGTATGAGATGGGAAGAACTTACCTGAAATTGAATAAGCCGGAAGATGCCGCCAGGGCATTTGCCGGAGTTCTGGATTACTCGCCTACGTACGACATGGAGTACTTATCCAAACTTCAGTATGGAAGGGTGCAAAGAGAACTAGGCAACCCTGAGCGTTCGCTGAATATATTTGACAACATTATAGATGACTCGAAGTACGATCCCTACAAGGATTCCACAGAAATTCAGATAGGCTTAACCTATCTTCAGATGAAGCGTTATGATGATGCCTTCAGCCAGTTTGCCCGGGTGGATACTGTGTTCAAACAGTCGCCCAATTCAGGCATTGCGCAGTATTATGAAGGCGAGATACTGGAATTACAGCATGCCGATTACGACAGTGCAAACTTTTATTACAAAAAAGCGATGTCTTCGGCTGCCCCGCAGGAATTTACACAGAAAGCTTCCAGGAAGGTGCAGAATTACACGAAATATGACAACCTGACCAATGCCTTAAAACAGTACAACAGGCAGCTTGCCTACATTATGGACCCGCAGCTTTACTTGCAGGACTCCATTGCCTACTATAAGGAGCAGGCGCTGCAGGACAGCCTTGCCAAGGAAAAGGCCAAGCTAACGAACCAGCAGTTCAAGGAAGATAACCCGAATTCCAGGAATTCATCAAGAAGGGAAGACCCCACCAAGACACAGCAGACTGTGCAGACAAAAAAGGCAACCCCGCCCAAGATGCCAAAGATAAGTGCCGATTCGGTTAAGACGATTCTGGCAAAAAGTGAGTACGAGCTTGGAGGCCTTTTCTTTACGGAACTGAACGTGTCCGATTCGGCATACTATTACTATAAGCACGTAGTTGACGCCTATCCCGGCAACCCATACATGGGGCGTGCGCTCTATGCGCTGGCTTCTTATTACCTGACAAAGGACAACAAGGCGAAAGCCGACAGCCTTTTTGAAGTTATCTACCGCGATTATAACAACGAGAGCATTGTTAACGCAGCTGCAGCCAAACTGGGCAAGCCTTTAATCAACCTGAAGTATGACGAGGCCGAGGAGCTGTTTGTTCATGCGGAAAAGAAAATGCAGGACTCGCTTTATAAAGAAGCCATTTCGGAATTCGGGAGCATTTACCACAGGTATCCAAAGTCGTCCTTTGCGCCAAAGGCGCTTTACGCATCGGGCTGGATTTACGAAAACAACCTGGACATGCCGGATTCTGCGGCGGCAATTTACGATTCTGTTGTAATGAAATTCCCTTCCAGCAAGTATGCTTCTGCCGTTAAAGGCAAGCTGCAGATATTTAAGGAAGAAAAGAAAAAAGAGCAGGCCGTAAGGGATTCAATCAATGCCGCAAAGAACAAGCTTAATAATCCTGAAAGTCAGCAGCAACAGCTGAACCAGGGAGCCGGTATTGCCGATTCGCTGAGCAACAGTCCTAATGGCAACAATGCCAACGTAAATCAGGGCGGCACGCAGCAGCAGAATCAGAACCTTCAGAACCAGCATAAGGGTGGTAACCAGAACCTTCTGCCCGGAAACACTCAGAATAAAAGCGGGATGAATGCACCCGGCACGGGGCAGACTGCAGCGGATAGTCTTAAAAACAGGACCGTTCCTGTGGATAGCCTTAAAGGCAAAACGGGCCCCGGGCAGCTAAACAATAACGGCACCCCGGTGGATACACTGAAGCAGAATATACAGCCAAAGGATTCCACAAAGGTAAACGACACCAAAAAGAAGGCTCCGGTGATTGAGAAGTAAGATGCAGTTTCCGGAGAATGAGTTGGGGGAATTATACGGCAGAGCGCTCCCGAAGCTTCAGCAAAGAAAGCTTCTGTTTGGCGTATTGTACGTTGTGTTTGTAATGTACATGTGCATTCCCTCATTTGACATTCCGCTGATTGAATACAGCCGCTTCAGGGTGAGCTCTGTAATGGAAGAAAGGGCATTGGAGCACTTTATGCTCTACTACCCGAAGCAGTCCTGGGTATCGCTGGACGATGTAAGTCCAAACCTTCTCAGGTCCGTAGTATCCATGGAAGACGGAAAGTTTTTTATGCATAAGGGCATAGACTGGGAGGAGCTGGAGCATTCGATGAAGGTAAACAAGCGCAGGAAAAGGATTGCCAGGGGGGGGAGCACAATTACAATGCAGCTTGCAAAGAACCTTTTTCTTAGGACCGACAAGAACATGTTCCGCAAAGCCAAGGAGCTGATGATAGCCTTAAGGATGGAAAAAGAAGTTAGCAAGAAAGCCATGCTTGAGCATTATATAAACGCTGTTGAATGGGGTGACGGCATTTTCGGCATCAGGGAAGCCTCGCTGGAATATTTCAACAAGGAGCCGGATGCCCTTACCCTTAATGAGTGTGCCCGGCTGGCTGCGGTAATTCCCTCGCCATTAGAGCACAAGCCTACAGATAACTCCCCTTATGTTCTGCATCGTGCCTCGCTGATACGCGGAAGATATAACGACGTAACAATTCCCTAGCAAAAGAGCCTGTAGCAAGGCTATTTGGGAAAAGCGTATAATTATATTAATGACAGAATATTTTTAGCGTAGTTGAATTCCACACTCAATTTTTGTGTTAAGTAATAGGGATTTGTTTTGATCTTCCGGGATCTGAATTTTTTAGGGCTTAATATTATGCGGCGCAAAGAGTTATTACAGATGATAGAAGAGGGCGAAAATCTTCACTGTGAATTCAAGCTGAGGTTTTCATCGCACGAAAAGATTGCCAAGGAAATGATTGCTTTTGCAAATACGAAAGGCGGCTACATGATTTTCGGGATTGATGACGACAAGACGATAGTAGGAGTGCAGAGTGAAAAAGGGGAAGCCGAGCTGATTAAGGAAGCCGCCACGCAGTACTGTGAGCCCACGGTAAAGTTCCGCCTGGAGTACATAGATCTCTACAACAAGGAAATAGTTGTAGCCGAAATACCGGAATCGGATGAAAAGCCGCACCGCCTGCAGGACTACCTGCCTGAATTTGACATTACAAAAGCCCAGGTGTACGTACGCGTTAACGACAAGAGCATGCTGGCCAGCAAGGAGATGGTCAGGATTCTGAGAGCCGACGCGCAAAAATCGGAGCTGGTGAAGTACGTTGTGGGGAATAACGAGAAGATAGTTTTTGACTACCTGGATAAAAACGAGACGATTAACGTAAAGCTCTTAAGCCGCCTGGCAAACATTTCCGAAAGACGCGCTTCCAGGACACTCGTCAAACTGGTAAGGGCAAGAATGCTGCTGATACACACAAAAGATAACGGGGAAGAGTTCTTTACGTATGCAGGGTGAAAACAAGGAAAAAGGAAGAATTAAAAAATTAAAAATTAAAAAGGAAAAATTAAAAAGGAAAAAGAAAAAATTAAAAAGGAAGAAGGGCAGGAAAAATTAAAAAGGAAGAAGGGCAGGAAAAATTAAAAAGGAAGAAGTAAGGACAAGGGAATACATAGGTCCTTGGCTTCCCGCCGAATCTCAGGCTTTGAACCTTTTTGAACTTTGAACTTTGAATTTCAGCGCATATATTTATGAGGTAATTTTAGAATATAAACGGGTAAAAATGAAATCTAAATCGGGAATAAAAAGAATAGGCATTCTGACCGGCGGAGGCGACTGTCCAGGTCTTAATGCAGTAATAAGGGGAGTTTCGAAGCCGGCGCATGATTACGGTATGGAAGTCTTTGGAATTGAAGACGGATTTGAAGGGCTGGTGCAGGGAAAGGCAAGGCAGTTATATAACAGGGACGTATCGGGCATACTGGCTACAGGTGGGACGATACTTGGTTCATCGAACAAAGGTGATCCGTTTCACTGGCCCGAAGAAGTAAACGGTGAAATTGTAATTATGGATAAATCGAAGGCAGCCATAAGGAATTATGAAGGCTGGAAGCTGGATGCATTGATTGCAATTGGCGGTGATGGTACTATGAACATATGCCAAAAATTAAGTCAGATGGGCATGAACATTGTGGGTGTTCCGAAGACCATAGACAACGACCTGGAGGCAACGGATCAGACGTTCGGTCACGACTCGGCGGTTTACGTTGTTTCAGAAGCCATAGACAGGCTTCATACGACGGCCTCATCGCATCACAGGGTAATGGTAGTTGAAGTAATGGGTCGTTATGCCGGCTGGATAGCGCTTCATGGCGGGCTTGCAGGCGGGGCGGACATAATACTTCTGCCGGAGTTCCCGTTTTCGTGGAAGAAGGTTTACGACAGCGTAGTTCAGCGCGACATGATGGGAAAGCGTTTCAGCATTATATGTGTTGCCGAAGGTGCAAAGCCCGAGGACGGGCAGATGATTGTAAGGGCAACGGACAAGAAGCGTACAGATCCCGTTCAGCTTGGGGGAATTGGAGAGCTGGTTGCAAAGAAGATTGCGGACGAGACGGGCTTGGAAACCAGGGTGACCGTATTGGGCCACCTGCAGAGGGGCGGGAGCCCTACTCCCTACGACAGGATACTATCGACCAAATTCGGCACGTATGCAATAGAGCTTGCGGCAAAAAAGAAATTCGGGCGCATGGTATCGTTAAAAGGAAGCGAGATTACGAGTGTAAGGATAGAGGATGCAATTTCGAAGCAGAAGCTTGTAAATCCCTCAACCCAGGCGGTAATATCGGCCAAAGCCGTAGGCGTCAGTTTTGCCTCAGACAAGGCTGAGTAGCCGTAAGCAAATAAAAAATTCTTGAAAAAAGCCGCTTTAATGAAACAAGCGGCTTTTTTCATTTCTAAGGGGCTGGTCGCTTAAGAGGGGGAAAGTCAGGGGGGAAAAGGCGGTTTTTAAGGGGGAACCATTTTTACGGGGAAAATTAGTCCAAACTTTTTCAATATAGAGGTAAGGCGAGAGCAAAGGAGAAAGGGAGGAAAGATGGAATTGGATGAATTCATAAGAGACGTAAAGCGCAAGGCGGTGCTGGACAACCGGGATGAAGTGATAAAAGCCATAAAGGCGACCTTAGAGACGTTAAAGGAGCGGCTTTCGGGGGATGAGCCGGGGCACATAGCCGCGCAGTTGCCGAGGCAGATAGGGGAGATGCTGCAGGGGGAAGGCAAGGGTGAGAGTTTTACGGTAGAGGAGTTCTTTTCGCGTGTAAGCAGGAGGGAAGGCACAGAGATACCCGTTGCGATGCTGCATGCAAGGTCGGTTTTAGAAGCGATCAGGGAAGCGATAACGGCAGGGGAGATGAGTGACGTAAGGGCGCAGTTGCCGGCTGAATTTTACGATTTATTTGAAGAAGAGAAGTAAAAAAGTTCGAGGTTCGAAGTTCGAGGTTTGAAGTTGAAAGGGCGAAAAAATCTCGTAAAAATTTGTAAAAAAAACTTGATTAATAAGAGTAAATTTCTTTTATTTATAGACACGATTTGCGGCAATAAGGTAAAGAAAGAAGCCGCAGTTCATAAAAAGATTGAAATGGGGTCGTAGTTCAGTTGGTTAGAACGCCTGCCTGTCACGCAGGAGGTCGCGAGTTCGAGCCTCGTCGACCCCGCTTTTATAAAGCCTTGTAAATTAAATATTTGCAAGGCTTTTTTATTATGATTCCCTCACTAAAAATTCACTCTTGTAGCAAATTTTACCAAGAATTTACCAGAGAGTTAAATTATACATAAAGAGTCCGGTACAGATTTATTTTATCCGGTCATTACGAAATGTTATTACATTAACTGTGAGAGTTCACCAAAGGTGATTGCTTGATATCGTTATCTAAGAACTTCGGCTACCTTCATTTTAACGATCTGTGTTTGATTTTGTTCGATCGATTTCTACCAAAGAAATATTTATTACTTTTTGCATAAATGTTCCTAAGTCATTTAGAATATCATCAAACTTTTTTTGATAGTCCATTATTGCAAACCATTTAATCGATTTAATGACATTTATTTGTTCCATTATATCTGTGTCTCGGTGAGCCGTAGCAACATTTCTGATTTGTTGCAAGTTCTCTTTATGATTTACCTTATATTCATTCAATCTTTTAGTTAAGCTATTTAATTCGTTTATTAGTAAATTTGCATTTGAGAACTCATTTAGTATTGTAATGGTTCAAGCAAAAAAGGAATTTTGTTAAAGAAAATAATGTAGACCAGCTGGATTTAAGAAGCGAGTCTCTCAGCTGATCTAAAGCTTCCGGCCCTTTGAAGTTTATCTTCCCTTAGCCTTAATTTTTCATCAGTTCTGCCGAGGAGAAAATCCTCAGGAGTAAGATAAAACAAAGAATTGTGAAGCCTCTTGGTGTTATAGAATTCGATGTAATTACTGATCTGCCGCCATGCATCTTCGAGGTCAATCATGGACTTCCTGGTCAGGCATTCCTCTGAGATGGTTCTGTGGAAGCGCTCTATCTTGCCATTACTCTCAAGGGTAGTTGACCGATGTACGTATATGATCAAGACCAACAAACTTTAAGAACTCGGCAAAGTCACGGCTGATGAACTGGCTCCCGTTGTCACTGATTATCCTGGGAGTAACTCCAGGATATTTCTCAAGAGCTCTTTGTATTGTAAGTTCAACATCATACTCCTGCATGTTAAGTCTCAGCTCATGATGAACAATAAACCCGGAGTATCCGGCAATGACCGAGATTAAGAACAAAAATGACCCGTGAAAGTTGACATATTTAATATCCGTGTGCCAGTGCTCATGCGGCTTCTCAGGCTGAATAAATCCCGTTCCTTTTTGGATGTTTTGACATTGTTCCACTCGTCTAAGAGCCCGTAGCCTTTTAGCAATCTGTAAGTAGTAGAAGGACTTACGGCCACAATGTCACTCTGTCCATCATCATATAGGTAAGGCGCCTGTAGCCTTCACCTTTATGTTCTTTAGCGTAGGTAAGAAAAGTCTGTTTTTCCTCCTCCAAGAGCCAGTGTGCCTTCGGCTGCTTAGAGTTATGTTCGTTAGGTTTGCCCAGCCTTGAGGTCCAGCTGTAGAACTTGGACTGATGAATGCCGATCATATGGATTATTCTGTTAAACTCAATATCTGTTTTCTCATGGATCATGCGGACAAAGTGAACCACACTGTCCCTTGTGTCGGGCTCGACAACTGGGAGTTCAACTCTCCCCATCGATACTTTTTTTTAATACTATGTTGTCCTTGAGAAGATAGTTTATGGCTTCATTCCGCTTTTTAAGCTTGTCTTCCAGGCGCTTAACCTTTTCTTCTGATTCTGATTTAGTGCTGTTCTTTGATTTATTTGAATTAAATATGTCAGAAGCACTCTCGAAGAGCTTCTTCTTCCGGTTATAAATGTCGTTAATATGGATCTGGTACTTTTCGGCAAGCTGGCTTATAGGAATTTTCTCTTCAAGCAGCTCTCTTCAAGCAGCTCTCTTAATACAGCCATCTTCTGTTCCGGGGTAAATGTTCTCTTCGGTTTCATTGGTAAGGAATCTCCTTTGATTTATTATACATAAATAAGTATTTTGAAATTCCTTTTCCAACTTAATCATTACAACACTTTGTTTCTATAATAATTTGTTAAAGTTAGAAAATTATTCATTGTCTTTAGTTTTATCCTTTTGAAAAGGTTTTATCATTAACAACTAATACTATTCATTTATTCGATAAGTTACTAAAAAATAATAATATAAAAGGGATTGACAAATGAAATTATTAGATACTGAACTAATCGACAACACCTATTATTCTATAGGATTTCCTAACAAAGATTGGGATAATTTAATTTGTAGAGATAATTATTTATTACAAATTGAAGACTTTTTATTTCAAAAAGCACAGATCATTTTTATTGATGGAGAAGAGGATTCTGGAAGAACTACTCTCTGTGCTCAATTTGCAAAAAAATATCCAGATCAAACGATCTCTGTCTTTTTTAATACCCTAAATTCAATTGACTACCAAATTGAATATTATTGTACAAATGTTGTTTCGCAAATAAGATACATTTTAAAAGAGAATCAATCTCCTGATGAAAAAGGAAATTTTGTAACAGTTGAACAATATCGACAATATATATTTCAGTTACGAAAGATGTTAAAAAATAAGGCTAATAGAATGATTTTAGTCATTGATGGATTAGAAAGTAAAGTAAATGATGATCCAGACTTTATTAAAAGATTGTTTGATATTTTACCAATTGGCGAGGAGTTTATAAAATTAATCATTACAGGAAAACAAACTGACTTTTCCAATATCTCTTCAAAGCTTAAATCTCAAGAATGTAAAGTCATTCATTTGGCAGGTTTTTCAGGTTTAGAAATTATAAAATATTTAGGATTATCTGAACCATTAAATTTGGATATGCAAGATCTATTAAAAATAACTAAAGGATTCCCAGGTAGGTTAAATACACTAAAAAGACTTATCAAGAATGAAGGTTATTCATTAAATAATATTAGTCAAACTACAACATATACAAATTGGCTGGATCTAGATTGTGAAAAGATCAACTTAGATGATCCCTCAACCAATGTTATTCTTTCAATATTGGCATTAAGCGAAATTTCTCTTCAATTAGAAGATCTTTCAAAAATTTGTTCATTAAGTCTTGAGAATACGAAAATAATTATAGATACTATTTCTGTTCTTGAGTACTCAAATACCGGACTAAATTTTATTTCAAAAGCTCACAAGAAATATTTTAGCAATATCTTAAGAGCAAACAAAAACAAGATAGATGACCTAGTAATTAAATACCTAGCCAGTGAAGACTCAATAAAACGTAAATACGAATTATCTAAGTATTACGCAAAAAAAAGGGATTGGCTAAAGATCATAGAATTAATTGATGAAGAATATTTAAAAAATATTTTAGACAGTACAGGTACATTAGAAAAAGTAAATGAAAGCTTAGAATTAGGTGTAAAAGCTTCAGAAGAAAAAAGTAAATTCATCGAGATGTGGAGATATTCAATTCAAGGCAGCATAGTCAATGAATTAGATAATTATTTATTCTGGGAATCAGAAATAAACGCAAGAATCTCAATAGATGACTTTTATGGAGCAATTTCTTTAGCAAATAGTGCAGTGCTAAAAGTGGATCGACTTCATTTGTTAGCATTAATCGCAAGAAAACAAAAAGAATTTAGAAATAAAGTTGATGAAGAATTAATAAATTTAATACAGGATTTATATCATGTTACAGATTTGACTTCAGTGGGTAACAAAATATATGATATTGTATCAGATTTATTATTTGCTATTCCAAATCTTGCAATTGAAATGATAGAAAAGTCATCCGGGAATGTATCGGAAAAGAACATTAATGATTGGGTTATTGCGAAGCTATCCACAGCTGCAATTGATATAAATAATAAAGATAATGGGAATTCAGATAGACCTAAACCATTAGAAGCAATAGAAAGTATACATAATCCTTTAATTAGGAAAATAAATAGAGCTATATCATTTTTGGTCGGCAATTATTCTGCAATAAAAGTATTAGAAGAAGTAAAAAAACTTTCCGATTCCATGGAAAGATTACGTTTACTTAGATTATGGTTAAACAATAACCATAGTAATATTGAAACAGTGGAAATTGTGATTGATGCTGCTTTAGATGAATTAGTATCATTATCTGCAGAAGAAACTATCACCTTTGATATATTAAAGGATCTTTCTTTTCAATTGCCCTTTGTCAAAAATGCGGGTAAAAAGGAGCTATTATATAAACGGTTTAAACTAATAGAAAAGGATCTGCACAATCTTGGGTTAACTAAAAATAAATATATTTATGAACTCAATATATTTGATACTGAACTGTCATTTAATAAAAACAAATCAATTTTAACAATCAATAGAATAATTAAGGAGGTAGAGGGACTAAATGATGTATTAACTAAATTAGAATCATTTGCTGAAATATATTCAAAATTAATTGTGCTAAAGCATGATGAACTAAAAAGTAAGAGTTTATTTGTGCACAGAAGAATTAAAGAACTATCTAATATATTGTACACTACAACTGCCGATCATTATAATGTTAGTCAATATTATTTAACTACAATTGCAAAAAGAAATCCTTTGCTGGGATTAAAAATATCAACTCAAATCAATACAGTAATAAGGCGTGACAAAGCAAGATTACTAATTTTAGATTCATACTTAAATAATAATTTAAAGCATATTAAAATTGAAGTTCTTAAAAAAATAGAAACATCCTTTGAACATTATTATCCAAAACAATTGTATTATTTGAGAATATTGGAACGATTTGCTGAAGCTAAAAGATTGCATTATGATATAATAAAAGAATTGATATATTTTATGGAAAAAGTTGAATTAATTGAAAACTCTTCAGAAAAAGTAGATGGATATATTTTATCGTATAGAATAGTTTCTAAAAACGATGACTGGAAGAATAAAATCGCAAATATATATGAGAGAAAGATTATTGCAAGTTGGAATGAAATCGAAGCTGAATGGGATAGAATAGATAAAGGATTTATTATTTGTTCGGAGTTAGCTGGCGTTAATCAAAAATTTGCAAATACATTATTTACAGAAGTTGAAAAAATTAAAAGTAATACTTGGATTGATTCAAAATTAATAGCTTATACATATCTCAATAGTATAAGTCTTATTATTAAAGCATATAACGGATTACTAATATCTCGAAACAACACAGCAAAGGACTATCAAATAATTGAGGACTTAATAAATCGAATTCCTTCTGAAATTGAAAAACTAACACTATGGACAATGATAGGTTTTTATGCATATGCACATAATTCCGAAGAAGTTGGCAAAAAGATATTAAACGACCATATTCTTCCATTATTTGCTGGATTGCTTAATGAAAATATTGATTTGGAACCAGTATTAGCGTCAATCACTTTAATACACTTATATAATCCTGATTTGTCAATAGAATATTCAAAGAGAGTATCTGCTGATTGGAGAGATAAAGTCTATGCAAATATCTGTGATTATTATGTGACAAAAAGAATTCCTTTCGAAGTGTATGAGCAGGAGTTATATAAATATAATTGTGACTATAATGATCTCACAAAAGCTTTGTGTGCATTGAACCTAATTCAAACAGATGCCACGATGTATGTTCAGATAGACAGCATTTGTAAAGCTATCTTAAACAATAAAGAGAATTTATCCAATCCGCAAATTAATGATCTTACTGATAAATTAGAAACCCTTATTGAAAATAAATTACCTGATAACATTAATATAAAACATCAAGGTTACAAGTTATTGGCGAAAGCGAAAGTTGGCAAATTGAAAAGAAGTGTTAATTGGGAGAGTCTGATAGAAGAATCTAATAAAATACCTAACAATTCAGATATTATTTTTGTAAAATCAGTATTATTAGAAGACATTCCATTTGATAAGATTAAAAA
This sequence comes from Ignavibacteria bacterium, assembly GCA_025612245.1. Classification (GTDB taxonomy): domain Bacteria; phylum Bacteroidota; class Ignavibacteria; order Ignavibacteriales; family SURF-24; genus JAAXKN01. The sequence continues at coordinate 389,563 of JAAXKQ010000004.1, forward strand.
GGGGGGGGAATTAAAACAACAATTATTTGATGATATTATACGCGAATTAGATGAACTAAAAATACATTATGAATTTGTAGAACGTGTAATTGATATATCTGACAAAATGTACAATGTAAATGTAGGTAGGAGTAAGTGGAAAAATGTAATAAATAAAGCTTTTACAATATCATATGAATTAGATGATGGAAAAGAAATATACAATGCTCAAAGAAATATAATTGATTCTGTATACAGACTAGATCCTGCATTTGCTCGGGATTTAATAAAAACAATAGATTGTGATAACAAAAAAAACAGGATAGCAAGACTATTGAAAGATCATTTTGAGGCGTTAGAAATCTCAAGTAAAATAAAAAATAATGAAGAATTACAGGAAAGAGAAAGGGGGAACTATCGAATGGTTGTTATGGGTGTATCATATGCCTTAAAAGCCTTGAATTCTGATATGATTACTACAAGGAAAATATCTGAGCTTATTAAATTGTTGAGAATTGGCAATAAATTACCCCTACATGAGGTCTTTCCTATTTTTTCATATTATTTAAGCAATTGTTCCCGTACTTATAAACAGAAGTTGCTAGAAGGTACGGTTTCTGATTTGCACAAGAATAACTTTAAGGAGGCAGTTAATGCTACAAATTTAATTGAATTGTTATCTCAAAGAAGAAAAATTAATGAAAAATCATTTCGTAATTATTTTATCGACGAAGAGTTTGCAACTAACAAATTATTTAAGCCTAAAACAAAGGAGGAAGCAATAGCATTTATTAGAGAATGGATGCGCGATGAGCTTGATGAGTTCATTATTATTGCAGATCCTTATTTTCAAAAAGAAGATCTTGAAATATTGAAAATTATAAAAGAAGTAAATGAGTCTATAGAAATAAATGTTTTAGGTTCTGAGGATGGCCCCAAATATAATGTAGAAGAGGAGTACAAGAATTATTGGAAAAAAATATCAGCTGAAATTCCCCCATTTACGAAAATAATATTTTGTTGGATTCCTGAGGATAACAATAATAAACCTATTCATGATAGATGGATAATAACAAAAAATGGGGGGTTAAGAATTGGAACCTCAATTAAAAGTATAGGAAGCAAAAGAGAGAGTGAAATATCGGTGATGAAACCCAATGATGCATTAAATATAATGGAGAATACATTGAAAGATTATATTATGACAAGAAAGCGGGTTATTAATAATTTCAGACTCTCATATAAGAGTTTTACCTTATAAAGGATATGAATAAAACATTATATAGGTCTTGTTCCTGTCAAACGAATGATTTATTTGATTAGCGACATTTAGATTTGCCGTTTGGCGACAATTATTTTTACCGGTTTTAGGTATAAATAATTATAATCCGTACACAGAAAAAATTAGGGTGCATGGATGGGCACAGAAGTTAAGTAAACCAGACTATTTAATCATTAATTGCAGAAAACCTACAAAATGCAAATATTATTCAACCTATAGGCTGATAAAAGTTCAATAAAAATTAGCCTATAAGCTGAAAAATATCTTTGAAATATCAACCTGTAGGCTTGTTTTTGTATAGACACAACAGGTGAATGTATGGATTTTGAAAAACAAAGGCTTGTCATAGAACAGCGTGATGCAAGGTTAAAGGCAATTCAGATCGCCGTGAATTCTTTTAATGTTCCATCTGACGGATGGATTAATACGATACGAAAGTCCCTGAATATGTCATTGAAACAGCTTGCTAAAAGATTAAAAATCAGTCCGCAAAGTGTCAAAAAGCTTGAGTTGCATGAAAAGGATGGCACAATTTCAATAGGGAAAATCACAGAAGTTGCAGAAGCTCTCGGCTGCCGCTTTGTGTATGGTTTTATTCCGGCTGAAGGCTCTCTTGAAAAGACGATAGAAAAAAGAGCAGAGGAGCTTGCTAAGGAAATTGTTTTAAGAACGTCCCATATCACTTAAAACATTAAAACTATTCAAAGGAAATAACGTTTTCCGGAGCATGCCGGATAGCCTTACTCCTATGCTGGGTATAAGACAATATTTTGTAAATGCAAAACAAAAAGGCGTTTAAGGATTTCTGGATTTTGACCGGCTTACTATTTGAATTTATAATAACAATAAAAACTGAAAAGCCCTGTAAATTAAGGAAGTATCAAGATTTCCGTGTAATTGATTAAATGTTGAAACTATAAAATTAT